>CAKUNE010000011.1 GCA_934668345.1 uncultured Collinsella sp. | reverse complement strand
ATCCGGTTCTCAAGGTGCACGCTTTGCGGCTGATCCGGTCCCACCGGGCCGCGCGGCAAGGAGATATATTGCCAGACCGGAGGGGCGCCGGGGGCGGGAATCGCGCACTCCATATTTTGTTCACAAATGAATAGGTCCCTCAGTCGCATCACTGAGGTTAAAACTGAAGCATTGGCTTCTGATATTGGCGATGACCAGCTGGTTTATAGGTGTTAAGGCATCGGTCATCTCTGGAGCGCCACTTTACTCCAAAAGCATCAGCTCTTTGTTTCCCGTCGGTAAAAGGCAGGTTTTGTTCGCCAAGCGTTCTTATATATAGAGAAGTTCGGGTTCGAACCCGTGGCGCGGCAACAAAAAAGCGGCCGGCATCCGCCAGTCGCTTTTCTATTCTATGGTGGGCCGTCAGTGGTCCAGCCTGCTCCGCAGGCGGCCGCTGCGGCGCTTTCGCGCCTTGCGCGCTGCGCTGGCAAACGCTCACGCGTTTACTCAGCTCCGCGCCCCGACGGGTTCGAACCCATGAAAGGGCGACAAAAAAGACGGCCAACCGAAGTTAACCGTCTCAACAATCTTTGGGTGGGCCGTCAGGGGTTCGAACCCTGGACCTTGGGATTAAAAGTCCCCTGCTCTGCCAGCTGAGCTAACGGCCCGCGGGTGGCATTGTACCACGGTCTGGGACTATTCCCAACTCCATTGACCGTTCTGGAAAATCACAACTTCACGTCCATCAGGCGTAATGCCCGTAATATCGATATCGTCCGTGCCGACCATAAAGTCGACATGCGTGCTCGAAACGTTAACGCCGTGCTCCAAAAGTTCCTCTTTGGACATGTCGTATCCGCCCTCGATACACTCGGGGAAACCGACACCCAGCGCAAGGTGGCAGCTGGCATTCTCGTCATAGAGCGTGTCATAGAACAGGACACCGCTTTCGCGGATTGGCGTGTTCTTGGAAATGAGCGCGACCTCGCCCAGGTGAGCAGCACCTTCATCGGTGTCAATGATGCTCGCAAGCGTTGCCTTGCCGACGCGCGCGTCGTAGTCCACCACACGGCCGCCCTCGAACTTAATCCAAAAATCGTCGACCTTATTGCCGTGGTGGATAAGCGGCATAGCCGAGTACACGATACCGTCGGCACGCATCCGATCAGGCGAGGTGAAGACTTCCTCGGTGGGGATGTTGGGGAAGAAGGGGTGCCCATCGGGCGTCTTGCCCTTGCCGCCGGCCCACTCGTGACCTTTCGTCATGCCAATCGTCAGATCGGTTCCGTTCGAAGCGGTGTAATGCAGGCAGTCAAAACGATTGTCGTTCAGGAAGCGCAAATTCTTTTCGAACGCCGCGTCATGAAGCTCCCAGTCGCTCTCCGGGTCCTGGCCATCGGCGCGGGCGGTGTGCAAAATCGCATTCCATAGCTTATAGATTGCGACCTCGTCCGCATCGCCCGGGAACACCTCGCGAGCCCAGGCAGCGACCGGAGCGCCGGCGATACACCACGGGTTGATGTTGTAATCCAGTCCACGGCGAAAGACCTTGCACTGCGTATTCCTTGCCTTGGAAGCCGCGGCGGGCTTGGCAGGATCGATACCCTTCAGAGCGGCGGGGTCGGCGCCCTCGATAAAGATAAAGCAGGCACCGTCCTGGGCCAAGGAATCAAGCTGCAGGCGCTTCCACTCGGGCGTCTGCTCAAAATAGGTTTTATCGACATGCTCGTACGTGAGCCTCGTCACGGCATCATCGGCCCAAATGACCGTCACGTGGCCAGCGCCGGCGGCATAAGCCTCCGCGACCACCACGCGCGCAAACGGCGCGCACTCGACCGGAGACTGAACGACAACCTCCTGGCCGGGCTTGACGTTTACGCCCTTGCGGACAACCAGGCGCGCATAGTTTTTAATCTTGGGCTCTAGGGCCTTCATGCCCTCCAGAGCCTCTTCGACCGTCAGGGCAGCTCGAATCATGTGCCACTCCATCTATCTATAGAACAGTAAAAAGGCGCGCCGCAAAAACGACGCGCCTTATATCTTAGCGATAAGTATGCATGCAAACGCTACTTCTTCTTGGAGTCCTTCTTGTCCTCCTCGGCAGCCGAGCGCTCGATAAGGGCGTTGAGCTTGTTCTCGGACATGCCCTCGGCCTGCGTGCGGTACATGTTGCGCAGGGGACGAATACGAACGAAGTCGTAGATAAAGTCACCCAAAATGACGACGTAGGACAAAACGATGCCGACCATCTGGACGGGGCTGGACACCATGCCAGCGGGAGCGAAGTACAGCGAAGCCCAAATGGCCACGACGAGCACCATGCCGATAGTGAGCACGGCCCACCAGATGCGGCGGCGCTTAGTGTAGTCCTCATCCTGCTTGAGAAGGATATTCGACACCGTGTAGATGCGATCCTCCTTGGCGCGCTGCTTAGCCTTGCGGGCGCGCTTCTCCTCTTTAGAAAGGCCCTCGAGGTTCTCGCCCTTCTCGAGCTCTTTGCGGCGTGCCTTAGACGAAGCCGGCACGACGCGGACAGAGCTCGCTGCCTGACGGGCGGGCTTGGCGGATGCGGCGGACTTGCGCGCAACCCCGGTAAACTCGTGGGATTGCGTGCGCTTGTTCGTGGCGCTACGGGTACTCACTTATGCGTTCTCCTTCATGCTTGTGAACTGGGAGCCCGTAATGATCTGGAAGGCCTCGCGATAGCGCTCGGACGTGCCATCGATGACCTCGGCGGGCAGGTGCGGGGTCTCCCCCGTCATATCCCAGTTGGCTTTGAGCCAATTGCGGACGAATTGCTTGTCGTAGCTGGGCTGAATCTTGCCCTCCTCGTAGCTGGCGGCAGGCCAGAAACGGCTGGAGTCAGGCGTGAGGCACTCGTCGATCAGCGTGACCTTGCCATCGATGACACCAAACTCGAACTTGGTGTCGGCAATGATGATGCCACGGGTCGCTGCATACTCGGCAGCAGCCTTGTAGATCTTGAGGGAAAGGTCGCGAATCTGCGTGGCAATGTCCTCGCCCACGATCTCGCAGCAACGCTCGAACGAGATGTTCTCGTCGTGGTCACCGATCTCGGCCTTCGTGGACGGCGTGAACAGCGGCTCGGGAAGCTTGGAAGCCTCGGTCAAACCCTCGGGCAGTTGGATGCCGCAGACGGTGCCGTTCTCGTCGTAGGTCTTCTTGCCCGAACCGGTCAGATAGCCGCGGACGATGCACTCGATAGGAATCGTCTGGGCCTTCTTGACCAGCATGGCGCGGCCAGCGAGGTAGTCACGATACTCAGCAAACTCCTCGGGGAAATCCGCCGGGTCGATGGAAACGAGGTGGTTGGGAACGATGTCGGCAAACTTATCGAACCAGAATGCCGAGATGCGGTTGAGCACCTCTCCCTTAAACGGAATCTCGTCGGGAAGAATGAAGTCGAACGCAGAAATGCGGTCGGTGGCGACCATCAGCAGGTTTTCACCGGCATCATAGATATCACGAACCTTGCCACGGGAATCCGGACGACGCTCCATCGTTGTCACGTGAGTCACTCCTTACCAAAATACGACAGTAATGCGGGTTCTTTCCCGCATGTTTTCGCAAACTCGGAGCGGCAGGGACGAAACCCCTCCTTCACCGAATAGCGAAAAGCTAGTGCTCCATTGTAGTAGATGCCGCGTCCGCCGTGTGCTCGCGAGGCAGATGAATCGTAAAAGTCGTACCCTTTCCAAGCTCCGACTCCACGGATATGTAGCCGTGATGACGCTCGACAATCTGCTTGGTCACGGCGAGGCCCACGCCCAGGCCGCCCGCCTCACGGGCACGGCTGGCATCGGCGCGCCAAAAACGGCCGAAGATGCGCGACAAGTCATCCTTGGCAATACCGATGCCGGTATCAGAAACGGCGATGCTGACGTGTTTGCGGTCACTGAGCACCGACACCACGACCCAACCGCCCTCGGGGGTGTAGCGCATGGCGTTGCTCATGAGATTGATGACGCATTGTGTGATCATGTCGGGATCGGCTTCGACGACATCGTCGTGACCTTGGGTCTCGTCAGCAAAGCGCAAGCGCAGATCGCGGTCGACAAACAGGCGCTCCTGGGCATTGACGATGGAACGCACGAAAGGAACCATGTCCACCGGCTCAAGGTTGAGCGGAGCCGTGCTGTTTTCCATGCGCGACAGGTCGAGCATCTGCTGCACCAGACGAGCCAGGCGACGCGTCTCGGAAGCAACGGTCTCCAAATGCTCATCGTCGGTGGGATACACGCCATCCTGCATGGCCTCGACCGTTGCGAGCATGGCCATAAGCGGCGTGCGAAGCTCGTGTGCAACGTCTGAGGTCAGGCGCTTCTCGTGTTTCATATCCTTCTCGAGCGAAGTGGCCATCTCATCGAAGGTCTCACCCAGCTGATCAATCTCGTCATCACCGCGCAAACCAGTACGAGCGGACAGATCGCCATCGCGAATTTGCTTGGCCGTGCTCGTAATACGATGAATCGGCTTGGTGAGCATGCGCGACACGAGCGATCCGATAACGACCGAAATGCAAATGGCCACAACCGCGGCGAGGGCCATGGCGTTAAAGGTCTTCTCCCTAAATGCAGAATCCGCCTTGGTGAGCAGGGCGTCGGAGCCGATCGCCCACAACTTGACCTGTCCGACATGCTCACCGGAGGACGTTACGATCTCGACATTGGCAACGCTGTCCGATCCGGTGGGGGCAGAGGAGACCGGGCTATGCGATGCCCTCTTACCGCTCGTGCCGTCGGTCGTCGCCTGATTTTCGCGCACATCGGCGGTCGCGCTTGCCGAGGGCCATGAATCGTCGTAGACGATAACGCCCTTTTTATTGACGACCTGCATGCCAAGATCGTCGGACACCAGGCTCGATGTCGCGACCGTACGCAACTCCCCCGCGGTCCAGTTGCCGTTTTCCTCGTACGATGTCGCAAGCTTTTCGGCAGCGGAATTGGCGATCTCGACGATATTGGAGCGCGTGTAATCCGTAAAAACCGTACCCCATACAACGGAGACGACGCCCACTAGCACCAATACCGTCATGAGCGATGTCAGGGCAAAAGCCAGGGCCATACGCGAGGGATAGCTCATCGTCGGCCGGGAATCGGAACGAGGCGTGTTCCAACTTGCCTTGGAACCCGCCTCGCTCTCCTGCTTGTGCTTTTGTCCGATTTCAAAGCGCGCAGGTGTCATATGTGATTACCTTATTTCTCGTCCGACTTATCGGTCTTGGCCGGAGCCTCAAAACGATAGCCAACACCATGGACGGTGTAGAGCCACTTGGGCTTCTTGGGGTCATCACCCAGCTTGGCGCGGAGGTTCTTCACGTGGCTGTCGATGGTGCGCTCGTAACCCTCGAAGTCGTACCCGAGCACCTTCTCGACCAGCTCCATGCGGTTATAGACGCGACCGGGGTGACGGGCAAGCGTGGTGAGCAGCTTGAACTCAGAAGCCGTCAGATCGACTTCCTTGCCCTCGACCAGAATCTTGTGGCCGGAGATGTCGATGACCAGATCGCCGAAGTCGAGCACCTCGACGGCGGGCTCATCGGCCTGATGGGCACGACGGAACAGGGCGCGAACGCGGGCGACGAGCTCGCGCGGAGAGAACGGCTTGATGAGATAATCGTCGGCACCGAGCTCGAGGCCGATAATACGGTCCTCGATCTCGCCCTTGGCCGTCAGCATGATAATGGGAACATCCGAGGTATCGCGAATGGTGCGGCAAACGCGCTCACCGGGGATCTTGGGGAGCATAAGGTCGAGCACAACCAGGTCGAACTGATGCTTCTCGAACTCCTCGATCGCGGACTGACCGTCACCGACGCCCACAACCCAGTAGCCCTCGCGCTCGAGATAGGCAGCGACAGCGTCACGGATTGCCTTCTCATCCTCGACCAACAGAATCTTTTTTGCATCTGAAGCCATAACACGGCCCCCCTGTCTCAATTAGCTAAGAACAAGCCCATTTTAACGCACCTGAGCCCGCCGAGCGCCGCTATGGCGCGGCAGCTCGGCGGGCGGTACCCACAATTACAACGCGCTTATTCCCCTGTTGACGCCTTTTTAACCCCTCTAAGGTCAAAGAGAGAATAGACGTGCGGTAACCGTTTCGGGTATACCCTGACTGTTTCGCACCGTCGCATAGGTAAGGAATGAGTCCGATTTTCCCGCAGTAGCAGGATAATCGCCATATTCCAAAGCACGATCGGGCGACAACAGCGAGCCGTAGGTTTTGGCAGAGGTATCGATAAGGAAATGCGATGCCTGGACCTTAACGAGATATTTATTCTTCTTGCCGGCGGCACACGCAAGCGGCTCGCGCGACAGGAAGAGGTACGGCCCGCCCTCGTTACCGATATAGGTGCCCATATTGCCCAGGCTGCCCACGCCGCTATAGGTCGCCTCGATGGAAAACACAAAGGTATCGCCCATATACACGGCCTCGAAAGGCGAGACCGACGAGGGGAGGACCAGCTGGGCACGTTTGGTGTTGTTGCCGTCGGTCAGGTCGATCGCCGTCATGCCGTAGTAGACGCCCTCGTCGTTGTGGACGCGCGGAGAGATGGTCAAGATGCCGTCACTCACGCGCGGGGCGGATGCAAAGCGACCCGTCGATTTCCAAATTGTCTCGGCCTTGGACTCATCGACTGAGCGGCGATAGCAGAACGAATCGCTGCTCGTTTTATTGCCACCCGCCGAAGGCATCTTATACCAGACGACCGATGACCCGAACGCCGTGAACAACGGCGGATCGTAGTCCTTGCCGCCCCGGTCGAGCTCAACCACATCACCGGCAAGCGAAGCGCCCGACAGATTTTGGGCGTAGAGCTTCCACGATGAATTGGCAAAGTTCATCTCCACCCACGCAAACACGCCATCGCCGGCGCGGACATCGTAAAACGCGTACCCGGTGCCCTCGATGGGGTCCTCGATAAGCGTGGTGAGTGAACCATCGCCCAGGTTGAGTACGCCGAGCGTGTTGGCGTGCAGCGCAGATGCGGGCGCCATCATTGCCGCGGCATAGTCGCCATCGCAGTAGTACAGCAGCGTTCCCAGCGGCAGCGTCCACGAGGCCGCGGGCTCAAGATCGATATCGACGGCCTCGTACTCATCCGTAATCGAGACGATCTTGGAATCATCCTTGATGACCTGAGGCTCACCGGCGGCATCATCGCTGGTGCCCGTTTTTTTCGAGCATCCAGCCAGCATGGTGGCGGCACCAGCCGCAGCGCCGCCCAGCACAAAACCTCGACGCGTTATTCCATTCTTAAAGCGATCAACGATGCCCATTAGGCGATCTCGGCGCGAGCGGCCTCGATGGCACGCGTGAGCTGATCGGCACACGAGGTCTTCTTCATGCCGCACGTGTTGCCGGCGAGAACCTCAATCACGCGATCGGAAGGAACGCCCTCGACCAGCCTGGAGATGGCCTTGAGGTTGCCGTCGCAGCCGCCAGTAAACTCGACGCCCAGCACCTTGCTGCCGTCGTCAGAGAGATTGAGGTGAATATTGCGAGCGCATACGCCCTGCGGTTTGTAGTCAAAACTAATCATTGAGATCCCCTCTCATAAAACAATTTCAGGAGTCTATTATCCCCGCCCGCGCCGATTTATGGTCGCGGGCACCGATTCAACATCCTACGATGCACGGACCAGCGGGGACAAGATTAGCAGTCCGTGCCCTGCTCGTGGACCATACGCTTCTCACGATACATATCGTGGTCGGCAACGCGATACACATCGGCCAGCGTTTTTCCAGCCGTCTCGACGGTCGCCACGCCAATCGACGCGCTAACCGTTAGGACCTCATCGCTCACCGCTGCAAGGCCGAAACGAATATCTTGTTCCAGCCCGAGCGCAGACTCGCCGTCGGTATGGGGGCAAACCAGCAAAAACTCGTCGCCGCCAAGACGCATCGGAAGGCAATCCTCACCAGCCACCTGCCGTAGCACGGACGCCGTCCGTCGCAGCAGCTCGTCTCCCATCTCGTGGCCACGGATGTCGTTAGTCCGCTTGAGATAATTGCAGTCCAGCATGATCACGCTCACCGGCAAGTCCTCGTTTACCAGGCTATCTCCGCGCGATTCGAGATAGTTGCGGTTGCGAAGCCCTGTCAGCTTATCTTGGTAAGACAGCTCCTCGGCATGCTTGACCATCGAAATGTTATGCGTCGCCACGACGACCGATTCCAGCCGGCCTTGCTCGTCGCGATGCTGGGGGACGACCTGCAGCGAATACCAAGTACCTCGACAATCTCGCACCTCAGCGGCCAAGTATGGCACGCCCTCCATACGTTCACGAAGCGTACTTATATCCACAAGTCCCACAACCGCTTCACGGCTTTCGGGGCTCACGATATCTCGGCAGACCGTGTCCATAAAGTCATACGCCTCGCTGTGTTCGGCAAATATCTTCGCTATCGCCGGCGACATGTTGATTCCCTCGATCTCGAGCGTATCGAGATGTAAAAGGAAGGTCGAGTCGTAGATGGCACTTATGGCATTGATAATGCCGAGCTGTTTATCCTTTTCGGCTAGGTTTCGATGGTCAACGATATTTCGCGCTAGCAGCACCACAACCCAAAACGCAAGACAAACCAACACACCGGCGGCAACAAACGAGACTCTGCCGGACATGACCTCCGCTTTGGGATACAGCGCAAACAGGCGATAGTCCTTGTATGCCGCGCGCACGGCATACCATTTGCTTCCGCGATACTCGATACGCGTCAGGCCTTCGTCTTTCCACTCGATTCCAGATCCGGCAAGGAGCCGAGCGAGCGACACGTCGACATCGGGATCATTAGAAGAGACGATCTCCGCATCCTCCATAACAAGCACCGTGGGGCCCTGGTGGAAGGTATTGTTTGCAAGCACGTCGGCTATGGCATACGAATAGTCATCCGCCGCATCGGGGACGAATGAGCGGTATGCCAGGGCAACGCCGTCGCCATACGGGGCAGCACAGACGGCAAAAACGACATCGCGGCGCTCAACGACAGTTGAGTAGGACACTTTGGAACCTTGATACATCGATGCGACCGACGAGCAAGCCAGTTCTTCTCGCCATAGCATGAGCGGGTCGCGGCCATCGATGTCGTAGTGGGCGGTCATATGACCGTCGGAGTCCATGACCATCAGCCCCGAAAGGTTCTCGGCATGGACATATTGCTCGATAAGATCGTCGTTGACTTCAACGCGATCAGGGGGCAGGAACGTCGCAAACGATTCGACCGCAGCATCCAAATCGTGCGTCGCCTCGGTTTTTCTTCCCTGTTCGTAGCGATCATATTTTTCGCAAGCGTTTTCCAAAAACACCATGGCCTCTTGACCGAATCCAAGCGTTTTATAGAGGCAGCGATGCGTGCCGACCATAAACAGCAGATTCAGCAAGACAATGCTGGCAACAACGCTGACGACTATGACAACCAGGTTCTTTTTGTGCAAGAAGCGCTCATCATTTGTCATGAATTCGCTCCTTGCTCACTCGTCGTCGCTCCCGCCTTGTAATTGCCCACAATACGGTCAATCGTGCCATCTCGATCCATGTCGAACAGCGCGGTATTGAGATCCTTTACGACCGGTCCTTCATAGCTGTTCTCAAACGCGACGCCCAGGTCAACCGTCATAACGTTGTCAGCGAACACGCGATAAAGGCCGGGGTACTGGGCAACGAGTCGGTCAAGCGACCGTACGTCCGCCATCCAGCAGTCCACATATCCTTTGGCTAGAGCGGCTTTGCAGAGCTCGGCAGAGCCATATGATTTGATGTGCACGTCCGGCGAGATTCCCAGATCCCCTGCAAGCAATCGGCGTTCACTCACTGAGCCCGCAATCACCGCAATGGTCTTGCTTCCATCGAGACACGCCAGGGACTTGATGCCGCTCGTCTTCTTGGCGGCAACCGAGACCGTCACGGTTAGATACGGCTCGCTCCAGTAATATTTATCCTCGCGATAGCAGGGCGAATAGTCGCACCATAGGCAATCGATATCACCATTTTTGAGCAGCCGGTCGCGATCGTTCCAGTCGATATCGACAAACTGCGGCTTGAGCCCCGCACGTTCACACGCCTCGCGGGCGATATCGATATCGATACCGGCGTAATCGCCTGTGGTATCGACATATACATAGGGGTCGTTATCCGTAACGCCAATTTTGAGCACAGGGAGATCCTCGTCAGCCGTACTCGGCGAGGAAGAACTATTTCGATCGGTATACGTCAGGGCGGCCGTACAGGCAGTAACAAGAACTATGAGCGCGAACGAGACAATGACGACTCGTTTAATACGTCTGGGCACGCGCCTCTTTTCATCGAAATAGCAGTAGAGGTTCATTTTATTACCGGGGGCTGCCGCAGCAGCGAAAAAAGCGCCTCGCCCAAGACGGGCAAGGCGCCAATGGTTGAAATGCATCCGCAAGCGGTCGAATTGGGTCGACCCTACTCGAAGTTTAGCTGCTCCAGACGGTCGAAGACCGTATCGATACGAGTGAGGAAGTCCCACGGATCGAAGATCTCGTCGAGCTTCTCCTGGCTGACGGTGCAGCGCGGATCGGCCTCGAGGCGCTCCTTAAAGGTAGGGCCTGAGACGCAATCCTGAACCTCGTGCCACGTGGCCATGGCGTTTTCCTGCACGATGGCATAGGCGTCCTCGCGGGTGATACCCGTATCGACGAGAGCCAGCAGCACCTTGGAGGAGAAGATGAGGCCGCGGGTCTTGTTGAGGTTGGCCATCATGCGGGCAGGGTACAGCTGCAGGCCATCGATGACGCGGATGAGGCACTGGAACATGTGGTCGAGTGCAATAAAGCTATCGGCCTGGGCGACGCGCTCGGCGGAGGAGTGCGAAATGTCGCGCTCATGCCACAGGGCGACGTTGTCGAAGGCGACCTGGGCGTTGGACTTCACGACGCGCGACAGGCCGCAGACCTTCTCCATGGTGATGGGGTTGCGCTTGTGCGGCATAGCGGAGCTGCCCTTTTGCCCCTTGCGGAACGGCTCCTCGGCCTCGAGCGTATCGGTCTTCTGCAGGTTGCGGACCTCGGTTGCGATGCGCTCACAGGTGGCAGCCGTGGTAGCGAGGACACCGGCGAGGTAGGCGTGATGGTCGCGGCTGATGACCTGCGTGGACAGCGGATCGTGAACCAGACCCAGGTGCTCGCAGACATACTCCTCGACAAACGGCTCGATGGAGCTGTAAGTTCCGACGGCGCCCGAGATGGCACCGAAGGCAACGTTCTTACGGGCGTCCTCAAGACGGTCCAGATCGCGCTTGAGCTCCCAGGCCCAGGAGCCAAACTTCATACCGAAGGTCATCGGCTCGGCATGGATGCCATGAGTACGGCCGGCGCAGAGCGTGTTGCGCTCCTCGAAGGCACGACGCTTGCAGATCTCGCCGAGCTTCTTGACGTCCTCGATAATCAGATCGCAGGCCTGAGTGAGCTGATAGCACAGAGCCGTATCACCCAGGTCGGAGCTGGTCATGCCGTAGTGAACCCAGCGGCTGGGCTTGGGCTCGCCCTCGGGAACGTCGGCGTCAATGTACTCCTTCATGTTGGTCAGGAAGGCGATGACATCGTGGCGCGTGACCTCCTCGATCTCATCGACCTTTGCCTTCTCAAAGTTGGCATGGTCGCGGATCCACTGGGCCTCGTCTTTGGAAATACCGATCTTGCCGAGCTCCGCCTGAGCCTCGCAGGCCAGGACCTCGATCTCCTGCCAAATGGCGTACTTGTTCTCGAGGGAGAAGATGTGTCCCATCTCCGGGCGGGTATAGCGATCGATCATAGCGGCTCCTTTTTGGTTATTGGCACGTTGGTCGTAACTTGACTATTGTACCGTGCGCAGGTGTCAGTATGAGCTACGGGCATCAACCTAACATTTTGTGGGAGCGGGCGGCAAATCCGAGTGCGTAAAAGCGCAAGGGTAAAGCCGTTTGAATCTGTCATTCCCGAAATCTGCCATGCTCGGTGGAGCGGGCAACGGGACGTCTGCGTATTTGCTTCGCAAATCCGCACCGGCTTCAGGCGCTTGCCGGCGCCTTCGCCTGCTCGCTACAAACGCTTCGCGTTTGCTTGACGCTCGCACCCTGTCGGGTTCGAGTCCCGGC
>CAKUNE010000010.1 GCA_934668345.1 uncultured Collinsella sp. | reverse complement strand
ACGGAGGCCACATTAAGTGGCCTCCTTTGCGTGCGGAACTCGCGATCGACGTTGTCCTTGGCGCCTGTCCGGGTCCTTAGGTAACGTTGCTTGCGAACATCGCTCTGCTCGATCGCTTTTTGTCTGGAAAACCGGGTGGGCTGATAAATAGATATGAGTAGGGGCTCTCCCGTTCTATAACGGGGGAGCCCCTTGCTGTGCTTTTGAATGATGTTGCTAGCCACTGGCTCGCCGGGATGGGGCGCGGGGATTGGTCGGTCGCGAGTTCCGCACGAGCCGGAGAGCACTTAATGTGCTCTCCGTGCGAGCAGGACTGCCCGAGCAGGCGACCAATCCCCGCGCCCTATCCCGGCGAGCACTCGGGGACCGGTAGCTTACAGGTGCGAGATGATCAGCTCCATCTTGCCCGCAAGCTCGATCTTGTCCACGGTGCTGGGCGCCAGTAGATGGCTTCCCTTGTGGACGGGGTCGCCGCAGACGGTTCCATCGCCGTTGATGACCGACAGGCACATGAAGGGCCAGCGCTGCTCCAGGGTCTTGCTGCCGTCGACGCGCACGCGATCGACGGTGTAGCAGGGGTTGGACTCGAGCTCGGTCACGCCATCGACCTCGGGTGCGGTCACGGTGCCGTCGGTCGGGGCCTGAACATCAAAGTCGATGCAGTCCAGGCTCTGCTCAATGTGCAGCGGACGCAGCTTGCCGTCGGTGCCGGGGCGGTCGTAGTCGTACAGACGATACGTCACATCGCTCGACTGCTGCGTCTCCAGAATCAGCGTGCCGGTCTTGATGGCGTGCACGGTGCCGGAGTCGATCTGGAAAAAGTCGCCCTTGTGGATCGGCAGGACGTTGAGCATCTCGTCCCAGCGGCCGTCTTCGATCATTTGCGCGGCCTCGGCGCGGTCGTGCGCGCGCTGGCCGACGATAATCGTGGCGCCGGGCTCGCAATCCAGCACGTACCAGCACTCGGTCTTGCCCAGGCTGCCGTTCTCGTGCTCGGCGGCGTACTCGTCGTTGGGATGGATCTGGATCGACAGGTCGTCCTTGGCGTCCAGAATCTTAATGAGCAGCGGGAACTCCTTGCCCTCGCAGTTGCCAAAGAACTCGCGATGCTCGGCCCACAGCCAGGACAGCGTATGACCGGCGTACGGGCCCTCCGCAATCTGGCAGTCGCCGTTGGGATGTGCCGAGATGGCCCAGCACTCACCGATGGGGCCTTCGGGAATGTCGTAACCAAAGACGGTCTCCAGCTGGCGGCCGCCCCAAATCTTCTCGTGGAAGATCGGCGTGAGTTTAATCAAATCGGACATGTGTATACCCCCATCAGGTTGTGCGGGCGCCGCGCAAAACAGCTCAAAGCGAGCGCCCTCCGGATTACAAACTTAAGCCAACGTCACGTTGTGCAGCTCAAAACGGTCGCCAACGTTACGCGAAATCGAGTACTCAAACGCGGCGCCGCTGTCCAAAAAACCAATCTGGTTGAGCTCGAGCAGGGGAGAGCCGGGCTTGGTGTTCAAGCGCTCGGCTTCTTCCTCGGTTGCCGCCACGGCACGGATGGTGCGGTGGAAGCTCGAGATCTTAAGCCCGCATTGCTCGCGGATATAGCTGTAGACCGACGCGTACAGGTCCTTTTTCTTCAGGCCCGGGATCAGCTCGAGCGGCATATAGGTGTACTCGATAACGATGGGCAGGCCATCGACCTCGCGTACGCGCACGATGTGATAGGCAAAGTCGTCTTCGGCCATTCCCAGCTGGGAGGCAACCTCTGCCGGCGGATTGACGATCGAGAAATCGTAGACCACCGAAGTCACCTTCTCCCCGCGGTGCTCGTAGGTAAAGCCCTGAGCGCGGTCGTTTCTGCCTTGGAAAAACGCTTTGCCGGGAAGCCCCGCCGTGTCCTTGACGTAGGTGCCCGATCCACGCCGGCTGGTGATCAAGCCCTCCTCGGTAATCTGCTCAATCGCTCGTTTGACGGTGATTTTGGAAACGCCATACAGCTCGCAGAACTCGACGACGGTAGGCAGCTTGTCGCCTGGTTTCAGAGCGCCGTCCTCGATGCTTCGACGGATGTCTGCGGCTATCGCCTCGTATTTGGGAATCATGGAACCTCCTTTCCGGCTTGATTGAGTATAAAAGAAAGTATAGTCAACACCTAAGCATCCCTATTGCGTTTTAAAAAGTTCGAGAAAGATATTATCAAAAAACGCTTCTCTTTAGAAACTAGAGCGCTCTAAATGAATATGCATTTGAATAATGTGATATTGAGCGAATCGATCGGCTCGAGGATGGGGTCGAGCCGTTTTGCCGCCCAGCGAACCGAATTTCATGCCCTGCATTTCCCCAGATAAAACCTGCCAAAACAAACTGTTCCTTTTTGGCAGGTTTTTGGCGCGGGAGCGGTACCATACAGGCAATGTTTAAACGAGAAAGGTGGGCTCCCATGGAACCTAAGCAGTACTACATCGGCATTGACGTCGGCGGCACCTCGGTTAAGGAGGGCCTGTTCGACGAGGACGGCAACCTGCTTGCCAAGGCCAGCGTGCCCACGCCTCCCATCGTTGACGCTGCGGGCTTTGCCGCGGTGACCGAGGCCATCGACCAGGTGGTCGCCAAGGCCCAGATTCCGCGCGCCTTTGTGGCGGGTATCGGCCTGGCCGTTCCGTGCCCCATTCCGGCATCGGGCGATGCCAAGGTCAAGGCCAACATTGCCATCAACCTGCCCGAGCTGAGGATTGCCATCCAGGAGCACTGCCCCGATGCGGTCGTGAAGTACGAGAACGACGCCAACGCCGCTGCCATGGGCGAGGCCTGGCTCGGCTCTGCCAAGGGCGTGCAGAACGTGGTGATGGTTACCATCGGTACCGGTGTCGGCGGTGGCGTCATCATTAACGGCGACGTGGTGTCGGGCGTTGTGGGTGCCGGCGGCGAGATCGGCCACATGTGCCTGAATCCCGATGAGGAGCGTACCTGCGGCTGCGGCGGCCATGGCCACTTGGAGCAGTATTCCAGCGCCACCGGCGTGGTGAGCAACTATCTGGCCGAGTGCAAGGCTGCGGGCGTCGAGCCCATCGAGCTCACCGGGCCTTCTGACTCCAAGGACGTGTTCCAGGCCTGCCGCGAGGGCGATAAGCTCGCGCTGGCCGCGGCCGATACCATGGCCGACTACCTCGGCCGCGCCCTGGCGCTTATTGCCAATGTTGTCGACCCCGAGATGTTCCTGATCGGCGGCGGCGCCTCTGCCTCGGCCGATGTCTACCTCGACAAGGTTCGCGAGCACTTTAAGCAGTACGCGCTTTCCGCCTCGCGCGAGACGCCCATCGAGGTCGCCTCGCTCGGCAACGACGCCGGCATCATCGGCGCCGCCTACGTAGCCCTGCGCGCCGCCGGCAAATAGCTGGTGCAAGGGGGTCAGGTTACTTTGCACCAACATGGTGCAAAGGTGACAGACTTGGCCCCCAGGCTTGCCCCAAATTGCGCCGCGGCCCTTCTGTCTGCGAAGGCTCGGCGCCAGCGTGCTACCATAGCTACGTCCAAGTACACATATCAAGTGGAGGATATCCATGGCAAACGTTCTTGTCTTTGGTCACCAGAACCCCGATAACGACGCCATCATGAGCGCCGTCGTCCTGTCTCAGCTGCTCAACCAGGTTGAGTATGCCGGCAACACCTACGAGGCCTGCACCCTTGGCCAGCTTCCGGCCGAGTCCGCCAAGCTGCTCGCCGATGCCGGCATTGCCGAGCCCCGCGTGATCGAGTCCGTCGAGGCCGGTCAGCTCGTCGTCCTCACCGACCACAACGAGTCCGCCCAGTCCGTCGCCGGCCTTAAGGACGCCACGGTCTTTGGCGTTGTCGACCATCACCGCATCGGCGACTTCGAGACCGCCGGCCCGCTGCACTACATCTGCCTGCCCTGGGGCTCCAGCTGCACCATCGTCACCAAGCTCGCTGGCGTGCTCGGCGTCGAGCTTTCCGACGTTCAGGCCAAGCTGCTGCTCTCGGCCATGATGACCGACACGCTCATGCTCAAGAGCCCCACCACCACCGACGTCGATCGCGCCGTCGCCGCTAAGCTTGGCGAGCAGGTGGGCGTCGATCCGGTCAAGTTTGGCATGGAGGTCTTCCTCACCCGTCCGTCCGGCTCCTTCACCGCTGCCGAGATGGTCGGCAACGACATCAAGATGTTCGAGCCCGCCGGCAAGAAGCTGCTCATCGGCCAGTATGAGACCGTCGACAAGACCCGCGCGCTCGGCATGATCGACGAGATCCGCGAGGCCATGCGCGCCTATGCCGCCGAGAAGGGTGCCGACGGCATCGTCCTGTGCATCACCGACATCATGGAGGAGGGCTCGCAGGTCCTGCTCGAGGGTGAGACCGAGGCCGCTCAGAAGGGTCTGGGCATTGCCGACGAGCACGACGGCGTTTGGATGCCGGGCGTCCTCTCCCGCAAGAAGCAGGTCGCTGCCCCCATCATGGCCGCCTGCTAGGTTCTTTTGACCTAACACCGACGACCGGATCGCGGACGCTCCGCGCTCCGGTCGTTTTTTGTGCACGCGCCGCGTTGTCTCTTGGACAGGCGCGCCCGTGCCGTTGAGCAAATAATGTTCAACCTGTGGTTCTGCTTTTCGGCCGCGTCCGCACGGTATCTGTGCAGGGTAGGCTAGATGCAAGCGTAATACGTTAGAGCGCGGCGCCGCCACTTGGGCGGGCCGTGCTTTTTTAAGACGGGAGCCTTCCCGTGAAAGGAGCCGCCCATGGCAGCACCCGAGCAGCTGTTCAACGTTCGTGAGCGTAAGCGTTTTGAACGTCATGACATTTGGGAGCGCATCGCCGAGAACGGCACGATTTCGGCCGCCGTCATGGTGTTTGCCGCCATCGCCGCCGTCATCTGCGCCAATACCGATGCCTACGAGGCCATCCATCACTTTTTGGAGACCCCGCTCTATGTGGGCCTGGGGCATTTCACGGCCGGTCTCACCGTTGAGCTTTTCGTCAACGACTTCCTCATGGCGATCTTCTTTTTGCTGGTGGGCATCGAGCTTAAGTACGAGATGACGGTCGGCGAGCTCAAGAACCCGCGCCAAGCCATGCTCCCCATGCTGGCAGCCGTGGGCGGCGTCGTCGTTCCCGCCTGCATCTACCTGATCTTTAACCATGCCGGTGCTCGTAACGGCTGGGCCATTCCCATGGCAACCGATATTGCCTTCGCGCTGGGCGTGCTATCGCTTTTGGGCAACCGCGTGCCCAACGGCGTGCGCGTGTTCTTCTCGACGCTCGCCATCGCCGACGACCTGATCTCCATCGCCGCCATCGCCATCTTCTACGGCCAGAGCCCCAATCCGTTTTGGCTGGGCGCCGCTGCGGTTGTGACCTGCGCGCTCGTGTGGCTCAACAAGACGCAGCACTACCGCTTGGCTCCGTATACGGTGCTGGGCCTGCTGCTGTGGTTCTGCATGTTCAAGAGCGGCGTGCATGCCACGCTCGCCGGCGTCATCCTGGCCTTTACCATCCCGGCCAAGTGCGGCGTTAAGCTCGACAGCCTGACCGACTGGCTGGGCGAGTGCCTGCCGCTGCTCGACGACCGCTACGACGACGAGGCGCACATTCTGGGCCAGCACGACTTTACCGTCTCGACCACCAAGGTCGAGCGCGTCATGCACCGTGTGACCCCGCCGCTCATCCGTATGGAGCGCCTGATTTCCACGCCGGTCAACTTTGTGATCCTGCCGATCTTTGCGTTCGTCAACGCGCAGGTTCGCCTGGTGGGCGTGGACATGAGCACGTTGCTCACCGACCCGGTGACGCTCGGCGTGTACTTTGGTATGCTGCTGGGCAAGCCGATTGGCATCTTTGGCATGACGTTCGCGCTGGTCAAGCTTAAGATTTCCGAGCTGCCGCACAACGTCAACTGGCACATGATCGCCGGTGTGGGCATTCTGGGCGGTATCGGCTTTACCATGTCGATTCTCATCAGTGGTCTTGCCTTCCCGACGGCCCAGTTTGAGGTTCTGGCTGCCAAGGCCGCCATCCTTGCCGGTTCGGTCACCGCCGCCGTAATCGGCATGATCTACATGAGCGTGGTCTGCAAACACCCCGAGCCCAAAGACGAGTAAGAGCGCAAAACTAGGTTTGGCACCGACTCGAGCGCGTGCAAAATGCGGTTTAGAGCAGTGTTTGGTATCCGTCGGAAACCCCTGTGGTCAAAAAACGCCGTTTGTGAGTACTGTCACAAACGGCGTTTCATTTTACGTGCGAAAAATAATGAACAAATCTGTAAATACTGTACGTTAATAAGCGGTCATCGGCTTTCAATTAAGCGCCGGTTGACGGTGAATAAGGAGTTTCGGGCTCAAGTTTGTCGGTTTTAACCAAAAATCGCTGTTACTAAAAAGGTAACAGTACTCATATTTGCCCTTTTTTGACCACAGCACCTAGAACGGACCTCGCCAGAGCCGGGAAATGGGTTAGATGACGGGCATCGAGGCCTATTCCACCGTTCCGTAGACGGCGCCCCAGCCGTGAGCGGCCAGGGCAGAGTTGAGCTGGTCGCAAAGTGACTGGCGATCGTAGTAACCGGGCGGCAACAGGTTGACGATCTCCATGAGGTCGGGTGCTAGGTCCAAGATCTCGGCCTGCACAATCAGGTCCAAGCGGTCGATGGCGTGGCGATCGTAAAACAGCCCGTCGACCAGGCGCTGCAGGTCGCCGAACTCCTCGGCCCTAAAAGAACCGTATTCCATATTGCCTCCTTGGGCGAGCCGCGCGGCCCCACGGGCGCACGCGGCGATGTCGTAATTCATTGCGATGGACTTAATCTATCACGGCTTCATAACGTTGTGGCGGTAGCGGTCTATACTTAGATGAACTGCAACGTACCGCTTCGCGAAAGGTCGCACCCCATGCAGACGATCTACCAGAAGATGGAAACCACCGAACTCGACGCTGCCATCGAGGCGCTCAAGGCCGAGGTTGCCGAGGTCAAGGCCAAGGGCTTGGCACTCGACATGGCCCGCGGCAAGCCGTCGCCCGCCCAGGTGGACATCTCGCGCCCCATGCTCGATATCCTCAACGCTAATGCCGATCTGCGCGACGGCAACGTCGATTGCTCCAACTACGGCTGCTTCGAGGGCATTCCCTCGGCACGCAAGCTGGCAGGGGAGTTCTTGGGCTGCCCCGCCGAGCAGACGCTCGTGCTGGGTTCGTCGAGCCTTTTGATCGAGCACGACATCGCCGGCATGTTCTGGCGCTGCGGTTCGTGCGGTAGCGAGCCCTGGGACGCCTACGAGGCCGCCCACGACGGCAAGAAGGTCAAGTTCCTGTGCCCCGTTCCCGGCTACGACCGCCACTTTGGCATCACCGCCGACCTGGGCATCGAGAACGTCCCCGTCGCGATGACCGACAACGGCCCCGACATGGACGAGATCGAGCGCCTCGTTGCCGCTGACGATTCCATCAAGGGCATCTGGTGCGTGCCCAAGTATTCCAACCCCACGGGCATCACCTTTAGTGAGGACACCGTGCGCCGCCTGGTCGAGATGCCCACGGCCGCGCCCGATTTCCGCATCTTCTGGGACAACGCCTACTGCGTGCACGACCTGTACGACGAGAGCGATGAGCTCGCCAGCATCTTCGACCTCGCCCGCGCGGCAGGCACCGAGGACCGCGTGGTGGCCTTCGCCTCGACGTCCAAGATCACCTTCCCGGGCGCCGGCATCGGCTTTATCGGTGCGAGCCCCGCTGTGATCGCCGAGTTCTCCAAGCGTCTGAAGGCCGGCCTGATCAGCGCCGACAAGCTCAACCAGCTGCGCCACGTGCGCTTCCTTCCCACCATCGAGGCGGTTAAGGAGCACATGAAAAAGCACGCAGAGTTTTTGCGCCCGCGCTTCGAGGCCGTCGAGCGCAAGCTCACCGAGGGCCTGGGCGACACGGGCTGCGCTACTTGGACGCATCCCCGCGGCGGTTACTTTGTGAGCTTCGATGGTCCCGAGGGCTCGGCCCAGAAGGTTGCCACGCTCTGCGCCGACTTGGGCGTCAAGCTCACGCCGGCCGGTGCTACCTGGCCCTATGGCAAGGATCCGCGCGACACCAACATCCGCATCGCGCCGAGCTATCCCACGGTCGAGGACCTGGAGGCCGCGCTCGATGTGCTGGTGCTGGCCGTCAAGCTCGTCGCTGCCGAGCTTGCGCGTGCCGAGCGCGCCTAGCGCGCGGCTTCCCGTACCATCCGCACTTTCGATACGTAAAGGAGCGTATACATGGATTTGGGTATTTCTACCAACCCCACGCCAGAGCTCTACACCATTAAGGTCACCGGCGAGATCGATATCTCTAACGCCGATAGCCTGCGCAATGCCATCGACCTGGCGCTCGAGCAGCCCACTGAGGCCGTCGAGCTCGATTTTGCCCAGGTGAGCTACATCGATTCGACGGGCATTGGCGTGCTCGTGGGCGCCGCGCACCACGCGGTCGATCACGGTAAGCGCTTTAGCTGCGCCAATGTGCAGCCCCCGGTGATGCGCGTGGTTCAGCTGTTGGGTGTCGACCAGGAGATTTCGATCACCGCTGCATAATCCCTGCCCCAAAAGGGCGTGCCGTTTGGCATATGTTTGTGATGCGCTCGGACGTTTTGGCGTCCGGGCGCTATACTTGACCGAATGAATAGACGAGTTCCGGCCGAATGGCGCGGTGCGGGCTCGACTCACATCGAGCCTTGGAGGTATGTGTGTTTGGTATTGGAGAGGGTGAGCTCGCGATCATCGTGGTCTTCGGCTTTTTGCTGTTTGGCCCGGATAAGCTCCCGCAGATGGGCCGCACGATCGGCCGTGTCATCCGTCAGTTCCGCGAGACGCAGGAAAAGATGACGGCTGTTGTTCAGTCCGAGATCATCGATCCGGTAAGCGAGGCCGCGTCGGCCCCGGTCAAGCCCAAGAAGGCTGCCGTCGATGACGATTCCGATGCGGACGAGGATGCTGCCGAGACGGCAGCGCCCGCCAAGAAGGAGACCTTTGCCGAGCGTCGCGCCCGTCTTGCTGCCGAGAAGGCCGCAAACGAGGGTGCCGTTGAGGGCGAGAATGCTGCCGAGGAGCCTGCGACCGAGGGCGCCGAGCCCGAGCCTGCCGCTGCCGCTGCCGAGTCCGCTTCCGCTGCAGAGTCGGAGCCCGAGCCCGAGCCGGCAGAGCCCACAACGGCCGATCTCTATGCCCGTCGTCCCCGCAAGCGCAAGGCCGTCGTCGACCAGCTCGCCCGCGAGCTCGAAGCCGAGGACGACGCCACTGCCGCCGACGCCCCGAAGGGAGGCGATGAGTAATGCCTATCGGACCTGCGCGAATGCCGCTCTTCGATCATCTGGGAGAGCTTCGTCGCCGCCTGACCATCGTGGTCGTGTCGGTGTTTGCCGCCGCTATCGTGCTGTATTTCGCCACACCCGTGGTGCTCGACATCTTGAAAGACCCCATCCGTTCCTTTGTGCCGGACGGTAAGTTCTACATCACCACCACGCTCGGCGGTTTTGGCTTGCGCTTCTCGCTGGCCATCAAGATGGCCGTGGTCATGTGCACGCCCATGATCATCTGGCAGATCCTGGCATTTTTCCTGCCGGCGCTGCGCCCCAACGAGCGCAAGTGGGTCGTGCCCACGGTGCTCGCCTCGACGGTGCTGTTCTTCCTGGGCGCAATCTTTTGCTACTTCATCATTATCCCGGCAGGCTTTGAGTGGCTCATCAACGAGACCTCGGCCGTCGCTACGGCGTGGCCCAATCTGGAGGACTACGTCAACATGGAGCTGCTCTTTATGATCGGCTTTGGAGTGGCGTTTGAGCTGCCGCTCATCATCTTCTACCTGTCCGTTTTCCACTTCGTGTCCTACGCGGCCTTCCGCAGCGCCTGGCGCTACGTGTACGTAGGCCTGCTCGTGGGTTCGGCTGTGATCACGCCCGACGGCTCGCCCGTCACCCTGGGCCTCATGTACGGCGCCCTGCTCTCGCTCTACGAGATTTCGCTCGCCATCGCGCGCGTGGTCATTACCGCGCGCGAGGGCAAGGAGGGCCTGTTCGTGAGCCGTCTGGACCTGTTCTCGGACGACGAGGACGACGAGGAGTAAATCGGTATGCACGAGGTTGGCATTGTCAACGGCATACTCGATACAGTGATTCGCGCGGCGCGTGGGGCGGGGGCCTCGCGCGCCGTTTTGGTAACGCTTCGTATCGGGGATATGACCGAGGTCGTGCGCGAGGCGCTCGACTTTGCGTGGGAGACGTTTCGCGACGAGGACCCGCTCACGCGCGGCTGCGAGCTCGCGGTGGAGGAGATCCATCCGCAAAGTGAGTGCCTGGACTGCGGCGAGGTCTTCGATCACGACCGCTTCCATTGTCGCTGCCCCCAGTGCGGAGGCGCCAACGTGCGTCTGCTGCACGGCCGCGAGCTCGATATTGCGAGCATCGAGATCGAAACACCCGACGATTAGCCCGCCAGCCATCTAGTGATGGGGTATAAAGGGGCAAAAGTAAGGAGCGCCGAGTATGGCTGAGAAAACGATTGATATCGCGTCGCCGATTCTGTCGCGCAATGAGCGCCTGGCAGATCAGCTGCGTCAGCGATTTACAGAGACAAACACCTATGTGATCAACGTGCTGTCGAGCCCCGGCTCGGGTAAGACCACCACGATCCTGGGCACCAACGAGCGCCTGCGCGACAAGGCCGGCCTTCGCTGCGCCGTCATCGAGGGCGATATTGCCTCGGATGTCGACGCCATCACCATGAAGGAAGCCGGCATGCCCGCCATCCAGATCAACACGGGCGGCCTGTGCCACCTCGAGGGCAACATGATCATGGAGGCTGTCGATGCGTTCGACCAGGCCGTCGGTCTGGAGAACATCGACGTCATCTTTATCGAAAACGTGGGTAACCTGGTGTGCCCGGTCGACTTTGACCTGGGCGAGAACCTGTCCATCATGATTCTCTCGGTGCCCGAGGGTGACGACAAACCCATCAAGTACCCGGGTATCTTCCAGCACGCCGGCGCGCAGCTGCTCAACAAGGTCGATGTTGCCCCGGCTTTCGATTTTGACATGGATAGGTATACTAAGACACTCGATGACCTCAATCCGCAGGCGCCGCGGTTTGCCGTGAGCGCGCGCAGGGGCGAGGGCATGGATGCCTGGTGCGATTGGCTCATCGGGCAGATCGAGCAAGCAAGGGCGTAAGTCGGCCGCCAAAAAGGCGGGCGTAGCCGCAGAGATACGAGATAGGAGCCTCTTTTGAAGCTCATCATCGCCGAGAAAAACGACGCCGCGCGTCAGATCGCCGAGCGTCTGTCCACGGGTAAGCCCAAAAAGGACAAGGTGTACAACACCGCCATCTACCGTTTTGAGTGGAAGGGCGAGGAGTGCGTGACCATTGGCCTGGCCGGTCACATCTTGGCGCCCGATTTTTGCGACAGCGTGCTGTTCGATAAAAAGCTGGGCTGGTATTCGGTGACCGAGGACGGCGAGATGCTGCCGGCCGACATGCCCGATGGCCTGGCCCGTCCGCCTTACGACACCAAGCGCAAGCCGTTTCTTGCCGACGGCATCTCCATCAAGGGCTGGAAACTCGAGAGCCTGCCGTATCTTACCTGGGCGCCGGTCATTAAGCTGCCGGCCGAGAAGGAACTCATTCGTTCGCTCAAGAACCTGGCCAAGAAGTCCGACAGCGTCATTATCGCCACGGACTTCGATCGCGAGGGCGAGCTGATCGGTTCGGACGCCCTCAACAAGGTGCGCGAGGTTGCGCCGGACCTGCCGGTTGCCCGTGCCCAGTATTCTTCGTTTACCAAGGCCGAGATCACGCAGGCCTTCGATAACCTCGTCTCGCTCGACCAGAACCTGGCCGATGCCGGCGAGAGCCGCCAGCACATCGACCTTATCTGGGGTGCGGTGCTCACGCGCTACCTGACGCTCGCCAAGTTTGGCGGCTTTGGCAACGTGCGCTCTGCCGGCCGCGTGCAGACGCCGACGCTCGCCCTGGTGGTCGAGCGCGAGCGCGAGCGCATGGCGTTTGTGCCCGAGGACTATTGGCAGATCCGAGGCATGGGCGCCGCGCAGGGTGCTGCCGAGGACGATCGCTTTAAGATCGCGCACAAGACGGCGCGCTTTACCGACAAGGATGCTGCCGAGACGGCGTACGGCCACGTCGACGGCGCCACGACGGCAACCGTCGCCGCGGTGACCAAGCGCTCGCGCAAGCAACAGCCGCCCACCCCGTTTGCGACGACCTCACTGCAGGCTGCCGCCGCGGCCGAGGGTATCTCGCCTGCGCGTACGATGCGCATCGCCGAGTCCCTCTATATGGCCGGCCTCATTAGCTACCCGCGTGTCGACAACACCGTGTACCCCGCGACGCTCGATCTGGGCGCCGTGGTGAGCGACCTGGCAAAGATCAACCCGGCGCTGGCACCCGTGTGCAAAAAGGTGCTCGCCGGTCCCATGAAGCCCACGCGCGGCAAGGTCGAGACCACCGACCACCCGCCCATCTACCCCACGGGCGAAGGCGATCCGTCCACGCTCGATGGCGGCCAGCGCAAGCTCTACGACCTCATCGCCCGCCGCTTCCTGGCGACGCTTATGGGTCCCGCGACCATCGAGAATACCAAGCTCGAGCTCGACGTGAACGGTGAGCCGTTCGTGGCTTCGGGCGATGTGCTCGTGACCCCGGGTTTCCGCGAGGCGTACCCGTACGGACTCAAGCGCGACGAGCAGATGCCGCCGCTGGAGCAGGGCGACACGGTCGACGTGTTCGACATTAAGCTTGAGGCCAAGCAGACCGAGCCGCCCGCGCGCTACAGCCAGGGCAAGCTCGTGCAGGAGATGGAAAAGCGCGGCCTGGGCACCAAGTCCACGCGTGCGAGCATCATCGAGCGCCTGTACGCCGTGCGCTACCTCAAAAACGATCCCGTTGAGCCGAGCCAGCTGGGCATCGCCATCATCGACGCGCTGACGCAGTTTGCCCCGCGCATCACGAGCCCCGATATGACCAGCGAGCTCGACGGCGACATGACTCGCGTCGAGCGCGGCGAGGACACCGAAGAGCATGTCGTGACGCACTCGCGTGCGCTGCTGGCCGGCGTGCTCGACGAGCTGCTCAAGCATACGCAGGAGCTCGGCGACGCCATCAGCGACGCCGTCACGGCCGATGCGCGCGTGGGCACCTGCCCCAAGTGCGGCAAGGACCTGGTTATGAAGACGAGCGCCAAGACCCGCGGTAGCTTTATTGGCTGCATGGGCTGGCCCGACTGCGACGTGACCTATCCGGTGCCGAGCGGCGTCAAGGTGAGCCCGCTCGAGGGCGAGGCCGCCGTGTGCCCCGAATGCGGTGCGCCGCGCATCAAGTGTCAGCCGTTCCGCCAGAAGGCTTTCGAGATCTGCGTGAACCCGACGTGCCCCACCAACTACGAGCCCGACCTTAAAGTGGGCGAGTGCAAGGTGTGTGCCGAGGCCGGACGCCATGGCGACCTGATCGCGCACAAGAGCGAGAAGAGCGGCAAGCGCTTTATCCGCTGCACCAACTACGATGACTGCGGCGTGAGCTATCCGCTGCCGGCGCGTGGCAAGCTCGAGGCGACGGGCGAGACCTGTCCCGAGTGCGGCGCCCCCATCGTGGTGGTCAACACGGCGCGCGGTCCGTGGCGTATCTGCGTCAACATGGACTGCCCGACCAAGGAGAAGAAGCCCGCCCGCGGCCGCAAGACTACGACCAAGGCGAGCACGGCGAAGAAGACGACGGCGGCCAAGAAGACGACGGCTAAGAAAGCCGCTGCCGCCAAGAAGACGACCGCGAAGAAGTCGACTGCCAAGAAAGCAGCCGCCGACAAGTAACGGCGCAGTCGAAACAGTGCCCAAAAAACGAGCGAGGGTCCCATGATCCTCGCTCGTTTTTTGACCGGCAGTTAGGGACGTTCCTTTTAATATGAGCAGGACATTGTCAAGAGGCAAAATCGGGCCTGGCCCCAACGATATG
>CAKUNE010000009.1 GCA_934668345.1 uncultured Collinsella sp. | reverse complement strand
TTGAATGAGGCTCCAACGCAAGTTGGGGCCTTTTTTCATATAGGCACACAAGGTCAAAGGCGGCAGCATGATCCTCCTGGTCGACAAGATCGAAAAAAGCTTCGGCGCACGCGTCCTCTTTAGCAGCGCGTCCTTCCAGATCAACCCCGGCGAGCGCTTCGCGCTCGTTGGACCCAACGGCGCCGGCAAAACCACCATGCTCAAGATCATCATGGGCATCGACAGCCCCGACGCCGGCCAGGTCCAGTACGCCAAGGACTGCCAGGTGGGCTACCTAGAGCAGGAAACCAATCTGGAGCAAAAGGACACCACCATCCTTGCCGAGGTCATGGCCGCCGCCAAGGAAATCCGCCGCATGGGCGAGCGCGCTAACGAGCTGCAGGCCCAGATCACCGAGCTCTCCGAGCAGGGCAAGGACGTCGACGCACTCCTTAACGAATACGGCCAGGTCCAGGACCGCTTTGAGCACCTGGGCGGCTACGAGCTCGAGAGCAACGCCCGCAAAATCCTGTCCGGCCTGGGCTTTAAGGTCACCGACTTTGAGCGCCCGTGCTCCGAGTTCTCGGGCGGCTGGCAGATGCGCATCGCGCTCGCCAAGCTCTTCCTGCGCCACCCCGACCTGCTGCTGCTGGACGAGCCCACCAACCACCTGGACCTCGAAAGCGTCCAGTGGCTGCGCGGCTTTATCGCCAACTACGACGGCGCCGTCCTCATCGTCAGTCACGACCGCGCCTTCATGGACGCTTGCGTCGACCACGTCGCTGCTCTCGAAAACCGCCGCGTGACCACCTACACCGGCAACTACAGCAGCTACCTCAAGCAGCGCGAGGACAACCTGGAGCAGATGCGCGCCAAGCGCGCCGCCCAGGAGCGCGACATCGCCCATATGCAGGTCTTCGTCGACAAGTTCCGCTACAAGCCCACCAAGGCTGCCCAGGCCCAGGAGCGCATCCGCAAGATCGAGCAGATCAAAAAGGAACTCGTCATCCTGCCCGAGGGCCACAAGCACATCGACTTTAAGTTCCCCGACCCGCCGCGCTCCGGCGACATGGTCGTGGGCCTCGAGGGTGTGTCCAAGTCCTACGGCGACAAGCACATCTACAGCGATATCGACCTCAAGCTCTACCGCGGCGAGCACGTGGCGCTCGTCGGCCCCAACGGCGCCGGCAAGTCCACCCTCATGAAGATCATCGCCGGGCTGGAGCCGCCCACCACCGGCACCCGGGACCTGGGCACCAACGTGGGCGTGGCCTACTACGCCCAGCACGCACTCGAGGGCATGACCGAGTCCAACACTGTCCTGCAGGAGATCGACACCGTCACGCCCAAGTGGACCGTGCCGCAGCAGCGCAGCCTGCTGGGCGCCTTCCTGTTTAGCGACAACGACTCCATCGAGAAGCAGGTCCGCGTCCTCTCCGGCGGCGAAAAAGCGCGTCTGGCCCTGGCCAAGATGCTCGTGGCCCCCGAGGCGCTCCTGTGCCTGGACGAGCCCACCAACCACCTGGACATCGACTCGGTGGATATGCTCGAGAACGCCCTGCAAAACTTCCCCGGCACCATCGTGCTGATCAGCCACGACGAGCACCTGGTGCGCGCCGTTGCCAACCGCGTGATCGACATCCGCGATGGCAAGGTCACGGTCTATGACGGCGACTACGACTACTACCTCTACAAGCGCGAGGACCTCGCAGCCCGCGCCGCCGCCGAGGCAGCAGGGGAGAGTGCGCCGGCCACGGCCAAGTCCGCCAAGGTCACCGCGGTCCAGCCCGATGCACCCGCCGCCGCTTCCAAGCCTGCCGAAGGCAAAAAGACCAAGGAGCAAAAACGCGCCGAAGCCCAGGCCCGCGCTGCGCTCAACAAAAAGCTCAAGGGCGTGCGCAACCAGCTCAAGAAGATCGAGGCCGAGCTCGACAAAAAGCGCGCCCGCTATGACGAGCTTATGGAATTGATGGCAAGCGAAGAGCTTTATGCCGATCAAGACAAGTTCAACGCCGCGCTGGGGGAATATAACGGCCTTAAGCAAGAGCTACCCAAGCTCGAGGATGAATGGCTGGAGCTTTCCACCCAGATCGAAGAGGAGACCGCGCGTGAACTCTCGTAAGGCCGCCGCCGTGGCGATGAGCATCATCGCCATCGCCTGTCGCATCTGCGGCATCTTTATGAGCGCGATGACCGTGCTGCTGTGCTTTAGCGGTCTCACCGCCAAGCTGCAGATCGTCGGCTTTGTCGTTGAGCTTTCGCGCGCCCTGCCGAGCGCCATTGCCGGCTACGGCGTCATCACGTCGCCTTTTGGCGGCGTGTTCCGTCTGGATTACGCCATCGTGGCCGTCATCCTGTTTGTGGCCGACTACCTACTCACGCGCGCCTCGCGCCGCGTCCGCTAGGGGAGCGCCATGTCCAGCAGCTACCTCATGAACCTGCTCGCCAGCGCCGTCGCCGTCATCATAGGCATCGTGATCCACGAGAGCGCGCACGCCGCCGCGGCCTGGGCGCTCGGCGACAAGACGGCCCGTTCGCGCGGCCGCGTCTCGCTCAACCCGCTCAACCACATCGACCCGTTTGGCACCATCCTCCTGCCGCTGCTTATGCTCGCCGCCGGAGGCCCGGTATTCGCCTTTGCCAAGCCGGTACCCGTCTACCTCAACAACCTCAAGCACCCCAAGCGCGACGAGGTCCTGGTGAGCGCGGCCGGCCCCACGTCGAACATCGCACTCGCATGCCTGGCCGCAGCCCTCATGCACCTGGCCTATGGCAACCTCTACGCAAGCATGTCCTTTGCCGTTGCGTCCCAAATCATGAACTTCGGCGCCACGTTTATCGTGGTCAACCTGTCACTCGCGTTCTTCAACCTCATCCCGATCCCGCCGCTCGATGGCTCGTCGATCATCGTGCCGTTCCTCAAAGGCAGGGCGCTCAACAACTATTACCGTCTGCAGCAATACGCTATGCCCATCCTCATCCTGGTGCTGTACCTGCTGCCTATGTGGACCGGCATCGATGTAATCGGCCGCTATTTCGACGTTACCGTGTATCCGCTGGCCGAGTGGCTGCTCAACTTCGCAATCGCCGGCATCTAAGGTAAACTTACAGGTCGACCATGCAAAACGGTCGTAACATGCACCCAAACCGCGCCGCGAAGGCGCCGTCAAAGGAGGTCGAAGATGTCGTATCGCGTGTCGACGCAGGTCTACAGCGGACCGTTCGACCTGCTGCTGCAGCTGGTAACCCGCCAAAAAGTAGATATCGGCGCCATCTCCATCAGCGAGGTGGCCGAACAGTACCTTGCCGAGGCCGAGCGCATCGAGGCGCTGGACCTGGACGTGGCGAGCGACTTTTTGCTGGTCGCAGCAACCCTTTTGGACATCAAGGCCGCCTCTCTGGTGCCGCAGGAGGCCCCGCGCAACACCGACGAGGATGACGACGACGAAGACCTCGAGGAACTCAGCGCGCTCGACGGTGATACCCTGCGCGAGGTTCTGATCCAGCGCCTGATTGCCTACAAGCAGTTTAAAGGCGCGGCTGCGGCCCTTGGCGCGCGGATGCAGGCCGAGAGCCGCATGCATCCGCGCGTGGCCGGCCCCGACCCCGAGTTCCTAGGCCTTATGCCCGACTACCTTGCCGGCATTACCCTGCGCGGCCTCGCCGTCATCTGCGCCGACCTGGACGGCAAGCGCCAGACCTTCCTGCTGGAGGCCGAGCACGTGGCGCCGCATCGCGTGCCGCTCGACCTGACGGTGGCCTCCGTCGACCGCTTTACCATGGCGCACCAAACCTGCACCTTCCGCGAGCTGTTGGACGGCGATGCCACCACCGAGCAGCTCGTCGTTACCTTCCTGGCCATGCTCGAGCTCGCCAAGCGCGGCTCGCTTACGCTGAGCCAGGACGAGATCTTCGGAACCATCTGCATCAACCGAGTCGAGGGCGCCGAGGCATACGTGCCCGGCGAGGGCCCCGAGCTCACCGAATAGGAGCCGCAACCATGTCAACCCTTTCCACGCTGGAGGCAAACAGCCTCAAAGGCGCCCTCGAGGCTCTGTTGCTGGTGTCGAGCGACCCGGTGAGCGCGCCCGCGCTGGCAGGTGCGCTGGATATCGCCCCGGGCGAGTGCGCATCGCTGCTCGCCGAGCTCAAGGTTGAGTACGAGGAGGCTAACCGCGGCTTTCAGCTGCGCGAGGTCGCCGGCGGCTGGCGCCTGTTTACGCACCCCGCCTACCACGACGTGGTCGAGGCCTACGTGCTGAGCTGGGACACGCAAAAGCTGTCGCAGGCGGCGCTCGAAACCCTGGCCGTCATCGCATACCACCAGCCCGTGACGCGCGAAGTGGTCAAGGGCATCCGCGGCGTCAACTCCGACGGCGTCATCGCGTCGCTCGTGGACAAGGGCCTGGTGCGCGAGCTCGGCCGCGACCCCCAGCGAGGTCAGGCCATCATCTACGGCACGACCAACGCCTTCTTGGAAAAGTACGGTCTGCGTTCCACCCGCGACCTGCCCGACCTGGAGCAGTTTGCCCCCGACGAGCAGTCGCGTCAGTTTATCCGCGAGCGCCTGAGCGGCCGCAGCATTCAGTCCACGCTCGAGGAGCAGGCCGATGACCTGGACGAAGAGCGCGTACTGCTCGATACCGATGTTGACGATGTTGAGGCAGTCGAGGACTTGGAAACCGTGGTCGTCGACGAAACCTCGGAGGATTTGCATGACGAGGACTAACGAAGTAGGGGAGACGCGCGCCATGGGCAACGCAGTACCCGCAACCGACGCCCAGCCCGTCTATCCGCACACCATGCGCCTGCAGCGCTTTTTGGCGCGCGCGGGCGTGGCGAGCCGCCGTGGCTCGGAGGACCTTATGACCGCCGGCCGCGTGACCGTCAACGGCCAGGTCGCGACCGAGCTGGGCACCAAGGTCGACGTCGACCGCGACCATATCGAGGTCGACGGAATGCCCGTCAAGCTCAACCAGGGCGCCGTGTACCTGATGCTCTACAAGCCGACCGGCTACCTCACCACCATGAGCGATCCACAGGAGCGCCCTTGCGTGGCCGACCTGGTCCCCCGCGACCGCTTTCCGGGACTTTTCCCGGTGGGTCGCCTGGACCGCGACACCACGGGTCTCTTGCTCTTTACCACCGACGGCGACCTGTCGCAGGACCTGCTGCACCCCAGCAAGCACGTCTACAAGACCTACCAGGCGCTCGTGGACGGCCACCTGACCGATCGCGACTTGGAACCGCTGCGTCGCGGCATAGAGCTCGACGACGGCCTGTGCCAGCCGGCGATCTGCCGCGTCATCAACGCGCGCGAGGCCGTGGCCGTGGCACCGCAAGGCGTCAAGCCCGGTACCACCGCCGTGGAGGTCATCATCCGCGAGGGCCGCAAGAATCAGGTCAAGCGCATGCTGAGCAAGATCCACCATCCGGTAATCCGCCTGCATCGCTGCAACTTTGCCGGCCTGGAGCTCAAGGACGTGGCCAAGGGCTCGTGGCGCGAGCTCACCGACCGCGAGGTACAGATCCTCAAGGCCGGCGGCATCCCGCCCAAGCAGGCGAGCGCCAAGCGCAACGGCGGTAAGCCCCAAGACGCGCCCGCCAGCCGCACGCGTCACCACGGCAGCCACGGCTCCGCACCCAAGCGCAACACCTACCGCGAGCGCTACACGGGCTAGGCAACCCGCCGCGCCCCAGCGCCCGCGAACCATACCAGCACGTCAACCACCGAAAGGAAGCATTGCATGATCGTCGCCATCGACGGCCCCGCCGGTTCCGGCAAGTCCACCATCGCCAAGGAGATCGCCCGCCAGCTGGGCTTTAACAAGCTCGACACGGGCGCCATGTATCGCGCCGTCACCTTCGCCGCGCTCGATCGCGGCATCGACCTGGACGACGAAGCGGCCATCGACGCCCTCGCCGAGCAGATCGAAATCCGCTTTACCAACGGCACCGGCGAGGACACGCGCCTGACCATCGACGGCCAGGACGCATCGGCTGCCATCCGCACCCCGCAGGTGGACGCCAACGTCTCCAAGGTCTCGGCCTACCCGGGTGTGCGCGCCGCCATGCTCACTCACCAGCGCCGCGCCGCCGAGGACCGCGATATCGTCGCCGAGGGTCGCGACATCGGCACCGTCGTGTTCCCCAACGCGCAGGTCAAGGTCTTCCTGACCGCCGACCCGCGCGAGCGCGCCCGTCGCCGCGTATTGCAGCGCCACCAAAACGACGCCCAGCCGCTTACTGCCGAGCAGCTCGAGGCCGAGGTCGACGAGACCCTCGACGCCCTCAAGCAGCGCGATAAACTCGACAGCAGCCGCGAGGTCGCACCGCTCGTGCCCGCCGAGGACGCGGTACACGTCGACTCCACCGCCCACACCATCGACGAGGTCGTACGCATTATCGAGGACCTCATCAACCAAAGGAGGTAACTCATGCGCCTGTTTAAGCAGACGCCCGAGGATTACTACAACGCCCCCTACGCCGAGTTTCCGGCGCTCATCCGCGGCACTGTCGCCGTAGTCATGGGCATCCTGTGGGTCTTCTCCAAGCTCATGTGGCGCTGGAAGGTCGAGGACGCCGACCTGCTGTTTGAGCGCCAGGAAGGCGGTGGTAGCGTAGTCATCTGTAACCACACCTCGATGGCCGAGCTCTTGGCTGTGGAGACGGCACTGTTCTTTGGCGGTCGCCGCATCCGTCCTATCTTTAAGTCTGAGTTCGCCAAGACCAAGATCGTGCGCTGGGCCTTTAGCCGCGTGGGCGGCATCCCCGTCGAGCGCGGTACCGCCGACATGAAGTGCCTGCGCGCCGCCCAGCATGCGCTGCAGCGCGGCGAGGATGTCCTGATCTTCCCCGAGGGCACGCGCATCCGCTCGCGCGAGATCAAGCCCGAGGTCCACGGCGGCTTTGCGCTCATCGCCCAGATGGGCAAGGCGCCCGTCAACCCGCTCGCCATCTGCGGCTGGTCCGACATCACGCCCAAGGGCAAAAAGCTCATGCGTCCCAAGAAGTGCTGGATCCGTGCCGGCAAGGCCGTCTCGCTTTCCGACGCGCCAACCGGGCTCAAGCGCACGGAGCGCCTGGCTTGGTTTGAATCCGAGGCCATGGGCCGTGTCTACACCATGCGCGACGAGCTGTGCGACGAGCATCCGGGCAGGTTCTAGCCATGGGTGAGAACGTGAAGAATACCGCCGCGATCGCCGCTAAGGATACCGTCCCCACCATCGAGATCGCCGCCCACGCCGGCACCTGCTACGGCGTGCAGCGCGCACTCGACATGGCGCTGGCCGCCGCACCGCAGACAGGGGAGAGCGCGCAGGTCCACACCCTGGGCCCGCTCATCCATAACCCCATCGTGGTGCGCGAGCTTGCCGAAGCGGGCGTGGGCTTGGCCGAGGCCCTGGACGACGCAGCATCGGGCACCGTGATCATCCGCGCCCACGGCGTGGTGCCGCAGGTGATCGATGCCGCCCGCGAGCGCGACCTTACCGTGGTCGACGCCACCTGCCCCTACGTGAAGAAGGTCCACGTGGCCGCTGAGCGCTTGGTACGCGAGGGCTACCGCGTGATCGTCGTGGGCGAGCCGGGTCATCCCGAGGTCGAGGGCATTCTGGGTCACGCCGGCGATGACGCGCAGGTCGTGAGCTGCGCTGCCGACGCAGACGCACTACCGCTCAAGGGTAAGGTGGGCTTGGTCGTGCAGACCACTCAGACCGCACAGAACTTGGCCGAAGTCGTGGCTGCCATCACCCCGCGCGTGCAGGAGCTGCGCGCGATCAACACCATCTGCGCCGCCACGAGCGAGCGTCAGCAGGCAGCCGCGTCACTGGCCAACCGCTGTGACTGCATGGTCGTCGTGGGCGGCAAGAACTCGGGCAACACCCGCCGTCTGGCGCAGATTTGCGCCGACGCCTGCGAGCGTACGCATCATATCGAGGAAGCATCGGAGCTCGAGGCCGCATGGTTTGCCGACGCTCAGCACATCGGCATCACCGCCGGAGCTTCCACCCCGCAAGAACACATCGAACGCGCCGTCGCGCGCATCAAGGAGCTTTGCCGCTAATTATGGACCAGACCGTACCCGCATACGCCGCCGAGGTGGCCGATTACGGGCGCAGCCGCGACCCCGAGCCGGGTGAGGGCGCGCTCGTCAAGAACGTGCGCCCCGAATCGCCCGCATGGGATGTGGGTATCGAGCCGGGCATGCGCGTGCTCACGGTCAACGGCGAGCGGCTCACCGACATGATCGTGTGGCTCTGGGAGGCCGACGACGATACCGTCGAGTTGGAGGTTTTTGACCCGCGCGATAGCACCGTAACCCCCGTGGAGCTTGACCGCTTTCCCGGCGAGGACTGGGGCCTGGAGTTCGACGGCCCCATCTTCGATGGCATGCGTACCTGCGTAAATGCCTGCGTGTTTTGCTTTATGACGATGCTGCCCAAGGGCGGCCGCTCCACGCTCTATATCCGCGACGACGACTACCGCCTGAGCTTTTTGCAGGGCAACTTTGTCACGCTCACAAACCTCACCGACGAGGACGTGCAAAACGTCATCGACCGCAACATGAGCCCCATGAACGTGTCGGTCCACGCCGTGAGTCCCGACGTTCGCCGCCGCATGATGGGACGCAACGCCCAGCGCGGCATGGACGTGCTCGAGGCCATCATGGCCGCCGGCATCGAGATCCACGCGCAGATCGTTTTGTGCCCCGGCATGAACGACGGCGAGGAGCTGGAAAAGACCCTGCGCTATTGCGAGGAGCACGAGCAGATCACGAGCCTGGGCATTGTGCCGCTCGGTTTTACCAAGCACCAGAACCGCTTTAGCTGGTCCTATAGCGACAAGCCCGAACTCGCGCGCGAGACCATCGCCATGATCCGGCCCTATCAGGACCGCGCGTACGAGCGCTTTGGCCGCCACACGTTCCAGATGAGCGACGAGTTCTACCTGGATGCCGGCATCGAGCCGCCCGAGGCCGATTTCTACGACGGCTACCCGCAGTACTACGACGGCATTGGCATGATCCGCTCGTATCTGGACGAGACCGACGATGTGCTTGCCGCAGACGCCGAGCGTCTGGCCCGTGTTCGCGAGGCCATCGCCGATCGCGACCAGCGCCTGCTGTGCCTCTCGGGTGCCAGCGCACGCGACACCGTGGCGCGCTTCGTGGAGTCGCCGCAGGGCCTCGCCGGCACCGTCACGGCCATTAAAAACCGCTACTTTGGCGGCAACGTGGACGTGACCGGCCTCATCGTTGCGAGCGACATCCTGGAGCAGCTGCCGCAAGACCTGTCGGGGGTTATGCTCTTTGTGCCTAAGCTCATGTTCAACGCTGACGGCATGACGCTTGACGAGTATCATCGTGACGATTTACTCGCAAGCCTTACCAGTCGCGGCGCCGAGGTTCATGTGGTATCGACCATGCCGCATGAGCTGCTCGATACCCTAGAGCACATCCTTGGCATTGTGCCTGCCGACTCTACTAATTCCACTGACCCTACCCATTAAAGGAGAGCAGATGAAACCTATCGTCGCCGTCGTCGGACGCCCCAACGTGGGCAAGTCCACGCTCGTTAACCGCCTGGCCCAGACCTCGGACGCCATCGTCCACGAGTCCCGCGGCGTCACGCGCGACCGCTCGTATCACACGGCCGATTGGAACGGCCGCGAGTTCACCATCGTCGACACGGGCGGTATCGAGCCGCTCAAGAGCGACGACGTCTTCGCCACGTCTATCCGCGACCAGGCGCTCGCCGCCGCCGAGGAAGCCGCCGTCATCCTGTTTGTGGTCGACGGCCGCACCGGCGTCACCGAGGAGGACGAGTCGGTCGCCCGCATGCTCAAGCGCTGCGACAAGCCGGTCTTTCTGCTGGTGAACAAGCTCGACAACCCCGATCGCGAGAACGACAGCATCTGGGAGTTCTATTCGCTCGGTATCGGCGAGCCCACGCCGCTCTCGGCCCTGCATGGCCACGGCACGGGCGACCTGCTCGATGACATCGTGGCCCTGCTCCCCGAGGAGGAGGACGAGGTCGCCGACGAGTTCCCCGACGCGCTGAACGTCGCCATCATCGGCCGACCCAACGCCGGCAAGTCCTCGCTGTTCAACCGCATCCTGGGTGCCGACCGCTCCATCGTGTCCAACATCGCCGGAACCACGCGCGACGCCATCGACACCGTCGTGGAGCGCAACGGCAAGCACTACCGCATGGTCGACACCGCGGGTATCCGCAAGAAGAGCACCGTCTACGAGAACATCGAGTACTACTCCATGGTCCGCGGCCTGCGCGCCATCGACCGCGCCGACGTGGCGCTGCTCGTCGTCGACGCCTCCGTGGGCGTTACCGAGCAGGACCAGAAGGTCATGGGCCTCGCCATCGAGCGCGGCTGCGCCATCGTGGTGCTGCTCAACAAGTGGGACCTGCTCGACGACGACCGCAAGCGCGAGGCCTGCATGGAGACCGTCGACCGCCGTCTGGGCGTCATGGCTCCCTGGGCCCAGTACCTGCGCATCTCTGCCCTGACCGGCCGCAGCGTGGAGAAGATCTGGGCAATGGTCGACGCAGCCGAAAAGACGCGCTCGCAAAAGATCAGCACCTCGCGCCTTAACACGTTCCTCACCGACCTGCGCGAGTTTGGCCACACCGTGGTAGACGGTAAGCGCCGCCTGCGCATGCACTACGTGACCCAGACGGGCGTCAACCCGCCGACGTTCACGTTTTTCGTCAACCACAGCGACCTGGTCAACGACACCTACCAGCGCTATGTAGAGAACCGCATGCGCTCGACCTTCGACTTTGCCGGCACGCCCATTCGACTCTTCTTTAGGAAGAAGGAGCAAAAGGATGCATAATCCGATTCTGCTGACCGCTATCTGCGCCGTGGTCTCGTTCTTTATCGGAGCGATTCCGTTTGGCCTGATCCTGGGCCGCGTGTTCAACCACACCGACATTCGCAAGGCGGGCTCCGGCAACATCGGCACCACCAACGCGCTGCGTGTGGCCGGCCCCAAGGTGGCCTCGCTCACGCTGCTGCTCGACTGCCTTAAGGGCGCCATCTGCGTCCTTATCGCCCGTCCGCTCATCGCTGGCGTGGGCTATGGCTTCCCCGTAAGCATCATGGCGCCCGGAGCCCCCGGCGACTGGATGCTCGGTGTCATCTGCCTGGCAGCGGTGTGGGGCCATATCTTCTCGCCCTACCTCAACTTCCATGGTGGCAAGGGTATTGCCGTGGGCCTGGGCGTCATCCTCGCCTGGTACTGGCCCATTGGCCTGTCGCTGCTGGGCATGTTTATCGTGGCCGTTGCCATCACCAAATACGTGTCGGTGGGCTCACTTGCCGCCGCCATCGGTCTTCCCATCGCCTCTTGTGCGGTCTTTCCGTACAGCAGCCTGGGCCTCAAGTTTTGCATGGCGCTGATCGGCATCACCGTGGTGTGGGCCCATCGCTCGAATATCCAAAAGCTCATGGCCGGTAAGGAGTCCAAGCTCTCGTTTACCAAGCGCGTCACCGAGCCCGACGATAAGTAGGAGAGAGTCATGAATGTTGCGCTGATTGGCTCCGGCTCCTGGGGAACCGCCGTCGCCGGCCTTGCCGCCGCGCGAGCCGAGCGCGTGACCATGTGGGCCCATAGCGAGCAGACGGCCGCCGGCATTAACGCCGAACACCGTAATCCTCGCTATCTGGTGGGCTACGAACTGCCGGAAAACGTTGTCGCCACGACGGATCTGGCCCAGGCGCTCAACGGCGCCGATGCCATCATCTTTGCCGTGCCTTCGACGCACCTGCGCGACGTCTGCCACCAGGCGGTGCCATTTATCGCGGACAAGACGCCGGTCCTGTGCCTCACCAAGGGTATCGAACCCGAGTCCGGCCTGCTCATGAGCGAGGTTATCGCCAGCGAGATTGGCAACGAGTCGCGCGTGGCGGCGCTCTCGGGTCCCAATCATGCCGAGGAGATCTGCCGCGGCGGGCTTTCGGCCGCCGTCATCGCCAGCGAAGACCAGCAGGTGGGGGAGACCTTTAAGGAACTGCTCCTGTCCACGGCCTTCCGCATCTATCTGTCGCAGGACATGACCGGCGTCGAGGTCTGCGGTGCCATGAAAAACGTTATTGCCATCGTGTGCGGCATCTCCGCCGGCTCGGGCGCGGGCGACAACACGCTCGCCCTCATCATGACGCGCGGCCTGGCCGAGATCAGTCGCCTTGTGCACGCCCGCGGCGGTCAAGCCATGACCTGCATGGGGCTTGCCGGCATGGGCGACCTAATCGCCACCTGCACCTCGGAGCATTCGCGTAACCGCACTTTTGGCTACGAGTTCGCCCACGGTGTGTCGCTCGACGAGTACCAGGCGCGCACGCATATGGTGGTCGAGGGCGCCGTCGCGGCCCGCAGCGTCAGCGAACTCGCCCGTTCACTGGGCGTAGACATTCCACTCACCTTTGCCGTGGAGCAAACGCTCTATAACGGTGTTACTTTGGATAGGGCGCTCGAGATTCTTACCGACCGCGTCCCTTCACAAGAGTTCTACGGACTCACCAACTAGCGCAGAAAGGCTTCTACCATGGGTTCCATCAAAATCGCTCCGTCCGTCCTTTCGGCCGATATGGCCAACCTCAAGGGCGAGCTCGACAAGATCGCCGGTGCCGACTACGTGCACTTCGACGTTATGGACGGTCACTTTACCGGTAACCTCACTTTTGGCGTCGACATCCTTAAGGCCGTCAAGCGCTCCACCGATGTGCCGGTCGACGCGCACCTGATGGTGTCGAACCCCGACGAGACGGTCGATTGGTACGCCGACGCCGGCGCCGACATGATCACCGTGCACTACGAGGCCTCCACGCACCTGCACCGCACGCTCACCCATCTGCAGCAGCGCGGCGTCAAGGCCGGCGTGGTGCTCAACCCCGCCACCCCCGTCTGCGTGCTCGAGAGCATTATCGATGTCGTCGATATGGTGCTGCTGATGAGCGTAAACCCCGGCTTTGGCGGCCAGAGCTTTATCCCGGGCACCATCGCTAAGCTTCACGAGCTGAAGGCCATGTGCGAGCGCCACGGAGTGTCGCCCCTGATCGAGGTCGACGGCGGTATCTCTTCCAAGAACATCGCCGAGGTCGTCAAGGCCGGCGCCAACGTGCTCGTGGCCGGCTCCGCCGTATTTAAGTCCGAAGATCCCGCCGCCGAGGTTGCGCTGCTGCAGAAGCTGGGCAACGAGGCCGCACTGGAGGCATAAACCCTTATGACCGCAGGTCAAAACCGCATACCCGTGAATCTAGATTATGCCGCCTCGACGCCCATGCGCGCCGAGGCGCTCCTTGCGCAGCGCGAGTACGACGACAGCGAGCTTGCCGGCGTCAACCCCAACTCGCTGCATTCGCTCGGTCGCAAGGCCGCCGCGCGTCTGGAGGTAGCACGTCGCGAGATCGCCCGCAGCTTTGGTGCGCGCGTGCGCCCGTCCGAGATCATCCTGACCAACGGCGGCACCGAGGCCAACCAGCTGGCGCTGCTCGGCCTTGCCGAGGGCGCTCGTCAGCGCGATCGCAAACGCGACCGCGTGATCGTTTCGGCCATTGAGCACGATTCGATCCTCGACAACCTACCGCTGCTGCGCGCCGCCGGCTTTACCGTCGACCTGGTGCAGCCCTGCCGCGCGGGCTATATCGAGCCCGCCGCGCTCTCCGAGCTTCTGGGCGACGACGTGGCGCTCGTGAGCATTATGGTCGCCAACAACGAAACCGGCGTGGTACAGCCCATCCGTGAGTTTGCCGCCGCCGCACACGCTGCCGGCGCCCTGTTACACACCGATGCCATCCAGGGTTATTTGCATATTCCGCTCGATGTCACCGAGCTGGGCGTTGACGCCATGACCGTTGCCGCCCACAAGATTGGCGGCCCCGTGGCGTCCGGCGCGCTCTACCTTAAGAGCCGCACGCCGCTGCGTCCGCGCATCTTTGGCGGCGGACAGGAGGCCGGGCGTCGCGCCGGCACACAGGACCTGCGCACGCAGCTGGCCTTTGCCGCTGCCGCGTCTGCGCTGGCCCCCAACGTGGCCCAGGAGCGCGCGACGCTGCAGGCCCTGTCCGACAAGCTCTACGCCACGCTCACGGCCCATCCGCGCATTCACGCCACGATGGGCGACTACACGCGGGCCAATCGCCTGCCGGGTATGGTTTCGATCTACGTTGACGGCATGGACTCAGAAGAGCTCATCATCAAGCTCGACGCCGCCGGCTTTGAGGTTTCGGCCGGCTCGGCGTGCTCGAGCGGCAGCATGGACCCGAGCCATGTGCTCAGCGCCATGGGTATTGGTCGCGAGCAGGCACTAGGTGCACTGCGCATTTCCTTTGACGACCGCGTGAATCCGGACGATCTGGACGAGTTTGCCCAGACGCTGCTCTCGATCGCAGGTGCCGCATGATCGTCGCCGAGCTCGAGCGCGCGCTACTGGCACGCTATCCCAAGACGGACACCGAGCCCTGGGACCACGTAGGACTCTCCGTTGGCGATCCGGCCGCGGAGATCACCGGCGTTGTCTGCGCACTCGATGCGACTGAGGCTAATGTTCGCCGCGCCCAAGAAGCAAGCGCCAACGTGCTGCTGACGCATCATCCCATATACATCAAGGCACCCGAGGCCTTTTGTCCGGCGGATGCCACACGACCCCAGTGCAGTGCGGCCCTCTACAAGGCTGCCCGCTGCGGGGTGAGCATTATCTCGCTCCACACCAACCTGGACCGCTCGCACGAAGCCCGTGTCTGCCTGAGCAAGCTGCTGGGTGCCGCACCCGTGAGCTCACTGGAGCACGTGGACGACCCCGAGGCCACCGGCCTGGGCGCACTTGCAACGCTCAACGACCCGTGCACGCTGCGCGATCTTGCCACCCGTGCTGCCACGGCCTTTGGCAGCGACCCGCGTGTGTGGGGCAAAGCTGATCGCCCGTGCCGCACCGTCGCCATTTTGGGCGGCTCCCTGGGCGACTTCGGAGAGCTCGCCATCGCCGCGGGCGCAGATGTTGTCGTGACGGGCGAGGCGGGCTACCACGTGGCGCAAGACCTTGCCTTGCGCGGGCTGCCGGTGATCTTGCTCGGCCACGACCGCTCCGAGGAGCCGTTCGTTGATATATTGATGAACTCTGCAGTTGACGCCGGGGCCGACCCCCGTCATGCGATTAAAATACTGAATCCTTGCCAATGGTGGACTGTGACAAAAGGAGAGAACTTATGAGCGCCGGCGCTACGCTACTCAAGCTGCAACAGATCGATTTGGAGCTCGCCCGCAACAAGAGCGAACTTGCCAATATGCCGGAGCTCAAGGAGCTCGCTTCCAAGCGCAAGACCTATGTGAAGCTCAAGGCCGAGATGACCAAGCTCTACGCCCAACGCAAGGACCTGGACATTGAGCTCGACGATCTCAACACCACCGAGATCCAGACCAATAACGCCATCGAGGCCGCTAAGAAGCGCCACGTTGACGGCTCCGACTACCGCGAGGTACAGGACCTGGAAAACGAGCTCGCCACCCTGGCCAAGCGCCTGGACAAGATTGAGCACACCCGCAAGGACGTCGTTGTCGCCCACAAAGAGGCGCTCGACCGCGAGACCCGCGCGCAGGCCATCATCGCCAAGTTCGAGGAGGGCGTGAAGGCCGATACCAAGGCCGCCCGCGCCAAGGCTGCCGACCTGCAGGCTCAGATCGAAGCCGCCACTAAGGAGCGCACTGCGCTTGCCGCCACGTTGCCGGCCGACGTGCTCACCGACTACGAGCGTCTGCTCAAACAGTTCCGCGGCTTGGCCGTCGAGACCATCCAGGGCAACATCCCCACGGTCTGCCACACCGCGCTGCAGGCATCGTCCATGAGCGACCTCAACCACGACGGTAGCGAGATTACGCACTGTCCGTACTGCCACCGCCTCCTGGTGCTCCCGAGCAAGGAAGCCTAGCGATGACGGCGGCATCCAACAATTCAATGCAACTTGAGGGAAAAACGATCCTGCTGGGCATTACCGGCGGGATCGCCGCCTATAAGTCGTGCAATATCGTGCGCCTGCTGCAAAAGCGCGGCGCACGTGTCAAAGTCGTTATGAGCGAGCATGCCACGGAGTTCGTGGGCCCGCTCACGTTCCGCGCGCTCACCAATGAGCCGGTCGCGGTTGGGCTATTCGACGACCCGTCTGACCCCATCCACCATATCTCGCTTGCGCAGGAGCCCGACTTGGTGGTCGTGGCGCCCGCGACGGCCAATATCATCGCCAAGATGGCCAACGGCATCGCCGACGACCTCATCTCCACCACGCTGCTTGCGACGCCGCGGCCCGTCGTGATCGCGCCGGCCATGAACAATGGCATGTGGAAGGCGCCGGCGACGCAGGCCAACATGGCCACGTTGCGCGACCGCGGCGTTCACGTGGTGGGACCCGGCAGCGGCTACCTTGCGTGCGGCGACGTGGACACGGGCCGCATGAGCGAGCCCGAGGACATCGTCGAGGCTGTCTGTGAGGTGCTCAACCCCGTGCCGCAAGACCTGACGGGCAAGCGCATCGTCATCACCGCCGGCCCCACGCACGAGCCGATCGACCCGGTGCGATTCATTGGCAACCGTTCTTCGGGCAAGATGGGTATCGCCCTAGCGGGGGAGGCCGCACGTCGCGGTGCCGCCGTCACGCTCGTGCTGGGACCGACATCGCTCGACGTTCCCCGCGGTGTGGAGTGCGTGCACGTACAGACCGCCTCAGAAATGCTCAAGGCAGCGCTGAGCGCCTTCCAGACGGCCGACGCGGCCATTTGCGCCGCCGCCGTCGCCGACTACACGCCGGCGGCCCCGGCGGACCATAAGCTCAAAAAGGCCAACGAGCGCCTGGATCGAATCGAGCTCGTCGAGACCGTTGACATCTTGGCCGAACTTTCACGCCAAAAGGGCGATCGCCTCGTAATCGGCTTTGCAGCCGAGACTGATAACGTCGTCGAGTACGCCGAGCGCAAATTGACCCGCAAAGGCTGCGATGCCATTATCGCCAACGATGTCTCACGCGCCGATTCGGGCTTTGGAACCGACACCAACAAGGCTTGGATCGTGAGCATAGCGGGTACGCAAGAACTACCCGTACTAACAAAACCCCAGCTCGCAGATACAATTTTGGACTTGCTTCAAAATTTGTAAAAAAGTTCTTGCACAAGGACAAAGTTTCGGGTTAATATACTCCCTGTTGCGAGCGAGAGCAGAGCAACAAACAAAAGCTTCGGGACGTGGCGCAGCTTGGTAGCGCACTTGACTGGGGGTCAAGGGGTCGCTGGTTCGAATCCAGTCGTCCCGACCAGAAGTTTGCAGGTCAGGCACCTAGTGCCTGACCTTTTTTGTTTTAAGCAATTGCTTAATTTTGATTAAGCAACAGGGTGCTAAAAATCTACCTACGCGATATTCGCCTTTTGCGGCTACTTGCGCGTTTTGCACGCGCTTGAGCCGATTTATTAACGCGATATGAATCTACATACGCGTAGCTGGTATACAGCCGAGTACGGGCTGTATTTATCGCGGCGATTTACACAGATGTAGCGACTGTAACGGACAAGCGTGTCGCTGTATTTATTCCAGTAGTTCACTTGACCGGTGGACAAGTGAGCGGTTGCAACGAAACGGCAAGCGGGATGGGCCCTATACGAGGGCGCCGCAGAGGTAATAGAGGTGAAGTGCGGCAGGCGCTCTGAGAGGCGCAGTACGACCCCTTTTTCCTCGAACCGACTACCTTTGTACCATGAACCTCAAATTGTTCAAGTAATCGCCAAAAGAAAGGCCCGCGCAGGATTGCACGGGCCTTTCACTAGACAAACTAGAAGACAAGCTAGAAGACAGGTTAAAAACACCAGGCGAGGCATATGCAATACGAGTACGTCGCGCCGTAGTCGTTATAGTTACCGTTGCTATAGATACAGCGGAAGTACGCGGAGCCGCTCGGATCCACGGAGCGCGTCCAGTGATAAAAGCTCGACGACACCCCTGAATGGTTCGAGTACGTCACGCCCTTGGATTTGTAGTACTCGTACTGGGTACCGTCGGTCTGGCGGTCTCCGTAGATCTCGGTCATCGAGAGCAGGAAGACTTTATCGGTCGTGGCCGATGGGGCGCTGGCACTGCCACCACCCTTGTTATCGGTCATCTTCGTGACGGCCTTCGCCTTGGACTGGAGTTCGATCGGTAGGAGCGACCAGAGGTCACCGGAATTGAGGCGGCCGCGGATCTCCGATTTCTCCCAGCCGCCGGCATTGGTGCTCGTGGCGTTCATTCGCTGCTCGTCCATGGCAGTGTTGGTTACCTCGAACGTGAGCCCAGCCTTACCGGAGCCGTCCGCGAGGTCATCGTGGTTGATACCGATGATGCGATACTCGAGCGTCTTGCCGTTCGTCAACTTCATCGAGAACTTCGTCCCCGCGTCCATCGCGGCCTTCGCCTTTGCGTACGCCGGCGACGCCTCGCCCTTGGCGGCGATGTCCTCGGCCACGGCCTCCTGCTCGTCGAGCGTCCAGTCCTTCGCGTCCTTGGCGACAGCCGCCTGGACGGTCGCGGAATCGGCTCCCGCAGAGCCGCCGCCGGTTGCGCCGCCCTCGACCCCGCCGGTCGTCCCATTGCTCACCGTGCTGCCGACCAGGTTGAACTGGTTGCGGATGGCCCCCGCCACGCCGGGTCCCGCGAACACGATCACCAGGCCGATGATGGCGATGATCAGGACGTACTCGATGATAGATTGGCCTCGGAGGCGGGTTCTCCTAGGAGATACCCCCCCCCCGAAGGTTAATTGCCGCTGCATGCATTTGCGGCTCCCTTCGCTCAGGGTTTGTAGATACATCGCCGAGCGTAGGGCTATTTCAGATTTCTGCATCGGTCTTGCCGCAGCGGCAAACGTAATTAACTAAACGCCTTCGCGGCGCAATCAACCGCTCACTCAATCGAATTTGTTGCTCAACAAATTCGCAGGTGAGGACAGTAGAATTGGTGTTATCGGAAGTGACGGATGACCGCCGGTGTCGAAGCTGGCGGCCGAGAAGAAAGGACCGAAAATGAGAACTATGGAGCTGATAATCTTCTTCCTGCCTCTCCTGGCGATCGCCGCCAACATCTGCGGCGTGGCGGAGCTCGTTAAGATTGCCAGGGCCAAGGGGCATTACACCAATGACGCGGGAATCCTCTGGTTCATCGGCCTTTTCGGCACGGCGCTCATGGTCGGCCTGATCGTCTGCGCACTGCCAGACCGAGCTGCGCCGGCGCCCAGCGCAAAAACGGATGAAGACGCCCTGCCCGAGGTGTAGACATGTCAAAGTACAAGATCGTCTACCGCGACGCCAACCCCTCCTGGCAGGAACTCTGCCCCGTCAGGGTACTGGCCGTCCAGGTCTCCAGGGACACCGAGACGGGAGCTTGCTTCCTCCAGACAAAGATCGTCAACGTATCGACGAAACCCATCAGCCGCATAGAGTTCACGGTCGGGCTCGAGGGCGAGGGAGGGGAGACGGAGAACGTCGACTTCTCGCTCCTAGATGCCGACCTGCCCGCCGGCGAGGTGCTCAGGCCCAAGGCGGCGAGAATCAAGCTGTCTGTTATCACCGGCTCGCGTGCCGTTGTGACCCGAGCGGACTGCGAGACGTCCTTCGACGACCCGGTCGACATCGATAGCCCCGCGCCACTCGCGCTCAACGGAATCGAGGAGTCGGAACGCGATGTCCTGCTCTCCGAGATGGGCGCCGATGCCTGCAAATGCTCGGGTGTCCATTCCGAGCACGAGGGATGGTGGCAGTGCGGCTGCGGGGCGGTGAACCTCAAGCGCGGAACCTGCTGGAACTGCGGCGCCGTGCGCGAGAAACTGGCGGATCTGGAAGATGCCGCGTTCCTGGATGAATCCAGAAGGGACAGGGTCTACAAGACGAGCGTCGCGATACTCGAGAAGGGCAACAGGAAGGAAGCTGAGGCCGCAAAGGAAAGCCTCGAGAGGCTGGCCGAGCAGGGATACGGGGACTCGGGCGAGAAGGCAAGAGAGGCCGGCGCGAAGATTGCGAACCTCTCCAAAAGGAGGAAGAAAATAGCCGTCGCGGCTGTCGCGGGCATCGTCCTGCTTGCCGTCATGGTCGCCATCTCGCCCCTGCCGTCCATGCTCGAAGCAAGGGCGGACATGAAGGCGGAGCAGGAGAAAATCGAAAGCGTCGCGATTGAGCAGACCGTCGAACTGGGAACATATTCGGGCGAGCTCTCGGCTTATACAGGAAAGGATATCGAGGGCCAACCGATTGAATGGATAGTCCTCCACAAGGAGGGCGACAGGGCTCTCCTCATGACCGAGCATTGCATCGATGAGATGGAATTCAGCGAGAATGGAGACGTATGGGACTTCAAGTCAAGCTCGCTGTATAGGTATCTGAACGGACCCTTCAAAGAATACGCCTTCAACGATGCCGAGCGCGGGATTTTAGCAGGCGACGTAACGATTCTAGACTCCTGGAGCGATTACCTTAGCGAGGATAATATGTACGCGACTCTAGCCGGCACGGACGTCCCCGAGGCATGGTGGGCTTCCGATATAGAGAAATGCGAAGACGATTCATATGGGGCCTACTACGCCGGTCAACCCTTGACTAGTTACATTGACGAAGAAGGTGGCATCTCCTGCGGCGACCTCGGCAGCACGCAGGATTCGACTCTCGGAGTTCGCCCAGCCATCTGGGTCAAATTGAATTAGCAATCGATTTTTCCATCGGTTAAATTGTGAAGGTGGCTTCCGAACCATCGGGAGCCACCTTTATGCGTTCACTTGAACTTGGCTATTGCCGTGCCTTGGGAAGGATTACGCCGGGGGCATTCTTGTTGGAGTTGCCATGCAGTGTATTCGGGCTGACGTTTCAGTCGGAACAATCCAGATGAAGACTCCGGCACTGCTCAAACATTCCCGTTTAGTCATATACGTCACTGAAATCGCACTTGGCACCGAGACCAGTTACGTCCACATCCGCGTCCAGAACGAATCGAAGCGGTATCCCGTTTCAAAACGAAGCCTCGGTCCATGAAGGAGACTTTCCCATATACATAGATTAAGATAATACCGTGTATGACGAATATGAACTTGAGCATATTCCGTCCGTATTCATACTGGATGATCAAGGAAACATCATCGGCTTATCCGAAGGAGAGGAAGAACCTCTTGCCTTATTAAAGAAATACGCCAAATACAACGGATATAAAGCGGAAGGAGGCGACATCAAGTAACTATCAAAGGCCAGATTAAGGAGCCAGCCATGAAGAAATGCCTGCCCTCCATCGTCTCAGCAGCTCTTTGCCTCTCCCTTGTCATGACACCATTTGTGCCCGTTGCGGCAGCCCATGCCGACGAGGGATCTCCCGCCGAGAGCAGCGAGATCTACGTCGGAGACAACTACGACGAAAATTACGATATATCCCTTTTTTTGAGCGCGGGCGCTGCACGGATTCATATTCCAAGGCGTGGTGCGATTCTCACGGATCTGCAAATAACCGCACCGTCCCTCACAAGGTCAAGCTGAACGCGAAGGAGGAGGCTTGCCTGCGCGATCTCTAGCTTGCTGGCACCGCTGAAGTTATCGCCGGTCTCGTGACAACCGGTCCTAGCGGCGGCTTTTTTGCAACCGCAATGACATCGTACCGACTTTTCACTTGCATGTTCTGAAAGGAAGTTGCCATGTTGTCGCAAAATCAATCGAGATACTTGACCACAATCGGCTTTGCCCTGCTTGCATTACTCTTTGCTAGCGACCTCTTGCTGAAACCGCCCAAGGAACTCGTTTCGCTTGCCATAGCCTGCATTTCCGCCCTTTACTTTACGGCAACCCTATTCGTCGGACTAAAGGAGAGGAAAAAAGGCGCAGTCGTTGCATCTGCCGTAGGCGTGATCATAGCCATTGCCTCATTCTTTATCTGACACATTGGTGATCTAGGGGCGATATCGTAGGAATACGACCGGGAGAGCCGGGACCAGATTGCCCGGGTTGCCCGGTCGGCTCGCGCGACGGCGCGGCGGTTCCACAGAAAGCTCTCCGGACTTCACACCGTTTCTGATCGCATTGTAGACAGCCATCTCGTCTTCGCTGTCGGCGAGCACGCGGTGTGCGTCGTCGTTTTGGATGTCCAGTAAATCTCGAAGGTCCTCCATGCACCAGCGTCCGAGATTTGGCCATGCGCGTTGCGCGAGCTGATAAGTGTCGATTGCGATGTTGTAATTAAAGTCCAGGCCAAAGCCGTCCCAGGCAGAACGGCTTTGTTTCCTTGATTATCAACTTTATCCGGACACTTCCCGAATTCGTCCGTGTGTGTACGGATGAATGCGGGATTCGATACCCCGGTGGCTTGATCGGCAGGCCGCCGGGAACTCTCACTCCTCGATAAAAGCCGGCACTCGGTTAGTCCTACGCATCTTGAAATCGCCAGTCTCGTGGGAGACGTAGAGAATGCCGTCCATCCCATCTCGCGATGCATATGAAAGGTGAACAGAACCGCAATCCGCTCCATCATTGTCGAGAAGATCGAACGAATTCGGGTCGCTCGTTGCGGCCAAACGACCACTCAGACAAGAGCCATCGTCATTACAGATTTGCCATTCCATGTCTTCGCCTGCAAGAATCGCCATAGACGGCCTGGTCGCGCCATCGTTGGCATACATCCCGTCTATGCCAAACCCATTTTCAGCGCCATCGATGAACGACTGCTCGGACCTATACCTTGCAAATGATGCACATAGCACCATTGCAAGACAAAGCACAAAGCCAACAATCGCTATCTTTGCATAGCTCTTGCCTATCATGTCATTCACCTCCCTCGTATGTATCGAGGTATTCCTGCTTGAGCGTCTGCGAGGACGACTTGATCTTTTCCACGAGCGTGCCGGCCTCGATGAAGTAGAACGAGTTGGTAAGGTCTGCCAGGTCGTCGAGCAGATGGCTTGAAATGAGCACGCTGCGTCCCCGCGCCACCTCGCTGCGCATCGCGTCGCAGGAGGTTTTCCGCTTTCCCGGATCGAGGCCGTTCAGCGGTTCATCGAGGATGAGGTACGGGCAATCGGTCGCTATCGCCATGGCAAGCTTTACCTGCTGCTTCATTCCTGTCGAGAGTTTACGGGTCGGCTTGTCGAGATATGGGGAGATTCCGAGGGAGTCGCAGAGCGAGTCGATGTCGGCGGCCGATTTCCACGCCTCCCTAACGAAAGCAAGGTGCTCGATGGCCGATAGCGTGGGATAGAGATCCGCGCTGCCCGAAGAGCTCAGGTAGACGAGTTCTGCAAATTCGGCTGATCGACGTTGGCAGATTCCGTCTGCCGCCAGGCTTCCCGAGCGGATGCGGGTGGGAAATTGGCCCGACAGCGCTTCAAGTAAGGTGGTTTTCCCCGAGCCGTTGGGAGCAACGAGGCCCGCCGCCGTTCCCGGGCTCAGGAAAAGCGACCCGATTGAAAGTATCGTCGTGCTTCCGTATCCCACGCTCGCGTCTAGAAGCTCGAGCCCATGGTGCTTTTTCGCGGGTCCAGGCTGCTTGGGGGAACGTGTCGCAACGGCGCCGACCGTAAAAAAGACCGCGACGTATGCCAGGGCCACGGCAAGCATCGATGCGCTGCCTGAACCGGAGCCAATGAATTCTGTCGGGAAGCATCCTACGTAACCCGTTGCCTCGATAGGCGAGAATACGGGCAGTGGCAGGAGCCCGAGCACGGCATTATGCCCTAGTGCCGAATCGGACAATAACGGGAATGCCGGGGCCGCGACAAGCAGCGCGGAGGTAAGGGGGCCCGCGAGGACGTGCCTCGTTGCGGTCGATAGGACGGCGGAGCAAACGGATATCAAGGTTCCGCCCGCAAGAAGCGCGAGAAGCAGGGCTGTGAAGACGTTTCCCGCGGTCGTGGTGGTAAGCGCGCCGTCATGGAAGAAGGCGATCGGGTACCCAATTTGCCCGAAGCCGTTTAGGGCCAAGGCGTAAATGCCCCCGGGTGCGAGGCCGGCGAGGAGCATCGCGGTCCCCGCGACGATTATCGAAAACACGATCTGAATAAGGCGCCGGAATTTGGGCACGGGCGCCTTTGCCGCCAGGGTCCCGGGCCTTGTGGCGCCGAGCACGAGTATCGACGAGAGAAGGAAGGGGATGAAGGGAAGGAAAGACGGCGCCGTGGCAATGGCGTAAGGCAGGAAGGAAAGGAATGGCAGGTCGTTTGCGGAGGCCGGGATATCCGTGATGCCGGAGCTGCTCAGGGCACGGCAATATGCGAGCGCTGCGTCATTGGTCTCTTGGTCTCCCACGATGGACCCGGATTGGAAGCCTTCGCCCATGAGCGCGTAGTAGCTCTCGGCAGAATCGAGAAAGGCGGCGTCGGTTTGAGCGGCAAGGGCGGCGTTCGCGTATCTTGCAAGCTCCGCGTCGTTTTGCTGCTCTGGAGATAGGTCTGTGCCGCTGGCCTGGGGGGCGCGCGTATTGAATGCGTCGACAAAGCTCTGCATGCCCTGTTTCATAAAGAAGGGCCCGTAGATGGGTGAATTGAACGCAATGGGAACGGAAAAGGCTGCAGCGAGAACGAGCGTACAAATCCATACGGCCTTGTCTCTTAGGATTAGTTTGAGAAGAAGTCGACAGTACATTTAGAAGCACCTACGTTCCTCAAAGAATTGTTAGATTAAAAGTAACAGACCGGATGAAGATACGTGCGACGGGGGCGAGGCGAATGGCTGAGCGGTATCGATACGCGGGTTCAACGGCATCATATTGACCACATAGATTATTAACCTGCATTTCTAACAGTTAAGGAGACGGGTGCTTTCCAGCACACTCCTTCGATGATGCCTTCCGCTAGTTGCTATGCCGGTTTCAGCCAACAAAGAATGTGCCCGGGCGCTCAGGTTCACCGTTAGCGTTGGCAACATATGAGATGGGCCAGACCCTTACCGCGCGCCGATTGCGCGAGAGGTGTCGGGCTCCATGTTTATTCCACCTGCTTGTTATCAACCAGCTTCGTTCAACGTTAGACATTCAAGATGTCAGACGTCGAACCTGCGCCAAAGACGCAGCTGGGGCTACTAGTTGCCTACAATCGCTCGCGAAGCTCGCCTGTTCGTGCGTGAATATCTGACAGCTCCGTCAGACATTGTCGGACATTTGATTGTTCGACAAATGCGCACGTGGTCGCGTTCGCAAAGATTACTGAACGGTCGATGGGTGCGTTGAGACCGGAGCAAACGGCGGATGCCAGAAAAATGGCCTCACAGAATCGCACCCATGGATGATAAAATTGACCTCCCTGGCGCAAATACCCGGGCGGTCAATTCATCCCCTCGTTCGCGATCCTGTTGGGTTTTGGGGCTTTGACATGTTGTTGACGGATGGATCAGCCGTACAGCTTGATCTCCCGGGGTTCCATGTGGTCGTCCCCCAATAAGACGTCCCTGATGTAGCTCTGCGGCAGGAACTCGACGGGCAGCACTGGGTCGTCGACGTAGCCGGGCACGGGGAGTAGGCGTGGCCTTTGGATATAGCGTGGCCGCCTGCCGGCGGTCGGACTGCCACTTCAGTCAAAAGCTCAGGCGCGCGCATTAAAATAATGGATATATCGCTTGATAGGCTTTTGACCAAGCATGAACATCGCAGGTAAATCCGTGTACCAATTTTTGGTATACGAATTTACCTGCGGTTTGCTGAAAGCTCTGACATGCGCTGTCGACTTCATTAAAATCGATTGCCGATCAAGTCTTCCTATATATGCGAGCCCTGAGAAACTGCGCTGTGAACCTGAGACTGCTATCGATCGGCCCGGTGCACCGGGCCGCTGTCCTCGAGCCGGCATCAGCTTGCCGGTCTCAAAACGTATGCCGTC
>CAKUNE010000008.1 GCA_934668345.1 uncultured Collinsella sp. | reverse complement strand
TTTATCGTGACCGAGGAAGAGACGCGCATCATCTCGGACTTTTGCCACCGCCGTGCGCAAAAGGGCACCAAGGTGTTTGTCGACCCCATCATGGGCGACAACGGCAAGCTCTATGCGGGCGTGCCCGAGTCCACGATCGGTCTCATGAGGCACCTGCTCGAGTGCGCCGACTACGCGGTTCCCAACTACACCGAGGCCTGTCTGCTCACCGATACGCCTATTGCAGAGCAAATCACGCCCGACGAGGCCCGCGTTCTTGTGAACGCCGTGCGTGAGCTGGGCGCCAAGTCGGTGGTCATTACGAGCGCCGTAGTCAATGGCACGAACGCGGTTATCGGTTACGACCATGTAGCGGGGGAGTACTTCACGATTCCCTTTGAGCTCATTCCGGTCTACTTCCCGGGCACGGGTGACACGTTCTCGGCGGTGCTCGTCGGCCGCGTTATGGCAGGTTGGAGCCTGCAGCGCGCGACGTCCGATGCCATGCGTGTGGTGGCTGAGCTTATCGAGCGCAATGCCGACCAAGAGGACAAGTCGGCTGGCCTTCCCATCGAGGCCTGCCTGGATGTGATTGACCATGAGTAATGCTGGCGAGGGCGGCGTCAAGCCTGCGGGCGAGAACAGGCCGCTCGGCGCGCCGCGTGGCAAGCGGCCGCGTATCCGCGTGAGCTGCGTGGACCAGCTGGGGACGTGCCGCTGCCACCACGGTCACAAGCCGGGCGACGTTTTTGACTTCGACCGCGATCGCGGCAAGATGTGCTCCATGGCCTGCCACGTGGGCTTTCCCTATATCGACATCCTGCGCTATGGCGGCACCGTGCCCGGCAACGAACCCGGCACGGCCAAGTTCTGCTGCCCCGAGGTCGATACGTTGAACGTCTGGCTCGCCGAGATCGTCGACGAGTAATCGAGCGTGGATTTTCTCCCGCCAAGATAATGAGCGTGGATTTTCTCCCGTTTTGAGCGCGATTGAACGCTCAAAGTGGGAGATTATCCACGCTCATTTTTCATGCGGGAGAAAATCCACGCTCGTTTTATGCCGATGGCGTGGCTCGCGCATCCGCGCCGCCCGAGCGCCTACAGCTGCTCGAGCATGGCCGTGCAGCCGGCGAGTACATCGCGGTACGTGGCATCGAAGTTGCCGGTATACCAAGGATCGGCAACGTCGCCGGGGCGGTCGGTCCAATCGAGCAGGCGCGAGATCTTGCTGTCGGGGTCATCGCCACCGAAGATGCGGCGCAGGCCGCGCGCGTTCTCGGCATCCATATAGACAATGTGATCCCAGTCGCCATACTCCGCGCGATACACCTGACGCGCGCGGTGGGCAACAACGGGAATCCCAACCTCGCGCAGCTTGGCGACGGTGCCACGATGCGGCGGGTTGCCAATCTCCTCGGTCGAGGTCGCAGCAGAATCAATGACGAACTCCGCCGCGCGCCCAGCGCGGCGCACCAGCTCGGTAAACACCGACTCAGCCATCGTCGAGCGACAGATGTTCCCGTGGCAGATAAAAAGAATGCGTTGCACAGGGTCTCCTTTCTATGCGGTCGCGCAGGGCTTACAGACTGCTCTTGAGGCAGTTTGCTCCGATAAAACCCGCTGCGTACAAGGGGAGGTGGCGCAGCTCGCGCCCGTCATCGGTTTCGCTGCGGGCAAAATCGTTCTCGGACAAAATGTAGGCATACGGCGATCGGGCTTTGTCCATAAACGACCCGAGGGTTCTCGCGCGCACGTTGCGTGCGGACTTTACCTCGACGGGAACGATTTCCATACGGTCGGTCTGAAGTAGGAAATCGAGCTCGCCGTTCGTCTTCCAAGAAGACGGCGGCATCCAATAGTACGTACGCAAACCATTGCTCGAAAATGCCTGCATGACCGAGTTTTCCGCCAGGGCACCTCGAAAGTCGGAAGACAGCGCAACGGCGGAATCCTCTTTGAGGTCGAGCCAGAGTCGCGGGTTGATACCGAGTTTGTAGAACATGAGGCCTGTATCGAGAAGATAGACCTTAAAGAAGCTCCCGCCTTCGTCGTCAAAGGGGACGAGGGGAGGCTCGATGCCCTCGGTCAGGTTGTTAACCGATATGATGCCGGCGCCCTCGAGCCAGTCGAGTGGCTCGATGAGCTTGGCGCGGCGGCCTCCGCGTTCGACCTCGGAGTACTTGAATTTCTTTGTGGACGATCTCAGCAGTTGGGACGGAATGGAACGCCAGACCTTGCGCGCCGCCACGCCACTGATCCCGTTTTCGGGGTCGGTCATATCGGCGGTATAGGTCTCGTCGATTTCGCGTTGCTCGATGCGCGCGTCTTCGATGGATAACGTCTTGCGATATGCGCTGACGGCGGCGGGCATGCCGCCCACGATCTGGTATCGATGAAACAGGTTGAGTGCCGCTTGGTGCGCGGCATAGGTCTCGAGCGTGCTGGCGTGGGTGCGTATGGCATCAGCCATCTGCTGCTCATCGAGTGCCCAGAGAAACTCCTCGAACGACATGGGGTGCATGGTCTCTTGACGAACGCCGCTGGGAAAAGGCAACTTGCGCTTGCGCGTGGCGACGCCGAGCTGGCTGCCGGTTGCACATATGCGCCAACCCGAACCCGAGAAAAAGCGAAGCGAGTTGAGCGCCCGCTCGCAGAGCTGCACTTCATCGAACAGGATGAAGGCGGTTTCCTTGCGAATGGGGGTGCGTTTATAGTCTGAAATCCGCGCCACGATGGTGTCAACATCGTCTGTGGGGCAGTCGAACAGAGGGGCGATCAGCTCAAGATCGGTCTGAAAGTCGAGTTTGACAAACGCATCGCCGGCGATTCGCCTGCCGATTTCCTCGGCGGCGTATGTTTTGCCTACGCGTCGCGCACCACGGATGAGGAGGGGGCGTGAGGCGTCCTTTGTCGCCCATGATTCGATAACGGATTCGATTGATCTGCGCATGGGGCCGCCTTTCCGATTTCGTGTACTTCAGATACATAGTTTAGTACGATTTCGTGTATCTGAAATACACGAAATCGTAGAAAAGCGTGTATCTGAAATACACGAAATTGCACTGCTGGAGCTTCAAGTGGATGAGCTCTGCTTGTGTCGGGCGGTTTTCACCGACCGCTCGCCACCTTGGGCTATGTTCGCCCCTACGCCCTCGCCCGTTTGCGCTCCCAGCGTGCCAGCTTAATCGTCACCAGCGTGAGCGCCCAGGCCACGAGCGAGAACGCGGCGCCAACGGCGCCCACGTAGGCAATGCCAATGCCGCCTACCACGGCGCCGCCCACGGCCGTGCCAAACGAGATGCCGACGTTAAATGCCATGGGCTCCACCGAGCTCGCGAGCACCATCGATTTGGGATGGCGGCTGCGTGCCGCGTCCATAAAGTGCGTGATACATGACACCGAGAACAGGTACATGAGCAGCGCCAAGCTAAAGACAAAGACCAGCGCGAGCGGCATGGTGCCGCCCACGACAAACAGCCCAAGCAGCGCCGCGGCCTGCAGCACAAAGGTCACCAGCAGCGCCTTCATGCCAAAGCGCGCGTCGATCCATCCGCCCAGGATGTTCGAGATCAGGCAGAACACGCCGTAAGCCATAAGGGTGGTGCTTGCCTGAACGGTGCCCATGCCTAGCACCTGCTCCAGATAAGGCGTCACGTAGCCGTAGAATACGTAGACCGACCCCACGCCAAACAAAAAGATGAGCATGCCGGTGATGATGCTCGGTTCGCGTAGAAGCCCCGCCTGCTCGCGAAAGGTGGCAGGCTCGTCGGTTTGCCCAGCGCGCGGCATAAACGCCACGAGCGCTCCGCAGATCAGAACGGCAAAGGTCAGCGTGCCGTACATGGCCACGTGCCAATCGAGCGTGTCGGCCACAAACTTGCCGATCGAGGTCACAAAGACCATCGCCACGGAAAACGCGCCGTACACCACCGAGATGGCGAGCGAGGTTTGCTGCGGGGACAGCAGCTCTGGGATGTACGTCACGCCCACGGCGAGCAGCGCGCCCGAGACGGAGCCCAAGATGATGCGCGAGGCAAACAGCACTTGAAAGTTGGGCGCCAGCGCCATAACAAGATTGCCGAGCACAAAGACAATGCTGTAGCACACGAGCAGCTGGTAGCGGCGGAAGCGTCCCGTGCCGAGCGCAAGCACCGGCGTCGCGATGGCGTAGACCAGTGCAAAAACGCTGATGAGCTGGCCCGCAGTGGCAAGCGATATGCCGAGTTCCGTCGCCAAGTCACTTTCGATGCCGATGACCACGAACTCGGAGCAGCCGAGCGAGAATCCCAACAGCACGAGCAGCGCCAGGCAGAGCTTGGTGCGCGCGGGGAGAGCGCGGCGGCGGTTGATTTACTTTTAGACGTGGTTGCGGCGGTCAAGGTTGTCACTCCAATGTCGCATGAATAAGCGGGATTCAATCCCTGCAACTCTAGCAGAATGTGACAAAGGAGTAGCGCCTTTGTCAGGTCGGGACCTTGCCTGTATAGTCGCAATACAGGCGAAGATGGTCTCAGGTACATCGCGGGCGACAGGAGATCCCATGGGTATGCACACGACAAAAGTTGCAGTGGGCGAGGGCAAGTTTGCGCTCGAGGCCCAGCTGACGGTGACGTCGCGAGGCATGGCGGTGTACGCCTGCTCGCCGGAGTTCGCGCACCTGGGCGCCACGGCGCAGGCCATTCCGCGTCCCGAGCCCGGCCGTACGGCGACGGTGAGCATCCTGGCCGTTCCGTGCCATCGAGACGAGATCCCAGCACACGATATCGCGGCGGCGCTTGCCACGCGCTTTGGCGTGCCGGTAGTTGCAAGCACGGGTTTTCATGTTGAGCAGGCGAGTGGGGACGACCTGCAGCGCGTGCTCGACACCACCAAGGAGCTCATCGCTGCGCTCGAGGAGGCCGCCGCGCGCATCCTGCGCGCCGGCTGGGATGAGGGCGGCGCAGGTGCCGAGGTCGTGGCGGTCGATGCCGCGACCGGCGAGACGCTCGGTCCCATCGACCGCATCGAGGCCCATACCGGCGAGGGCATTCTGCATCAGGCATTTCTGACGCTTTTGGTCGAGGGTCGGGGCGAAGACGCGCGCCTGCTGCTCTGTCGCCGCAGTCCGCTCAAGCGCCTGTGGGGCGGGGTGCTGGCCGATGGCTGTGCCGGCCATCCGCTCCCCGGGGAAGATGTCGCGGGCGCCACGGCGCGCCGCATCAACGAAGAGCTCGGCATTGCGCGCGAGCCCAATCAGCTCAAGCACCTCGGGCACGTGGTGTACCGCGAGGACCACGGCGACGGCCGTTGCGAGTGCGAGTGGTGCGAGGTCTACCTTGCCCATGTTGAGCCGGGCGAGCTACGCATCAACCAAGAGGAGATCTCGGAGGTGCGCCGCGTGGCCCCGTCCGAGCTCGACGGCTACCTGCAGGGTCACCCCGAGCAGCTGGCCCCCTGGCTTCGCGAGGCCCTCAGCGACCCATCCATCCGTACGGCCCTCGCTATGTAACAAAGGTACAGTCCCTTTGCCATATCCAAACCGTCACAACATTCGATGAAAATCTCGAAAACGAGGAAAAGCGTCGAATGTTGTGACGGTTTTTGTCCAGGGGATCGCTTCTCATCCAAAAAATCCGCTTGACTGTATTGCCACAACACAGCGCAACGTAGGGGGTGTCCGATAACGGGCGCCCCCTTTTTAAGCGGCCAGCGTGGCCGCGAGTCCGGAGCGCCCCCAACAAGAAAGGTGGGGAGATGGAAGCGGAAAAGAAGGCGTTTAAGATCACCAAGCGCGAAATTGGCTTTGTGCTGGGTATCGTTGTCTTTTTGCTGGTGAAGTTTCTTCCTTTGGCGGAGCTGAGCTCGACGGTCGAGCTCACGGTCGGCGGTCAGACCTGTCTGGCACTGACGCTCGCCACGGTGGTGTTCTGGGCATGCGGTGTGGCACAGCCGGGCTTTGTGGGCCTGCTCTATTGCGCGCTGCTCGTTCTGTTCAAGGTGTGCGTGGACGACACAGGCGCCGCGAGCATCTCGGCGACGGTCGCCTCCACGTTTAGCTCGTGGACCAAAGCCACCATGTGGCTCGTCATCGGCGCCTACCTCATCGCCAGCGCGGTCAAGGAGTCGGGCCTGGGCGAGCGCATCGCCTATGCGTTTATGCTCAAGTTCGTGCGCGACGCCAAGTCGCTCATCATCTCGATCTTCGCGCTCACCTTTGTGCTGTCGCTGCTGATCCCTCATCCGTTCCCCCGTGCCTTCCTCATCCTCGCCGTCGTCTCGGTTATCGCCGAGTCCGCCGGCTACGGTGACGATGACCGCGGCAAGCTCGGCTTCCTCGTGTTTGCCGCTGCCGCCCCGGGCTCCATGTTCTTCCTGACGGGCGACTCCACGCTCAACCCGCTCGTTGCGCAGTACAGCGCCGAGGCCGGCGGCATGAGCCCGTCCTTCGTCGACTGGTTCCTGTACATGAGCGTGCCCATGCTGGTTGCGCTGCTGTGCACCCTGTTCCTGGGCCTCTTCCTCTTTAAGCCCAGCAAGGAGCTCGTCTACGATCGCGAGCAGATCGTGGCCAAGCAGGCCGCGCTCGGCAAGCTCTCCGTTAAGGAGATCCGCACCATCGTGTGGCTTGTCATCGCCATCGCGCTGTGGCTCACCGTCTCGGGCGATTACATCGGCTGGGTTACCCTGGCTATCGGCGTTTCTCTCGCCATGCCCATCATCGGCGAGGTCCTCACCCCCGCCAGCTGGAGCGCTGTCGACATCAAGTCCCTCATGTTCCTGACGGCTGCCATGGCCGTGGGCTCCGTGGGCGGTGCCACCGGCATGAACGCCTGGATCGCCGATGTCGTGCTTCCCAGCTCCGTGCCCGAGAACATCTTCCTGTTCGCCCTGCTTGTCGCCGCGCTCTCCATGGTCATCCACATGTTCATGGGCTCGGTCATGGCCGTGCTTGGTGTGTGCGTGCCGGCGTTCATCAGCTTCGCGGCCGGCTCCAGCGTGAGCCCGCTCGCCGTGGCGCTCATCGTCTTCACGTCCATCAACATCCACTACATCCTGCCGTTCCATAACCTGCCGATCCTTATCGGCGAGGGCAAGGACGCCGGCGGCTACACCTCCAAAGAGGCCATGCGCATGGGTATTCCCCTCACCGCGGTCGTCTTTATCGTCGTGCTGGTCGAGGCCGCCTGGTTCCATCTCTTTGGCCTGATGTAAGCGGTCGAGCGCTGGGCTGTAAGCAGCCGAGTGCTTGAACTGCGAGTGGCCGAGCGTCCCATCTATGAGCGCCGCGGCCCCACTACGTTACCCAGCCCGGCGGCATCCTCGCCGCCGGGCACTCTCCCGAAAGGAGCATGCTATGTCCACTACCGATGCTTCCCAGATCCACGACCTGCGCTCCGCGCTCGACTTTTTGCGCGAGATGCCGGGCCAGCTGCTCGAGACCGACACCCAGGTCGATCCCGATGCCGAGGTCTCGGGCGTCTATCGCCACGTCGGTGCCGGCGGCACCGTTATGCGCCCGACCAAAGAGGGCCCGGCGATGGTCTTCAACAACGTCAAGGGCTTTGACGATGCCAAGGTCTGCATCGGCATGCTTGCCAGCCGCAAGCGCGTTGCCGCCCTGCTCAACCTGGACGAGGAGCACCTGGGCCTCGAAATCGGCAAGCGCTTCGAGAACCTGATCGCGCCCGAGCAGATTGCCGAGGGTACGCACGTCGACTGCCAGGAGGTCGTGTACAAGGCGACCGACGAGGGCTTTGACCTGCGCAAGATCGTCCCCGCTCCCACCAACACGCCCGTCGACGGCGGCCCCTACATCACCATGGGCCTCGCCTATGGCACGAGCCCCGACGGCTCCCAGTCCGACGTGACCATCCACCGCTTCTCCTGCGTCGACAAGGATAAGCTTGCCATGTGGATTACCCCCGGCAGCCGTCACCTGGGCGCGTTCTTTGACGAGTACTGCCAGCGCGGCGAGGACATGCCCATCTCCATCTCCATCGGCCTGGATCCCGCCGTGTACATGTGCTGTGGCTTCGAGGCGCCCACCACGCCGCTCGGCTTTAACGAGCTGCAGATCGCCGGTGCCCTGCGCGGCCACGCCGTCGAGCTTGCCGACTGCGTCACCGTTCCGCAGAAGTGCATCGCCAATGCCGAGTACGTGCTCGAGGGCTACCTCATGCACGACGAGACCATCAACGAGGACGTCAACGGCCACGGCTACGCCATGCCCGAGTTCCCCGGCTACACCGGCGGCGCCAAGGTCTGCCCGGTGATCAAGATCACCGCCGTCACCACGCGTGTCAACCCCATTATGGAGAGCTGCATCGGCCCTTCGCACGAGCACGTGTCCATGGCCGGTATTCCCACCGAGGCTTCCATCTACAAGATGGTCGAGACCGCTATCCCGGGCCGCCTGCTCAACGTTCACGCTGCCCCCTGCGGCGGTGGCAAGTTCGTTGCCATCATGCAGTTTAAGAAGTCGAGCAAAAATGACGAGGGCCGTCAGCGCAACGCCGCCATGCTCGCCTTCTCGGCATTTTCCGAGCTCAAGCATGTGATTCTGGTCGACGAGGATGTCGACATCTTCGATATGAGCGACGTGATGTGGGCCATGACCACGCGCTTCCAGGCCGACGTCGACCTCATCACCATCCCCGGCTGCCACTGCCATGTGCTCGACCCGTCCAACGACCCCGCGTTCGATCCTTCGATCCGCGAGCACGGCATCGCCTGCAAGGCCATCTTCGACTGCACGGTTCCGTTCGACCTCAAGAAGAACTTCATCCGCTCGCAGTTCATGGAGATCGACACAGACAAGTGGGCCAAGGAGATTGCTTTCTAAGGTTCCGGCGTTCTACCGAACGCCGGACCACTCGACGCTGCGCCCGCGCCTGGCGGGCAATCTGCCCCTCAACTGCGAAGGCATGGGCATAAGCCCTATGCCTTCTTGTTTCGGGGCACCTTGCCTCGCCAGACGCGCGCTCGCTGACATTGCCCGACCTATAGCTGCCATTTTGTTGTTAGGAGTTGTCATGCCTGAGTCTTCTGTCCGTCCCCGTCGCATTGTCGTTGGCGTGTCTGGCGCCAGCGGTGCCGCGCTGGGCCTTGAGTGCCTCAAATGTCTGCGTCAGGCCGGTGCCGAGTCGGCGCTTGTCGTCACGCGCGGGGGAGAGATCACCATCGAGCAGGAGCTCGGCATGACGCTCGACGAGTATGCCACGCATGCCGATGTGGTCTACGACAACAAGAATATCGGCGCCGCCATCGCAAGCGGCACCTATCCGGTCGATGGCATGATCGTGGCACCCTGCTCCATGAAGACGCTCGCCGGCATCGCGAGCGGCTACAGCGACAATCTGTTGCTGCGTGCGGCCGACGTGCAGATGAAAGAGCAGCGCCGCCTGGTGCTCATGGTGCGCGAGACGCCCTTCAGCGCCATTCACGTCGACAACATGGCGCGCCTGGCGCGCGTACCGGGCGTCATGCTCATGCCGCCCATGCTCACGTTTTACAACGGCCCCGTCACGCTCGACGACGCGGTGCATCACATCGCCGCCAAGGCACTCGAGGCCGTCGGCGTGTCATGCGCAAACTATAAGCGCTGGTCATAGGCGTCTTTAGGGTAGGATACGAGTAGTGTTTGAGCCCGCTGCCCCTGTGGGCGGCGGGCTTTGGTGTGTCGGGAGGATCTATGCAGACGGGCATGTATGCGATTAGCGAGATGGCGAGCTTGTTTAACGTTTCGCGCCAAACGCTCATCTATTACGACAAGATCGGTCTGTTTAAGCCCGCCGTGGTTAACGAAAAGGGCTACCGTTTCTATTCGCCCACGCAGATCCCGCTCATGCGTCTGATCTGCATGCTGCGCGACCTGGGGCTCGAACTCGACGAGATCGACCGTCTGACCTCGACGTTCGACATTGGCGAGATGACCGATCACCTGCGCTCACGGGTGCAGGCGCTCGATGAGCAGATCGCCGAGCTCAAAGCCGAGCGCGCGAGCGTGCAGGAGCGCCTGAGCTTTTACGACGAGGCGGTTTACTGGCGCGAGCGCGAGGGCAGGCCGGAGCTCAAGCAGTTTGAGCGCCGCTACGTGGTCTTTGAGGAGTTCCCGGGCGATATCGAGCGTGGCCGCTCGATGCTTCACCCCACGCTCATGCGGGCGATTCTGCGCATGCGTACGTTGACGGGCACGCGCCCCATGCGCGGCTGGGGCGCCATGCTACGTCGCGAGGCGCTGCATTCCGACGACCCCATCGCCGGCGCCGGCTCCTTTGCCGTGCTGCCGCGCGGTGCCGAGGGGCTACTGCCGAGCGATCCCGCCGAGCTGGCAGAGATCGGCATCGAAGTGCTGCCCGAGGGCACGTATCTGTGCATGAGCCGCTGGGGTATGCCGTACGAGCCCGAGGGCATCCGCGCCATCGTTGCCTGCATGGACGAGCACGCGCTCCAGCCCATCGGCAACGCCTTCGACTTTTGCTACCTCGATACCACGAGCTACGACGAGTCCCACCAAGAAGACTTCTGCTGCATCCAAGTCCCCGTTGTCCTCAAATAACTCGCGGTGAAATAGTTCCTAAATAGCCTGAGTAATCGCACAAACGGGAACTATTCCACCGCAACTTCGATGTGACAAAGAGATAGTCCCTTTGTCACATTGACGAGCGGCACCGCGAGTTTGTTTTAAAGCGGAGGAGGCGGCTCATTTCTTATAAACTCGCATTATTTGCAAGTTTGTAAGGTAACATCTTATAAACTTGTAAAATCTGCAAGTTTATAAGATGTTACGTCTGGCCGGGCGCTAGGGAGACTCTATGAACATCGTTCGCCGAAGCCGCTATCTTGATCGACTCATTGCTTTTCAGGATACCGACCTCATCAAAATCGTGACGGGTATACGCCGTTGCGGCAAATCCACGTTATTGGACATGATGAGGGAGCACCTGGCGCAACAGGGGGTGCCGGCCGAGCGTTTGCTGACCTTTAAGATGGAATCTCTAGAGTATGCGGGGATTACAGATTACCTGACGTTTTATCGCATGGTTCGGGAGCGCGTTGACGGTGTCGATCGCCCCTATCTGTTCTTTGACGAGCTCCAGAATGTCGAGGGCTGGGAAAAGGCGGTTAACTCGCTCCGAATCGATTTGCCGTGCGATATCTATGTCACGGGCTCCAATGCCTTTTTGCTATCGAGCGAGCTTGCAACGCTTATCTCGGGCCGGTATATCGAGGTCAAGATGCAGCCGCTCACGTTTGGCGAGTATCTTGATTTTCGCTCGATCGATGCGGTCGTTGCCGAAGGGCTTGACGAGAGGGCCGAGCTCGTTTCCAAGACGGGCGATCGCCTTAATTCAAACACCGTGCTCGAGCAGTACATAACCTATGGCGGCATGCCGTTTCTGGCTCATGACGAGCCAAGACGCGAACCGTGCCGCGACTACATCCGCAGCCTCTATCAGACGATTGTCGCGCGCGATATCCTATTGCGCGCGACGCGTAGAGGTCGCGGAGCTATCACCAAGCGCGACGTTCTCGAGCGGCTCTGTGCGTATCTGGCAGACAACATCTCCAATCAAACCTCGGTCAACAAAATCGTAGGGACGCTCAACGAATCATCGGGCGGTAAGACCAACGCATCGACGGTGTCGGCGTATATTGACGCTCTGGAAGAGACGTACCTGTTTACCAAGGTAAAAAGGTATGACGTCAAGGGGCGGGAGCTTCTCAAGACAGGCGGTAAATATTACATAGCCGATACGGGAATCCGCAGCTATCTTGACGGATATAGAGGCAGCGATAGCGGAAGGATGCTCGAGAACGTTATCTACAACCAGCTTGTCTTTGAAGGATACGAAGTGTTTTGCGGCCATCTGCGCGCGGGGGAAATCGACTTTGTCGCAATCGGCGAGGGATCGGACCGTAAATATATCCAGGTTACCGAACGGATCGATGCCGAGGCGACCAGAGAGCGCGAGCTGCGACCGCTCAAACTAAACACGCTGGGAAAAATCCCTGATTCGTACGAGAAGATCCTGATCGTCAGGGATGGTGAGCATCCAACAGACATCGACGGCATCAGAATCGTAGGGGCGGTCGACTTCTTGCTGAGAAACAAGATCGCCCACGGCTAAACGCAAAATGTGACAAAGGGATAGTCCCTTTGTTACATTCCATGCGAGCCGCCGTGCCATCTGGGGGTATAAGGCTGGCAAGTGTTTATTTGCGAGGCCAAGGGGGCGCCCCGTATGGATATCGATAACTTTGAATGGTGGTATAGCGAGGGTGAGGCTCCGGACGAGGAGTGGGACGAGCCTACGCCGCGTGACGTGTCGAGCGACGAGGACGAGACCGGCAACGTCGTCGCCGCCGACTCGGACGCCGCCCTCGACCCCGTCGAGCCCCTGACCTTCGAACAAGCCTGGGCCCAGGCCGAGGCAGACGAGGCAAAGGCCGACGCTACGGCCACGCTCGGCGAGCCAGCCGACATGTCCATCTCGCCGGCAAAGACCCCGCAGCCGCGCCACACCATCGACCCCGACAGCACGGCATCCTTCAGCATTCTCGACGTGCCCGCGCAGGGTGCCCAGGCGCCTGCGCCCACGCATCGCCCCGACCTGGCTCGCGAGGAAGACGCGGGCCGCCGCTCTCCGCTCGGCCCCATTCTCATCGCCTTCATGGCCGGCGTTATCGCCTGCTCGGCAATCGGTAGCGTTTGGAGCCATGTCGAGCAGCAGCGCCAAGACGCCGCCAAGGTCGAGATGTCTGTCGAGCAATCGCTCAGCCGCACGCGCTCGGTACATGTGTCGGTCGAGGTCAAGGACGGCGCGACGTGGGACACCGCGCGTGGCGACAGCCAAATGCTCATCCACATCGTGGGGCGTACGCTCAAAGGGCAGACGATTGACGAGTATCAATACGTCAATTCCGCTGGTGACGGCATCGAGCTCAAGCCCGGCGACTACGAGCTCACCGTCGACGAACCGCCCGTCGCCACCGACGGCACGCGCTTCTGCGCCTCAAAGCGCATGGTCCCCGCGAGCTTTAACTCACAGGCGCCCGACACGGTCGACACCACACCGCAGGGCGGGTTTGACCTTTACGTGGATACCCAGTAGGCGCTCGCCGCTCATTCCGCTATGGCTACTCAATAATCGCCTGCCGTCCCGTCCCGCCGCCAAGAGTGGGACAATAGCCCTCGACACTGTTGTTTACTTTTGGAGGAAGTAGCATGTCCACCGTCACCACCATCAAGCGCGGCGGCCTCACCGCGGCCATCGATTCCATGGGCGCCCAGCTCACGAGCCTTGCCCTCAACGGCAACGAGTATCTATGGCAGGGCGACCCGGCCTTTTGGGGCAAGCACGCGCCCATCCTGTTCCCCATCGTGGGGTCGCTGCGCAACAACACGGCGACGTCTGCGGCCGGCACCTGCGAGATGGCGCGCCACGGCATCGCGCGTATCGTGGAGCACAAGATCGTCGAGGTCTCCGAGGACGGCTCGTCCGTCACCTACGAGATCACCGATACGCCCGAGTCGCTCAAGGCTTTCCCCTTCCACTTTAAGCTCAACATGACCTATGCCCTGACCGGCGACGCCACGCTCACGCAGACCTTTGCCGTCACCAACACCGGCGACGTGGCCCTGCCGTTCTCGGTGGGCGGTCATCCTGCATTCAACGTGCCCGCCCCCGGTGCCGAAGACGAGGCGTTCGAGGATTACGAGCTGGCGTTTACCGAGGCTTGGACCAACGAGGCCCCCATCATCACGCCTGATGGCCTTATGACGTTCGAGGGTAGCTACAAGGCTCCCGATAACTCGGACGTGCTGCCCATCACGCACCGCAGCTTCGATAACGACGCCATCATGTTCACCGATACCCCGGGCTCCACGCTCACGCTGCGCGGTCGCAAGTCGGGCCATGGCGTCAAGATCGACTTTGAGGGCTTTAAGTACATCGGCGTGTGGTCTGCCGCCAACGACGCTCCGTTTGTGGCGCTCGAGCCTTGGACCGGCCACACTACCATGGACACCGAGGACGACGTCTTTGAGCACAAGGTCAACACCATTACGCTGGCGCCGGGCGCTACCGACACCCGTTCCTTTAGCGTCACCCTGCTCTAGAGGTTCCGCCGTTCTGACGAACGGCGGGCCGGTCGACGCTGCGCGCTACCCAGAGCGACAATTTGTCATTCAAAAGGCATGGCATGACCAGAAGGTCTATGCCTTGCCTTTTTCATGCCAACTTGTTCGCTCTGGGCGGCGCTCGCTGGCATTGCCAAAACATCGACGCTCCCAATGACTACCGTGTGTCTATTAATTTTTCGAGCTTGTGCTGCGCTGCTGGTCGCTGGCGTATATCCTGTTAAGTCGTCAGCATACGATTCAACAGGGAAGGCAGATTATGCATTCTCCCCATCAACGCGACGCGCATCCACAGCCGGTATGCAGCCGTCGCATCTTTTTGGGTAGCGCTCTCGCTGCGAGCGCTTCTGTCGTCGCCGGCGCACTTGCCGGTTGCCAGCGCCCCTCCACGCTGGAAGTAGTTCAGCCCACGACGGGCGGCGGTCGCGACGACCTGTCCGATTCCGTTATCGGCAAGGACAAGATCCGCATCGGTATGGAGGCAGCCTACGCCCCGTACAACTGGCAAGTTTCCGAAGCCAGCGAGTACACCATCCCCATCGACAACGTGCAGGGCGCCTATGCCGATGGCTACGACGTGCAGATCGCCAAGATCGTCTGCAAGGCCCTCGGCGGCGAGCCCGTCGCCGTCAAGCAGAGCTTCTCGGGCCTTATCGATTCGCTCAACAACGGTCAGATCGACCTCATCATTGCCGGCATGAGCGCCACGCCCGAGCGCGAGGAGTCCGTCGGCTTTTCCGACCCGTACTTCATTGGCTACTTTGGCCTGTTCGTAAAAGAGGGCTCGCCCTACCAAAACGCCACCAAGCTCGGCGACTTCAGCGGTGCCACGGTGCTCGGCCAAAAGGACACCATGCTCGATACCGTCATCGACGAGATTCCGGGCGTTGTGCACAAGAACCCGGTCGATTCGGTCCCCACGGTGTTCTCGAATCTGCTGCAGGGCACTTGTGACGCTGTGACCTACAACACCGAAAACGAGAAGGGCTATATGGCCCAAAACCCGGGCATCGTGCCCATTCGCTTTGCCGAGGGCGAGGGCTTTAAGCAGGAGGTCACGGCAAATGTCGGTTGCCGCAAGGGCTCGGACAAACTGCTTAAGCTCATCGACAAGACACTCAAGGGCATTAGCCAAGAGGAGCGCGACCAAATGTGGGACGCGTGCCTCGACCGTCAGCCGGCATAGGGAGGCAGCATGAAAGGCATCAATCGTCTGGCCTCCTTTATCAAGGCCGACCACCGTTATGTGTACCTGGGCACGAGCGCTATCGCGGCGCTCGGTCTGGCGTTTAGCCAGCGCAACCCAACGCCGCTGAGCTTCTTGGCGCCCACGGGCGTGTTCCAAGACTGCCTCTGGGTAATCCTTTGGGCCTGGCTCGTCGTGTCGGCGGCGGCGCTCGTCACCAAGCTCATACACTGGAACGACTATCGCGAAACGTCGCCGTTTGCATCTGAGCGTTGCCGTCGCGGCGCGCGCCTGGGCAGCTATGTCGTGGTTGCCATCGCGGCGATCTTCTTTATCGACCGCTGCGTCATGTCGTTTGTCGACCTGGTGCAGGTGAGCATTGTCTCGGACTCCAATCCCAGCGACTTTCTGTCGAGCTTGGTCTACATGACCTACAAGAGCGGCGACTTCTTTATCCGCGGTATCGAGATCACCATCGCGCTTGCCACCTTCGGCACGGTCATCGCCTTCTTCTTGGCGCTGCTCTTTGTGTTCTTGCGCACCCAGACCTTCGATCGCGTCGACAACGACCTGGTGCGCTTCTTTAAGAGCATTGGCCGAGGCTTTGCGACCGTCTATTCCACCGTCGTGCGCGGCACGCCCATGATGGTCCAGGGCCTGCTCATCTATTACGCGGGCTTTACCGTTCTGCGCGGCATGGGCTTCGAGACCGCCCAGGCCAACCAGATCTGGAGTACCTTCACCGCCGGCCTCGTCACCATCTCGCTCAACTCCACCGCCTACATGATGGAGGTCCTGCGCGGCGGCATCGAGTCCATCGATCCCGGCCAGGCCGAGGCAGCGCGCTCGCTGGGCCTGTCGCAGTGGCAGGCTATGCGCAAGGTCGTGTTCCCTCAGGGTATTAAAAACGCGATCCCGGCGCTCACCAACGAGCTCATCATCAACATCAAGGACTCGTCGGTGCTCTCGGTCATCGGCGTGTTCGACCTCATGTACGCCACCACCACCGTCGCCGGCGTGTACTACCGCCAGATGGAGGTCTACTGCGTGGCGCTCGTGGTCTATCTGATCCTGACGCTCGTGGCGAGCCGCCTGCTCGAGGCCTTTGGCAAAAAGCTCGGTGCCGAGGCCCCGGCAACGCTGCCCAGCTCCAACTAGGCTCAAGACGAGGAGAATCATCATGGCAGATACCGCCACTACCGGCACCGCGGCCGCCGCACAGACCAATGAGCCGCTCATCCGCGTCGAGGGCCTGCGCAAGAGCTTTGGCTCGCTCGAGGTGCTCAAGGGCATCGACCTGTCCGTTAACCCCGGCGAGGTCGTCACCATTATCGGCGCCTCAGGCTCGGGCAAATCGACCTTTCTGCGCTGCCTCAACCTGCTCGAGACTCCGGACGCGGGCCACATCTGGTTCCACGGTCAGGACCTCACGGCCGAGCGCTGCAACATCAACAAGCTGCGTGAGGACATCGGCATGGTGTTCCAGGGCTTTAACCTGTTCAACAACATGGACGTGCTCGACAACTGCACGCTCGCGCCCGTCACGCTCAAAAAGATGAGCAAGGCCGAGGCCGAGAAGGTCGCGATGGAGCATCTGACGAGCGTGGGGCTCGAAAAGTTCGCGCACGCCGCCGTGGGTCGCCTGTCCGGTGGTCAAAAACAGCGCGTGGCCATCGCTCGTGCCCTATGTATGAATCCGCAGATCATGCTGTTCGACGAGCCGACCTCCGCGCTCGACCCCGAGATCGTGGGCGAGGTGCTCGAGGTCATGCGCAAGCTCGCCGCCGACGGCATGACCATGGTCGTCGTCACGCACGAGATGGCCTTTGCCCGCACGGTGTCCGACCGCGTGGTCTTTATGGACAAGGGCGTGGTGCTCGAGGACGCCGCGCCGGCCGAGCTCTTCGGCAACCCCAAGCACCAGCGCACCCGCGAGTTCCTCTCGCGTTATCTCGAGGACAAATAATGCAAGTGGACGTGGCAAAGGGACCGCCTCTTTGCCACGCTGTTTTTGGAGGAAGGCATGGCCGAGGTTTGGCGCTTCTTTGCGCACGAGGATGATTTTGCCGATATCGATGAGGTCGGCGCGTGCGAGCGCCTGGGCCGCGTGCTGTCGTTTCCGACGATTTCGAGCATGGATGCTCAGACGGTGGATTGGCAGGCGTTTGCCGACCTGCGCGCCTATATGCAGCAGGCCTGGCCGCGCGTGTTTGCGGCGGGCGAGGTCGAGCTCATCGACCATTCGCTGCTCGTGACGCTTGCCGGCACCGACCCCGCCCTCAAGCCGGTCATGCTCATGGGTCACATGGACGTGGTCCCCGTGGTGCCGGGTACCGAGGCCGACTGGACGCATGCTCCCTTTAGCGGACAGGTGGACGACACCTACATTTGGGGTCGCGGCGCTATCGACATGAAGGATCAGGTCGCAGGCATTCTCGAGGCCGTCGAGTATGCGCTGGCGCACGGTTGGGAGCACAGGCGTTCCCTGCTGCTCGCCTTTGGTCAGGACGAGGAAACCACGCAGTATGGCGCGGGGGCGATCGGTCGCGTGCTCGAGGAGCGCGGTATTGAACTTGAGTACCTGATCGACGAGGGTGACTACCGCATCGTTTCGGCTGCCGAGTACGGCGTGGGCGAGGGCTGGCTTATGCATGCCGATCTCGCGGAGAAGGGCTACGCCGATATCGTGTTGAGTACGCGTAGCGAGGGCGGGCATTCGTCCAACCCCTACGGCGGCACGTCGCTCGAGGTGCTCAGCCGTGCCATCGCCGCAATCTGCGATATCGAGTGGCCGACGCGCGTGACCGATCTGCTTGCCGCGCAGCTTGTCGAGCTGGGGCTCTACACGGCGGATGAGATTGCCGCCAACGGGGGCGCCATTGTCCGCGATTGCCTCGCCAGCAAGAAGCTCTATCCGCTCGTGACCACCACCTGTGCACCGACCCAAATCGAGGGCGGTAGCACCGGTGCTAACGTGATGCCGCAGGATATGTGGGCCAACATTAACTTCCGCATACTCGAGGGCACGAGCGTGGCCGACGTTGTGGCGCGCTGCCGTGAGGCGGTTGCCGGGGCGGACCTTGCCGGTCGTGTCGAAGTGGAGCTGGGCCCCGGCAGCTCCGAGCCCTCGCCGTCCCCGCGCGTGGGCGGTCCGGGGCTCGAGGCCGTTCGCGCCATCGCCGCCCGCTATTTCCGTGATCCAAAGGGGACGGAGGAAAACGGATCATCCGAGCCGCTGGCGATTGTCCCCTCGACCGTGATCGGCGCGACCGACGCTGCCAACTACCAGCGCATTTGTCCGGAGTGCATTCGCTTCTCGGCCTTTGTGGTCGACGATGACGAGTGCGATCGCGGCGTCCACGGCACCAACGAGCGCATCACCCGCCGCGCCTACCTCCAAGGCGTCCGCTTCCTCATCGCCCTGCTTCAGACGCTCTAACCAAAAAGCAAGCCTTTGGTGCAATGGGGTCAGGTTTGTTTGCACTACGTTGGTGCAAACAAACCTGACCCCATTGCACCAATCATTCCGTGCGGGTTATATGCAGGTTTGCCTGCGCACGCTATCATGTATGGGTTAGACCGCAACTATGTACCCCATACGCGAAGGGATGCGCATGTATCTGAAGATCGACATGTTCTAGCCGGGCCTACCCCCGCAGTGGCGCCGCGCGCCCCATCAATTCTGCCGATTTTCACCTTCACGCATATAAAGGAGTCCCGCCATGCGCGACAAGCTCGAAAAGATCATCAAGGCCTACGAGGAGCTCGAGAAGAAGCTCTCCGACCCCGCCGTCGCCTCCGACATCAAGGAGTTCACGCGCCTCAACAAGGAGTATGCGCACCAGTCCGACCTCATCGCCGCTTCGCGCGAGTACATCGGCGCGCTTGACGATATCGAGGCCGCCAAGGAGATGCTCCGCGACACCACCGACGCCGACGAGAAGGAGATGCTCCAGATGGACATCTCCGAGAACGAGGAGAAGCTTCCCCAGCTCGAGGAAGACATCAAGTATATGCTCATCCCGAGCGACCCCAATGACGACAAGAACACCATCGTCGAGATCCGCTCCGCCGCCGGTGGTGACGAGGCCGCCATCTTTGCCGGTGACCTGTACAAGATGTATCAGCGCTTCTGCGAGTCGCGCGGCTGGAAGACCACCGTGCTCGACTCCAGCCCCAGCGAGGCCGGCGGCTTTAAGTCCATCGAGTTCAAGGTCGAGGGCGACCGCGTCTACTCCGTCATGAAGTTCGAGTCCGGCGTCCATCGCGTCCAGCGCGTCCCCAAGACCGAGTCCCAGGGCCGCATCCAGACCTCCACGGCTACCGTCGCCGTGCTTCCCGAGGCCGAGGAGATCGATGTCCAGATCAACCAGTCCGACCTGCGCATCGACACTTACTGCGCCTCCGGCCCTGGTGGTCAGTGCGTTAACACTACCTACTCCGCCGTGCGCATTACCCACCTGCCCACCAACACCGTGGTGCAGTCGCAGGAGCAGCGCTCCCAGATCCAGAACCGCGAGGTCTGCATGCAGATGCTGCGCGCCCGTCTGTACGAGATGGAGCTCGAGAAGCAGCAGGCTGAGCTTGGCGCCGAGCGTCAGAGCCAGATCGGCCACGGTAACCGTTCCGAGAAGATCCGCACCTACAACCAGCCTCAGGACCGCGTGACCGATCACCGCATCGGCTTCAACTCCACCTACAACGGCGTGCTCCTGGGCGACCAGCTCGGCACCGTCATCGAGGCGCTCGCCGCCGCCGAGCGAGCCGAGAAGCTGGCACAGGCAGTTTAAGTTCCGCCGTTCTACCGAACGGCGGACCGGTTGACGCTGCGCGCCGCCCAGGGCGACAATTTGTCATTCAAAAGGCAAGGCATGACCAGAAGGTCTATGCCCTGCCTTTTTCATGCCAACTTGTTCGCCCTGGGCGGCGCTCGCTGACATTGCCAAAACATCGGCGTTTCCTTGGTTGTCAAATGATCCGTAGGGAGTCATTGGTGACATTGCCTTGATATTTTATTCAGTCGGCTGTGATGGCATTTGAGCTGCTTACCTGCTTAAGGCAATTGACGGCATATATCCGCTATCGAAAATATTGCTCGAAAAAGCGTCCGAGAAGTCGCGGAGCGATTTTTGATGGGTCGCGCGTCAAGCGATGTGACAAGTTCTTGGTTAGATATTGGTCAGTTTTGGGGCAACCTTGCCAAAAACTTGACGGATGCAAATTTAGACGTCGACGAATGAACACTTCGGGCGAGCCCGACGTAAAAATCTGGGCTGATTCTCGATAATCGCTTCCAATCGTCTCTTGCCAAGTGCTGCCCTCGCGTACAATCTGCTCCGACATTCACGCGCCGCCCGGCGCTCAAGAGGGGAGGACCCCATGGCAAACGAGATCTGGACCATCAAGCGTTGTCTCGAGTGGACCAAGGAGTACCTGGCCGAGCGCGGCGAGGAACACCCCCGTCTTTCTGCTGAGTGGTTGCTGTGCGCGGCTACGGGCTTGGCGCGCATTGACCTATATATGCGCATGGACGAGACGCTCGACGCGGCCCAGCTCGAGACTATGCATGCGGCCGTCGTTCGCCGCGCCAAGGGCGAGCCGTTGCAGTACATCACGGGCAGCACGCAGTTTCGCATGATCGACGTCGCGTGCGCCCCCGGTGTGCTCATCCCGCGCCCCGAGACCGAGATGCTCGTCGAAGAAGTCCTGAACTACCTGGATGCCGAGGTGCTGAGCCCCGAGGCCGCCGCCCGCCAGCGCGTGGAGCTGCCGTGGAACGATGAGGTCGAGCAGGCCCGCAAGGCCGAGGCGGCGCTGGCTGATGAGCGCGCGACCGCCGAGCGCCGTGCCGCCAACCTGACGGCTGCCGATGAAGCCGCGCTGGGCAGCGATGTGCTCGGTAGCCGCGCCTACGCCGAGGAGCTGGCCGATCGCGAGGCCGAGGAAGCCGCCGCGCAGGCGGCCGTAGCCGAAGTGGCAGATACCGATGACGTGGAAGCCTCCGAGCCCGAGCTCGACGAATACGGCATCGCCATCGAAGGTGACGATCAGGAGACGACCTCCGCGCAGAACGCCGCCGAGCCCGCTCCGGTCGAGCCCCGCATCGCCCGTGTTCTCGAGGTCGGCTGCGGCACGGGCTGCATCTCGCTCTCGCTTGCCTGGGAACGCCGCGGGCACGTCACCTGCACCGCTACCGATATCGAGCCGCGCGCCATCGACCTGGCAACCAAAAACCGCGACGCCTTTGGTCTCACGGCTGACGAGGTCGCGTTCAGCCTCACCAACCTGGTAAGCTCCATTCCCCGCGAAGAGTGGGGCACCTTTGACGTGCTCGTCTCCAATCCGCCGTACATCCCTACCGATGTCATGCGTTCGCTGCCGCACGAGGTCAAGGACTTTGAGCCCGACCTAGCGCTCGAGGGCGGCGCCGATGGCCTCGATATCTTCCGCCGCCTGCTTAACGCGGCGCCCTACATGTTGCGCGCCGGCGGCCTCTTTGCCTGCGAGCTCTACGAGGGCGCGCTCGACGCCGCGGCCGAGCTCTGTCGTCAAGCAGGCCTTTCGGACGTGCGTATCGTCCACGACCTCACCGATCGCCCCCGCATTGTCCGAGCCATCGTCACCGAGCCCAAGCAACGCCAGTAATATTTATTAACTGGTTAGCAAAAATTATAAAGTAGTTTATAATTAGGACGGCTGAAAGAGGTCGGCCCATGCAACCTCCTACCTTTCGGGAAATCATTGCCCTACTCAAGCACGATGGATTCGTGAAGGTCGCGCAAGTCGGTAGTCATGCTAAGTATGTTTCTGGTGACCGCGTTGTCACCGTGAACGGCTCTGGTGGTGATCGACCAAAGAAGGGCACGTGGGCAAGTATTCGTCGCCAAGCTGGATGGTAGTTGGAGGCAAAATGAGGCAGCGATTTACCTATGACTGCGTTCTCATAAAAGAAGACGATGGTTACTGCGCTAGCTTCCCGCAGATTCCCGGCGCCTTTGCCGATGGCGATACGCGCGAAGAAGCGATTGCCCATGCCACCGAGGCACTGATGGCGTTTTTGGCCGACGACCTCAACAACGGTTTGACTCCGGCAGGGTACGAACGCTCGGCCGAGGTCGTGGCCCTTTCAGTCGAAATCGACCACGAGGACGCTCGGGAAGCGGCGTGCCGAACATTTAAAGACGCAGCGCTGGACCTCAAAGTCTCCGCTCCGCGGATTACCGCGCTGGTCAAAGCCGGAAAGCTCGATGTTGAACTCGTCGACGGCCGTCGGATGATAACGATAGGCAGCATCGAGCGCTACGCCGCCCAAGAACGCCACGCCGGCAGGCCAAAGAAGTTCGTCGCAGTCCAATAACCCCCTCACTTTCACCGACTACTAGAGCCGCTCACCAAACCAACATGCGCTCTGGGCAAATAGGTTGAACGTTTCGTGCGAGAATGCCCCACAGTAAACAAACTTGCACCAGAGCGTAAGGGGCTGGCATACACATGCAGACGGTCTATCGGGTATACGAGGGAACGCGCGAGCCGCATCGGCTTGCCGTCGAGCGCACGGCCGAGGTGCTCGGCCGCGGCGGCCTGGCTTTGATCCCGACCGAGACCGTCTACGGTGTCGCCGTGGCAGTCAACGCCTTCTCGGACGCCGTGCCCCAAGATACAAGCGAATTCCCATCGTGGCCGCGCGATCCGCAGGCTGCCGTCAATGGCGCCGCAGTTCCTGCGCTCGGCACCGGCTATCGCCGTATCTTCACTCTCAAGCAACGTGAACTCACGCAAACCGTCGCTTGGCTGGTCGATGGCGTCGAAGCACTCGACCGCTATGGCGTGGATATCCCGGAAGATGCCCGCATACTCGCGCGACGATGCTGGCCGGGAGCCCTGACTATCGTGGTCAAGGCAGCCCCCTGCGTGCCGACCTTTATGCGCGCTGCCGACGACACGGTGGCACTTCGCGCTTCGGCCTCGCCCGTGGTGCAGGCGCTCATTCGCGCCTGTGGCAGCCCCCTTGCCTGCACCAGCGCCAACACGCATGGCGCGCCCGCGCCGGCAAGTTTTATCACGGTGGAGGGTCGCATCCTGGAGGGGGTCGATGTTGCCGTCGACGCCGGTGAGACCCCGTGTCGCGACGCCTCGACCATCGTGTCGTTTCAGCACGGCGGGCTCCAGATCCTGCGCCAAGGCGCACTTCCCGCATCAGAGATCGAACGGGTCCTGTCCGACCCGATGCAATAGAAAGGTTTAAGCGATGTCGTTGAATCTGGGCAGCCTGGGCATGGAAGATGCCTCGTTTGACTTTGGCGGTTCCTACATCATGGCGCTCGACTGCGGCACCACCTCGGTACTTGCGACCATCGTCGACGAGTACGGATGCATCGTCGCGCAGGCACGTCGCAGCGTCAAAACCAGCTTCCCGCGTCCCGGCTGGGTGGAGCAAGACCCCATGGCGGTCCTTGCTAGCCAGATCGCCGTCATGATGGAAGTCCAGTTTAAGAGCGGTATCCACTCCGACCGCATTGCTGCCATCGGCATCTCCAACCAGCGCGAGACCACGGTGGTCTGGGATCGCGTGAGCGGTCAGCCGATCTATAACGCTATCGTATGGCAGTGCCGCCGTACCGCACCTCTGATCGACGAGCTTGTCGAGCAGGGCGCAGAAGGGCTGGTGCGCTCCCGCACGGGACTCACGCTCGACCCGTATTTCTCGGCCTCCAAGGTGCAGTGGATTCTCGACAACGTCGACGGCGCACGCGAAAGCGCGGCGGCGGGCGACCTCATGTTTGGCACCATCGACACCTGGCTCATCTACAACCTCACCGGCGGCCAGGTCTTTGCCACCGACTACACCAATGCCAGCCGCACGGCACTCTTTAATATCCATACGCTCGATTGGGACGACGACCTGCTGGCACTCTTTGACGTTCCACGTTCCATGATGCCCGAGGTTCGCTGGAGCTCGGGCGACTACGGCCGCGTCGCGAGCGACATCATGACCAACATGCCGCCCATCATGGGCGTGGCGGGTGACCAACAGGCGTCGCTGTTCGGCCACTGCTGTTTCCGTCCCGGCCAGACCAAAAACACCTATGGCACGGGTTGCTTTATGCTCATGAACACCGGCGACGAGATCGTCGAATCCAAGAATGGCCTGGTCTCCACCATCGGTATCGCTGCGGACGGCAAAGTCAGCTATGCGCTCGAGGGCTCTATTTTTGCCGCCGGCTCAACGATGAACTGGCTTCGCAACAACATGGGCATCATCTCGAGCGTGAGCGAGTCGGCACAACTCGCCGCTTCGATTAGCGACAACGAGGGCTGCTACTTCGTTCCCGCCTTTGCGGGTTTGGGTGCTCCCTGGTGGGACCCGCATGCTCGCGGTATCGTGTGCGGTCTGACCGGCGCCTCGAGCCGTGCGACCATCGTACGTGCCGCCTGCGAATCCATGGCATATCAGAGCTACGACGTGCTGCGCGCCATGGAGCAGGACGTGGGGCTTTCGATTGAGCGCCTGTCTGTCGATGGCGGTGCCTCGCGCAACGAGTTCATCATGCAATTCCAGGCCGACCTGCTGGATATCCCCGTGCTGCAATGCGAGACGGTGGAGACCACGGCAATCGGTGCCGCGTACTTGGCGGGTCTTGCCGTCGGCTATTGGGAAGACCTGGAAGAGCTGGAGCAAAATGCCCAGATCGTTAGGACCTTCCTTCCCCACATGTCCGCCGAGCGCCGCGAGCAAAACCTTGCGGGCTGGCGTGATGCAGTCAGGCGCTCGCTCAGTACCGCACAGTAGGGCTGCGATGGGCTGCTCGATACAACAAACCGCTAAACTAATGCATGGCGTGCGGCGGCAACATTGCTGCGCGCCTTGTCAGCAAGGCCGTTTTGCGGCCGCAACGAAAGGGGCAATCAACCCATGACCGTCACCTACGATGCGTCCCGCGTGACGCTTGTCGATCACCCGCTCGTCCAGCACAAGCTGTCGATCCTGCGCGACAAAAACACCGGCACCAACCAGTTCCGCCAGCTCGTGCGCGAGCTCGCGCTTTTTGACGGCTACGAGGCCATGCGCGACCTGCCTATGGAAGACGTCGAGGTCGAGACCCCCATCACTACCGCCACGTTCAAACAGCTTGCCGGCAAGAAACTCGCCATCGTGCCCATCCTGCGTGCGGGCCTTGGCATGGTCGACGGCATCCTCGACCTGGTGCCCTCCGCTCGCGTGGGCCACATCGGCATGGAGCGCGACGAGGTCACCCACGAGCCGCACGAGTATTACTGCAAGATGCCCAAGGATATCGACCAGCGTATCTGCCTGGTCGTCGACCCCATGCTCGCCACGGGCGGTTCGGCCGAGATGGCCATCAGCTACCTGCGCGAGCGCGGTGTCAAGGACATCCGCATGCTGTGCATCGTCGCGGCCCCCGAGGGTCTCAAGTCGCTGACCGAGAAGGACCCAGATGCGCATATCTATACCTGCGCCATCGACGACCATCTCAACGAGGCTGCCTACATCGTTCCCGGCCTCGGCGACGCCGGCGACCGCATCTACGGCACGCTCTAGTCGCTGGGCTAAGACGGCCGCGGCTGCAAATACGAAGAAACGGTGCGCGCGGACGAACAAAAGGCGACCGCGCGCACTCCTGTTAACGGACGTTTTGCCCTGCAGGGTTCGAGAAAAACGTATTACCGTACCTGCGGCATAAAGAAGGTCTTAAGAAAACGAACAGGTGCGTATTAACCGATGCTTTTTCGGTTGTACTTTAGCGATTGGCTCGTACAATAGTCACCAATGTTTGGCGGGAACTGTTCTGTGAAGCGTTAAAAAGGAAAGTGAGGACGCCAGTGTTTCAGATAGCCGATCTGCTCGCTATCGTTGCAGGCGCCATCGCGGGCGCAATTGCCTTCCTTCCCTTTGTCTTTACGCTCAAGCCGGTTCTTGACGATAAACAGAATGCGGACATGCTCAAGGGTATGGTGAGTCTGGCGGTCTCGGCAATCGCCCTGCTCGTCTTTACCTTGGTTGTGTTTGTGTTGTTCGGAGAGGCATTTCGCATGTTCCTCCTGGGCGAGGCGATCGGCTTCGTGGCCTTTATGGCCGCCTGCACGGTTCGCGTCGCCAAGGCGCTGCGAGATCCTCATGAGGTCGAAAGGTAAGTCGTGGAAATTTTTGAAAAGCTGCCTGATGAGATTAATCATCTGGTCAGCGAGTTCAGCTCCACCCCTGTCGTGGGCGATCTGAGCTGCGGCATCACGCAGTACTCGTTTTGGCTGATCGTCTCCACGATCGTGCTCCTGATCGTCCTGGCCGTGTTCAAGAAGAAGCAGACCCTGGTTCCCAAGGGCTTCTTCGTCAACGGTTTCGAGTACATCATCGAGTACGTCGAGAACGATATCGGCAAGGGCGTCGTGGGTGAGAACTGGAAGAAGCACTTCCCGTTCCTGTGCTCGCTTTTCCTGTTCATCCTGATCAATAACATGATCGGCCTGATCCCGGGAATGAAGCCCGGCACCGGCGCAATCGGCTCCACCGCCGCGCTCGCCATCTTCGCCTTCGTGTACTTCATCTACTACGGATGCAAGGCCCACGGCGTGATCGGCTACATCAAGAGCCTCGCCCCGCAGGGCGTGAGCTTCCCGATGAACGTGCTCGTGTGGGTCGTCGAGCTCTTCTCGACCTTCCTGCGCCTCATCACGCTCGCCGTCCGTCTGTTCTGCAACATGTTCGCAGGACACGTGGTCATGGGTTCGTTCGCCATCATGGCGAGCATGTTCATGCAGCCGCTGCTTCAGCAGGTTTCCGCGGCCCACGCCGTCGGCGCCCTGCCTTCACTGGCCTGGCTTGCCATCCTCATCCTGATCTATGCGATCGAGCTTGTGGTCGGCGCCATCCAGGCCTACGTCTTCACGGTCCTTACCGCCGTGTATGTCTCCGAGGCAGAGGAGGTCGCGGAGGAGGAGTAGTCTTCCGCCCGCGCCTAAAGGTAAGGCAATTCGTTAAACCGCCGGTGCCCGTACCCATGGAGCCCGGCAGTTATAAAAAGGTTATCCTGCGTGAAAAAAGACACGCACGACAAAGGAGGAATCGTGGGAGTTATCGGTTACGGTCTCGGTGTTATCGGCGCTGGTCTTGCTATCGGCCTGTCTGCTCTGGGTGCTACGGGTGCTATGGCCCGTCAGCCTGAGGTCCAGGGCCGCGTGTTCACCGTCTTCATCATGGGCTCCGCCTTCGGCGAGGCTCTGGCTCTGATCGGCTTCGTTGTCGCGCTGATCGTTAAATAGCACGGAGCGTCAAGTATGAATCTTTCATCCCAGAAGAGCGCGATCGCACTCTCCGCGTCCGCGGCCGCGCTGCTCATGCCGGTTTCCGCGTTCGCCGAGGACGGCGCTGCCGGTGCGGACATCCTCATCCCTAAGATGGCGGAGTTCATCCCGGCGCTTATCGCCTTCCTGATTATCTGGATCGTGCTGGCCAAGGTTGCCCTGCCGGGCATCATGAAAACCATGGAGGAGCGCGGCAAGAAGATCGAGGAGAGCCTCGACGAGGCCGAGAAGACCAAGCAGGAGGCTATCGCCAAGCGCGCTGAGTCCGACTCGATCGTCACCGACGCCCGCCGTCAGGCTGCCGATATCGTTCTCGAGGCCCGTAAGGACGCCGAGTCCGAGCGCGCCCGTATCATCGAGGCCGCTCACAAGGAGGCCGAGGAGATCATCGCCAAGGCCCATACGACCGTCGAGGACGAGCGCAAGTCCATCTACGCCGGTGCCGCGAGCTCCATCGCCGACCTGTCCGTCGCCGTCGCCACCAAGATCGTGGGCGAGGCACTCGAGGACGAGGCCGAGCAGAAGAAGCTCATCGAGCGCTACATCCAGGAAGCAGGTAGCCTGAATGCCGACTAGCCGCTATCAGGACAAGGTGCTCGAGACCTACGCGCGCTCCCTTCTGGAAGCCGCCAAGGCCGAGAACCATGTGTTCGAGGATCTCGAGATGATCGAGCGCCTGGCTAGCGCCAGCCCCGAGATCATCGCCGTGCTCGACACCATGTCCAAGCGCGACCAGCTCGACCTTCTTCCCAAGGTGGCAGCTGCCTTTAAGTATGTTGCCGAGGAAGACGAGGATGTAGTGGGCGTGACCGTCACCACGGCGATCCCGCTCGACGACGAGCTGCGTCAAACCATCACTAAGAAATGCGAGCAGGACTTCGGCCGCAAGGTATTCCTTATCGAGCAGGTCGACCCGTCCATCGTGGGCGGCCTGGTGCTCGAGGCCCGCGGCGAGCGTCGTGACATTTCCGTCAAGACGCAGCTGCGCATCGCGCAGGAGACCCTCGCAAACTCTGCTAATTCGTACGGAGGTGAAGCCTAATGTCCGAAACCCTCAATGCCCAGGATATCGCCAAGAAACTGCAGGAGCAGCTCACGAGCCTCTCCGCGACGGTCGATACGCATGAGGTTTCAACGGTCGACGAGGTAGGCGACGGCATCGCGCGCGTCTCCGGCCTCAAGAGCGCCATGGCAGGCGAGCTTCTGGAGTTCAAGAGCTCCGATACCGGTGAGACCGTCTTCGGCCTTGCCCAGAACCTTGACCGTGACGAGGTCGGCGCCGTTCTGTTCGGTGCCGTCGATTCCATCAAGGAAGGCGACGAGTGCCGCACCACTGGCCGCATTATGGATATCCCCGTGAGCCGCGCCATGCTCGGCCGCGTCGTCAATCCGCTCGGCCAGCCTATCGACGGTTTGGGTGACATCATCGCCACGCACCGTCGTCCCATCGAGTTCAAGGCCCCCGGCGTCATCGACCGTACCCCGGTGTGCGAGCCGGTTCAGACCGGCCTGTTGGCCATCGACTCCATGGTGCCTATCGGCCGTGGTCAGCGTGAGCTCATCATCGGCGACCGTAAGACCGGTAAGACCGCCATCGCCATCGACGCTATCCTCAACCAGCGCGGCAAGGGCATGGTCTGCATCTATGTCGCCATCGGCCAGAAGGCCTCCACGGTTGCCAACATCCGCGAGACCCTCGCCCAGCACGGTGCGCTCGACTACACCATCATCGTTTCGGCCACCGCTGCCGATTCCGCCCCTATGCAGTACATCGCGCCTATGGCCGGTGCCGCTATCGGCGAGTTCTTTATGTACAACGGCGAGGACGGCAAGCCTGCCAGCGAGACCAACCCCGGCGGCCACGTGCTCGTCATCTACGACGACCTGTCCAAGCAGGCTGTGGCCTACCGTCAGATGTCGCTGACGCTGCATCGTCCGCCTGGACGCGAGGCCTATCCTGGCGACATCTTCTACCTGCACTCTCGTCTGCTCGAGCGTGCCGTCAAGATGTCCAAGAAGAACGGCTACGGCTCCATGACGGCTCTGCCGATCATCGAGACCCAGGACGGCGACGTCTCGGCCTACATTCCGACCAACGTCATTTCCATTACCGACGGTCAGATCTACCTGCAGTCCGAGCTCTTCTTCCAGGGCCAGCGCCCGGCAGTCGACGTGGGTATCTCCGTGTCCCGCGTCGGTGGCGACGCTCAGACCAAGGCCATGAAGCAGGTCGCCGGCAACCTCCGTCTGGACCTCGCTTCGTACCAGGAGCTCGCCGGCTTTACGCAGTTCGGCTCCGACCTCGACGAGGCCACGCAAAAGCAGCTTACCCACGGCGCTCGCATGACCGAGCTCCTTAAGCAGCCGCGCTACAAGCCGTTCGAGGTTTCCGAGCAGATCGTTGCGCTGTTCGCTGGCAACGAGGGCTTCCTGGACGACCTGGAGATCGCCGACGTGCTGCCCTTCCGTGCCGAGCTCATCGAGTACATGGACAATGGCTTTGGCTTGCTGCTCGACAAGGTTCGCGCCAAGAAGATCGATGACGACACCAAGGCTGAGCTCTTGCGCGTCATCGGCGACTTTAAGCAGCAGTTCATGGCCAAGCACCATTCGGATGTTTCTGGATCAGAGGAGAACTAAGCCCTATGGCCAACCTTCGCGACATTAAGAAGCGAATCTCCTCGGTTACCACGACCAAGCAGATCACGCGCACGATGGAGATGGTCTCTACGGCCAAGATCCGTCGTGCCCTCGATCGCTCCAAGCAGGCCGAGCCCTATAAGGAGGCGCTGACCGACGTCATGTTGACGGTCGCCGGCGACGCCTCCTGTTCGGGTACCGATCTCATGCTGCAGAAGCATGAGAACGTCAAGCGTGGCCTGATTGTCGTTATTGCCTCGGACCGCGGCCTTGCCGGCGGTTTCAATACGACAGTGGAGCGCACGGCCGAAAAGCTCGCCGCTTCTTGGGCGAACGACGGCATCGAGTGCGAGATCATTGCGTGCGGACGCAAGCCGGCCACGTATTTCCGCGACCGTGCAAACGTCATCATGCACTTTGAGGGCAATTCCTCCGAGCCCGATTTCCATCAGGCCCGCATGATCTCCTCTCATATCTGCGATGCGTATCGTGCCGGTGAGCTTGACCGTGTCGAGCTTGTCTACCACCACGCCAAGAACCGCGTGGATCAGGAGCTTCGCGTCGAGCACTTGCTGCCGCTCGATCCCGAGATGATCGCTATGGCCCACGGTCCGCGTAAGAACGAGACCGACGCCCCTAAGCGCATCTCGTCCACGTTCGAGTTCGTGCCCTCTCCCGAGCATGTTCTCGGCAAGCTTGTACCGTCGTATATCCTGACGGTCATCTACCAGGCCCTGATCGATTCGGCGGCCGCCGAGCAGGGTGCACGCCGCAAGGCCATGCACTCCGCGACGGAAAACGCCACCGCGATCATCTCGACCCTTACCCGCACGTATAGTCGCGTGCGCCAGGCTTCGATCACGACCGAGATCAACGAGATCGTCGGCGGAGCCTCAGCATTGGAGGAACAGTAATGGCTAATAACACCGTAAAGCTTGCGGTCGAGGAAGCCACCAAGAAGACGACTGCCGGTGATGGTCGCATCGTGCGTATCATCGGCCCTGTCGTCGACGTCAAGTTTGACGGCGCGGTGCCCCCGATCTACAACGCGCTCACGGTCGAGGCCGAGACCCCGATCGGTCACCTGAGCACGATCCTCGAGGTTGAGAGCCAGCTTCCGGGCGGCGTCGTCCGCACGGTCGCCATGTCCTCGACCGACGGCCTGCAGCGCGGCCTCATCGCCACCGATACCGGTGAGCCCATGAAGATGCCCGTTGGCCCCAAGACGCTCGGCCGCATTTGGAACGTCATGGGCAAGCCCGTCGACGGCAAGCCCATGCCCGAGGTGGAGGAGTTCTACCCCATCCACCATGCAGCGCCCCGCTTCGATGAGCTCACTACCAAGACCGAGATCTTCGAGACCGGCATCAAGGCCGTCGACCTGCTTGAGCCCTACATCCGTGGCGGCAAGACGGGTCTGTTCGGCGGCGCCGGCGTCGGCAAGACCGTTCTGATTCAGGAGCTCATCAACAACCTCGCCCAGGAGCACGGCGGCACCTCGGTGTTCACCGGCGTCGGCGAGCGTACCCGTGAGGGTACCGACCTGTTCCTCGAGATGAGCGAGTCTGGCGTTATCGATAAGACCTGCTTGGTCTATGGTCAGATGAACGAGCCGCCCGGAGCGCGTCTGCGCATCGGTCTGGCCGGCCTTACCACCGCTGAGTACTTCCGCGATCGCGGCCAGGACGTTCTGCTGTTCATCGACAACATTTTCCGCTTCTCCCAGGCCGGTTCCGAGGTTTCCGCACTGCTGGGCCGTATGCCGTCCGCCGTCGGTTACCAGCCTACGCTGGCTACCGAGATGGGCGACCTCCAGGAGCGCATTACCTCGACCAAGACGGGCTCCATTACCTCCGTCCAGGCTGTCTACGTCCCCGCAGACGACCTGACCGACCCTGCGCCTGCCACGACGTTTACGCACCTCGACGCCACCACGGTTCTTTCGCGTAGTATTTCGTCGCTCGGCCTGTTCCCGGCTATCGACCCGCTCGCGTCTTCCTCCGACGCTCTCGATCCCTCGATCGTCGGCGAGGAGCACTACCGTGTCGCCGTCAAGGTCCAGGAGCTTCTGCAGGAGTACTCCGACCTTCAGGACATCATCGCCATTCTGGGTATGGACGAGCTGTCCGAGGAGCAGCGCCTTACGGTCAACCGCGCCCGTAAGATTCAGCAGTTCCTCTCGCAGTCCTTCCACGTCGCCGAGAAGTTCACCGGCAACCCCGGCGTCTACGTTCGCGTCGAGGATACCGTCCGCTCCTTCGCCGAGATTGTCGATGGCAAGGCCGATGACCTGCCCGAGCAGGCTTTCCGCTATGCTTCCACGATTGAGGACGTGCGCGAGCGCGCCCGCAAGATGGGGGAGAAGTAGGTTATGCGTATCCGCATCGTGTGCCCCGTGAGCTGCGCCTATGAGGGTGACGCTGCGTTTGTGTCGATTCCGTCCACGGATGGCGAGTTTGGCGTCCTGCCTGCTCACTCCAGCGAAATCTGCACGATCGACCACGGTTACGTTCGCGTTTCCGATAAGGCCATGGGCACTGTCGACCACACGTTTGCCGTGGCCGGCGGCTATGCCCAGGTTGCGGACGATGTCGTGACCGTCCTCGCCGAGCGCGCTTGCGATTTGGCGACCGTCGACGCCGGCAAGGTTAAAGCTGATATTCAAGGTTTTGAAGAGAAGCTGGGTAATTTGTCGGAGGATGATGCACGCCGCGCCTACCTCTATAATGAAATCGCATGGTGTAAGCTCAAGCTTGCCCAATAGTCAAACGATTTAGCGTTCGACCATTTGCGAACACATCATGCCCGGGATGGCCCAGCCACCCCGGGCATGCTTTTTGAAAGGGTAGACCTTGGATATTATCCGCGTTGAGGGTGGCCACGCCATCGGAGGTTCCGTGCCTGTCTCGGGCGCCAAGAACTCCGCGCTCAAACTTATGGCGGCAACGCTTCTGGCGCCGGGCAAGACGACGCTGCAGAACGTGCCCGATATCTCCGATGTCCACGTAATGGGCAAGGTGCTCAAGGGCATGGGCGCTACGATCGATGTTCTCGACGAGCATACGCTCGAGATCGATACCTCTCAGGTCGATTCTTGGGAGGCTCCCTACGAGCTCGTTGCCAAGATGCGTGCTTCCACCGCCGTGATGGGGCCCCTGCTGGGCCGCTTCCATCGCGCCAAGATCGCCATGCCCGGCGGCTGCAACCTGGGCGCCCGCAAGATCGATATGCATATCTTGGGTCTTGAGGCCTTGGGCGTTGAGTTCGATACCGCCCACGGCTACATCAACGCCAGTGCGCCCCAGGGTCTGCGCGGCACGACCGTCACGCTCGAGTTCGCCAGTGTCGGCGCCACCGAGAACCTCATCATGGCCTCCGTGCGCGCGCAGGGCACCACGGTTATCGACAATGCCGCTCGCGAGCCCGAGATCGTCGATCTTGCTAACATGCTCAACGAGATGGGCGCCAAGATCGTCGGTGCCGGCACGCCCGTCGTGACTATCGAAGGCGTGGAAGAGCTGCATCCCGTTACCCATCGCGTGGTGGGCGACCGCATCGAGGCCGGCACCTTTATCGTCGCCGGCGCGCTGATGGCCGACGATCGCGGTGTCGACGTCACGGGTTTTTGCCCCATCCATTTGGGCATGGTGCTCAAGAAGATGGAGCTCATGGGCATCGATTGCGAGCGTACCGATGATGGCGTCCACGTGAATCGCGCCGAGCGCATCAAGCCGGTCGATATCCAGACGCTTCCGTTCCCCGGTTTCCCGACCGACATGCAGGCGCAGATTATGGTGCTCTCCGCCCTCGCCGACGGCAGCTCCGTCATTACCGAGAACATCTTCGAGAATCGCTTTATGTTTGCCTCTGAGCTGGTGCGCATGGGTGCCGACATTCGTATCGAGAGCCATCATGCCATGATTCATGGTGTCAAGGGCTTCTCGGGTGCACAGGTTACCTCGCCCGACCTGCGTGGAGGTGCGGCCCTCGTCGTAGCCGGCCTGATCGCCGACGGTACGACCGAGGTCTCGGCCATCCATCACATCAAGCGTGGCTACGAGCAGTTTGTCGAGAAACTGCAGGCGCTCGGCGCGCATGTCGAGCATGCCACCGTCCCCGATCCCGTTATCTACTAATACAGGTTGCCTATGTTTAACAAGAAGCCCCTCGCGGATACCACCACCCGAAGACCCTCAACTGGTGCGCAGGCCAAGATCTACAGTCGCGATAACGTGGCTCGCTATTCCGAGCGCGCTCGCCAGCGTCGTCGCAGCCACAACGTTCGCCGCGTGGCGCTTATCGCCGTGCTCGGTGTGCTGCTGAGCGCCACGACCGCTGCCGGCCTGTGGTTTGCCACCATTATGGGCAAGCTCGGCGATTCTAATGTCATTACCGACAACCTGCGCAAGATTCTGGTGGATACCGACGAGGCGAAGGATCCGTTCTACGTGCTGCTTCTTGGCACTGACGGCCGTCCGGGCGAGGATACGTACCGTGCCGACTCGATTATCCTGGCACGCATCGATCCCACGCAGAAGCAGGCGACGCTTATTTCCGTTCCGCGCGACACCAAGGTCGTGTACAAGGGCGAGACCATGAAGATCAACGCCTGCCATACCGTTGGCTGCGCCGAGGCCATGGTCGAGGCGGTCAACGAACTGTGCGGCGTTCAGATTTCCCATTATGCCGAGGTCAGCTTCGACGGAATGCAGGCGCTGATTGATTCGGTTGGCGGTATCGACATTAACGCAACCGACGATGTCGACGACCCTGAGCACCTTGATATTAAGATCACCGCTGGTCAGCAGCATATGGATGGCGCCACCGCCCTTACCTATGCCCGTTGCCGCTACACCTATGCCGACGGCGATTACACGCGCATGCGCCACCAGCGTCAGGTGCTTGGCGCCCTTGCCAACCAGATCCTCAATAACTTCGATGCCACGAAGATCTTTGGCCTAGTCAATTCGCTGTCCGATATGCTCGTAACCGATATGAGCGTTCAGGATATCGTGTCTACGGTCAACGCCATGCGCGGCATGGATGTCGACGGCATCTACTCGGCCAACCTGCCCTCGTACGCCGGTGATGACACTATGATCGACGGCGTGAGCTATGTCTTTGTCTACGAGGACGAGCTCAAGGAAATGATGGAGCGCGTTGACGCCGGCAAGGACCCCAAGGGCCCCAACACCATGGGCCTTTCCGACGGTTCCAGCTCCACGATCGGCGACCTGAGCAATAACACCTCCGATGACTACGCCAACGGTACCGCAACCTCTTCGGTCAGCTCTGACAATTCCGATGACTCAAGCGATTCGAGCGATTCGGACTACTACGAAGAGCCCACCGGCGACGGCAACGGCTACGAAGCCAACTACTAAGTTACGCGGTTTTACCAAACCGCGTAACCGCTTGACGCTGCGCGGGCCGCATTTGGACAATCTGACGTTCAACTTCAAGGGCGCGACCAGAAGGTCAGCGCCCTTTCGTTTCAAGTCACCTTGTCTCAAATGCGGCCCGCTCGCTGGCGTTGCCAAAACATCGATGTAGCCATTGGGGACGGTCTTGTTTGACTGGTCGTTTAAGAACGTCCCTAACTTCTATTTCCCCTTGCACCAAAAACCGCCCCGTTCTCGATTTTGAGGACGGGGCGGTTTTGCTTACCTAGATTGTTCGAGTTCCTTATGCAAAGCGGGCGACGAGCTCCTGGAGCACGTCGGTCATCTTGACGAGCGAACTGACCGGGACGAATTCGTTGACGCCGTGGTAGCAATAGCCGCCGGTGGAAAGGTTGGGGCAGGGCAGACCGCGGAACGACAGCTGCGCGCCGTCGGTGCCGCCGCGAATCGGCAGCACTTGGGGCTCAACGCCGCAGGCAAGGTAGGCTTCCTTGGCAACATCAATAAGCTCGGGAAAGTCACAAACGATCTCGGCCATATTTCGATACTGCTGCTTAATCTCGACCGTCACGCGCTCCTCACCCAGACGCTGGTTGAGCATCGAGGCGGCGGCATCAATAAGGTCGAGTTTCTGCTGGAACTTGGCGGCGTCATGGTCGCGGACGATATAGCGCGCTGTGGCGTGATCGACGGTCGCAGATACACCCTCAAGGTGATAAAAGCCCTCGTAGCCTTCCGTATACTCCGGGCGCTGCACGTAGGGGAGCAACGCGTTGAAGTCGCAGAACAGATTGCCTGCGTTGACCATACGGCCCTTGGCGTCGCCCGGGTGGATGGACTGGCCCTCAAAGCGGACGGTCGCCTCGGCGGCGTTAAAGCACTCCCACTCCAGCTCGCCGATGGGGCCGCCGTCGACCGTGTAGGCGTACTTGCAGCCAAAGGTATCGATATCCAACAGCTCGGCTCCGTGACCGATCTCCTCGTCAGGGCAGAAGCAAATGCCGAGTGCGGGATGGGGCAGAGAGGGGTCCTGAGCGATACGCGCGACAAGCGACATGATCTCGGCGACGCCTGCCTTGTCGTCCGCGCCCAGCAGCGTGGTGCCATCGCTGCAGACCAGGTCCTCACCCGCGAGGTCGTTCAGGGCGGGAAGCTTGGCAGTACTCATGGCAACGGGCTTACCGTCAACCGTGCCGCAGACCAGGTTGCCGCCTTCGTAGTGTACGATGTGTGGCTTCACGCCGGCGCCCGGTGCAACTTCGGTGGTGTCGAGATGGGCGATCAGGCCCAGGGCGGGCTTGTCCTCAGCGCCCGCACTTGCGGGGATATGCGCGCAGACATAGGCGTGCTCGGTCACGTGGGCATCTTCCGCACCAAGCTCGCGCAGCTCTTCAGCCAGCACGTTGGCAAGGTCAAACTGAACGGCGCTCGAGGGTACCTGGTCGCAGTTTGCATCCTCCGACTGCGTATTGATCTGGACGTAGCGCAAAAAGCGCTCAAGGACGTCGGGGTTCGTGGTGGTGTTTTCCATAAAGACCGCTCCAATCTTGGTCGTCGTGTGCAACAAGAACTCTAGCACGGTATGCCACGGCATACCGCGACGCTTGGATGGGGTAGAATCAGCCATTGAATGCAGAAGGGACGGAAGATCATGGATACGACAAATAGCTCGCGCGAACTACATCTGACGGTGGCGAACGAAGACTACTTGGAGTGCATGGTTCGCATTGAAAGCGAAGAGGGGGAAACCAACGGCGTGCGATCGGTCGACATCGCGCAGCGCCTTGGCGTCTCCAAGGCATCGGTCAATAAAGCGGTTTCGGCGCTCAAGGCATCCGAGCTTGTCGAGCAATCGCACTACGGCAAGGTCATCCTGACCGATCGCGGCCGCGAGGTTGGCACGGCTATCTGGTACCGTCATCGCCTCGTCCGCACGTTTTTGGTTCAGGAGCTCGGTGTCGAATTTGAGCGAGCCGATTCCGAGGCCTGCATGATGGAGCATGCGCTATCCGAGGACACGATGAACCGCTGGCTCGCCTATCTCGAAAAGCAGGGAATCAGCGTCGAGGAATAGCGGGATATATATGGATACGAGTTATTACAACCGCTTTGGTGCCGAGGAGCTTACGCGCCGCTTGTCGAGCGAGACCTTGTTGGCGCAGGGCCCCATGGGCAGTGTTCTGTTGAGTGAGTACGATGCTGCCGATATTCCACCGGCGTTTTGGAATCTGGCAGAGCCGCAGACCGTTTCTCGTATCCATCGCTTGTATGTCGCCGCCGGCGCGCAGGTACTCATTACCAATACCTTTCAGGCATCAAGCTATGCCCTCAAACACGACCAGATTGCGCCGTCCGTGGCGGAGGTCAATCGCGGGGCCGTCGACGATGCCCGCCAGGCGCACCCTCAGCTGCTGCTGGGCTCGATGGGTCCGATCGGTATTGAGTGGTTTGCCGAGGACTCTGCCGAGTTTCGTGAGATCCGAGGCATTGCGCGCGAACAGGCGCACGCCTTGCTCAATGCTGGTGTTGACGGTCTGCTGATCGAGACGGTGACGTCTATCCGTAATTTGCAGCCCATGCTTGCCGGCGCCCGAGATGCCGCCGACGGCATGCCTGTTCTGGTGAGTTTTGTCGTTGACGATAAGGGCGACCTGTTGGGCGATGGCCTCAACATCGAGGCAGCCGTTTTGTACGCCGAAAAACACGGCGCAAACTCGGTTGGTGTTAATTGCTGTTCGCTTGCGGCCGCGAACGCGGCGGTGCCCAGGATGGTTGCATCGGCGACTACTCCCGTCACGGCGCGTCCCAACGTGGGCGATCCGGTCCAGACTCAGGATGGCCCCGTATGGCACGAGACCCCCGAAGCTTTCGCGCGCGCATGCATCGAATGGAGACATGCCGGTGCCGCAATGGTTGGCAGTTGCTGTGGAACCACGGCGATCACCACGGCGGCAATGGCCGAGGCACTGGATATATAAGGTTCAAAACCGCTCCATACGGGGCGGTTTTTTTATTGCCTGTGCGTCATCGGCAGCATTTGCCCAAATGGTGAATGCCGGTGCCGGCAGGTTGCTGAACACGCGTTGCGGGTATACCTCATGCGTACCATGATCTAAACACTGTGAGGTGTCTGCGCGTGTGCGCGATAATTCATTTTGGAACTGACGGTTGGCGCGCTCGCGTCGACGAGGACTTTACCGCCGACAACGTTGCCCGCATTGCCGATGCCGTCGGCGAGTTGTGGCAAAAAACCAATCCCGGCAAAACGGTATATATAGGATTCGACACCCGGCCCCAGGCGCACGAGTTCGCTGAGCTTGCGGCGGGCGTGCTTGCGGCTCACGGATTGGACGCCGTGCTCGCATCTCGGCCTGTCCCGACCCCTGCCCTTACGTGGGCGGCGGCATATGACGGCGATGCCTGCGGCGCACTCATGGTGACGGGGTCCCATCATCCACAGGGCTATCTGTGCCTTAAGCTGCGCATGGGAGACGGCTCGACGGCCAACCAGGATGTCATCGAAGAGCTCGAAGATACCATGGCTCCTGAGCCGATTGGGATCGACGGACGCTACCGCACCGCAGATATTATCCCTGACTATATGCAGGCGGTGGCATCGTTTGTCGATGCCGAGGCCATTCGAGCCGCCCACCTGCGTGTGGTAGTTGACCCCATGGGCGGTGCGGCCCAGGGCTATCTTGCCAACCTGCTGCGCGAGCTTGGCGTCGAGGTCCACGAGATACATGCCGGACAGGCATCCGGTCAAGAGGATATTTGCCCCGACCCGGTCGAGCCGTGGGTGGATGCCTGCGAACGTGCGGTTGTCGAGGACGGGGCATGCGCCGGTTTGGTGACCGACGGCGATGCCGATCGCATTGGGGCGGTCGATGAGCGCGGTAGATATATACATCCACATCAGATCATGGCGCTCGTACTGGGCGATCTCGTGCAGTTCCGCAATCTTGAGGGCCGTATCGTCGTTAATCTCTCGTGTTCGACGCTCGTACGCCGTATTGCCGAGGCGCTCGGTTGCCGCGTGACCGTCAAGCCTGTGGGTTTTAAATATATAGCGGCAGAAATGAAAAAGGGCGGTGTCCTCATGGGCGGTGAGGAGGCCGGTGGTATTGGCATCGCCGCTCATATGCCCGAGCGCGATGGAATCCTCGCCTGTCTGATTCTGTGTGAGCTTATGGCAAAGACGGACGCGCCTTTGGGCGTTCTGGTCGACCAGCTCGAGGACAGTTTTGGTAAGACGAGTTACGGTCGACGCGATTTGCGCCTTGAGGCCGAAGATGCCGAAACGTTACGAACCCTGCTGCCGGGCGTAAACCCCAAGTCGATTTGTGGCAAGGTGCCGCAAAACGTTAGTCATATGGATGGCTTGCGTTTAGCATTCGAGGATGACACGTGGCTGCTGGTCCGTCCTAGCGGGACCGAACCAGTGGTGCGCGTCTACGCCGAGGGGTTCTCGGTGGAAGAACGTGATGAGTTGCTCGATGCTGGCTGTGCTTTAGCTAGGGGAACGTATCCGCTTTAACCATGAGACTGCCTTATATAAAGAGATGCTCGGCGAGCGGTAGTTAACGGCCGGCAAACGTTAGTCGGATCCCAAATTGTGTAGGAAATGTGTACGCCCAGATTCCCGCCCCCGGCGCCCCTCCGGTCTGGCAATATATCTCCTT
>CAKUNE010000007.1 GCA_934668345.1 uncultured Collinsella sp. | reverse complement strand
ACGACGATGTAGGGAACGCCGACCTGACGGGCGAGCAGGATGTGCTCGCGGGTCTGAGCCATGGGGCCGTCGGTAGCGGCGATGACCAGGATAGCGCCGTCCATCTGAGCAGCACCGGAGATCATGTTCTTGACGTAGTCAGCGTGGCCCGGGCAGTCAACGTGAGCGTAGTGACGGGCAGCAGTCTCGTACTCGACGTGGGAGACGGAGATCGTAATGCCGCGCTCGCGCTCCTCGGGAGCCTTGTCGATGTTCTCGAACGCAGTGAAGTCAGCCTTGCAGCCCTCGGTCTCGGAGAGAACCTTGGTGATGGCGGCGGTCAGCGTGGTCTTGCCGTGGTCGACGTGACCAATGGTGCCGATGTTAACATGCGGCTTAGTGCGCTCAAACTTCTCTTTGGCCATAAAGCCCTCCTCTAAACAGGTCGTCCCCGGACGGGACTTTGCCTTTATACCATAGTGGCCTCTCAACATACTATTGAGAAGCCACCGTGTTACCTATGGTAGCGGTGACTGGATTCGAACCAGTGACGCCACGGGTATGAACCGTGTGCTCTAACCAACTGAGCTACACCGCCGGATGGAGCCTGCAACCAGACTTGAACTGGTGACCTCTTCGTTACCAACGAAGTGCTCTACCGACTGAGCTATACAGGCACTTGACGGGTGGGAGCTATAGGATTCGAACCTATGTAGGCAGAGCCAACGGGTTTACAGCCCGTCCCCATTAACCACTCGGGCAAACTCCCAATCGTTCAAGTATCCGCAGGTCCTTTGGTCTTTTGGACCGCCGCCCCCGCGAACGAAAAAGATAATACGATGCAACCTTGGGGGCTGTCAACGAAAACCTCTAGATACACTGTGCCGGGCGTATCTATATACTTTTGACCTGCGGTTTTGTTGAGTTTGGATATGAAGGACGGTGGATTTGGATACTGAGGCGACGTTTCCCGAGGTAACACTTTGGTGTAGTGGAGTACACCTTCAGGATCGAACTTCGATAACGGCTTATTTGCACCTATATATAGGTCAAGATCGAACTTCCGCGTCAGAATCGAGCGTGGATTTTCTTCCGTTTGAAATCGAACGCTGATAATCTCCCACTTTTGGCGTGCCCCCAAGGCCAAAGTGGCAGATTATCCACGTTCATTCACTAAGCGGGAGATTTTCCACGCTCGTTCGTCCGATAATCCACGCCCAAGGTGAACGGCTGGGTTCGTTCCCGCCTTTGTCTCAATCTGTAACATTTAGAGAACATTTTCTCCCCTATCTGTTACAGATCGAGATGTTTCGCAGAGACCCCAGCTTACGTCTCAATCTGTAACAGTAAGAACGGTTTTCCGCCCCTTCTTGTTACAGATCGAGACAAACCTGAAGCTAGGTTGCGCCAAACCCGCTGACTTATCGACAAAAAGAAACGGGCCCTGTCCCACAAGGGAACAGAACCCGAAACTCTCATGGAGCCAGTGACAGGAATCGAACCTGCAACCCACTGATTACAAATCAGTTGCGCTACCGTTGCGCCACACTGGCACACTTGGCGCTTTCGCGCGAAGCCAGATAAGAATAAAGGAATTGCGGACGAGGCGCAACAGACCCTTTGACCGACCACATCTCAAAACTATTCGTTTTGGCTAGACCGACCTGCAACCCACTGATTACAAACCAGTTGGTTGGTCAATCGAGAAAGCAGCCCCCGTTGAAGGTCTACCTACCTCCCGCGCAACGCCTTGAGCTTGGCCAGGGCATCGGGGCTCAAGCGACTGCCCAGAGTCATCTTGATCTGCGGAGCTTCCTCTGCCTCGTGAACGTCGTTATCGATCTGCTTGATCTCGTCCACCAGCATGCGGCTCGAGATGCGCGTAACGCCCCTGCCCATGACGACGGCCTGGATCGTGCCGTCGCTCGACACCACGGAGCACGCGCGGCCTTCCTCGCGCGCCTCGATGCAGAGCTTCTGCACCACGGTATCGGCAGAGACGCCCGTCGGCGAAAACTCAATGCGCACGCCGCGGGCCGGTAGGTTGGGGCGCTCGCTGGAGATGTTGCCCGCGCCGTCGAACACGATCACGGCCTCGTAACGGCCCTGGGCAAACGCCGCGACATCGTTGATGAGCGCAGTACGAGCCATGTCGTGGACGTCGCTGGAATACGGATCGTCGGAATGGTCGTACACGAGCTTTTCGTAGCGCGGCGTGCAGTGAATCACGTTGTAGCCGTCGACCACCAGCAGCTCGGGCTTATTGGAGTGCACCGTCGAGACCGGATCGGCGATAGCCTGCGCAAACGCATTGCCGCCCACGCCATAGGTCGCGGCCGAAACAATCGGCTTGGCCGAGCCTTCGCCAAAGCGCTTGGCCTTGGACTTGGCGCGGTTCTTCTTGGACATGCGCTACTCCTCCCCCATGAGCTCGCCGGCATTGCGGCGCAGCCACTCAAAGCACAGCGCGGTGGTCGCCTGGGCCACGTTGAGACTCTCGGTCATGCCGCGCTGGGGAAGCTTGGTCAAAAAGTCGCATTTCTCGAGCACCAGGCGCGAGATGCCGTCGCCCTCGGAGCCCATGACGAGCGCAACGCGGCCCTCGAAGGGAGCATCCCAGCAGCTGCCCTCGGCGTGCTCGGAAGCACCGCCCACCCAAAAGCCGGCGGCCTTGAGGTCGTCAAGCGCTCGGGCGATATTGGGAACCTGCGCGATGGGCAGGTGCATGACGGCACCAGCAGAGGTTTTGTAGCTGCCCACGGTCACACCGGCGGCGCGCTTGTTGGCGATGATGACGCCCGCCGCGCCCACGACCTCGGCGGAGCGCACGATCGCACCAAAGTTGCCATCGTCGGTCACATGGTCGAGCACGACGACGAGCGCCGGTCCGTCACCCGCGCGATCGAGGATATCGGCGACATCAGCATAGGGGAAATTACCCACCTCGAGCGCAATGCCCTGGTGAGCGCCATGGCTCGACAGCGCATCGAGCTGCGCGCGCGGCACATACTTAATGCGGACACCCGCGGCGTTGAGGTCGTCGACCAGGCGCGACAAGGCGGCATCGCGCTCCCCGCCCTCGGCGATGAGCGCGCACTTGACGGGAAAGCCGATGCGCAGGGCCTCGGCGGCAGCACGGCGACCTTCGATAAACTCGCCCTTGGGAACCTGAACGTTGTCGCGGTTGCGATCTCGCTGCGGACGCGCAGCCTGGGCTTGGGAGCGCTCACGCTGGCCCTTGGGAGTGGCAGCGCGGTCGTTGCGGCGAATCGGGCGCGAGCCAGAAGCAGCCTGCTTGCCTCCACGAGGCGCACGCTTGCGGTTGTCGGCCATAAAACGGCCTCCTTAAATAGATAACGAACAAGAATCGACCGTCCGAGCCACGGCACCTTGCCTTTCAATCGTCGGGCATGACCACCAGGTCTATGCCCTCCTCTTTCAAGGCAATCTGCCGCACCTCGAACGGTCGACAAATACTAGAGACTCTTAATACGAGTACCCGCGGCCGTATCTTCAATCGTCAGCCCGAGGTCCTTGAGCTGGTCGCGGATGGCGTCGGCCAGATCCCAGTTCTTGGCGGCGCGGGCCTCGGCGCGGGCCTCGAGAATCTTGGCAGCGGCCTCGTCCACGTCGTCACCCGTGTAGGCGACCAGGCCGGCGGCAACGCCCAGCAGGCCCAGCGGCAACTCGACCTTGGGCTCGGGAAGCTCAACGCCAAACGTATCGAGCAGATCGACCAGCGTATCGGCGGCGGCAAGCGCGGCGGCCTTGTCGGCAGCGTCGCCCGCCTGCTCCAGGTACTGGTTGCACTCGGTCACAAAGCCAAAGACGGCACCCATGGCACCGGCGGTGTTAAAGTCGTCGTCCATGCACTCCTTAAAGGTGGCACGGGCCTCGGCGGCCTTGGCGGCAAACGCCTCGGATGCTGCCTCATCGGCATCGGCCGTCGCATGGTTCGCAGCCCAGCGCAGGTTCTCGACCGTACCGGCGATACGCGTGAGCGAGTTCTCGGCACCCTCCAGGCGCTCCCACGAAAAGTCGAGCGGCGAGCGATAGCTCGTCTGCAGCATCAGCAGGCGCAGGGCCGCGGCGGAATGCTGCTCGAGGACCTCGGCCAGCGTAAAGAAGTTGCCGAGCGACTTGGACATCTTCTCGCCGTCAACCAGCAGCATGCCCGTGTGCATCCAGGTGTTGGAGAAGCCCTGGTGCCAGGCGCAGGTAGCCTGGGCGCACTCGTTCTCGTGATGCGGGAAGGCAAGGTCGGAGCCGCCGCCGTGGATGTCGATCGGGGTGCCCAGGTAGCGGTGCACCATGGCGGCGCACTCGGTGTGCCAACCGGGACGGCCCTCGCCCCAGGGGCTCGGCCAGCTGGGCTCGCCGGGCTTGGCGGCCTTCCACAGGGCAAAGTCGAGCGGGTCGTTCTTGTCCTCGTTCTCCTCGATGCGCGCGCCGACCATAAGGTCGTCGATGTTGCGACCCGAGACCTGACCATAGTTGGGATCGCTGCGCACGGCAAAGTACACGTCGCCGTTATCGGCGGCGTAGGCATGGCCCTGCTCGATAAGCGTCTTGATCATAGCGATCATGGGGCCGATCTCCTTGGTGGCGCGGGGGCGCACATCGGGATCGAGCACGTTGGCGGCACGCATGACGCCGATGAACTTGTCGGAGAACTCCGTCGCGACCTCGGCGGCCGTGCGGCCCTGCTCGTTGGCGCGCTTGATGATCTTGTCATCGACATCGGTGAGGTTCTGGGCGAACGTGACCTCGTAGCCGCTCGCGATGAGCCAGCGACGAATCACGTCAAAGCTGATGAACGTGCGGGCATTGCCGATGTGGATGTTGTCGTAGACCGTGGGGCCACACACGTACATGCGGACCTTGCCGGACTCGATGGGCTGGAACTCTTCCTTTTTATGGGTAGCGCTGTTGTAGATACGCATTCGTTACTCCTTAGCGGTTTTCTGTAGCAGGCAGACGGCCCAGGCGCCAATTCCCTCGCCTTGGCCTTCCCAACCGAGCTTTTCGGTCGTAGTGGCGGCAACACCCACGTTTTCGACGTCAACGCCCAGAGCATGGGCAAGGTTGGCGCGCATGGCATCGCGGTGCGGGGTGATCTTGGGTTGCTGACAGGCAATGGTGCAATCGGCATCGACAAACTCAAAGCCCAGCTCGCGCGCATAGTCCATCACGCGAGCGAGCAGCACCATCGAATCGGCACCCTCGTAGGCGGGATCGGTGTCGGGGAATAGCTTGCCGATGTCTCCCCCGCGGCAGGCGCCCAGAATGGCGTCGGCCAGTGCGTGCGCGAGCACATCGGCATCCGAGTGGCCCAGCAGGCCGCGATCGTAGGGAATGTCGACACCGCCGATGATACATCGACGCCCCTCCACCAGACGGTGGACGTCGTAGCCATGGCCAATGCGCAGGTTACTGAACATGGGGAAGGTCCACTCCCTCGGCCATGCGGCCAAGCAGAATCGCGGTTACGGGACGCAGGTCCTCGGGCACCGTCACCTTAAGATTATCACGCGGGCTCTGGACGCAGCGGACGCACCCACCCATGCGCTCGACCAGCGACGAATCATCGGTGCCGATAAAGCCCTCGGCAATGGCTGCAGCGTGGGCGCGCTTCATAGCATCGACGCTAAAGATCTGCGGCGTCTGCGCTGCCCAGTAGAGCTCACGCGGCGGCGTCTCGACGATATTGTCGCCATCGACGATCTTGAGCGTGTCGATCGCGGGCTGGCCGCACACGACACCGTCGAGAGCACGGTCGCTCACGAGCACGTCGATAGCGTGGTCGATGGCCTCGGTCGTAATGAGCGGACGAGCGCCATCGTGAATGGCGACGTATTCAAAGCCCGCCGGAACCGCATGCACGCCGGCACGGGTGGAATCCTGACGGGTATCGCCGGCATCGGCAAAGCTGATGGGCGTGTCATAGTCAAACGGGTCGATGGCCAGGCGGCGCATCTCGGCACGACGCTCGGCAGGGCAAACCACGACGATGTGGCCGACCTTATCGCTACGGTCAAACGCGCGGATGGACCAGCTCATAAGCGGACGGCCCGCTACATTGACGAGCTGCTTGCCACCGGGGTTACCAAAGCGCTGGCCGCTGCCACCGGCAACGACCACGGCGCATACGGGCGCCATTATGCGTTCCCCTGTTTGGTGCCCTTCATGCGGTACAGGGAGTCCGCAAGAATGGCAGGGTTGTTGACGCCAAAGTCGCCCAGGCGCTCCGGATCCTCGCTGATGTCATCCATGAGCTCCTGCAGCGAGCCGTACTCGTCGACAATCTTCTCGGCCACGCCGTCACGCACGACGGACACGCGCGAAAGCGTGCGCAGGCCCAGCGGTGTCATGACGGAGTCCTCGTCCAGGTCGTCGTAACCCAGAACCGCCGCCACATGCTGTGGGTCGGACAGGTCCTTGGGCGTCATACGGGCAAGCTCAGCGCGAATCTTCTCGGCGTTTGCCTCGGAGGAATCGCTTGCGTAGTCGCGGATCATCAAGTCGTATTCGGTATCCATGCTGGAGCCGGCGAGCTGCTCGAGCTGCATCTGCACGAGCTTGCCCTGGTTGCCCAGCTTGACGATGCAATCCTTAAGCTCGGTCTTTGCCTGCTGCATGATCTCGAAGCTCGAGAAAATCCCGGTAATGTCGGCGAGCGTAACGTAGTCGTCGAGCTCGAGGGCCGTCAGGCGCAGCAGGGAGCGGTCGAGCGACTGACGGGTAGTCTGGAGCGTGGCGACGAGCTGGTTGACCGAGCTCATGATGGTGGTGACGGGCTGGATCTCGTAGCTCTTGCCGTGAACGTACACGTTGACGACGGCACGACGGGCCGAGACCGAGATCACGATGGCATCCGTGAGCACCGACATGCGGGCGGCGGTGCGGTGACGCATGCCCGTCTCGCTCGTGGCAAGCGAGGGATCGGGATTGAGGTGAAAGTTGGCGCGCAGAATCTGGGTGAGGTCGCCGTCGATGACAATGGCGCCGTCCATCTTGGAGAGCTCGAACAGACGGTTCGAGGTGAACGAAATGTTGAGCGGGAAGCCGTCGTTACCGGCAGCAAGCACGTTTTCGGTGTCGCCAACGCAGATAAGGGCGCCCAGGTGACCGGCGATGATCATGTCGAGGGCAGTGCGGATCGGCTGACCAGGTGCCGTCAGGCGGATGGCCTGTTCCATACGCTTTTGCAGCTCGTTCTTATCCAAGGCATCGCTCCCATCGTATACGCTCCATAAACGCTAAATAGTTTCTCACGGTTTGCGTCTGCAGCGCTCGCGAAATCCGATGCTTACAGAATGAGCGAACACCGCTGGGGTAGTCAAAAGAGCCCCAACCCGAATGAGCTGCTTATGTGGTAGCATCGGGATTCACATGAATGAGGGAGTAGTCGCGTGACCGGGTTCGCCTCCGGTGGCGCAGTAAGTCAACACGCTGGCCGATGCGGCCTGGCTTGCCTTAATGAACGAGACTCGTGGCCGTGCGCGCAACGCGTACGCCACGGGTCTTTTTTGTTACTCCCCCAAGAGGTACACGCGGGCCCGCCCGCAGAGAGGGAGCCAGACTATGGGACTCGCAGAGCTCGTGTTGCTCGCCGTTGGCCTTTCGATGGACGCCTTTGCCGTTTCCATCTGCAAGGGCCTTGGCATGAAGAAGATCAACCTTAAAGTTGCCGTGGTGCTCGGCTTGTTCTTTGGCGGCTTTCAGGCCGGCATGCCCGTAATCGGATGGGCGCTCGGCAGTCAATTCATGGGCATCATCGGACCCATCGACCATTGGATCGCCTTTATCCTTTTGGCCTTCATCGGCGGCAAAATGCTGTGGGAGGCTTTTACCGAGGACGAGGATGAAGGCGACGACAAGGATGCCGAAAAGATTGAACTGGGCGAGTACCTGATCCTCGCCATCGCCACCTCAATCGACGCCCTGGCCGTGGGCATCTCGTTCGCCGCGCTTTCGGTCGACATCGTTCCCGCTGTATCGCTTATCGGTGTCACAACGTTTATCTTCTCCGTCGCCGGCGTAGCGATCGGCCACACCTTTGGCGCGCGCTACGAAAAACCTGCCACCATCGTGGGCGGCATCGTGCTCATCCTCATCGGACTTAAGATCTTGCTTGAGCACCTTGGGATCCTCGCACTGTGACGAATAACGGCCGCCCGGCATTACGCCAGGCGGCCGTTTTCATAGCCAGCCGTTTTAGAGCGGCTTCACAGGCGACCTTTACGCAGCGAGGCGCTTGAGGACATCGATGAGCAGCTCGTAGAAGCGCTCGGCAGAAGCGAGCTCCATGCTCTCGTCCGGGGTGTGGACATCGGAGAGCGTCGGGCCCACGGCGATGGCGTCCAGGCCGTGCAGGGCCTCGGCAAACAGACCGCACTCAAGGCCGGCGTGAATGGACTCGATGCGCAGCTCGGAGCCAAAGAGCTCGCGATAGCTCTCGACAAAGACGTCGCGGACCGGCGAATGCTCGGCATAGCTCCAGCCGGGATACTCGAACTCAAACTTGGCGTCGAAGCCCAAGACATCGGCCAGCGTCTGGAGGCGGTCCTTGAACTCGTTCTGCAGCGAGGTGATCGAGGAGCGCGGGGACAGCATGATCTTGACCTCGTTATCGGAGGTGGCGACCACGCCGATGTTGGAGGAAACCTCAACGGAGCCGTCGGTGGCGACGTTGCGGCGGATCACACCATTGGGGGCAAGACGCAGAGCGCGAATGAGGGCAAGTGCGGACTTCTGGTCCATGGCCTCGACCTCGGCGTCGTCGGCAATCTCGACGGTGCAGGTAAAGCCGGGATCGAAGACCTCGAGCTCGGCAGCGACGTCGGCGATGATGCCCTTTACGATCTGGGCCGCGGCCTCGGCGGCAGCGTGGTCAGCGTAGACCAGAACAGCCTTGCACTCACGGTTGATAGCGTTGTCCTTGGTGCCGCCGTTAAAGCTAACGATGGCGGGCTCGCCGGCAACCATCAGGCGGTCGATGATACGGGCCATGATGAGGTTGCCGTTGCCGCGCTCCAGGTTGATGTCGGAGCCGGAGTGACCACCCAGCAGGCCGGAGATCTCGAGCGTAAGGGTGCTGCCGGTCTTGTGCTCGCGCACGATCGGGCAGGTGTAGGTAACGACGACGCCGCCGGCGCAACTGACGGTGGCCACGCCCTCTTCCTCGGAATCGAGGTTGATCATGGTACGGGCGCTGATCTGGGACTTGTCGAGCGTCTCGGCGCCGACCAGGCCAGTCTCCTCGTCGGTGGTGAACACGCACTCGAGTGCAGGGTGAACGATCGAATCGTCATCGAGAACAGTGAGCATCAGAGCCACGGCGATGCCGTTGTCGGCGCCCAGGGTGGTGCCGTTAGCGGTGAGGACGCCGTCCTTGACGACCAGGTCGATACCGTCGGTCGTAAAGTCGTGCTCAACAGAGCCCAGCTTGTCGCACACCATGTCGATGTGGCCCTGCAGCATCACGGTCGGGGCATTCTCGGCGCCAGCAGATGCGGGCTTGCGAATGATGACGTTGTAGACCTCGTCCTGGTACACATCGAGGCCGCGCTCCTTGGCAAACGCAACCAGGAAATCGCTGATGCCCTTCTCGTTGCCAGACCCACGGGGGATCGCGCTGACCTCCTCAAAGAAATGGAACAGCTGGGCGGGCTCGTAGCCGGTGATCTTGTAATCCATGGTGCCTCCTTGGCGCAACTGGTTAGACAGTAAGACATGCGCCTTGTATATTCCCAGACTTTGCGTGCATAAACCAGTCGAAAACGCCGAGCGCCCTTGCATCATCGGCTAACGGCGGACCGCATAGTGTAACGGTCACAACTACCGCAGCTCTACAAATCGAGGCGCCCTTGCCGGAACGCCTCGATTGCACAAATCAAATTGTCGCCACGCCCTACAGCGCGCCGGAACCGGCTTGCATCATGCCGCCGGGGCCCGAGGTCACGCCGCCGCTCACGGGCGCGGCGTTGCCAGTGTGCGGTGCCGCCGGGGCGGTATCACCACCGAGCGTGCCCGCCGGACGCGGTGCCGGGATATCGCCCGTGCCGTGGCTAAAAACAAACTTGCCATCGGCCACGTCGCACAGGACGGTATCGCCCTCGCCCCACTCACCGGCCAGAAGCTCCTCGGACAGCGGGTCCTCGATGAGCTTTTGAATAGCACGGCGCAGCGGACGCGCACCGTTGGTGAGGTCGGTACCCTCAGCCACGATCTTGTCATAGGCCGCATCGGTGAGCTTGATGTTCATGCCGTTGGCAATCAAACGCTGACGCAGGTCGTCCACCAGCAGGTGCGCGATCTTGGTGAGATTCTCGCCCGAGAGCTTCTGGAACACCACAATGTCGTCGATACGATTGAGCAGCTCGGGGCGGAACAGGCGCTTGAGCTCGCCCATCGCGCGGCCGCGGATCTCACTCGACGTGAGACCCTGCTCGCCGGTAGTGCCAAAGCCAACGCTCGCATCCTGTGCGATCTCGCGGGCGCCCACGTTGGACGTCATGATGATCACGGTATTGCGGAAGTCGACCGTCTTGCCCTGGCTATCGGTCAGGCGGCCCTCCTCCAGCACCTGCAGCAGGATGTTGAAGATATCGGGGTGCGCCTTCTCGATCTCGTCGAACAGCACGACCGAGTACGGGTGGCGACGAACGGCCTTGGTGAGCTGGCCGCCCTCGTCGTGACCGACGTAACCCGGAGGGCTGCCGATGAGCTTGGAGACCTCGAACTCGCTACCGAACTCGGACATATCGAAGCTGATGAGCGCGTCCTTGCTGCCAAAGAGGTACTCGGCGAGCGTCTTGGCGAGCTCGGTCTTGCCCGTGCCGGTAGGACCCAGGAAGATAAAGCTGCCGCCGGGGCGACGCGGGTCCTTGAGCGGCGAGCGGCTGCGGCGCACGGCCTTGGCAACGGCCTCGACAGCCTCATCCTGACCGATGATGCGCGTCTTGAGCACGCTTTCGGCCTGCAGCAGGCGACGGCTCTCGCTCTCGGTAAGCGAGGACACCGGCACGCCCGAAGTCACGGACACGATATCGGCGATCTGACTCACATCGATGGTGAGCGGGCTGGCGTCGAGTTCAGCCGTCCAGGCAGCCTTGGCCTCGGCGAGTTCAATCTCGGCAGCCTTCTGCTGCTCGGTGATCTCGGCAGCCTTGTTCATGTCGTCGCTCTCGGTGGCCTCCTGCGCGGCGGCCTTGAGCTCCTCGATGCGATGCTCGGCCTCGCGCACCGGCTCGGGCGCGCGATTCGCGGCGATGCGAGCGCGGGCACCGGCCTCGTCAATGAGGTCGATGGCCTTATCGGGCAGGAAGCGGTCCTGGATATAGCGGTTGGAGAGGTTCGCGGCGGCTTCGATGGCACCTTGCGTGTAGCGCACGTGGTGGTGCTCCTCGTAGCGCGGCTTGAGCGCGGTCAGGATCTTGACCGTATCCTCGACGCTCGGCTCCTCGACATCGATGGTCTGGAAGCGGCGCTCGAAGGCCGGGTCCTTGGTGAGGTACTTGCGGAACTCCTCGGCCGTGGTGGCACCGATAATCTGGAAGGCGCCGCGCGCGAGCACCGGCTTGAGCATGGAGCTCGCGTCGATGGAGCCCTCGGCGGAACCGGCACCGATGATGGTGTGCATCTCATCGATAAACAGGATGACGTCGTCGGCCTCGGTTGCCTCCTGGATCACGTTCTTGAGGCGCTCCTCAAACTCGCCGCGATACTTGGCGCCCGCAACGAGACCCGGCAGGTCGAGCGTCCAGATATTCTGGTTCATGAGGTTCTCGGGCACGTTGCCGGCGGCGATCTGCTGGGCCAGACCCTCGACGATGGCCGTCTTGCCCACGCCGGGATCGCCCAGGATGAGCGGGTTGTTCTTGGTGCGGCGCGAAAGGATCTCCATCATGCGTTGGACTTCCTTTTCGCGACCAATCACGGGATCGAGCTCACCGTCGCGGGCCTTCTGCGTAAGGTTGGTCGCGAACTGCTTAAGCGTATCGGTGCCACTCCCCTTTTGCTGGGAGGTATCCGAGCCGCTAAAGAACGGCAGGCCCGTACCGGGACGACCAGCACCGGCGCCAGCGAGCGGACGCTTCTTATCCTGGTCCTTGGCGGTGAGTTTCTCGATAGCCTTTTTGATGGAGGCGGACGACACACCCAGGCGCATGAGGATGTCCATGGCCATGCCGTTGCCCTCTTCGACGATGCCGATCAGCAAGTGCTCGGTCGACACGTAGGTCTGGTTGTTCTCACGCGCCACGCGGAATGAACGCTCCATCACGCTAATGACGAGCGGCGTAAAGGCGAGCTTGGCCGCCTCGGTCTCCTCGCTGGGCTCGGGAACCGTGGTCTGGACCTCTTTGAGAGTATCCATGATGTCATCGTAGGAGATGTCGAGCGAACGCAGTGCCTCGGCGGCAATGCCCTCGTCCTCCTTGGCAAGCGCGAGCAGCAGGTGCTCGGTGCCCACCTTATTTGAGTGAAGATCGAGCGCCTCTTGCTTGGCCATGGACATGACCTTGCGCGCGCGATCGGTAAAACGGTCTAACATGCTAGTTCCTCTTAGACGAGCTAGTTTTTTTCAAACGCAAAGCGCCGCCCCGCGGCAGCGCTTTGGTCTCTTTACCCATATGGAGTATATGTTAACCGTTGGGACCTTTCCCGCCCGTAGCCGCGCGACAACGTCTACAAAAAAGGAATTGCTCGGGTCCGTTTGGCGGTTTGGTTTTGAGCTGCTGTCTAGCAGGCGGGCTCGGCGTCCATGCTCTCGGCAACATCATTGACGGCATCGGCAACGGGAGCGCCCGGCATGTGCACGAGCTCCATGTGCGGCTCGGCAAAGACCGTGCCCATAGGGAAGGCGCGGCGGAAGACAAAGCGAGCAACCGGACCGGCCACCAGCAGGTTCCAGGGCAGGGCCATGATAAAGTTGCGCGGAATGTTGACGAGCCACATCATCGGCAGCAGCTGCAGGTTGGCGAGCGGGCCGCCGGGCATGTGGAACAGGCCCTCGCACGCACCGTAGAGCGACATGATGATGACCATAGGAACGACCATGCAGGAGCTGACGGCGAGCGTCATGGCAAGCGGCGAGCTCTTGCCCGGCGTGACCAGGAATTTAAAGGCGAAACCCTTGGCGAGCGGGCTGGCGACAAACCAGTCGCAGCACATGGCAAAAACGTAGGCAACGGGGAAGCCGAGCCACGCGGCGGCAACAACCTCGCCGTTGATGGCCCCATGCTGCAGGGCAACGTTGTAGATGCTCATCCAAAGCACCATGCAAAAGCACATGATAAAGGTGAACAGCAGGCTCTCTCGTTTGTTGATAGGCATAAAGGGCAAAATCCTTTCTGTGTTACGCCGCGGCACCACGCAACAAAAACGGGCGGGCAAGATGGAGCTGTTGGGACTTCATCTCGCCCGCCCGTGATACGTGCGTCTGCGACTACTTATGTGGTGGAACCAGCCTAGCACGAAAACCCCGCGCTTCGTAAGCGTTGAGTTTATGGAGATGCAGGGCACCAATAATCCCCCGACCCCATAAGTTGCGGTGGAATACGGACTGTTTTGACCCTTTAAGCAGCAATTCAGTCCCTATTTCACCGCAACTCATTTGGTGCAAAGTAACCTGTCCCCCTTGCACCAATTAGCTGGTGTGGCGCCAGCGAGGGTCGGTGAGTGTACGTGCCACGCCCAAACCAACGGGCAAAAACGCCACGATGAGTACTGCACGCACAAACCAGCCGAGCATATTGACCGTGTCGAAGGTGCACATGTAATACATCGAGCGATACAGATACAAGCCCGGCACCATAATGACAATCGATGGCACCGTGAGGGCGATACGTGGGTAGGTGAGCTTGATTTCGGCTAAACTCGCGAGCAGGCCCGATACCAGCGCACCGATAAACGCTGCTGCCTCGGGAGGCATACCTACGCTCAGGCCCAGGAAGGGAAACAGCGCCGGCGCATCGACGAGCGTAAGGCGCAAGGTATTGGATACGGCGCCGATGAGCCCTGCCGCCGCTGCCATCTTTACCGGACTGTTGAACATAACCGAAAAGCCAAATACACCGACAAAGCTCATCAGTATGCGCAAAAGCGTGAGGGCCAACGGCGAGAGACCGAGCGGGGCGAAGTCATCCGGCGCCAGCCCCACACATTCGGCAACCATCCAGCCTACGAGGGTCGCCATCACAATGATAGACACAGCATACGAAAGACGTTCAATGCCGCTTCGCATATCGAGCTTAGCGATGTCGAGGCCCGCCGTAATGAGGGGAAAGCCGGGAATCACAAAGAGCATGGCGCCGATATAGCCTTCTTGATGCGACATTGCCCCCGGAATAACCTGGCCAAGACCGAGCAATGCCAGCAGATACGAAACGCAAGCGAGCGCAACGCCGGTCGTCAGCGCGCTAAACTGGCCAAGACCCTGCTTGAGAATATGGGAGCGAGCAAAGTTGCCAACACCAGCGCCTACGAATGCGCAGGCCATCTCGATAGGGCCGCCGCCGAGCAAAAAGACGAAGGCGCCGCAAGCGCAGGCTGCCGCAAGGCCCTGTTGCCAGGGAGCGTAATCAGGCTTCGAGCTCTCAACGGTCTTGAGCATCTCGTGGTACTCATGCACGGTAAACCGGCGCCCATACGTCTCGATTTCCTTTAAGAAGCTCTCCATCATCCAAATGCGATGGGTATTGACTCCCGTTGTGGGCAGGCTGACAACCTCGTTAAAGCAGTGGCCATCTTCGATACAGGTGCACTCAAACGACAGAAGACTCAGGTCAACGTGAATCGTGACGCCGAGTACGGCAGCAACACGATTCATGGTATCGCGCACGCGCCAGGCACCTGTTCCGCTTGCCAGCATAAGCATACCGGTGCGGCAAATGATGGATGACTTATCGGTGAGCGGCGCATCGACGGCAAGCTCATCGCCTGCCGTCACGATCTGGCGCCAGTCGGTTTTCATATGGAGGGCGCCGGCACGGACACCGTGGTGCATGGGGACTCTTGAGAGCAACGAATCATGGTGCGAAGGCTGTGGGGGTTTCGTCGATTCGACCTCGTCCTCGTCGGGCCCTTCATCAACAAGGTCGAAAGCATCGAGCGCCGCCGGCTCGCGACGATCGATCAATTCCTCGTCCTCATCATCAAAATAGTTGAACTGATCGAGCATGTCCTCTTCGATTGCACGATCGCTCGCGTCGTCCATATAGACGCTCCCTTCCTGCCGACTAACCCCCATCCTAGGCGGCAACGGCTAAAGGAAACATAAAAGAGGCGGCTGTCATGCGAGCCATGTGCGCAATAACCGTTGGGCAGTCGTTTAAGAACGTCCCCAACGACAAGTCATTTAAGAACGTCCCCAACGACTACATCGATGTGCTGGCAACGCCAGCGAGCGGGCCGCATTTGAGACAAGGTGACGCGAAACGAAAGGGCGCTGACCTTCTGGTCGCGCCCTTGAAGTTGAACGTCAGATTGTCCAAATGCGGCCCGCGCAGCGTCGAGCCGTTACGCGGTTCGTAGAACCGCGTAACTAGTTAGTACATCTTTGCGCCGGCGGGGATGGAGGCGTCGAGCTGGATCAGGTTGAGGCGCTCCTCGCCCTCCTCCTCGTGGACAGCGCTGATCAGCATGCCGCAGCTGGGAATACCCATCATCTTGCGCGGAGGCAGGTTGGTGATGGCGAGCAAGGTCTTGCCGACCAGGTCCTCGGGCTCATAATAACCGTGAATGCCGGAGAGGATGGTGCGGTCGGTGCCGGTGCCGTCGTCGAGCGTAAAGTTCAGCAGCTTCTTGGACTTCTTGACGGCCTCGCACGCCTTGACCTTCACAGCGCGGAAATCGCTCTTGGAGAAGGTATCAAAGTCGACGAACTCCTCAAACAGCGGCTCGACGGCAATCTTGGAATAATCAACCGTGGGCTTGAGCGGCTTGACGAAGGGGCTCGCGGCATTGCCGGCCTCGGCAGCCTTGGCGGCAGCGGCACCGGACTGGAAACCCTTCTCGGGCTTCATGTGCGGGAACAGCAGGACGTCGCGGATAGAAGCCTGGTTGGTGAGCAGCATGACCACGCGGTCGATGCCGATGCCAATACCGCCCGCGGGAGGCATACCGTACTCGAGGGCGCGCACGTAGTCCTCGTCATACTCCATGGCCTCATCGTCGCCGCCGGCCTTCTCGGCCATCTGGGCAGCAAAGCGCTCAGCCTGGTCGACCGGGTCGTTGAGCTCGGAGAATGCGTTGGCGTACTCGTGACCGGCGATGACCAGCTCAAAGCGGTGGGTCAAACGCGGGTCGTCCTCAAAACGCTTGGCGAGCGGGCTGACCTCGATGGGGTAATCGCACACGAAGGTCGGGTTGACGATGGTGTCCTCGCCCAGCTCATCGTAAATCTCGGCGATGATCTTGCCAGCAGTCCACTCGGGCTTGATCTCCAGGCCCTTCTCACGCGCGGCGGCAGCAAGCTCCTCGACCGGCGTGTCGATGGTGACCTGCTTGCCGAGCACGTCGGAGACGATGTCGGTCATGGGACGGCTGGCCCACTCACCAGAAAGGTCGATGGTCTGGCCCTGGTACTCGATGACCTCGGGGTTGCCGATGGCCTTGTTAGCCGCCTTGATGACACCCTGGGCGAGCGCCTTCATGCCCTCGAGGTCGGAGAAGGCACGGTAGGCCTCCATCGTGGTGAACTCGGGGTTGTGGGTAAGGTCCATGCCCTCGTTACGGAAGATACGGCCGATCTCGAACACGCGCTCAAAACCGCCGACGATGCAGCGCTTGAGGTGCAGCTCGGTAGCAATGCGCAGGTAGCACTCCTGATCGAGCGCGTTGAAGTGCGTGATGAACGGCTTGGCAGTAGCGCCGCCCTGGATGGTCTGCAGGATGGGGGTCTCGACCTCCATGTAGCCATCGGACTCCATAAAGCGACGGAAGGTGGAGAGAATCTGCGAACGCTTACGGAAGGTCTCGCGAACGTCGTCGTTGGCGATCAGGTCGACATAGCGCTGGCGATAGCGGGTCTCCTTGTCGGAAAGACCGTGGAACTTCTCGGGCAGCGGACGAACGGCCTTGGCAAGCAGGGTCGCGCTCTTAGGGGCAACGGAAAGCTGGCCGCGCTGGGTGCGCACAACCACGCCGGTCACGCCCAAGATGTCGCCCAGGTCGAGGGACTTGAGCGTATTCCAGGCAGCCTCGTCCATGTCGTTGATGCGGCAGAACAGCTGAATCTCGGCAGTCGCATCGCGCACGACGGTGAACATAATCTTGCCCTGACCGCGCTTGGCGACCACACGGCCGGCGATCTTCACGACGTCCTCGGTGTCCTCGCCATCGGCAAGCTCGGCGTACTTAGCCTCGATATCGGCGACGTAGTCCTCAAGCTCAGAGTGCTCGGGATAGGGGTTCTGGCCCGCCTCGAACAGGGCGGCGCGCTTGGCCAGGCGGGTGGCGCGCTCGTCGTTGAGCGTCGATGCCTGATCGGCGGCGTTCTGGTTCTCTGCCATAAGTTAGCTCCTCAAACTAAAACGCTCCCCAGGATTCGGTCCCAGGGAGCGAAAACATACCTTTACGCGGGACCGTGGTCTAGCGTGCGATCTTGGCGATGGTGTAGACGCGAGTCTTGCCGGAAGGCGTAACGACCTCGACGGAGTCGCCCTCGCCGTGACCGATGATGGCGTGGCCGACCGGAGACTCGTTGGAAATCTTGTGCTCGAGCGAGTTGGTCTCGGTGGTACCGACGAGCGTGACTTCCATGACCTCACCGTTGGGATCAATCAGAGAAACGGTGGAACCGATGGAGACGGTCAAATCACCCGTGGTGGCAGCAACCTGAGCGTTGGCGAGGATGGCCTGGATCTCGGCAATACGAGCGGCGTTCTGGGCCTGCTTGTCCTTAGCGGCATCGTACTCGGAGTTCTCCGAAAGGTCGCCGAACGCGCGGGCTTCCTTGATGTCCTCGACGATCTCCTTGGCGTAATCGCCCTCACGCCAAGCGAGCTCCTCGACGAGCTTCTGGCGGCCCTCAGCGGTCAGTACGATCTGGCTTGCGTCCATACGGATATCTCCCCAACTCTGATCAAACAATCAACTGTCAACAAAACGAAAAAGACCGGCTAGCCTGCGGGCAAGCCGGTCAGGTGCTCACCCCAAAGGGATGGGACTACTCTGCGTCCGCGTCGCTGTCCTCTGCCTGCTTCTTCTTGGCAGCAGCGAGCTTGGCCTCGAGCTCAGCGATCTCCTTGTCCTCCTCGGACTGCTCGACCACGACCTCCTCGGCCTGCTTGGTCTCGGCCTTATCGTCGCCCTCCATACCCTCGCGGATATTCTTGACGGTAGAGCCGAGGGACTTGCCGAGCTTCGGCAGGTTCTTGGGCCCGAAGATAATCAGGACAACGACGAGAATAATGATGAGCTCAGGAGCCCTCAGTCCAAACATGTAGACCTCCACAATACAGCGAGACAAGCTCGAATGAGTATACCGCGGGTATCGCGGTATCACAACAATAGCTAAAAAAAGGGACCGCAAGAAGCGATCCCTCCTCATGCTCTGGTCGGGTTGACTGGATTTGAACCAGCGACCCCTGCGTCCCGAACGCAGTGCTCTACCAAACTGAGCCACAACCCGTTAGCTCGACTATAGTAACAAAGATTTCCGTCGTGTGCCAGAGAAATTTTTACTTCTTTGGCACTTCGATGCGAACCGTGTTGGGAATGAGCTCCGTCGCGCAGGACCACCAGCCGTTTTGCAGGGCAGCGTCGGCAAGCCTTTCGGCCGTGGCGGCGGTGTCGCAAATGGCAAACGAGCAGGCACCCGATCCGCACACATCTACAGCAACGGTGCCGTCCTGTTTACGCAGCCAATCGAGAACCGTTTGAATCTGCGGCTCCATCTGTGCGGAAATGACACCCAGGTTGTTATGGATGAGCGCATATGCCGTCTCGGCATCACCAGCACGCAAGGCAGAAGCTATCGCGCCGGGCTTGTCTGCAGGCACCGGGGCCTCGTCAAAACGTCGATAGGCTTCAATTGTCGAAACACTTGCCTCGCGCGGCTTGACCAACACGACGGGCGTTGCGGGCAGCGCGGGGTACTCAGTTGCCAGCACGTCTCCCCCACCTACGTAGAACGCAGGGCTCGCGTGCAAAAAGAACGGGACGTCAGCGCCAATGCCCCGCGCAATGTCGTCGAGCGCGGGGTCGGTGCGATCAATTCCCCAGAGCTCCGCCAAGGCGACAATGACCGCGGCCGCATCCGTCGAGGGGCCGCCCAAGCCGGCGCACAATGGAATGCGCTTCTCAATCGTCACGCAGATGTTTGCCTCGCGACCATAATGCTCGGCCATAGCAACCGCAGCCCGATACGCCGTATTCTTTTGCATGGGAAAATCTGATGCCGGAACCGTCTGGACGGTCAGCGCCTGTGCCGGCGTAACCGTCACGGTATCGGAAAGACCGACAGCTGCCATCAGGGAATCGACCCTGTGGTAGCCGCGGTCATCGCGCTCGGTATGAACCCCCAGGTAGAGGTTAATCTTTGCCGGCGCGGTAAGGGTGAGGGACCGATCGGTCACCGCTAGTGCTCCTCGAGCTGGTTGCCGAGCGGGGTAAAAATGTGCTCGCCGCTCTCGGGGTCGAACAGCTCGACCTGCCCGGTGAGGACATCGATATACTGGTAGGACTGACGCGACTTGCGGCCGCGGCGCTCGTCAACCTCAACGATAAAGACGGCGGGGTGGACGCTCTTGATGGTGCCCATGCGCTCGACGACGCGGGTGCGGCCCATGTTGGCCTTCACCTTGACGCGATCGCCCACCATATCGGTCAGCTTCTCGTGGATGTCGTCGACGTGATTGACTTCCATCTCTTCCATGAACAGGGCCTCCAGAAGGTGCAATTCAAAAAGGGGATAATACCCCTAAGATAGACAAAACTCTAATACTATAGCACTCTGTTACAACCCTACGCAAGTAGCTAAATAAGCCTCGTCCCAAATACGTACCAGATAACAACCTCGCATGACCAGTTGTTACGCGGTTTGGTAAAACCGCGTAACCTAAAGGTTGTCTGTGTCCAGAACGATGGTGAATGGGCCGTCGTTGACCAAGTCGACTTTCATGTCGGCGCCGAAGATGCCGTGCGCTACGTGCTCGACGTCCTCGCGCACGAGCGTCAGGAAGTACTCGTAGAGCTCGTTGGCAACATCGGGGGCGCCTGCATCGGTAAACGACGGACGGCGGCCGTGACGGCAATCGGCGAACAGCGTGAACTGCGACACCACGAGAACCTCGCCGTCGACATCGGCAAGCGCCAAGTTGGTCTTGCCGTTCTCGTCCTCGTTGATACGCAGCCCGCGGAGCTTGCCCCACAGCTTGTCGGCCTCGGCACGCGTATCGCCATGGCCCACACCAAGCAGCACCAGGTAGCCGCGTCCAATGCGACCCACGCACTCGCCGTCGACTGTCACGCCGGCATTGAGTACGCGCTGCACCACCGCACGCACGGCTTACTCCTCGCCCGTCAGTTTGGCGGATAGGTGCTCGAGCGCATGGAATCGATGGCTGATGGCGTTCTTCTCGTCCGCCGTGAGCTCGGCCATAGTCTTGCCCGGCGTATCGACCGGCAGGAACAGCGGGTCGTAGCCAAAGCCGTGATCGCCGCGACCCTCGTGCGCGATAACGCCCTCGCAGGCGCCCTCGCCATAGGTGACCAGGCCGTTCGTATCGATGAGCGCGACGACGCTCATAAAGCGCGCAGTGCGGTCCTCGTCGGCCACGCCCTCCAGATTCACGAGCAGCTTGGCGTTGTTGGCGGCATCGTCGCCGTGAACGCCCGCGTAGCGCGCGCTATACACACCGGGCTCACCGTCCAGTGCGTCGACGACCAGGCCCGAATCGTCGGCAATGGCCATGAGCCCCGTCTCTTCGACGGCAGCCTGCGCCTTGATGATGGCGTTCTCCAAAAACGTCGTGCCGTTTTCCTCGGGGTCCTCAAATTCGCCCAGCTGGCCGAGCGCCACAAAGCGAACCTCGGGCATGACCTTGCCCAAAATGGCCTCGATCTCGGTGAGCTTATGGGCGTTGCCCGTTGCCACGACAATGGTCGCCGCCGGGTCGAGGGTGTCGATGTCGATCTTCTCAAGTGCCATGAGTGGTCTCCTTGTCTCTATAGCAATGCCGTGTTGAGGACGACGAGGACCTCGGCCTCTCTCCCCTCTCAATCAACGGCAGTCTTATACTTCGACGTTTTCCCAGATAAAACCTACCAAAATAAACCTGTCCCTATTTGGCAGGTTAGGCGATGGCTTGGCGCTGAAGCTCGATGAGCTCGGCGATACCCCTGTCGCCCAGGTCGAGCAGGGCGTTGAGGCGTTTGCGGTCGAAAGGCGCCTGCTCGCCGGTGCCCTGGAGCTCGATCATCTCACCGGTGTCGGTGGCGACGAGGTTCATGTCAACCTCGGCATGGCTGTCCTCGGAATAATCGAGGTCAAGCAGCGTATTGCCGTCGACAACGCCCATGGAGATGGCAGCCACCTGGCCGGTAAGCGGGATGCGCTCGATCTTGCCCGCCTCGACCCACATGGCGAGGGCGTCGTGCAGCGCCACCCAGGCGCCGGTGATGCTCGCTGTACGCGTGCCGCCATCGGCCTGAATCACATCGCAGTCGACGGTAACGGTGTACTCGCCGAGTGCCTTCATGTTGACGACGGTACGCAGGCTGCGGCCAATGAGGCGCTCGATCTCCATGGAGCGGCCCTTGCGGTTGGCGTGCTCGCGCTTGCAGCGCTTGCCGGTCGACGCCGGCAGCATGGCGTACTCCGCGGTCACCCAGCCGGCCTTAGCTCCCTTTCGCCAGCCCGGCACGCCCTCCTCGATAGTGGCGGCGCACAGCACGCGCGTGTCGCCGAACTCGGCCAAACACGAGCCGTGGGCGTGCTTCATGACGCCACGGGTGAGCTTAACGGGGCGCAACTCGTTGGCGGCGCGACCGTTGGCGCGGTTGACCTGCATGTACTCCATAGAAATATCCTTTCGGCAAAAGGTGCGGCGAAGGCTTTGGCGGCTGCCTTACATCTACTTCAGCTCATCGATATCGATATGTTCGATGCTCTTGAGCGGCTGACCAAAGATAAAGCTGCCCGCCACCGCAAACTCGGCAATGTTATCGGCCGTCGTGGCAAAACGATGCTGCGGCTCGGCGGCGTCGCCCGCCAGCTGCTCGCGGCGCGTGAGGATATCGGTCAGCTCGCGCGTGGTCTCCTCGGCGGAACTCACGACACGCACCCCAGGCCCCAGCGCATGGCGGATAGGTCCCACCAACAGCGGAAAATGCGTACAGCCGAGCACCACGGTATCGATACCGTGGTCGCGCAGCGGCTCAACCGTGGTACCCACCAGCGCACGCACGGCAGGCGTATCGAAGATGTCCTCGTTCTCGAGCCACTGCTCCTGCAGGTGCGCACCCGACGCGAGCTCATGCTCGACGACCTCGACAAAGCTCGAAGCAGGGCAGCCGTACACGTCCACGCCGGCATCCAGGTCCTGGATGGCGCGCGTGTAGGCGCCCGAGCGAATGGTGAGGTTGGTGGCGAGCACGCCCACGCGACGCGAACGGGTGCTGTTGATTGCCGCACGGGCACCCGGCGCGATCACGCCGATCACGGGAACGTCGAGCACCTGCTGGGCCAGACGCAAGGCCGCGGCGGTCGCCGTGTTGCAGGCGATGACCATAATCTTGACGTCGTGCTTCGACAGCCAACGGCCCGCCTGCAACGCAAACGAGCGCACCTCATCCTCGGTGCGCGTGCCGTAGGGGCAGCGTTTGGTGTCGCCGAAGTAGTAGACGGACTCGTGCGGCAGCACCGTCGCGATGGCGCGCGCAACCGTCAGACCGCCCAAACCAGAATCGAACACGCCAATCGGGCGCGTGTCGCCTGTCGGATTCTCGATATCGGACATTACCTCACCAGTCTCTCTCGAAAAGACATGTCCAAGTGCGGCGACGCCGCACTACGAACGCGCCGCGACCAGCAGCTCTGCCGTCGCCGCCCAACCGTCGACAATTTTGCCGCGCGTAACGAAAGCGTTCTCGCAAGCAGCCAGGAACTCGGGCGCGCCGGCGCTCGTCAGGCCATTCTCGACCAGGCAGAACGTGTCCACGCGATCGGCCATGTAGAAGTCGGACTCGGAGTCACCGAGCGCGAGCGTCTCCTCGCGCTCGATCCCCAGGTGCTCGCAGAAGCGCGCAATGGCGACGCCTTTGTTGAGGCCCGCGGGGTTGATGTTGAATGCGCGACCGTCCTCGACGCGATTAAGCTCGAGCGTCGTCGGCTTGGACAGATGCGTCAGGTGACCGTTACAGGCCCACACCAAGCCGCAGCCGGCCTCGTCGAGGATGGCCTGCGCCTCGTCATCGGGGATGTCGCCGCGCATGCCGACGGTGACCTCGCGGTACTTGTAGCCGGTCGACATGTCGTTGTGATACTCGATCTTGTGCGGCCAGCGGGCGAGGATCCTCTCGCACACACCGGTCTGCTCGATCACCTGGTGCGGCGTGAGACCGCAAGAGGGGTCGTAGGGCATGTCGCCGGTCAGATACTCCCAATCGTTGGCTTTGAGGTCGTACATGACCAGGCCGCCCATCTCACCAATGTAGGAGTTGAGGCCGAGCACGCGCGCGTCCTCGTGGATCATGGTGCGGTTGCGGCCCGAGGTGGGAACCACCTGAATACCAGCGCGGGCAAGTGCCACGACGGCCTCGACGAGTTTGGTCGAGGGGTTGCCGTCGTTGTCGCGCAGCACGCACGAGCCGGGTGCGAGCATCGTGGCATCCAGGTCGGTAAAGACGTACTTGACCTTGGCCAAGCGCTCGCGCATCTCGCCCGAAAGCTCGGCAACGGTCGGCAAGGTGTTGTGGGACATGGTTACTCCGTTTACGTAGAAGGGTTTGGACTTGGACGGCATGTTTTGATTGAGGGAACACGCTTATGGCGACAGCGCACTCAGGGCGCCGCCGCCATCATGGTTCATTAGTCAAACTGGGTAACATCGATCAGGCGATTGGCCAACGAAAGGTCGCTCTCGATGGGCACGAACTCGTCGCCCACGTGCATGAGCTCCTCGTCACCCTTTGCCAGCAGCAAGACAATGGTGGGAGCATCGGGGTTGACGTACTCCTCGCGCGCTGCCTTGAACGCCGCATGCACAGCGGCTTCGCGATCGAGGATGATCTTGTTCGGCGTATCGTCGGGAACATGTTCGGCAAGCTCGCGACAGACCTTCATCGGGTCCTCGTGAGCCGGGTCCTCGTTGGTAAAGATCATCAGGTCGGAATATGGTGCGGCCTCGCGCGGAAGCTGCTCGCGGCGCTCCTGCGCCTTGCCGCCGGCAGCACCAAACACTGCAATGACTGGACTAGTGGGAAACGCGCGCTTGACCGACGAGAAAAGCGAACGGAACGAAAGCTGGTTGTGAGCATAGTCAACGACACAAATCACGCGGCCATCCTTCGACTCCACGACCTCCATGCGGCCCGGCACACGAAGCTTGGAGAGGCCCTTCTTGATGGCATCGATACCGATGCCGATCTCGTGCGCAGCGGCGATAGCGACCAGCGCGTTCTCCACGTTAAAATCTCCCGCGATACCCAGCAGGATCTTCTCCCCCGCCTCGGACTCGTCGGCACACAGGCCATGCAAGTTGAACTCGATGCTAAAGCCGACCATGCGCACATCGCTCGCCCACAGGCTTGCCTCGGGGTGCTCGACGCCAACGGTCACCAAGCGCTCGGCCGTCGACGCTGCCTCCAGCACACGGTCGACCTCTTCGGTGCCCAGATTCACCACGGCGGTCTTTGCCTGGTCAAAGATCCTGAGTTTGCTCTCAAAATAATCCTCAAACGTGGGGTGTTCGATCGGCGAGATGTGGTCACGGCCGATGTTGAGGAAGCACGCCACGTCAAACGGCAGATTCTCGACGCGTTGGTACTTGAGCGCCTGGCTCGAGACCTCCATGACCATGGACTGGCGACCGGACTCACGGCAGTTGGCGATATGGCGCCAGACCTCGGGGGCCTCGGGCGTGGTATTGGTGCTCTCGTAGCACTCGATGCCATCGTCGGTGCTCACCGAGCCGATCATGCCGCAGGACTCGCCCGCCGCTTTGATAATCGACTGGAGCATAAAAGCGGCCGTGGTCTTTCCTTTGGTACCGGTGATGCCCACGATCTTGACGTCGTGGTCGGGACGGTCGTAGACCTCCGGCGGCAACAGGGCCATGGCCGTGCGAACGCTATCAACAACCAGCATCGCAGCGCCGCTCTCCTGCGCCAGCGGCTCCAGAGACTCGACCAGCGACTCCTCGCACACAAATGCGACGGCGCCCGCATCGAGCGCCATGCTCAAAAACGCGGGCTTAAAGGCAGCACCTTTGCAAAAGAACACGTCACCTGCCGAGACCGCGCGCGAATCAAACGAGCAGCCGGTCACGGCACGCTCGTCAACCTGCTCTGATGCGCGCAGCTCGCCGCACACGTCGAGAAGCTTGGCAAGCGTATCGACCGTGGTCACAGTCGCGGAATCCGAATGGTGCATCTTTCACCTTTCTCAGCCATTTGGCAGGGACGGTTTTTATAGTAACTGAAACGCACCCACGCAAAAACGGCTCCCGGAGGAGCCGTTACGCGCAGGCGTTCGTAAGCCGAGGCTAGGCAGCCTGAACAGCGGGCTGGTCCTCGTCGATAAAGAAGCGCTTGTACCACACCAGGAACACGAGCGGCGTATAGATCTTGCGCTGGAAATCGCCCTTGCCCGCAAAGTGCAGATCGAGCAGGTGCATGAGCTCGTCGGTATCGAAGAATTCGCTTGCCCACGGCGCGGTGAAGTACTCCTTGACATAGTCGTACCACTTTTGCTCGCGCAGCCAGTAGACGATCGGCACCGGGAAGCCCACCTTGGGACGGGTGGCCCACTCATCGGGCAGCGACTTGTTGGCAGCGTGGCGGAGTACCTGTTTGTTGCCGTTCTCGTTGATGCGGTAGCGGTCGGGAATGTGCTCGGCGAACTCCATGACTTTGCGGTCCAGGAAGGGCACGCGCAGCTCCAGCGAGTGCGCCATGCACATCTTGTCGGCCTTGAGCAGAATGTCGCCCGGAAGCCACATGTTCATGTCCAGGTACTGCTTCTTGACCAGCTCGGGCTGACCCTTCACGCGCGCATAGATGGGAGCGGCAAGCTCGAAGGCGCCATCGCCGGTGTTGTACTCGGGCTTGAGCACGCCGTCGACCTCGCGCTCCGGCCATACCAGAGCCTGTCCCAGGAACGACTTCTCGGGGATCTCGGCACCCTTGACCAGGAAGTTATGTCCCTTGAAGTACGGCATATGCAGCGCCAGGTTACCGAGCGCGCGACGGATGGGCAGCGGCACCATCTTTTTGTACTTGCGGACCGGAACCGTGTCCTCGTAGTAGGCGTAGCCGCCAAAGAGCTCGTCGGCGCCTTCGCCCGAAAGCACGACGGTGACGTCCTTGCGGGCCATCTCGGCCAAGAACCACAGCGGCACGGAAGACAGGTTGGACTGCGGCTCGTCCATGTGATACTGGATGTCCTCGAGCGCACCGAAGAACTCGTCGGCGGTAATCATCTTGCGGACATTCTCGACGCCGAGCTTATCGGAAAGTTCCTTGGCGTAGTTAGTCTCGTTGAAATTCTTGTAATCGAAGCCCACCGAGAAGGTCTTGTCGGGCATGAGGCAAGCGGCGATGTAGCTGGAGTCTACGCCGCCGGAGAGGAACGACGCGACCTTGACGTCGGCGATGCGATGGGCCTCGACGCTCTCGTGCACGACCTCGTCCAGCTCGTCGACATACTCCTCGAACGGCTTCTCGACGGCAGAGTAATCGCAATCCCAGTAGCGCTCGATGTTCATCTTGCCGGTCGGGATGTCTACGGTAAAGTAGTGCGCCGGCGGCAGCTTGTAGACACCCTCGAAGAAGGTCTCCTCGGTTGCCGAATACTGCAGCGTCATGTACGGACGCAGGGCCTTTTTGTTGACCGCCTTGTGGAAGTGCGGGTAGTCCAGGAAGCTCTTGATCTCGGAACCAAAGAGCACGCCCGGAGCGTCGTCGCCCGCATCGGCCATGGGATAGTAGTAGAGCGGCTTGATGCCAAAGATATCGCGGGCGCCAAAAAGCTTGTTCTTCTTCTTGTCCCAGATGACGAAGGCGTACATACCGCGCAAGCGATCGAGTACTGCCTCGCCCCACTCCTCGTAGCCGTGCAGGAGGCTCTCGGTGTCGGCGCCGCAGTGGAACTGGTAGCCCTTGGCCTCGAGCTCGGAACGGAGTTCTTGGAAGTTGTAGATCTCGCCGTTGAAGACGATAACGACGCTGCCGTCCTCATTGGCCATGGGCTGAGCGCCGGCCTCGGTCAGGTCGAGGATCGACAAGCGGCGGAAGCCCAGGGCGACGCGGCCGTCGATAAACTGACCGCCCATGTCGGGACCGCGATGGACGATGCGGTCCATCATCTTGGTGAGCACCTCGGATTGGTTATCCGTCCCACCGACAAAACCGACAAAACCGCACATATACTATCCCCTCTGCTGTTGCTGGGCATCAAATCGAATCAGTAGCTTTTGAGTATACCCGAGGGCGTAAAGAGGGGCGGAATGTTCAGGCAATCTCAACTGAATCAGCTCCGCTGTGACACGCGACGGTTACCTTTAATGGATATGAGATGAATGAGGCGATTGTTTTGCTATACTCTCTCCGCACGGGCGATTGGCGCAACGGTTAGCGCAGGTGCTTTACACGCACAAGGCTGGGGGTTCGAATCCCTCATCGCCCACCACTGATTTGTTAGGCCTCCAGCGATGGAGGCCTTTCCTTTTTCAGGCCCAGCGCATGGGATTCGAACCCGCAAGGGTGCGGAGCTGAGGAAACGCGAAGCGTTTTCCAGCGCAGCACGCGAGGAGCGGAGCGACGAAGCGGGGCGCGGGCGGCGCCAGCCGCGCGCGGACATCCCTCATCGCCCACCACTGATTTGGAAACGGTCCTCGCAAGGGGACCGTTTTTGTTTGGGCCCATTTCATGGGATTCGAACCCGCAAGGGTGCGGAGCTGAGGAAACGCGAAGCGTTTTCCAGCGCAGCACGCGAGGGCCGTAGGCCCGAAGCGAGAGCAGGCGGCGTCAGCCGCACGCGACATCCCTCATCGCCCACCACTGATTTGTTAGGCCTCCAGTGATGGAGGCCTTTCTTTTTTGGGCCCATCGCAGAGGGATTCGAACCCGCCAGCACGTCCGTCACAAAGGCCGTGGCCAAAAAATGGCAAAAATGAGTACTGTTACCAATTTTGTAGCAGCGATTTTTGGGTTTCGCTGGATAAATCTAGCTCTGAATCAGCGATTTGAAGCCTTTACTAGCTGTTTTCCCATTAACATAACTGAACATGTGTGGTCTAACTAATCCTAGGTAGTCGGTTTCATATGAGATTCAACTGGTGACAGTACTCATATTTGGCATTTTTTGTCCAAAGGCTCTCCTGGCCATTGCAGATTTATGGCAAAACGGGCTCCAGACCGCCGAATCGTGCCGCATATGGCACGTCCGCAGTCCGGAACCCGGTCCAAATTGAGTTATTGCGCCGCGTTAGCCCAAGACACCCGCCAGGATCTCGATTAGGCTGTCCACGTCGGCCTCTTCGCACACGAGCGGCGGCAGGAAACGCAGCGTATGGGCACCCGTAGCGTTAATCACGGCACCGGCGGCCAGCGCGCGGGCAACAATATCATGCGCGTCGCCCGCGGCATCATCCAGGTCGCAGCCGAGCATCAAGCCGCGACCGCGCACATCGGTAACATGCGGTAACTTGGCGAGTTTTGCCTCCATATAGGCGCCCACCTTGGCAGCGTGGTCGGCATAATCGCCGCGCACGAGCGCGGAGAGCGTCGCGGCACACGCCGCGATGGCCAAGCAGCTACCGCCAAAGGTCGAGCCGTGGTCGCCCGGCTCAAACACGTCGGCAATCTCCTTCTTTGCGACGACGGCACCCATGGGCACGCCATCAGCAATGCCCTTGGCAAGGCTCATGATGTCGGGCTCCACGCCATAGGTCTGGAACGCAAACGGCTTACCCGTGCGGAAGATACCGCACTGGACCTCGTCGGCGATAAGCACGGCGCCCACTTCGTGTGCCAGGTCGCGCGCTGCCGCCATAAACTCCTCGGTCATGGGGTGCACACCGCTCTCACCCTGGATCGGTTCGAGCATCACGGCGCAAATTTCACTGCCCAGCTGCTTAAAGATCGCACGCAATTCATCGACATCGTTGGGCGTGCAGGCCACAAAGCCACCCGGCAGCGGGCGGAAACTATCCTGCAGCCAATCCTGCATGGTGGCGGCAATGGTCTCGAGCGTACGGCCGTGGAAGCCGCCACGCATGCACACGATAGTGTTGCCGCCGTTACCGGCACGCTTGGCGTACAGGCGCGCGAGCTTCATCGAGCCCTCGTTGGCCTCGGCGCCGGAGTTGGCAAAGAAGGTCTCCCACACCTGCTCGTCCGCAGCCGGGGCACCAAGAGCAGCTGCCGTGGTCTCATCGCCGGCGGCAATGGCATCGGCAAGCACGCGCGCACCATCTACGTCTTCGTTGGCAAGCTTGGACAGCAGCGCCGCGACCTGTCCGCGCTGCTCAATGTAGAAGTAATTGGAGACATGCATGAGCTTTTTGGTCTGTGCCTCGAGCGCCGAGAGCACAGCTGGGTCGCCATGACCTAGACTGCACACGCCGATGCCGGCAAGAAAGTCGAGGTACTCACGGCCATCGTCGCCGGTGAGCTTCATGCCGTGACCCTCGACAAACTCGACCGGAGAGCGGCCAAAGGTATGCATAACGTAATGGGATTCAAGCGATTGCTGAGCTGCAAGTGACATGGGATGCCTTTCATTGAGCGCCGGACGGCGCAGGCCTATGGGTACAGGAATGGGGCGGCTGCGGGTCAGCTAGACCGTCTGAAGCTTCTCGACCTCGTCGAGGTTCTCGGTCAGACGCGCTGCAAACGTCGAAAGCGGATGCGGATGCGTATCGAACTCGTAAGCCGTCTCGGTGGAATGGATCACGGTGCCGACGCCGGCATCGGTCAGCAGCTCTAGCAGCAGCGAATGCGGCGTGGTGCCGTTGATGATGTGAGCGCGAAAAACGCCGCCGGCAAGCGCATCGACGGCCGCGCGCAGCTTGGGAATCATGCCCTTATCGACCTCGCCGCCGTAGAGCATCTCATTGACCTCGTCGAGCGTCAGGTTGGAGATAAGCGAATCCTTGTCGCTAAAGTCCTTGTACAGGCCGTCGACGTCGGTCAAAAAGATCGCCTTATGCGCATGCAGCGCTGCCGCAACGGCACCGGCGGCGGTATCGGCGTTGATGTTGAAGAAACCGCCGTCCTCCCCCGCCGCGACGGTAGCGATGACGGGGATGTACTCGCTATCGAGTAAGCGCTCGATATAGTCGGTGTTAACGTGCGTCACTTTGCCCACGCGACCGAGCTCGGGGTCGAGCGGCTCGGCGATGAGCGTGCCGGCGTCGCTGCCCGACACGCCCACAGCTAGGTTGCCGTGGTGGTTGATGGCGGCAACCAGCTCCTGGTTAACCTTGCCGCCCAGCACCTCGCGCACGATATCCATAGTCGCCGGCGTGGTCACGCGCTGGCCGTTCTTAAACTCGACGGGAATATCGTAATGGCTCAGCGCCTCGTTGATGGCCTTGCCGCCGCCGTGCACGATAACGGGGCGCATGCCGATGATCTTAAGCAGGACGATGTCGCTCATCACGTCGCGACGCAGCTGCTCGTCGACCATGGCGGCACCGCCGTACTTGATGACGACCGTCTTGCCGGTCAGGTTCTTAATCCACGGCAGTGCCTCAAACAGCAGCTGCGCGGTTGCTTCGTTGGATTCGCTCGAACGACAATCGCGTGCGAATTTCATAATCTGCCTCGTCTTTCGTATCGTTATCGCGCCGTGCTCCGCTGTCCGCAATCGCGGCAAGATGCGCAGCGTGCCTGGAATCTAGGAACGGTAGTCGCCGTTGATGGAGATGTACTCATGCGTGAGGTCGCAGGTCCACACGGTCGTTGCCGCGTCGCCTGCGCCCAGGTCGGCCGAGATCACGATCTCGGGCGCCTCAAAACGTCGTAGAGCCTCGTCCTCGTCAAAGGGAACAGTCAGACCGTCGCGACAGACAGGCATGCCCATCATGTCGATGGAAACGTCTTCCTGATTAAACTTCACACCGCACTTGCCCAGCGCCATAGCAACGCGGCCCCAGTTGCAGTCGTGGCCGGCGATGCAGGTCTTAACGAGCGGCGAGTTGGCAACGGCACGGGCGGCGACATCGGCCTCCTCGTCGTTAGCGGCGCCGGTGACGTTGACCGTCACGAGTTTCGATGCACCCTCGCCATCGGCCGCGATGTTGCGCGCTAGGCTCTCGCACACCTCGTGTACGGCAAACGCCAACTCGTCAAAGGCATCGGAGCCCTCGACGATAGGCTCGGCATCTGCGGCAGCGACGCCGGAGGCAAGCATGATGCAGGTGTCGTTGGTCGAGGTGTCGGAATCGACCGTTACCTTGTTAAAGGTCTGCTTGACGGTCGAGAGCAGCAGGGCATGAAGTGCCGCAGGCTCGACGGGGGCATCGGTGGTGATAACTGCGATCATGGTGGCCATGTTGGGCATGATCATGCCCGAGCCCTTGCACATTCCGCCTACCGTATAGACATTGCCCGCATGACCCGCAGCCTCACTGACGTAGGATACGGCGTACTCCTTGGAGTGCGTGTCGGTCGTCATGATGGCGCGAGCGGCATCGGCGCCACCGTGGGCGGAGAGCGCCTCGTAGGCAGCAGGAATGGCGGTCTCAAACGTGTCGATCGGCAGAATCTGGCCAATCACACCCGTGGAGGCAACCAGAATCTGCTGGGGCTCGCAGCCGATGACCTGCGATGCGATGCTGCACGTCTCGCGCGCGCATGCAAGGCCGGTCTCACCCGTGGCGGCGTTGGCATTGCCAGAGTTGACCGAAATGCCGGCGATGATACCGTACCCCTTGTCGGTACCGCCCAGGTTGGCACGGCTCACCTGCACGGGCGCCGCGCAAAAGCGATTGGTGGTAAACACGCCAGCACCGGGACAGGGTTTATCGGGCACGACGAGCGCGTAATCCAGACGCTCGGGGTTCTTGCGGAACCCAGCGTGGATGCCTGCAGCCTTAAAACCAGCCGCAGCCGTAACGCCACCCTCAACGGCGCGAATCTTGATATCAAACAGCTCGGTATTCATCGTCTTTATGACTCCTTATGTCAAACAAAAAACGGACATCGGTTGGTGCGCCATGCCAGTCGTGATCATGAGACCAGCTTAAGAGTGGCGCCCCACTCGATGCCCGACTACCAAATCGTTAACAATCGAATGTGCTACACCGGGCACGCCACTGTGGGCAAGCCTCGTCGCTCGTCAAAGCCAAAGACGATATTGGCGCACTGGACCGCTTGGCCCGCAGCGCCCTTGCACAGATTGTCGATGGCGCCCGTCGCCACCAGCACGCCCGCGCGCTTGTTGAGCGCGAGGCCAATCTGGGCAGCGTTGGTGCCGACGACCGAAGCCGTCTTGGGCTGCTGGCCGGCATCGAGCACGCGCACAAAGGTGCGACCGGCATAGAACTGCTTGTAATAGTCGACAACGTCCTCAAGAGCCAAGGAGTCGATGGCCTGCAGCGCGAGCGGTATTGTCACCGTGGAGAGCAGACCACGCTTGAGCGGTGCCAGGTGCGGGGTAAAGACGACGCGATCGGTCAGGCCAAGGATTTGCTCGATTTCGGGCGTGTGACGATGTTTACCCACGCCGTAGGCCTCCAGGTTCTCGTCCGCGCTGCAAAAATGGGTGCGGGCGTTGCAGGACTTACCCGCGCCCGTCACGCCGCTAATGGCATCGACAATCACGGGACCGTTCTCGGCCACCCAGCCCGCGCGCACGGCGGGCGCGGCGGCAAGGCTCGTTGCGGTGGGATAGCAACCGGCGCAGGCGACCAGCACGGGTTTGCCGTCGGCATGGTCGGATGCGGCGGTCTCCAAGTCCTGGCAGAACAGCTCGGGCAGACCGAAGGCACGCGTCTTGAGCAACTCGGGGCTCGTATGCTCGGCGGCATACCATGTCTCAAAGACAGACGCGTCGCTCAGACGGTAATCGGCCGAAAGATCAAAGCAGGAGACGCCCGATGCAAGCAGCGCGGGCACCTGTGCCATGGCAGCCGTGTGCGGCACGGCAAGAAAAACCGCATCGCAGCTCTTGAGCTCGGGGGCGTCATGCGTGGTGAAAACCAGATCGCTCACGCCAGCAAAGCTCGGATACACCGCAGACAGCGGCTGGCCGGCATCGGCGTTGGACGTAATGGCAACAAGTTCAAACTCGGGATGACCGAGCACGAGGCGAATGAGCTCGGCTCCGGCATATCCAGCCGCGCCGACGATTCCAACCTTCAAAGACATATCAGACTCCTTGTCTGCGATTTATGCACCGATGCGCATTTCGCAGCGGTCGTTATGAAGTGGGTTGAAACTTTAGCACCAAAAGATGCATTAACACGTAAATGGCTTGCATATTCATGCATTGAAACATTCCCGACACATTCGCTTGAAGGAATTGACAAATAGAGCGGGCCCCGTATTGACCGACGCTCCTAACGGCGCCGGGCAATACGGGGCCCGCCCATGCGAAAACCAAGTTGTTAGGATGAGCCAGCCAGCTAGAGCTCGACCGGCACCCATTCGTCATGGTTGCAGATAAAAGCCTCGGGATCCTCGACGCTAAAGAAGACGAGCGTGGGGTCGTTAGGCCCCTCATAGTGCTCGCCCAGGCGCTCTAGATGCTTCCACCCGGCTTCGCGCATTTCGTCTAAAGCCCGGTCATCCAAGCCAGCGCGCCCGCGCAAGATGAGCCAGCCATGGCCCGGCCACCAACTCGTGGCCTCAAAGCGCTGGTTTTGCAGCAGCTCCTGCCACACGTCTTTGGTGCGCGCTGTCACAAACCACAGCTTGCCGTCCTGAATCTGTGCAAACGAGAACGGACGCACATGTGGCTGCCCGTCCACGCTCGTCGCCAGATACCACGCCGGCACCGACGTCAGATACTCCAAAACCGTATTCAATCCGTCCACGTTTCCTCCTGTCGCCTGACCAGTCTTTTTGGAATGGGTAGTCAATTTGGGAAATTAGAGCCCCAGGCGCTCCTCGCTGCCGTCGATATCACAGAAGCGCGCGGCAATGTTGCAGACCGAAAAGAAAGCAAGGCGGCCGTCGTTGGCACTCTCGTGTTTCTCGCCAATACCCACCATGTGCTTAAAGCCTGCCTGGCGCACCTTGTCGCTCACGACCGCATCATCCTCGAGCGCGGCCTCGCCGGTCAACACGATCCAACATTCCCCCGGCTTCCAGCCCGAGAGCTCGAACTTGGGATTCGCACTCAGCTCCGCCCACACATCCTTGTCGCGCGACGTGCAAAACCACAGCTTACCTTCATCGACCATGGCAAACGAAAACGGCCTCACGCGAGGCTGATGCCCGTCGGCCACATCGGTCGTGGCTAGATACCACGCCGGAATGCGCCTGAGATACGAACAGGCGCGCTCAAGCTGAGCCGTGCGGTCGTTGTCGGTCATAGGGACCCCTTTCTTGCGCTCGAATCGCGCCTAAACAAGTTGAAGGTTGATGACGATGACACACGCGAGCAGCAGCGCCGTCACCACCGCAGCCAGCGCATCCCCGCGGCGAAATGCAAGCGCATGCAGGCGCGTGCGGCCCTGCTCGCCGTGATAGCAGCGTGCATCCATGGCAGCAGACAGCGTCTCGGCATGGCGGAACACACCCGTGAACAGCGGGATCGCCACACTGCCGAGCATACGCACGCCGCCGAGCGGGCCTCCCGTCACGCGCGCACCGCGGCTCGCCTGCGCATCGGCCGTCTGCTTCATCTCGGTGGCAAACTGCGGCATAAAGCGCAGCGCGATACCCATAATCATGCCGAGCTCGTGTGCAGGAAGTCCCACACGCGCAAACGGTGCGAGCAGACGCTCAAAGCCCGCGGTGAGGTCGAGCGTGGGCGTGGTGAGCGTAATGGCGCTCATGCCGGCCATCATCAAGCTCAGGCGGCACGCCATAAAGGCGGCGGAATGCAGCGAGCCCTCGCTTATCTGCAAAAAGCCAAGCTGCCACAGAATGCGCCCGCTCTGGTCGGAAAACAGGTTGAGCACTGCGACCACCACGACAATCGCCAGCAGCGGCGCCATCGACGACAGAACGCGACGAACCGGCACGCGAGACACGGCATAGATCAGCACAACGAAAATTGCGACCGGTGCCAGTCCGCGGAAGCCACTGACCGTAAGCGTCGTGATCAGAAACACAAAGCCCAAGAGCAACTTGGTTCGCGGGTCCAGGCGGTGGATTGCACTATCGCCGGGATAGTAGCTGCCAAACGAAAACGCCTCCATTAGCAGCCCTCCTCTCGCGCGACCGTCTTGGATTTAGCAATGTCCGCGACGTTAGAAAGACCGTCTGAGCGACCGATCAGCAGGTCCACCAACTCGTCTGCCAGCGACTCAACCGTATAGAGCCCGCCCCGACGCAGCGGCACGCCCGCCTCCGCGAGCGCCAACGCCATGCGCTGGGCGGCGGGAACGCCCAAGCCGATCGACTTGAGCTCATCGGCATGTGCAAATACCTGCGCGGGGGTTCCCTCGGCAAACACCGCACCTTCGTTCATCACGACGATGCGGTCGCAGCAATTGGCCAGGTCATCCATACTATGCGAAACCATGACAACGGTCAGGCCATCGCGGTGAAGTCGATCGATAAGCTCAAGGAAATCCCTGCGCGCAGCCGGATCGAGCCCCGCCATGGGTTCATCGAGTACCAGGACCTCGGGCTCCATAGCAAGCACGCCGGCAAACGCCACGCGCCGCTGCTGCCCGCCCGAGAGCTCAAAGGGGCTCTTGTCGCCCACCGTGGCCAAGTCGAGGCCCACGCGCGCGAGCGATGACTCAACGCGGTGGACAACCTCGGCCTGCGGCAAGCCAAGGTTGTGCGGGCCAAACGCCACGTCCTGCGTCACGGTTTCGGCAAACAGCTGACGCTCGGGATATTGAAACACCACGCCGACCTTGGCCTTAACCGCGGCGGCGTCTTTCTTGTTTGACAGATCGAGCCCCAGTGCGCGAACGAATCCCTCCTGGGGGCGAATCAAACCGTTGAGATGCTGGACCAGCGTCGACTTACCCGAACCGGTATGACCTGCCAAGCCTAGGAACTCGCCGCGACGCACCGTCAGCGATACATCGCGCAGCGCCCACGGGCTGCTGGGGTCGTTTCCCCAGAGAGCCTGTTTATTCGATTTGCCCGCAGTGGCCGAGCGCTTGCGCCATCTACGGCGCTCGCGGGCACTCAGCGAGTAACTATGCGAGAGGTGCGAGATCTCGATGACGGGCTCCGACACGGCTGTCCCGTCGGTTGCAGAGGAGACGTTGTCGAGCACACGAGAATCGGATGCAGAAGGCCGCCCTGCGGTGTCTTCCCCACTCCGGTCGGCATATGCCTGCGCAACCTCGGCGACCATATCCGCCTCGCGCACCTGCGCATGAACGGGCGCGCCCTTCGCACGAAGTGCCATGCCCAAGCAGCACGACGCCGGCATATCCAGGTTGAGCTCCATGAGCCCATCTGCCCGCGTCAGAATCTCCTCGGGCGTACCGAGCATGGCAACGCGCCCCGCCCGAAATACCGCGACACGATCGGCCTCGGCGGCCTCTTCCATAAAGTGCGTAATCATCACGATGGTCATGCCGCGATCGTGCAACGCGCGGCAAGCCTTCATGAGGCCCTTGCGTCCACGCGGATCGAGCATCGAAGAAGCCTCGTCCAATATGAGCACGCGCGGTTCCATGGCGAGCACACCGGCAAGCGCCACGCGCTGCTTTTGGCCACCCGAAAGTGCATGGGTCTCATGGCGCTCAAAGCCCACCAGCCCCACGCCCTTCAGCGCCTCGCGTACACGCTGCGCAATTTGTGCCGATGGCACGCCAAGGTTTTCGGGACCAAACGCAACGTCATCTTCGACAAGCGTTGCCACCAGCTGGTCATCGGGATTTTGGAATACCATGCCCGCGGTCGAACGAATGTCGTAGACCAGCTCGGGGTCGGACGCATCCATGCCGTTGATGCGTACCGTGCCCGCATCGGGCTGCAACAGTGCATTCAGATGCTTGGCAAACGTCGACTTGCCCGACCCATTGCCACCGAGGATGCAGAAAAACTCCCCGTCCTCGATGCTCAGATCGACACCGTCGAGTGCCGACACGGCGCCGTCATAGCTAAAGGAAACGCCCCGACACTCAATCATGCGCGGCCTTTGACCTGGTCCTTTTTAGGCGTGATGAGGTTGGAGACCGCTTTATACACCGCCAGCGTCAACACCGAGTTAAGCACGGTCTTGATAAGGTTGAACGGCAGCACGGCAGGAATCATGAGTGGGGCGATCACATCGACCGAGCCATACCAGAACCATACGCCAATGGTAAGGTTTGCGACCATAGACAACGCCGTAGCGGCAATGACGCCGAGCGCTAGGCCAATCACGGCACCCTTATAGGTATGCATCTTCTGGTAGACGATAGCCGCGGGCAGAATATAACCCAGCGTAGCCACCAGGTTCATAAGCGCGCCGACCCAGTCACCCGTGGTGAGCGCATGGATAACGATCGCCATGGCGGCAACAGCAGTGCCGGCGCCAGGGCCATACGCAAAACCGCACACCATCGCCGGCACCAGCGACGGGTCATACGTCAAAAACGGCGCCGAGGGAAGAATGGGTAGCTGCACATACATAAACAGGGCGCCCAAGGCGCACATCAACGCCATGGTTACGAGCTGTTTGGTGCTCCACCTATTCGTGTTCTCAAAATGGATATGCTGCGACTGTTCAGACATAAGATCACCTGCCTCTTTCATCCGGACTCTAACCGTTGGTACTGGGATCTCACCAGTTCAGCCGGCATGCGAACCAACGCACACACGGGTCGCGGACTCATCGGCTCGGTCACAGGAATCTCGCCTGCGCCACGGCGTCCCTTTGACACCGCCCGATTTACCGCCAGTGGGGAATTTCACCCCGCCCTGAAACAGCAATTGCAAGTGTAGCACGAGCAATCGTTCGCGCAAGTATGCCAAGGGTAATTTGTGGCGGGGATCAGTTGCCGCAACAACCACGTTCCCCACCCATCCCAAAGTAACGCGCCTTTCGCGCAAAGCGCGAAACAGCGAAGGGGACAAGCCACTGCACCAACCACATCCTCCACTCGCCCCAAAATGGCGCGCCTTTCGCGGCAAAGCCGCGAAACAGCGACCGGGACACGTATTCCCAACAACCAAGTCCTCCGCCCACGCCGACCTCAAGGCCGTAAACGCAGGGAATCCGGGGGCGTGACGGGGGTTTCTCTCCGGAACATTCCGCAGGACGCAAAGAGGCTCCGCAGCGCGAAGCGCGATGCGGAGCCTCTTTGCATGTCCGAGGACGTTCCGGAGAGAAACCCCCGTCACGCCCCCGGATTCCCGGTGGGAGTTCTAGACCTTGTCGGCCTTAGTACATACCGCCGCCCTGCTGACCAGCGGTAGCAGCAGCGATAGCGTCCTCAAGCTGAGTGTTCTTGGGCACATCGGAGACGGTAGCCTCGGTGATGAGGATCAGGCTGGCGACAGAAGCAGCGTTCTGCAGGGTGACGCGGCTGACCTTGACGGGGTCGAGGACGCCCATCTCGATCATGTCGCCCCACTCGCCGTTGGCAGAGTTGAGACCCTGGCCGGCGGGCAGCTCGGCAACCTTGTCGACCACGACAGCGCCCTCAAAGCCAGCGTTCTTGGCGATGGTGGCGACCGGAGCGGTCAGAGCCTTCTTGACGATGTCGACGCCGATCTTCTCCTCGGGGTCGTCGATCTCAACAGCATCGAGCGCAGGAGCAGCGTCCATGAAGGCGACACCGCCGCCGGCGACGATGCCCTCCTCGACAGCGGCGCGGGTAGCCTGCAGAGCGTCCTCGACGCGATGCTTGATCTCCTTGAGCTCGGACTCGGTAGCAGCGCCGACCTTGATGACGGCAACGCCACCGGAGAGCTTGGCCAGGCGCTCCTGGAGCTTCTCGCGGTCGAAGTCAGAGGTGGTGTTCTCCATCTCGCCCTTAATCTGAGCGATGCGGGCGTCGATGGCCTCCTTGGAGCCAGCGCCGCCGACGACGACGGTGTTGTCCTTAGAGATGGTAACGGACTTAGCGGTACCGAGCATATCGGCGGTGATGTCAGCGACCTTCACGCCCAGCTCGTCCAGAGCAGCCTGACCACCGGTGAGGACGGCGACGTCCTCGAGGATGCGCTTGCGGCGATCGCCGTAGCCCGGAGCCTTGACGGCGCAGACGTTGAGGGCGCCGCGGATCTTGTTGAGGACGAGGGTGGGCAGAGCCTCGCCGTCGATGTCCTCAGCGATGATGAGCAGGCCACGGCCAGCGCGCTGGACAGCTTCGAGAACAGGCATGATGTCCTGGACGCTGGAGATCTTCTGGTCGGTGATGAGGATGTACGGATCCTTCATCACGGCCTCCATGCGGTCGTTGTCCGTGACGAAGTAAGCGGAGACGTAGCCCTTGTCGAACTGCATACCCTCGACGGTGTCGATGGTGATGTCGAACGTCTGGGAATCCTCGACGGTGATGACGCCGTCCTTGCCCACGACCTCCATGGCCTCGGCGATCTTCTCGCCGACCTCGGGGTCACCGGCGGAGATGGTACCGACGGAAGCAATCTGCTCCTTGGTCTCGACCGGCTTGGCCTGCTTCTTCATCTCGGCGACGGCGGCGTTGACAGCCTTGTCGATGCCGCGACGGATGGCCAGCGGGTTGGCGCCAGCGGCGACGTTGCGCAGGCCGTCATTGACGATGGCCTGAGCGAGCAGGGTTGCGGTGGTGGTGCCGTCACCCACGGTGTCGTTGGTCTTGGTGGCGACCTCCTTCACCAGCTGGGCACCCATGTTCTCGATGTTGTCCTCGAGCTCAATCTCCTTGGCGACAGAAACGCCGTCGTTGGTGATGGTCGGGGCACCGAACGTGCGCTGCAGCGCGACATAGCGACCCTTGGGGCCCATGGTGACGGTAACGGCGTCGGCCAGAGTGTTGACACCCTTGGCGAGCTTAGCGCGGGCATCGGTGTTGAACGTAATGTTCTTTGCCATGGTAGGTAATCCTCCAAAAGAAATGTGACTCGCGTCGCCGCTTCCGAGTCCTATGCGACGATCGCGTTCAAAGACGAATCAGAGATTCTGACGAGACTAGGCCTCGACGACGGCGTAGATGTCGTCGGCGCGCATCAGCAGATACTTCTCGCCGTCGACCTTGACCTCGTTGCCACCGAACTTACCGTAGATAACAACGTCGCCAACCTTGACGTCCATGGGGATGCGCTCACCCTTGTCGTTGACCTTGCCGGCGCCCACGGCAACGATGGTGCCGCGCTGCGGCTTCTCCTGAGCGTTGCTGGCGATGTACAGACCAGAGGCGGTCTTCTGCTCGGCCTCGTCGGGCTTGACCAGGACGCGATCTGCAAGCGGCTTCAAAGACGACATGCTTGTTTCCTCCTTTGTGGGCCGCACGGTTGAGCCGTGCGGGTTAACCCTTTTTGTTTGCGTACGCGTTGAATGGTACCCACGAATGGCGGGTTATACAACACGGAGTCAAAAAATCTTATTTTTTGGCACTTAGATTTTCTGAATGCCGGGGGATAACTTGTGCGCGGCTCCCGTGTGGCTCCGGCGGGGCGGGGCATAAGGTTTCCTGCTCGGGCAGTCCTGCTCGCACGAAGGCCACATTAAGTGGCCTTCGGCTCGTGCGGAACTCGCGATAAACCTTATGCCCCGCCCCGCCGGAGCCACACGGGAGCTGAGTCAACGTTATCGAGCCCGACATCCAAAAAAGTCAGTGCAGCAAAATGGCGATGCGGATGGGATGTACAAGAAAGGGGCACGTTGCTGGAACGTGCCCCTTTTAAGTTGCGGTGGAATATGGACTGTTTGGGGGTGCGGACGATTTCCTGGACCGCCTAGGCGTATCCAAGCTTCCTGCGGTACTCCATCGGGCTCA
>CAKUNE010000006.1 GCA_934668345.1 uncultured Collinsella sp. | reverse complement strand
ATGGAGTGCTTGCGGTTCTCGGCCTCGACCCAGCACAGGGAGCGCTCGGGATCGTCCATGACCTCGTCGACGACTTCCTCGTTGCGGGTGGCCGGCAGGCAGTGCATGAACTTGGAGTTGGGACCGGCGAAGTTCATCATGTCCATGGTGACCTGATACTTGGGATAGAACACGTCCATGTAGTTCTCGCCCGAGACCTCCTCGTCGTACAGGCCATACCACACGTCGGTGTAGATGAAGTCGGCGCCCTTGATGCACTCGATGTCGTCGGAGATGACGATGGAGCCACCGGAGACCTTGCAGTTCTCCTCGGCGATGGCCATCATCTGCTTGCCGAACTCGGCGCGCTCCTCGACGGTGCCAACGTGCAGGCCGCCGTCGGGGATCTGGTGGCCCTTAGGTCCAAACTGGACAAACTTCATGCCGACCTTGGAGGCGATGAACATGAGGGAGACGCAGACCTGGGTGGCGTCGCCGATGAAGGCCAGGGTGCAGTCCTCGATCTTCTTGCCCTCGGGGAGGTTCTCGAGCATGGTCATGAGGTCGCCCATCTCCTGCGTGGGGTGGTTGAACTCGGACATGCCGTTGATGACGGGCACAGCGGAGCCCTCGGCGAGGCCGACGACGTCCTTGTGACGGTCAACGCGAGCCATCATGATGTCGAGCAGCGAGCCCATAACGCGAGCGGTGTCGCCCAGGGACTCATGACCGCCGAGCTGGATGGTGCCAGGGCCATAGAACTGAGCATGGCCGCCGAGGTCGGTCATAGCGGTCTCGAAGGAAAGACGAGTGCGGGTGGAGACCTGCTGGAAGATCATGCCAAGGCTCTTGTTGCGGAGCAGGTGCGGATAATAACCGTCAACCTTGATGGCCTTCTTCATTGCCAGGCCAAGATCCTCGATAGCCAGGATCTGCTCTTTGGTGAAGTCGTTGGTGTCGATGAAATCCTTAGGCAGTGCCATGTCGATTTCCTTTCCGCCGGTCTTACCGACTATTACTATGAGGCGCTCGAACATCACGCCTCGTGTTGACAAGACCATCATTCACCCGTATGCAATTTTTACCTAGTTTATTCGGGATTAAAGACCGTTCACGGAGTTACACCCTCTCTAATCCAATATAAACCCGCAGGTCAAGAGTTTACAGGGGGTTTACTATCTAGAACCGTGAACGGTATGCGGCTATCCTATATATCGGTGCCTAATCCGCGGTGAAACGACCGGCTGGGGCATATATACCCCAGGGATTATATGGGGCCCAAACACAGATCAAATGAGACGGGACGGTGACAGATGAACACGCTCATGTTCTTCTATACCTTGGCAATACTGGTTATCTGTATTGTGACGGCAGTGCTTTCGCTTGCCGCCTACGCCTCGTCCCGTCGACGCTTCTTTATCTATGGCAGCGGCGTTTTTATTTGCTATGCCATCGAGATGACCGAGATCTTCTTTTTTGAATACACGCTGCAAAACCAGAGTTTTCCGGCTAGCGACTATTACTCAATCACCATGCCTGTGTTGCGGACCCTCGTGGCGACCGCTTCACAGGCTTTTATTTGGCTCATTGCCATGGACTTGCTCGACAAGCATTCTAAGAAGCTGTTCGTCATTCCCGTTGCAACGTTCTTGGTAAGCGAGCTGTTGATTATCGTTGCCGTCCCCTACGGCCCCATACACCAGTGGCTTTACTACACCATGCGCCAGGTGTTCCTTGTCTTTGTGGGACTGTATATCTTTTGGACAGCTCGCAAGAGTACGAAGGTTGAGCTGAAGGCGCGTGTTAACAACCAAAAGAAACACCTGGTTATCGGCGCCATTCTGGTTGGCTGCATCGTTGCCGAGGACTTCTACAACATCTTGGTGGTTCCCATGAGCCTGGCGCCCTCTTGGCTGCAGTTGTACCTGTCCGAGCGCAACTTTAGCGAGAACGTCTTCGCTTGCTACTTTGCCATCCTGCTAATTATCTACACCTATCACGTGCTTTCGATCCGCATGCAGGAGGCACCCGAGGAAAAGAATGTCAGCGATCTTGATCGACACATCGAAGAGCAGATGCCCTTCTACCGCAACGCCTACAAGCTTTCCAACCGCGAGACCGAGGTCATGCGTTTGGTCGTGCTGGGCAAGTCGAACCAAGAGATCGCTGACGAGCTATTCCTTGCCGTGGGCACCGTCAAAACCCACATCCATAACATCCTGGTCAAAACCGAGCAGCAAAACCGCACCACGCTGATCCTCCACTTTTGGAAGCGCTAGCCTGCCAAAAAGGGACAGGTTTATTTTGGTAGGTTTTATCTGGGCAAACGCCAACCGCCGCGAGAGAGCTGTTTTCCCTCGTGGCGATCTTCTAGCAGAAAAACTAAGTGAGTAGGCTTTTTACAGGAGGCCAAGCACGCCCTAAAACGCCACAGCCCTGACCTGCGGTTTTATCAATCATTTGTCGTGATGTGCTCGGCAAGTTCAAAAAAGTCTACTCACTTGCATCCGAGACGCACCAGATAGGCAAAATACCGCCGCGAAAGGGCCCCTGGTCCCTTCGCGGCGGTCATACGCCTCTGATTTTGCGACGGTTTTACCGGCTTGTTACTCGCTGTAGCGGGTGGCGATGGCGGCTTGTACCATGCCGGTGCTCATGAGGTAGGTCACCAGGAAGTAGCCGCCGTAGGCTGCCAGGAAGATCGCGCAGGTGAGACCCACCGTGCCGGCGATGCTCATGTTGCCGAACGTGCTCACCAGCTCGATGATCACCTTGAGCGCCACAAAGGAGTGCGCCAAGCCCACTGCCAGCGGGAACAGGAAGAACACCGCTTGCTGCGCCATCACCGAATGCCGGATCTGACGGTCGTCACAGCCGATTTGTGCCAGCACACGATAGCTGCGGCTGCCGTCGGCCACATTGGAGAGCTGCTGGATCGACAGAATCGCCGCACATGCAACGACCAGCACAAAGCCAATGTAGATGGCTAGATAGCTAATCATGCCGTTCATCTGCGCTGCTTGCGTGTACATCTCGGAACGCGTGATGAAGACTCCCCATCCCCCCGGCTCCTTGCCGTCAACGAGCAGAATGTCGAGCATGGTGTATTTAATGCTCTCGTCTGCCTTGGTCACATCCATCCCCTGCTTGTAGTTAACGAGCAGATTACTGGAATACGGCTGCAGATTAAGCTGGGACAGCAGTTCATCGGCTACGACCACGGTACCGGGATTGCTGCCCATCGCCGAGTTGGCGATGGCCGCCGTGTCCTCGTCCGACTTATCGGTTGCGGGCTTGAGCTCATGCCCGCCCAAGGTGAGGGTATGGCCGCCGGCCATGTACTTGGTGTACAGGTCGCCCAGCTCACCGCCCATATCACACGTGAGCAGATACTGGTCGCGGCCAATGCTCACCGGCTCCTCGCCCATCATCTGGCGCAGTTTGTTGTACTGGCTCGCCGGCGTCACAAACAGACCCATCGCATCGGCGTTGCTTCCCTCGAGCGCCTTGGGAAGCTTTTTGCCCATGGCCTTGCACATCTCACCCACCACCACCGAGGGGCCCGAGCCGCCAAGCGGGTAACTCAGATACGAATCGATCTGCACATGCTCACCAGCAACATCGGCAATATTGACCTTCTTGCCGGTCTCGTCGTTGTTGTCCGCCGACTTGCGCTCGCCATGCCATGCAGCGTACAAATCGACCGTTGCATCTGCCAGCACCATGCGATCGGCCTCAGACGGATTGACATACTCCTTGTAGTAGTCGAGCGTTTCGGGCGTGTAATAGACATACGTCTGAGACACGTCAACAGGGTTATAGCGCTCCAGGTTTTCGTTCATCACGTTGGCAATAGACATACCGCAGGTCACCGAGGTAATGGCCAAAAACAGAATCATCGCGATGACGCCCATCGAAAAGCACACCGTGTTGACCTTGGCCGCAAGCTGACGCACGGTAAACATGTTCAGACCGCGCCAATAGACACTGCGCAGGCTCTGCAGCAGCTTGATAAGCATGCCCGAGAGTCCCCAGAACAGCGCAAAGGTGCCCACGGTAACCATAGCGGTCGTAATGCCAAACTGGCTCATGGCCTCTTGCAGCTTGCTGTCCGTCGCGGTTAGCGGGAACCCATCACGTAGCAGACGGTAATAGGCCACACCCACGAGCGCCACGCCCACGACAAAGATGGCAATCGCAATCCACGGATTGCGCGTCTTGATGCTCTCGTTGCGGCGCTCGGCACCCATAAGCTCAATGAGCTTGGTGCGGCGCACGGCACGCAGGTTCAGCAGTAGCGTGAGCACAAACATTACGAGCATGCAGGCAAGGGTCAGGTTGAACGCATGCACCGAGAAAAAGAAGTGGAAGTCGGCGATCTGCGTCTTAAAGAGCGAGGCCGTAAAGAACGTCATGAGCTGGGAGAGTCCCACACCCAGCATAATGCCGGCGACAAAAGCCACGACCGATACTATCACGGTCTCGAGCGCCATAATCGTGGCGACGCGCCCGCGCCCCATGCCGAGCACCTGGTACAGGCCAAACTCCTTCTTGCGGCGCTTCATGATGAAGTTATTGGCATACACCATCAAAAAGGCCATGACGCCGGCCAAAAAGTACGTAAGGTAGCCGAGCATGCTGCCCATAACCTGTGCCAAGCCCTCTTCATCGATTCCGGCGATGTCGACCTGCATCGAGACGGTGTTAAAGGCATAGAAAACGGTGACGCCCAGGGTAAGCGTCAGCAGGTAGACGAGGTAGTCGCGGCCGGCGCGGCGGACGTTGCCCCAAGCGAGTTTACAGAGCATCGGAGCCCTCACCGCCCATCATGGCAACGACCTCCATAATGCGGTCGAAGAACTCGCGGCGATCGGTGTCGCCGCGGCGCAGCTCGGTGAAGATCTTGCCGTCGCGGATAAACAGCACGCGGCTCGTATAGCTGGCGGCAAAGCTGTCGTGCGTGACCATGAGCACGGTGGCGCGTAGGCGGCGATTCAGGGCCTCCAGGCTCTCGAGCAGCAGGCGGGCGCTCTTGGAATCGAGGGCGCCGGTGGGCTCGTCGGCCATAATCATAGTGGGATCGGTGACGAGCGCGCGAGCCGCGGCAACGCGCTGCTGCTGGCCGCCGGACATCTGGTAGGGATACTTGTCGAGCACCTGGCTAATAGACAGACGCGCGGCCACATCCTGCACGCGGGTCGAGATTTCGGCCGAATTCACGCGGGCGATGGTGAGCGGCAGGGCGATGTTCTCGCGTGCCGTGAGCGTATCGAGCAGGTTGGAATCCTGGAAGATAAAGCCGAGCTCCTCGCGGCGGAACTGCGAAAGCTTGGCCTGCTTCATGCGCGTCACGTCCTGGCCGTTGATGCGGATCGTGCCACTTGTGGCGCTATCGATGGTCGACACGCAGTTGAGCAACGTCGACTTGCCCGAGCCCGAAGCGCCCATGATGCCAACGAATTCGCCGCGGTTGACGGTAAAGCTGACGTCGTTGAGCGCGCGGGTCACGTTGCCCAGCGCTCCATATACCTTTTCGAGATGCGCGACCTCCAGTACCGGGGTCGCCATGTGCGTGGTTTGCATACCGAGTCCTTTCTTGCGATTAGTCTACGGCATCTATAGTCGCAAGAAGCCGAGTCGGCTACCATCGATATGGCTTACGCTTGCCTTACCGTTGTGTAAGGTACGGGTAGCTAGTCTGTCACTTGTTGATGTTGAGAGAGGACTCCTGTTGAAGACCGTTCATGTTGCCGCTGGGATCATTCGCAAGGAAGGATCCGACGAGCTACTGGCCGTGCAGCGCGGCTATGGCGACATGCAGGGACTTTGGGAGTTCCCAGGCGGCAAGCTCATGCGCGGCGAGACGCCCGAGGACGCCGTACGCCGCGAGCTCATGGAAGAGTTGCAGGTAAAAGTCACTAACCTGCGCGATTTCTATACCGTTGAGTATGACTACCCCGATTTTCATCTCTCCATGGAGTGTTACTACTGCTCGCTCGCCGATGAGTCCGACGAGCCCCAGAAGCACGACCGTCAGCTCGATATCCGCTGGATTCCACGCACCTCGCTTGCCACGGTGGAATGGATGCCCGCCGACAAGGGGCTTATCGATGCCCTGATTGAGCTGAAGGAAGACCGGCTTGAGGCAAGCGCCGCCGATGACGCCGCGCCCAACACGACCGACGAGCCCACCACCAAGCCCAAGCGCAAAACCAAGCGCCGCTCCAAAAAGCGCACCAAACCTAGCCTGCTCGACGGCATCGATACCTCGGACCTCTCCGCTGACGAGCGCGAACTGGTCCGCCGTCGCGCCGCCATCAAAAAGTCCATGAAGGGCAACAAGCGCGCCAATACCAAGCCCGAGCTGCTCGTTCGCCAGCGCCTGCGCGCAGCGGGCCTCACCGGCTATCGCCTGGAATGGAAGGTTCCCGGCAAGCCCGACATCGCCTTTCCTGGACGCAAGATCGCCATCTTCGTCAACGGCTGCTTTTGGCACCGCTGCCCCAAGTGCAACCCTAGCCAGCCCAAGCGCAACGTTGAGTTTTGGGAGGCAAAGTTCCGTCGCAACGTCGAACGCGACCGCGCTGCCGTGGCAGCACTCACTCAAATGGGCTGGACACCCATAACCATCTGGGAATGCGAGCTCAAAAAAGACCGCATCGACGCCACGATGGAAAAGGTCATCGAGCAGGTGCGCGCCGCAGAGCCGCAGCGCTAACAGCGTGCATTCACACGCTCCGTACGTCCGCGCCACATCCACGTCACAAACCTTAGAAAGCCCTTAAGCCCAAAACCTTTCAAGAGTGTTACTCAATACCTCTGACCTGCAGTTTCATCGTAACACCAAACCAGGTTAAGCCTTTCTTTAGCGCTTCTTTGCGGCAGCCGCGGCATAATACTGCCAACGCACGGGACCTAGCAGCACACCCCGTGCGCAACCTTTTGGTGGACATCGAGGAGGCCGCATAAGCATGCATTCTTCCAATGACGCAGCACAGCAGCCATCCCTAAAACATGCAGACCTATTCTCCTTCCCCCCGACACAGAGAGACGGTCTCCTCGACTCCCCCACCACAAAAACCAAGCGCTCAGCCGATCAGAGCCTCAACTTACGAGCATCCTTCGAAAAGCTCCAAGCATCCCTAGACAAGGCGTTCCCCGAACAGGCAAGGGCAATCTAAGCCCATCGCGCTTTATACTGATGCCATGCGAAACATGGATCACATAGAATTGCACCGCGGAGGACGCGAGGAAGCGTTTCCCGAGACCGCCGAAGACTGGCCCTATATTGCCGAACGCGCAGAATTCGCTCGCTATCCGGGCAACTCCGTCCCCTGGCACTGGCATTCCGAAGTCGAGCTTTTCTACATGGAGCAGGGAGCAATTGACTATCGCACGCGTGCGGCTCATGAGCACATGCGCTTTGAGGAAGGGTCCGCCGGCTTTATCAACGGCGGCGTTTTGCACAGCACCCTACAATCGCCCAATTCGGCGCCAGCCATTCAAATGCTGCATATCTTTCAGCCGTCAATGCTCGGCGATCCCGCGGGACGCCTTCAAAAGCGCTACATCAATCCATTACTGCAATGTCGAGGCGTCGATGTACTCAAATGGTCGCCCACCAACCCCGGCGATATGCCCTTTATCGATTTGCTGAAGAGCTCCTTTAGCCACGATCTTCAACAGCCGCAGAACGAGATGGCGCTTCGAAATAGCCTGTCAGAACTCTGGGTTCAGATCTATGCCAAAGCCGAACCACAATTCGCTTTGGACAATAGTTCTTTGATGACCAGCCGTGAAATTCGGTTTAGAGAAATTCTGGACTACATCCGCACACACTATGCAGACAGCATAGATGTTCCCCAAATTGCATCCGCGGTCGGCATCAGCGAAAGAGATTGCTATCGCACCATCAAAGCTTGCGCGGGAACAACCCCAGCCGCGTATCTACGCGCATACCGCATCACCCGCGCTTGCACGCTCTTGACGCACACCACGCGAACGGTACAGACGATCGCTCACCAATGCGGCTTTGCAACGGCGAGCCACCTTGGGCAGGTATTCAAGGAACAAATTGGCTGTACCCCTTCTGAGTATCGAGCCATGAGGCAGAATTTCGATACTACGGGGCAGAAATAACGCTAGCGCTCCTACCTCACCTGTCCCACACTATCAGACAGATGAGAGAAAGGAATGCCATGAAACAGTTCGACCATGTCGTGTTTGACGTTGATGGAACATTGGCAGATACAGAAGAAAGCGTTCTGTCATCGCTTGCCCAGATTGTCCAAGAAGAGACCGGCAAAACGCTCCCCCGAAACGAGCTTGAATTTGCCCTCGGCATACCCGGCAAGGATGCTCTTGAGAAGCTTGGAATCTACTCGCAAGCAACGTTGGATCGCTGGTGCCACGTTGCCGCCAGCTTTAAAAGCACCATCAGCGTGTTTCCAGGTTTGCTTGAAGTCATCGCAAAACTCGCCGATAGCGGTTGCAATCTTGGCATTGTCTCCTCACGTGCGCGCGACGAATACGCAGAAGAAATAGCACCCCTTGGCTTCGATACGTATTTTGAGCACATCATCCTTGTCGAAGACACAACCGAACACAAACCCGCACCCGCACCCATGCTCGAATATCTCCGACGTACGGGCGCAAACCCCGACAGCGTCATCTACGTTGGCGACACCGTCTACGACGAACAATGCGCAACTTCAGCAGGGGTCAATTTTGCCCGAGCAGCATGGGGATCCCACCAAGAAATCCCCAACGCCACCTACAACCTAAAAACCCCTACAGACCTGCTAACCCTAACAACCAAGTAACCCTTCCATCCCAAATTATCAGCCTTAACGCCACAAGGGCGACTGAGCAGGACGGCTTGGGCGGGTCCCGTACTTAGTTTCCAAAATCATTCCGCAGCGCGAAGGCCCCCGTTGTCAACGCTTCGAAGAAGCGAGACAACGGGGGCCTTCATGCGCGAGGACGTTTTGGAAACTAAGTACGGGACCCGCCCAAGCCGTCCGGTGGGATCGGAGCACCCTTGCTGTTACTCTGCTTTGCCCACAGAGTTGAGGTTGGTCATGCGGATCTTAACCAGCTCGGTAATCTCGCGCATGCCCTCCTTAGCAGGCTTCTTGGGATCGAAGCAGCCGGGGTTCTCGGCCATGTAGGCCATGAAGCCCTTGGTGTAGGCCTGACGCAGCTCGGTGGCGTAGTTGACCTTGCAGATGCCGTTCTTCACAGCCTCGGCAACCTGCTCGTCGGGCACACCGGAGGTGCCGTGCAGGACCAGCGGCACGTCGACGGCGTCGCGGATGGCCTTGACCACGGACTGCTCGATGTGCGGATCGCTCGTGTACACGCCGTGGCTGGTGCCAACGCCAATAGCGAGGGAGGTGCAGCCAGTGCGCTCGACGAACTCCTTGGCCTCGGCGGGGTCGGTGTAGGGGCTCTCGCCCTCAACCGCGGGACCGTCGTCCTCCTTGCCGCCAACCTTGCCGAGCTCGGCCTCAACGGGCACGCCCATGGCGCGGCCAGCGTCGGCGACGGACTTGGTCAGGGCGATGTTGTCCTCGAAGGACTCGTGCGAACCGTCGATCATGACAGAGGTGTAGCCCGTGCGGAAAGCCTGCATGCAGCGGTCATAGCCATCGCCGTGATCGAGGTGCAGGGCGACGGGCACGGAAGCGCGCTCGGCGGCAGCCTTGACCATGCCGTAGAAGTAGTCCAGACCAGCGGTCTTGATGGTGCCCGGGGTGGTCTGCATGATGACGGGGGACTTGGTCTCCTCGGCAGCGGCCAGAACGGCCATAACAAACTCGAGGTTCTCGACGTTGAACGCGCCGACGGCGTAGTGGCCGGCCTGAGCGTCCTTGAGCATCTTTTCGGTGGTAACAAGTGCCATGAGCGTTTGCTCCTCTCCCTCGCCCGCATCTGGACATCGGGCGTAGTTGTTCGCAAGGCGTTTTACCTTGCGTTTTGCTGCGCTCATTGTATGAAATTCAGCGGGTATGAATGTGCGGGATGTTGTCACTCCGCAGGGCAAGACTCTCAATTTTGAAAAGCAAACGGAAGGGTTTTGTGCCGAGTGCACGTGTTCGATATTGAGTTTTGAGCCTTGTTCGCCTTTCTTTTATAGAAAAGATAAGTATTCGAAAGGCGTTTTCTTACTCAAAAAGAAAATGAACGAAAATGGACTCAACACAATTCCTGCAAATATTGCTGAGAATGGAGCTGACATGGTCCAAGTTGCAACCCGAGCTTTCGCCGACGAACGCCGTGCCGCCATCATGGAAATGCTCGAGCACAATGCCTCGGTGCAGGTGGCAGAAATCGCTCAGACCTTTGGCGTGTCCTCCGTCACGGCCCGCGCCGACCTGGACGCCCTCGCCGAGGCTGGCAAGCTGCGCCGCACGCACGGCGGCGCCGTGTCGCTCCACAAGCGCCTGACGGTCTCCACGCAGGACCGGCGTATTAACGTCAACGTGGCCGCAAAGCAGGCCATCGCCCAAAGCGCCATTGAGCTCGTCAGCGACGGTGACACGCTGCTCGTCGACTCGGGCACCACGGCACTCGAATTTGTCCGCCTGCTCGACCAACGCGACGGCATCACCGTCATCACGGCCGACATTACCATCGCCGATTACATCGACGAGAGCATGCCCTCGGTCGATGTTGTTATGCTGGGCGGCGCGCTGCGCAAAGGCCATCGCTATCTGTACGGTCCGCTCACTATGCAGGCGCTACAGATGATTCACGCCGACCTCGCCATCATGTGCCCCGGCGCCTTTGTCACCGGCTGCGGCTTTACCACCGACTTTCCGCAAATGGCCGAAACCAAAACGGCCATGATCGTCGCCGCGCGTAAGAGCGTGGCGCTCATGGACGCGAGCAAGGCCAACGGACGCGGCATGTACCGCTTCGCCGAACTTGCCGATGTCGACACCATCGTGATGGACCGTGACCCCGAAGGCGCCGTCGCCACCTCAATCGCCGAGATCGCCGACACCGACGCCCCAACCCTCATCCTCGCCACTGACTAAAACAAAAACCACCACAAAGGGGACAGGCACCTTTGTGGTGGTTTCGACGGTAGAAGTGAAGAGTTGTTACTTGGACAGCTCGTCGGCGAGGGCTTCGATCTGGGCGCGCGATGCGTCGTTGAGCGAGCCCAGCACGGTCACCTTGTTCTGCGCCAGGATGATGTCCTTCATGCCCTCGAGCTCCTTGGTCATGACCTTGGCGGCTGCGGGTGCCCAAGAGCCGGCCTCGACGAGCGCCACGGTACGGTTCTGGTAGGCGTGCTCGGTGAGCGTGTGGATGAAGGTGCTCATGAACGGGAAGATCTCGCCCTGATACGTGATAGAGGCAAGCACCAGACGGTCGTAGCGGAACGCATCCTCAACGGCCTCGGCCATATCATCGCGAGCCAGGTCAAAGACGGAGACCTTCTGGCCGCGAGCCTCGAGCGCAGAAGCGAGCTCCTCGACGGCTGCCTTCAGATGGCCGTAGACGCTCGCGTAGGCAATCGTGATGCCCTCGTCCTCGGGCTGGTAGCTCGACCAGGTGTTGTAGGTGTTGAGGTAATAACCCAGGTTCTCGGTCAGCACGGGACCGTGGAGCGGGCAGATGATCTGAATGTCCAGATCGGCGGCCTTCTTGAGCACAGCCTGCACGAACTTGCCGAACTTGCCGACGATACCAAAGTAGTAACGGCGCGCCTCGCAGGCCCAGCCTTCCGGGTCCTCGATGTCGTTGGCGCCGAACTTGCCAAAGCCGTCGGCACTAAAGAGCACCTTGTCGGTGGCCTCGTAGGAGAACAGCACCTCGGGCCAGTGCACGTTGGGGGCGCCGACAAACGTCAGGCTGTGGCCGCCCAGGTCGAGCACGTCGCCCTCTTTGACGACCATCTTGCGCTCGGGGTAATCGGTGCCAAAGTAGTTGACCATCATGCGGAAGGCGCCCATGCTGGCCACGATCTGGGCCTGGGGATAGCGCTCCATGAAGGCGGCGATGCCAGCGGAGTGGTCGGGCTCCATGTGGTGGACGACCAGGTAATCGGGCGTACGACCATCGAGCACGGCCTCGATGTTGCCGAGCCACTCGTCAACAAAACCGCCGTCGACCGAATCGGCGACAGCGATCTTCTCGCCCAAGATAACGTAGCTGTTGTATGCCATACCGTTCTCGGACACGTCGTACTGGCCCTCGAACAGGTCGATGTCGTGATCGTCGACGCCAACGTAGCGGATATCCTTGGTGATCTCCATCAGGCAAAGCCTCCTAGATAGACAAAAGAACCCGTCTATCATAGCACTCGGCCGCATCCCAACAGCTATCTGCCGGCATCCTTACCGTTTGTTATCCAAACGCAGCAACGCGCCGTTTACCTGCGCAAACTACGCGCGTGGAGCCGCTGTGGTATGTCGAACGATGAGCTGGCCGGGGATACGGATCGCGACGGTCTTGCCCGGCGTCCCCTCCTTGGGAACCGCATGTTCAAACACCTCGCGTCCACGCTGATGCAGATTGAACCGCACGGTCGTGAGTTCGTTGTGTGCGACAAAGTCGTCGAGTGAATCGTCGACACCCACCACGCTCACGTCCTCGGGCACGCGCAGGCCGCTATCGCGCAGCGCGGCGATGGCACCATTTGCCATCTGGTCGTTTGCCGCATAGATCGCCGTCATGGTGCGGTCGTGCTCGGCCAGATACCTGCCGGCCTCGTATCCGCTGTTGGCAGACCAGTCGCCCTCGAGCGGCTCCACCGGCTCGATATGCCTGCGCTCGAGCGCGTCTTGCCAACCGGCGCGGCGGAACTGCTCGTCCACCGAGAAGGACGGGCCGCCGATATATCGAATCTGCTCGTGGCCAAGCTCAAACAGATGGTCCATAAGTAACAGCGAGCAGCCGTAATGGTCGGAATCGACCGTGGTCACGCGCGGATGCGCATACATGGTGACGATAACCGTGCCGATTCCCGGCAGCGGATCAAAAGACTCGAAGTCGGGCGCCATGCGGCTCATGCCGATGATGATGCCATCGACCGGCAGCGCCGCCATGCGACGCGTGGCCTCGGCAAGCGAAAACTCCTCGGTCTTGGACATCTCGACCAGCGTGATGGCACAGCCGTGCTCGCGGGCGGCGCTGGCGATGCCGTCGATCATCGTCAGATTCCCAAACTTGGTGACGTCGTTGACGCATAGGCCGACCGAATGGTAGCGACCGTCGCGCAACGAACGGCCAGCATAGCTCGGGCGAAAGCCAAGCTCCTGCATGGCGGCCTGCACGCGCTGGCGCGTCTGCTCGTTCACATTGGGCAGGCCGTTGGCGACGCGCGAAACCGTCTGCTGCGAAACGCCAGCAGCGCGGGCGACGTCGGCCATGGAAACCGGACGAGAACTTGTATCGTTGGACGGGCGCCTTGCCACAGGATCACCTTCACCCTTGCGAGATCTGAATAGCGTGCATACCGGCCCGTGCAGAAATAGAGCCCGCGCGGAGGGCCGCTATCGTCGGACGCATGTTAACGTACTCTACTTTTTCTAGCTGCAGCTCTTCTGCTCTATAAGTCCATACGGCACTACCGTTCACGGCCGAATTTCGACCGATTACCAGATTCTCAAAAAGTGATATGCGTTGTGTTATGAGTACGTTAACATAGCCCTTAACGTGCGGCATCGTGGATGCTGAGTTCACGCCGCTTCAAATTGTTAACGTACTCATAACGACGCAAAACTCACCTGTTCGCGCCAAAGAAAGGACCTTCATGACCGCCCCCGACGAAAAGACGCTCGCCACGCTCACCAAGCTGTTTGAGGAGGAGTTTGGCCCCATCGGCGGCCGCCAGGTGCTCTACGTGCACGCGCCCGGCCGCTCCGAGATCAGCGGCAACCACACCGACCACGAGGGCGGCCACGTTATCGCCGGCTCGCTCGATGTCGCCGTCGACGGCATTGCCGTGGCAACCGACACCAACAAGGTCCGCGTTGCCGACGAGGGCTACCCCACCTTTGAGATCACGCTCGACACGCTGGATATTCAGGAGGCTGAGAAGGGCACGTCCGCAAGCCTCGTCCGCGGCATGGCCCACGAGGTCGCAGCCCTGGGCGTTGAGCCCCACGGCTTCGACTTTGCCTTCACCTGCTCCGTCCCCTCGGGCGGCGGCCTTTCCAGCTCCGCTGCCGTCGAGGCCGCATACGGCCGCGCCATGGAGACGCTCTGGGGCGCGCCCGCCATTGAGCCCGTCGCGCTCGCGCAGATGAGCCAGCGCACCGAGAACAACTACTACGGCAAGCCCTGCGGCCTGATGGACCAGGCTGCCGTGTGCCTGGGCGGCCTTGCCTACATGGATTTTGAGGACCAGGCTCAGCCTAAAACTCAGAAGCTCGAGCTTAACTTTGAGGACCACGGCTATGCGCTCGTGCTCGTTAAGGTTGGCGCCGACCACGTGGCCGCCACCGACGACTACGCCGCCGTTCCGCGCGAGATGCAGGACGTCGCCGCCGAGTTTGGCAAGGCACGTCTGTGCGAGGTTGACGTTGCCGACTTTGACGCCAAGCTCCCCGAGCTGCGCGCCAAGCTGGGCGACCGCGCCTGCCTGCGCGCCGTTCACTACTGGTACGAGAACGGTCTGGTCGACAAGCGCTGGGCGGCTCTTAACGTCGGCGACATCGACCAGTTCCTGGTCCTGACGCGCGAGTCCGGCGCCAGCTCCGCCATGTACCTGCAGAATGTCGTTGCCAAGCTGGGCTCCGAGCAGCCCTCCATGTATGCCCTGGCGCTGGCCGAGCACGTGCTCGACGGCCGCGGCGCCGTCCGCATCCATGGCGGCGGCTTTGGCGGCACCATCCAGGCCTTCGTGCCGCTCGATTTGGTCGACACCTTCATTACCAAGATGAATGGCTGGCTGGGCGAGGGCTCCGCCCGTCACTACGCCATCTCTGATAAGGGGGCTTACGCGGCATGGCTGTAATGACCGACGTGCGTGAGGCCACGCAAAACCTGATCGAATACGCCATCCACCGGTCCATGATCGGGCAGGACGACCGCATCTGGGCCTACAACACCATTCTGGAGTGCATCGGCGCCACGGGCCCCGCGCTCGACATGACCTGGGCGCTGCAGACCGAGAAAATCTCGCTTTTGCACCCCGATACCCTCCCCGACTTTGATCTGGAGGGTACGCTCGCCGCGCTTTCCGAAGCCGCCGTTGTCAACGGCGCCGCCGAGGACACGGCGTCGGGCCGCGATCGCATCGCCATGCGCATCATGGGCGTGCTTATGCCGAGGCCTTCGGTTGTAAACGAGGAGTTCAATGGGCGCATGGGCGTCAACGAGCCCCGCGCCGCGACCGACTGGTTCTACGGCCTGTGCTGCGACGCCGGCTATGTGCGCCGCGCCGCCATCGCGCGCAACATCAAATGGAGCACCCCCACCAACTGGGGCGATCTTGAGATCACCATCAACCTGTCCAAGCCAGAGAAGGACCCGCGCGACATTGCCGCAGCCGGCGCCGCCAAGAACACGGACGAGAAGTATCCTGCCTGCCAGCTCTGCATCGAAAACGAGGGCTATCCCGGACGCTCCGCCGCAGCCGACGGCGGTGCCCACCCCGCTCGCCAGAACCTGCGCGTTATCCCGATCCAGCTCGACGGCGAGCGCTGGGGCTTCCAGTACAGCCCGTACGCGTACTTTAACGAGCACTGCATTGCCATGAGCTCCGAGCATCGTCCGATGCACGTCGATCGCAAGGGTCTCTCCTGCCTGCTCGACTTTGTGGACCTGTTCCCGCACTACTTTATCGGCTCCAACGCCGACCTGCCCATCGTGGGCGGCTCGATCCTGTCGCACGACCACTTCCAGGGTGGCGCGCACGAGTTCCCGATGATGCACGCGGCCGAGGTCTCGCAGTTTAGCGTGCCCGGATTTAACCAGGTCACCGGCACCGTGCTGCAGTGGCCGCTCTCGGTGCTGCGCCTGCGCTCGCACGATCGTGTTCAGCTGCTCGATGCCGCCGAGAAGATCATCCTTGCCTGGCGCGAGTGGACCGACGAGTCTGTGGGCGTCATCGCGCACACGGCCGACGGCGTGGCCCACAATACCGTGACGCCCGTCATCCGCCGCGTGGACTCCCGCAGCAACGCCGGCGGCGAGATCTACGAGGCCTACCTGGCACTTCGCTGCAACATCACGACCGAGGAGCATCCGCTGGGCGTGTTCCACCCGCATGCCGAGTATCACCACATTAAGAAGGAGAACATTGGCCTGATTGAGGTCATGGGCCTAGCCATTCTTCCGCCGCGCCTGGTTCCCGAGCTCGGTGCTGTTCGCGAGCACCTGCTGGCAGCCAAGGTCGACGCAAGCTACGGCCTTGCCGCCGCGCTCGAGGGCGACGACCTCTGCCGCAGCCACGCCGCGTGGGCCCTGGACGTCTTTGCCCGTCGCGCTGATGAGCTGGTGGCGGATAACGCCATCGACATCCTGCACGAGGAGGTCGGCGTGGTGTTTGGCCATGTGCTCGACAACGCCGGCGTCTTTAAGTGGGATGAAGCCGGCCGCGCCGCCCAGCAGCGCTTCATCGACTCGCTGTAATGATCCCTTGGGGACGAAGGAAAACGGATCATTCCCGCCCCACACGACAACGGCGCCCGCCGGCAACATCGCCGACGGGCGCCGTTTTTGGTGCAAGGGTAGCTAATTTGGGACGTCCCCGGGTGCCGACCTAAACCACCACATTATTCGATGGAAAAACGTGGTTATCTCCCACATTATTCGATGGAAAAACGTGGTTCACTCCCACATTTTTCGATGGAAAAACCAAAACAGTCTTATACTAACCATGATCGTTAGGAGGCAGTATGCAGCGACAGCTAATGGACGAACTCATCGCTTGGAAATCTAGAGCAAACCGCAAGCCCCTCCTGCTTAAGGGAGCCCGCCAGACGGGAAAAACCTGGCTTCTCAACGAATTCGCAGGCCAGCAGTATCAAAACGTCATCCGTTTTGACTTTATGCTCGAACCGGGCGCGCGTTCGCTGTTCGATGGAAACCTTGACCCCAAGCGCATCATCTCCCAGATAGAGCTCCTGCGCGGCCAGACCATAACGCCGGCGGACACACTCATCATCTTCGACGAGATCCAAGAAGCGCCACGCGGCATCACCTCGCTCAAATACTTCAACGAGCTGGCGCCGGAATACCATATCGTGGCAGCCGGCTCCTATATGGGCCTTGCACTCCGGCGAGAAAACGAGTCGTTCCCCGTCGGCAAGATCGACCAGCTCACCATGCGCCCCATGGGGTTTGTCGAGTTCGTTCGTGCCGTCGATGGCGGTCCGCTCGCAGATGCCATCCTTGCCGCAAACATGGACCTGCTGGCAAACGTTTCCGAAAAGCTCGAGCGCCTGCTCAAGGAATACCTCGTTGTCGGTGGCATGCCAGAAGTTGTCTCCGCTTTCGCCGCCTCCCACGATTTCATCGAGGCCCGCAGGCTTCAGCAGCAGATTATCGAGGCTTACGAATCCGATTTTGGCAAGCATGCGCCAGCCCGCATCGTCGAGCGCATGAGGCTGGTTTGGAAATCCCTTCCCGGCCAGCTCGCAAAGGAAAACAAGAAGTTCATCTACGGCGCGCTTCGCCCCGGGGCACGAGCACGCGATTTTGAGGAAAGCCTCCAGTGGCTCATGGACTATGGAATCGTTCATAAGGTACCACGTGTTTCCGCCCTAAGAGCACCGCTCACAAGCTACGAGGATCTCTCGGGCTTCAAGCTGTTCTGCATCGACACCGGCATCCTCGGAGCACTCTCCGGCCTCTCGCCGGCCATTGTTCTGAACGGGCCCGCCGTTTTTACGGAGTTCAAAGGCTCGCTGACCGAGCAATACGTCGCACAGGAGCTTTTGCTCCAAGGCAAAACTCCCGCGTATTGGTCATCCTCCTCCGGCAATGCAGAGACTGACTTTGCCATCGACCATGCGGGGACCGTGCTTCCGCTCGAGGTCAAGGCGGCAGAGAATCTCAAAGCAAAGAGCCTGAGGATTGCCTGCGAGAAGTTCAAGCTCGAGCGCTGCGTGAGAACATCGTTAGCGGCATATAGAGACGAGGGCACGCTCGTCAACATACCGCTCTGGGAGATTGGGCAAATCGACAAGCTGGCATAGGCGCTGTGGGGGGGGTGCCCCGCAAGGAGTGTCCCAAACTGCCGGCAGAAAAGGAACGTCCCTATCTGCCGCAAAGGAACGTCCCCAAGCGCCGGAAACGCCGATGTTTTGGCAATGCCAGCGAGCGGGTCGCATTTGAGACAAGGCGACGTGAAACGAAAGGGCGCAGACCTTCTGGTCGCGCCCTTGAAGTTGAACATCAGATTGTCCAAATGCGGCCCGCGCAGCGTCGAGCCGTTACGCGGTTTGGTAAAACCGCGTAACCCTACAGCTCAGTCACGACAACGCTGTTGTAGACCTCGTCCCAGTGGTCCATGACCAGGTGGCCGGTCTTGGGGTCCATGGCGTTGAGCTTGCCGCAGGTGTTGGCGGTCTTGAGCACGGTGACATCGTCGGCGCCGGCAGCGATGGCATGCGCAAAGCCGGCGATGGTCGAGTCGCCGGAACCCGTCGCGTTCACAGCTTCAATCGCGGGCGTCTTGGCGCGGAACGCGCGGCCCTCATGGAAGCCCACCGAGCCGGCGGCACCCATCGAGACGACAACCCAGGGGATACCGGCAAAGCGGCCATCGGCGGCAAGGGCATCGCGCAGGGCATCGACATCATCGGTCGTAAAGGACGTACCCAGCAGGCCGTTAATCTCGGTCAGGTTGGGCTTTACGAGCTCAGGCTTAGCGTCGGACTCCAGCGCGGCCTCCAGCGATGCACCCGAGGTGTCGAGCAGCACCTTGGCGCCCGCCTCCTCGGCAATCTTGACGAGCTCGGCATAGTAGCCGGCATCGACGCCACGCGGCAGCGAGCCCGAAAGCGTCACAACGTCCGCCTTCGCTGCAAGCTCGGCGAACTTGGCAGTAAAGGCCTCGAGCTCGGCCGGGGCGATCTGCGGACCGCTCTCCAGCAGCTCGGTCTGATTACCCTCGTGCAGAATATTCAGGCAAATGCGCGTCTCACCGGCGATGGGCACAAAGTCGTTCTTAACGCCGTCGGCATCCATAAGCTCGGCCATATAGGCACCCATGTGGCCGCCGAGCAGACCGGTTGCGAGCACGTCATCGCCCAGCTGTAGCAGCACACGGCTCACGTTGAGGCCCTTGCCGCCAGCAGTCTTTTCGGGCGTCACACGGTTCACATCGTCGATGATCAGTTTGTCGAGCTGATAGCGCGTATCAATCGACGGGTTCATGGTAACGGTCAAAATCATGTTGAACTCCTGTTTCCGGGGCACGATGTGTGCGACCCCAAACATACGATAGCTCTTTATAGAATCTCGATCTCAAAGCCGCGGATGACGGTCTCCCCCGGCTTGGCCACCAGACAGCCGCGCTTGTGCTCCAGGACATCGTCCTCGTCGGAGCAGGTGGACAGGCCGCCCCACGGCTCAACCGCGACAAAATCGCCCTCGGGCTTGCTCCACACAATCAGGTACGGCATACCGGGGAATGTCAGGCGCACGCCCTTGTCCTCGGTTTTCTTGGTCAGCGTGACCACGCGGCTCTCGAGCACATCAAAGATGGTCTCGGCAAAGTCGAAAAGCTCATGGGTGAGCGGCAAATCGTGGCCAACCATCGGGTTCTTACTGCGATGCTCGACATCAATCAGGCCCGTCGAGGGAACGGCGGTGCAGAGCTCTGCCGCCTCACGTTGCTCAAATCGAAGCTCATAATCGTCGTAGGACTCGCCCTCGTCGAGCGGGCACTTAAAACCGGGGTGACCGCCCACAAAGAACGGCATGCCCTCGGCCCCCTCGTTGGTCACCTCGTACGAAACGGCCACCTTTGTCGCATCGATCGTATAGCGCGCAACGATCTTAAACGGATACGGATACTGCTCGAGCAGCTCGGCGTGGTCGGCAGAGCTCAGGCTCAGCGCAACCGTGCTGTCGCCCTGCTCTTCGAGCTTCCACTCCTGCTTGCGGGCAAAACCGTGACGCGCGAGGTTGATCTCGTGGCCGGCGCGCGTCATAGCGCGGCCATCGCGCAGACCGCCGCAGATGGGAAAGCAGATCGGGGCCTGACCCGACCACACCGCCGGGTCGCCCTGCCACAAATACTCACGACCGTTAGCCGCAATAGAGGTAAACGATCCGCCTGCTGTGCTTAGAGCCACGCGAATAGAACCGTTATCAAGAACAAACTCCATAGGAGCCTTCCCTTTCTTACGCCAGCCCGTCGAGTCAATTGGGCTGATAGAAAACCGGCCCGCGCCTCATCACAGAAACGCGAGCCGTCAACGGACTAGTTAATTACGCCGGATACCCGCTAATCATGGTATTCGCCGCGGTCCCACTTCTCGAGGAACTCGTCAAAGAAGTGCGGGTCGGCCTGGGCCTCGGCGTCGGCCTTGTTGCAGGCATCGATCTTGGCGATCAGGGCGTCGTGCTCGGGAGTCTGCTCGTAGGGCTCCTCTAGGAAGGCGAGCATGATGTCGGCCATCAGGAACTCGCCGGTGATCTTGCCGCCAAAGCCCACGATGTTGGCGTTGAGCTCGCGGCGGGCATAAAGGGCAGAGGTCATGTCGCGGACCAGGGCGCAACGGGCGCCGGGAACCTTGTTGACAGCGTTGGTGATGCCAATGCCGGTGCCGCACAGGGCCACGCCAAAGTCGGCCTTGCCGCTGGCAACGGCCTCGCCCACGGCCTTGCCGTAGATGGGATAGTGCGTGCGGCTGTGGCTATAGGTGCCGCAGTCGAGCACCTGATAGCCGGCCTGCTCCAAGCGGTCGGCCAGATAGATCTTCTCGTCCGTAACGATATGGTCGCAACCGATTGCGATGGTCTTCTTCATCAGAACGTCCTTTCGTCTGAATTCACAAGTTGAGGTAGAAGTTCGAGTTCTCGGTGGCTCTCGTTAGGCCATCTTGTTGAGCATGTCGACACGGATCTGGTGACGACCGCCGGCGTACTGGGCGCGCAGGAACTCGCGGGCGATCTTCTTGGCGACCTCGGTGCCCACGACGCCCGGGCCCATGGTGACCATGCGCGAGCCATTGTGCTCGCGGGTCATGTAGGCGGAACGCTCGTCGGAAATGTTGGCGACGACCATGCCCTTCATCTTGACGGCGGCCATATAGGAACCGACGCCGTACTTATCGAATGCGAAGCCCTGGGAATCCTTGTGCTCCAGCAGGTCCTTGGCGACGGCGGTCGCGGAATCGACAAAGTCCGCGGCAGGGGTCTCGGAATAGTCGACGACCTCGTGACCGTCGGCGATGAGCATCTCCTTGATGGACTCCTTCATCGACATGCCGTCGGCATCGGAAGCGATTACAACCCTCATGACATCCTCCTTGAGAGATACGCAGGTGCGTAGTTTCTGTTTGGAAGTGTTGAATCGCGTTCAGGTCCGGGCATCTGAATGTGCGGTTCTTCACTGTTCATGTTTATTTGAACACATTCGAACAGCAACTGCAACAACTATTTGTTTGTCCTTGTTCTTTTTTGAACAATTACCGTTCACGGGTGTTTGCCGACCGTTTGGGCCTGACGGAGGCATGGACGGTCACGCGCTCAACAAAAAGGGCGACCGAGAACGCATCTCGGTCGCCCTTCTTACGGGTCGATCTTCCAAAGCCCGCTTTGTCGCCTACTCGGACTGTCCACTCTTCTTGGTGTGCTTGGAGGGGGCACTCAGAAAACGACCCGTCAGATAATTCGTCGGGCCGGAGATATCGATCCCCAGCAGTACGTGCCCAAGCCACAAGAATGCAGCAAGCACCAGCAGCGGAATCACGCACGAAGTCACAATCATCACGATGACGCCTTCGATCAGGTCGGTCACCTGCTGCACGATCTCGTCGGTCATCTGCTTGGCGCTATCGGTCACCGAAGTCAGCAAACTCGAAGCGCCTTCGGTCAGTTGCTCGAGCACGTTCTTGTCAGTTTTGCCTTCAGATTTCTTTTCGCTCTTTGACGAGCTCGCCTCAGCCGCGCTTGTCGCCTTTTGCTCGGCTTGCTCGATGCTCACCTGGTACGTCTCGTCGACCTTTTGCGATACCCACACGCTCGCGGGCACCAACGCCATGCCGATCATGGCAACCACCAGTACGCGCGTTGCCACACGGCGCAGGACGGCGCTGGTGCTCCAGCGTCCGTGAATGCCAAGCGACACCGCGAAGAGTACGAGCGAGAACGGGATTAGGATGCCCAAGCCCACCGACCATAAGATAGTGAGCAAATATTTCTCGAGGTAGAGCACGGCAAGCACAATGCCTAAGTTGCCCGAAAGCTGTGCGAGTTGCTCGGCCACCGGTGTTCCCGTGTCGCCCGGCAGCGCGGTGATGCCCGCAGACAGCGCCACGCACGAGGTCGTGAGCGCCAAAACGTTGCCCTTCTTTTGATCGATGACCTCGATGGTGGAGTCCCAGGTCTTGGTGTCGGCAAAATGCGGGCGCGCGACAAAACCCGACAGAAGCGCCAGTACCACGAGCGCAACGATAAAGCCAATCTGCAACTTTTTGTTTGCACACACGACATCGGACAGGCTGGGTTGCAGCTCGGTCACTGTCGTATGCTCGGTTATTTGGACAGGGCGCCCGTGAGCCATCTCGCGCGGGCCCCTCTTTTGAATCGATCCGTTGTCCGGCATTTGGATACCTCCTCATTCCGGCCTGTATTGCGGATGGAAGTATACCCACGAAGCAAAATATCCAACAGTGCCGAATAAGTTGCGGTGAAATAGGGACTGTTTTTGCTGTTAGAAGGCCCATTCAGTCCCCATTTCACCGCAACTTAGGCTGAGGGACAGAAAAGCCCTGCCGCGGGGCGACAGGGCTTTTGGAAGGGAACTTGGTTGTAAGAGTTCGTTAGGCGAGCTTGGCCTCGAGATCGGCGATGCGCTTGTAGGCATCGATGGTAAAGCGGGTCTGCTTCTCCAGGATCATGGTGGTCATCAGGGTGTCCTGAGCGTGGGCCATGATGAAGGTCATCTCCATCTCGCCGCCGCCGGCCTCCTGCGAAAGCAGTTTGGTCTGCGTGTCGTGAGCACCGATGAGCGCGTCGCTGGCATCCTTGTGCAGCTGCTCGGCCTTCTCAAAGTCACCCTCACGGGCAGCATCGAGTGCAGCGAGCAGGTCGGTCTGGGCGTCACCCGCGTATGCGACGATCTCGAATCCAACCATCGAGATTTCTTCTTTGGTTGCCATATTGCGTTCCTTTCACATATGAACCAATGGAGAGCATCGCGTCCGGGCATACGCGCTGCGTTGTGTATGACAGAAACATTAACATTCAAACAAAACAGAACAATGCAAAACGCAATTTCGAGCTATGAACGGTCGATTTTCGCCCGTGAACGGTTTTTGAACCATTCTGAACAATATCGAACACATAACTCGACAACTCAAACAGGCCCGCACCCTAGCGCAGACTGCGTACCGTATCGCCCTCGACGAGCACGCCGGGGATCAGCATATGCTCCACGCCGGCCACGACGCCCTCGGCGCCGGCAATCTTGTCGACCGCCCACATGCCAACGCGCTTGTTATCAAAGCGCACCGTAGTCAGGCGGCGATCGGGCACGATATCGCCCAGGCTATCGTCTACGCCCACCACGCTCACGTCCTCGGGCACGCGCTTCCCGCGCGACTCGAGCCCGCGAATGCAGCCATAGGCCATGGCATCGTTCGAAGCATAGATAGCCGTGCAGCTCGGATCGTCTGCCAGAGCCTGCCCGGCGGCATATCCACTCTGCGCCGTCCAGTCGCCACGAACAAGCCGCGGCGGCTCAATGCCATGCGCGCGCAGGGTCTCGCGCCAGCCCTCCTCGCGCTGCATGCCCGAAAGCGAGCGCTCGGGGCACGAGATAAAGTGCACCGTCTTGTGCCCTTGCTCCAGCAGATACTCGACCACTTGGCGCGAGCAATCGAACTGGTCGTTGTCGACCGTCGAGCACAGCGGATGCTCCAGCATGGTAACGAGCACCGTCTGCATACCGGGCAGCGGCTCAAAGGTGCCAAAGTCTGCCGGCATACGGTTCATGATCACAACCATACCGTCCACCGGAAGCGCGCTCATGCGCGACGACGCGCTCTCGAGGGTATAGGGATGTCCATCTACTTTAGTAAGAGTGATGGCATAGCCGTGTTTGTCGGCCGCGGCAGCAAAACCCTCCATGCGGTCGAGGTTTCCGGTACCGGTGATGTTAAACATGGCGACGCCGACGGTCTTGAACTTGCCGCGGCGCAGCGACCGGCCGGCAAAATTGGGTCGATACCCGAGCTCGCGCATGGCGGCACGCACGCGCTCCTTGGTCTCGGGGCGCACGCTGGGTGAATCGTGCACGGTGCGCGAGACCGTCTGCTCCGAAACGCCCGCAAGACGCGCCACGTCCTTAACGGATACCGATTTTTTAACAGCGGCCATAGGTCGATCTTTCTATGTCAACGATGCCATCGCGGGCATCCCAACAGACAAAATGAACGCCTCCAAGTATATCTAACGCCTCCCCTGCCATACGCTCACCACCCAAAACCTACCGTTCACCGACAATTCTGCGTCCCCGAACGGCTTTTGTCGCCCAAATGTTAACGTTGCCATTGCGCAAACACAGAGCCACCGGGCGGCTCAAACGTTTACGCGCAAGGAATCGACGGTCCACAGGCACAGGGGCCACCGGTTCGCGTCTTTTTTTGTGTCGCAAAATGGCAACGTCAACATTTTGGCAAACAAGGTCCAAACGTTACCATCGTTGCTAACCCACCGACTCTTAGGAGCTATGCATGGAGCAACTCATCGCCACCATCGAAAAGGGCCAGCCCCTTTTCAACGCGATCGCCCGCAACAAGTACCTCAAGGCGATCCGCGACGGCTTTATCTCCGTCATCCCCATCATCATCTTCTCGTCCATCTTCTGCCTGGTGGCCTCGGTCCCCAACATCTGGGGTTTCTACTGGCCCGACGACATCAACAACGCCCTGTGGAAGTGCTACAACTACTCCATGGGCATCCTGGCCATCGCCTGCGCCGCCACCACCGCCAAGCACTTCGCCGACGCTCAGAACCGTGATCTGCCCAAGAACAACCAGATCAACTTCATCTCCTGCATGTGCGCGGCCATCATCGGCTTCCTGCTGCTCTCGAGCGACACCATTTCCACGGACGCTGCCAGCGGCTTCAACACCACCTACCTTGGCTCCAAGGGCCTGTTGACCGCCTTCATCGCTGCGTTTGTGACCGGCATCATCTACAAGTTCTTCATTAAGCGTAACATCACCGTCAAGATGCCCGAGCAGGTTCCGCCTAACATCTCGCAGACCTTTAAGGACATCATCCCCTTCTCCGTCTGCATCACCGTCTTCTGGGTCTTTGACATCGTCTTCCGCTCTGCCTTTGGCTTCTGCTTTGCCCAAGGCGTCATCCAGGTGTTCCAGCCCTTGTTCACCGCTGCCGACGGCTACATCGGCCTCGCTGTGATCTACGGCGCCATGAGCCTCTTCTGGTTCGTCGGTGTCCACGGCCCCTCGATCGTCGAGCCTGCCATCGCCGCCGCCCTCGTTGCCAACATGACCGACAACCTGGCTGCTTACCAGGCCGGTCAGCACGCTTCTGCCGTCCTGACGCAGGGCGCCCAGTACTTCGTCGTCTGCATGGGCGGCACCGGCGCCACGCTCGTCCTCGTCTTCATGTTCTGCTTCCTGGCTAAGTCCCAGGAGATGCGTGCGGTCGGTAAGGCCTCCATCGTCCCGGTCTGCTTCGCCGTCAACGAGCCGCTGCTGTTCGCCGCGCCCATCGTGCTCAACCCCGTCTTCTTTGTCCCGTTTGTCTTTGCCCCGATCGCCAACGTCTGGATCCTCAAGGTCTTTATCGACTTCCTGGGCATGAACGGCTTTATGTACACCCTGCCTTGGACCGTCCCCGGCCCCATCGGCACCATCATGGGCCTGGGCTTCCAGCCGCTCGCCTTTGTGATGCTCGCCGTCATCCTGGTCGTCGACTTCCTTCTGTACTATCCGTTCTTCCGTGCCTATGACGCCCAGAAGTGCGCCGAGGAGGCCGAGATCTCCCAGGAGGAGCTCGCCGCCAAGAACGCCGAGAAGGCTGCCAAGCTCAACGACGCCTTCCAGGGCAAGGCCGATGCCAAGAGCGTTGCCGACGGCGCCGCTGCCGAGGCCGTAAAGGCCGACGCCTCCCCCGCCGCTGCAGCCCCCGCTGCCGAGGCCACGGCCGCCAGCGACCTCAACGGCAAGCGCGTGCTCGTGCTCTGCCAGGGCGGCGGTACCTCGGGCCTGCTCGCCAACGCGCTGGCCAAGGCCGCCAAGGAGCGCGGTATCGACCTGGAGACCGCTGCCGACGCCTATGGCAACCACGTGGATATGCTCCCCGACTTTGACCTGGTCGTCCTGGCCCCGCAGGCCGCGAGCTACCTGGCCGACCTGCAGAAGGACTGCGAGCGCGTGGGCAACAAGTGCGTCGCCTGCCGCGGTAAGCAGTACATCGAGCTCTCCCAGAACGGCGACAAGTCTCTCGCCTTCGTCTCCGAGCAGCTTTCGAAGTAAGTAACGCGTAAAGGCCAGCCGAGCAAATCAGACCGGCTGGCCTTTTTACTAGACGATTGGATCATCATGTCCGTTAACCCCGCCAGCGTCACCAACCCGCCCGCGCAGTTTCCCGAGGACTTTGTCTTTGGCGGCGCCACCGCTGCCTACCAGGTAGAAGGCGAGACCCGCACTCACGGTAAGGGCAAGGTTGCCTGGGACGACTTCCTGGAGGCCCAGGGCCGCTTCTCCCCCGATCCCGCTTCCGACTTCTACAACCAGTATCCCGTCGATCTGGAGCTGTGCGAGGAGTTCGGCATCAACGGCATCCGTCTCTCCATCGCCTGGAGCCGTATCTTCCCCAACGGCACCGGCGAGATCAACCCCGAGGGCGTGCAGTTCTACCACGACCTCTTCGCCGAGTGCCACAAGCATCACGTCGAGCCGTTCGTCACGCTGCACCACTTCGATACGCCGCTCCCCCTCTTTGAGAAGGGCGACTTCCTCAACCGCGAAACCATCGACGCCTTTGTAGACTTTGCCACCTTCTGCTTTAAGGAGTACGCCGACCAGGTGACCTACTGGTTCACCTTTAACGAGATCTGGGCCGACGCCTCCAACACCTACATCGAGGGCACCTTCCCCGGCGGTGTCAAGGCGCATCTGGCCGAGGCCTTCCAGTGCGAGCACAACATGATGCTCGCCCACGCCAAGGCAGTGCTCGCCTTCCACAACGGTGGCTTTAAGGGCAAGATCGGCGTCATCCAGTCGTTGGAGTTTAAGTACCCGCTCAACGAGAACGACCCTGCCGACATCAAGGCCGCCAACAACGAGCACGTACTGCAGAACCAGTTCCTGCTCGACGCCACCTTCCGCGGCGACTACGCGCCCGACACGCTCGAGTGTGCCAACCGCCTGGCTGCCGTCTCGGGCGGCACCATCGAGATCCTGGACGAGGACCTCGAGATCATGCGCGAAGCCGCGCTCTACAACGACTACCTGGGCGTTAATAACTACCAGTGCCGTTTCCTGAAGGCTTACGATGGCGAGAACGACCTGCACCACAACGGTACGGGCGAGAAGGGCACCGGCCGCTGGCGCGTCAAGGGCATTGGCGAGCATGTGAACAAGCCCGGCATCCCCACCACCGACTGGGACTGGATCATCTACCCCGAGGGCCTGTTCGACCTGCTCGTCTACATTAAGCAGCGCTACCCCAACTACAAGCAGATCTTCATCACCGAGAACGGCATGGGCTACAAGGATCCCTACAAGGACGGCTTTGTGGACGACCAGCCGCGCATCGACTACATCGAGCAGCACCTGCGCTGGCTGCTCAAGGCCATGGAAGTCGGCGTCAACGTGGGCGGCTACTTCCTGTGGAGCCTGCAGGACCAGTTCTCCTGGACCAACGGCTACAACAAGCGCTACGGCTTCTTTTACGTTGACTTTGAGACCCAGAAGCGCACGCCCAAGGCAAGCGTCTACTGGTACAAGCACGTGGCCGAGACCCGTCGTCTGGACTAGTTAACGCCATCGGCTGCCGTGACCATCACGCAGCCGCGCACCTTACCATTCCCGATCGCATGGACACTGCGTCCATGCACCTCTTTCCGTGTGGCGGATACGACCTTCCCGGTGGATGCTTCGGCATCCTTGGTCGTATCCGCCTCTTTTGTTTTTGAGCGGACCGGGTCTTCCGTTTGTCTCGATCTGTAACATCTAGCAGGTATTTTCGGTCCTAACTGTTACAGATTGAGATAAACGGATGGGCCGCCCCGTAAGATCTAAATCTGTAACATCTAGCTGAGTTTTCCGCCCCTACCCGTTACAGATCGAGACATACCGCACGAGTCAGCCCGTTCAATCTCGATCTGTAACATCTAGCCGAGGTTTTGGACTCTAACTGTTACAGATTGAGATGAATGAGCCGCGCAGATCTACGCCCGCAGGTCCCTTACGCTGGAGCGCTCGACCAGCACGCCGGAGACGAGCGTCCGGCTTCTGGAGCTTGGAGCCTCCAGACCTGCAACGACCTCGTTAAGCGCACGGATGCCCAACTCACGGTGGCGGAACTTCACCGACGTCAAAATCGAATTGGGAATCGTCTTATAGAGCTCGTCGTCGAAGCCGATCACGGACACATCATCGGGCACACTGAGCCCTTTGTCACGTAGAGCCATCATCACGCCGTTTGCCATGCAGTCGTTAGCGGCGAGGACCGCCGTGCAATCGGGTTTATCGGCAAGCACAAGGCCCGCGGCATAGCCACTATCCGCATTCCAATCGCCCTGCAGCGGCTCGGGCGGCTCAATGCCACGTGCTTCGAGTGCCGCGCGCCAGCCTTTCATGCGGCATTGGCTCGACAGCGACTCCTTCTTACCAGAAACGAAGTACACGTTCTTGTGACCGTGGTCCAAAAAGTACTCGCACGCCATACGCGCGCCGCCCTCTTGGTCGTCACTGACGGTAGAGCAGGTAGGATGCTCCATCGACGTGATAATCACCGTCTTAAGGTCCTTCGGCGCCTCAAAGGTATCAAAGTCATCGACCATCTGACGCAAGTTGAAGATCATGCCATCGACGGGCAGCTGCGACATCCTGCGCGCTGCATCGGCGAGGGTCATCTTCTCCCCCGCTCGTTTCTTGATCATCGTGAGAGCAAAGCCTCGCTCTTCGGCGGCATCGGCGATACCGTCAATCATGTCCACGGCACCGCCCGACAAGTGAAATAGCACCACGCCGATGCACCCGTAACGGCCCAACTTGAGCGAGCGCGCGGCAAAGTTCGTTCGGAACCCGAGCTCCTCCATGGCCGCATGGACCTTATCGCGCGTCGACTCGCGTACGCTATCGGGCTCGTTGATCACACGAGATACCGTCTTGAGAGAAACACCTGCGGCAACCGCCACATCGTTCATTGAGACGTTTTTCTTGTCCAACGTTGCCACTGCTTCTCCCGTCGGTTTCCTGTCGCTCGTTTTCTGCGTTCTAGCATACACCACCTGCTCAACTGATAAATCAACCGTTAACCGGACAATATCGACCGCTCACCCGTAAATCCTTGTTACGCTTTCAATAATGTCTTACGTTGTCATTAACGAAATGACAACGTTGTCATTTCACACATGCCTTCCTTACACAGGAAGGCTTCCGGGCAGTCCTGACCATCCATCGACGACCAGTTCCATCCACATGCATCGCGCATCAAGCAGCAAAGGAGCTCTATGGACGCCATCGTAAAGATGCTCGAAAAGCATCAGCCGTTCTTTGAGAAGATCTCGAGGAACATCTATCTCCAGGCCATTAAGGACGGATTCCTTGGGTGCATGCCCATCGTCCTCACCTCTTCGATCTTCCTGCTGATCGCCACGCTTCCCGGCGTGGTCGGCATCACGTTGCCTCAACCGCTCATCGACTGGTGCAACAAGCTGTACAACTTCACCATGGGTGTCATGGGCATCATGGTTGCCGGCACCACCGCCAAGAACTTCACGGCATCCATGAATCGTCGCATGCCCGCCGGCAAGGTGCTCAACGACGGCTCCACCATGGTTGCTGCCCAGTGCAGCATGCTGCTGCTCGCTGTTACGCAGTTCACCACCAAGCTCGACGGCTCCGAGCTCTCGGTCTTCGATTGCACCAGCATGGGTACGCGCGGTCTGTTCTCGGCCTATATCGCCGCGTTCATTACCGTGTGGGTCTATAAGTTCTGCGTCTCGCGCGATCTGACCATTAAGCTGCCCAAGGAGGTTCCGGGCGCCATCGCTCAGAACTTCCGCGACATTATCCCCTTTGGCGGCGCCGTCATCATCTGCGGCATCATCGATGTCGTCGTGCGCAACCTCATGGGCGTTCCGTTCTCCGAGCTGCTTATCAAACTGCTCTCCCCGCTCTTTACCGCTGCAGAAACCTATCCTGGCCTTATCCTTATCCAGGCAGCCACCGCGTTCTTCTGGTTCATCGGCGTCCACGGTCCCTCAATCGTCCAGCCGGGCATCGACCCCATCCGTCTTGCCAACCAGGCCGAGAACCTGCAGGTTCTGCTGGCCGGTGGCCACCCTGCCCACTCCCTCACCTTTAACATGTCGCTCGTGGGTGAGTTCGGCGGCACCGGCGCCACGTTCATCGTGCCGCTTCTGCTGATCCTCTTTATGAAATCCAAGCAGCTCAAGGCCGTCGGTAAGGCCTCGATTGTTCCTGTTGCCTTTGCTGTCAACGAGCCGCTGCTCTTTGGCGCTCCCATGATCCTCAACCCCTACATGCTCATCCCCTTTGTTGCCGCCGGCTGCGTCAACGTGAGTGTTGCCAAGTTCTTTATTGATAACGTGGGTATGAACGGCTTCTCCTTCGTGGTGCCTTGGGCCACCCCCGCCCCCATCGGTATCTTCATTACCACGAACTTCCAGCTTATCGCCCTGGTATTTGTCGCAATCATCATCTTGCTGGACGCCGTCATCTATCTGCCGTTCTTGAAGGCATACGATAAGCTGCTCTGCGACCAGGAGGCCGAGCGCGCCGCCGAGCTGGGTCTCGAGTCCGATGGTGCTGCCACCATCGCCGCCAGCACCTCTGCGCCCGCCGTTGAGCAGACTACCGCTGCCGCAGAGACGACCGCTGCCGCCGTCGACAGCGAGCCCGCCGCCGATCAGCCCGAGCCCACCGCCGACGCATCCGCTAAGAAGGACGTCGATGGCCTGAAGGTCCTCGTCCTGTGCGCCGGCGCCGGCACCTCCGCCATGCTTGCCAATGCCATCAAGGAAGGCGCCGCACAGACCGGAGAGAACATCGCCTCCTCCGCTGGTGCCTATGGCCAGCACACCGCCATCATGGATCAGTACGACGTCATCGTGCTCGCTCCGCAGGTTCGCAGCTACTACAACGACATGAAGGCCGATACCGACCGTCTGGGTATTAAGCTGCTCGCCCCGCGTGGCAAGGAATACATCGACCTTACCCGCGACCCCGCCGGCGCCATCAAGTGGCTCCGCGAGAACCTCGACTAATTTCCTCCCTCTGCTGGTGCCCGAATCCCCGTTCGGGCACCTCTCCCTATCCACAACCTTATGAAAGGACAGCAGATGACGAACCTCATGCAGTTCCCCGACGGCTTTGTGTTTGGCGGCGCCACCGCCGCTTACCAGGTTGAGGGCGAGACCCGCACGCACGGCAAGGGCAAAGTGCCCTGGGATGACTTCCTGGCTGCTCAGGGCCGTTTCTCCCCCGACCCCGCGAGCGACTTCTACAACAAATACCCGGTCGACATCGACCTGTGCCAGCGCTTTGGCATCAACGGCATCCGTGTCTCTATCGCATGGAGCCGCATCTTCCCCAACGGCACCGGCGAGATCAACCCTGAGGGCGTAGCCTACTATCACAAGCTCTTTGCCACCTGCAACAAAGCCGGCGTTATCCCCTATGTCACGCTCGATCACTTTGATACGCCCGAGGCCTTCTACCAGAACGGCGGCGAGGGCTTCCTGACGCGCACGACGATCGACGCCTTTATCGAATACGCCAAGTTCTGCTTTGCCGAGTTCACCGAGGTCAAGCACTGGTTTACCTTTAACGAGATTCCCGCGACCGCCGAGGGCAGCTTTATCGTCGGAAACTGGCCGCACGGCGAGAAGTATCGCCTGGACAAGGCCTTCCAGCTTATGCATAACATGATGGTGGCCCACGCCAAGGCCGTTGTCGCCTTCCACGAGGGCGGCTTTGAGGGCGAGATCGGCATTGTCCAGAACCTGGAGCCCAAGTATCCCCTCGACCCCAACAGCGCTGCCGACTGCGAGGCGGCCCGCATGGCCGACGTCATCAACAACCGCTGGGTGCTCGACGCCACCTTCCGCGGCCACTATGCAGCCGACACCATGGAGGCTGCGACCAAGCTGGCCCATATCGCCGGCGGCGAGCTCGACGTCCGCGACGAGGACATTGCCGCGCTGACCGCCGCGCTCCCCTACAACGATTGCCTGGGCGTCAACACCTACAAGTGTCAGTTCCTGCGTGCCGCCGAGGGCGAAAACGACATCAACCACAATGGCACCGGCGACAAGGGCTCCTCGCGCTGGTTCCTCAAGGGCGTGGGCGAAGCGTGCGTGCGCCCGGGCGTACCCACCACCGATTGGGACTGGATTATCTATCCCGAAGGCCTGTACGACCTGCTGCTGCGCATCAAGAACGATTACCCCAACTACAAGAAGATCTATATCACCGAGAACGGCATGGGCTATAAGGACGACTTCGAGGACGGCTTTATCGACGACGCCCCTCGCATCGACTACATGCGCCAGCATCTCGCGTGGATCCTCAAGGCAATCGACGGCGGCGTGAACGTCGACGGCTACTTTGTGTGGTCGCTGCAGGACCAGTTCTCCTGGACCAACGGCTACAACAAGCGCTATGGCCTGTTCTACATCGACTTTGAGACCCAGAAGCGCTATCCCAAGGCAAGCGCGTACTGGTACAAGAACGTCGCGGAGACCGGCCTGCTCATGGCCTAGTTTTTGCCACATACCCCTTGTCGGCCGCATGCGAATCCCCCACGAGATCGCATGCGGCCTTTTTGTTTTTGCCGGGTCCGGCCGCGCGTTTGTCTCGATCTGTAACATCTAGCCGGGATTTTCGGTCCTACCTGTTACAGATCGAGACAATTAGACGGTGAAACCAAGGCCTTCCAAGCAGCTACGACGCGCACTTCTATCCTTGGTTTCGGTATCACGAACAAGCTTTCGGTATCATTTCATGGTATTATGATACCGAAAGTATGTTCGTGATACCGAAAGGAACCTCATGCGCCAGTTCGATTACGCCACAGTTCCAGCGGAACTCGAAGCAACTCCAATCACCAACCTCCTTCTCTCGATACGAGAACATAAAGGCAGGCAGCTTGTTCTGAGTCAAGTTAAACCCGAGCTTCTATCGTCCCTTATGGAGGAGGCCAAGATCCAAAGCACCCAATCCTCCAACGGACTTGAGGGAATTGTTACCACCCAAAAAAGACTCAAAGCGATCATGGCGTATTCCGCCAAGCCAAACTCCCGCGCAGAGGAAGAAATCGCCGGATACCGAGATGTGCTTTCGCTTATTCACGAGCAACATGACTCCATTCCCATTACGCCGTCGGTCATTCTGCAGCTGCATCGTGACCTCATGGCACACACAGCAATCTCGTATGGGGGCCGTTGGAAAGACAGCGATAACGAAATCGTCTCCATCGACGATCAAGGTAATCGATTTGTGCGCTTTAGGCCCCCTTCGGCCATAGCAACCCCGGGGCTTATCGAAGAAGCCTGTCAATCCCTCAACGATGCTTTATCTCGCCAAGTCTGCGACCCACTCCTTATATCATTCCGCTTCATCTTCGATTTTGTCAGTATTCATCCCTTCAACGATGGCAATGGCAGGATGAGCCGACTCCTCACAACGCTGTTGCTCGAAAAGACCGGATACGACGTTGCGCGTTACATCAGCATCGAACGACTCATAGAAGACAACAAGGCGCTTTATTACGATGCCCTCGCCGCGAGCTCCGCTGGATGGGATGAAAATCGAAACATCGAGGCACCCTTTATCCGCTTCATGCTTGGAACCACCCTGGCCGCTTACCGACAACTCGAGCAGCGCACCTTGATAGACTCCAGCACGCGCCCTATATCGAAGCAAGCACGTATCGCCGCTCTATTCCAGCAGAGACCTGGTGTCATAAAGAAATCCGACATTCAGTCCAACTGTCCCGATATCAGCGAGGTGACCGTAAAACGGACCCTCAGCCAGCTTGTTGGTTGCGGTGCAATCGAAAAAACAGGAGCAGGTCGTTCAACGGGCTACATAATCAAAGACGACCACGCTCTGGAATTATTCATGCAATCCATAACACCCGATGGCGAGCAAACAATTACAAAAGAATCCCCAAAGGATAAGCTCCTTGAGCGCATGAACCGAGCCGAGGACGAAAGCAGCGAGGGGCTCTACGAAGACTACGATTCATTCTCAAGGGACATCAGGGCAAAATACGGAATCTAGTCATTTCTCGGAATAACCTCGTTCTTGCTATCCGCGCACATTTGCGCGTCATTTCGCGTCATGTTAACGCGTAATATGACACGCAAATTTTTACGTGTCATATTTTTTGACGCGCAAATGGCGTTTTGACTTTTATGTGTCATTTTGCGCGTCAATATGCCCCGGTAATCCCCAGCCCCAGCAGGGATGCCGGAAGTATCGCCTGCTTCGCTAGTTAGCAAATGACCTGCGTGTGCTCCTCGATGGCGGCGCGGTCTTCTGCCGAGATGCTCGGCTCGCATACTACGGCGTCCAGGCTGTCCAGGCGACAGAAGGTATAGAAGTCGCGCTTGCCGATCTTGCTGGAGTCGGCGATCAGATAGCGCGAGTCCGCCTTGCTAAAGGCGAGCTGCTGGATGCGACCCTCATCCATATTGGACGTAGACACGTCGCCATCCAGAATGCCGTTGGCGCCGATAAACGCCGCATCGATGCCCAGCGCGCGCAGGGTATCCTCGGCCGTTGGTCCCACAAACGCGGCGGTGCGGCGACGGTACATACCGCCCACGAGGCACAAGTCGCAGTCCTCGCGCGCCTCGAGCAGGTTAAACACCGAAAGCGAATTGGTTACAATGCGCAGGCGAAACGTCGGCAGCATCGAGGCCATCTGCTCAACCGTGGTGCCCGTACCCAAAAAGATGGTCGAGCCTTCCTCGATAAGCTCCACAGCACGGCGCGCAATCTGCAGCTTTTCCTCGGCATGCTTAGTGCGCTTTTCGCTGTGTGAATACTCATGGCGCAACATAGCGTGCGGACGCCCCTGTGCACTGCGGGCTCCGCCGTGCACGCGCTCGATCTCGCCCAGACTCGCAAGTTCTTCGAGGTCGCGGCGAATCGTCATGTCCGAGACGCCCAGCGCATCCGAGATCTCCTTAACCGAGACCGTACCCTGCTTCTCGAGCAGCTGACGAACCCTATCCTGTCGCTCTGCCTTAATCACGATGAATCCTCGCTGTTCCACGCTCGCGTCAATTCAAACAGTAATGAACAAATTGTATCAGACTCGCGCGGACCAAAAATGAACGCTTCAACTGCGCAATCATCACTTTTTTGAGAAAAATACCCCCTGCTTTAGTGAGGTGTAGTGATAATCTCGCCTGTTCGCGCTACAGTTTGTCCGAAATACCTCGATGTTAGGAACCAAATGATCACTTCCGAGCTTTTCGGCACCGCGCCGTGCGGTACCCCCGTTCATCGTTACACCCTCAACGGGCCCGAGATCTGCGTTCGCATTATGGACTATGGCGCCACCGTGCTGGGCATTGACGTGCCCGACATCCCCGGCAACGTGCGCGATGTGGTGCTGGGCTTCGATAAGCTCGAGGATTACTTTGACAACCCCGCCTGCTTTGGCGCGACCATCGGCCCCGTGGCCAACCGCACTGCGGGTGCCACGATCACTATCGACGGCACGGACTGGCATATGCCGGCCAACGAAGGCGTCAACAACCTGCACAGCGATCTTGAGCACGGCCTGCACAAGCGCGTGTGGGACGTTGAACTCGACGAGGTCCACAACGCCGTGCGCATGACCACCTCGCTTGAGGATGGCGAGCTGGGTCTTCCCGGCAACCGCACCTTTACGGCCGTGTTTACCGTTACACGCACCGGACGCTTCCGTATCGAGTATGGCTGCGAGAGCGACCGCGCCACCTATGTGTCCATGACTAACCACACCTACTTTAACCTTGCCGGTCATAACGCCGGCATGGACTGTGAGCACTTCTTTGTTGCTAACGCCACTCACTACCTGCCCATTAACGAGCAGAACATTCCCACCGGCGAGATTGCTCCGGTCGAGGGAACACCGTTTGACTTCCGCGAGCTGCGCCCCGTCGCTCCCGGCATGGAGGCCGACGACCCGCAGATCAAGCAAGCACGCGGCTACGATCACTGCCTGTGCATTGGCGACTATCAGTACGGCCGTAATCTGCGCCGCGCCCTGCACGTCGAGGAGATGTGGACCGGTCGTGAGTTGGACTACTACACCACCGCCCCGGGCGTGCAGCTCTACACCGGCAACTGGCTGGGCGACGAGCACGCCAAGGACGACGCCAACTATGGCTGGGGCGCCGGCTTTGCCCTCGAGGCAGAGATGTATCCCGACGCGCCGCACCATCCGCTGTTCCCCCAGGGCATCGTGGGCCCGGGTCACCCCTATAGCAATGTGATCGAGTACCACTTTATGAGGCACTAAGCCCATTACGCAACATATCGCACAGCAGCGCCCGCCGGCACCACCGCCGACGGGCGCTTTTTCATCTTTTGGGCTCATTTTCGCTGTGACTGTATGGGTGACATATCAAAACTATGTCTATTTACTACGTTTAGCCCGGGATGCTCGACCATGCACCAGTTTTTGTTTAATTCGCGAGCCGTCTACCTGCGGTTTTGTTTTCTCAAATTCGACATGCTCGGCGATAGCCGATCAAACGTAGTAAATGGGCATAGTTTTTGACAGGCGGCATCGCACGCGTCCCTCGCAAGGGCAAAATGATCCGTTTTCCTCCGTCCCCAAGGATCAGTTGAACAGATTGCCGATGGGGTCGGGATCGGAACTGGGGAGGTAGCGGATTTCTAGCTCTATGCCGAGTGCTTGCAGCTCTTTGAAGGCAGCGACGTCTGCGTCGTCTACGGCAACTGCGGACGTTACGGAGCGCTTGCCCTCCCCTAGCCGCATGTGACCTATGCTGATCTTGGTGATCGGCACACCACCCTTAACCAGCGCGAGCGCATCGGCGGGTGAGGCCACCATGATCAGGATCCATTGGCGCGGCGTTGCGGTATGAATGACGTCGATGGTCTTTTGCACCGAGAAGAACCGCGTCCAAACGCCCTCGGGCGCCGCCACCCTCATGGGTGCCCACTTGCGCGAATCCGCCGCAATCTCGTCGTTGACGATCAGGACAAGATTGCTGCCCACAGCCTCGTTCCACAGCTCGACATCCTGCCCATAGATAAAGCGGTCATCGATTCGCGTAAGGAAAATCTTGGGTTGAGCCATCGCCGCCCCATTCTGTTCGAGACCCGTAAGAGCAAGACATCGCGTCTCCAATATTAGTGCATTTAAAGTGAGAAAACTCAACAGAACACTTGCGCGGATTTGCGATGTCCCGTATCATAGACAGCCGTTGACGCCTCAGTTGCGTCACCACATGGCCGCCAGCGTAGCTCAGTTGGTAGAGCACCGCTCTCGTAAAGCGGGGGTCACCGGTTCGAGCCCGGTCGCTGGCTCCATTGCACAAGATAGCCGCCTTCGGGCGGCTTTTTTGTTGCCGATTTCGGGCGCACATCCGCCAATTCAAGCACAACGCCGCCGGAAACTCCCCTACTCAACAAAAAGCCCCGCCAACCGCGGCCTCCCAAACGGGAAACCGAGATCAGCGGGACCCAAGCGCGCTCCCCCCCAAGGGATAACGCTCGCAACACGAACAGCTCAATCGAGCGGCGCGCTACTCCTCCCAGTAGGCGTCGGCAAGCAGCTTAAAGCAGATCTTCTTGACCGGCTGCGCGCCATCGCCCGGGAACTCGAGCGTAGGCATGTGCGGCTCGCCGGCAACGAACAGCGCAAACTTGTCATCGGCCAGATCGCCGGCGATCGAGGCGTCGGAATCGACCAGATCGTAGTCGTCCTTCTCGTCAAACTCCTGGACCAGCGTCAGGCTGCCCGTAGCGACCTTAAAGGCCTCGCGACCCTCGACGTCGATCTGCAGGTCGTGATAGCGCTGATGCGTCTCGTAGTGAGCGTCGGCCTCGGGACGCGTCGTGGGGGCCATGACGTTCGCAAAGACCTTGTCGCCCAGAATCGGATGGCTGCCGACCTCGAGCTCCGCCGGATCGTTCTCCTCGAGCCAATCGATCAGCACATCGAGGCCCTTGAGCATTCCGCGGTACTCCTCGATATCGCCTAATGCACCGTAAATCATCTAAATCCCCTCTCGGATCGTTTCTTTGGCGGCTACTCGGTAAACGCGTTACCGACGCTGTTGCCACCCACATACGTCTCGACCAGGGTAAGGTCGGGATTGAACACGACAAAGTCGGCGTCGCGGCCAGGCATAATGCTGCCACATTTATCCTCGACGTGAGCAGAACGTGCGGGCACCTCGGTCGCCATGCGAATTGCGATGTCGGCGCTCGCAAGACCCCAGTCGACAATGTTCTTTACGCCCTGCGCGAGCGTGAGCACCGAGCCGGCGATGGCGGAGCCGTCGGCGAGCCAGCACAGGTTGTCCTTCATGACGACATCCATGCCGCCACTGGTGTACTTGCCCTCGGGCATACCACCGCAGCCCAGGCAGTCGGTGATGAGCACCGTGTGCTGCCAGCCCTTGGCCTGCAGCAGCGCCTTGATGGCGGCAGGGTTCACATGCTTGCCGTCGCAGATGATCTCGGCATACGTGTTGGGCGTGGTCATGGCAGCACCCACGACGCCAGGCTCGCGGTGATGCAGGCCACGCTGGCCATTGTAGGTGTGCGTGAAGCAGCTGGCGCCGGCGTTAATGGCCGCAGCACACTCGTCATAGGTAGCGTCGGAGTGACCAATGCAGGTCACAACGCCCTTGGCGTTCAGGGCAGCTGCGTAGGCGGCAGCGCCGTCGCGCTCAGCGGCCATGGCGCTCTTAACGATGCGCCCACCGGCAGCCTCCTGCCACTCGTCAAAGACTTCCTCGGACGGGTCAATCAAAAAGGCGGGGTTCTGCGCACCCACGTGCTTCATGGTAAAGAAGGGGCCCTCAAGATAGATACCCTGGATGCGAGCACCGCAAAACTCGGGACCGCGCTCCTCATCGGCCTGGGCGATGGCAGCGCAGGCCTCCTTGATCTGCTCCACGCCGTCAGTAAAGGTCGTGGGCAGCCAGCTGGTGGTACCACGACGGGCGAGCTCGGTCGAGCTGATGTTGATGCCCTCGGCATCGTTATCGGTCGTGGCGTGGTTATAGAAGCCATGGATGTGAGTGTCCACCATGCCCGGCGCAATCCATGTACCCGTGTAGTCCTTGATCTCGCAAGCGGGCTCATCGGCCTGCCAGGCGCCAAAAACGCCGTCCTCGACCATAAGATAGCCGCCCAGCTGCGGCCCCGCCGGCAAAAAGAACTTGTCGGCCTTGATAGCATACGTGCTCATCTAAGCTCCCGTACCCGCAGTGCGTTTTAGGGCGGGTCAAAAACCACTGCTTTGTTCATTTGAGCAATTGTTCGTTGTTTCCTATCGCTCCGTGCATTTTGCACCCGTCTCAAAATGCACGGAGCGGTTTATACCCAATAACGCTAGACAGCGCGGTTGTGGTAGACCTTGTACTTAAACTGGTCGGCACGCGCAACCGAGCGCGTATATTCAATGACCTCGTTGTTCATGTCGTAGGTGGTGCGAATCAAATCCAGGACCGGCGCACCCTCGGCAATCTCGAGCAGACGAGCATCGGAATGGCGAGCGATGCTCGCATAGAACTCTTCCTCAGCCAGGCGAACCTTCTCGTGATAATCCTGCTCGATCATGTCGTACAGTGATTTGTTCTCAATCATGGGGCGCTTGAGCGCAAAGAACTTGCGGCTCGGCAGATACGTGCACTCAATCATGAGCGGCACGTTATCGGCGATACGCAGGCGCTTGATCTTGTACAGCCGTTCACCCAGGCGCGCGTTCATCTCAACCGCGATGTTCTTGTCGGCCTCGACCTCGGTAAACTCAAGAATCGTTGTCTTGGGCACACGGCCGATGGCCTTCATTTGCTCGGTAAAGCTATAGGTTTGCGTGAGGTTTGCCGTCTGCAGCGAGCGGTCGCACACCATGGTTCCGCGACCGCGCTGACGAACCACGAGGCCCAAACGCTCAAGCTCCTGAAGAGCGAGGCGAACCGTCGTGCGCGAGAGCCCATAGCGTTCCGACAGATCACGCTCGGACGGCAGATAATCGCCAGGGCGAAGTTCGTGATCGATTTTATCGGTCAGCAAATCGACGAGCTGATCGTACAAAGGCTGTTTGCGTGCTCCCATTGCCATGATGAAACCTGCCGGATAAATGACTCGAAATTGGTTGTAACCAGACACCACGTACTATAGCAGTTTTAATGGAATAACAGCAGGTCAACACGTACATTTCAGTATTGTTTGCCGGTTGATAGCCTGTGCGCTGTAATACCAATTACACCGCTGCATCAAGTTTCGAGGTAGTAAAAAAGGGCCGCCCCCGCGGAGCGGGACGACCCTTTGCAAGACACAACGTCTTTAAGGCTTAGAGAAGCTTCTTGAGCTCCTCGGCAACAGCCTGGACCTGCGTGCCGATGATGACCTGGGTAGCACCCTTGTCCATCTTCATGACACCCAGAGCGCCAGCCTTCTTGCAGGCAGCCTCGTCGACCAGAGCGGAATCGCCGAGCTCGAAGCGCAGGCGAGTAGCGCAGCAGTCAACGGTCTTGACGTTCTCCTTGCCACCGACGGCAGCGAGAACAGCGGCGGCCAGAGCAGCGAACTTATCGTTGCCAGCAGCGGCGGGAGCGGAGGTCTCCTCGACATCCTCATCCTCGCGACCAGGGGTCATGAGGTTGAACTTGGTGATGGCGAAGCGGAACACGAGGTAGAAGACCACGAAGGCAGCGATGCCCAGCGGGATGATCATCCAGGTGTTGGCAGCAGCCGGGAGGCTAGCGGAGAACAGGAGGTCGGTAGCACCAGCGGAGAAGCAGAAGCCAGCACGGAAACCGACATAGTAGGTGATGATGGTGAAGATGCCGTACAGGGCAGCGTACACGACGTAGAGCGGGAAGCACAGGAACATGAAGCCGAACTCGAAGGGCTCGGTGACGCCGCAGACGAAGGCGCAGATAGCAGCGGAGACAACCAGGCCGATAGCAGCCTTCTTGTTCTTAGCGGTCTGAACCATAGCCAGGGCAGCACCCGGGATACCGAACATCATGCAGGGGAAGAAGCCGGACATGTACATACCGAGGCTCCACTTGACGTCAGCGGAGGTCTCGCCAGCCCAGAAGTGGGTCAGGTCGCCCAGGCCGATGGTGTCGAACCAGAACACGTTGTTCAGAGCGTGGTGCAGACCGGTCGGGATGAGCAGACGGTTGAGGAAGGCATAGATGCCAGCGCCGATACCGCCCATAGCAGCGATACCCTCGCCGAGAGCAACGAGTGCACCGAAGATGAGGGGCCAAGCGAAGAGCAGGACAACGGAGACCACGATGCAGATGACGGCGGTCATGATGGCAACGCAGCGCTTGCCGGAGAAGAAGGCCAGCCAGTCGGGCAGACGGGTGTCCTTGAACTTGTTGTAGCAAGTGCCGCCGATGATGGCAGACAGGATACCGATGAAGGAGTTACCAGCGATCTTGGAGAACGCGATGCCCTCGGTAGTGGCGAGCCAAGCGGTCTGGGCGTCGGCGTCCATGCCACGGATGGTGCCAACCACAGCGGGGTTGAGCAGCTGCTGGATCATCAGGAAGGCAACGAGGCCAGCGAGGCCAGCGGTGCCGTCGTGATCGTCGGCGAGGCCGACAGCGGCGCCGACTGCGAACAGCCAGGCCATGTTATCGATAAGAGCGCCGCCTGCCTTGATGAGCAGGAAGCCGGCGGTATAGGCAAAACCGGTAGTGTCACCGGCAGCACCCATGACTGCGGGAGCGAGCAGGTAGCCCACGCCCATAAGAATACCTGCGACGGGAAGCGCCGCGACGGGAAGCATCAGCGCTTTGCCGAGCTTCTGGAGGTACTTCATCATATGGTATCTCCTCCAACCTTTCTTTCGTTGTTCACCAACGAGTTCCATGTCCGCGCCTTCTGCATACCGACTTCTCCGCTTGCCGGCATTTAAGCGCAAACTTAGTCAACCCAGTCCCTTTTCTCGGGTTGCTGGTATGTACGTTAGCACACACTCAATTCAAACGTCCACCACATTTCGTTCAAATTACTATATCGTTGCCAAACGGTTATTTTTGGCCCGTAAACGGTAGTTTACGCAGGTAGACGTGCTGCGTTTCTTTCATTACCAAACTAATTCTTAGTAATTTCCATACGATTTCAAATCAGAATTGGTTACTACCAGATGAACAGTGGTACCACATTGTTACTACCAGTTGGTCTGAAATCGTTTGCGCTTTACATGAATAAACACCCCCTATTTTTGTATAGGGGGTGTTACAGATCACGCGAAGATTCGATTGTGTGGCGAGCGAATCAAGCCCTATAAGCCTTTACGCAAACAGGCCGTAGATGCTGATGTTGGCCTTGGCGTACAGGCCGTTGGCGTACTCGGTCCACTTGGAGCTGGCGCTCGAGGCCTGCGAGGAATACTGCTGATAGGCGGTGTAGTAGGCGGTCATGGCCTGCTTGTAGGTGGCGCTATCGGCGGTAAAGGCATCGTCGGCGAAGGCCTTGGCATAGGTGCTGTCGGCATCCTTCCAAGTGCCCTTCTCGCTATCCCACTCGTCGCCGGCAAGGTTGATGATGTAGTCGGCGTAGTCCTTGCTCGCGGTCTCCTCGTTGCCGTCAGCAGGCTCGGTCGGGGCGGTCGGCATGCTTGCGGAGGTGTCGCCGACCTTCTTCTTATAGAGCTTCTGCAGCGTCGCAGACTGGCGGACGATCTGCTTGGCCTGGTCCTTGGACACGCCATACTGCGTGGCCATGGTCTTGTAGTCGGAGGTGCCGATGGAATCCTCGGCGTACTGCTTCATCTCCTTGGAAGAGACGGTAATGCCCTCGTCCTCGGCAGCGTCGAGCAGAATCTGATTGCGCACATAGGACAGGATAACGTCGGCAGACGGGGCGGTGTAGTTGTCATCGTCGTCCTTGACGGTATCGAGGCTGTACTGGCTCTCGATGGCCTCGCGCGCGGTGATATCGCTCTTCTTGCCGTTGTAGCTATAGCTCGCCACGGTCGAATCGAGCTGGTCCTCGGTGAGGGTAGCCGAGCCGACACCCTTGCCGCCAAAGCCGCCATTGCCAATAAAGAAGCCGACCACCGCAGCGATCACGACTGCAACCACGAAGGCGGCGATCATCGTCTTCTTGTGCTTGGATGCATGGTCGTCCGCATCGGAGTCGTCCTCGTCCTGCTCCTCAGGCATGAGGTTCTCGTCGGCGGCGTCCGCGGCGATCTTTGCCTCCAGGCGAGCATCCTCCTCCTCGGCGGTCGTGCCGGCGGCAATATGTTCGGCAGACGTGCCGGCGACCAGGTCGATCTTCTCGTCCCCATCACCGTCGGGGCCTTCGCCGCGCTCGATGATCTGGATGCCGTCGATCTCGTCCTTCTCGTCCTTCTTTTGAATCAGACCCATATCGATTACTCCTTGTTAGGAAACATAGTCCCCAATAGAATACGCCCGACGAGGCGCCGGGCGTATTGATTCTTAGGTTATACGCAAACACTTAAGTACTATTTAGGCGTTTGCAGCGTGCATACCTTAGACCAGGTGCGCGATAACGGCATCGGCAAAGGCCTGCGTGCCCACGGCGCCCTCAACGGAGCCGGTCTGGGCACGACGTACGTCACCGGTAACCTGCTCGCCCTCGTCGAGCGTGGCAGAAACGGCAGCGCGGATGCGGTTGGCCGCATCGTTCTCGCCCAGATGGTCGAGCATCATCGCGGCGGAGAGGATCTCGGCCGTGGGGTTGGCGATATCCTGGCCGGCGATATCGGGTGCGGAGCCGTGCGTGGCCTCGAAGATGGCGCAGTCGGCACCAATGTTGGAGCCGGGGGCCATACCAAGGCCGCCCACCAGGCCGGCGCACAGGTCGCTCACGATGTCACCGTACAGGTTGGGCAGTACCAGGACATCGAAGTCGTTGGGGTTCTGGACCAAGCCCATGCAGGTGGCGTCGACGATCTTGTCGTTGAACTCGATATCGGGATAGTTCGCGGCCACCTCGCGCGCGACGCGTAGGAACAGGCCGTCGGTCGCCTTCATGATGTTGGCCTTATGCACGGCCGTCACCTTTTTGCGGCCACAGCGACGGGCATACTCAAAGGCATACTCCACAATGCGACGGCTCTTGGCGATGGAGATCGGCTTAATCGAGATAGCGGAATCGGCAGCAAAGGTCTTCTGGCCTGAGCGCTCGACGAGTTGCGAGAGCTCCTCGACCTCGGCAGCGCCCTCGTCGAACTCGATGCCGGCGTAGAGGTCCTCGGTGTTCTCGCGCACGATGACCAGGTCGACGTCGCGGAAGCGAGAACCGTCACCCGGCTGTGACAGGCAGGGGCGCACGCAGGCGTACAGGTCAAAGTGCTTGCGCAGGGCAACGTTGACGCTGCGGAAGCCCGTGCCGACCGGCGTGGTGATGGGGCCCTTGATGGCAACCTTGGTCTCGGCGACCGCATCGAGCACGTGCTGGGGCAGCGGCGTGCCAAACTCGTCCATGACGCCGGCACCGGCCTCCTGGACGTTCCAGTTGATCTGGACACCGGTGGCCTCGACCACGCGGCGCATGGCCTGCGTAATCTCGGGACCGATACCGTCACCGGGAATCAGGACTACATCGTGCGCCATAATCTGTTACTCCTCGTCTTCGGCGTCGTCAGATTTTTTAACGCTAGCACGCTTCTTCTTTTTGGAGAGATCCAGGCCAAAACGTTTAACAAGCATTTCGCAAATCTCGCTCGAACGGGCCTTGAGATAGCTGCCCTTACCGTTCTCGGCATCGAACTTAAGGCGCAGCGCAAGCTTCTCGGCAACCTCGGCGTCGATCTCGCCCTGGCAAAACTCGTACAGGCAACCGAGCATGTCGCGATACTCAAGGTCGCCGTGGTAGCACTGGATGGCCTCGTCCAGGATGGGCCAAGCCTCGCGCGAACGCTCGACACTCGTGGCACCCCACACGCACAGCAGGCGGAAGGCGGCATAGCGCAGCGTGGAGGAGATCTCGTCGAACAGTGCGGTCTCGGCGCCCTCAAAGGCATCGCCCATCTGCTCGGGGCAGGTGGTGGCGAGCGCCGTCAGAGCATCGAGGGCCTCCCAACGGGTCTGAGCCTCGGGGCGGTCGAGTGCCTCGATCAGCGCGGGCACGCAGGGCACGACGCGCTGCGGGTCGCGCTCGGCCAGCAGGTGCAGCACGCGGGCGGCAAACTGGCGGATGCGGCGCGTGGGGCAGCCGAGCTCCTGGACCAGGCGGTCGACGGCGTTCTCGTTCTCCTCTGCCAGCTGAAGCTGTGCCAGCTCCTCATCGGTAAGCTGTTCGTCTTTGTTTTCTGCCATAGTTACCTCTTCTTATTTCTTGGTGTGCTTGCCAGCACCCTTGCTGTCATCGGTGACCGAGATGAGCTGTCGGTCGGCAGCGCCGTTGCGACGCGCGCGGCGGCGCTGCTCGGCGTCGCCCGCGTCGGCGGCGGCGCGATGGGCCTTGTTGACGTTAAAGACCTCGTCATGCTTGCGCCACGGGCCAACGGACTCGCCAAAGCTCATCTTAAGGCCGGCGATAAAACCGCCAAGCCAGCCGATCGGCGCAAACTGCACCAGCGGGAACAGCGAGAACACCCAGGTCAGCAGGATAACTGCCGCCGCACCCGCAAAGTTGGCGATCCAGTAGTCGCGCTTGGTGATCACGCGCTTTTCGCAAGCCCACTGGCCGCACAAAAAGCCAATGTAGATCGCAAAGATAAAGAGCACCAGCGCGAGCACCACGAACGTCCAGCTCATGGGCGCTACTCCTCGTGATGATGGCCGCAGCAGCACTCGTGGCCGTCATCGTGGCCGTGACCGCCGCAGCACTCGTGGTCCTCGCCGTGGTGGTGGCCGCAACCGCACTCGTGGTCGTCGCCGTGCTCACCGCAACCGCAGCCGTCCTCGTGAGCGCCGTGCTCCTCGGGGCGATACTGCGACCAGTCCAGACCGGCGGCGATGGCGTCGGCCTCCTCCTTGTAGAGCACCGTGATGGCCTGGGTGCCCAGCTTGGCGCCACCGATGGCGTCGAGCATGTCGTAGAGCGTAAAGGCCACGTCGGCGCCGGGCAGCGCGAGCTCGCGGTCGTCGGCGTAAGCGAGCGCCAGACGCAGGTCCTTAATGAAGTGCTCGACCATAAAGCCGGGCTTGTAGTCGCCGTCGAGCGCCTTGGGCGCCAGGCTCTCCATGGCGCCGGACTTGCCGGTGCCGCCCAGGATCATTTCGCGGGTCTTCTCCAGATCGAGACCGTTGAGTTCGGCAAATGCCATAGCATCGGCCATGCCGACCATGCAGGCGCCCAGCGACACCTGGTTGGCGAGCTTGGCCGCCTGGCCCTTGCCGGCGCCATCGAAGCAGCAGATGTTTGCCGCGAAGGTAGCCAGGATGTCGCGGACCGGGGCGATGTCATTCTCGGTGGCACCCACGATAGCCGTGAGCGTACCGGCGATCGCGCCCGACTCGCCGCCGGTGACGGGGCAGTCAAACGCCATGCGACCGGAGACCTGGGCGGCCTCGGCAATGTCGCGCGCAAGCTCGGGCGAGCTCGTGGTGAGGTCGATCAGGACCGCACCGGGCTTGGTGCAGGCCAGCAGGCCGTCGCCCGCCAGGTAGAGCTCCTCGACCTCGGAGGGATAGCCCACCATGGTAAAGACGACATCGGCGCCAGCCGCGGCCTCGGCCGGCGTATCGGCCCAGACGGCGCCGCGCTCGACGAGTGCGGCAGCCTTGGACTTTGTGCGGTTGTTGACCGTGACGGGATAGCCGGCGTCCAAGATGTGACCGGCGATGGGGGCACCCATGATTCCGGTGCCGATGAATGCGACGGAGAGCTTGTTTGCCATGAAACCTTTCCTTTTGGGTTGGGTGTTGTTACCAGGTTGAATACTCGGCGCCAGTGCTTGAACTGTGGGGCGCCTGTGGTCGTAGCGCCTGCCTACTCGCCACGTACGCGACGCGCGATGCGATCGGAAAGCGAGGCCTTCTCAGCGCGGTTCTTGCCCCAAAACGCGCAAGCCACCATGCCGGGACCCACGTGCGAGCCAATGGTGGGGCCCACGGAGCTGCGGATGATGGTGACGTCGGCGCAGCCTTCCTCCTTGCGGATGGCGGCCTCGAGCCAATCGCCGTCCTTCTCGGCATCGGCCGTCATGATGGCGATGGGCATGGTGCGATCGGGCACATAGTTCTCGCGGAACGACTTGAGAATGGACTTGAGCGCCTTCTTGCGACCGCGGTTGACGCCGATCAGCGACAGCGAGCCGGCCAGGTCGTAGGACAGCTCGGGTTTGACGTCGAGCTTTGCCGTGAGCTGTGCCGCCGCGGGCGGAATGCGGCCGCCGGCAGCCAGCGCGTCAAAGCTCTCGAGCGTAAAGTAACCGTGGACATAGGTCTTGGCCTCGTTTGCCCAGTCGACCAGCTGCTTGGCGGTCAGTCCCGCCGAACGCTGGCGCACGGCCTCAAGCGCCAAGAGCTCGCCGGTCGCACAGGGCAGGGCGTTGTCGACCACGTACAGTTCAAAGTCGGGATACTCGGCGCGCACGGCGTCCGCCGCCTGGCACGCGGAGTTGTAGCTCGACGACAGCGCCGAGGTAAAGCACAGGTAGACCGTGGGCGTACCCTCTTTGGCGCACTCGGTAAAGAACTCGATATAGCGACCGAGCGACACGGCGGAGGTGGACACGCGGGCGCCGGCGCGCATGCGGTCGTAGAACTCCTTGGGCGTGATGCTCGACCAGATGTCGTCCGTACGCTCCTCGCCATCGATAATGAAGGGGAAACCCAAGATATCGACATCGAGGTTCGCGGCGACCTCGGGGCTAAAGTCGCAGCAGGTATCGACGACGATGCGGCAACGGTCCGAATGACCGGCGGATGCGGCCTTGTCCATCAAAGCGACTCCTTACGTAAAAAGGCGGCCACCCGCATGGGATGGCCGCCAACCGTTAACTCATGCAAGTTAACGTATTTTACTCGTCAAGTGTTTCGATACGGGGCTTGATGATGCCATATCCACCATTCTTACGGTGATACACCACATTGATGAGGCCAGTCGTCGCATTCTCGAACACGTAGAAGTCGTGACCGAGCAGATCGGTCTGCACCAGCGCCTGCTCCTCAGTCATCGGGGTGACATCGATGACCTTCTCGCGGACGAGCAGGTCGTCCTCCTCCTCGGGCAGCAGCAGGTCGGCCAGATCCTCGACGCGCTCGACCGGTGCGACATCCGCTGCGCTGGCACCGCCCTGGCGGTTGTCCACGACCTTGGTCTTGAACTTGCGCAGCTGGCGGGTGACCTTATCGGCGGAGAGGTCGATGGCGGCGTACATATCTGCACCGTGCTCGGCAACGCGAATCACCGAACCACGGGCGCGAACCGTAACCTCGACGATTGCCGGGTTGGGGTTCGAGGGGTTCTTCTCATAGCGAAGTACAACGTCGACCGTCATGGGCTCGATATCGAAAACCTTGAGCGCCTCGCCGATCTTCTCATCCACATGCGCACGCAGAGCATCGGTTACCGTCGTCTTGCGTCCAGAAACCTTGATATCCATACGTGGCTCCAATCTGCCTCGGGGACTTACTGTACTGGCTATGTACCCATTGCCGTGCATTTAATCACGCGGATTCCCAAAGACCCGAATAACGATTGCTTGATACCGCATACCGAAGTCTCGCACTTTTCTGTGGCAAAGTGCGCTATAGGAGGGAGCCGGCGACTTTGTATTTGGTCCCGAAAATTGGCTTTGACCTGCTGGTTTTATAGAGATAAAAAAGCCGGGCTCCCCTATTGGGGAAGCCCGGCAGTGCGTGTTGAAACCGTGAAGAGGCATCCTTTCCAACGTATAGGAGACACCACCCCTAGCAATAACTAGCTATTAAGCTTGTTAATGTCGTCGTCGGTGATGGTGTCTTCCTGGCTGGACGATTTGTCTTCGGAGGATGCGGTCTCATTGTTGGAATCGGAGGACTCGCTGCCGGAGGACGCGGAGCCAGACGACTGAAGGTTGACACCAGATACTGTCTTAGTGGTGAGGTCGTAGGGCATCGTGCCGTACCAGACGCAGTGGACCGCCTCGAGCGTGCCGTCGGCCGTAATACCGTCGAGGGCATCGCTCACGGCACGGCACAGTTCGTCATTGGACGAGAGGCCCGCAACACCAAGCGTCGAGGGTGCCTCGAGCGCACCGACATAGGAGATCTCGCTCATCAGGCGTGCAAGGTAGCCGCCGGCCGTGGAGTCGCAGATCACATAGTCGACCTCGCCGGACTCGAGCGCCTCAAAGCACTCGTTGATGTTGGAGTAGGTCTTTTGGTTGGCGGTGATGCTCTGCTTAGCAAGCGCCTCCTGCGAGGCCGAGGACATCTGGATACCCAGAGTAGACGTGTTAAGGGTATCGGTGGAAACGCTTAGCGACCCACCATCGCTGGTTTTACCGAACACGGAAGCGGCATCGTACAGGCAGGTGCCGAGCGAGCTAACGTCCCCGTCCGTGGAGTTGATCTCGCCGATAAAGATATCAGCCTTTTTGTCGCCGAGCGCGGAACCTGCCGAGGACGCATCGACAAAGGCGACCTTAAGGCCCATGCGGCTTGCGAGGGCGCGGGCAGCGTCGACTGCATACCCCGTGAGCTCGCCGTCAGCGCCCTGCATGGCCTGCGGCGCATCGGAGGTATCGAGGGCGACCGTCAGGGTACCGGGAGTGACCAGGGCATCGTCCGACACCGCCGGCGTGACGGTCTCGTACTCGATCTGGTCGATCGTGGGAGTCGTGAACGTAGACAGCGGGTTGAACGCGCATCCGCTCAGGCCCAAAACGGCGATGACCGCTGCGGTCCCAGCACCTAACCGAGCCGCGTGCATCAAGCTGCCCCTCACCATGTCCACTACCCTGCCTTCTGTGTCGTATACGATCCGTGCGTTGCGCGGAATATCAGGTTGTTCCCACCAGCTGACCTGGTATTTGACCCCACACTTGCGCACCGGGGTGTTTGCTCGGGAGGCCGCAGCCACCTTCACGACTGGCCCGCTCGCCCGCGAGGCGGTATTGCCCCAAAGAAAGTAGAACGGACGGTGCGGCTTACATCTAGGACGCGCCATGATCGCGCCGCGCGCACGCGGTCGCTTACGTGGATCCCTTTGACCGCGTCTGTCTTGGACTAGGACGGGCATTTCGTCCGTCCGCAACCACAGCCTGGTAGGAACGTAGCGCATTATAGCTAAGTTCAAGCTAAAGTTTAAGGTTAGGGGCGTCATTCGCATCGCGAGTACAGATTTCGCAGGTCGGAGTGGACTATTCGTGCCCCTGTGAAGCCCGGAGCTCCCCTACGGGGAGCTCCGGGGCACCCTTCTTGGGGTGCCGTGGCCAAAAAATGGCAAATATGAGTACTGTCACCAATTTAGTAACAGGCAATTTTGACCTCTCGGACAGATTTTGCGCTCAGTGTCGCCAATCTGATGCTTAGTTATTCTACATTTGTTTATTATCTTCTTACTTTATGCCGCCTCCGAGTCCTAAATTCTTTGATTTTGCTGTTACTGATTTAGTGACAGTACTCATATTTGCCATATTTTGGCCAGGGCATATGATTAACCCCCTAATTTCGACGTGAATTAGACCGGCTTAAGCCCAAAACACGCCCGCAGCGTGTTAAGCAACGCCTCTTGCTTCTTCCTGCGGGCATCGACACGATTCCGGTACCGCTTTCGCATACGCTGGTGCATGCGCCATGCGAGCGCTTCCATCGCTTCCATGTCGCAGAGCATTTCGTTGTTGACCGTCGCGACCTCGATTCCCATAGTAATCAAGCCCGTGTTGCGTTTTTCATCATGGATACGTCCCCTCCGAGAGGAATGGCCCAGCTCACCGTTGTATTCCAGGTCAAACCGGGCTGTCTCTTGATACGCATCGCAAACTGCATGGGGCATCCCCGAGATTGCCTGCGCACGGTCATCGAACTCGATCTTGTAGTCGGTCTTAAAAGGTCCGCAGGCAAACCCGCCATAGGAAAACGGAAGCGAAAACAGGGCAAGCATGATGCACTCCATGGGCGAGAGCAGGTTTTCTGACAGGTAGGGACACAGACGCAGCAGCTGTTTGGCCACATTCCCCTTGCATGCCGCAAGATAATCTGCCAGGCGATCGGGCGTCAGCGCCGGTTCGACTTCGAAGTAGCCCACGTCTGCTGGCTGGTCCTTGTCCTTTGCAAGTTTATTCGTAACAGGCGAGGTGTAGGGAGGCAGATACTTCCCGCGGTCGCTCAGTGAAATCTTAGAGCACAGCTCCTGGGCCAGGGCAAACGCCTGGATGCAGCCGACCTCGCGCGCAACGGCAACACAAAGGGCCTCGGGAGATAGGCTGTACACCCCCGGTTCCACCTCTAGAATCGAGCCGGCGGGTAACCCGGAACACACGGACCAGCCCACGCCAAGAATGCGGCGGCGATGCGCCGCAGATCCCACCAGCAAGCACAGATCTTCTTGCACCTCGCCGCTTTTGGCTCCAATTCGCACCAAGTCAGGAAGATAGATATCCTCGGTCGAGGGCGACGACGTGCGCAGCACACGGCGCTCTTCATCGGGATTAAGGTCCTTCCAGCTGATATAACCCATCTGCCGGCGCTCGGCGCGCATCATGCGCAGCGCCGAAGCGCCTGTTAGGATTACGGAAGCCGCTAGCTGTTCGCCTGTCGGCTCGTTGCGCCGCTCAATCTTCACTGCCACAAAACCACCCCTACCAAACACGTGCGATAGCAAGGCCATCGACTGCCGCAGCGCCGGCACGCTTGAGCTCCGCCGAGGCTGCTGCCATGGTCGCGCCCGTGGTGATAACGTCATCGATAAGCAGTAGGCGGCGGCCGTGCACGTCCTCAACCGTCTCGTACGTGCCCTGGGCACGCTCGCGACGCTCCTCACGACCGAGTTCGCGCTGGTCGCCATGCCCGTACTTGACGAGGGCATCGAGCAGGGGAACACCCGACAGCTCGGAAAATGGGCGCGCAATGGCCTCCATATGATCAAAGCCACGCCGCCGAAACGCTGCCGCCGTCGCAGGCACAAACACCACCGCATCCGCACCGGACAGCACACCTCCTAAGCGTTCGGGCGCTACGACCTGGGCATGCAGGGCGGTGTCGTAGAGCAGCTCCGCCAGATACGGCGCCAGGCGTCGCTCGCCCGCGTCCTTGTACGCTTTAATGATGCGCGGCAGCGGATGCGCATAGACGGCGCACGCCAGGCAGCGGTCGAGCGCCTCCGCCATTGCCGAGGACGTGCCCTCGACCGAACACTCAGTGCACAGCAAATCCCCAAACGGGGCGCCGCATCGGGTACAGCTATGACGTGGGTCAATGAGCGTGAGCGCAGCCAGGCAGTCTTGGCAAATAAGCGCACCGGCACGCTCGCAGCCGGCACATCGTGTTGGCGACAATGCCTCGAGTGCCTCGCGTGCCGCCCGCTCGGCAAACGGCAGCAATTCGTCCGCAAACGGTAGGGCGCCGGCACCCTGCAGACGGCTCAATATGTTCAGATGGCTCTTCAAGACACAACCCTCCCTACGTTCGGTCGCAGGGAGGGTTGTTGATTCAGCGCTATGGTACCCCGA
>CAKUNE010000005.1 GCA_934668345.1 uncultured Collinsella sp. | reverse complement strand
GACCTTCTCCCTGCTGTACATGCGAACCTCCAGTCCGGACCGCCTCGCGGTCCAACTTTCTGTCCGCACCCCCTTTTGCGGCTTTAGCTGAATAAACAGTCCCTATTTCACCGCAACTTAGGTGGGGTTAGCGGGTTGGGCGCCAGACTTGGAGGGCGCCGGGTAGGATGTCAACTTCGATGCGCGAGGCGACGATGGGCTCGCCGTCGGCCTGGATGGGGTAGTCGGGCTCCTCAAAGGTGAGCTCGGCATGGCGGCAGCGGCGCATGCGTACCGGCGGCAGCTTGGTGTGGTGTCCGTCCTTGGCCGAAAGGAACATGGGTAGGGCGACCGCACGGGGGACGGGGCCGCAGGCGTAGCAGACGTCGAGTACGCCGTCGCAGGGGTCGGCATCAGGGCAGATGCGATAGCCCGAGCCATACGTGGGGCCCAGCTGAATCGCCATGATGATCGCCCTCACGCGCTCGGCGGGCGCGCCGTCAAAGCTGGCTGTCATGGGGTAGTTGCGATAGCGCAGGCCAAACTGCTCAAGTCCCGAGAGGGTGTAGAGAGGAGCACCCGTCAAGCCGGTCTTTTTGCGCAGCTCGGTGGTGCCAAGGCCGATGGCGGCATCGATGCCGACCGAAAGCGTCTGGTCGTAGTACTCAACGGTAGCCTCGTCGCTGCCGCTCGCAGGGCTCCACGAGCGAATGCGCCCGATATCTTGACGCTGCAGCTCACAAGTGAGCAGCGTGCCAAAATCCTTACCGGAGAAATCGTCGATGCCGAGCGTCTGGGCAAAATCGTTGCCGGAGCCCACGGGTAGGATGGCAAGAGCGGGTCGGACGTCCTCCTTTTGCGTCATAAGCCCGTTGACGACCTCGTGAATCACGCCGTCGCCGCCGAGTGCGATAACGGTGTGGTAGCCCGTTGCCTGGGCGGCCAGTTCCTTGGCGTGTCCCATGCGCTCGGTCAGCACCAAGTCAAACTGGGATGCGCTTGCGGTCATATCCAAAAAGCGCTGCAGGCGCTCGGCAACCTCATGCGCGGCGCCCGACTGGGCGGCAGGATTGGCAATGATAAGCGTGCGACCAAAATCAGTTGCGTGCATGGGGCGACTCCCGGCGTGTGACATGACAGTGCGGTCGCGCTCAGGTCGAATTGCCCCGATTGTGGCCGCACTGCGATTACTGCGTCTACTCTATCAGGTCGTTGTGGCGCTCGATAGCATCCGCTACCGTACCGCCCTCATCCACAATAAGCGAACGGCGCTTGGGTGAGATGATGCGCTGGGCGGGGTACACGCCGCGGTGTCCGCCGGTTAGGTAGCTGATAAAGGCCACGATGACAAAGAACCCGGCGGCCGTGCCGTGGAACAGGTCGATGGCCATCATGCAGGTGGTGATGGGCACGTTGAGGCCGGCGCAGAACACGCCGAGCATGCCGAGAGCCGCCAGAAAACTGGGGTCAAGCCCGGTGAGGCAACCGATCCAGCCACCGAGTGCCGCACCGATGCCAAACAGGGGTGTGACCTCGCCGCCTTGGAAGCCCGCGCCCAGGGTAAGCGCTGTGACGACCAACTTGATGGCTGCGTCCGCCAGGGTGGTGTTGCCGGTAAACCCGGCGCCGGAAAGCCACGTGGAAAGGCCGGCGTAGTCCCAGGCGTCGAGGAGGGCATAGGCGGCCAAAACCACGATTGCGCCTATGAGTGCGCGGACGAGGTAATTGGTGATAAGGCGACCGTACAGGCTCTTGACGGTTCGAACCGACCAGGCAAAGAGGCGTGCCGTCAGACCGAAGATAATGGCGCTGATAACAACGATGACAACCGTCCGTGGTGTCATGTTGGGAACGCTGGCGATAACATTCGCTTCGTACTCGGTACCCAGAGCGAGTGATGTGAAGTAGCCGGTAAACGAGGCGACCAGGCAGTAGATGCCCGCGGTGTAGTCGATCTTGCCGATAAAGCACATCTCCATGCCAAAGAAAGCTCCGGCAAGGGGCGAGCCAAATACGGCGCCAAAGGCCGACGAGATGCCGGCGAGCATGAGGTCGTGGTGGTCATGCTTTTTGAGGTGGGCGAGGTTCGAGATGTTGCTGGCGATGGTGCCGCCAATCTGCACCGCGGCCCCCTCGCGACCGGCAGATCCACCCGTTAGGTGCGTGAGCGTGGAGCAGATGAAGGTGAGGACGGCCATGCGCATATGGATGAGGCGTGTGCTCAGAGCGGAGTCGATGACCAGGTTGTTACCGCGTTTGGCGGCAAGGCCGTGGTTTTTGTACACCCATGCGGTGGCAACGCCCACAACGGGAAGCAAGGCGTAGACCCACGCGTGGTGCTCGCGATAGTCGGTCGCGATATTCAGCGAGGCCAAAAACGCCCAAGCGGCAACGCCCATGGCGAGCGAGACGATGACGACGAGTACGAGCAGCTTGGCGCTCGCGAGTAGGTTGCGGGCGTTGCGGCGCGTGTCGGCAGCCAAGAGATGCTCGGAGCGGGTGAGCTGTTGCCTGCCTGCCATGATGACGTCGTTAAGGGAGAAGAAGCCGCCGTCGTCGAGCGGCTGGGAATGATCCTGCGCCTCGTTAGCGCTTTCGGGTTTGTCGGTAAAAGCCATACGTTCCTCTTCTTGATTGCAACACGAGCATTATAGAGCGTGCCAAACGTGACAAACCGGCGGGTTGGTTTTGGTTCTGTTTCGCCGTCCGTTACCGACAGGTGTATTCGTGGGCACGGGCCGTGTCGCCGTCGTGCGGCGGGGGATTATACTGAGATAAACATAAAGAATCGGCGCCCGTGATGTGCGCCGTTGCATGCTAGAGGTGTATATGGCAGAGAAACTCATTCCGTTGGAGGACGCACAGGCGATCGTCTTGTCGCACGTGAATCGCACCGAAGTTGTCGAGATTCCCGTGTGGCAGGCCGCCGGTCTTCCCTTGGCAGAGGACGCGGTGGCCGATATCGACATCTCGCCGTTTGCCAACAGCGCTATGGACGGATATGCCGTGCGCTCTGCGGACTTGGCGCAGGCGTCTGGCGAGGCGCCAGTGACGCTCGACGTTATCGGACACGAGGCCGCGGGCCATGTGTTTGAGGACGCTCTTGGCCCGGGCGAGACAGTCCGCATTATGACGGGCGCGCCGGTGCCCGAGGGTGCGGATGCCGTGGTGAAGTACGAGATCGTCGAGGTGCTTGACGGTGACGGCAACGAGGGCTCGCGTGCGAGGTTCTCGGCGCCGGCAAAGGTGGGGGAGAACGTTCGCTCTGCCGCCGAGGAGGCCCATGCCGGCGATGTTGTGATGCACGCCGGCGAGGTCGTGGCTCCGGCGGGCGCTGGCTTGCTGGCGAGCGCCGGGTATGCGAGCGTGAAGGTGCATGCCGCGCCACGTGTGGGCATCATCTCGCTGGGCACGGAACTGGTCGCACCGAGTAACGTGCCGGCGCGCGGGCAGATTCGCGACTCCAACTCGTCGGCGTTGATGGCCGAGGCGCTCGATGCCGGCGCCGAGCCCGTGTTCTACGGCATTGCGCCCGATGATGAGCAGGCGATTGCCGAGCTGGTGCATCGTGCCGTGCAGGAGTGCGATTTTGTCATTACGAGCGGTGGCGCCTCGGCAGGCGACTACGACTACGTGACGGCGCTCGTCCGGCGCGAGGGCGAGGTGCTGTTTGACCGCATCTCGATGCGTCCGGGCAAGGCCATCACGTTTGGCTTGCTCGGGGGTAAGCCCTACCTGGGGCTTTCAGGCAATCCGGCCGCGGCGTATGTGGGCTTTGAGATGCTCGCCCGCCCGGCGATTCGCAAGATGCGCGGCTTTGCCGAGGGTACACGTCCCGTGCAGCAGGCGATGCTCACGCACGGCGTGAAAAAGCGACAGCATCGCCGCTTCTTCGATCGCGCCACGGTTTTGCGCGACCCCGAGACCGGTGAGCTGTTGGTGACCGAGGCCAAGACGCAGAATTCGGCGTTGCTCGGCACGATGCAGCGGGCCAACTGCCTACTGCGTATTGAAGAAGGGCCGTGCGAGCTCAAGGCGGGCGACGTCGTGGATGTCGTGCGTGTCGACCTGCCTGAGGGAACGGTGCTATAGGAGGAACGCTATGGACTTGAAGATTTCGATTGTGACGTGCTCGGATACGCGCGATCTTGCCCAGGACGAGGCCGGTGCCGCACTCGAGGAGCTTATCGAGGCGCAGGGATGGACGGTCGCCTCGCATGTGGTCGTGCGTGATGACGTCAGCGAGATTGGTGATGCCATTGTGGAAGCTGCCGATGAGTGCCACGCCAATGTCGTGCTCACCTGCGGCGGTACGGGGCTTTCGATGCGCGACGTGACGCCCGAGGCCACGCGCGCCGTCTGCGATCGCGACGTGCCGGGCATTGCCGAGGCGATCCGTGCGTACTCGATGACCAAGACGCGCCGCGCCATGCTCTCGCGCGCTATTTGCATGCAACGAGGTCATACACTTGTCGTAAACTTTCCGGGATCCACGAAAGCTGCTCGCGAAAGCTGGGAGGCTGTGAGCGATCAGCTGGAGCATGCGGCTCAGATGACAGCGGGCGGCGGACATACCAACTAAGCGGTTCACCTGCGGCGGGGCGACCTGAACGGCTGCTCCGCCTTTTATTTACGCCCAAGGGGACGACATTCTGTAGACATGCCTGAAACCATATTCTCAGACGAGAATAATTTCTCATAATCATTATTCGCACCGAAGTATAATCTAATTACAGAATAAAGCCCGCGGTGGGGTACCCGGGCACAAGGTCCGAAAGGGTTGAACATGTTCGATATGGTTTCTCGCCGCGGATTCGTCTCGCTCTCTACTGTCGCCGCTACCGGCCTCGGCCTTGCTGGCTGCTCGGGCAACAAGACGTCCGGGCCCGCTGGTTCCGATGTCGGCTCCGCCAAGGCCTCTTCCAAGAAGGAAACCGTCGAGCTGCAGGTCTTTGCCGCCAACTCGCTCGAGAAGGCTCTGCCCGAGGTTCAGGAGCTTTACACCGAGCAGACCGGTACCACGTTTGCCGACACGCAGTTCAAGGCGTCTGGCGACCTTGTCGAGCAGATGCGCGCCGGTGCCACGTTCGACGTGCTCATCACCGCTTCCAAGGGCACCATGGATGACGCTGAGACCACCGAGCTCGTCGACACCGACACCCGTGAGGATATGTTCGTCAACGATCTTGTGATCATTCGCGCCGAGGGCTCCGACACCAAGGTCGAGGCCATCGCCGACGTCGCGAATCTGGACGGCAAGATCGCCATTGGCGACGCCAAGACCGTTCCCGCCGGCAAGTACGCCAACCAGGCGCTGGCTTCTGTGGGCCTCTATACCGGCACCGAGGGCGACGACGGCGAGTATGCGCCCGAGATCGCCGACAAGGTCGCACTGGCCGACAAAGTTGGTACCGCCGCCGCTTATGTGTCCACAGGCGACTGCGTTGCCGGTTTTGTCTACAGCTCCGATATCTTCCGCTACAGCGGCATCGAGGAGGCCTTCGTGTGCCCCGAGGACTCGCACAAGCCCATCGTGTATCCCGGTGCTGTCGCCGAGAGCTCCGAGCATGCAGACGAGGCTAAGGCGTTCATCGACTTTTGCCTGTCCAACAAGAAGGCTCAGAAAATTTGGGCTAAGTACGGCTTTGAGCTTTCCGAGTAGTGCGGCTTGGCGCGATAATTCCATCGTTTTGTGTTTCACTCCGTCCTTGTATTCGCTTGGAGCTTTTCGTGCTTAATAGATTCCGCATGCTTGTCGCCTGTGCTTTGACCTTCGCGCTTTGCTGGGTGCCGGGATTTGCGTTTGCTGGGGACGCTGAGGACGGGGCCCAGGTTGCTGCGACCGCTCATGGGCTTTCCTATGGGATCGAGGGTTTTGAGCGGTTGGCCAAGGGGACCGCTCGTGCCATGGAGGGCCAGCCTGAGGGCTACCGGTTTCCCGTTGACGAGGACGTGGACCTTGTAGTGGCGCCTGCTGCCGATCGCGTTGTGGTGTGGATATCGCCCAAGGCGGCCGAGGAGTATGGATTGGATCCGCAGGACAACGAGTGCGTATCGGGTCTCAAGGCCCTCGTCTGTAAGCTCGACAGCGCAAACTGCATGGGAGGTGCGCAGCTAGGGGACGTGGATCTTCCTTGGTATGTCACGGCGGAAACAACGTTTGATGCCGGCGGGTATACCTATGGCTTTGACGAGCGCGGCGCGGATGGGGACCGCTATGTGGTGATTGCATCGGCCTCGGGTGATGCCAAGGGCGGCGCGCGTTGGCTTGATAGCGCTCAAATGGTTGAAGCATCGTCTGTCGTGTTGCGGGAGGAGCAGAGGCCCTTGACCTCTCTGGCCTCCTTTTTGGGCGACATCGACTATCGCCCGTTTTGGGTGTCTATCAAAACGAGCGGCCTTGCCCTGCTGATCTCCTTTGCGCTGGGCCTGTTCGCCGCGTGGAAGACTATGGGTACCTCGAGTCGCATCAAGGGCCTGCTCGATTCGGTCTTTACGATTCCCATGGTGCTGCCGCCCACGGTCTGCGGCTTTCTGCTCCTCATGCTGTTTGGCCGCTCGACCGGGGTGGGCCAATGGCTCATCGCGCACGGCATCTCGATCGTCTTTACCTGGCCCGCGGCGGTCATTTCGGCTGTCGTTGTGTCGTTTCCGCTGGTCTACCGCACGGCGCTCGGAGCCTTCGAGAGCCTCGATGCGCAGATGCTCGACGCCGCGCGAACCTTGGGGTGGTCCGAACGTCGTATCTTTGCCAAGCTCATGATGCCGCTCGGCTGGCCCTCAATCGCGGCGGGCACGGTGCTCGCCTTCGCTCGCGCGATGGGCGAGTTTGGCTGCACACTGTTCTTTGCGGGCAACTACGCCGGCATTACGCAGACCATTCCCATTGCGATTTACTTTGAGTGGATGGGCGGCAATACGTCGGTGGCCCTCTTTTGGGTCGTGGTCGTAATAGCGTTCAGCTTCCTGGTCATCCTATTCATCAACATGTACACGGCGCATTCTCAAAAGTATCGCGAGCGCGGTCTCTCCCGTGCGGAGCGCAAGCAGGCCAAAGAGCTCGCCGGACAGGGCGATTCGCTTGACCCGGTGGGCGGTGATGCCTTGCGTATCGATCGCGAGGCGCTGGCCGAGCTTATGCGCGATGGCGCGGTCGCAAAGGGAGGTCGATAAGCCATGTCGCTCGTTCTGGATATCAAAAAGCGCTATCCGGGCTTTACCCTCGACATTCAGCTCGATGCCGGCGAGGAGCGTGTGGCGCTGCTGGGCGCCTCGGGTTGCGGCAAGAGCTGCACGTTGCGCTGCATTGCCGGCGTGGAGACACCCGACGAGGGCAAGATCGTCGTCAACGGCGTGACCTTTTTTGACTCGGCGGCGGGTATCAACCTGTCGCCCCAGGAGCGAAAATGCGCCCTGCTGTTCCAGAACTATCAGCTGTTTCCCAACATGACGGTGGCCGATAACGTATGCGCCGGTGTTAAGGATGCAGGTGACGCCGCCGCGCGCAAAAAGCTCGCCGAGCGTTATCTGGGCATTTTCGGTCTGGCCGATTTTGCCGACCGCTACCCCGTGCGCCTCTCGGGCGGTCAGCAGCAACGCGTGGCGCTTGCGCGCATGGTGGCGGCGCATCCGGGCATCTTTATGTTCGATGAGCCCATGAGCGCGCTCGACGCGTATCTCAAGAGCGCGCTTGAGCAAAACATGCTCGATCTGTTCGATGTATGCAACCGAACCGTGCTCTACGTGAGCCACGACATCGACGAGGCGTGCCGTCTGTGCGAGCGCATCTGCGTGATGCACAACGGGCATGTTGAGGAGATCGGCTCCGTCGAGGACGTGGTCCGTCATCCGCAGACGTTGGCCGCGCTGCGCTTGACGGGCTGCAAGAATACGAGCCGCGCGCGCAAGATCGGCGACGAAGAAGTTGAGGCCCTCGACTGGGGCATGACCTTCAACGTGGGCCGTGAGGTTCCCGATAACGTGGCGTACCTGGGTATTCGTGCGAGCTACTTCCATGTGGACAACCGTGCTGAGCGGGGTCGCAACAGCTACGACCTGCATGTGGCCCGCGTGAGCGATTCACGTTTTGAGCGCCTGGTGCTGCTGGACGTGCCGCGCGCCGACGCGCCGACGCGCCTGCAGTGGAAGGTCAACAAAGTGCGCATGCCTGTCGACGAGCTGCCGCAAGCAGGCGAGACGCTGCGCATGCATTTTGATGCCAGCAGGATCCATTTGGTTTGTCGATAGTGCCGGGTAATGCCGTCGGGGAATATAAGCCTCGGCGGCCTTGTTTTTGCCGTTCGCCGAATGAGGAATGACAAACTCTTATCAATCAAGATAATTATTTATTAAACGACGGCACACGACGCTGTCGTACGAATGTCAACGGTGTTCGCATGGTCGATGACCGTTGATATAGTTGACCTCAACTTGTAAAGGAGGGTGCGCACATGCCGCAGACGACATATATTCGCCGCGTTGCCGCGCGCGCCCTGTATATGGCTCGGAGTCGCATATGAGCAGGCATGTTCACGGCTCCGGGAGAGACGACGCACAACTAAATAATCGACCGCAAAGCAGGTTCCCCAAAATTCCGGGTTTAGGCGCGGCTGGGTTTTCGCCACCCACCGTGCAGCAATACCGTAGCTATTCATTTTTGGTTCGAGAGGGGAACCGTTATGGCTGAAGAATTTGATTTCCATCCGATGTGGGAGAGCCTCGGCATGAATCTTGCCGACCACGACATGCTGTTGGGCGCCGTGGGCCAGATGTACGGCGATATGTTCCTGACGCAGAACAATCGCCCCAAGTCCACGTCCTACCTGGACTTTGTGGCCACCAACATCCATAGCGGCCGTATTAAGGAGATGCTCGACAAGAAGGAGGCCGGCGAGGCCACCAAGATCGTCGGTTCGTTCTGCGTGTGCGTGCCCGAGGAGATCGTACTTGCCTGTGACGGTATTCCCGTGGGCCTGTGCTCGGGTGCCGATTGGGCAACCGATAAGGTCGAGGAGCACCTGCCGCGCAACACCTGTCCGCTTATCAAGAGCTTTGCCGGCTTTAAGCTGGGCGAGGTCTGCCCCTACATTGAGTCGAGCGACCTGGTGGTGGGCGAGAACACCTGCGATGGCAAGAAGAAGGCCTACGAGTTCTTTGCCACGCAAAAGAACATGTACGTCATGGATATTCCCAACGTGCACGACGAGTCGACGCTCGTGACCTGGAAGGCCGAGGTCAAGAAGCTCGCCGCCAAGATTGAGGAAGAATGCGGCGTCACGCTTACGCCTGAGCGTCTGAAGGCCGCCATCCGCGCCGTCAATGAGAAGCGTCGCGCCCTGCAGCGCCTCGCTGCCACGCGCGCTGCCGACCCAGCGCCCATTAGCGGTCTCGACAGCCTGCTGACCGTTCAGGCCGCCTTTATGGACGACACGCCGCGTCTGACCGGAGCCATCAACGATATGGCGGCCGAGTGTGAGCAGCGTGTCGAGGCCGGAGAGGGCGTGACGCCCAAGGGGACCAAGCGCATCCTGTACACCGGCACGCCCATGGCCGTGCCCAACTGGAAGCTGTTCAACCTCATCGAGAAGGCCGGCGGCGTTGTGGTGGGCGAGGAGTCCTGCACGGGCTCGCGCTACTACAAGGACCTGGTCGACGAGTCCGGCGAGACGGTTGACGAGATGCTCGACGCCATCGCCGAGCGCTACTTTAAGATCAACTGCGCTGTCTTTACCCCCAACGATCAGCGTATGAAGGACATTGTCCAGATGGCCAAGGACCTGCATGCCGACGGCATCGTCGACGTGGCTCTGCAGTTCTGCACGCTCTACGAGATGGAGTCGTTTGCCGTGGAGAAGGCCGCCGAGGAGGCAGGCATTCCGTTTATGCACATCACGACCGACTACGCCGGCGAGGATGCCGGTCAACTCCAGACCCGCATCGAGGCCTTCCTCGAGACGATTTAGCCGCACCTGCGCTAAGCGGTGCCTCCGGGTGTTCCTATCCACGCGATAGGGATTTCTTTGTTGCTGTGCAGGTCGATGTCCGGATGCACCGCAGGGCGCCGATCAGCTTCGCATAGCTGCCAGGGCGGGGATTTCCGCCGTCCCGGCAGATTCTGTCCGTTTGTTCAGACACGAAAGGAACTCAATGAACAACGACCTTTTCAAGGCGGGCGTTTCCCGTCGCGGTTTTCTGACCGGCTCCGCTGCCCTGTGCGTCATGGCGGGCCTCGGCCTCACCGGCTGCGGCGGTTCGGGCTCCGAGAGCGGTAGCGCCGCTGCCTCCGGCCAGGATGAGGAGTATCGCGACGAGCTGCAGATCGCGCTCCCGGCGAGCCCGGACGGTCTCGATCCGCACACCACGTCGTCGCTTGTGACCGTGGATATTGCCTGCAATATCATGGAGCCGCTTTTTGGCCTCGACTCCAAGTACGAGCCCCAGCCCGTTCTCGCCAAGAGTTACAAGGTCTCCGACGACGGACTGGTCTATACCATCGAGCTGCGCGAAGGCATCGTGTTCCACAACGGTAAGGAGCTTGGCCCCGACGACGTTGTCGCCTCGATGAACCGCTGGCTTAAAGTCAACGACCGTGCGGCAAGTCTGCTTCCCGATGCCCAGTTTGCTGCGTCGGGCGACCACGAGGTGACCTGCACGCTTACTGCGCCCGCCACGGATTTCCTTACGATTCTGGGTAACCACTCCCAATATCCCGCGATCGTTCCCTCCGAGGTTATCGACGCCGCGGGCGACACGGGCATCGCCGACTATATCGGTACCGGTGCCTATAAGTTTGTGGAGTGGAAGCAGGATCAGTACATCCATCTGACCCGTAACGACGATTATCAGGCTGCTGAGGGCAAGGCGTCGGGCTACACCGGCAAGGTCTCCGCACCTACGAAGGATATTTTCTATCAGTTTGTCACGGAGGGCTCCACGCGCGTGAGCGGTTTCGAGACCGGCGAATACGATATCGCCGGCGAGATTCCCACCGAGAATTTCCATGACTTCGATGGCAACGATGACGTGAAGCTGTATACGCATACCGCGGGTGTCCTCACCGCGTTCTTTAACATGAACGAAGGCATTTTTGCCGACGAGGCTATCCGCAAGTGCGCTTTTATGGCGATCGACTGCGAGGCTGCCGCTCTGGCTGCCTATGGCGAGGAAGAGCTCTTTACGATCGATCCCAACCTGGGCAACCCCGAAAACGACCAGTGGGCGACCGATGCCGGCAAAAAATACTTTAACCAGGCCGACCCCAAGGCGGCCAAGAAAGCCCTGGCCAAGACCTCCTATGCCGGTGAGACGGTGAGGCTGCTCACCACGCCCGACTACAAGGATATGTACAACGCGACTGTCGCGCTGCAGGAACAGCTCGAGAAGGCCGGCTTTACCGCCGAAGTCGAGAGCTATGAGTTCGCGACCTTTATGGATATCCGCTCCAACAAGACCGATCAGTGGGACCTGTTTGTGGCATCTACGAACTACAAGCCGATTCCGGCGCAGTCGCTTTCCGTCTCCAAGGGCTTCTATGGTCTTTCGGACGAGAAGGCGCTTACGCTGGTCGGTGAGACCCGCACGGCCGAGGACCAGAAGGCCGCAACCAAAAAGTGGGCCGAGTGCCAGGAGCGTCTGTACGAGATCGCGGTTGTCGAGCCGCTGTGCCATTACGTTGCCATAACCGGCACGCAGGCCGATGTCGAGGGCTTTGAGCTGCTCGACGGAGCCATCATCTGGAACGCCAAGCGTCCGGAGTAATGCAATAGATGGCGTGGCGGCTGGAGGGGTCTGGTCCCCTGTGGCCGCCGCGCCCTGTCCACGTTCAGAGGGGAAATAGACGCCTCGCATGTTGAAGTACACGCTCAAACGTATAGGCGCGATGGTTCCGGTGATGCTCATCATCTCGGTTGTCGTGTTTTTGATTATCTATCTCACACCGGGTGACCCGGCCTCTTCGATGCTCGGCATGGAGGCTTCGGCCGACCAGATCGAGCGCGTCAACGATAGCCTGGGACTCAACGAGCCGCTGCCGCAGCGCTACGTTGAGTGGATGGGCGGCGCGCTTACCGGCGACCTGGGCGATTCGTATTTTATGCGCCAGCCCGTCACGCAGGCGATCGCCGAGCACTTTGGCCCCACGCTATCGCTCGCGCTTCTGGCACAGCTTATCGCGCTGTTGATTGCACTGCCCTGCGGCGTCGTCGCTGCCCTCAAACATGGGTCGCGCACCGACGCGGTCTTGCGTGTCGTTGCTCTTTTGGGCGTGGCGATACCCGGCTTCTTGATGGCTCTCATGCTTATGTGGCTGTTTGCCGTCACGTTGCGTGTGCTCCCGGTGGCCGGCTATGCGCCGCTATCGAAGGGCTGGTTCAGCCATTTACGCTATCTTGCGTTGCCGGCTATATCGCTTGGATGCGTTCAGGCCGCTCTGCTCATGCGCATGACGCGTGCGAGCGTGATCGAGGCCATGCAGCTCGACTGCGTCAAGACGGCGCGCGCCAAGGGCGTCTCCGAGGTTCGCGTGGTGCTGTCCCATGCCCTGCGCAACGCAGCGCTGCCGATTCTCACCTCGGTCGGCTATTCTTTTGGCACCCTGATTACGGGTGCCGTGGTGACTGAGGCCATTTTTAACATCCCCGGTTTGGGCCAGCTGGTCACGAGCTCTATCGAGCGTCGCGACTATCCGGTGATTCAGGGCGTGCTGCTGGTCATCGCCTTGTTGAACTCGGTGATCAATCTGGCTGTCGACCTTGCCTACGGCGCTTTTGACCCGCGCGCTCGCAAATGGGGCGATGCATGATGACAAACTTTAAGAAGGCTCTTGCCAACAAGGGGTTTGTGGTCGGCGGCTGCATTTTCCTGGCGATTGCGCTGATCGCGCTCGTCGGTCCGCTGGTGTGGACGGTTAATCCCAATGCGCAGGAGATGACGTTGCGACTTTCGGCACCTTCGCCCGCGCATCCCTTTGGCTGCGATGACTTTGGCCGCGACCTACTTGCCCGCGTCATCGCGGGCGCGCGCGTGTCGCTTGGCGTCGGCATTGCCGTCACGCTTGCGACGAGTGCGCTCGGCTTGGTGATCGGCGCCTATGCGTGCTACAACGAGAGGCTCGATCATATTCTCATGCGCATCTGCGACGGCCTTATGTCCATTCCGGGCGTGCTTTTGGCTATCGCACTCATGGCCATGATGGGCGCCTCGGTCTGGAACGTCATCATCGCGCTCTCCATCGTCTATACGCCCAGCATGGCGCGCATCGTGCGCTCGCGTGCGATGGTGGTCAAGGAGGAGCCCTTTGTGGAGGCCCTGCGCGTGCAGGGCGCCTCGACCGCGCGCATCGTGTGGCTGCATATCGTGCCCAACGTTATGGCACCCTTCCTGGTGCAGGCGACCTTCGTCTTTGCCGAGGCCGTGCTCTCGGAGGCCGCCCTCTCGTTTCTGGGCCTGGGTATCAAGGCGCCCGACGCCAGCTGGGGAAACATCCTGCAGGCGGGCAAGAACGTGATGCGCAAAGCCTGGTGGATGATCTTCTTCCCGGCAGCGGCCATCATCGCGAGCGTGCTTTCGCTCAATCTGGCCGGCGACGGCCTGCGCGACGCCCTCGACCCCAAGACCAAGGAGGACTAGCCCATGAGCGAACATCTTTTGGACGTGCGCGACCTCTGCATCTCGTTTGTGGGCCGCGATGGCAACGCACTGGAAGCCGTCAACAAACTCAACTTACATATCGATGCCGGCGAGATCGTTGGTGTTGTCGGCGAGTCCGGCTGCGGTAAGTCGGTGTTTGCCCAGAGTGTCATGCGCCTATTGGAGCATGAACAGAAGATGGCCTATGAGGGCCAGATTGTGTTTGATGGCGATGATCTGCTGGCGCGCCCGCTCAAGCGCATGCGCGAGGTGCGCGGCTGCGACATCGCCATGATTTTCCAGGACCCTTTGAGCTCGCTTAACCCCGTCATGACGGTCGGGGCCCAGGTCGTCGAGGCCGTGCGGGCCCACCGTAAGGTGAGCCGACGCGAAGCCCGCAACGAGGCTCTATCGCTGTTGGAGCGTGTGGGAATTCGAGATGCCGCGGCCCGCTTCGACATGTATCCGAGCGATTTTAGCGGCGGTATGCGCCAGCGCGTGATGATTGCCATGGCGCTTGCCGGTCATCCGCGACTGCTGATTGCCGATGAGCCCACCACGGCACTCGACACGACGACTCAAAAACAGATTTTGGATCTTCTGCGCGACCTCAACAGTTCCGAGGGCATGGCGGTGCTTTTTATCAGCCATGATTTGGGTGTCGTCACGAGCATCTGCTCGCGCGTGCACGTCATGTATCTGGGCCAAATCGTAGAAGAGATCGACGCCTGCGGCCTTATGGAGCGCCCGAGCCACCCGTATGCCCAGGGGCTCATCGCGAGCATTCCGCCGCTCGAAGGCGAGCGAGTTTACACGCTGGCGGATATTCCGGGCACGGTGCCGCCGCTTACGGCAATACCCTGTGGATGCCGCTTTGCGCCTCGTTGCGCCCGGGCGGACGAGCGTTGCCGCGCGCAGGAGCCTCCGCTGTTTGCCGTGAATGCGTGCGACCGGTCTAAATGCTGGCTTGTCGAGAAAGGGGAGTGCCATGGCTGTTGATAGCGAAGCCCTGCTTAGGGTCTCACATCTGACTAAAACGTATCCCATGCCAGGCTCAGGTTTTAAGCGTCAGGTCTTTACCGCCGTGGACGATCTGTCGTTTGAGATCGCGCCGGGCGAGGTCTATGGCCTGGTTGGCGAATCCGGATCGGGCAAGTCGACGACTGGACGCCTGATCTGTGGTCTCGAGCGTGCGGATTCCGGCTCGATTGTCTATCGCGGGCACGACCTCGCCACGATGTCGGAGTGCGAACGCAAGCCGTTTCGCCGCGAGATCCAGCTGGTATTCCAGGATAGCTCTACGGCCTTTGACCCGCGAAACCGTGTCGGCCGCATTTTGGAGGAGCCGCTGATTATCGCCGGCGTGCGCGATGCGGATGAGCGCCATGGGCGCGCGCTCTCGGCCCTGGCCTCGGTCGGTCTTCTGGCAGAGCATTATGACCGCTATCCGCATGACCTTTCGGGGGGACAGCGTCAGCGACTCAATCTGGCACGGGCGCTTATTTGCGAGCCGCGCCTTGTGGTATGCGACGAGCCGGTCTCGGCGCTTGACGTGTCCGTGCAGGCCCAAGTGCTCAACTTGCTTCGCGACCTGCAGCGCACGACGGGCGTGGCGCTGCTGTTTATCACGCATGATATGCGTGTGGTTCGGCATATGTCCGACCGGATTGGCGTGCTCTACCGCGGTCGTCTTGTCGAGGAAGGCGCGGCCGAGGACGTGATCGCGCACCCGAGCGATCCGTATACGCAGGAGCTTATCGACGCCATTCCCTAGAGGATGCTTCCTTTTGGGTATGGCGTGGGTTTGTTGTTTAATTGTCGATATATCGGTGCAAGAGAGGGGAACTACTATGGCCGATATCGAGGAACAGCCGTTGCCGCGCACGTTTGAGGAGTTCAACGAGCAGCGCAAGGCGGCGTTTATTCGCGTCAAGGATTATAAGCAGGCGGGTAATCGCCTGGTCGGCTTTTTGTGCAGCTATACGCCGCTCGAGATTATCGATGCCGCGGGCGCCTCGAGCGTGGCTCTGTGCGGTACGTCCGATGAGGTGATTCCCGAGGCCGAGAAGGTGCTGCCGGCAAATCTGTGTCCGCTCATCAAGTCGACGTACGGGTTTGCCTATTCGCAAAAGTGCCCGTTTACGTACTTTAGCGACATGATCATCGGCGAGACTACCTGCGACGGCAAGAAGAAGATGTACGAGCTACTCAACGAGCTCAAGCGCACGCACATTCTGCATCTTCCGCAGGGTCGCGATCGTGCCTACGAGCGTGAAGGCTGGTACGAGGAGTGCCGCCTGCTCAAGGAGGAGCTCGAGGACTTCTACGGCATCACGATTACCGACGATGACCTGCGCGCTGCCGTCCGTCGTCGCAACCGCTTGCGTGCGGCCCAGCTCGAGATGTTTGCGCTGCAGGCCAACCAGCCGGCGGCCATGAGCGGCGTCGACCTGATGAGCACCATGTTTGCCGGTACGTTCAGCTTTGATATCGAGGCCTATACGCAGCAGCTGGAGCAAAAGGTTGCCAAGCTGCGTGAGGCCTACGACGCGGGCGAGCGCCCGGTTGCGGCGGACGCCAAGCGCATTCTGATCACCGGCTGCCCGGTGGGCGGCGTGATCAACAAGATCGGCCGTACTATCGAGTCCAACGGTGGTGTGGTCGTGTGCATGGACGACTGCTCGGGCGAGCGCACGGCGGCCATGATGATCGACCCGGAGGCTCCCGACATCCTGCGCGCCATCGCCGACCGATACCTGGACATCAACTGCTCGGTCATGACGCCCAACGACGGTCGTATGGAAAACACGCTGGCCATGTGCGAGAAGTATCACGTCGATGGCGTAGTGGAGAGCGTGCTCCAGGCGTGCCACACCTTTAACGTGGAGAGTGCGCGCATGCAGGAGGCTGTCGAGGGTGCGGGTATTCCGTATATGAAGATCGAGACCGACTACAGCAACGGCGACATGGGTCAGATCGAGACCCGCATCGCCGCCTTCATCGAAACCCTGTAGGACAAATGCGGCAAAGGGATAGATGCTTTGCCGCATAGAAGGAGGATGCCGTGGTTGGCATTGGTATCGACATAGGCTCGACGGCCGCGAAGGCTGCGGTGGTGGAGATGGACAGCGCCATTGCGTGGACGTGCGTGCAGCCAACCGGGTTCTCCTCGGTCGATGCGGCCGAGCGTCTGCTCAAGGCACTGGCAGCGGCTGGCTACGACGTGGCTGCCGACGACGTGCGCGTGATCGCGACTGGCTACGGCCGTGTCGCCGTGCCCTATGCGCACAAGGTCGTGACCGAGATTACCTGCCACGGCACCGGTGCCGTGCGCCTGTTTGGCGACCACGGCACGGTGATTGACGTGGGCGGTCAGGACACCAAGGTCATCCAACTTAAGGGTGGCCGCGTGGCCAAGTTTGCCATGAACGACAAGTGCGCCGCCGGCACGGGGCGCTTTTTGGAGATCATGGCCGACCGCCTGGGCATTTCCCAGCAGCAGATGGCCGACCTGGCGCGTTCCGGCGAGCCCACCAAGATCAGCAGCATGTGCACGGTGTTTGCCGAAAGCGAGGTTATCAGCCTGATCGGTCGCGGTGAGCCGCGCGAGAACATTGCGCGTGGCGTGATCGACAGCGTGGTCTCGCGCGTGGCGACCATGGCCGGGCAGGCCGCGGGCGCCCCGTACTACCTGACCGGTGGCCTGTGCGAGAACGCCTTCGTGGTGGAGCGGTTGGGCGAGCTACTGGGGTCGCCGGTGACCACCTCGCCCCAGGCTCGCTTTGCCGGTGCCATCGGCGCGGCGATTCGCGCCGCCGCCTTGGCCTAGGGGTGTACCGCGACATGCGCATCCTCAATATCTCGGCACAAAAACCAGATAGCACCGGCAGCGGCACCTACCTTGCCGCGCTCGTGCGCGAACAGATCGAGACGGGGCATCGCGCCGCCGTGCTTTGCGGCGCGGCACCGGGTGATACCCAAGGCGAGCTGGACCGGCGTGCTGCCGTGTTTGCCGTACCGTTCGAGTCGCCCGAGCTGCCGTTTCCCATCTGCGGTATGTCCGATGTCATGCCCTATCCCTCCACACGCTATCGTGACCTGACGCCTTCGATGCTCAAGGCGTTTGAGCGGGCATTTGCTGCTGCAATCGATCGGGCGGTGGCTGAGTTTCGGCCCGATCTGGTGCTCTGCCATCACCTGTATCTGGTGACCGCATTGGCACGCGAGTGTGTCCGGGGCGTGCCGGTTGTTGCCGTGTGCCATTCGACCGACCTGCGGCAGTTACGTTCGCATGCTCTCGAGCGCGATCGCATCGTAAGTGCGGTTCGTCGGCTCGATGCCGTCTTTGCGCTCCATGCTGAGCAGGCTGAGCAGATTGGCCTGGTGTGCGGTGTCGATGTCGATCGCATCCACGTGATTGGGACGGGCTACGACCATCGTGTCTTCTGTCGCGATGCAAGCGTGGCGAGGCAGCCGGGATCGCTTGTGTACGTGGGCAAGATTTGCTTTAAAAAGGGCGTCGAGTCGCTGGTTCGAGCTGTGTCATTGCCGATTGACGATGGCGTCCGCCCGTCTGGCTTGGTACTTGTGGGCGGCCGCGGGGACGATGCCGAGTGCGCGCGTATCGAGCGCTTGACCGCGGCCTCGGATGTGCCGGTGACGCTGGCGGGGCGCCTGGATAGCGATGGACTCGTGCGCGCCTACCGCAGTTCCGACGTCTTTGTGCTGCCTTCGTTTTACGAGGGTCTGCCGCTCGTGACGATCGAGGCCCTCGCGTGCGGCTGCAAAGTTGTGGCGACTGATTTGCCCGGCGTTCGTCCCTGGATGGAGGCGATGCTTCCCGGTGCTCCCGTGACGTGGGTGGCGTCGCCGCGTATGACGGATGTCGACACGCCCGTGGCGACCGACCTTCCGTTGTTTGAGCGCGCACTGGCAGATGCTATCGCGCAGGCGCTTGCGGCTCCGCCTTCGACGTTCGAGCCGTCGGCGGTCTCTTGGGAAGCGTGCCTGGCGCGTATACTTAAAGTCGTTGATTTGTTGAAAGGGGGTTCGTATGGCTAAGGACACCATGAGGCTCACGTCTATGACTGCCGCGAGCGGTTGAGCCGCTAAGCTGGCTCCCGGAGCCCTCGCCCAGGTCCTGGGCGACTTACCCAATGTGCATAACGACAACCTGCTCGTGGGGTTCGATACCTCCGACGATGCGAGCGTCTTTCGCGTTGACGATAACTTAGGCCTCGTGCAGTCCATCGACTTCTTCCCGCCGATGGTCGACGACCCGTTTCTGTTTGGCCAGATCGCCGCGGCCAACTCGCTGTCGGACATCTACGCCATGGGCGGGCGGCCGAGCCATGCCATGAACTTGCTGTGCATCCCGAGCTGCCTGGGCGTTGAGGTTGCTGGCCAGATTCTGGCGGGTGGCGCCGACAAGTGCGTCGAGGCCGGCTGCGCCATCGCGGGCGGCCACACCATCAACGACGACGAGCCCAAGTACGGCCTGTCCGTGAGCGGCTTTGTCACGCTCGACCGCATGCTCGCCAACAGCGGCGCGTGCGTGGGCGATGTTCTGCTGCTGACCAAGACGATCGGCTCGGGCATCATCACCACGGCCATTAAGGGCGAGCTCATCGAGCAGGACGAGGCTGGTCCGATGTTTGACTCGATGCGTACCCTGAACGAAGCCCCGATTCGTCTGGCCGAGGGACTCGAGCTTCACGGCTGTACCGACATTACGGGCTTTGGTCTGATCGGGCACGCGTGCGAGATGGCTGAGGGTTCGGGCGTGCAGATTGAACTTGCGTCCGGGGCGGTGCCGCTCTTTGACCAGGTGCTCGACATGGCACGTCTGGGCATTATCCCCGCGGGCTCCTACCGCAACCAGGATTTCTTTGGCCCGCGCGTGGCGGCCGACGATGACCTGGAGCCGGGCATGCTCGACGCGCTGTACGATCCGCAGACCTCGGGCGGCCTGCTCATCGCAGCGCCTGCCGCCGATGTGGATGAGCTCGCGCACCGTCTGCATGCCGAAGATTGCATCGCTGCCGTTGTCGGTCGCGTGTGCGAGGCGGTGCCGGGCGGTCCTGCCGTTCGTGTTGTGCGTTAAGGAAAACCGTTTATGCGACCGTCCGTTGTTCTGGGCGGCCCCTTTCGAAAGGAATTTTCTATGTCTACCAAGATTGAAGTCAATGCCATGGGCGATGCCTGCCCGCTGCCCGTCGTCAAGACGCTCAAGGCCCTGAAACAGCTCGATGGCGAGGGCGCTGTTGTGACCTCGGTCGACAACGAGACCGCCGTCAAGAACATCTCCAAGATGGCGCAGGAGAAGGGCTGCACGGCCTCGGTCGAGAAGGTTTCTGACGCCGAGTGGCACGTGACCGTGGCGACCTCTGGCGCCGTTGCCATGGCCGATCCCGAGCAGGATGGCGCTGCCTTCTGTGATGCCAGCGCCGGCAAGGGCAGGCTCGTCATTTCCGTCTACACCGACTGCATGGGCCGTGGCGACGACGAGCTGGGCCACAAGCTCATGAAGGCGTTTATCTTTGCCGTGACGCAGCAGGAGGAGCTGCCCGCGACCATGCTGTTCTACAACGGCGGCGCCAAGCTCACCGTTGAGGGCTCGCCGGTGCTCGACGACCTGAAGGGCCTGGCCGAGCAGGGTGTCGAGATTCTCACCTGTGGTACCTGCCTCGACCACTATGGCATTAAAGACCAGCTTGCGGTGGGCGAGGTCACCAACATGTACGTGATCGTGGAGAAGATGGAGCAGGCCGTGCGCGTCGTGCGCCCGTAGCGTATTGGTTGGAGTTGCCATGAGGGAGAAGCGCCCGGCGCTTGTCATCACGTTTCCCACCACGGCGGCCGCCATGTGCTGCGAGTCCCTGTGCGTTGAGCGTGGCCTTCCCGGGCGAACGATTCCCGTGCCCGGGGAGGTCGCTGCCGGCTGTGGTCTGGCGTGGAAAGCGTTGCCTGCCGATGAGGAGCTGCTGCGCGGCGAACTCGCCGCGGCGGGCGTTCCCACCGAGGGCTATACCGTGATTGATATGTGGGAGGTCGTGCGATGATCTACCTGGATAACGCGGCGACGACCATGCACAAGCCGCAGACGGTCATCGATGCCGTGACGCAGGCGATGTGCTCGCTCGGCAATGCCGGGCGCGGCGCCACGTCGGGTGCCCTCGATGCCGCTCGTACGATTCACGGTTGCCGTGCCAAGCTCGCGTGCCTTTTAGGTTGCCCGAGGGCGGACCATGTGTGCTTTGCGCCCAACTCTACGGCGGCGCTCAACACCGCCATCTGTGGCGCGGTGCGCCCCGGCGACCGCGTGGTCACGACGGTGCTCGAGCACAACTCCGTGCTGCGTCCGCTCAACCGCCTGGCAGCGGAGCGGGGTGTGACCGTTGAGCATGCGGGCTGTGACGCGAACGGCGTGCTCGACTATGACGAGCTCGAGCGGCTGGTCACGCCCGGTACGCGTGCCGTGGTGGTGACGCATGCCTCTAATGTGACCGGCAACGCGGTCGACATTGCGCGCGTGGCGGCCTTGGCACATGCCGCGGGTGCGCTTGTGATCGTCGATGCCTCGCAGTCTGCCGGTACGGCGCATATCGATATGCAGGCCATGGGGCTCGACGTGGTGTGCTTTACCGGCCACAAGGGGCTCATGGGCCCGCAGGGCACCGGCGGCCTGGCCGTGGCGGAGGGCGTCGACGTGGCGCCCTGGGCCATGGGCGGCACGGGCGTGCACAGCTTCGATGCGTTGCAGCCCATGGAGTGGCCCACGCGCCTGGAGGCCGGTACGCTCAACGGCCATGGCATCGCGGGCCTTTCTGCCGGCCTTGACTATATCGAGGCCCAGGGTGGGGTCGAGGCGATTGCTGCCCACGAGCGTGCGCTCGCTGATCGCTTCCTTGCTGGTGTGCGCAATATTCCGGAGATTAAGCTCTACGGTGCCTTTGACCAGCTGACGCGCTCGGCGATCGTCTCACTCAACGTGGGTGATATCGACTCTGCCGAGATCTCGGACGCGCTCATGCAAGGGTGGGGGATTGCGACCCGTCCCGGTGCCCATTGTGCCCCGCTCATGCACCGCGCGCTCGGGACCGAGCGCCAGGGTATCGTTCGCTTCTCGTTTGGGTATTTCAACACGGAAGGGGAAGTCGATACGGCGATTGAGGCTCTGCGCGATTTGAGCTGCGATTAGACCAACCTTTTGCGCCCTTAGATAAACCGTTTACGCTACCTTCCCGCATTGTCGCTTATACAGGGTAATGTGAAATGATGGCCCACACTGGGACTCTGTATCTTTGCGAATTGCGGGAAGGTTCCTATGAACAGGATCACTGCTGCCCTCTATAGGTTTTTAGTCGTCTATCTTTCGGTCGCGATGGTCGTGACCTCGATACCCCTTGCTCCCAGCACAGCCTATGCCGATGATGCCGGGGCGGTCGCCGTCGAGAGCGAGGCCCAAGAGACCGACTCGAGTTCTGACGCTGATGTCCATGCGGTCGATAACGCGTCATCTTCGGGCGAGGGCAGCTCATCCACAGCTTCCGACCAAACGAATAACGCTCAGGACGAATCGTCCAGCTCGGATACCAGCACTTCCACGTCGAGCTTGGCCCAAGACCTTTCGATCTCCGCGACCGATTCTGATGCAGCAAAGAGCTTGGTTGCCACGGCGGAACCCTCGTCCGATGACAGCGAAGTCGATCCCCTCGTGTATGAGGACCCAACGGTCTGTGAGTATGCCAAGCTTATGCCGAACGGCTATGTGTATCCGTGCGATGCAAGCGGAAGCGTTACGGTAGAGATCGATGGAAACGACCCGTATGGGAGCTCTGTCGACGGTAAATTGGTAACCAATCTGATCGTTGATTACGGAGTGGATGGGGTCCCCGGATATATTTGTGAGTATTCCTCCAATTTGCGTTCGGTGCGTTTTGAGAACAGCTCTATTTCTTCAATTGGACTACACGCCTTTTCTGGGTGCTCCAATCTCGCCGATATCAGCTTTTCCGGTATGACCATTGGGGGCATCGGAACAGAGGCGTTTTCTGGGTGCGGATCGCTTACGAGCCTGAACATTAATGACGTTGCTACCATCGGCTCTATGGGCGATGCCGCGTTTGCCTGGAGCGGGCTGCGGTCTACGGGTCTCGACAAGGTCGTTGGTCTCAGTTCGATTCCTGAGAACGCTTATAATGCCTGCAGCGCTCTGACCGATACCGGTCTGGGCGGGAACACATCCATCACATCAATCGGCGTTAATGCGTTCAAAAACTGCTCTCGCCTTGCGACGACGGGACTCGAGAACAATACGACGATCAAGACGCTCCGCGAAGGTTGTTTCTCCGGGACCAATATGAGCGGCGGGCTGACGCTGCCCCTTTATTCCAAGGTCGAGGAACTGCCGAGTCGTGCGTTCTATGGCTCTAAGCTTGAAACTGTGTACTTTGGATGCGACCATGTGGTGCTCATTAATTCCACCACGTTCCCCAAACAAAACATGACTGTCATGGTCCCTGCCAAGATGGTTTCGCAATACGCAAGCGGTCGCCCCAAAGAGGTTTGGGAGAGTTGCAATGGCAGCCTGCCCGTCCCCGTGGGCAAGATGCTCCAAAAGATTGAGATCTCGCGTGATCCCGACAAGATGGCCTATCGGCAGGGTGACACCATTTCGCTCGAGGGCATGAGCGTCACGTTTCAATATCCTCATTCGACGATGGATAGCGACTACGAAGCGCTCATAAAGGACGAACTCGGCGAATACCTTACGGCGACCCCCTGCGATGGTGATGTCTTCGACGAGTCGATGGATGGAGAACCCATACAGCTGGTGTATGACGATGGCTACACGCGCCTTGTCGCGTACAGCAAGGGCAACCTGCAGCAGGCGGCCTACGAGTATGCCAAGCTCATGCCCAACTACTATCTGTATCCGTGCGACGCAAACGGAAATCTTACGGTAGAAATCGATGGAAACAACCCGCGCGAGAACTCTGTCGATGGTCGAATGGTAACGAATTTGATTGTCGATTACGGGGTTGATGAAGTCGACGCACAGCTCTGCGCCGACTCTACCAATCTGCGCTCAGTGCGCTTTGAGAATAGCTCCATTTCCAAAATCGGATTGCACGCCTTCTATAACTGCCCGAATCTCACCGATATCAGCCTTTCCGGTATGACCATCGGCACCATCGGAAAAGAGGCGTTCTATGGCTGCGAGTCGCTTGCGAGCCTGAACATCAGCGAGACTACTACCATTGGCTCGATGGGCTATGCCGCGTTTGCCGACAGTGGGCTGGTGTCCACGGGGCTCGACAAGGTTGTCGGCCTCACATCGATTCCCGACAGCGCCTACGAAGGCTGCAAGGCTCTGACCGATACCGGCCTGGACAAGAATACCTCCATTACATCGATTGGCGTTTGCGCGTTCAGATTCTGCTCGAACCTTGCTACCACCGGGCTCGAGAGCAACACAACGGTCGAAACGCTTGGCCACACCTGCTTCTACGGCACCGACTTGAACGGCGGGCTGACGCTGCCATATAACTCCAAGATCGAGGAGTTGCCGGAAAAGGCGTTTTATAGCACCAACCTCGAGACCGTGTTCTTTGGGTGCAACCATGCGGTGCTCATTAATACCGACACGTTCCCCAAGCGCAACATGACCGTCATGGTCCCTGCCAAGATGATTCCGAAGTACAGCAAGGGAGAGCCCAAGGCTGTTTGGGAGAGGTGCAACGGCTGTTTACCCGTTCCGGTGGGCAAGGTGCTCAAGAACGTTGAGATCTCCTGCGATCCCAACAACATGACCTATGAGCCGGGGGACACCATTTCGCTCGAGGGCATGAGCGTCGAGCTCGATTACCCGCATTCAGTATCGATTTGGAACTACGAAGCCCTCATAAAGGAAGAACTGGGTGAGTACCTTACGGCGACTCCGTGCGACGGTGACGTCTTCGATGAGTCGATGGACGGACAGCCCGTAAAGCTCGTGTATGACGATGGCTATTCACATTTTGAAACCCAGACCAAGGGCACGCTACAGCTTAAGAAACCTGAGCCGACGTCGTTCCAGATCTCCTATGCCCAAACGATCGATAAAGGCGAACGCAAGCTGATGGACGGCGTTGAGCTGCCCGATGTTTCCGGCGCGACGACGATCGATGCGGGCGCCGAGGTCACGCTCGATGCCGGTGCTTTGGGGATGCTCAACGACAACCTTACCTTTAAGGGCTGGTATGACACCGAGTCCGGCAAGTACATCTCCAAAGAGACGGTCTACACGTTTACGCCGGATAAGGATCTGTCCCTGGAGGCTCGCTTTAAGCTCAAGGACTATGCGGTGCATGTCAACGATGCGCAGACGACCGATTCGTCGCAGGACTATGCGCACCTGAGTGTTACCGCTCAAAACTGCTATCGCAATGCCGGCGAGACGGTTGAGGTTTCCGCCGTCACGGATAACGCGCTGTTCCTGGGCTGGTATCTGGGTGAGGGCGATGATGCCTACGCCGTGAGCGATCAGCTCGACTTTACCTATACGGTGAACGAGGCGGACGCGACTGTGTCCGAGGATAAGAGCGACTCCAAGATCGAGATCACTCCGCGCTACTGTGCCCCGCAGGCGAGCGTGGTCCTGAGCGTGGACGGGGTCGATGAGAACGGTCAGCCGCTCGGACAGTTCCTTTCCACCGGTCTGTACGGCATCGGGTCACGCGTAACGGTCGTAGCGGTCCCGTTACCCGGCTATGTGTTTGACTACGCGACCGATGCCCTCGGCAACGTTGTCTTTACCAGCGACGATGGTCCGTCCTACACGTTTGTGCTCGAGGGGGATGTGCAGTACACCGCGCATTTCCGTGAGGCGACTGACCCAGACGAGTCGCTCGCGGCGCTGAAGGCCGCGCTCATCGCTGCGATTACGGCTGCGGCCGTTCTCGCTACCATGTATGGCTTGGGCGAGATCGTCGACCCCATCGCGGCCGATGCGGTGATCGAGATCGGTATGGCCGACAACATTGAGGATGTTGCCGCTGTGGGCACCAAGGTGCTCAAGGAGATCAAGGACATCATCGACGACCACAAGAAGCCCAAGCCTCATGGCGACCATAAGATTGAAATAATTGCCACCGCGCAGCCCGAGGTGGGCGGCGTCGTTACCGGAGGCGGTATCCACTATGAGGGGACGGTCGCCACGCTCGAGGCTGTCGCAAATCCCGGCTATCGCTTCGTATGTTGGAAAGAGAACGGCGTCGAGGTCTCGACATCTCCTCTCAAGACGATGACGATCACGGACCTGACGCCCGAGGTTGTTAAGATGACGGCCGTCTTTGAGAAAAAAGTCGAGGTTACGGCAGTTGCCGAAGCCGATGGCATTCAGGCCGATTTTTCGACAGGCTGCACCGCGAGCCCCGTAAAGCAGAGCATTACGCGTGGCGATCAGGCTATGGTTACCGCGAGCGAGGGTCCCGATTATGCCTTTGTGGGATGGTTTGAGGACGGCATCGAGGTCTCGCCCGAGCGTACGTATATCTTCAAGGCCGAGGTCGACCGCCATCTGGTTGCACGCTTCCGTAAGGCGGATAAGACCATCCTGGTGAATACCGATCCCTTCGACAGTGCCGAGGTCCTGTGCGATGGCGTGCCGGTCGTGGACGGCAAGGTCCGCGCGAAGGATGGGGATATCCTCACGTTTACGATGCGCCCCAAGACGCGCCCCGACAATCCGGAGAAGACGTACCGGTTTGTGGAGTGGCGCGAAACCGATGCGCAGGGCGTCACGATCGCCAACAAGCAAGAAGTTTGCGAATACCGCGTCAACGGCAATGCCCGAATCGAGGCCGTAATGGACGGCAGGGATACGCATACCGTGCGAGCCGAGGCCGACCCGCTCGAGGGCGGCACCGTTACGCTCAAACGCGGCGAGACCGCCGGCATGGTCCTCGAGGTTCCCGAGGGCGAGCGCGTGACGGCCGAGGCAACGCCGACCGAGGGCTATATCTTTGACGGCTGGTATCTGAGCAACGGTGGCTCGGATACTACGTCGACGCTGGTGTCGAGCGAGCGCTCCTATACCTTTGAGCCCATTACCGACTGCGTGATTCAAGCGAAGTTTACGCGTGCCTGCAAGGTGGACGTGGTCGTTGAGCCTGCCGCGGCCATGGCGGGTAAGTATTTGGTGCATGGCGAGGGCTACTGCATTAAGGGCGAGCCTGCCACGCTGAGCATTGAGCTCACGGCCGAGGCGAGCAAACAATTTACCTTTAAGGGCTGGTATGACGCCAAGACGGACCTGCTGTTGGGTACCGATCCCAGCTACCTCGAGTTCTATCCCGAGGACGCGGAATGCACGGTGCGTGCGGTGTTCGAGGAAAATACGTATACCGTGGCGGCAAAGGCCAAGAAGACCTTTGTGGAGCGCGGCACGGTGGAGATCGAGGGACACCCCGGGGCATCTTCGGTCACCTGCGGCTACGGCGACACGGTGATGCTCAAGGCAAAGGCCAACGACGGCTACCGCTTTGACCATTGGAAGGACGACTCCGGCAAGGAGTACGACACCGCCGAGCTGGTCGTTAAGGTCACCAAGAGCGATACCTATACCGCGATCTTTACCGACTCAAAGCCCGAGGTCATGGTCACGGCTGATTCGTGGCTCGGCGGTACCGTGACGTGCAACGGGACGGTGGTGAAGCCCACGACCGACAAATTCAAGCTGGGGGAGACCCTTCATCTGACGGCCAAGGCCCATCCAGGCTTTTTGTTCCGGGGCTGGTATGTCAACGGGCGCCTGAAGAGCCTTAAGCACGAGACCTCGTTGGTTGCCAAAGCTCGCGGTAAAACCGGGCGCTGTGTTATTACCGCGGCCTTTGTGCCCATCGATACCGTCTGCGTGCCCCTCGCCGATCCTGCAGAGGGTGGCACCGTCAAGGCGAGCCGCATCCTTGCAGACCGCGGTGCGGAGGTTGCCCTTAAGGCGACGCCCAATCCCGGTCACGTCTTTACTGGTTGGTATACGGCCGACGGCACGTTTGAGTCTGCCGATGCGGAGTTCACCTGCCATCAGGAGCGCAGCCATGTGCACGTCGCTCGCTTTATGGCAAAAAGCTATGAAGTCGACGCCACGACGGTAATCGATTCCGGCACCGGTTCGCTGGTCGAATCGAGTGCCGCCGGCTGGATCGAGGGCACGGGTACCGTCGAGGCGGGGCATGCCGCCACGCTGACGGCTCACGCGCTTTCGGGCTACGCGTTTGAGTATTGGGCCGATGCTTCGGGCGCCGTGGTAAGCCGTGACAGCACCTATCACGTGGTGCCGACGTCTGACACGACGCTTCAGGCCGTGTTCTCGGCAAAGCAATATACGGTTGACGTCTCGTGCGAAGAGAGTATGGGTACGGTCAAGGGCGCGGGGACATATGCCGCCGGGCAAGTTGTCACTGTGCGCGCAGTCGCCGCCGAGGATACGGCTTTTGTGGGCTGGTTCCGTAACGGCACGTGCGTGAGCTCCAAGAAAACCTATCGATTTACCGTGCGCGAGGACACGTCGCTCTACGCCGTCTTCGCGTCGGGTTCGTATGTCGTGAGCACGGTCGCTTCGCCAGCTGAGGGCGGAGCTGTGAGCGGCTTTGGCGGTTATGAGTCAGGCGACCGCGCGACGCTTCGTGCGACCGCCAATACCGGATACTCGTTTGTAGGCTGGACGGACGACAAGGGCGAGACGGTCAGCGAGAACGCCGACTATACCGTTAAGGTCACGGCCGACGCCGCCTATACGGCGACCTTTAAGCCTAAGTCCTATCAGGTCGTTTTGAGCGCGAGTGACGATGGCGTGGGCACCCTGAGCGGCGAGGGCTCCTATCAGTTCGGTGATACGGTCGAACTCAACGCTACGCCCATGGGGACCAAGCGTTTTGTCGGCTGGTATGTTCTGGACACCGAGGGCAACAAGTCGCTGCTGAGTTGTGACGCCCATTGCTGGGTTAAGCTCGACAAGGATATGGTCGAGGGGCTCGAGGACGATACGCTGGAGCTCCAGGCCGTGTTTGCCGATCCGTACGAGGTGACCGTTACGGGCGAGGTCGTGGTGAAGGACAAGGCTTCGAGCAGGGGCTGCCGTGTTACGGGCAGTGGCAGCTTTGCCGCAGGCGATCAGGTGGAGCTGACCGCTGTGGCCGGCATGGGCTATCGCTTTGTGGGCTGGAGCACCGACAAGGAGGGTACCTCGATTGTCGAGACCGCGACGACCCTCGATGTGACCGCCACGCAGGATATGACGTACTACGCGCAGTTTGAATCCGATGGACAGGTGACCATCACAGTTACGGGCTCGTCCATCTTCCGCGGCACGGCCCTTCTGGTCGACGGCATTCCTGCCGGTAGCAGGTCGTACGACAGGGGCGACATGTTTATGGCGATCGCGATTCCGTGGAAGAAGTACCACTTCTCGCACTGGGTCGACGATGCGGGCGTCACGGTGAGCTATAGCGCGTTCTATATCGGCACCGCCAAGGAGAATAGGCAGCTCACGGCTGTGTTCTATGAGACGGGCTGCGATGTTCAGGTCGCTACGTATCCCAAGGGCGCGGGCTTTAGCATGGTTGCGCTTGGTACCGGCAGCTCCTACCACTCCGCGGCGATTATGTTTACCGTGCCGCATAAGGGCTGGAAGTTTAAATACTGGGTTGACGAGAACGGTCTGCCCGTGGGGGCCACGCCGGTAATCAACCGCGTGGTGTTTGGCAACCGTACCTTTACGGCCGTTTATGAGCGGGCGTCGATGACGGTCACGGCGGTGGATTCGCGTCAGGGCGGACACGTCGAGGGTTCCTCCGAGGACGAATCGCTGGGGTATGCCGTAACCAATGAGGTCGAGAACGGTGAGTCGACGACGCTGACTGCCGTTCCCGATGCGGGCTACGTGTTCGATGGGTGGTATGCGCGCAATGACGACGGGTCGTTGGGCGATGAGCCGCTGAGCACGGATGCAGTTTGGACGTTTGTTCCCGAGGACAACATGACCGTCGAGGCGCGCTTTGTGGAGGCACCTAAGTACAAGGTGACGGCCCGAGCGGTCAACGGATCGGTCGATCCGGAGACTGCTTCGGTCGCTACGGATGGCAAGGTGACGCTTTCGGCGATGCCCGATGAGGGCTGCTACCTGACGCGCGTGACCGTTGCCGAAGAGGCTGGCGAGGACGGTTCGGCCGGCAATGCCTATGACCTTGATATTTCTGACTATAAGGGTGGGGCGTACGAGGTCACGCTGAGCGGCGTGAGTGCTCCGCAGCAGGTCACGTTCGAATTCGCGAAGGCTGCGGCTCCGGAGGTGCTCGCTCAGCCGCAGGATGCGAGTGCTTACGATGGCGATCCGGTTGAGCTTTCTGTTGCTGCCGAGGCGGGGCGTAATGTTCGCGTCCATGCCGCCGTATCTTCGGGTTCTGCCGCCGACGTTAAGCTGAGCTACCAGTGGTATCGCGTGTCTGCCGATGGCGGCAAGGCGGTGGCGCTGAAGGGCGAGACGGGGGAGACCCTCTCGATTGCCCAGCTCGGCAGTGACAACGAGGGCGAGTACTTCTGCCGCATTACGCAGAGCTACCTGGGCACGGTGACAAAGACGGATACCGAGCATGCGACGGTGTCCATCGTGCCACGCGAGGCACTCGTGTTCAACGGGCGCGTGCTGCCGGCGGCGACCGCTCACGATGACTACCGTGTCGTGATTGCCGGCGCCAGGGGCGGCAAGGCGCCGTATGTGTACAACTTGGATGAGGTTGAGGTTCCCGAGGGCATGCAGCTGACGCAGGCCGATGACGGAACGGGTGCCTTGGTGCTCTCGGGCGTGCCTTCGGCTACGGGTGTGTGCCGCTTCAAGATTAGATGCACTGATGACCTGGGCAACAAGCGTGTTGCAAACTTCGCGCTGGTCGTGAAGGCGAAGGAAGCCCCGCTCGCGTTTAAGGGCCAGAGCTTTACCTACAACGCGACGGCGCAGGCACCGGAGCTTTCGGGTGTACCCGAGGGCTGCGAAGACGATGTCGCGGTGACGTATGTGGGCACGGGCGATACGCATTACTCGTCTGATAAGGCACCGGTGGATGCCGGTACGTACCGTGCGGTGGCGACGCTCGACGCCAATGGTTATGTGGGCAACGCGAGCTGCGACTTCACGATCGAAACGACTCCGGTCGATATTTCAATCCAGACGTCCGACGTGACATACGATGGCGCACGACACGGTGCGACGGTTGCGGTTGCCGGCCTTGATGCGTCCGCCTATTCCGTCACGTATCGCGGCGTCGATGGAACCTCCTATGGCCCCACGGCGCTGGAGCCGTGCGACAGTGGTAGCTACCGCGTTACGGTTAAGGTGAACGACCCCAACTATCAGGGCAAGAAGTCCGCTGAGTTTTCGATTGCAAAGGCCAGCCAGGCCATTACGGGCACGACGACCTATTCGGGCGTGTACGGTGGCGACCCCATTGTGTTCGATAACACTGCCCAGACGCCCGTGAGCTTTGAGCTCGTTGACTCCGCGGACGACAGCGCAAGCCCGATTTCGATTAAGGGACGTTGTGCGACGGTGAAGGCCGCCGGTACGGCGCGTGTTGTCGCCCATGCCAAGGCGTCTCGAAACTATCTTGCCGCCGAGGACGTTGAGCTTGCGGTTACTGTTGCGCCGGCTCAGCTGCTGGTGAAGGTCGACGATGCCGAGCGCTTTGAGGGCCAGGCGAATCCCGAGTTTACCTCCAGCCTGGTGAGTCGTTGCGATACCTCGGACGTAAAGGTTACATACTTCTGCTCGGCGAATAAGAAATCGCCGGCGGGTGAGTACCAGATCGACGCGACAGTCGCCGACCCGAACTTCGATGTCGCGGTCGATCCCGGAACGCTGACGGTCAAGAAGAAACCCGAGCGCTACAAGGTGACGGCGAAGGCGGTTAACGGTTCGGTCGACAATGCTTCGGTTACGGTTGTTGAAGGCGGGGATGCGACCCTTTCGGCGACGCCTGACGAGGGTTGCTATCTCGAGCGCGTGACGGTTTCTGAGGTCGGCTCGGACGAGGCCGTCGACCTCGACATTTCTGATTACAAGGGCGGGGCGTACGAGGTCACGCTGAGCGATATCACCGCGTCGCAGAAGGTTACGTTTGAGTTCGCGAAGGCGGACGTGCCGCGTGTGGTCGCTCAGCCGCAGGACGTGAGCGCCCACGAGGGAGATTCTGCCGTGCTCTCGGTCGCTGCCGAGGCGGGGGAGAATGTCGCCAACCATGCCGCCTCGTCCACGGGCTCTGCCGCCGAGATTGAGCTTTCGTACCAGTGGTTCCGCATGGTGGATGGCAAGGCCGTTGCGCTCGAGGGCGAGACGGGAGAGACGCTGCCGCTCTCGGACCTTGATGACGAGCGGGCAGGCGAGTACTTCTGCCGCATCACGCAGCGCTACCTCGGTACCGAGGTACGGTCGGACAGTGACCATGCCGTCGTTTCCGTCGTGCCTTGGGATACTCTCGTGTTTAACGGCGACGTGCTGCCGGCGGCGAGTGCGCATGATACATATCGTGCCACGATTGCCGGGGCCGCGGGCGGCAAGGCTCCGTACGAGTACGCGTGGGACGAGGCAAAGCTCCCCGGTGGACTCAAGCTTTCCCGTACGTCGGGTGGCCTGACGCTCTCGGGCACCCCGTCCAAGACGGGCGTTTCTACCTTTGATGTCACGTGTACGGACGCGAGGGGCGAGACTGCGACCGCCCGCTTTGCGCTCGTTGTTCAGGCGAAGCGTGTAAAGCTCGCGTTTGCGGATGGCGACTTTACCTACAGTGGCGCGCCACAGGCGCCCGAAGTTACCGGGGCTCCCAAGGTCTGCAAGGGCGATCTCAAGATTAAATACTACGGGACCGGAAGCACGCATTATTCCTCGACCGAGGCTCCGACTGATGCCGGCACGTACCGCGCTGTTGCAACGCTACGAGCCCATGGCTATGCCGGTGCCGCTGCCTGCGAGTTCGAGATCGCGCCTGCGAAGCTAACGGTGAAAGTCGATGACGCCGAGCGCTTCGAGGGAGAGGCGAACCCCGCGTTCACCTCGAGCCTGGAGAGCGCGGTTGACACCTCGGGCGTGAAGGTCGAGTACTCCTGCGACGCCGACGAGAGCTCCCCGGCGGGCGAGTACAAGATCGGCGCGACGGTCACCGATCCGAACTTCGATGTCGAGGTTGAGCCCGGTACGCTGACGGTGAAGAAGAAGCAGGGGCCTGTCGATCCCGACCCGGACAACCCCGACCCCGGTCAGCCTGACCCGGACCCGAATCCCAACCCCGACAACCCCGACCCGGATAATCCGGACCCCGACAATCCTGAGCCGGACCCCAAACCCGACCCCGATAATCCCGATCCGGACAAGCCCGAGCCCGATAACCCGGACGTGCCCGTCAATTACGAGGTGACGGTCAAGGCGGTCAACGGTTCGGTCGACAACGGCTCGATCGCCGTTGCTGCGGGCGAGAGTGTAACCATCGCGGCGACTCCCGACGAGGGTTGCTACCTCGAACGGGCGACGGTCACGGGGGACGGTTCGGACAAGGCCGTCGATCTCGACATCTCCGACTATGAGGGCGGAGCGTACGAGGTCACGCTGAGTGGCGTCACCGCTTCGCAGGAGGTCACGTTCGAGTTCGCGAAGGCGGACGCTCCGAAAGTGATCGCTCAGCCGCAGGACGCGAGCGCCCACGAGGGCGATTCGGCCGTGCTCTCGGTTGCTGCTGAGGCGGGCAAGGGCGTCCTCGACCACGCGTCCTCGTCCACGGGTTCGGCCGCCGATGTCGAACTGTCCTATCAGTGGTTCCGCATGGTGGACGGCGAGGCCGTGGCGCTCGAGGGCGAGACGGGGGAGACGCTCCTCATTGAGAACCTCGATGACGATTGCGCCGGCGAATACTTCTGCCGCATCACTCAGCGCTACCTTGGCACTGAGACGCAGACAGACAGCGATCGTGCTGTCGTGTCCGTTGTGCCCCGGGATGCCCTTGTGTTCAACGGCGGCCTGCTGCCGGCGGCGCGTGCACATAGTGCGTACCGTGTGACGATTGCCGGAGCCGCAGGCGGCGAGTCTCCGTACGAGTACATGTGGGACGAGGCAGATCTTCCCGACGGGTTTAAGCTCACCCGCGCGGCGGGCGGCCTGATGCTCTCGGGTACGCCGTCCAAGGCCGGAGTGTTTAGCTTCGACGTCACGTGCAAGGACGCTCAGGGAGAGACGGTGACCGCGCACTTTGTGCTGGTCGCCCAGGCGAAGCGGGTCGAGCTTGCATTTGAGGGCGGCAGCTTCGTCTACAGCGGTGATGCCCAAGCGCCCGAGGTCACGGGTGTCCCCAAGGCCTGCGAGGGCGACCTGAGGATCAGGTATTACGGGACGGACGGCACGTACTATTCGTCGAGCGAGGCCCCGACCGATGCCGGCACGTACCGCGTTGTTGCCACGCTGCGAAGCAACGGGTATGTCGGTGCAGCCGCGCGTAAGTTTAGGATTACGCCGGCGAAGCTCAAGGTAAAGGTCGATGATGCCGAGCGCTTCGAGGGGGAGGCGAACCCCGCGTTCACCTCGAGCCTGGAGAGCGCGGTTGGCACCTCGGGCGTGAAGGTCGAGTACTCCTGCGACGCCGACGAGAGCTCTCCGGCGGGCGAGTACAAGATCGGCGCGACGGTCACCGACTCGAACTTCGATGTCACGGTTGAGCCCGGTACGCTGACGGTGAAGAGGAAGCAGGAGCCCGTCGACCCCGAGCCGGTCGAGCCGAGCCCGGATAAGCCCGATGGCCCGGACCCTGACCAACCGGATAAGCCCGGTGCTCCCGATTCCGACCAGTCGGATTCTAAGGATCCGGCAAAACCCGGTGGTTCGGATGATTCTGCTGCCGGTAAGGCAAAGACGAATGCCACGGAAAACTCTGGCAAGAAGGATTCGTCCAAGTCGAGCGCTCAGCACCTTGCCGACACGGGCGATCGCGCGCCATTGGCCGTCGCTGTTGCCGCGGGCGCCGTCGCGCTTATCTCACTGGGGCTCGAGCTGCTGCGTCGCCGTCGCTCGGGCGCGTAACGGCTCAAAAGGGGCAGTTAGATTGGCGCTTTGCACAATCTGGCCTGCTCAAGCGTATATACTTGCGAGACGGGTATTTGCCCGTCCCGTTTTGTTTCGATCCGAAAGGTGTGTCTATGGCCTCATCCGCACCGCGCGGTCTGCGCTCCGACCATGTCGTTACCGTCGGCATCGCTCTATTCTCGATGCTCTTCGGCGCCGGCAACTTGATCATTCCGCCGCTGCTGGCGCTCCAAGCTGGAACAGCCACGCCGCTTGCCATGATTGGCTTCCTTATCGCCGCCATCGGCCTGCCCGTCATGGGCTTTATCGCTGTGGCGCTTGCCGGTACGGCGCGTGAGCTTGCCGGTCGCGTGCACCCCAAGTTCGGTGAGTTCTTTGTCGCGGCGGTGTACCTGGCCATCGGCCCGTGCCTGGCCATTCCTCGTACGAGCTCCACGGCCTTCGAGATGCTGGTGCCGCTGCTGCCCGAGGGCATCTCGCTTGGCACCGCACGCCTAGTCTTCGCTGTCGCCTTCTTCGTGGTCGCGTTTGCGCTCACGCTGCGCCCGGGCGTTATCACGCGCGTGCTTGGTCGCATTACGGGCCCCGCGCTCATCGCACTCATTGTGCTGGTCGTTGGCGCTGCCGTGATCTCGCCCCTGGGACCGGCTGCTGCCCCGCAAGCTCCCTATGATGCCGGCGCTGCAGTCCAAGGCTTCTTGACCGGCTATCAGACGATGGATCTGCTCGCATCGCTCGCCTTCGGCATCATCATCGCCGAGACCATTCACGAGCTGGGCGTGACCGACGACAAGCGCGTCGCCTTCGAGATCTCCCGCTCCGGTGTGATCGCCGGCGTGCTCATGGCCATCATCTATTGTGGCTTGGCCCTTGCCGGTATGCAGCTCGGCACCGTGATGCCCGACGCTACCAACGGCGCTGCCATCCTTGCTCGCTCAGCCTCCATGCACTTTGGCTTGGCGGGCACCGTCGTGGTCTTCGCGATCTTCTTCCTCGCCTGCATGAACGTGTGCATTGGCCTCATTAGCTGCTGCTCGCGCTACTTCTGCGAGACGTATGTGGTCGAAGGGGGAGCGGAGGCTTCCGAGGAGGCCATGCGTCGCCCCTTCGCGATCCTCGCCTTTGTGTTCGCAGCGTTTTCGTGCGTGCTTTCCAACGTGGGTCTCGACATGATCCTTATGTTCTCGGTGCCCATGCTCAACGCCTTGTATCCCGTTGCCATTGTGTTGGTGCTTATGGGCCTGGTGCACGGTTTTTGCGACGCGCATCCGCAGGTGTGGGTTTGGGTTGGCGGCGTGGTCGCCGTGCAGAGCGTGATTACCTCGGTCCGCGATGCGTTCTTTGCGGGTACGTGGCTGCCGTTCGATGCTTTGCCGCTGGCGGATATCGGTGCCGCCTGGGCACCGGTTGCCGTGGTGGCGTTTGTGATCGGCCTGGCCCATAGCCAGTTTGTCGCACATTCGAGGAGCTAGGGTTTCTGCGCTTGCACAGGCGGGGAGTCTCCCCTATAATTTCCTTCGCTTTGGGACACGCAAGGTTTAGACCTTAGCTGCTCAACACCTTCGGGACGTGGCGCAGTTTGGTAGCGCGCCTGCTTTGGGAGCAGGATGTCGCAGGTTCAAATCCTGTCGTCCCGACCATATCTTGCGGGCGTAGTTCAATGGTAGAACCCCAGCCTTCCAAGCTGATGACGCGGGTTCGATTCCCGTCGCCCGCTCCATATGATTGTTTTAACGGCTTTGGTTCCTTATGGGGACCAGAGCCGTTTTCGTTTGCGTGCCGGGCGACGGGAATCGAACCCGGCAGGGTGCGAAGCTGAGAAAATGCGTGAGCATTTTCCAGCGCAGCACGCAAGGGCCGAAGGCCCGCAGCGAAACAAGGATTTGCGAAGCAAATCCTTGGACTTCCCGTCGCCCGCTCCACGAGATAGATAAACGGCTCTGGCCCCATTTGGGACCAGAGCCGTTTTTATGTATGCGCCGGGGACCCCACATCCCCTCCTAAGTTGCGGTGAAATACGGACTGTTTTTCGGCTTTTATGGACCCATGGAGGCCGGGGTAGCTAATTTGGGACGGAGCTTTTTTGACTACCCTGGCGATCGGCTAGGCAAAAGTAGTCATAAAAGTCCGTCCCATAAAGACTGGTCTGGTGTCGAGCCATGAAAACGGCCCATCTACTACGTTTGGCCCGAAGGGGTTGAATGTAGCAGCATTTTCGGAAAATCGACAAGCCGTCTACCTGCGTTTTTGATTTTTCTGATTTCGGTATGGTCGTAGGTGATCAGTAAAACGTAGTAGATAGGCCCATTTCGTGGCGAACTGTAGGATTCGCGGTCCAAGGCGGCTAGCTTCGGATGTCCAATCTGGAGGTTGCGGCGGGATGGTACCTGAAAAGCCCCCAATAAGCCAAAATCCAGGAACTATTTCACCGCAACTTAGGAGGGGATGGGGGTTAGTTGCGAGGGCGGTGGCGGAGCTTGTCGATGGTGGCGTCGGTGCTGCGGCTGCGGGCATCGGTGGCGCGTTCGCGGGCTTCGGCTGCGTTGATGCGTTTGCGACGGTAATCGATCATGCCTTGGATGATGGGCTTGCCAAAGCTCACGACGTCGTCGTTGTAGATGGCGGTGCGGGCCGCGAGCAGGCAGTCACTAAAGTCCATATGCGTCCTGCCAAACAGCTTGATGGCAAGGGCGATGACGGTGGGCTCGTCGACCATAACGTCATCGAGCAACCTGGTCAAGGCCGCCGCAATCTCGGGTCGGGGGACCTTGTATACGTCGCGAAGCGTGACGGCGACGCGTGTGATGATCTCGGGGTAGACGCGGGTGGTGCGCGTGGCGATAACCTTGGCGGCGCGCGGCGACAGGACCTCGTCGTCGTTAAGCAGGTAGCGTAGGATAACGGTCTCGTCGATGATGGTGCTACTCATGGATGTCTACTTCCTCGGGACCCAAGATCGAATCGTCGCTTTCTGCGGCGAGATATTCAATCCAGGCGTTGCGCTCCTCGGACCGGCGATTAGGATCGCCATATGCCTTGAGTGCTCCGTAGGCGGCTGCGCCGTCCTTCGAACGCACGGCGACCGGTTGAAAAGGCAGCTTACGCATGAGGATGCTCTGCGAGACAAAAAGACGGACGGCCTCGGCAAGTGACGTGCCCATGGCGTCGTAGAGACGCTCGGCATGCTGTTTGTCCTCTTCGCGAATGCGCACCTGCAGGATGGCTCTTTTTTGAGTCGATGACATCGCTGGCCTCCCTTGCCTAGTGCTACACGGATGGCAAATGCGTTGTGTGTCCACATTTGCCAATCTCGTATTCATTAACTTTATTGTTTTCAAGTTAATGAATGCGAACATTACTACAAGCGTAATACATCCTAATTAGGAACGCGCGAAAAACTCACATGCCTACGCGTGTAATACACTCATCTTTATAGTCTAACGAGAATAGTCACGACCTGCTAAAACCCCTGCAATACACCCGTATTGCAGGGCATGCGCGTTAGTTTACCCCCTGCACCTGCGTATATTCAACCTGTATACCGTTGGAGAAATTCTACCGAGTGCCTGTTTCGCCGCATGCATTCGATACGCCGATGCCAGGCCACGGGCGGTCTGGGGCAACGTCGACAGGGTCTCTCCGGCAAGGGATTCAGGAGGGAGTGAACAATATGGGCAATAAACGAGTCGTGGCCGATTCTTCGCGCTGCATCGGGTGTCAAACCTGCATGGCGGCGTGTATCGAGGCGCATGACATCCCCGGTAACATCGCCGCGCCGCGCCTGCGCGTGACGCGTACGTACGAGATCTCCGCGCCGGTGGCATGCCATCACTGCGAGGATGCCCCGTGCGCGAAGGCTTGCCCCACGGGCGCCTTGTTCTTTGATCCAAAGAACCATCGTATCGGCGTCAACGAGGACAACTGCATCGGCTGCAAGAGCTGCGTCATGGCTTGCCCCTTTGGCGCTGTGAGCGTAGCGACCACGCAGGTCCCCGTCTTGATGGGCGACATTCGCGTGGGGTCGCAGACTAAGAGCTTCGTGCTCAAGTGCGACCTGTGCGTGGACCGTCCCGGCGGTCCGGCGTGTGCCGAGGCGTGCCCGACCAAGGGCCTCACCTTGGTGGATGAGGAGCGTCTGGCGGAGCTGACCGCCGAGCGTGCCCGCGCCACCATCGAAAACGAGGCGTAAGCGGGCGGCCATACAAGCCCAACGATTGTCAAATACGTACCGAGCATTCGGTAGCAGAAAAAGGAAGGAGGGTGTCATGGAGAAGCATAAAGTGATCTGCCCGTACTGCGGCGCCGGTTGCCAGTTTAACCTCTTGGTCCAAAACGGCCAGGTCGTGGGTACCGAACCGCTCAACGGCATCACCAATCAAAGTGAGCTGTGCCTGAAGGGCATGAGCGGCTACGACTTCATCAACGACACCAAGATCTTGACTCCTCGCGTGCTGCACCCGATGATCCGTCGCACCAAGGGCGCGGATCTGGAGCGTGTGAGCTGGGACGAGGCACTGGATTTCACCGCATCTAAGATGCAGGCCATAATTGACGAATATGGTCCCAACGCCGTCATGACCACCGGCTCTTCGCGAGGCGGCGGCAATGAGGCGAATTACGTCATGCAGAAGTTTACGCGTGCGTGCATCGGCACCCACAGCGTGGACAACTGCGCCCGTACTTGACACGGCCCTACTGTCCTCGGTCTGATGGACACGGTTGGTTCAGGTTGCATGTCATGCTCCATCCCCGGTATGGAGGATGCGGGCTGCATTTTCCTCTTCGGCTATAACCCTGCCGATTCGCACCCCATCGTCGCAAGGCGTATCGTGCGAGCCAAAGAAAAGGGTTGCAAGATCATCGTCGCCGATCCGCGCCATATTGAAACCGCGCGTATCGCCGACATCTACCTTCCGATCAAGAACGGTTGCAATGTCGCGTTCCTTAACGCCTTTGCCAACTGCTTGGTCAATGATGGCCTCTACGACAAGCAATTCGTCGCCGAGCACACGAACGGCTTTGACGAGTGGTGGGAGACCATCAAGAACTACACTCCCGAATCCGTACAGGACATCACGGGTGTCGAGCCCGCGCTGATCCACCAAGCTGCCGAGATGTACGCCACGGCGAAGCCCTCTGCCATCATTGGTTGGGGCATGGGCGTGTGCCAGCAGAAGCAGAACCTGAAGACGGTGCACACCATCGCCTCCATCGCCTGCGTTGCCGGCCAGATCGGCAAACCCAATTCCGGCCTCGCGCCCGTGCGTGGCCAGAACAACGTCCAGGGCTCCTGCGATATGGGCATGCTTCCCAACCTGTACCCTGGCTACCAAAAAGTCACCGACCCCGTCGCGCGTGCCAAGTTTGCCAAGGCTTGGGGCGTGCCCGAGGAAAAGCTCCCGCTCGAGGAGGGCTACAAGCTCACCGACCTGGGTCACCTGGTCGACGAGGGCAAGGTGCACTGCTTCTACAACTACGGCGAGGACCCGGTGCAGACCGAGCCCGATTCGGCCGGTATGCGCAAGACGCTCTCCGAGTTGGACCTGTTCATCTGCCAGGACATCTTTATGACGCAGACGACCATGCTCGCCGACGTCATCCTGCCCGCCACCTCTTGGGGTGAGCACGAGGGTGTCTTTACCGCGTCTGACCGTAGCTTCCAGCACTTTGACGCGGCCGTTCCGCCCAAGGGCGAGTGCCGTCACGACTGGGAAATCTTCGCGGACCTGTCCACGCGTATGGGCTACCCCATGCACTACGACAACACCGAGCAGATCTGGAACGAGTGCATTAGCCTGTGCCCCAACTTTGTGGGCGCAACCTACGAGAAGATGGCTCCCGAGGGCGGCTACGCCCAGTGGCCCGTCAAGAGCACCGATGTGAACGACCACGGTACGCCCGACATGTTCGCTGGTGGCAAGTTCACCACCAAGGACGGCCGCGCCAACCTGATGGCGCACGACTGGGAGGCGCCCTCCGAGCTTCCCGACGATGAGTACCCGCTCATCCTGTGCACCGTCCGTGAGGTCGGCCACTACAGCTGCCGCTCGATGACCGGCAACTGCAAGACGTTGGCGCTGCTCGCCGACGAGCCCGGCTTTGTCCGCATGAATCCCGCGGACGCCCAGGCGCGCGGCATCAAGAACGGCGACATCGTCTCGATTCACAGCCGCCGCGGCCAGGTATACAGCCGCGCCGACGTGAGCGACCGTATCAACAAGGGCACGGTCTATATGACCTACCAGTGGTGGATCGGTAAGTGCAACGAGCTGACCATGCACAAGGTCGACCCGGTCTCGCATACGCCCGAGGACAAGTTCTCCGCCTGCCAGGTCGACGCCATTGCCGACCAGGTCTGGGCCGAGGGCGAAGTCGAGCGTCAGTACACCGAGCTCAAGCAGGCTCTGGTCGACGCCGCCGCTCCCCAGGACGTTGAGCCCGGTGCCGCCAAGTTCGACGACGAGACGCACGTGAATCAAATCGTGTAGTCCCGTTCTCGTTGGCTTTTTGGGCCGGGCGTCCCGTACGTTCGGGAGCCCGGCCCGTTATTTTGAAAGGAAGTGGGGATGAACCGCTTCATCGACATCAACCCGGAGAGGTGCATCGGCTGCGGAACATGCCAGTCCGCCTGTGCCGACGCCCACCGGATGCAGGGTCTTCAGGATACGCCGCGCCTGGCGCTCGTGAAGACCGGCGGTATTTCGGCCGCCCTTGCCTGCCACCATTGCGAGGGTGCCCCCTGCGCCGAGGTCTGCCCGGTGAATGCCATCGAGCACGATGGCGACCGCATCCACGTCAAGGAACAGGAGTGCATCGGGTGCAGGCTGTGCGCCATCGCGTGCCCCTTTGGAGCCATCCATCCCGATGGCACGTCTATCGCCGGTGTCGCAGGCATGTGCGACCCGACGCCTTCGTATCCTAAGTCCCTGAGCAGCCTGCTTACGTGGGCTCCTGGCCAGTACACCTGCGCTGTGAAGTGCGACCTGTGCGCCTTCGATCCGGACGGCCCGCATTGCGTGGCGGCGTGCCTCACCAAGGCGCTGACCGTCATGGGCGGCGCGGCCGATCGCGAGCTCGACGAGGCCAAGCGCCTGCGCTCGATCGAAAACGGTCCGGTCGTCGACGCTACCGCTGTGGCCCAGGGCCTGTCCGAGAAAGCAGAAGGGAGTGTAAACAATGGATAGCATGACGCTGTTTATCGCATCGCTTGCCGTCTCGTGCATCGGTGCGCTCGCCTCGGTTCTGCTGATCAAAGCCGATAACGCCGCCAAGACCGCCGGCTGCCTTGTCGGCGCCGTCGCCGCGGTGCTTTCATTTGTGGCCGGTATCCAGGCCGTGCTGGGCGATGTCACGTCGGCCGACACCATCGTGTTCTTCCCGTTTGCCCATTTCCAGCTGCTGCTCAATCAGCTGTCCGGTCTGTTCGTGGCACTCATCTCGGTGCTCGCGTTTGCCGGTTCGATCTACGGTCTCAACTACTTTGATGAGTACCCGGGCAAAAAGGGCCGCGCCGGCTTCTTCTTTAACACCTTTGTGGCGTCCATGATGCTCGTCATCACCGCCGACAACGTGTTTTGGTTCCTAGTCGCCTTTGAGCTCATGTCGCTGACCTCGTACTTCCTGGTCGTGATCGAGGAGAACGAGAACTCCATCCACGGCGGTTGGCTCTACTTTGTGATCGCGCACGTGGGCTTTGTGCTCATCATGGCGAGCTTCCTCACCATGACCAACTTCGCCGGTGGCTCGTTTGCCTTTGCGGATTTCCGCGCCACGCAGTTTAGCCCTGCGGTCGCATCCGTGTGCTTCGTGCTCGCCTTCTTTGGCTTTGGCGCCAAGGCCGGTATCATCCCGCTGCACGGCTGGCTGCCCAAGGCACATCCCGAGGCGCCGTCCAACGTGTCGGCGCTCATGTCCGGCGGCATGATCAAGATCGGTATCTTCGGTATCCTCAAGGTGGGTCTCGACCTGCTCTCCGCCTCGGGCGTTCAGGTCTGGTGGGGCCTTATGGTCATGGTCTTCGGTGCGATCTCGTCGGTCCTCGGCGTGGCCTTCGCCCTGCAGGAGCATGACATCAAGCGCCTGCTGGCCTATCACTCCGTCGAGAACATCGGCATCATTCTGCTCGGCGTCGGCGCCTCCATGGCCGCCATGGCGCTCAACTCTGTCGGCATCGCCGTCCTGGCTCTGATGGCCGCCCTCTACCACACGTTTAACCACGCGATGTTTAAGGGCGAGCTGTTCTTGGGCGCCGGTGCGCTGCTGTACTCCACGGGTACGCGCAATATGGAGAAGATGGGCGGTCTGTTCCGTCGTATGCCGGCAACGGCCATCTGCTTCCTCGTCGGCGCGCTTGCCATCTCGGCCATCCCGCCCTTCAACGGCTTTGTGTCCGAGTGGTTTACCTATCAGTCGCTGTTTAACGCCGCCATGCAGGGCGACAAGGCCGTCATGATCGTGGCCGTGTTCGCTGCCGTCGCGCTTGCCATTACCGGCGCGCTGGCTGTCACGTGCTTCGTCAAGGCCTATGGCGTCTCCTTTGCCTCCGCGCCCCGCTCCGAGGCCGCGGCCAATGCCAAGGAGGTTCCCGCCCCCATGGTGTTTGCGCAGGGCCTGCTCGCGGCCATCTGCGTCGTGCTGGGCATTGGTGCTCCCGTGATCGCGCCTGTGCTGGTCGATGTCGCCGCGTCCGTGCTGCATCCGTACGGTGGCGTGTTTGCCGCCGAGGGCATGGAACTCATGAACCAGTACTCCGGCGCTGCCACCTCCACGCCCGCGATCGCCATTGCGCTTGTGGTGCTCGTCGGCCTTGCCTGCGGTTACCGCAAGCTCAAGACCGTCGGCAAGGTGCAGAAGTCCCAGCCGTGGGCATGCGGCTATGCTCCCAACGAGCATATGCCCGTCGTGGCCACGACCTTTGCCTCCGAGGTGTCCTGGTTTATGCAGCCGCTCTACACGTTGCGCGACCGCTGCACGGCCGTCTGCTGGTCCATCGCGCACTTCTTCCAGAAGCTCACCGGTGTGGCCGAGGCTGTGGAGCCCGTACCCGACAAGGTTCTCGTCGATGCCCCGCATAAGGGTGTCGAGAAGCTCGCCGACCTCGCGACTAAGCTCGAGGGCGGCAACTACAGCATCTATATCTGCTACATCGTCGCGGCACTCGTGGTGTTCCTCGTGCTCGCCGTGCAAATGGGTTAAGGAGGGGAGAGCATGAACAACATCGTACTTGCCGTTCTGCAGGGCGTGGTCGTCATGGCCGTCGCGCCGTTCTTCTCCGGTCTCGGCCGCGTGATCCGCGCCAAGATGCACAACCGTCGCGGCCCCAGCATCATGCAGGACTACCGCGACCTGGCCAAGCTCTTTGCGCGCCCCGAGTCCCAGAGCGAGGACGCGAGCTTTGCACTGCGCATTATGCCGCCGCTGTTCTTCGCCGTCGCCTTTATGCTCGCGATGGGTCTGCCGCTCTTTACGGCGCAAAGCCCCATCCCGGTCTTTGGTGACGCCATCACCATCATGTACAGCCTGGCGCTCGCCCGCTTCTTCTTCGCCCTCTGCGGCGTGGATTCGTCCAACGCCTACGCCGGTATCGGTGGCGTTCGCGAGCTGCTCATGAGTGTTCTTATCGAGCCGTCCATGCTGCTGGCGCTGTTTGCCGCCGCCCTGGTGTGCGGCTCCACCGACATCGCCACCATGGGTCAGCACATCATGACGGGCGCCGTCGACGCGCCGGTCGCCGTGATCCTCGCCGGCATCGCCTTTGCGATCGCCTGCTACATGGAGCTCGGCAAGCTGCCGTTTGACCAGGCCGAGGCCGAGCAGGAGCTCCAGGAGGGTCCGCTCGCCGAGCTTTCCGGCCCGTCGCTTGCGATGGCCAAGCTCGCCATGTCCATGAAGCAGGTCCTGGTCGTCGCCTGGTTCTGCGCGATCTTTATCCCCTGGGGCGAGCCCGCGACCGTGGGCACCGCCGCCGTTCTGGGCGCAGTCATCTTCCTGGTGAAGTGCCTTATCGACTTTGTCGTATGCGGCGTGATCGAGAACTCTTGCTCGCGTTCGCGTTTTAAGGTGCTTGGCAATCAGACCTGGGCCGTCGTGGGCATCGCCGTTCTGGCGTTTGTCTTCGTGGTCGTCGGCGTGTAGGAGAAGGGAGAAACAATGTCATTTGCAGTCAGTCTGTCCCTTCTCGGCTTGGTCGCTATCGCGGCCCCGATGGTGGCCTCGGTGCTCGTCGCCCTGTTCCCCCGTCCGTACGCCAAGTGGTTCAGCGTTTTGGGTGCCGCCGTCTCGACGGTCTGCACCATCGCCCTCGCCGCGAATTTCGCTGGCGCCGGCATGCCCGACACGCAGGTCCCCCTGATTTCGTTTGGGCAGACCCTCGTTATGGGATTCACCTTCGATCGCATGAGCACGCTGCTCGCGCCCGCCTTTGTGGGTATCGGCCTGCTTGTCGTGATCTATTCGATTCCCTATATGAGCGAGAATAACCGTGAGCATCCCGACGCGCCGCGCCGTCGCTTCTACGCGTACCTCGCGACCTTCATCGGTGCCATGGCCGGCCTCGTGTACAGCTCGACCCTTTTGGGTCAGCTCGTGTTCTTTGAGATCACGGGTGCGTGCTCTTGGGGCCTCATTAGCTACTACATGACGCCTACGGCCAAGAAGGCCGGCATGAAGGCCCTGATCATTACGCATATCGGTGCGCTCGGCCTGTATCTGGGCGCCGCCATCGTGTTTGCCCACACCGGTACCTTCGCCATTACCGCGATTGCCGGCCTCGATGCCAAGCTCAAGGCTATCGTCCTTTTGCTCGTGCTGTTTGCGGCCTGGGCCAAGTCCGCACAGGTCCCCATGTACATGTGGCTGCCTTCGGCCATGGAGGCGCCGACGCCTGTTTCGGCCTACCTGCATGGCGCCTCGATGGTCAAGGTCGGCGTGTGCGTGTTCGCGCGTGCGCTCGTTTCTGCCGGCGAGATTCCCGAGATCGTGGGCTGGGTCGCCATTATCGACGCCATGGTCACCATGCTCTTTGGTTTCCTTATGTACCTGCCGCAAAAGGACATGAAGCGTCTGCTGGCCTTCTCCACGATCGCCCAGCTCTCCTATGTGTTCTTTGGTCTGGGCCTTTCGGTCTTTGGCAGCCAGCTGGCCTTTGATGGCGCCGTCTGCCACATCTTTAACCACGCCTTCGCCAAGACGCTGTTCTTCCTGATCGCCGGTTCGTTCTCCTTTACGCTCGGTACGCGTATGCTGCCCAAGCTTCGCGGCATCGTAAAGAAGTACCCGATCTCGGGCGTGGGCTTTGGTGTCGCCGCGCTCGCCATTGCCGGCGTGCCGCCCATGAACACGTTCTTCTCGAAGTTCCAGATCATCGCCGGCGGCTTTTCTGTGGGTGCCGGCAACGTCGCGATCCTGGTGCTCGTGTGCATCATGGTCGCCGAGACCGTCGCCACCTTCGCCTGGTTCCTCAAGTGGATGGGCTATTGCCTGCCCGGCGAGCCGAGCGACGAGGTCGCTGCGGGAGCCCCGCTTCCCCGCGCGATGGCGTTCGTGTTCATCGTGCTCATCATCATGGTTATCGTCAGCGGCCCGCTTTCGGCCAGCTGGATCGGTTAGGAGGTAGAACGACATGGGTTATTCGATCGTCAACATCCTTGGCGGCCTTCTGATCGTCACGTCCACCATGGTGGTCGTCTCAAAGAACATCAAGCACGCCATCCGCTGGTATGCGGTGCAGTCGCTGGTACTCGTGGGACTGCTCGCTACGCTCGGTGCCACTACCGGTGCGCAGGAGCTGCTTATGTGGGCCGGATCTGCCTTTATCACCAAGGTCGTCCTGGTTCCCTATATCCTCAACCGTGCGTACAAGAAGATGGGCGAGCCGAGCGACGCATCGCTCAAGGCCGGCCTTAAGCCCGCGTGGGCCATCTGCATCATCGCCGTCGAGGTCGCGATCTGCTTTGCCGTCGTGACGCAGATCAGCCTGCCCACGGCCGAGGTCGCTACGCCTGCGCTCGCTATTAGCTTCGCTCACTTCTTTGTGGGCCTCACCTGCATCATCTCGCAGCGCAACATCATGAAGCAGATTTTTGGATACTGCCTCATGGAAAACGGCAGCCACGTGACACTCGCGTTGCTTGCGCCCACCGCTCCCGAGATCATCGAGATCGGTATCGCCACCGACGCCATCTTCGCCGTCATCATCATGTCCATCGTCGTGCGTCGCATCTGGGAAGACTCCCATTCGCTCGACTCGCGCGACCTGTCCGAGCTGAGGGGGTAGTCCATGGAAACGTTGATTCTTGCCCTGCTCGCGACCCCTTTGGTGTTCTCGCTCGTCATGGCGTTTTTGCCCAAGAGCACGTCCTATAGCGTGTTTGCCGGGCTCAACCTGGTCTCTGTCGCGGCTGTCCTGGTGCTGTCGCTTATGACCGCCGGCGACGTCCTTGTGAGCGGCAACACCGCCAACGCCCTTGGCCTGTGGTTCCACCTCGATTCGCTGGGCTCCATCTTTGTGCTGCTCATCGGCTTTATCGGCTTTCTCACGGGGTTGTTCTCGCTGCCCTACGTCAAGGCCGACATCGAGGAGGGTGCCATGCCCGCCGAGCGCGCTAAGCAGTACTACGCGCTGTTTAGCCTGTTTGTGTTCACCATGCTGCTCGCATGCCTGTCCAACAACATGATCCTCACCTGGGCCGCCGTGGAGGCAACTACGCTGTCCACCGTGTTTCTCGTCGGTATCTACAAGAACAAGACCGCCCTCGAGGCCTCTTGGAAGTACGCCATGGTCTGCACCGCCGGCGTGGCCTTTGGCCTCTTTGGCACGCTGCTGATCTATGCCAACGCCGCCGACGTGATTCCCAATGCCCACGAGGCCGCTTTCCTGTCGTCTGTTCTGCCCTATGCCGACCAGTTCGACCCGACGCTCATGCGCCTCGCCTTCGCGTTTATCGTGATCGGCTTTGGCACCAAGGCCGGCCTGTTCCCCATGCACACGTGGCTGCCCGATGCCCACTCCCAGGCCCCGAGCCCTGTCTCGGCCCTGCTCTCGGGCGTGCTGCTTAAGTGCGCCATGCTCGTGATCATGCGCTTCTACGGCTTTACCATCCAGGCCGTCGGCGCCGACTACCCCCAGCTTCTGCTGCTGATCGTCGGTACGCTGTCCATCCTGGTGGCGGCGCTGTCGATGTTCCGCCAGGACGACCTCAAGCGCCGCTTCGCCTACTCCTCCGTGGAGAACGTGGGCGTCATCGCGCTGTGCCTGGGTGTCGGCGGCCCGCTGGGTATCGCCGCGGCCCTGCTGCACTGCGTGTTCCACGGCTTTACCAAGACGCTTGCCTTCTGCGTGTCCGGTAACATCCAGCATGCCTACGGTACGCGCAGCCTGGCCAAGATCCAGGGCGTCGTGGAGGTTGCTCCCGCCACCGCCGCGCTCGCCATCCTGGCGCTGCTGGGCCTTGCCGCCTTCCCGCCCTTTGGCATGTTCATCTCGGAGTTTTTGACCTTTGTCGCCGGCGTTACCGCTGGCCCGATGTGGCTTGTCGTCGTGGTGGCCCTCGGTCTTACCGTCGCCATCTCCGCGCTTACCCGCATCGCGCTTAAGTCGGTGTTCGGTCATGCTCCCGAGGGCATGGGTAAGCACGAGGCCCCGGCGCTCATGCTGATCCCCGAGATCATCCTGGCCGTCATGATCTTGTGGTTTGGCATCGCCACCCCGCTGCCTCTCGTGCACGGTGTGGAGACCGCGACCGGCATCGTGCTCGAGCAGAGCACCGAGGAACTTCACGCGACGCCGATGTACCGCGCTGTGTTCGGTACCGAGACCGCTCAGAGCGAGGTGGAGTAACGAATGATTGAAACTGAGAACAAGGTGTATGCCCGTCGCTGCGAGAGCCATGTCGAGGCCCTGCGCCGCGCCGTTCCGGGCTGCATCGAGAAGGTCGAGTGGCAGTGCGAGGACCAGCTGACGATTACCGTCAAGCAGGACAAGCTGCCCGAGGCCGTCCACTACCTGTATTACGAGCGCTACGGCTGGATTCCCGTGATCGTCGGCAACGACGAGCGCAGCCTGTGCGGCCGTTACGCCGTGTACTACGTCATCTCCATGGAGGGGGAGGACCCCGGCTGGGTGACCGTGCGCACCGAGGTCGATCCCGCCAAGATGACGTTCCCGTCCGTGACGCCGTTTGTCCCCGCCTGCGTGTGGGGCGAGCGCGAGCTGCGCGACATGTTCGGCCTGATTCCCGAGGGCCTGCCCGATCGCCGTCGCCTGGTACTGCCCGACGACTGGCCGAGCGGTCTGTACCCGCTGCGTAAGGACTCCATGGACTACCGCTTCCGTCCCGCTCCCGCGAGCGACATGGAAAACTACGAGTTCTTGGCCGATACCAAGGGCAAGGAGACCACACTCGTCCCCATGGGCCCGTTGCACATTACCTCCGACGAGCCCGGCCACTTCCGCCTGTTCGTTGAGGGCGAGACGATCGTCGACGCCGACTACCGTCTGTTCTACGTGCACCGCGGCATGGAGAAGGTTGCCGAGACGCGCCTGAACTATGATGCCGTGACGTTCCTCGCCGACCGTATCTGCGGCATCTGCGGCTGCGCCCACTCGGTGGCCTATGCTGAGGCTGTCGAGCGCGCCCAGGGCGTCCACGTCCCGCCGCGCGCCCAGTACATCCGCGCCATCATGCTCGAGGTCGAGCGTCTGCACTCGCACCTGCTCAACATTGGCCTGGCGTCGCACTACACCGGCTTCGATTCCGGCTTCCAGCAGTTCTTCCGCGTCCGCGAGAAGTCCATGGACCTGGCCGAGAAGCTCTCTGGTCACCGCAAGACCTATGGCCTCAACGTGATCGGCGGCGTGCGTCGCGACATCCTGGCCGAGCAGAAGCTCTCCACGCTCACGACCATCCACCAGCTGCGCTCCGAGGTTCAGGAGCTTGTCGACGTATTGCTCTCCACGCCCAACTTTATTGAGCGTACGAGCGGCATCGGCATTCTGGATCGCAAGATCGCCCGCGACTTCTCGCCGGTCGGCCCGCTTATGCGAGGCTCGGGCTATGCCCGCGACGTGCGTTTTGACCATCCCTTCGACGGCTACGCCGATCCGGACGTCCAAAAGATGCACGCCGCCACGGCCGACACCTGCGATGCCTTCGGCCGTACGGCGGTGCGCATCCAGGAGGTCTATGATTCGATCGACATGATCGAGACCATGCTCGAGAATTGCCCGTCGGGCCCCATCCTCACCACGGATTGGGAGTACACCCCGCACAAGTACGCCATCGGCGCCACCGAGGCGCCGCGCGGCGAGGACGTGCACTGGGCCATGCTCGGCAACAACCAGAAGTGCTACCGCTGGCGCGCCAAGGCCGCCACGTACAGCAACTGGCCGGTCCTGCGCTACATGTTCCGCGGCAACACCGTGGGTGATGCGGCGCTCATCGTCGGCTCGCTCGACCCGTGCTACTCCTGCACCGACCGCGTGACGGTGACCGATGTCGCCGCCAAGCGCGACCACGTGCTCGACAAGGAGCAGTTCGAGAACGTCTGGCGCGACAAGTCGCCGCTTGCGGGCGAGGGCGCCATGGCCGCTCCGCTCGATGAGGAGGCGCTCTAATATGCTGAAGCTTTGGAAGGTCAACGCCAAGGCCGGCGACGCGACGGTCAAGTACCCGTTTGCGCCGTTTCCCACCAACAAGGACATGCGCGGCAAGCCCGAGCACAACGCGGAGCTCTGCATCGCCTGCGGTGCCTGCGGCGTGGCGTGCCCGGCCGACGCCATCCGCATGGATACCGACCTTGCGGCCGATACCATCACCTGGTCGATCGACTACGGCCGCTGCATCTTCTGCGGCCGCTGCGAGGAAGCCTGCCCCATGGAGGCCATCAAGCTCACCGAGGAGTTTGAGCTTGCCGTCATGAGCAAGGACGACCTTACGAGCAAGAGCGTCTATACGCTCGAGCATTGCTCGCGCTGCGGCAAGCCGTTCGCCCCGCACAAGGAGATCGACTACGCCAAGCGCCTGCTGCAAAAGGCGGGCGGCATGGAGGCCGAGCAGGCCGCCCGCACCGTCGGTATGTGCCAGGAGTGCAAGCGCGAGCTCGACGCCCTGCGCGCCGCCTCGGCCGTAAAGACCAGCAACGCGCGCGGCATGGCTGCCAACGAGACGCTTGCGTCCGGTGAGCCCCAGGGCCCCGGCATGGAGTATCTGGGCGGCCACGGCGTGAACCCGGAGTATATCGACCGCGAACTCAACCCCGATGCGCCCGAGATTCCCGCCGGTCCTGCGCCGGTCGAGGGCATCATCATGGATTTTGATACGAAGGAGGAGTAACCATGGCCGAACCCACGCTTTTGCCCGAGCGGCTTCAGTACCGCCCGACCAAGATCGAGCTCGACGAGAGCATCGAGAAGGCCAAGGCGACCCTTCTCAAGAAGATCAAGCGCTCGGTGTACGTCTACCGTGTTGACTGCGGCGGCTGCAACGGCTGCGAGATCGAGATCTTCGGTTCCATCACGCCCGTCTTTGACGTCGAGCGTTTTGGCATCAAGGTCGTGCCCTCGCCCCGCCACGCCGATGTGCTGCTGTACACCGGTGCCGTGACGCGTGCCATGCGCATGCCGGCCCTGCGCGCCTTTGAGGCCGCACCCGATCCCAAGATCGTGGTGTCCTATGGTGCGTGCGGCTGCACCGGCGGCATCTTCTACGACAACTACTGCGTCTGGGGCGGCACGGACAAGATTCTGCCGGTCGATGTCTACATCCCCGGCTGCCCGCCCAGCCCCGCGCAGACCATCTACGGCTTTGCCATGGCGCTTGGTCTGCTGGACCAAAAGCTCCATGCCGAGACCACGGTGGAGGCCGCCGGCGAGCAGGCCGATATCCTGCACCCCGGCGTGCCGTACAAGCTGCGCGTTGCCATCGAGCGCGAGGCTCGCGCCATGAGCGGCTACCGTTACGGCCGCGACCTGGCCAACGAGTTTATGGATACGCTCGAGGGCGCACCCAAGAGTGATATCCGCGGTGCCATGGCGCTGCTCATCGATAAGCAGGACGATCCGCGCCGCGTCGAGGTGTACTCGGCGCTGCAGGATCTGGTGCTGGCCGGAGGTCGCTAGATGGAGCTCACGGACCGCTCTGGTTACTTTGCGGGCCCCGGTATGCTCGGCGGCTCTTTTGGTGATGCCTCGCGCGCAAGCGACGAGGCCGCCGAGGGCGTCGTCGACCTCTGCCTGGGCCATACGCCCGACCAGGTGGTCTTTTACGAGCTCACGCGTAAGTTTGTGGAGACCGAGGAAGACGTTCCCCAGGAGGCCTGCGACGTGCTGTACTACACGCTCGCCGTGGGCCACCACACTGGCGTGCTCGACTGCTTTGAGCCGCGCCTGTCGGTGCCGGTGAACGTGTTCTATACGCTCGTCGACGCGCTGCCGGAGGGGGAGGCCCGGACTAAGTTTGAGGCCATCCGCTCCTTTGGCGAGTGCCAGCTCGACAAGGCGGCGGTGCCGTCGCTGCTCGAGGCCTGCGATGTGCTGCTCGACGAGCGCGGTTTTCGCGGGTCGGCCAAGGCCGGCATTTCGGTGTTCGACGACGACTTTGGCCTGCATGCCCAGCAGGTCGCGTTCCTAATGAAGTTTCGCGATCTGGTGGAGCGCGTGCGCGATGTGTCGGGCGTGTATCTGACGGGGAGGTTGCAGTAATGGGTCGCGTTGTGGATGGACGTGTAAACGGCGCCCCGTTTGCGGGCATCGTGCTCACGGCGGGAAGCGTGCTACGTGCCGACGATGCCGCCGGCCCCGTGCTCTCCAAAAAGATGGAGGATGTACCCATCGCCGGCTGGTACACCATCGACGGCGGTCAGACGCCCGAGGACGACATCATCGAGGTCAAGCGCGAGTGTCCGCCGCGTCTGATCTTGGTCGATGCCGCCGACATGGCGCTGCCCGTCGGGTCCATCCGTTTGCTCGACAAGCACGATGTGGCCCGCAAGTCGATGTTCACCACGCATTCGCTTCCTTTGTCGATTCTGATCGAGGAAATCGAGCAATCGTGCGATGATATCGTCTTCGTCGGGATTCAGCCGGGCGACACGGAGTTCTACAACCCCATGTCCCCGGAAGTCTTTGACGCTGTCGACGCCGTGTACGACGCCGTGGCCGCCAACGACTTTTCCCACTTTGTCCGCTTGGGGCAAGAGCAGTAGGAGCACTTGTTCCATTTTGTTAGGAAAGAAGTGATTGACATGGCAGATTCCAAGGTGGAGTATCCCGCTCCCGATTGCCTGGCGCCCGCCGCGATCGAGGCCAAGACCGAGGCCGCCGGCGTGACCAAGGCCAACCTGCCGGTCGCTAAGGCCTTTCTGTTGGCAATGTTCGCCGGTGCGTTCATTGCCTTCGGCGGCCTGTTCTTTACGGTGTTTTTGAGCGACAACACGCTGGGCTGGGGTGCCCAGCGCGTCGTGGGCGGCCTGTGCTTTTGCCTGGGCCTGGTGCTGGTACTGGTGTGCGGCGCCGAGCTGTTTACCGGCAATTCGCTTATGGTCTGTGCGCTCAAGAGCAAAAAGATCACCCTGGCTCAGATGCTCAAGGCCTGGGTCGTCGTCTGGGTCGGCAATTTTGTCGGTGCCCTGTTCATCGTCTTTTTGGTGTACATGGCCGGCATCTATAAGCTCAACGGCGAGGCGGTCGCCAATTCCATGGTGAGCGTCGCCGCCGGCAAGGTGACGATCGACTGGGTGACGATCTTCTTCCGCGGCATCCTGTGCAACATCTTTGTATGCCTGGCCGTGTGGATCGGTACCGCCGGCAAGACCGTGGTCGATAAGGTTGTGGGCATTCTGCTGCCCATCGCTGCCTTTGTGGCCTGCGGTTTTGAGCACTGTGTCGCCAACATGTACTTTTTGCCCATGGGTGCCGTGATGCACGCGTGCGGCTATGGTGCCGACGTCGCCGGCGCCGATGCGCTCAACGTTGCGGGCATTGCGTTTAACCTGTCCGCTGCCACGCTGGGCAACATTGTGGGCGGTGCGGTTCTGGTCGCGCTCGGCTACTGGTTTATCTACGCCAAGAAGTCCGAGGCGTAAGATACCGTCTGTTTGACGTTGGGCCTCCCGCGGGGCGTTGCCGTGCGGGAGGCTTTTTTGGTCTGGGGCTCGTTGCCGGGCTGTTGACCTGTTGTGTTTGGCTGGTGAAAGGGGTAATCGAGATGGCATCTGCTGTGGAGCGTGACGGTCGCGCCGTGGTGACCACATGCGGGGGATGCTATGCCGATTGCGCCTTTGCGGCTCATGTTGAGGATGGGCGTGTGGTGGCTGATTTGCCGGTTGTGGGACATCCGTGCGCGGCGCGTGCCCTGTGCGCTCGCGGACGGCATCGCCTGGCAATGCCGTTTGACGAGCGCGATCGCATTGTGCACCCCATGCGCCGACGAGCTGATGGCTCGGGGTTCGATGCTATTTCGTGGGACGAGGCGTTCGCGCAGATCGCGGCGCGCCTTGGGGGGATTGTTGACGAGCGCGGACCTCGTGCGCTGGGCATGACGCTCGGCGTGCCCTCGTTCGACCGCTACTGGGGCTATCGTCTTATGCACGCGCTGGGTTCGCCCAACGTGTACGGTGCCGATGGCGCCTGCGAGGTAAGCCGTCTCACTGGTTGGGAGCATAGCTTGGGCTATAGCCCCGCCTCCGACCTGGCGCATACCGATTGCATTATGTACCTGGGGCGTTCCATTGTCGATTCGTCGACGATGGGGGCCGTTGATACACTCAACGATGCGCGCCGGCGCGGGGCGAAGATCATCGTGGTCGACCCCCGGCGCAGCGGCTCGGCTGCGCTTGCCGACCGCTGGCTGCGCGTACGCCCGGGCTGCGACCTAGCGTTGCTGCTGGGTATTGCCCATGTGTTGATTGCCGAGGACCTTTATGACCACGAGTTCGTGACCCGCTATACCACGGGTTTTGACGAGCTGGCGCAGGCGGCCCGTGCTTGGACGCCCGAGTGGGCCGAGTCGATGTGCGACGTGCCGGCCGCAGAGATCGCCGCCACGGCGCGCGATCTAGCTGCCGCGGCGCCTGCTGCGGTGGTGGACGCTGGCTTTCATGGTGGCATCGGTATCGCGTATGCGAACAGTACCCAGACGGCGCGAGCTATCTGCATGGTCGATGTGCTGCTGGGCTGTATTGGACATGCGGGCGGAGCGCTCAATCCACCCACACCGCTTGCGCTGGGCGACCTCGATCCCGCACGCTTTGCGACGCCGCCGGTGCCGCGCGGGCCCAAGCTGGGGTCCGCGCGCTATCCGCTGGTCGATCCGGTGCGCGGCCTGTGCACGACTATCGGTCAGTCGATTCTTGCCGGCGATTTGCGTGGGCTCATCGTCTATGCCAGTAACCCCGGTGCGGGCTATGGCAATGCACAGGCTTGGTTGAGTATTTTGCAGCAGCTCGACTTGCTCGTGACGATTGATATTCGCTGGTCCGAGACGGCGCGTGCTTCTGATTTCGTGCTGCCCGACGTGACGTATCTGGAGGCTGACCGCGGCGTGGGAACGGTGACAGGCGCCAACGATGCGCGCGTATTCTACCGCAACGCCGTGCTGCCTGTGCAGCATGACGACACGCGTCCCGGTCGGGAGATCTTTGCCGGTCTGGCGCAGGCGTGTGGCGTGGGCGAGTACTTTCAGTTTACGTCTGACGATCTGGCGGCTGCCCAGGTGGCACCGTTTGGGATCAATCTGGACGAGCTCAAGGAGCGCGGTTGGGCCGACACGGGTGTTGCGTTGCCGTCGCGTACGGGCGAGCCTGCGATTCCCTTGGATGGCGGCAAGATTGCGCTGGCAAGCGACATATGGGAGCGAGCCGGCATGGGTCGTGTGCCCAACTGGATCGCTCCCATGGTGGAGCCCGGCCCGGGGATGTTTCGCCTCATTAGCGGCAACCGTCCCTTTGAGTCGCATACTTCGCGCAGGCTCGCTGCCCAAGGTGCCGCCGAGGCTGGATCGGACCTGGATGCCGTGCAGATGAATGCCGATGCTGCTGCGCACATGGGCATCGCCGACGGCGAGGTCGTCGAACTCGTGAGCGATATGGGCCGCGACCGCGTGCGCGTGGAGACGACGCCGTATCTGCATCCGGCGTGCATCTTCACCTCGGCCGCTCCCGGCGGGCGTTCGTTTGGCGCCGATGCCGGTGGCGCTCAAGCCTTGGGCGTGGGTCCGCTCGACCATACGCCGTTGCGTTGGGACCCGTTGACGAGCGCTGCGCTCACCCAGGAAAACGCCGTTCGCGTGGAAAAGATCGCGGCACGCGAGGATAATAGCGATTGAATGATTCAGCAGATTGATTCGGCTGGTTTTTGATGAACGATCGACTGATCTGCCCTTGGTTTTGAAAGGCTGCACATGAGCGATAGCCAGAACATGTCCGATGAGGTACGCGCCCGCCTGCGCGCTATTCCTTCCGTCAACGAGCTGCTCGCAGAGTGGCCGGTTGTGAAGGCGGCGGGGGAGACCTGCGACGCGGTGGTGCATGCCGCCGTCACGGCCGAGCTCGACGAGGAGCGCGCCGCGATTCGTGCCGGTGCCGCCCCGCGCTCTAAGCGCGACCTGGCTTCGGCCATCGAGTGGCGTGCGCACCGCTCCGCGTTGCCGAGCCTGCGCCCTGCCGTCAATGCTACGGGCGTGGTCATTCATACCAACTTGGGTCGTGCCCCGCTCGCGGAGTCGGCGGCAAAGGCCGTGGCTGAGGTCGCGCGCGGGTACAGCACGCTCGAGTACAGCGTGGACACCTGCTCGCGTGGTTCGCGCAAGGAACATGCCGCGCAGCTGATCCGCTCGCTTACCGGTGCCGAGGACGCGCTGGTCGTTAACAATAACGCGGCCGCCGTGCTGCTGGTGCTGGCGACCCATGCCGCAGGCAAGGAGGTCATCGTCAGCCGCGGCGAGCTTGTCGAGATCGGTGGCAGCTTCCGCATCCCCGATGTCATGGCGGCTTCGGGCGCCAAACTTGTCGAGGTCGGCGCCACCAACCGCACGCATCTGGGCGACTACGAGCGCGCCATCACGCCCGATACGGCGATGATCCTTAAGGTCCATCCTTCCAACTATCGCATCGAGGGTTTCCACGAGGAAGTGAGCTCAAGGGAGCTCGCCGCACTGGCCCATAAGCACGGCCTGCTGTTCTATGAAGACCAGGGGTCGGGCGCACTGTTGCCTGACGACATCTTGGTGCGCGGCGGCGAAGAAACCACGCCGGCTTCGGTTTCGGCAGGGCTCGATCTGGTGTCGTGCTCGGGCGATAAGCTGCTCGGTGCCGCACAGGCGGGCATTATCATGGGCCGTCGCGATCTGGTCCAGGCCTGCGGCGCACATCCGCTCATGCGCGCTCTGCGTCCGGGTAAACTGGCTCTGTCGGCGCTCGAGGCCACGCTGCGTATCTACATGGACGGCGCCGCTGTTGCCCATCGTGATATTCCGGTGCTCAGTATGCTTACGCTGCCGCAGGCCCATTTGGAACGACGTGCCCGCAAGCTGCGCGATCGTATGGTCGTAGGGCTCGATAAGGCGGGTTGCCCGTGCGCCGTTCAGGTGGAGATTGTCGAGGAGTCCTCAACGCCCGGTGGCGGTTCGCTGCCTACCGTTGAGCTGCCGACGATGTGCGTTGCCGTGCGTCTTGTTGACGAGCGCCTGTCCGTCGACGCGCTCAAGCGCTCGCTTGTCCAGGACTTCGACACGCCGGTCGTTACGCGTGCCTCGCACGACCGTATTCTGTTTGATGTGCGCACGCTCGTGGGCGACCGCGATATCGAGACGGCGGCATCGACGCTCGTCGCGTGCGTTAAGAAGGCGATTGCTCGATGAGTGAGGTTCAAGCGTTGGTGGAATGTCCCGTTATCGTTGGCACGGCGGGCCACGTCGACCACGGTAAGTCGGCACTGATCGAGGCGCTGACCGGCAAGAATCCCGACCGTCTGGAAGTTGAGCGCCGTCGCGGTATGACCGTGGAGCTGGGCTTTGGCGAGTTGGCACTGCCGAGCGGCAAGATCGTCGGCCTGGTCGACGTGCCGGGCCACGCGCATTACCTGCGCGCCATGGTGCAGGGTGCCACGGGCATTGATGTTGCCGTGTTGGTGGTATCGGCCGTCGAGGGCGTGATGCCGCAGACCCGCGAGCACGTGCATGTGCTGGAGCTGTTGGGCGTCACACACATGGTTGTCGCGCTGACGATGTGCGACCTGGCCGATAACGAAATGATTGAGCTGGCCGAGCTCGACGTGGACGATTTTCTTTCGGATACCGTGTTTGCCGACGCATCGATCGTGCCCGTGTCGTCCAAGACCGGCGCGGGGATCGATGACCTGCTTGCTGCACTCGACGAGCAGGTTGCCGCTTGCTGGGATGCCTGCCGTGCCCGTGCCGAGACCACCGATGCCGCGCCGCGCCTGCCGATTGACCGCTGCTTTACGATCAAGGGCGTCGGCACCGTCGTGACGGGAACGCTGCACGATGCGCCGGTTGCGGTGGGCGACGAGCTGATGGCTTTGCCGTCGCGCACGGTCTGTCGCGTGCGCGGGATCCAGGTGCATGGCGATACGCCGCGGGCGTTGCCCGGCCAGCGTGTGGCGCTCAACTTGGTGGGCGATGCTGTCGCCGCACTCGATCGCGGTGAGATGCTCGGCGTGGCGGGCCGCTTTGGCCAGACGATGCGCTTTATGATGACGTTTACGTATTTGGGCCGCGAGGGAGCCAAGCCGCGTGTGCTCGAGTCGGGTGCGCGTGTGCACGTGATGGCGGGTACGGCCGAGGTTGTCGGTCGCATCATGTTCATGGAGGGCGAGGCCCCCATGGCGGTGGGCGAGACCCGTACCGTACAGGTACGCTTGGAGGAACCGCTTCCGCTGCGCGCCGGCGACCATGCCGTGGTGCTGTCCTATTCGCCGGTCATGCTTATTGGTGGAGGGCGCGTGCTGTTGTCGCGATGCCGCCGTTCGCGCGAACTTACTGAGGGGGAACGCGTGCTGTACGCGGCGCTCGAGTCCGGCGATATCGCGGGCGGTGTGGGCGCTTGGCTGGCGCTGCAGATGCTGCCGGTTACGGCGGTTGATGTTGCTGAGGCTTTGGATCTTGGTGTCGGCGAGGTCGATGCCGCACTGCGCGGGTTGGTGGCGCAGGGCTCCGTTCGCAAGCTTGCCGTGGGTGATGCAGGCCTCTTGGCGGACGCCGTGGTGCTCGACGCCGCGATGGATGCACTGGCGGCGACCCTGTCAGCCATGCACGCGGCGGCTCCCAAGGAGACAGGCTTTACGCCCGGCGCCGTTGCCCATGCTGCGTGGCCTGCCGCTGATGAAGGCGTTTCCGCGGCCCTGATTTACGAGGGCTGCTCGCGCGGCGTGTGTGCCTCCGAGGGCGCCGAGGTGTTCGACCCGCACTCCGCTGCCGCGGCGGCACGCGTGGTGCGCGAGGCCTGCGAACGTATCGTTGCCTTGCTGGACGAAGCCGGTCTCGATGTACCGACATTGCCCGAGGTGGGCGAGCAGTTGCAGCTTGATCGCGACACCATGACGCGCGCCCTGCGCGAGCTTTCGCTCAACCGCTCGATCGTTAAGGTCGAGCGCGACGTTGCCCTGTCCGCTGCCGCCGAGGCCCATGCGCGTGAGCTCGTCGTCGCCGCTATCGAGGCAGCCGGCGGCGCTGCTACCACGAGTGTGCTGCGCGAGGCACTGGGCGTGTCGCGCAAGCGTGCCATCAGCATCTTGGAGCACCTGGACGCCGTTCGCTTTACGGTGCTCGACAAGGAGGCCGGCGGCCTGAGGTCCCTACGCTAGATCGGCTGCTCGGTTTGGTAAAATACCGCCGCACTTGGGAACGGATGGGCTCCGGTGGGCTCCGCGGTCCTCAAAACCGTTGTGAGGCGTGCAAAACGTCTTGGATGTGTTCGATTCACATACGTTCCCGCCATATGCTACCAGCGCTTTTGTGCTCGCGGTCTTGCTGCGTGCCGCAAAGGCGCTGTTTTGTTTTTGCACGAGCTTTTCGTAGCGCCGCTATTTCGGCGGCTGTATTTAGCTTCGTGCACCGGGTTTCGAGCATGCCGATGGAGGTGTTTTGCCGTATGACTACCGTAAGACGTGCCGATCTTTCTTGTGTCGTCCAGGCGGGCGGGCTGTCCTCGCGCATGGGCTGCGATAAGGCGCGCATGGCGTTTTGCGGCGAGCCTCTCATCGAGCGCGTGCTGGGTCGGCTGGCGCTAATTGCCGGCGAGCTGGTCGTGACGACGTCGCGTCCCGGCGAGCTTGCCTATCTTGAGGAGCACGCGTTTGGCGGCCTGGTGCCGCGTGTCGTGGCGGACCTTGAAGGGCCGGCGGGTGCCATGCGCGGCATCGCGAGCTCGTTGGCCGCGGCCCGATTGCCGCTCGTGGCGATCGTTGCCTGCGATATGCCGTTTGTCTCGCCGGAACTCATCGGCGCGCTTGCCGATCGTGTTGAGGCCGAGGCGCTCGATGTGTGCGTGCCGCACGAGGAGCGGGGGATTGAGCCGCTTTGCGCTGTCTGGCGCCGTGACGCGTGCGCGCCGGTTGCCCAAGAGCTGCTCGCCTGCGACCGCCAACGCATTCGCTGCCTGATCAATCGCGTTCAGGCTGGTTATATGGATGAGCCGCAGATCGTTAAGGCCGCGGGCTCGACGCTCTGCTTCGAGAACGTCAATACGCCCGAGGAGTTTGCGGCGGCCGAGTTGCTTGCCTAGACGATTGGAGTTGCCATGTCTCACGATATTTGTCCCGACACGGGAGAACCTTGCACTTGCGACGGGTCCGAACCCTGTACCTGCGGCTGCGGAGGCTGTGGGCATACCGCGGAAGAGGAAGCGGCCGCCGCGGCGTATCGTGAGGCACACCGCGGCGGCCCGTCCGGTGATGCCCTCGACCACGAACGCAAGATCATCGTATCGTTCGACAGCACCTTCGATGTGATGGAATGCGAGCAGCTGTGCCTGGATGACGGCGTGCCCGGGCGCATTATGCCTTTGCCCGGCTCCATTACCGCAGGTTGCGGTCTGTGCTGGGCCATGCCGTTCTCGGGCGATGCGCTCGCCGCCTTCCGCGCTGCCACCGAAGGCCGCATAACCCCCGCCGACTACCATCAGCTCGTCCTCTAGCCGTCAACACCACCACAAATGAACTGCATCCCATTTCTTGGACTTTGAAATTAAGGTTCGAGAAAAGGGAGGCATCGGAAATGCCCCGCAGGAAG
>CAKUNE010000004.1 GCA_934668345.1 uncultured Collinsella sp. | reverse complement strand
GAGTTTCGGAAACGGCTATTGAAAGCGTCCTAGTGTTCGCTTCTAATAAAGAAGGCCAAGATTCGGGACGCAGTTCAGCACCAATACCACCCTCTGCTTTACCGAGATAAAGTGAACGCGCAGATTCGTAACCCACTCGCAACCGTTCTATGGCACGATATTGAACGAATGTATGCTATGCGCCCAAATCGTTTTGGGCAGAGTGGGAGACAGTATGGTCAAGCTGTACGAGGACGGCATCTACCTGCGCGGCGGCAGCGAGGTTGTGCCTGCGGCCGAGGCTGCTGAGCGCGGCATTACGCAGACGCCCGAGGATGCCAAACGCGGAACCATCGCGTATTCGATCCTCCAAGCACACAATACGTCCGGCGACCCCGAGGCGCTCAAGATTCGCTTCGACGCCATGGCGAGCCACGACATCACCTTTGTCGGCATCATCCAGACGGCACGTGCCTCGGGTATGGAGCAGTTCCCGCTGCCCTACGTGCTCACCAACTGCCATAACTCGCTGTGCGCCGTGGGCGGCACCATCAACGAGGACGACCACGTCTTTGGCCTCTCCGCGGCCAAGAAGTATGGCGGCATCTTTGTCCCGCCGCACATCGCCGTTATCCACTCCTTTATGCGCGAGAACTTTGCCGGTTGCGGCAAGATGATCCTGGGCTCCGACTCACACACCCGCTACGGCGCCCTGGGCACCATGGCCGTGGGCGAGGGCGGCGGCGAGCTGGCCAAGCAGCTGCTGCGCGACACCTACGACGTCGCCTACCCTGGCGTCGTCGCCATCTACCTCACGGGTTCCCCGCGCCCCGGCGTTGGTCCGCACGACGTGGCGCTCGCCATCATCCGCGCCGTCTTTGCCAAGGGCTACGTCAAGAACAAGGTCATGGAGTTCGTGGGCCCCGGCATCTCGAGCATGACGACCGACTACCGCAACGGCGTCGACGTCATGACCACCGAGACCACCTGCCTGTCGAGCATCTGGGCAACCGACGAGGACACGCACGCGTTTTTGACCATGCACGGCCGCGGCGACGACTACCGCGAGCTCAGGCCCGCTGATGTCGCCTACTACGACGGCTGCGTCGAGGTCGACCTGTCGAGCATCAAGCCCATGATCGCCCTGCCGTTCCATCCTTCCAACGGCTTTGAGATCGACGAGCTCAATGAGAACCTCGAGGACATCCTTCACGAGGTGGAGCTCGAGGCCGCCAAGATCGGCGAGGGTAAGACGCACTTTAGCCTGCTCGACAAGATCGTCGACGGCAAACTGCACGTGCAGCAGGGCGTTATCGCCGGCTGCTCGGGCGGCAATTACGACTCCGTGGTCCAGGCTGCCCGCGTGCTCAAGGGTGCCAACACCGGCTGCGGCGAGTTCTCGCTGTCGGTCTATCCCACGAGCCAGCCCGTGGCGCTCGAACTCACGCGTCGCGGCTATATCTACGACCTTATGGAGGCTGGCGCGATCGTGCGCACGGCGTTCTGCGGCCCGTGCTTTGGCGCCGGCGACACGCCTGCCAACAACGGCCTGTCCATCCGCCACACCACGCGTAACTTCCCCAACCGTGAGGGTTCCAAGCCGGGTAATGGCCAGCTGAGCGCCGTGGCTCTGATGGACGCCCGCTCCATCGCGGCGACGGCTGCCAACGGCGGCGTCCTGACGCCGGCGACCGACCTGCCCGAGGACACCTGGGACGAGGCCTGCGAGTACACCTTCGACGACGCGCCGTACAAGAAGCGCGTGTACTGGGGCTTTGGCAAGGCTGAGCCTGCCGACGAGCTGGTCGAGGGTCCCAACATCAAGCCATGGCCCGCGATGGAGCCGCTCGGCGACGATATCCTGCTCAAGGTGTGCTCCAAGATCATGGACCCGGTCACCACGACCGACGAGCTCATTCCCTCGGGCGAGACGAGCTCTTTCCGCTCCAACCCGCTGGGCCTGGCCGAGTTTACGCTCAGCCGCCGCGACCCTGCCTACGTGGGTCGTTCCAAGGAGGTCGACGCCGTGGAGAAGCGTCGCGTTGCCGGTGAGGCCGCGGGTGACCTGGCCGCGCTCGATGCCGAGCTTGCCGGTGTGTTTGAGGCGCTGGCCGGCGCTGGTGTCGCGGCCGATGCCAAGGCGACCGAGTACGGCTCCATGCTCTACGCCAAGAAGCCTGGCGACGGCTCTGCCCGCGAGCAGGCCGCAAGCTGCCAGCGCGTGATCGGCGGCCTGGCCAACATCGTCCACGAGTACGCCACCAAGCGCTATCGCTCCAACGTGATGAACTGGGGCATGGTGCCCTTCCAGATGGAGGCCGAGCCCAACTTTGAGGTGGGCGACTACGTCTTCGTGCCGGGTATCCGCGGCGCGCTCGACGGCGACCTGCAGAACATCGCTGCCTACGTGGTGCGTGCCGGCGGTGCGGTTGAGCAGATTGAGCTCTACATCGCCGATATGACGGCCGAGGAGCGCGCCATCGTCAAGGCCGGCTGCCTGATCAACTACAACAAGTTCAAGGCCGCTGCCGAGTAACGCACTTAATTGTCCGCCCGGGGCTTACCCTTTCCCGCCCGCTCACGCGCTTCGCGAGGGTCGCGTTCGGCAAAGGGTAAGCCCCGGGCTACGTTTGTGCGTTCTCGTTGGGTCTTGAGGGACGCTAAAAATAGACTTGCTTGATGCCGCCTCTTTTATTGGGGCGGCATCTTTTTGGACCACCACAAAGGGGACAGGCACCTTTGTGGTGGTTTGATTTGTCTCGATCTGTAACAGGTAGACCCTTGTTTGCCGAGTAATTGTTACAGATTTAGATAAACGGTCGACTGCCGGCCCCTTTGTCTCGATCTGTAACATCTGGGACCGAAAATGGCCGCTAGATGTTACAGATCGAGACAGTTGCCACCAGAGCCGAAAACCACCACAAAGGTGCCTGTCCCCTTCGTGGTGGTGGGGCAGCATTTTAATGAACGTCCCTACAGGATTTCATCCGGGCTGGCGGGTTTGGTTGTTTTGGGAATGCCGAGCTTGGATGAGACGAAATCGTCAACATTGCCTTTGATTCCATCTTTGGTGTAGACGGTGACCATATAGGTGCTGTGTCCGAATTCGCTCTTGTCGCGTATTGCCCAGGCCTGCCAGTAGGCGGCCCTGCCTCGCCCTTCTATTTTTCCGATACGGTGGAGTTCTGTTCGCTTCAACTTCTGGTCGTTGTCGATGAATCGGCCTACCTCCTCGGTGAGCCCACACTGTTCGAGCAGCTTGTCGAGGACTTGGTTCATGTGGTGCTCGCTGGCGTTTGGCGCGTAGTCGTAAGCGAGAGCAATGGAGGCAAGGGGCTGGTCGTAGAGCAGACAGTTCGCCGCCGGAGGTTCAAGGCAGAAATAGGGGGAGCATCCGTCGATCTGATCGAGCAGTGGCAACTTTGACTGCCAACTCCCGGTGGGAATTGCTTCTTCATAGAACACGCCGCGGCAGATAAAGGAGAGCGAGGTGGCGCGCGAACCGGCGTCGACCATCCCGCATAGATCGAAGGGCGAGGCGATACCAAGGGAAAAGGGCGCAACGACGATAAGGACGAGCATCAAGATGGGCACGGTGAGAATGGCGATGGCTTTACGGCCAGTGGAACGAGACGGCTTCATATTCGCTCCTTGAGACGAAGGGCTGTCAAGGACGAGACGATAGAAATGAATATCCTCGGATAACAATTCAATTCTAACCCCATAACGATCAAGAACAACAATATCGAATTCGTTGGGGTGGACTCTATTTCCTGAATACTGTCTGTAAACGGTATCATTAGCTCAACAGACATGGGCCAGTTTGTGGGGTGTTTTGCTGTGAGACGTTCTACCCGTATTGGATTGATTGCCTTGGCGCTGGTAGCTACTGCAATTGGCGTGGGCGTTGTTGGCATGGCGTTTCTGCCCGCTGCGGTGACGGAGCCGGTGGTCAAGCCTGTGACTCAATCTGTTGAGTTCCTGACCGGCGATACCAAGCCCGATACGATTACCGTTGATTTCGATGAGCAGCCGGCAGCGCTGGGCATTAGCAATTATCCGCAAATTCAGCTTGGAGCCATGCGCTACACCATGGACGCGAGCCTAATCAGCAAAGCAACCGAGCTACTCAAGGGCAAAACCTTTAAGCGTTGGTACGGATATGCGTCCTATCGGGCAAAAGCGAACGACATGGTCGGTGGATACAGCTCTTCCATCGAGTTGGATACCACGAGCGGCACCAAACTGTGTGATGTCTCGTACGATCCGGGTTACGAGGGCAATGAGGGTCCGGGCATCTACATCATGGACGGCGATGCGGCCTATGTCATGGAAGGCGGCCAGACCGAGCTCAACGATTTTATGGCCCAGTGTATCCAAGATGCCTATGAACAGACCTGCTTGCCCGACCCGCAGACTGCGCGCGATAGTGGGTCTGCCCGTACATGGCTGTTCGAGGATGAGATGCCCTGGACCGCCGAATCGGGAAGAACAGGCTCGGCAAGAGAGTAGAGATTGCGACCACCACAAAGGTGCCTGTCCCCTTTGTGGTGGTTTTTCATGTCGTGGGAGCACTCAGAAAATCTTATATATAGAGACTTAGATTTGTGTATAAGAACGCGCAAAGCTGGCAACAATACTTCTCGAACAACGTGAAGCCGCCCCGTAGGGCGGCCGCCCCAAGAGAGGTGATTCCATGAGAATCGATAAGCTAGCAATGACGTCGCGCGAGGCGCTGCAGACCGCCATGAGCACGGCTGCCGACGCGCAGGCCGGCGCGGTGGAGCCGATTCACCTGCTGTCTGCCCTGCTCGGTGCCGGCGAGCGCAACATCTCCGTGATCATCGAGCGCATTGGCGCCGATCCCGCCCAGCTCGCGCGCTCCACGCAGGACGCCATCGACCATGCGCCCAAGGTTTCGGGCGAGGGCCAGCAGATGGGTCTTTCCAACGAGCTCGTTCGCGTCATCGAGAAGGCCGAGAAGAAGGCCACCAAGATGGGCGACAGCTTTGTGGTGACCGAGCATCTGCTCATGGCGCTTGCCGAGGACAAGGGCGAGGCGGGCCGCGTGCTGCGCGACGCCGGCGTTACCAAGGAGCGCATCGAGCAGGTCTACGAGGAGCTGCGCGGTGATGACCGCGTGACGTCTGCCGAGGACAAGACCCAGTTTGAGGCCCTGGAGCAGTACGGTCGCAACATCTGCGACCTCGCCCGCGCCGGCAAGCTCGACCCGGTCATCGGCCGTACCGATGAGATCCGCCGTACCATCCAGGTTCTGTCCCGCCGCACCAAGAACAACCCCGTGCTCATCGGCGAGCCGGGCGTCGGCAAGACGGCCATCGTCGAGGGTATCGCCCAGCGTATCGTGGCCGGCGACGTGCCGAGCACGCTGCGCGACCGCGACCTCATCGAGCTCGACATGAGCGCACTGGTCGCCGGCGCCAAGTACCGCGGCGAGTTCGAGGACCGCTTGAAGGCCGTGCTCAAGGAAGTGCAAAAGTCTGAGGGCAAGGTCATCCTGTTCATCGATGAGCTCCACACCATTGTGGGCGCGGGTGCCACCGAGGGCTCCATGGACGCCGGCAACATCCTCAAGCCGGCGCTCGCCCGTGGCGACCTGCACGCGATCGGTGCGACCACGCTCGATGAGTACCGCAAGTACATCGAGAAGGACGCGGCGCTTGCCCGTCGTTTCCAGACCGTTTTGGTGAGCGAGCCCACCGTCGAGGACACCATCTCGATTCTGCGTGGCCTCAAGGAAAAGTACGAGATCTTCCACGGCGTGCACATCACCGATAGCGCGCTCGTGGCCGCCGCCGACCTCTCCGACCGCTACATTGCCGACCGCTTCCTGCCCGACAAGGCCATCGACCTGGTCGATGAGGCCGCAAGCCGCCTGCGCATGGAACTCGACAGCATGCCGGTCGAGATTGACGCCACCACGCGTCAGCTCACCCAGCTGCAGATCGAGGAACAGGCGCTCATGAAGGAGACCGACGACGCCTCCAAGGAGCGTCTGGAGGCCCTGCGCCAAGAGATCGCCGAGGTCCAGGAAAAGCTCAACGTGCAAAAGGCTGGCTGGCTCAACCAGAAGAACGCTATCGACCACGTGCAGGAGCTCAAGGGCCAGCTCGACGAGGCCAAGAGCGAAGAGGAGCGCGCGACGCGCAACGGCGACCTGGGCCGTGCGTCCGAGCTGCGCTACTCCGTGATTCCGGGTTTGCAGCAGCAGATTCAGGATTCCGAGGCTGCGCTCGAGGCACAAAAGCAGCAGGACGGCGAGGGCCTCAACGAGCAGGTGACCTCCGACGAGATCGCCGAGGTCGTGAGCGCCTGGACCGGCGTGCCCGTGTCCAAGATGATGCAGGGCGAGCTCGACAAGCTCAAGGGCTTGGAGGGTGAGCTGCATAAGCGCGTCATCGGTCAGGACGAGGCCGTCTCCGCCGTCGCCGCAGCTGTGCGCCGCAGCCGCGCGGGCCTCTCCGATCCGGACAAGCCCATCGGCAGCTTCTTCTTCCTGGGCCCCACCGGCGTGGGCAAGACCGAGCTCGCCAAGGCGCTGGCCGAGTGCCTGTTCGACGACGAGCGCGCACTTGTGCGTATCGACATGTCCGAGTACATGGAGAAGTTCAGCGTCCAGCGTCTGATCGGTGCGCCCCCGGGATACGTGGGTTACGACGAGGGTGGTCAGCTCACCGAGGCTGTGCGCCGTCGTCCGTACTCCGTGATCTTGCTCGACGAGATGGAGAAGGCTCATCCGGATGTCTTCAACGTGCTGCTGCAGGTGCTCGACGACGGTCGTCTGACCGACGGCCAGGGTCGTCAGGTGTCCTTCAAGAACACGATCATCATCATGACATCTAACGTGGGCTCCAAGGCTATCGCCGAGCTTTCCGGTAAGGACGAGGAGGAGATGCGCCATCAGGTTGACGTGGCCATGGCTCAGACCTTCCGCCCCGAGTTCCTCAACCGTATCGACGATATCGTGGTGTTCCATCCGCTCGGCATGGCGCAGATTGAGAAGATCGTCGATATCCAGCTCGCCGACGTCCGCGCACGTTTGGCCAAGGAACGTATGACGCTTGCCATCACCCCGGCGGCCAAGCAGATGCTCGCCGTGGGCGGCCTGGACCCGGTCTTTGGTGCCCGTCCGCTCAAGCGTCTGGTTCAGCGCGAGGTCGTGGATGCCATCGCCGCCGCTATCATCGACGGCACGGTGCGTGAGGGCGATCAGGTGACGGTCGATGTCGACAAGGACGGCGGCTTTACCGTCGTATGCGACAACACGCCGGCGGCCACCTACGAAGTCCCCGACGCCGAGTAGATTTTGGGCCGGCTTTAAAACCGCCCCTCATCGCAAAACGCCAAGGGCGGCGGATCCAATTGGGTTCGCCGCCCTTTTTCGTGCGACAATCGATGATGCCGAACGGATGCGATGTAAGGAGCTATGCAGATGAAAGACGAGATCAAGACAAGCGCGCCGGCGCCCAGGCCCACGTCCAAACCGGCGCCCAAGCCGCGCGACCCCTACATCCGTGCCGAGAACGAGGACGATGACGGTTACGACCCCTACAGCGACCGACGCCCCGAGCGCGAGCCGATGTTCGAAGCTGACCCGTGGCGCTAATTGCATCAAGTAGCTAATTTGGCGATGATTTTCTGGGACGGGGTAGTCAAGAAAGTCCCGTCCCAAATCGACTGCCCAGGGAGTCGCATTCGAGCTTGGTTGTCCTCTCAGCCACTCGGCATCCTTCGAGCAGAAATAGTGAAAAACTTGCTTAAGTGTTAATCAAGTCAGACATAATCTTGCTCTCTAATTAATCAAGACCGCTATAATTTTGATTAGCTAGAGAGCAAGATTGGAGAATCATGGCATTCAACGACTTGATCGCCCAGAAAATAAAGGACTTTGAACAGCAGGGGGTTCCGCAGGTCTTTGAGCGAGACCTTGATCTAGGAAACCCACAGGAGCCAAAGCGCGACAACATCGTAAATGTGATTGTGGGGGCCCGCCGTTGTGGAAAGACGTATCGCTTGTATCAGGAGATGCGGCGGCTTCAGAGCCGGGGCGTCGAGCTTGACCGGATGCTTTACTTCAATTTTGAGGATGAGCGCTTGCGCCCGTATGAGCCATCGCTGCTGGCGGACGTGCTCGACACGTTCTATGCGCTGTATCCTGCTGCTCGAACCGAGGGCGCTTACATTTTCTTTGACGAGATCCAAGAAATTCCCGAATGGGGTGCGTTTCTGCGGCGTGTAGTCGATACGGAGAAAGCGACCGTCTATGTGACGGGATCTTCTTCTAAGATGCTGTCCTCAGAACTTAAGAGCGAGTTCAGGGGTCGTTCTCTTGTGCGAGAGCTTTTTCCGTTGAGTTTTTCGGAATACGTTCGATATAAGACGGGGAGTGTTCCCGAGCCAGATGCGACCTTTTCCCCGAGCGATGCAGCGCTGCTTCGACATCATCTGATCGGGTATCTTGAACGAGGGGGATTCATCGCGACACTTGAGCAGACGCCTGCAGACGCGATTCAGCTGCTACAGGAATATGCTTCGCGAACGGTCGCCATGGACGTCGTTGAACGGTACGACGTCAAGAACCCTCGCCTGGCATCGCTGTTCTTGACGCGGTGTATGGCATCTTCGGGACGAGAGCTGTCAGTGAACAAAGTGTACAACGAGTTCAAGAGCAGACAGATACCCGTCAGTCGTAATTCGCTCAGCGATTTACTTGAGTATTATGAGGACGCCTACCTGTTATTTTCTGTGCCGGAGTTCACGCGTTCACTGGCAAATAACATGCGGTCTGCGTCTAAGGTCTACGCTGTCGACCCTGCGATGTTTGGAGCATTCTCTCCCGCATCGGCATTGGACCAGGGCCAGAGGCTCGAGACCGCAGTGTTCAATGCGCTAAGAAGAAGGACTCCCGCGGTGCGGACCGGTTCGGTTTGTCGCCTGCTGATTAAAGAGAAGAATAAAAGCCATGAGGTGGACTTTGTGGCTGGGGACGCACTTCTTATGCAGGCTTATAGCCTGATTCAGGTGAGTGCGGATATGGCAAGTGAGAAAACGCGCGAGCGCGAAATTGCCGCGCTTGATGTCTCGATGGCCCAGTTCGATCTTGGCGAGTCGGCAATCGTTACCATGGATGAACAGACCGATATTCCATGCGAGCATGGTGTGGTACACGTTGTGCCCGCATGGAAGTGGCTCCTTGCCTAATCATCTATGGGCCTGTGGGGTCAGGACCTCCTGGCTCCTTCATCACAGTTGGGGAGCACCTTGCTGCGCCCGGCTAGTCCTGGGCTTTGATGCTCGGCAGCAGGATCTGGGCGAGGTAGTCGGTCTCGAGTTTGGTCGCGGCGTCGGCCTTGCCGTCTTTGCCGACCAGCACGTTTTTGATCTGGCTGTACGTGTAGCGGTTGCCGGTCGTGAGCTCGACAAGCTCAATGGCCGTGTCCATGGGGTAGGTCGACACGGGATCCTGCGTGAGCCCGTTGATGGTCTGCGGAACCACATACGGATAGACAGGACCGCTGGCATAGACCGTATAGCCGTTGCCCAGATTGACCGTGCCCAAAACCGTATCGCCGTCATCGGGCGTAAAAGTCTCGCCATCGCGCACGGCGACAAGGGTCACGAGCGGCGTGTTGGTGTCGCCGTCCAGATAAATGCATAGCGTGCTGCCGTTTTGCCAGGTCGCGACCTTGCCATACCACTCAACCGGAATATCGAGCTGATACAGATTCGTCGCCTTGTGTCGAGCGTCGGCATCGCGGGCGGACTGTGCCTCGCTTGCGCTTACGGCGTTGACGGCGGCATCACGGCGCGTAATTGCGGCCTGCTGAAGTATCTTGGCGGCAGCAGCGGAGCTCGCACCGCCCTCCTCGGCATACTTGGCGGCGGCATCGATCTGGTCGTCAGTCACCGTGTCAGCCGAAGGCACCTTGAGCTTAAAGATGGCCTCACCGCGCAAATCCTGTCCGTCGCTTTTGATAGTGACCTGCGCCTTGGTCGTCGGGACGGTGTAGATGGTGCCGTCCGCCGCGATGGGGGAGGCGGCGATGGAGAACGTGTAATCACCGGGCAGCAGCTTAATGCCGCGACCGTGCTCATCAACGTAGAGCGTCTCGCTCACGGACGAACCGTTGGAATCCTGGCCATTCACCTGCACGGGAATCCTGGAGCCAGTTGAGCAGTCGAGGCCTGCGGCATGTACGCCGATCTGCACCGACATCATCGTGTGCGCATTGGCGGCGGCGATGGCAGCCTGCTCTTGCCGGTATCCGTTCCAGGCTGCGTAGCCTGCGCCGCCGGCGACAAGCGCAACGGCCACAGCGCCGGCGACCATTAGATTGCGGCGCTTGGGCGACATCTTGCGATGGCGGACCTCGGCTTCGCGTGCCGAGGGAACGGACGGCAGGGGAATATCGCCCATGGCGATGGTCTCATCGACGACAGGAGCAGAACCTAGGCCGGGGAGCTCGCGGGTCAGCGAATCCTCGGCCGGCAAGCTGTCGAGCAAGACGGTTTCCTCGCCCGTGTCGGATTCGGGCTGGTCGTCCGCCTCGTCTTCGGAGCTCACGTGGTCGGCCTCGTCTTCGGCTGCCTCAACACTATCGTCTGCGTCCCGATTATCGGGTTGCGTCTCGTCGTCCGTCTTGCCCTGCGCGTCGGCCCCCGCATCTTCAAACGCAATCTCGCCTAGCGCTATCTGGTCTAAGCTCTCCAAAGCCTCAGCGCAAGCTTCTGCATCTTGGACCGCATCCTCTTGGCCCGTTGTCTCATCACTCATATATCCCCCAATGCAATGTCGGCTCAACAATGTACCCAAAAATGGAGTCATATAGAGCCGGCGTGCAATTTGAAATTCGATTTAATGTGAGCGTAAATCCGACCCACAGTCGCGGCAACAAAAAGCCCCCGGAACGCGAACGAATCGCGTTCCGGGGGCTGTGCGAAGCATGGATCGAAAGCCTGGCAAGCGGGACTACGCTCAGGTGCCAACGACGGCCAACACGTTACTCGGCGTGCGCGTAATCAACCTTGGCGCGGCGAGCGGTGGCCTTCTCCCAGTCGCTGGTGCCCTCAAAGACATCCTGCTTGTAGGGATTGCGGCCGAGCTTCTTGGCGCGGTAGGCGACATAGATGATCGCGGCGATGTTGGCGACCAGCGCGGCGATGGAGACCGCGGTGGCGGCGGCGGGGTCGAGCGTGGAGTGGGTCACAAAGATGGACTCCTCCTGGAAGTACGGGAACACCTGGGCAAACATGCACCAAATGGCCAGCGTAAAGGCGCGGTTCTGGATCCAGCCGCCCTTGTTCCAGATAAAGGCGGCGACGGTGGGCGCCAGCAGCAGCGCAAAGCCGCAGAACCAGGAGTGGGTGGGCAGGCAGTTGTAGGTGTAGCAGAAGTTCCAGATATCGTAGGCGATGATGTAGACCCAGGTCATGTCGGGCCACAGCATGTCGGTCTTGTCCTCGGAGGCGTAGACGCTCCACCAACCGGTCATGCAGAAGATGTTGATGATTCCGGCGATGCCGTTGAACACGTTGTTCCAGCCGGCCAGCTGCGTGGCGCCCTCGGAGGTGACCCAAGTGGACTGGCCCAGGACAAAGAAGTGATAGGCGCTCTCAAAGTCGGACACGACGGCGATCATGATGTTGATGGCGACGATCACAAACGGCCATGCGCGGAACCAGTGCGCCTTGCCGATCTTGCCCCACTGGTACTTAATGGCGATGAAGCCCCAGCAACCGGCCAACGCCGCGTAGACCTTGGCGTAGTGGAACCAGCTGTTCTGGTACACATGGGTGGGGTTGGTGAGCGCCCACTCGGCGCCCTGCGAAACGCCGACCGCGATGGCGATGCAGTAGATGGTCATGGCCAGTGGGGCCACGCCAAAGATGATGGCCGCGCCGAGCTTGGTGCGGCGGCCGACCTCGTTGAGCACGATCAGGCCAACAAAGACCATGGCCCAGCCAGCCCAGTGGATAAGGGTATCGCTACCCCAAACATCGAACAGCATGCTGCTCTCCTTTCACAAGCCCGCGGCCCCTCTTCCGATCGCGGGCAGTTTGGCCAAATGTCGTCAGTTCCCGGGCCTGCGCTCGGGATACTTGGCGGTATAGCCCTCGATGTGGAGTGTCGAGGCGATAATTTCCTTGACCGTCTCGTCGGGCACATCGGGGTGCGTGCGGATATACATTAAAAGTCCCATGATGAGGGTGTAGAACGTCTCGTAGACGTGGTCGATGCGCAGGTCGTGATGGGCGACAAAATCCACTACGGTGGTGTCGCAGATGTACTGCGCCACGCGCTGGACCACGTTGTGCAGAAAGCCGCCGTAGAGCGCGCCGCTGCTGGAGGTCAGGGTGCTCGGCAGTTCGTGGCCGCTGGCGACCAGGCGCTTAAAGAGCGGGGCGACGGTGTCGAGCGCGCCTTCGATGTCGCCGACGGTGCGGCTGGCGTTCCATTGCTCGAGTTCGGAGATAAAGCCATCGATTGCCTCGTCCATAACGGCGGTGACGGCGGCGTCCATATCGGCAAAGTAGTGGTAGAACAGCGAGCGCGTGCAGCCGGCCCGCTTGGTCACGGCCGACACCGAAAGGTGGGATACGCCCAGCTCGGAGCTTACGGTGCGCACGGCATCGAGGATCTCGCGGCGGCGTTCATCACCCGTCAGGCGCTTTGCCGCGCCGTCGGCTGTCGCGGTGGCATCGACGGCGGGGACAGCATCGACCACGGAGGTATCTGCCGCGTTGTTGCTCATGTTTTGCCGCCTTTCATCCTCTTTTGCCTAACCGTTCGCCTAACAGTCTTGAATATTGTTGACGGTTCGTCAATACTATTTTTGACACAATGTCAACAATGGCGGGTGAACGGCATGGGGGCATGCCCGACCTGCAAAAAAAGAGGGGCGCTGCGGTCTCGCCGGACTGCGGCAAGAGAAGGGACAACCATGATTCTCAACGGACCGGGGATTAGCTATACCGAGCCCGACATCGGCGCGGAGTTCGTACCGCCGATACCGGAGCATCCGCGCGAGGCAATCGTCAAACTGTGTGAGCACTGCACCAACCGCCTGCTGCACCGCGACGAGCTGCTGGGCTACGAGTACTGGTCGTTTGCCGAGGCCGCAACCGACGAGCAGGCCGAAGTGCTCTGCAAGATGAAGATGCGCCGTCCCTACACGCTGCCCGAGATGGTCAAGCTGACCGGCATGCCCGAGGCCGATATCGAGAAGATGCTCGACGACATGAGCTATACGGGCCTGCTCGAGTACAACTGGGAAAACCCCGAGCGCGCCAAGCAGTGGGTGCTGCCAATGCTGGTGCCGGGTTCTGCCGAGTTCCTCAACATGCGCGTGAGCCAGCTCGAGGAGCACCCGGTCTACGCCAAGTTCTTTGAGCAGGCATCCAAGGGCCCGCTGTCCAAGGCCACGCCGATGGTGCCGCCCGGAGGCGCCGGCATCGGCATGCACGTCATTCCGGTCGAGAAGGCCATCGATGCCACGAGCACCTCGGTGCCCATTGAGCATATCGAGCACTGGCTCGACAAATACGAGGGCAAGTATGCCGCCAGCACCTGCAGCTGCCGCGCGAGCCGTCGTGTGATGGGCGAGGGCTGTGCCGACGATCCGGCCGACTGGTGCATCGCCGTGGGCGATATGGCCGATTACGTGGTTGAGACCGACCGCGGCCATTACGTGACGCGCGACGAGGTCTACGACATCCTGCGCCAGGCCGAGGACAACGGCTTTGTGCACCAGATCACCAACATTGACGGCGAGAACAAGATCTTCGCCATCTGCAACTGCAACGTCAACGTGTGCTACGCCCTGCGCACATCGCAGCTGTTCAACACGCCCAACCTGTCGCGCTCGGCCTACGTTGCCAAGGTCGAGAAGGACAAGTGCGTGGCGTGCGGCCGCTGCGTTGAGGTGTGCCCGGCCGGCGCCGCCAAGCTGGGCCAGAAGCTCTGCAGCAAAAAGGCCGGCGGGCGCGTGCCCGAGTATCCGCGCCAGGAGCTGCCCGATGCCACCAAGTGGGATCACACCAAGTGGTCGCCCAACTACCGCAACGACAACCGTATCGAAACGCACGAGTCCGGCACCGCTCCCTGCAAGACGGCCTGCCCCGCGCATGTCGCGGTTCAGGGCTATTTGAAGCTCGCGGCCCAGGGCCGCTATGACGAGGCCCTGGCGCTCATTAAGCGCGAGAACCCGCTGCCTGCTATCTGCGGTCGCGTGTGCAACCGCCGCTGTGAGGACGCCTGCACCCGCGGTCGCGTGGACGCCGCCGTGGCCATCGACGAGGTCAAGAAGTTCATCGCCCAGCGCGATCTGGACGCTGCGACCCGCTATGTCCCGCCTGTGGTGACGCCGACGCGCGCCGGCGGCTTCGACCAGAAGATCGCCATCATCGGCGCCGGTCCGGCTGGTCTGTCCTGCGCCTTCTACCTGGCCGAGAAGGGCTACAAGCCCGTCGTGTTCGAGAAGAATGAGCGCCCGGGCGGCATGCTCACCTACGGCATCCCCAGCTTTAAGCTGCAGAAGGATGTTATCGAGGCCGAGGTCGAGGTCATCCGCCTGATGGGCGCCGAGTTCCGCTACAGCGTGGAGGTCGGCCGCGATGTGACGCTCGACGAGCTGCGCGCGCAGGGCTTTAAGGCCTTCTACGTGGCCATTGGCTGCCAGGGCGGCCGCCTTGCCGGTATTCCGGGTGAGGATGCCGAGGACGTGACCGTCGCCGTCGACTTCTTGCGCGAGGTCAACAGTGGCAAGATCGACGCGCTGCCCGGCCGTACCATCGTGGTGGGCGGCGGCAACGTCGCCATCGACGTGGCCCGCAACGCCTGCCGTCTGGGTTCCGAGCACGTTGAGATGTTCTGCCTGGAGAGCGAGGCGCAGATGCCCGCCAGCGAGGAAGAGCGTCGCGAGGCCGTCGAGGACGGCGCACATATCAGCTGCGGTTGGGGTCCCAAGGAGGTCCATCTGGACGAGGCCGGTCGCGTGTGCGGCGTTACCTTCAAGCGCTGCACGCGTATCACGGACGACGAGGGCCGTTTTGCGCCCGAGTACGATGAGAACGACCTGCGTCGCGTGGATGCCGACCGCGTGGTCATGTCGATCGGTCAGTCCATTGTGTGGGGCGACCTGCTGGCTGGCTCCAAGGTTGAGCTTGGCCGCGGCCAGGGTGCTCTCGCCGATCCCCAGACCTATCAGACCGCCGAGCCCGACATCTTTGTGGGCGGCGACGTCTATACCGGCCCGAGCTTTGCCATCGATGCCATCGCCGCCGGCCACGAGGCCGCCGTGTCCATCCATCGCTTTGTGCAGCCGGGCTCTACGCTCACCATCGGCCGCAATCAGCGCCGCTACACCGCGCTCGACCGCGACGATGTCGTAATCGAGAGCTACGACAACGCGAGCCGCGAGGTTGCCCACGTGGACCGCGCGCGCGAGAAGGCTGCGCCGTTTAGCGAGTATGTCGAGACCTTTACCGAAGAGCAGGTGCGCACCGAGACCGCCCGCTGCTTGGGCTGCGGCGCCTCGATCGTCGACCCCAACAAGTGCATCGGCTGCGGCCTGTGCACCACCAAGTGCGCGTTCGACGCCATCCACCTGGATCGCGACCGTCCCGAGTGCTCCACCATGGTCAAATACGAGCAAAAGCTCCCCAGCCTGGGCAAGTACGCGCTGAAGCGCGCAATCAAGATCAAGTTTGGGAAAAAGTAAAAGAACCTAACAAGTAAGTGAACGGCGCAGAGGGCGGTTGGACAGTGAGCGGGTCCCAGGCGTGGCGAGGTGCCTTGAAAGAGGAGGGCATAGGGCTTTTGCCCATGCCCGACGATTGAAAGGCAGATCGCCCGTCTGGGGCTCGCGCAGCGTCAAGCCGACCGCCGTTCGTTAGAACGGCGGAAGGAATATAAAAGTGCACGAGCTCGGAATCGTCTATCACATCATTCGCGATGTTGAGAACGTGGCGCGCGCCAATGGCGTGCGTCGCGTTTCGAGCGTGACGTTGCTGCTGGGCGAGGTCTCGGGCGTCGTTCCCGACTTGTTGCTCGACGCTTGGCGCTGGGCAGCAGATAAAAAGCCTATCACCGAGGGCTCGGAGCTTATCGTGGAGCCCGTTGAGGCCGTGACACATTGCGAGGCGTGCGGCCGCGACTACGCGACGGTCGAGCACGGCAAGACCTGCCCTTATTGCGGCAGCGGCGAGACATACCTGCTGCAGGGCCAGGAGGTCATGATCAAGCAGATCGAGACCCCCGACGAGGACCCGGCAGACGCTGCCCCCGACGGCCTCTCCGACGCCCCCGATGCCGTCGACGCCGCCAACCCTCTCCACATCGTCTAGCCCCTAGTCGTTGGGGACGTTCTTGCATGACTAGTCAAACAAGAACGTCCCCAACGACTAGCCGTTTAAGAACGTCCCCAATGACTACTTGCGCTAGAACATAAGCCACGAAAATAGTCAAGTCATATCTGTTTAAACAAAATAGCGGCAGTACAAGCGCATTCGCACTTGCTTAAAATCGGTATCAATGAACAGCATGCTTGTATCTGTAAAATACATGACTTGATGAGCGACGCTTTAGTGGGAAATGAGTCGAAAAATAGCAACGTAATCAACTTGTAACAAACCTAGACGTTTAAACAAATAATCTAACCTTTTGCGGATTCAGCTATAATTCCACAATCCAAACAGGTATACTTCGTTCATGTCGTGTAGGAAATACGTAGACAAAAAGGAGGTTATGTGATGGTAAGTATTGTTCTTGCTAGCCATGGTGACTTGGCGGCTGGAATCAAGCAGACGGGCTCGATGGTCTTTGGCGATCAGCCGTCTGTAGCCGTGGTCTCGCTCGAGCCGAGCATGGGCCCCGACGACTTCCGTGCCAAGGTCGAGGAAGCAGTCGCTTCCTTCGAGGACCAGGAGCAGGTGCTCTTCCTCGTTGATCTGTGGGGCGGTACGCCGTTCAACCAGATCAGCGGGCTCATCGAGGGCCACGATTCCTGGGCTATCGTCACCGGTGTCAACCTGCCTATGCTCATCGAGGCATATTCGCAGCGCTTTGACGCAAAGAACACTGCACATGCGATCGCAAAACATCTCGTGACTGAGGCTAAGGCTGGCGTGCGCGTCAAGCCCGAGTCTCTGGAGCCCGAGGAGAAGAAGCCGGCTGCGGCCGCCGCTGCTCCTGCAGGCGCCATCCCTCCGGGAACGGTCATCGGCGACGGGCACATCAAGATCGCCCACGTCCGTATCGACACCCGTCTGCTTCATGGTCAGGTGGCCACCACGTGGACCAAGCAGATCAACCCCAACCGCATCATCGTGGTTTCCGACGGCGTTGCTCACGACGAGCTCCGCAAGACCATGATCGAGCAGGCTGCCCCTCCGGGAGTCCATGCCAACGTCGTGCCCATCAAGAAGATGGCCGAGGTCGTCAAGGACACGCGCTTTGGTGACACCAAGGCCATGCTGCTCTTCGAGAACCCGCAGGATCTGCTCAGGGCCATCGAGGCCGGCGTCGACATCAAGGAAGTCAACATCGGTTCTATGGCTCACTCCAAGGGTAAGGTCGTCGTCACCAACGCCGTCGCTATGGGCGATGACGACGTTAAGACTCTCGAGGCCCTCAAGGCCAAGGGCGTCAAGTTCGAGGTCCGCAAGGTTCCTTCGGATTCCTCCGAGGATCTCGACGCCATGTTGAAGAAAGCTAAGGCCGAACTGGCCGCTCAAGCATAGTAAAGGAGGGTCCGATACATGTCTGCAATCACTATTCTGCTTGTTGCGATTGTCGCGTTGCTTGCCGGTATGGAAGGCATTCTGGATGAGTTCCAGTTCCATCAGCCGCTCGTGGCATGCACGCTTATCGGTCTCGTAACCGGTCACCTTCAGGAGGGCATCCTCCTGGGCGGTTCGCTCCAGATGATGGCCCTTGGCTGGGCTAACGTCGGCGCCGCCGTCGCGCCTGACGCCGCTCTGGCCTCGGTCGCTTCTTCGATCATCATGGTGCTCGCCCTCAACGGCGGCGCCACCGATTCGGCCAAGGCCGTTACCGCCGCCATCGCCGTCGCCGTTCCGCTGTCGGTCGCTGGCCTGTTCCTGACCATGATCTGCCGTACCCTGGCAACCGCTATCGCTCACGCCATGGACGGTTGCGCCGAGAAGGGCGACTTCGCCGGCATCGAGCGCTGGCAGTATGCTGCCATCCTCATGCAGGGCCTTCGTATCGCCATCCCGGCAGTACTTCTGTGCATCATCCCGGCTGAGGCTGTTACCAACGCGCTTAACGCTATGCCCGACTGGCTGTCCGGCGGCATGGCTGTCGGCGGCGGCATGGTCGCTTCCGTCGGTTACGCCATGGTCATCAACATGATGGCCACCAAGGAGACCTGGCCGTTCTTCGTCCTCGGCTTTGTCCTTGCTGCCATCCCTCAGCTCACGCTGATCGCCCTTGGCCTCATCGGCATCTCCCTTGCCCTCATCTACCTTGGCCTTAAGGATCTGGCCAAGCAGGGTGGCGGCATGGGCGGTGGCTCCGGCGACCCGCTCGGCGACATTCTGAACGATTACGAGTAGGAGGGGAGTGATACATATGGCAGAGAACAAGATTCAGCTCACCAAGGCTGACCGCAAGAAGGTTTGCTTCCGTCATCAGTTCCTTCAGGGCTCGTGGAACTACGAGCGTATGCAGAACGGCGGCTGGTGCTTCGCAATGATCCCTGCGATCAAGAAGCTCTACACCAGCAAGGATGACCAGATTGCCGCTCTTAAGCGCCACCTGGAGTTCTATAACACCCACCCTTATGTTTCCGCCCCCGTCATTGGCGTTACCCTCGCTCTCGAGGAGGAGCGCGCCAACGGTGCTCCGATTGACGACGTCGCCATTCAGGGCGTCAAGGTCGGTATGATGGGCCCGCTCGCCGGCGTCGGCGACCCCGCTTTCTGGTTCACCCTTCGCCCGATTCTGGGCGCTCTGGGCGCTTCCCTGGCCCTGTCCGGCAGCATTGCCGGTCCGCTGCTGTTCTTCTTCGCGTGGAACATCATCCGTTACGCCTTCCTGTGGTACACGCAGGAGTTTGGCTACAAGGTCGGCTCCTCCATCGCCAAGGACCTCTCCGGCGGTCTGATGGGCAAGGTCACCGAGGGCGCTTCTATCCTGGGTATGTTCATCATCGGCGCCCTGGTCGAGCGCTGGGTGTCCATCTCCTTCACCCCGGTCGTCTCCAAGGTCACGCAGTCTGCTGGCGCCTTTATCGACTGGGCTAATCTGCCCTCCGGTTCTGAGGGTGTCAAGGAAGCACTGACGATGTATAACTCCATCGGTGCTAACGCCCTTGATCAGGTGAAGGTCACCACGCTTCAGGCTAACCTCGATCAGCTCATCCCCGGCCTTGCCGCCGTGTGCTTGACCCTGCTGGTCTGCAAGCTCCTCAAGAAGAAGGTTAGCCCGATCGTCATCATCCTGGCCCTCTTCGCCATCGGCATCATCGGTCGCGTCTGCGGCTTCATGTAAGCACATTTCGGCTTAAGACCGAGAATTGCTAGGTAAGGGCTTTTGAGCCATTGAAACGGACCGCACCCGGTGGGTACACTGGATGCGGTCCGATTGTTTTATTTGGAGGGCGAGGCGCGCATGGCGCAATCTCAGAACAGCACGGTCGATCTGGCAACGCCGGCAACCTGCCTGATGGGGCTTACCAGCCACGGTAACGTGATGGTGGGCAATAAGGCGTTCGAGTATTACAACGAGCGCAATCCCGAGGATTATATTCAAATCCCGTGGGACGAGGTCGACTATATCGCCGCCGAGGTTTTGCGCGGCACCAAGAAGATCACGCGTTTTGCCATCTTCACCAAGGACAACGGTCACTTTACGTTTTCGACGCGCGACGACAAAGAGACGTTGCGCGCGGTCCGCAAGTACGTCGACGAGGATAAGCTCGTGCGTTCACCTGACTTTATCGATGTGACGGCCAAGGGCGCCAAGAGCATCCCCTCCGTTATCAAAAACCTCTTCCACAAAGGCAACTAGTCGTTGGGTAGTCATTTGGGACGTTCTTAAACAAGTAGTCATTGAAAGAACGTCGCAGATGACTATCTCGAAGAGCGGCTATGCGCTGCATGGTGGCGGCGCAAATCTGCTACACTAATACAACATGCCTCCGTAGCTCAGGGGATAGAGCACCGCTCTCCTAAAGCGGGTGTCGACGGTTCGAATCCGCCCGGGGGCACCAGAAGATTATGGCGGCGTCGCGAGAGCGGCGCCGTTTCTGGTTTGTGGGAGCTGCCGGCGGATTCGGACCGCTGACACCCGCGTCACCAATTTTCCCGCGGGGGGAGTTTTCGAATCCGCCCGGGGGCACCAGAGAATTATCGAGCCCGGTACCGCCACGGTGCCGGGCTCTTCTGGTTTAATGTCTCGCCAAAAACGAAGCGCCCGCTTGCTGGGGGAGCAAGCGGGCGCTGTTGAGCGAATGTGTTTGCGGCGCGAGCCGCGATGACCAATGAGGTGGCGATTAGTTGGTCGTACCGGAATCGTCTCCCGTGCTCGTGCCCGATCCCGAGCCAGAAAGTGCGACCGTCAGCGTAATCGTGCTGTCGGTGGACTGCTTGCCGGTGGGGGAGACGCCCGTCACCGTGGCGTTCTCGTTACCGCTCACGGGGTTACCGTTCTGATCGCAGAAGGCGATGTTGTAGAAGCCGGCGTTGTTGAGCGCGGTGACGGCGGCGGAGATGCTCTTGCCGTACAGGTTGCCCGGGACGCTGGCCTTGCCGGACTTCTTGGCGATGACGACGGTGATCGTGGCGCCGGGCTTCTGCTTGCCGCTGGGGTTCCAGCTAATGACCGTGCCCTCGGTAACGGAGTCGTTTTCCTGATAGCTCACGTCAACGCCAAAGCCGGCCATGTCGAGGGCGTTGCGCGCCTGAGCCTCGGTCATGTCGGTCAGATCGGGCACCGAGGTGGTATCAGGGCCGCTGGAGACCTTGTACGAGATGGTCGTGCCCTTCTCGACCTCCTTGCCGGCGTCAGTGCCCTGCTCAAAGACCTGGCCCTCATCGGCCTCGTTGGCCTCCTCGGAAGCGTTGCCCTTCAGGCCAACGCTCGCCAGCGCCGCCTCTGCCTGGTCCTTGGTCAGACCGACGAGCTGCGGAACCTCAACCTTCTCGGAAGGCTTGGGGCCCTTGGAGATCACCAGGTTCACCTTGGTGCCCTTGGCCTTCTTGGTGTTGCCGTTGGGCGTCTGCTCGGCGACCTTGCCCTCGTCGACGTCGTCGTTGTAGCTCTGATCAACGGTACCGACCTCGAGGCCGGCCTCCTTGATCAGCTCCACGGCAGTCTGCTGGTCCTTGCCCAGTACGTCGGGCACCGTGACCTGCTCGCCGCCAAAGAGTCCCGTGGCAAAGGCCACCACGATGCCGATGACGGCAACGGCGGCAACCACGGCGGCGATGACCTTGTTCTTGTTGGACTTGGGCTTCTCGACCTCGTAGGAACCCGTGGAGCCCGAAACGGCGCTACGGGCGTTGTTCTGGCCGCTCACGCCCGAGACGGGACGAACCATGGCGCGCGTCTGGTCGGAAAGCTCGCGGGTCTTGGTGGCGCCGAGCTCGCCGGGGGCACCAATGATGCGCGTGGGCTCGGAAATATTGACGGCGCGCCCGGACAGGTAGCTGTTGAGCACCTGACGCAGCTCGTCGGCCGTCTGGAAGCGATTCGCCGGGTCCTTTTCCATGCACTTGAGGATGATGCGCTCAAGATCGGCGTCGACGCCGGAGTTAATCTGGCTCGGCGGGATGGGCAGCTCGTTGACCTGCTTGAGTGCGACCGAGATGGCGTCGTCGCCGTCGAAGGGCACGCGGCCGGTGGCGCACTCGTACATGACGACACCCAGCGAGTAGATATCCGAGGTGGGGCCGAGGTCCTGGCCGCGGGTCTGCTCGGGGCTTACATAATGGGCGGTGCCCAGAACGTTGTTGTCCTGCGTGAGGTGGCTATTCTTAGCGCGCGCGATACCAAAATCCATCACCTTGATGTTGCCGTCGGGCAGCACCATGATGTTCTGCGGCTTGATGTCGCGGTGGATGATCTCGTGCTTGTGCGCGACCGAAAGCGCGGAGCTGATCTGTGAGCCGATCTGCGCGACCTTTTTGGGGTCGAGGGCGCCATGGCTCTTGATGCCGCTCTTGAGGTCGGTACCGCGCAGGTACTCCATGACGATGTAATAGGTGTCGCCGTCCTTGCCCCAATCGTAGACGCCTACGATATAGGGGGAGGAGAGGCCGGCTGCTGCCTGGGCCTCCTGCTTAAAACGCGCGGCGAAGGTGGCGTCGCCAGCGTACTGCGGCAGCATGATCTTGACGGCTACCGTGCGGTCGAGGACCTGATCCTGCGCACGGAAGACGGTCGCCATGCCGCCTGTCCCCACCTTATCCTTGAGGAGGTATCTTCCCCCGAGGACCCTCTGTTCCATTCCTGCTCCTAACATAACTATTCGCTCAACGATGTGTGTAGTACCTACTGTGTGGCCGCTGGGGCCATGTGGCGCATTGCCGCTAGCCGTTAGGCTGCGGTGCGCCCCGGGTGTCCGATTCGATCACGGGCATCACGCTCCCTGGGCGGCGAGCGCCGCGGTCAGGACGATGCCGGCGATCTTGGCCGCCTCGACGTCGTGTTGGTCGTAATCCTCCAAGGCCACCGAGATGGCGACCGTGGGTGAATCGTAAGGTGCAAAGCCGATAAACATCGAGTTGACGTTGGTGCCTCCGGTCTCGGCCGAGCCGGTCTTGCCGGCAACCTTGACGCCCGGAATCTGGGCATCGGTGCCGGTGCCGGACTGTACGACGGCGAGCATGGCCTGCTTGACCTGGTCGGCCGTGGCAGAGCTGACGGCCTGACCCAGCGAGCGGGACTGCGTGGTCTTGACCACGGTTCCGTCCGGTGCGAGCACCTGGGAAACAAAGAACGGGTCCATGACCACGCCGCTGTTGGCGATGGCTGCGGCGATCACGGCATTTTGCATGACCGTGGTCTGCGGGCCGGGCGTGTGGTCCATGCCGACAGGCTGGCCGGCGCCTGCCCAAGCGATCTCCCACTCGGTCATGAGCGATGGGTCGGCCATGATGGAGGCCGTGGAGGTCAGGTCCTGGCCGAGCTTCTGGCCGTAGCCAAAGGCGTTGGCAAACTGAACGAGCGTGTTTGCGCCGACCTCGTTTGCCACCTGGCCAAAGACGACGTTGGAGGACACGGCAAAGGCCTGTTGCAAGCTGATAGTGCCGTAGCTCTCGTTGGCGGAGTTGGTGACCGGGGCGTTGCCGATGTCCATGGAGCCGGGAGCCTGGTAAGTGCTGGTAAGGCTGGCGGTACCGGTCTCGAGTGCCGCGGAAAGCGTGACGACCTTAAAGGTGGAGCCCGGGGTGTACAGCGCGTCCATGGAGCGGTCGTACATGGAGCCGTCCTCGCCGCCGCCCGTCTGCAGCAGCGCGTCGATGTTGGTGTTGTCGTAGGTGGGCGAGCTGGCGCATGCGAGGACCGCGCCGGTGCGCGGATCCAAGACCACCACGGCACCCTTAAAGCCCTTGAGCGCCTGCTCGGCAGCCGTCTGGATGCGTGAGTCGATGGTGAGCTTGGCGGTGTTGCCCGGCTGGGTCTGACCCGCGAGCGACGCGATGGCATTGTTCCAGCTGGAGTAATCCTTGGAGCCGGTGAGCGTGTCGTTCATGACGGCCTCGATGCCGGCGGTGCCGTACTGCTGGCTTACGTAGCCCACCACGTGCGCTGCCATGTTACCGTTGGGGTAGGAGCGGGCGTAGGTGCCGTCTTCCTGCTGCAGCGACTCGGCCAGCGTCACGCCGTCGGACGTGATGATGGAGCCGCGCTGGATGTACTTGGAGCGGGCGATGGTGTGGTTGTTGGTAGGCATGTCCTGGTAGTCCTTGGCCTTGATGACCTGGACATAGGTGAGGTTGCCGATAAGGATGGCGAACAGCGCCGTAAAGGCGAGCACCGCGCGGGTCAGGCGGTTGGCGAGTGCCACGCGGCCGAGCACGCCGGATTCGGGCGTGTCGAGCAGGCGACGGCGCATGCGCGAACCGGCGGAGTGGCTGCCGCGGCCATACGAAGACGAGGCGGCAAAGCGCGTGCCGGTCGGGGCCGCGGCGGATGCGACCTGGTCGTCGGTGATGGCTGCCATGGTGCCGGTGCCGGTGAGTTCGGCCTCGCGTCCGGTCGCCTCGTCACCGGCGCGCAGCAGCAGCGCGACGATGATAAAGCTCGCCAGCAGCGAGGAGCCACCCTGGCTCATAAAGGGCAGGGTAACGCCGGTCAGCGGGATCAGGCGGGTAACGCCGCCAACGATCAAGAAAGCCTGGAAGCTGATGGCGGCCGTAAGGCCGGTCGCGCTGAAGGCGGCAAGGTCGGACTTGGCGCGGGCGGCCGTGGTCAGGCCGCGAACGGCAAAGAGCATAAACAGGATGAGTACGGCGCCGCCGCCCAAAAGGCCCATTTCCTCGCCGATGGCCGAGAAGATAAAGTCGGATTCGACGACGGGGATGTTGTTGGCCATACCGTTGCCGATGCCAACGCCGACTAGGCCGCCGTCGGCGAGCGAGAAGAGCGACTGGACGATCTGGTAGCCCTGCCCCTGGGCGTCCTTAAACGGATCGACCCAAACCTGGAAACGCACCTGAACGTGCGACAGGAACTTGTAGGCGCCCACGGCTCCCACGGCCAAAAGTGCGAGGCCGATGATGACGTATGAGAAGCGTCCCGTGGCAACGTAGAGCATCAGCAAGAAGATGGTATAGAACAGCACTGCCGAGCCCAGATCGCGCTCGAAGACGACGACGAGCAGGCATACGCCCCATACCGCAAAGAGCGGAAGCAGCAGGCGCAGGCGCGGAACTTTAAAGCCCAGGATCTTTCGGTTGGAAATAGAGAGCAGCTCGCGGTTCTCGGCCAGGTAGCCGGCCAGGAACAGCACGATAAAGACCTTGGCGAACTCGCCGGGCTGGATGGTAAAGCCGGCGATGCGAATCCACAGCTTGGAGCCCGAGATCGTGGTGCCGATAAAAATAGGCAGCATTAACAGAATGATGCCGATGATGCCAAAGGTGTACTTGTAGCGCATGACTACGTCGAGGTTCTTAACCAGTGCGAGCGTTCCCACCATCAGGGCCACCGAGACAAACAGGATGATGAGCTGTGAGATGGCGAGAGCGGGGGCGAGACGCGTCACGAACGTGATGCCGATGCCCGAAAGCACAAAGACAATGGGCAGGATGGCGGGGTCGGCGCCGGGCGCCAAGATGCGCACGGCAATGTGGGCCGCGGCAAAGGCGGCAAAGAGGCCGATCGGTACGGCGAGCGTCTCAAAGGAGATGGCAGCGCCCGCGGTGAGGACGTACATCGCATACAGCAGGATGACGGGGAACGCCGAGGCGATGAGCAAGAGCAGCTCGGTGTTGCGGCGACTCATAAGCGGCACTCCCTTTCTAATTCTTATCGGAGGCTTCGGCCTCGGCGGACTGTTCGGCGGTTTTCTCGGAATCTGATTCGGAGGGCGATCCCTGATTGGTGTTGTCGCGAATCGTTTGCGCGTCGATCACCTGGCGGGTCTGTTCCTCGTCGATCTGGTGGCGGTACTTGGATATCGTGTCTTGCGCATCGTCGACACTTGTTTGCGGAATGCCCGCCTTGAGGCGGTTTTGCGTGTCTTCGGGCAGGTCGGACAGCTTAATGCTGGTTTCGCTTTCGAGCCAGTGGAGCTTGAGTCCGAGCGGCTTGCCGGGCAGGCCGCGCCAGACGGCGACATTGCCCTGGTAGGTACCCAGGTAGTACGAGCCGGTGACACCCGTGTAGGCCCAGATGCCAGCTGCCAGCACAAAGACGAGGGCCAGGATGGCGGCGATAGTAATGTTGCGGCGACGCACGCGTTGCGCTTCGCGCATAACGCCATCGTCAACCAGGTCAACGACTACTACGGTCACGTTGTCGTGGCCGCCGGCGGCAAGCGCCGCGTCCACTAGGTTGTCGACGCAGATTTGCGCGGTTGAGGACTGCGTGGCGATGTTCTCGATATCGCTATCGGGAATCATGCTCGAAAGGCCGTCGGAGCACAGGATCAGGCGGTCGCCTTCCTCGATATGCAGAGTGAAGTGGTCGGCATACATGGCGGGGTCCGAGCCCAGCGCACGGGTGATGACCGAACGGTTGGGGTGGACGCGAGCCTCGTCTGCCGTAATCTCGCCGGCGTCCACGAGCTCCTCCACGTAGGAGTGGTCGCGGGTCACGCGGATGAGCGTGCCCTCGTGGAGCAGGTAGGCGCGAGAGTCACCCACGTGGGCGATGGCGAGCGTGTCGTTTTCGATATAGGCGCAAGTGGCTGTGCAGCCCATGCCGGGCTTGCCCAGGCCGTTCAGGGCCGCCTCGATTACGGCGGCGTTGGCTGCCTCGACGGCTGCGGCCAGGCGTGCTGCGTCGGCGGACTGCGGGGCCGTCTTGGCAATAGTCTCGACGGCGATGGAAGAGGCTACCTCGCCGGCGGCGTGACCGCCCATGCCGTCGCATACGCAAAAGAGCGGCGACTGCACCAGGTAGGAATCCTCATTGTGCGGGCGTATGCAGCCAACGTCGGAGCGGGCGCCCCACATGAGTTGCGTGGTGGTGCCGGCATCATAGGTCGAGTCGGTCTCGATGCGCTCCTCGGTCAGGGGCTCAAAGCTCATGGTCGAGCCGGGGTCTTTGAGCTTGGCCTCAACGGCGGCAACGTCGATCTCGGCTGTATCACCGGGAGAGACGGTGTCGGTCTCGGCGTTTGATTCGGAATCGCCGGTGTCCGGGGAGCCGGGCTCCTCGGACACGCGGGCGGTCGACTCGCCGTCTTGCGGGCTGACGTCTATAGGCTCGGGCGTCGCAAAGTGCGACGGCGCGGGCATGCTTTGCGACTGGGCGGCGGGCTCGGCCACGGCATCGGACTCGCTTGCGGGCGCAGGCTGCGGGGTCTTGGGTGCAGGGCCGTCCTCGGGGGATGGCCCCGCTTCGGGCGCCGGCGTAGACACGGGCGCAACTTCGGATGCCGGAGCTATGGGAAACGCCGGCGCGGCGGGCTCGGGTGCTGCAAACACCGCAGCGCTCTCGTTGATTGCCGCGGCGACGGGCTCCGCAAAGTGAGCTGGCGCCGAGGTTGCTTCGGGTGCTGTGGGCTGTTCCGCAGCATGTGCGCCGATGGGCGCCGCTACGGCATCCTCTTCGTCCTCGTTATCGGCGAGATCCGAAATATCATGCGTTACATGCGAAAGAGGCAGGGAGAACACGGTGTCCTCGGGTTCCACGGGTGCGGAGCCCGCCGGAGCGGCGTGGGCCGGCGCAGCTGTGGCGGCAGCCGGTGCCTCGGTCATAGTCGCGGACTTGTTCTCCTCGTCGATCATCGACGGTTCACCTTCATGACCACATCGCCGATCTGGACTTCGTCGCCCTCGCGCAGCGTTGCGGGCTCCACAAGCTGGCGGCCGTTGACGAGCGTGCCGTTAAGCGAGTTGAGGTCCTCGATGATGAGCGCCGGGCCCTGCAGCGAAAAACGCGCATGCGAGGCCGAGACGAATGGTTCGTTGATGCAGATGTCCGAAGATGGCGAGCGACCGACGATGACGGGGCCGAGCATATCTACGTGGATGCCGCGGATACCGCGCGGACCCTTGTCCACATCGATCGTCCAGATAGCCGAGTCGCGGCGCTGTCCGCGCACAAGCCCCACGCCGGTCTTCATGACGGCGAACAGGAAGATATAGAGCAGGGCGACCAGGACGATGCGGCCTGCAAAAAGGACGATATCGATGTTCATAAGCGACTATCCCCTAAATTCAAAGGTGCTCAGGCCAAACGTCAGCAGATCGCCGTTGCGCAGCGGGCAGCGCGTAATGCGGCGGTTGTTGACGAGTGTGCCGTTGGTGGAATTGAGGTCCTCGATCGACCAATCCGAGCCCGTAAAGGTGAGCTGGGCGTGGCGGCGCGACACGTTGGGGTCGCGCAGGGCAATGTCGGAAACTGAGCGCTCGCGACCGATGGTCACCTGTGCGGAGGTGATGCTATGGCTCTCGCCGCTCACGACGTCGACGAGCTGGGCGAGCGGGCGCTGCGGGGCGCGAGTGCTCGCCATGTTGGAGGCGATGCCGGCTGCGGCGCCTAGGCCCACGGCGGCACCGGTCGCGGCGGCTCCGCCCATGCCGGCAAGCGCGTCGCGCGAGATGGTCTGCGGCACCGGGATGGGCGCGGCGGCGGGGTCGGGGACGCTAGGCGCGAAGGGGTCTGCCGTGGCAAGCGGGTCAGGAGTGGCGGCGCGAGGCGTCGGCTGCTGCTGGGGCATGGCGGCGGGGCGCTGCTGCTGCGGGGCAGCAAACTGCTGCTGGCCGGCGCGCGGGGCGCTGGCGGCACGGCTTACCGCGGAGTTGTTCTGGCCCAGGCCGTTTTGATAGGCGCGCTCTTCTTCGTACAGGCGGCCGAGCGTGGGGGCATCGACGTTCTCGGCAAAGACCGAGAACTTGCCGGCGCGCAGCTGCGGATCGATCATAAAGCGCACGAGGGGCTCGCCGACAAAGACATAGCGGCGCTTTTCGGCCTGCGCCTTCACAAACTCGCGGACCTCGCGCGAAAGCTCGGGGTAGAACGGGGCGAGCATGGGATCGTCGTCGGCGGCGATCAGGATGGTATAGAGTGCCGGCGCCGTGTTGACGCCGTTAATCACCAGAGTCTGATCCTCCATGTCGCGAGCGGCCTGCTTGGCAAGCTTCTTAAAGGAGAACGGGGCACGGGTGGCACCGAAGATGCCGGCCACGTGGTCCTCGAAGATGTTCAGGAAGTTCACGAAAGATCACTCTCCGTATAGGTTCTTTGGTATCCGAGCAAATATAGGCATATCCCAACAATTATAGAGGATAGGGTTCCCGCAACTGCCGCCTTGGCGGCGACCGCGGCTGCAAGGCTGGCAATTTCCATATGGTGTGCAAGACAGGATGCCGCTGCGCAGCCGATGCCGGTGACAGCGATGGCGGCGATTGCGGCAAGGTTTGAGCCCTGGTCAGCACGCTTGGCATGGGCATTGAGCAGCGCAGATGACGCCGCGGCAGTTGTCGCGACCAGCACAAAGGCAGCCCAAAGGAGCGGGTCTTCCAGCGCTGCGGCAACGTTACCGAGCCCCAGCACGCCTCCGGCTGAAAGCGCGACCGTGGCCAGACGGGCAAAAAGCACGCCCATGCCCGTTGCCGCGGCGGCGCTTGCCGGGCCGAGCCAAAATGACGCGACGCCGGCGGCGACCCCAGCTGCCAGGAAGGTATTGCCAGTCAGACAGCCAAGCGCGAGTGCACAGGTAAGCGCGGCGCTCGCGGCAGCCTCGGTGCGACCCCAGGCGATCCACCAACCGGACATGGCAGCGGCAAAGATCACCGCGACGGGCAACATCGACAGGATGCCCTGCGCCTGCATGGTGGCGTTGGCCATGAGCACCAAAAAGCCCACAGCCGAGATGGCCGAGCCGATCTGGGGGGCCAGGCCAGCCGCCGCTCCGATCGCGATAGCCGCAATGACCAGGCCGGGAAGCGCCGCGACCCCGGCCGTTTGCATCAGCAAAAAGCTAAAGGTGCCGCACGTTAGCGCCGAGATAGCGTGCATGGTGTAGTTGCGCGCATGGCTCCAGCGCGTGCCCGCCCAGCCGAGCGCGGGATCGACCTCGATGGCGTCGTCCTCGTAGTACGACGGCTCGATATCGTTGAGCTCCTGCTCGTCATCCGAAAGCTCGCCAACCATTTGCTCCAGACTGCGACGGCCCTCGCGCACGCTGCCCAGACCGGCAAGGAGTTGGTCGCAAAATGCCTCGATGCTGTTGGGGCGGTCCTGCGGCATGGGGGAGAGCGCGCTCATGAGCGCGGCCTCGGCTCCCGGGGGAAAGTGTGGTATCAGCTCGCTGGGATAGGTGGCGCCGCCGATGATGCGGTCGAGCGAGTCGGCGGGCGTGGCCGCTATAAAGGGGGCGCTGCCGCACAAGCCCTCATAGATAACGCAGGCAAGGGCAAAGACATCGGCGCGTTCGTCGACCGTGCCGGTCTCGATATCGAGCTGCTCGGGCGGCATGTAGCCGATGGTGCCGCCGCGCGAGCCGCCAAAGCCACCGGCGGACGACAGTCGCGCCATGCCAAAGTCGGTGAGCTTTACATTGCCCGAGTGGTCGATGAGCACGTTGGCGGGCTTAATGTCCAGGTGGAGTACGCCATTGCTATGGGCGAAGGTGAGCGCCTGGCCCAGGGCATCGGCAATGGCCGCGGCCTCGTCAAAGGTGAGCGAGTGGCCGTCCACGCGATGCAAAAACTCGGCCAGCGACATACCGTCGACATACTCCATGACCAGGTAGGCATAGGCGGTGTCATGCGTAAAGTCGATGACCTGCACGATATTGGGATGTTGAAGCATGGCGGCAGTGTGCGCCTCGCGCAGGACATCCATGATGTCGCTGGCGGGCATGCCGGCGCCGTTGATAAGGGGGATGCGCTTAATGGCGACGCGGCGGCGCAGGTGCGTGTCGCGGCAAATCTCGATGGAGCCAAAACCGCCGGTCGCAAGTGTCTCGAGCGGCTGGTACCGCTTGAGCAGCTCGCGAGAGCTGGTGCCCTCCAAAGGAACGTCCGGCGAGAACCGGGCGGTATGTTGCGAGAAAAGCGGCATGGCCAACCCTCGTGCGTTTAAAGTTCGTTTGCGAGCGGCGGGCGTGGGGCCGAGCCATTCGCGGTGGCATAGATGCTGCTAGTGTAGCACGCTCGGGTGCATGGGGAGGATAGCGGGATGCGAGGCTGTCTGTCTGGTTTGGTCTTAGCGCTTCTTCTTGTTCTTCTTCTGCTTGCGCTGCTTGCCTTTGGTCTCCTGGGGCTTGTCGCCCTGCTTGGCCTCGGCGGCGGCCTTCTCGGCCTTCATCTTCTTGCGTTTGGTCTCGATGCGGAGTTTTTTGTTGATGCGCGCCTTAAGGAAGGAGCCAAACTGCTCGGCATCGCCACGGACGAAGGTGTCCTTGGGGATCGTCACACCCTGGTCGGCGAACATGGCCACAAAGATGCGCTCGCCGTCGAGCACGTGGTCGAGCTTTTCAAACGGGAAGAACTGCGACTTGCCGCTCTTGCCCCAAACCATCAGGCCGTCCTCGTTGGCGGCGACGCGGCGATAGCGGCCACCCATGGACTCGTCGGCCTCGACGGCGTCGATAAAGTCGCGGGCGAGGGTGTGGTGCAGGTTTTTGCTCCACCAGGCCAAAAAGGTGCCGAACACGATCAGCACGATGCCAAACTTGATCCAGTTGCCGCCGGCCAGCAGCATGCCGATGCCGATGAGCGCGGCAATTGCCGCGGCGACATACAGCGAGCCGCGACGCCTGGGCGAGGCGACCAGACGGGCGAAGTCGGTGACCAGGTCGTTTTCGTACTGGTACTCGTTGAGGTACAGGATGCCGTCGTCGGCTGCGGCCTGCTTCTCGAGCGCGACCTCGACCTGGTCGGCTGCTTCGGAGGGAACGAGGTTGCTCTCTGCGTCTGCCATGCTCTTTGGACTCCTATCGCGGCGGGCTCGCCGTACGGGTTATTATGAATGCAGTATGCCGTGCGACCGCATGGCCGTCGCGGCAACAAGACTCAGTATACCCGGGGGAGCACCCATGGAATCGTTGTACCGAAAGTATCGCCCGCTCACCTTCGACTCCGTGGTGGGCCAGCAGCATATCGTCTCGACGCTCGAGCACGCCATCACCGAGGGGCGCCTGTCCCACGCCTACCTGTTCTGCGGACCGCGCGGCACGGGCAAGACCACCATGGCGCGCATTCTGGCCAAGGCACTGCTGTGCCGCAATGCCGAGGCGGCGCGCGCCGAGGGTGCAAGCGGCTGCATGCCCGACGGCACCTGTGAGGAGTGCGAGCTCATTGCCGAGGGCAACCACCCCGATGTCTACGAGCTCGATGCCGCAAGCCGTACCGGCGTGGACAACGTGCGCGAGGAGATCATCAACTCCGTCAACTTTGCCCCGGTGCGTGGCAAGTACAAGATCTATATCATCGACGAGGTCCACATGCTCACGACGGCGGCGTTCAACGCGCTGCTCAAGACGCTCGAGGAGCCGCCGGCACACGTGATCTTTGTGCTGTGCACCACCGACCCGCAAAAGATTCTGGAGACCATCCTCTCGCGCTGCCAGCGTTTCGATTTCCATCGCATCGGCAACGAGGATATTGAGCATCGCCTGGCATACGTGTGCGAGCAGGAGGGCTTCGATTACGACGACGAGGCGCTGGCTATCGTGGCGCGCCATGCCAAGGGCGGCATGCGCGACGCATTGTCCACGCTGGAGCAGCTGAGCGTCTTTGGTAACGGTACTGTGCATGCGGACGACGCCCGCTCGCTTTTAGGCGAGGTTTCGGACCAGATTCTGGGCGAGTTTTCCCGCGCCATTGCCGATCGCGATGTTGCCGAGCTCTATGGACTGATTCGTGCGCAGGTCGAGGAAGGAAACGACCTGCTGGAGCTGACGCGCGACCTGGTGGCGCATGTGCGTGACGTGTACGTTGCCTGCGTTGCCGGTGCCCGCGCCGAGCTGTTTGAGGGCGGCTCTGAGCAGGCCGAGGCGCTTGCTGCCGAGGCCGCTGCCTTTGGCGAGCATCCTGCCGACCGCCTGGCCCGTGTGCTGACAGTGCTCGACGATGCCGCACTGGAGATGAGGGGCGCGAGCGACGTGCGCCTGGTGCTCGAGATTGCCTGCACGCGTCTGGCACGCCCCGAGGCTGATATAACGATTGAGGCATTGGCCGAGCGCGTGGCACGCCTGGAGGCCATGGTTGCCAACGGCGCCGTGCCGGCGAGCGTGGCTGCTGCTCAGGCCGCCGCGCCTGTAGCATCCGTACCCGCTGCTGCCCAGCAGCCGACGCTCATTTCGGGCGCCCGTGCTGCCGCTCCGGCGGCATCCACTGCCCCCGCTGCTACGTCCGCGCATCAGGGCGGAATGCCTTGGGACCGTGGTGCTGCCGCTCCGGCGGCTCAGCCGGCGTCTCGTGCTGCGTCCGCACCGGCGTCCAAGTCTGCGGCGTCCGCGCCCCAGCCCGCCGCTGCCCCGGCTCCCGCGCCTGCCACCGCTCCGGCACCTAAGCCCCAGTCCAACAATGCCGCCCAGGTTGCCGCCGCCGGTGCTGCCGAGACGCCCGCGGTCGAGGATGCCGGAGAGCTGCAGCGCAAATGGGCCGAGGTTGTCGAGCGTGTCAAGGCGCGTCAGGCTTCCTACGCAGGGCTTTTGCTCAACGCCCGCGCCACGGCCGACGACGGCTCCAAGCTCACGGTCTCGTTCCCCGCGGGTTCGACTTTTGCCATCAAGATGCTCGGTCGCGCCGATACGCAGTCGGTGGTCCTGCCGACGGTCTGCGCGGTCTTCGGTCGTCGCACCGTCGACTACGTCCTGGATGGAGGTGGCACGCCGGCTCCTCAACATGAGGAGCATTCTCCATCTGCGCGGGCTGCGGCATCTGCGGACCCGCAACCCGTGTCCTCGGCGGCCCCTGCATCCTCGAGCGTCAGCGCGACGCAGCCAAAAGCGGCACCGGTAGCGGCACCGACCCCGTCGGCGCCTGAACCCGCTGCGCCCAAACAAGCTGCTCCGGTCCCCGCGCCCAAGCCCGCCGCCGCGCCTGCGCCCAAGTCATCCGACCTGGGCAAAGCCCCCTGGCTGCGCTCCGACAACCCCGCTGGCGCTCCTGCCACGGGCAAGCTCCCGACCGAGCCCGCACCCCGAGCGCCCGAGCGCGCGTCCGCTCCCAAGGCTCAGCCGTCTGCGCAGTCTGCACCGTGGGAATCCGAGCAGGTGCCCTACGACGACGCTATGGTCGGCGGCTTCGCTGGCGATGCGAGCGGGGACGATCTGCCTCCGTTCGACGTGCCGGCCACGGCGTCCGCGCCCAAGCCCGCTGCGGAGGCACCCGCGGCCCCCGCAAGCGACGACGCCCCCGCGGCTCCCTGGGAGTCCAACCCCGGTGCGGGCAGCCCCTTCGGCCATCAGGGCGCAGCCCCGAGCATCCCGCAGACCGAGGACGAGGCCAAAGACCTCATCCGCAGCGTCTTCGGTCAGGCCACCATCTTCAAACCGGTGGAGTAGCTGCGCAGGCGGGTATACTGCTCAAGAAGAGAACCCTTTGAACGGAGCGAGCTTATGATGTGGGAATATGTCCGCCTTGAGGACGATACGCAGGTTTCGTATTCCGAAGTCCGGGAGGACAACACGGTGAAGGTTGTTGTGGAGCGCCCGCGCGATTGGGGTTTTGACACGGCGGAGTGTATCTTGCCGGCATTCAATTGGGTGTCACACGAGGGCTTTAGCGAAGCAGACCTCAAAGAACTCGATGATTTCGTGCGTAACAATGCCCCGCTCATCCTGCGTTTTGCCTACGAAGGCGGACGAGTCTATGCCTAGCCTGTTTCGACTCGGGCCGTACATCATCTTCTTCTGGACGGGGGAGAACGGCGAACCTGTCCATGTTCACGTTGCGGTCAAGCGCCCCACTGCCGAGGCAACCAAGATATGGCTTACCCGCTCCGGCGGATGCAAGCTGGCCCATAACAAGGGCGATATTCCTGCTCGGGATTTACGCGATATCATGCAGTTTGTTTCATCTAACCATGCGCTGATTTGCAAACGTTGGAAAGAAACAACTGGCGGGCTATCGTTCTACTGTTGAGAGTCGCTCGCCGGGCTTAGGATCCCCAGCTCTTTGGGGGTTTTGTCCGGGCGCATCTGTATTTCGGACATGTGCAACGTGGTGCCGCGTATATCGCATTCGAGCAGACAGGTGCGTGACGGTCGGCCTAGGATGCTGAGGTCGATACGATACGCCGCATGGCTGTCCGTGTATTCGACTTGCTCGGCGTTGACGGTTGCTCCGATTGTCAATAAAGAGCCCGGTTCGGCATCGACAATCTTGAAGTCCTTTATCTTGACCTTGAACTCTTGGTAGAGGGACGGGCTGTTGTAGTAAACGGTTCGGGTTCCGTCGGTGCACTTATCGGTCGTCTCCCATTTGACGATGGGCTGGTCCGAGCTGGCTATCAGCAGTTCTGCTCCAAAGGCTATAGCATGGGTGATGACAACCAGCAATGCCCAGCCGACAAAGAGATAGAGAACCAAATATGCAACGGGGTGTTTTGAGCGGATGTTTTGGAGCGCGTCGGGGGCGTTCATGGGGCACCTCCAAATTGCTATCTATGGCAATCAAATTATACCCCGCCGTCATGCGTGCCGCCTCGAGTAGTGGCTCGGCATTTAGCCATTTAGTGGTACGCATTAAATGTCGGATTCCGGCTCTACGAGATTTAGCTTTCAATATTATGCAGATGCGAATTATTCAACTTTGCATAATCCTGGGGGCGTATCACGCTCCAGGACATGTATATCGACTGAGGTAACACGTCCGCCCCGCTCTCTCGCCGCGCGCCGTGGTACGATTTTTGAGTTTGAAAGTCCCGCCGTGCTCCGGCTGCCCTTGCAGCTCGGCGTGCGGCCGCACGTAAAGGAGCCATCATGGCCGGTATGAACATGCAGCAGATGATGAAGCAGGCTCGCAAGATGCAGGAGCAGCTTGCCGCCGCGCAGGAGAACCTCAAGTCCCAGACCGTCGACGCCTCTGCCGGCGGCGGCATGGTCAAGGTGACCGTTAACGGCGAGATGGAGCTCGTCAACCTCACCATCGATCCCGATGCCCTCGATCCCGAGGACGTCGATATGCTGCAGGACATGATCATGGCTGCCGTCAACGAGGCCGTCCGCGGCGTCAACGAGCTCGCCAACAAGCAGATGGGCGCCATCACCGGCGGCCTCAACATCCCGGGCATGCCGTTCTAAGACACACATATATATGAGTGCGAATCACAGTCTGCAAAAACTGCTCGATGAGCTGGGCCGTCTGCCGGGCATTGGTCCCAAGTCGGCCCAGCGCATCGCCTATTACCTGCTCGAGGCCGATGCCGAGGAGGCCCGCCGCCTGGCCGAGGCCATCCTGGAGGTCAAGCAGGAGGTCCACTTTTGCAGCCGCTGCTTTAACTACGCCACGGCCGACGAGTGCTCCATCTGCCAGGACCCGATGCGCGATACCACTCGCATTTGCGTGGTGGGCGAGCCGCGCGATGTCCAGGCGATCGAGCGCACGGGCAGCTACCACGGTCTCTACCACGTATTGGGCGGCGTGATCAGTCCCATGGACAAGATTGGCCCCGAGCAGCTGCACATTCGCGAGCTGCTGGCACGCTTGGGCCACGAGGACATCCACGAGGTCATCATCGCCACCAACCCCAATATTGAGGGCGAGACCACGGCGAGTTACCTGGCCCGCACTATCAAGCCGCTGGGCGTTGAGGTGTCGCGTCTGGCGAGCGGCCTGCCCGTGGGCGGCGACCTGGAGTATGCCGACGAGCTTACGCTTGGGCGCGCCATCGAGGCCCGTCGCACGATTTAGGTGGCGAGCCTGCTCCTGCCGTATGTTTTCCTCGCGACGCACGGGGTAGTCATAATTTCCCCGTGCGACTGTAAGTTTGTTGTGCAACAAAGATGCTTTGTATCCGCTTATCGCATGGATGCTTCCACTCGCATCCTTAATTTGCCCATTCGTTGCGCAACCTTTTGGGTTCGCTGATACACTCAAATATGGATTCGAATGAATGCGCCGCTCCCGAGCGGCGTGTTTTTGTTGGAGGAGAACGCATGCGGCCCGGTGGCACTCAGACAAAGCGCGACGCCGCGGTGCGCATGCGACGCCGACTGGGCTTGGCGCCGCGGGCGTACGCACTGCTGTCTTGCTCGCTGGTGCTGGTCATAGCTGGCGTTTCTGCCTATGGCATGACCGTGCCGTCCATGATGCAGGCACATGCCGCACGCGAACCGCGCGTGGGGCATGAGGTCAAAAGTGACCTGGGCACCACGACTGGATATGCTTGGGCAAGTGTGGTCGCGCATATTGTGTTTGGCACCGACGACGCGGACGGCGCCGAGGCCCCGGACAACGAAGTCACGCTTGCCAATGGCAAAACCATCGTGCTCACCAACACCAAGATCATCGATCGGTTGTCCAACAATAGCGTGGCGGCAACGGTGAATAAGGTCGAGCAGCAGAAGGAGCAGGACGCCCAGCAGTCCGGAAAGCCCGGTAGCTCGGATACTTCTGGCTCCGGCTCGGATTCGTCGAGTTCGGGCGGCGGCTCTGGGTCGGGTTCCTCTGCCGGAGGGTCTGGAAACGGCGGCTCGACGGGCGGCAACACTGACAACGATGCAAACTCCGGTGGCCTTTCCGCTGCTGAGGAAGAGAGCATTCACAGTTGGCTTGTGACCAAGTACAACATGCTCGACGGCTATGTTTCTCGTGCCAATGACGTGGTTTCGACCTATAACTCTACGGGAGATCCCAGGCCGTGCGACAGCCTGGTCGGGGAGATGTTTGTCATTCGAGCCGAGTTCGGTCGTCAGACATTCTCGCCCCGGTCAAAGTGGTATCAGCAGTATGCCAATCTGTGGGGCTGTTACACCAACCTATGTCAATGGGTCGGCCATTACGGCGATGATGACGTCGCGCTCGGTAACTTCAACAATAACGTGGCGGCGCTTGCCCTATGATGACCGATCTTGCATCCACCACACCACAATCGCTCGGTCGCGATCCCATGGTCGGCCTGCGCCTGGCGCGTGTCGACGGGTTTGAGCCGGCCATTGCGCTCGGTCAGGACGAACTGCCTGCCTATCTGCGTCGTTTTACGATACTGTTTGCCGACGATGCCACCATGCGCCGTGGCGGTATCGGCCGCGTGACGCGTGCCGTCAACGCCCAAGGCGAGGCCGTAGCACTCAAACAGCTCATCTTGCCGACGCGCGATGAGTTTGACGACGATGCCGCCCATGAGGCGCTGGTCGCCAAGTTCAAAGCGGCATTTCGCGAGGAATATGAATGCCATCGCGCCCTTTCGGGCCTTAAGGGCTTTCCCCGCCTCTATGGCTGGGGCGAGGTTGACGGTGTGCCTGCAATTGTCATGGAATGGGTCGAGGGCGAGACGCTCGCCCGCTTGCGCTCGCGCTTTGCCGTGGACGATGCCGGCCGCCTATCGCCGCTTGTGGCGGCGCGCTTGGGGCGCGACCTGTTCGACCTGCTCTGCCGCATGAGCCTGGTGGGGGAGGGCTTTGTCCATCGCGATATCTCGCCCGCTAATATTATGGTGCGTACGGCGCGTCTACCGCTTGACCGGCAGCTTGCCGAGGGCACCTTTGACCTGTGCCTGATCGACTTTGGCTCGTCGCTGGCGCTCGAGCCTGCGTCGGCCGTGGCCGGTACCGGCGGCAAGGCATCCTTTACCGAGCGCTATGCCACGCTGCGTCGCGCGACGGTGGCCTACGCTCCGCCCGAGATGCTCACCGACGATATTCCCGACCTGCGCGCTTTGCGTATGTCGCCGGCGATCGACGTCTATGCCGCGGCAAGCACGGTTTACGAGCTCATTGCCGGCGTCGCGCCATACGAAGCTGCGCCGAGTACTTCGGGCACCTCGGGTTCGCGCAAAAAGACGCGCGACATCGCCAGCCCCTACCGTCTCAAGATGGACACGCTGCCCGACTATCCCATTGGTGCCCATGCGCCCGGTTGCGATTTGACTCAGCTGCTTCGTCGTGAGCCCGATGTGGCGCTCGCCGCGGCTGAGCAGGCCCAGCAGCTGGGGCTTGAGCCGGATTCCGAAGAGCTACGCGATGCGCTGGCGTTTGTCGATGCCCAGCTGTTCGACGTGGTGATGGCCTGTCTGTCCAGCCATCAAAAAGATCGTCCCGAGCCGGTAGCGGTCGAGGCGGCGCTCTCGGCGTTTTGTGACCACTATGCGCAAAATGTCGGTCGTTCGCTCCGCGGCGAGCCGCTCACGCCGTGCCCCATGGATGCGTCTGGCCGCGCGGTTCGTCGCGCGCTGATGGTCGGCGCGACGGTCGTCTGTGGCGTGATTTGGGCTGTGGTCGTGGTTTCGGCCGCGCTGCTGGCGTCGGGCGCTCGCGTGACGGCGACTTTGGGATCGCTCGTGTGGTCTGGGTCGCTACCGGGTATTATTGCTGCACTGGCGTTGGCGCTACCAGGCATAGCCGGCGTTGCCGCGGGGGCACTTGCGCGCGATCGGCGCTCGGGGTTCCTGCAGGGTGTGCTTGCGCTTTCTGCCTGCGAGGTTCCGGTACTGGTTGCGGCTGCATGTAGCGTATTTTCCCAACGCGCCGTGATGGGCGGCCTTGTTGCCGCTCTGATTGCAACCTATACGCTTACGTGGTTTTTGCTTGCGATGGGCTTTGCCTTTGAACTTCCCGTTTCGGCACCGCGACGCACAAAAGCCCAGATGGCGACTCCGCTTGCCGGTGGGGCCGCAGCTGCCCGTACTTTTGGCGGACCTGTCGAAGTATCGTCCGATTCTATTTCTACGACCAAGGAGGCCTAGGTCATGGCATCTCAAGTTGAGCTCACCCCATGCGGGGCCATGTTTGACATCTTTAAACGCGCGGCGCATCTGAGCCATATCGAGCTGTGCGGCTTGGTGCTTTCGTCCCGTCCGCTCGCCGACGGCCGCAGCCCGCAGAGCCGAGCCGCCGATCGCTCTTGGGTTTCCCGCTTTATCGTTCGCGCGCCGGTCGGCACGCTTCAGCAGCGCTACTTTGCCGAATACGGTACCTCGGCTGCGCGTATTATGTCGCAACTGGCCCTGCGCCAGCGCAATCCCATGGACTCCACGGCTGTGATCAATATGGTGTGCGGTCCTGCAGGTGAACCGATGGTACGCGCGCTCGAAGAGTGCCACCAGGACACGAATCTCTATCGCAACGCGCTCGATCGCCTGTCCCAGGCTGCGGAACTCATGCCCGCCGAGCGCGCCGAGGCCGTGCTGGTGCTGTTTGTCGCCGTCGGTTGTTCGGCGGATGTGCGGTCCTCGGTGAACTATTCCATCGACTACGCACACGCGACTTGTGGCGGAGGCACATCCACGCCGCGTTCGCTTGGCATGTCGCTGACTGCGAGCGAACGCGAACCCGCCCCGGCGCACCCCTTGGGCTTGCTGCGCGTGCAAAACAGTTTTGTCGTGAGCGCCCCGCGCTGGATTCAGCCGAGTGAGCAGGGTGTTGAGATTGGCGCGCTGGCCACTGGTGAGGGCGATATTACCGACGTCGGCGACGATGTCTCGGCCCGCCATGCCCATATCTGGTGCGATGCTCAAAATATCTGGCACGTCGAGGACTTGTCGTCCACCAACGGAACCGTGGTGGTAAACGGGGCCACGCGCGTCTGCATTCAGGTCGAGCCCGGCCGTTCCGCCCAACTCAATCCCGGCGACGAGCTCAAGCTCGGCGAATCCACTACCTACGCCATCCTCTTCGGTGCTCTCTAGCCGGCAGATAGGGACGTTCCTTTTCTGCCGGCTGGGGACACTCCTTGGCGCTCCAGAGCCGGTCGCCTGGGGATGGAGGGGCCATTTTGGCCCTTGGCGGTCACCCGAGGTAAACCTTTACCGCCCGCCTATATTTGCCGAAATTACACTTGAAGGCGGGGTACAATAAACCCGCATGCGGATTTCCGTTGCGGGCGCTTCCCATCGCCGGGGCGTGCCCGGGAGCATCCGGCATGCGGCCTTTGCGGCGCTCGGTCATGTGCAAGACGGGCGGTCGGGTCTGTGGGGCGCATCAGTTGCCCCTCGCCTCGGCATGTCTTCTCTCCACGCCACGTACCTGCTGCTGAGCCTGCCTGCCAGATGATTGGAAGCAACAGCGTAAATCCCATCACGCCAACATCCCGGCGATCGCCGGGGCCTGTATACCTATATGAGAGGAGAGGGGTATATGGCGCGTAAGTTTAAGTCTATGGACGGCAACGAGGCGGCCGCATATGTTTCGTATGCGTACACCGAGGTAGCGGGAATCTATCCCATTACGCCGTCCAGCCCGATGGCCGACCATGTCGACCAGTGGGCGGCCCAGGGTCGCAAGAACATCTTCGGCACCCCGGTCAAGGTCGTCGAGATGGAGTCCGAGGCAGGTGCAGCCGGTACCGTTCACGGTTCGCTGGGCGCCGGTGCTCTGACCACCACCTACACGGCTTCTCAGGGTCTGCTCCTGATGATCCCGAACATGTACAAGATCGCGGGCGAGCAGCTCCCGGGCGTCTTCCACGTCTCCGCGCGTTGCGTCGCTTCCCACGCCCTGAACATTTTTGGCGATCACTCCGACGTCATGGCCTGTCGTCAGACCGGCTTCGCCATGCTCGCCGAGGGCAACGTCCAGGAGGTCATGGACCTCTCGCCGGTGGCTCACCTTGCCGCCATCGAGGGTAAGACCCCGTTCCTTAACTTCTTCGACGGCTTCCGCACCAGCCACGAGATCCAGAAGGTCGCCATGTGGGACTACAAGGATCTGGCCGAGATGTGCGACATGGACGCCGTCCAGGCTTTCCGCGACCACGCGCTCAACCCTGAGCACCCGCACACCCGCGGCAGCCACGAGAACGGCGATATCTTCTTCCAGAACCGTGAGGCCTGCAACAAGGTCTACGACGAGCTTCCCGCCGTCGTCGAGGGCTACATGAAGAAGATCAACGAGAAGCTCGGCACCGATTACGGTCTGTTCAACTACTACGGCGCTCCCGATGCCGACCGCGTCGTCGTGTGCATGGGCTCCTTCTGCGACGTGCTCGAGGAAGTCATCGACTACCTCAACGCTCACGGCGAGAAGGTCGGCCTGGTCAAGGTTCGCCTGTTCCGTCCGTTCTCCATCAAGCACTTCGTCGACGTTCTCCCCGAGACCGTCCAGAAGATTGCCGTCATGGACCGTACCAAGGAGCCGGGTTCCATCGGCGAGCCGCTCTACCAGGACGTCGTCTCCGCTCTCTACGAGGCCGGCAAGACGGGCATCAAGGTCGTCGGCGGCCGTTATGGCCTGGGCAGCAAGGACACGCCTCCCGCGTCCGCGTTCGCTGTCTTCGAGGAGCTCAAGAAGGACGAGCCCAAGCGCGAGTTCACCATCGGCATTGTCGATGACGTGACCAACCTGAGCCTGCCCGAGGCCGAGGATGCGCCCAACACCGCAGCCCCCGGCACCATCGAGTGCAAGTTCTGGGGTCTGGGTGGCGACGGTACCGTCGGCGCCAACAAGAACTCGATCAAGATCATCGGCGACCACACCGACAAGTACGTCCAGGCCTACTTCCAGTACGACTCCAAGAAGACCGGCGGCGTCACCGTCTCGCACCTGCGCTTTGGTGATTCTCCGATCCGTTCGCCGTACTACGTGACCAAGGCCGACTTTGTCGCTTGCCACAACCCCAGCTACATCGTTAAGGGCTTCAAGATGGTCCGCGACGTCAAGCCGGGCGGCACCTTCCTGGTCAACTGCCAGTGGAGCGACGAGGAGTTCGCCGAGCACATGCCCGCCGTGGCCAAGCGCTACATCGCGAACAACAACGTCAACGTCTACCTGATCGACGCTATCGACCTGGCCGCCAAGGTCGGCATGGGCAAGCGCACCAACACGGTGCTCCAGTCCGCCTTCTTCGCGCTGGCCAAGGTCCTGCCCGCCGAGGACGCCCTGCAGTACATGAAGGACGCGGCTACCAAGTCCTACATGAAGAAGGGCCAGGCCATCGTCGACGCCAACCACAAGGCCATCGATGCCGGCGCTACCGCCTTCCGTAAGTTCGAGGTTCCGGCCGACTGGGCAACCGCCGAGGATGCCGCCCCCGTCGAGCTCTCCGAGGAGACCAAGTCCGCCATCGCCCAGCAGGTCAAGAACCTGCTCGAGCCCATCGATCGCATGGATGGCGACAGCCTGCCTGTTTCCGCCTTCGTCGATTGCGCCGACGGCCAGTTTGAGCTGGGCGCCTCCGCATACGAGAAGCGCGGCGTTGCCGTGGTCGTTCCCCACTGGGACGAGACCAAGTGTATCCAGTGCAACCAGTGCGCTTACGTGTGCCCGCATGCCACCATCCGTCCGTTCGCGATGACCGAGGACGAGGCTGCCGCCGCGCCCGAGGCTACCCGCACGCTCGACGCCATGGGCCCCAAGGCCAAGGGCATGAAGTTCACCATGGCTGTGTCCCCGCTCGACTGCATGGGCTGCACCAACTGCGTCAAGGTCTGCCCCAAGGGCGCCCTCGAGATGGTTCCCACCGAGCAGGAGATGGACCAGCAGCCCGTTTGGGACTACATGGTCGAGAACGTCTCCGAGAAGAAGGAGCTCATCGCGGCCAACGTCAAGGGCAGCCAGTTTAAACAGCCCTACCTGGAGTTCTCTGGCTCCTGCGCCGGCTGCGCCGAGACCGCCTATGCACGTCTGGTGACCCAGGTCGCCGGCGACCGCATGTTCATCTCCAACGCCACCGGCTGCTCCTCCATTTGGGGCAACCCCGCTGCCACCGCTCCTTACTGCAAGGACAAGGACGGTCACGGCCCGGCGTGGAACAACTCCCTGTTCGAGGACAACGCCGAGCACGGTCTGGGTATGGCCGTGGGCTACGAGGCCGTTCAGCACAAGCTGATCGCCGCCACCCAGGACATCATCGCTGCCGATGGTCCGTCCGATGAGCTCAAGGCCGCTGGCCAGGCTTGGATCGACTCCGTCAACGACGCCGAGGCCTCCAAGACCGCTGCCGCCGCCTACGTTGCCGAGCTCGAGAAGTGCGGCTGCGACGCTTCCAAGGCGATCCTCGCCGACAAGGCTTACCTCACCAAGAAGTCCTTCTGGATCTTCGGCGGCGACGGTTGGGCCTACGACATCGGCTTCGGTGGCCTGGACCACGTTCTGGCTTCCGGCCACAACGTCAACGTCTTCGTCTTCGACACCGAGGTGTACTCCAACACCGGCGGTCAGGCCTCCAAGGCCTCGAACCTGGGCCAGGTCGCTCAGTTCGCCGCTGCCGGTAAGGTGACCAAGAAGAAGTCTCTGGCCGAGATTGCCATGAGCTACGGCTACGTCTACGTGGCGCAGGTCGCCATGGGCGCCAACCCGGCTCAGACCCTCAAGGCCATCCACGAGGCCGAGGCCTACGACGGCCCGTCCCTCATCATCGGCTACAGCCCCTGCGAGATGCACTCCATCAAGAAGGGCGGCATGCAGAACTGCCAGGCCGAGATGAAGAAGGCTGTCGAGTGCGGTTACTGGAACCTCTTCCGCTTCAACCCCGAGGCTGCTGCCGGCAAGAAGTTCTCGCTCGATTCCAAGGAGCCCGCGGGCGGCTATCAGGAGTTCCTGATGAACGAGGCCCGTTACGCTTCGCTGACGCGTTCCTTCCCCGAGCGCGCCGAGGAGCTCTTCAAGGAGAACGAGCAGGCCGCTATGGACCGCTACGCTCACCTGCTGAAGCTCAAGACGGTGTACAACGAGGCCTAGGCCTCCCATCGCAGGATCTGAGGGCTAACCTTCGCGGACGTCCTCGGACATGAAAGAACCCCCGCTGCGCACTACGTGCGGCGGGGGTTCTTTCGTCCTGCGGAGTGTCCGCGAAGGTTAGCCCTCAGATCCTGCTACGACTACGTCCTCGGATTGTGGGGCTGAATGAAGGACGTGGTTGTGGGGGCCTTTTGTCCCGGGCGCTGTTTCGCGGCTTTGCCGCGAAAGGCGCGCCACTTTGGGTATAGAGGGGGACTTGGTCGTTGCTGCCTTCTGTCCCTTTGCCGCGAAACGCGCGGCGAGGACTTCTTGGTTATTCCTTTTGATGGATGAAAAGCCGCTTGTTTTTGCAGGGGTGCATACTCGTTCAATAAGTGCATAGAATCTCGTATAGTGCGAGTAAGATTTTGCGCTGTCCGTTTTGTGTTTAGCAAAGATATAGTTTGCATAATCCGGTCTAATCCCTGCTCTATTTAAATAAAGTTGCACGTAAATGGCGTAGATATGCGTGAGCTGGGGTTCATTACGCTGAGCGGGTAAAAACGACCGTTCACCGTTCCGCTATTTTCAAAATGAATAAAATGAGCGATAAAGAGAATATAAACCTTAATAAACTCGCGTATCGCACGGACGCGGGTTATTAATGGGTTGTAGGCCTTTTACAGAAAGGATTCCAGCAATGTCTAAGCCTCTTGGCAAGCCCGATCGTATTGTCGTCGCCCTTGGCGGCAACGCCCTCGGCAACAACCCCGTCGAGCAGATCGAGGCCGTGGGCAACACCGCCCACGCTCTCCTTGGTCTTATCGAGCAGGGTAACGAGATCATCATCACCCACGGCAACGGCCCGCAGGTCGGCATGATCCAGAACGCCTTCGCCGCTGCCCACGATGCCATCGGTACCCCCGAGATGCCGCTGCCCGAGTGCGGCGCCATGTCCCAGGGCTACATTGGTTATCACCTGCAGCAGGGCATTGGCCGCGAGATGCACAAGCGCTATAAGCGTTGGCACGCCGCTACCGTCGTCACCCAGATCGAGTGCGATCCCGACGATCCCGCGTTCAAGAACCCGACCAAGCCAATCGGCCCCTTCTACACCGAGGAGCAGGCCAAGGAGTTCATGGCCGAGGATCCTTCCAAGGTCTTCGTCGAGGATTCCGGCCGCGGCTGGCGTCGCGTCGTCGCTTCCCCCGATCCCAAGAAGATCGTCGAGGCCGACTCCATCCTCAACCTGCTCGACAACGAGTTCATCGTCATCGCCTGCGGTGGCGGCGGCATCCCCGTTGTCCGCGACTACGAGAACAAGGGCTGCTACAAGGGCGTTCCCGCCGTCATCGACAAGGACCTGGGCGGCGAGCTGCTGGCCGAGGACTGCGACGCTGACGTTCTGTTCCTGCTGACTGCCGTTGAGCATGTCGCCATCAACTTTGGCAAGCCCAACCAGGAGGAGCTCGAGGACCTCACCGCCGACGAGGCCGAGCGCCTGGCCGACGAGGGCCAGTTCGGCAAGGGTTCCATGGAGCCCAAGGTTCGCGCTGCCATCAAGTTCGCCCGTTCCCGCAAGGGCCGCACCTGCATCATCGGTGCTCTGGACAAGGCTGCCGAGACCATGGCTGGCCTCTCCGGTACCCGCATCCACGAGTAGTCCCTACTCAGTTGCCTCTCTCGTGGGCGCCAGGCAAAGCGCCCACAAACTAGCCTCTCTTCATGAGCCCCGCAGTCCGCTCCGACTGCGGGGCTTTTGCTATTCACCTAGTCATTGGGGACAGACTTAAATGAGTAGTCCAAAACGGGTGCAGTTTCCTTTGAGGCCCTCAACCGGAAAATGCATCCCGGAAATATGCCGAAAAGTGGCTCTCAGTTTCCCAAGCGGGCCGCTAACGGAAAGCGCATCCCGCTATCGAACTTCAAAGCGGGATGCGCCTTCCGTGCCGGCAGTTCCGGGCAGTCTGGGGCCACTCATTTAAGTCTGTCCCCAATGAGTGCCCAATGACTAGTAGTAGGCCCACATGGCTTCGACTTCGTTGAGGACCTCTACGACGCCCCAGCGGCGGGCGCTGCGGCTGGCCGAGTTGGGGTCGTAGACGCCAATCTGGTTGGCATCGTCGATGCCGTGGAGCACGATATAGTGGCCTACGTTGGTAAACGTGCCGGGGCGCACTGCGGCGATGACGGGCGCACCCGAGCGAAGTGCTTGGGTGATCGATTCGCGATCGTTATAGAGCTGTGTTCCGTTGAGCCCCAGCTGCCATGCACCGCTTGTCATAAACGACCACTCGGTGGCACCAGTGGGGGCGTAGTTGCCGGCTTCGGCCAGTGCGCATATATCGACCGGCGTCTTATCGGTATGGCCGGTCTTAAAAACATAGACCATGGTGAGGCAAGTGGGACCGCAAGCGTTTTCGCGAATAGTGCCACCGGCATAGGGCAGCTCCGACCATGCGGGGTCAATTTGGTAGATGTGGGGCATGGTGCCGGCCTGCCATTGCGAGCGTGGGGTCGAGAACGCAAAGGAGTAACCGGGCGCGACGGGAGCTTTAAGCAGCTTGTCCTCGGCAGTGGGCTCAAGACCGGCTGATCCGTGGGAGATACAGGATCCCAAAAACACAAAGACGAGGCAGGCGGCGATGGAGCAAAGCGCAAGGCGTAGGCGGCGGGCTGGAAGCGCGTGGCTTGTGGTATGCGACGCGGGGCGAGGGGCGGAATTGCCGCGATCGCGTTGAGGTCGCGAAAAGGAGCGCTTAACGTAGTAGTCGGTCTTGCGGCGATCGTAGCGGCGTGGCTGCGATGTGTCGGTCTGGCGTTGGCGTGTGCTCGTACTCATGCGGTCTGACTGCTGCACGGTACGGCCTTGTTGCTGCGAAGAAGCCCCGAGCTGCTCTTGGGGGCGCTGCGGGCTGTCGCTGTCGGAGGTGCTTCTGGGCGTTGGCGTGGTGCGGCCGGCAAGGCGCACGCTTTGTGGCCGTTGGTCGCCGTCATTGTATCCGTATGCCATTCGAATCACCTTGCCTCATGTGTAACTTGTCTATCCTACATAAAAAGATGCACGACACATGGGTATGTGTGCCAAAAGCCTGACAAATGGTATGAACGTTGCCGCGCCGCGCGCCAAGCGTCACGGCAACATGTCTTCAAGAGCAGACAAGATGAAAGCGTCCAAGACGAATGGCGTCTTCCGCCGTTCGTCCCAAAAACGGCGCCGCTCGTTTTACAGTTCTGCCTTCGGTCGAGTCGCAAGCGGCGTTGCTGTGCCAAGGCCGTATCTTAAAGCCACGAAATTAAAGCGCGCGGCAAAACAGGCTGCGCAAGGGGTGACGCCAAGGGGCGTCAAAAAGGAAAGGAGGGGAACAATGGCGGACAAGAACGCAGAGGTTGCAGTCGAGGATAACGGCGGCATGAAGAAAACGCTTTCGCTCTGGAACTTCTTCACCATCGGCTTTGGTGCCATCATCGGTACCGGTTGGGTTCTGCAGGTCGGCGACTGGATGGTCGTGGGCGGCGGTCCCGTTCCCGCTATGATCGCATTCCTCTTGGGTGCAATCTTCCTCGTGCCCGTCGGAGCTGTTTTCGGTGAGCTCACGGCTGCTATCCCCATCTCGGGTGGCATCGTCGAGTATGTCGATCGTAGCTTTGGCCGTACGCTGAGCTACATCACCGGATGGCTTTTGGCCCTGGGCAACGGCATCCTGTGCCCGTGGGAGGCCATCGCCATTTCGACCCTCGTGTCCGAGATGTTCGGCAGCCTGCCCGGCCTTGAGTGGCTGCGCGCCGTCAAGCTCTACACCATCCTGGGGGCCGACGTTTACCTGTTCCCGACGCTGATCGCGCTCGGCTTTGCAGTCTACGTCATCTTCCTTAACTTCCGCGGTGCCAGTTCGGCCGCCAAGCTCCAGGCCTTCCTGACCAAGGCCCTGCTCTGCGGCATGCTGCTCGCCATGGGCGTCTCGCTGTTCACCGGCTCGCCGGACAACGCCATGCCCGTGTTCTCCCAAGTCACCGGCGCTGGCGGCGGCAAGGCCGCTACCGAGAGCACCAGCCTGTTTGCCGGCATCGTGTCGGTCCTGGTTCTGACCCCGTTCTTCTACGCCGGCTTCGACACCATTCCTCAGCAGGCTGAGGAAGCAGCCGAGGGCCTCAACTGGAACAAGTTCGGCAAGATCATCTCCCTGGCCCTGCTGGCCGCCGGCGGCTTCTACATGGTCTGCATCTACTCGTTCGGCACCATCCTCGACTGGCATGAGTTTGTTAAGAGCCCGGTTCCCGCGCTTGCCTGCCTCAAGGGCATCAACATGCTTCTGTATCTGGCCATGCTCGTCATCGCCACGCTTGGACCCATGGGCCCGATGAACTCCTTCTACGGCGCTACGAGCCGTATCATGCTCGCCATGGGCCGCAAGGGCCAGCTGCCCGAGAAATTCGCCGAGGTCGACCCCAAGTCCGGCGCTCCCAAGCTCGCCTGCGTCGTTCTGGGCGTCATCACCGTCATCGGTCCGTTCCTGGGCAAGAACATGCTCATCCCTCTGACCAACGTGTCGGCTCTCGCCTTCATCTTCTCCTGCGGCATGGTCGCCCTCGCCTGCCTGCGCATGCGCTTCACCGAGCCCGACCTGCCTCGTCCCTACGAAGTTCCCGGCGGCAAGTTTGGCATCGGCCTCGCTATCGCTGCCTGCGCCATCATCATCGGCCTGCTCGTGATCCCGTTCTCTCCCGCCTCCCTCAACATGGTGGAGTGGAGCATCGTGATCGGCTGGTTGGCTATTGGCCTGGCCCTCATGGCTTTCACCAATTCCCGCAAAAAGTAACGCCGAGCCGGGGCGGATCAGGTGCGCGGGACCCTCTCTCCCGCGCACCGAACCCGGCACCACTTGGGTAGCTTTGTGAGGCCTTAACCCAACACGGCCTCGCCCACTATATGGATCCATAAGGAGGAACCATGTCCACTAAGTATGCAATCGTTGGCGGCAAGCTCATCGACGGTACCGGTGCCGAGCCGGTCGAGAACTCCCTCGTTCTCGTCGACGACAACGGCAAGATCGAGTACGCCGGCGCCATGCAGGACCTTCCCGAGGGCGTTGAGGTTATCGACGCCGCCGGCAAGACCGTCCTTCCCGGCCTGATCGACACCCATCTGCACTTCTCGGGTAACCTGACCGATGATGACACCGATTGGGTCATGCAGCCGCTCCTCGAGAAGCAGGCCGTCGCCGTCAAGCAGGCCTACGACTGCCTTACCCACGGCCTCACCACCGTCTGCGAGATCGGCCGCTTTGGTATCCAGATCCGTGACTGCATCGACAAGGGCGTCTTTAAGGGCCCGCGCGTTCTGGCCACCGGCCTCGGCTTCTGCCGCGTTGCCGGTCACGGTGACTCCCACCACTGCACCCAGGAGCTCAACAAGGAATCCCACCCCTGGGGCGACCAGGTCGATGGTCCTTGGGATCTGCGCAAGGCCGTCCGTCGTCGCCTGCGCGAGAACCCCGATGCCATCAAGATCTGGGCTACCGGTGGCGGCATCTGGCGCTGGGACTCCGGTCGCGACCAGCATTACTGCTCCGAGGAGATCCAGGCTGTGGTCGAAGAGGCAAAGATGGTCGGCATCCCCGTGTGGAGTCACTGCTACAACAACCACGCCGCTGCCTACGATTCCGTTCGCTTTGGCTGCGAGCAGCTGATTCACGGCTTCGATATCGATGAGCGCACCATGGACCTCATGGCCGAGCAGGGCACCTTCTTCACCCCGACGATCGCCTTCCTGCCCACCTGGTACGCCACCTATCCGCCCGTCTACGTCCCCGAGCTGCACGACAAGTACGAGGGCACCCTGGTCGAGAAGGAGCTGCAGCGCAACTACGACTGCCTGCGCGAGGCCAAGAAGCGCGGCGTCGTCATGACGATCGGCTCCGACTCCTTCTCCTTCGTCACCCCGTATGGCACCTGCTCCATCGAGGAGATGTACGAGTTCGTCGACAAGATCGGCTTCACCCCGGTCGAGACCATCACCTGTGCCACCCTCAACGGTGCCAAGATGTGCCACATCGAGGACGAGACCGGTTCCATCGAGGCCGGCAAGTGCGCCGACCTGCTGGTCGTCAACGGTGACGTTGCTGCCGACATCCACGTGCTCAACACCGACAACATGGACGTCATCATGAAGGACGGCTGGATCGTCGAGGCTGGCACCTTTGGCGAGGCCAACAAATACAGCGCCTAAGATACCGTTTGTCGATGGCTGGATGTAAATCAAAGAAATTGATTGCATAATGCAATGGAGAGGGTCGCTTGCGGCCCTCTTTATTGCTATGGGTGCGTTAGTCAGAAGGGGATGACGGTGGATTTCAATAGGCTGATCTTGGGCAAAAGCTATAACTCGACCAAGGTCTTTCGTACCGCTCAGCATGTGGTCCAGACTATTTTGCTTGGCGTTGTCGTTCCGCTGCTCATCCTGCTGCTTATCTGGGATTTAACCGATAATCCCAATCCCGTTCCGGCCGTTGTCGTCATTGCCGGCTTGGTCATGCTGTGCTTTTTCTTCTCGTATGTCTTTGTGGTGCCCGACGACCTCACGTCGAGCGCTACCGACCGCACGCTCGCCATCGCCTCAAAAATATTCGCCTATACGTCGCGCGGCTTAACGCCCGAGGCGGCCCTGGGTGCCTCCAAGATCATCCTGTCCGAGACCTTTGCCTCGGCCATTTGCTTTACCGACGGCAGGCAGGTGCTAGCAAGCTGGGGCGAGGATTCGGCAAAGTGCCCCGCCGGCACCCCGGTCGTGCTCAAGACCACGCTCAACGTGATTGAGTCTGGCGAGCAGAGTGTGTTTTCGCGCGACGCCTCGTCCGAGACGGGTGGCTACTTTCCCCGCCTGCGCGCCGGCATTGTCGCGCCGCTTACCGTGCGCGGGCATTGCGTGGGCACGCTCGAGCTGTACTATCCCCGCCTGAGCAGCATCGATATGCGCCAGACGGCCCTTGCCTCGGGCTTTGCTGACCTCATTTCCACGCAGCTCGCGAGCTTTGAGCTCGAGCGCCAGGACGAGCTCACGGCCCGCGTTGAGCTGCGCGCCCTGCAGTCGCAGGTCGATCCGCACTTTCTGTTCAACACCATCAGCACCATCGTGTCGCTCGTGCGAACCGAGCCCGACAAGGCCAGGTCGCTGCTCATCGACTTTTCCAATTATTACCGTCAGACGCTTTCTGACTCCGATACGCTCACCACGCTCGAGCACGAGGTGGAACAGGGCACTCGTTATATCAATCTTATGCAGGCCCGTTATGGCGACGGCCGTCTGCGCGTTTCGGTCGATATCGACTTCGAGGTGCGCGACAGCATGGTGCCGCCGTTTATCTTGCAGCCGCTGCTCGAAAACTGCATCAAGCATGCGCAGCGCGAGACCGAGCCGCTTTCTATTCGTGTTAGGGCTTTTGAGACCGATGACGGCTTGGAGATCATCGTCGAAGATGACGGCATCGGTATGAGCGAAGAAGTCTGCGCGCATCTGTTTGAGCAACATCGCCGAGAGGAGCCCGAGAGCATTACCGCCGACGGCTCCATCAAGCGAGGTTGCGGCCTGGCGCTCTTCAACGTACTTCAGCGCATCCATTTCTTTTACGGAGAAGATTCCGGCATGCGCGTGGAGTCCCAGGAGGGCGTGGGGACGCAGGTCATCGTTGAGTTGAATGGTGAACCGCATGAGCCGGCGCCGATGACGGCGTAGCATGCGAGTCTATTGAGAAGAGAGGAAGCGGACATGTCCGAGGGCTGGAACATCCTAGTGGTTGATGACGAGCCTCCCATTAGGGCTGAACTACGCTATCTGTTAGAGAGGGATGCGCGCGTGGGACAGATCGCCGAGGCGGGCAATGTTACCGAGGCGGTGGAATCGATTCTGTCGAACAAGCCCGACGTGCTGTTCTTGGACATTACCATGCCGGGCCGCTCGGGGATTGAGCTTGCCGAGACGTTGCAGAACCTAAAAAGACCGCCGCTGGTGGTCTTTGTGACGGCGTTTGCCGAGTACGCTGCCGATGCTTATAACCTCGATGCCGTCGACTACGTGGTCAAGCCCGTTGAGGACGCGCGCCTGACGAAGGCACTCGACAAGATTGAGGCTGCCTTGGGCGTCCGCCGCGTCGTCCAGGCTCCGCGCCAACCGCTGCGCTTGACGGCAGATCGCGGGGGCAAGAAGGTGTTCATTCCCGTTGCGGATGTCTGTTACTTTGAGGCGCGCGCCGATTTTTGCAACGCCATCTGTCCCGAGGGGACGTACCTCATCAACGAATCGATCTCCTCGCTTGAGCGGCGCTTGGCGCTCGAGGGCTTCATCCGCGTCCATCGCAGCTATCTGGTCAATTTGGAGGACGTGCATAACGTTGAAGTCGGCTCCACGGGCCTGATGGAGTTGAGGCTCGATCGCGTGGACTCGACGGTGCCGGTGTCCCGTCGTCGCGCCGCCGAGGTCAAGTCGCACTTGGGGCTTGCATAAGAGCCCGCGTGTCATCGTTTGGCACCGTAGGTTTGGCATGGCTGTGGGGTGGGCATAATGGATTGCATCGAATGAAATCGAAAGGATTATCATGCCTGCGCTTATCACCCATCATTTGTTTGGCGAGGAAAGCATTGACCGTCTTCCGCAGGGCGTCGTCACGTCCGACGAGGAGCGCATCGCCTTTATCCTGGGCAACCAGGGTCCCGACCCGTTTTTCTTCCACATCCTGACGCCCCGCGTTTCCGACTGCACGCTGCTGGCGCAGGTTATGCACCGCTCGCGTATGTCGCGCCAGTTCTCGTGCCTGCGCGACGGCGTGTCTCATCTGCTTCCGCGCGATGCCAACCTGGGTCGCGCCTTCGCGCTGGGTCTGCTGTCGCACTACGTGCTCGACCGCAATGCGCACCCCTTTGTCTACGAGCAGCAGTTTGGCATCGTGGAGTCCGATCTCGATCTGGAGGATTCGGGCAGCCAGGTCCATGCCGTACTCGAAAGCGACCTGGATGTGCTGATGCTGCAGCTCAAACGCGATGGTGCCACGGTCGAGGACTATCCGCCGGCGGGCGAGATCGTCTCCACCGACCGCATCAATCGCGTTGCCGGCGTACTTATGAGCTATGTTGCCGGCCGCGTGTACGGCATCGATATCCCGGCGGGGGAGTACGGTGCCGCCGTCTCGGACATGCAGCTGCTCTACCGCACGATTGAGCCGGCGGGCTCGGCCAAGACGCGTGCAATTGCCCTGGTCGAAGGCATAGTGCACGACTACTCGCTGCTCGATGGCCTTGCCCATCGCGTGACGACCGAGCTGCCCGAGCGTACCGGCAACCTGGGCCACTTGGCATGGAAGAACCCCTTTACCGACGATGTCTCGACCGAGAGCTTCCCCGAGGTCTTTGACCGTGCGCTGCTCGATTACGAGTGCACGGTTGCCCGCTTTATCGAGACCGGCGATATGGAGGCCGTGACCAACCACGTCAACTACAGCGGTCGTGTGCTCGGCACCGATGAAGAGTTCGACCGCGAGGAGTAGGGCTCGTGCGTGCCCCTTTGCCGAATCCTTACCGGCACCTCTGGACAATTGGGGTACGATGAACTAACTGCATATCGGGCGAATACGAAGGGGCCCTGTCCATGAAATACACCAAGCTCGAGCGTAACTGGGTTATGTACGATGTGGGCAACTCGGCCCTCGTGCTGCTCAACACCTCGGTGGTGCCCATCTACTTTAACGCCATCAACACCGGCGCTTCTTCGGCCGACCTGGTGGTCGCCTGGGGCAACGCGCAGACGATTGCCTCGCTGGTCATCGCCATGCTCATGCCCATTCTGGGCGCACTTGCCGACTACGCGGGCAATAAGATCAAGTTCTTCATGGGCTTTTTCCTGACGGGCCTGGTTCTTTGCCTGGCACAGGCCATCCCCATGTCTGCCATGGCGTTTCTGACCGTCTACGTGCTGTGCACCATCGGCCTCAACTCGTCCATGACGTTCTACGACGCCATGTTGCCCGACATCACCACCGACGAGCGCATGGATGCCGTGTCCAGCTCGGGCTATGCGTGGGGCTACATCGGCTCGACCGTGCCCTTCATCGTCTGCCTGGCTCTCATTATGGGTGGTCCGGCCTTGGGCATTCCCACCATGCTCGCCACGCGCCTGTCGTTTATCATCACCGGTGTCTGGTGGCTCATCTTTACCCTGCCGCTTATTCGCACCTATAAGCAAAAGTACGGTCGCGAGCGCGGTCCCGAGGACACCATCGGTCGCATCGTGGGCGGAGTGTTTTCCGAGGTGGGACACACCATGCGCGAGATTGCCCACAACAAGACCGTGCTGGTCTACATGATCGCGTTCTTCTTCTACATCGATGGCGTCCACACGGTCATCTCCATGGCAACCAGCTACGGTTCGGCCTTGGGCATCGATTCGACCCAGCTGGTGCTGGCGCTGCTCGTCACGCAGTTCGTGGCCTTCCCGTCCGCCATTATCTACGGCAAGCTCGCCGGCCGCGTGGGCACGCTTAACATGATCATGGTGGCCGTCGCCGCCTATATGGGCATCGTGCTCTTCGCCGCGTTCTTCCTTAAGACCGCCTTCGAGTTCTGGGTGCTTGCCATTCTTGTCGGCCTGTTCCAGGGCGGCGTGCAGGCGCTCAGCCGCAGCTACTTTGGCCGTATCATCCCCAAGGAAAAGTCCAACGAGTACTACGGTTTCTTTGATATCTTTGGCCGCTATGCAAGCGTTATGGGTACCTTCCTGGTGTCGGTCGTCACCTCGCTGACCGGCAACCCCTCGCTGGGCGTCCTGTCCATCGGCGTGCTGCTGGTGGTGGGCTTTATCCTGCTGGTTCGCCTGTCTCGCATGACTCAGGCGGCAGAGCGGGCCGCATAGGAACTGGTCGGTAATTGCGTCCGCCGCGATACTCTTTTGGAAGTATCCGCAATAAACATTCTGACTTCCGAACAATGATTAGCCCAAGTGGGTATGATGGAGTCAGCTAGGTCGCGGGGCGTCGCCTGTGTTTGGCGGCGCCCCGTTTTTGTGTTGCAGGGAGGGTAAGGCATGAACGCCACGGTCGTGATTCCAACGTATTGGGCGGGCGACGACGCTCGCGCAAACGCCCCGGGCACCTACGATCATTCGACGCGACTCAACGCCGCCAATCCCGAACTCGACCGTTGCCTGGCATCGCTCGAGCAGGTGCGCGACATTCCGCGCATTATCTTGCTGGTGGTCTGTCCCGTTTCTGCCACGGCCGATGTGTCGCTGCGCGTGCACGATATCGTCAACGCGCATCCTACGCTCAAGGTCACTGTTGTCACCAATACTCAGGCATCGCGTATCGCCGATCGTGTGGCGCAGATCGCGCCCAAGGGCTCGGGCGAGTGCGTGAGCCTGCGAGGCTACGGTGCCATCCGCAACATGGGGCTGGCCTGCGCCGCGGTGCTGGGGCATGACGCGGTTATCTTTTTGGATGACGATGAGACTGTCATCGACGCCGACTTTATGAAGCGCGCGACCTATGCGTTGGGGCAGCAGACGCGTCAGGGCTTGCCTATCTTGGTCAAGAGCGGCTATTTCTACGATCGCGACGGCTCGCCGCTGGCTCCCACGGACAAGGCGGGCATCTGCCATCGTTGGTGGACCAAGCGCATCGAGTTCAATCGTTGGATGAAAAAGGCGCTCTCGGGCACCCGCATCTCGCGCTCCAACTACGTGTGCGGCGGCCTGATGGCCCTGCACGCCCGCGCCTTTACGCGTGTGGCCTTTGACCCGTTTATCACCCGCGGCGAGGACTTGGATTACCTCTTTAACATGCGCATGTTTGGCTATGACGTGTGGTTCGATAACGAGTGGACCGTGCGCCATCTGCCTCCGGAGTCCGAAAAGCGCTCACCGCGCTTTATGCAGGATGTATACCGTTGGTACTACGAACGGGCCAAGTTGACATTCGCCGCGCATCAAAAGGAGCTCATTCCCGTTACGGCGGCATCGCTCATGCCCTATCCGGGCCCGTGGATTTCGCGCGAGCTCGACGACCGCGTGCGCAAGACCGCTATGGTCCGCAGCATGTTTACCCGCGAGCATGAGGGCTACCTGCGCATCTGGCGCCATGGTATCGACGAGGCAAAGGCCTATGCACGCCAAAACGCTGCAAGCTACCTGCGTTTCCAGAGCTTTTGGCCCAAGATCATGGACGGGCTTTGGCGTGACACACAACTGATCAGTATCCTGGAGGGGGCCGAATGATCGACCGCCGCGCCCAGCGCGATAGTTCAATATCAATCTTTCGCATCATTGCCGTTGCCTGCGCCATTTGCGTGCTGGTGTACTTTATTTTTGCCCTGGTGACCGGTATCGAGCCGATTGCCACGGTGATTGCCTGCGCGCTGCTGTGCATCTTTCTGTGCATCTTTATCTTTTTGACGCTCAATCCCGATTCGGTGCGCTCCCAGTACACCGAGGAGACGCTCTCGGTGGCCTCGGCCATGCTCGAGGACATTAAGGGCGGTTTGACACAGGAATCGGCGCGTTTGGTGTGCCAGCGCATTTTGCCCGAGACGCGCGCCATGACGGTGGCCATCACCGACGAGGACAACGTGCTTGCCTGCGCGGGCGAGTTTGAGGAAAAACTACTGCCAGATTCTCCCATCCACACGCTTGCCACACGCTACGTTATCGAACATGGCATCGTGCAGTCGTTCAACCGTATGGTGGATGTCGTAGGCTCGGACGGCTCGCACAACCAAGTCCCCGCCGGCATTATCGCCCCTATCAAGGTGGGAGATCGTACCGTCGGCACGCTCAAGTTCTACTACAAGACCCCGCGCGCCGTCGACCGTACCCAGTACGCGCTTGCCTCGGGCTTTGCCGAGATCTTGTCCACGCAGCTCGCCATCCACGAGCTCGAGGTGCAAAAGGAGCTCACGGCGCGCGCCGAGGTGCGTGCGCTGCAGGCGCAGATTAACCCGCACTTCCTGTTCAACACGCTGAACACCATTGCATCGTTTACGCGCACCGACCCGCTGCGGGCCCGCGAACTGCTTCGTGAGTTCTCATCGTTCTATCGTGCCACGCTCGACAACTCGGGATCGCTTATTCCGGTCTCGCGCGAGGTCGCACAGACCAAGCGCTACCTTACCTTTGAGAAGGCCCGCTTTGGCGAGGACCGCGTGCTCGCGACGTTCGATGTGTCCGAGGACGTGGAAGATACGCTGGTGCCGGCGTTCGTGATCCAGCCGATTGTCGAGAACGCCGTGCGTCATGGTATGGGCGATGACGGCGCCCTGAGGATCGACGTGACCGTTCACCAAGACGGCGAGGATGCAATCTTGATTGCCGTGGCCGATAATGGCGTGGGCATGGATGAGGGTACCGCCGCCAGACTGTTTGACGAGCGCTCCGCCCGTCCCGACGCCAGCTCTCCTCAGGGTGGCGGCGCCGGTGTGGCCATGCACAATATTTCGGAACGCATCCATCGCTTTTATGGGCCACACTCCTATACACGTGTCGAATCGGCGCCGGGCAAGGGCACCAAAGTGCTTCTTCATCTTGATTTGTCAGAGAGCATCTTTGACATTCAAGAGTAAAATAAAAGGCTACGGGCTCAACGTCATGCGACGGATGCCCGGCGTAGTTAGTTGACGAAAGGTTTTATCCCTATGCTGCGTGCGATGATTGTGGATGATGAGGCGCCGGCTCGCTCGGAGCTTCGCTTCTTGCTCGAGCAAACGGGCAAGATCGGCACGATCACGGAGGCGTCGAGCGTTCGCTCCGCCATCGAGATGCTTATGGAAAGTCGCGTGGATGTCGTGTTTCTCGATATCTCGATGCCCGGTGCCTCGGGCCTGCAACTTGCCGAGGCGCTGCATAAGCTCAAAAATCCGCCGGCGATCGTGTTTGTGACTGCGTATAGCGACCATGCGGTCGAGGCATTCGACGTGGATGCCGTCGATTATCTGATGAAGCCTGTCGAGGAAGCTCGCTTGGATCGCGCGATCGAGAAGGTCATGCAGCGCGCCAAGCCGGTCACGGACAGCAAGGTGACCATCGAGCGTATCCCGGTGGAAAAGGGCGGCCGCAAGGTGCTCATTCCCGTGGATGACATTCGCTTTATCATGGCCAAGGACGATTACTCCTGCATCTATACCGTCGATGATCGCTTTTTGTCGACGACCTCGCTGGCGCAGTTTGAGGCCAAGCTCTGCGACTTTGGCTTCTTCCGTGTTCACCGCCGCTATATCGTCAACCTGGCGTGCGTCACGGACGTTGAGACGGTGCCCTCGGGCGCCATCCAGCTGGGCATTACGGGCGTCGACGAACGCGTGCCGGTTTCGCGCCGCCGCGTCGTGCCGCTCAAGAAGGCTCTGAGTCTCTAGCACACTGGCCCCGTAGCCCTGTAGACCCATCGTCTGCGGAGCCGTGGGGCCTTTTTTGTATGTATCTGCCGAATCGTTTTTTTTGCGGAAGGGATCCCATGAATAGCGCAAGCGCCAAGCGCATCGACATCATCTCGGACACCCACGGCTATTTATCGCCTGCGCTCTTGGATGAGCTTGAGGGCGCAGACCTGATCATCCACGCCGGCGACCTTACGTCAGAGATGGACTACGAGCACCTATGCACCATCGCCCCCGTGCGGGCCGTATTGGGCAACAACGATTACTACCGCGACTACGGCCCCGATGTAGACCGTCTTGCGCTCTTTACCTACGAAGGCCTCAAATTCGCCGTAGCCCACTACCGTGAAGACCTGCCCGTGGGATCCGTAGACGTAGCCATCAACGGCCACACCCACGTAACCAAAGAAGCCCAAGTAGGCCGCTGCCTGGTCCTCAACCCGGGCAGCGCCAGCTACCCCAGAGGCACCCGAGGCCCCACCATGGCCAGAATGCTAGTAAAAGACGGCAAGATTCTCAGCACCAAATTTATTGACTTGGACTAACCGCAACAAAAACGGGGGATGCACAGCGCATCCCCCGTTTTTCTTTCAGCAAAAGGTAGAGCTTCAGCAACAACCTTAGACAACCCCGCCGAGGAGAACGGGGACCTCGAGCCGCGGAAGCGGCGAGGAACAACAACAGCTTGAAGCAAGTGACGGCAGGGAGGGTCTCCGGGGCCGGCTGGCGCGGGTTAAGTTTGTCGCGAGTTCCGCACGCAAAGGAAAGCACTTAATGTGCTTTCCGTCTTGCGCAGGACTGTAGAGCAGCAAACTTAACCCGCGCCAGCCGGCCCCGGAGACCCTCCCGGAGGGCCCCAAAATTTTTTTCAAAAAAGTTGTTGCGCGCCGGACAGACTTCTGTGTATACTAATCCCCGCAGCGCACGCGAGCGAAAACAAACGCGAACGACTGCCTGGGGAGTTAGCTCAGTTTGGTTAGAGCGCCGGCCTGTCACGTCGGAGGTCGCGGGTTCGAGCCCCGTACTTCCCGCCAACGCAATTAAAGCCACGTCTTCGGACGTGGCTTTTTGCGTTTGATGCACTTTGTTTCGGTAGAACGATCGCCCTGGCGCATCTTCGCCCAGAATCCCCGCCCCTTCGGGAACGCAAGTAAAATCTAATAAGCATATCTGTCTAAACAACAGCTTTGTTGCGCAACACCTGTTCAACGAGACAGGGGGTTAGGTTATACTAAATTGCACTGTAGGCCGCATCTGATGCATTTCGCTCCAAGCGCGGCACTCAGTGGATATCCGATTTACCATTTGGATGTCCTGCGGTCATTTAGCGTCTCGACACAAGCTCGGCCCCGGAGCTCGTTCGAGCTGTTCGTATTCCTTGAAAGGGGAAAAATGGACATATCGAGGAAGACTGATTACGCCCTTCGTATGTTGGCGATGCTTGCCGAGGATCCGGAGCGTTTGCTTTCTGTTCGCACCGCTGCCGAAGAGGTCAATGTCCCGTATTCGTTTGCCCGCTCGATTCAGCACGGTTTGGTCCAGGCCGGTATTGTGGAGAGCCTGTGTGGCGTCCACGGTGGCATGCGTCTCAAGGTCAGTCCGGACGATGTTACCATTCGTCAGGTCGTCGAGGCCGTTCAGGGCCCTATGGTTATGAATGATTGCACCGCACCCGATGGCGACTGTGCACGCATGGGCACGTGCTGCTATCATCCCCTGTGGGCCGGAGCTCAAGCGTTGATGCGCGACTACCTCGATTCCGTTTCGCTCGGCGACATCGTCGCTCACCGCCAGTTCCCGGCCGTCGATTCCAAATTCGCCGACCGCGACGCGTTTCCCGAGTACGCCGCCTGTGCATGTGCTTGCCGGGAGGAATAGCGCCGCATAAGGAGCATAGATATGATTCAGGACCCCTTTCGTTCGATGATTCGTTCGGAAGGGGTCCTGCGTTATCGCGACCTTCCGTGGCGCCGCACGCGCGATCCGTACATCATTTGGCTTTCCGAGGTCATGCTGCAGCAAACACAGGTGCCGCGCGTGGAGACGCGCATGCCGGCGTGGCTCGATCGCTTTCCGACCGTGCAGGCGCTTGCCCAGGCCGCGCCTTCCGATGTTTTGTACGCTTGGCAGGGGATGGGCTACAACCGACGCGCTCTGGCGCTCCACAAGGCCGCTCAGCGCGTTGTAGAGGACTGGAACGGGGAGTTTCCGCACGAGACGCGTGACTTGGTTGCTTTGCCTGGTATTGGCCCGGCAACGGCGCAGGGTATCCGGTCGTTTGCGTTTGATCTTCCGGGCGTGTATCTGGAGACCAACGTGCGCACGGTCTTTCTGCATCACTTCTTTCCCGATGTACCGACTGTTCCCGATCGCGAGCTGGTGCCGCTGATTCAGGCGGCCTGTCCGGCGGCCCCCGGTGCGTTGGCGGACGAGATCGCTCCCTTTGCTGTGCCGTTCGATGATGCCGATACGCCGCGCGCGTGGTATTACGCGTTGCTGGATTACGGCGCATATCTAAAAAAGACGTTGCCCAATCCGTCCAGGCGCTCGGCGGGCTATAGCCGTCAATCAAAGTTTGAGGGCTCACGTCGCCAAAAGCGCGCGCATATCGTGCGTATGTTGCTGGCAGCGCGCGATGGCCAGCCGGCGGGGATTACGCTTGCTGATGCCGTGGTGGGCGTTAACGATATGGAAGCGGCGGCTGGGCGCGGGCCGGTCGAGCGCGAGCTTGTCGCGGGCATTCTGGCCGACCTGGAGCGTGAGGGCTTTTGCCGAGCCGAGGGGGATCGCTGGCTGAGCATCTAGCCTGTGCAAATCTGAAGAACAGGATTGTAAGGTTTAGATTTCCGACATGAGGGCATCCTAAAGACGAGGCCGCTCGAAGCCTGCGGGCGGCATGCGTTGAAGGGAAGTACACCTATGGATTTTGAGAATTCCCAAACCAAGAAGAACCTCGAGACCGCTTTTGCCGGTGAGTCCCAGGCACACACCAAGTATCGCTACTATGCCTCCAAGGCAAAGAAGGACGGCTACGTTCAGATCTCGAACATCTTTGCCGAGACGGCTGGCAACGAGTCCGAGCACGCCAAACTGTGGTTTAAGTATCTGCACGATGGCGCCGTCCCCGATACCCTGGACAATCTGCGCGATGCCGCCGCGGGTGAGAACTACGAGTGGACCACGATGTACGACGAGTTTGCCAAGACCGCCGAGGAAGAGGGCTTTGCCGAGATTGCCGCAAAGTTCCGTGGTGTCGCCGCCGTCGAGAAGGCCCACGAGGAGCGCTACAACAAGCTCGTCGAGCGCATCGAGTCGGGCGAGGTGTTTGAGCGTGAGGGCGTAAAGGTGTGGAAGTGCCTGAACTGCGGGCACCTGCACGTGGGTGCCGAGGCGCCTGAGGTGTGCCCGGTGTGCAACCACCCCAAGGCGTACTTTGAGGAGCAGGCGGTGAACTACTAGCGCCGATACGAACGTGGGCTGGGCCGGGAGGGCGGGATTACCTTCCCTCCCCGCTCACGGCTTCGCAGGGTCGCGTTGAGGGAAGGTAATCCCGCCCTCCCGGCCCGCGTTGGGACGTTGCGTGCCCGCTACTGAAAAGCTGATATTAAAGTTTGTGTGCCGCCCTTTTTGGGGCGGCACGTTTTGTGTGGGGGCCAGTTGGGGTGGCGCCATTGCATAGGGGTACACTGGGTAGTGCTTTTGTTTGTTTGCTTCCTGTTGTGGGGTGTTATTTATGGGTAAGAAGTCTCGGGCTCAGGTTGCTGCTGCGGGGACTCGTAGGGATCCGGAGCGTCGGGTTGTTGAGGGTGGTAAGGGTAAACGTGCCGATAAGGAGAAGAAGGTTGGCGCGCATGCTCATCCTGAGTGGGCGCCTCATTTGAATTCGGCTAGTGAGGATTTGACTGCCAAGTTGTTTACTATGGTCGAGGTCATTTTGGGCGTGGTGCCTGTGGTGGTTATCGGCTTGTTCTTGGCTTCGAAGGATGCCGCGAGTGTTGATAGGCTTACCGAGGTCTTTTCGCAGGACCCCACGATGGTGGTCACCTTTATTTCTGCGTGTCTACAGCCGTTTGTGGCGTACATGCTGTACATGGTCTATCGCAAGTACTGCGAGGGCGATGCGGGCTTTGTTGCCGGCAACCTGATTGGCCTCTTGTGTTCCGAGATTCTGCTGCTCAATATTCCGGGCGTGATCGGTATGGGCATCTTGCTGTGGCGCGTTTGGCGCAATGTCGCTCCTCACTTCGAGAGTTGGCTGTTTGAGCGCCGTGTTGCGGGCGTGCTGGCAGACATCGCCGGATCGCTCGTGATCCTGGCCCTGGCGTTTATGTGCGCCACTGCCGCTCGAGGCCTCGCGGGCATGTAGTCTGCCTTCACCAGTTGCGGAGCGCGGGGGCGGGAGGCCGCTTTGCCTTCCCTCCCCGCTCACGGCTTCGCAGGGCGGCAGCTGGCCTCACCGCTCCGGGCGTCAGACCCGCGGCGCATCCCTTTCCCTCTCGCTCACGGCTTCGCAGAGTCGCGCGAGGCAAAGGGATACGCCGCGGGTCTGACGGCGCAGGCTTGCCAACGAGCCTTATCTATTAGATTGGTTTGCGTGCCGCCCCTTCGGGACGGCACGTTTTGTATGGGGTGGACAGTTAGTTCAGATACGTATAATTCGGGCGGTTTAATAGCTGGGTTTGGAGCTCTTGGAGGCTTGTTGGACGTCTTTAGATGACTTGAGGCGCTTGGTTTTGGGCTTTAAGCACCCGTTTTGAGGGCCAAATTGCGTCAAGCGAAGCGCCCGAATGCAATTTGAGGGGGTTTGATTTATACGTATTTGAACTAACTGTCCAGGCGACTGCGTTCGGGGGCGGCGCGCTTTGCTTTGGTCCCTGTCTCCACAATTTCTGTCAAGCTTTTGGTTAGCTTTTGGTCAGTTGGCGGGATGGCGAAAGGGTGAAAGATCGCTGACGAAAAAAGCTCAAAGAAAGTGCTGGTAGGGGAGTTGTTGAGCTTTTCGACAGCTTTTGGGCAAAAGAATCTTTGTGACTATTGCCAGCGATTGCGTTGTCGCGGTCGTGGTGGTGCGGGATGCTGGTCGTAAGCGTCGAATGCTCCGATTTTGGAGGCCAGCATGGATCTGTTTCTCGAGACCCCGCAGCAACAAGCCGAACGCATGCTACGTCAGCAGCAGCGGCTCATGGAGATGCAAATGCAAGGGGCGGCTATCCAGCCTGTAGCGCAAAATGCCGCACCCGAGGTGGCGTCTGCGCCGGTGCCTGAAACGTATTCCGTGCAGCAGGATTCGTATGCACAGGAGCTTGCGTTCGACAAGCGTCGCGCGCGTCGCCGCCGTTTGGGCCAACGGTTGCGTACGCTGGCGATGATCGTGCTCATCCCGCTGGGGCTTGTCGCCATCTTCCTGGCCTCGTATGCCCTCACGTGCATCCTCAACGGCGCCTCGCCCAACGAAGTACTCCAACATCTGGCAGCCCTGGGCCAGCGACTAGGCGACGTCGTAACAACCATCCGCGCCGGCTGGGAGAGCTAACGGTTTAGCGCCCGTGGCTTTAAGAGAAATTTGTCTGCAAGGCAGTGAGTGCTCTGTGCGTGTGGCGGGGTAAGATTGATCGCGGTTTTGATTGGCGTTCGATTGGGTTTGTTGGGCGGAATGCATGTCTGCTATTGATATTGTGCTTGTTGTGGTCGCCTTGGTGGCGGTGGGGGTTGCTGTGGCCTGTGCCCTGCAACTCAAGAGCCTTCGTGCCGAGCTGCGGGAGCGTGGCGACAGCAGCGCGGAAACGCTGGCGGCGCTTGAGCAGGCCAACAATGCGCTCGACACTCTTAATGTTGCGTTGGCGGAAACCCGGCGCACGGCAAATGCCATCGCGCAACAGCAGACGACCGACGCCGCGGTGGAGCAGCAGCGCTACCTGACTATCGCGCGCGAGTTTTCGCAGGCTGGCGACCGCATGGATGACCTACGCCGCGAGACGGCCCAGCAGCTCGGCGCCAATCGCGAGGGCATCGAGCATCGCCTGGACAAGGTACGCGAGACGGTCGATGCCCAGTTGGGCGCCATCCGCAAGGACAACAACGTGCAGCTCGACCAGATGCGCGCGACGGTGGACGAAAAGCTCTCCCGCACGCTCAACGACCGTCTGTCCGCATCGTTTAAGCAGGTGAGTGACCAGCTCGAGGCCGTGTACAAGGGCCTGGGCGATATGCAATCCATCGCCACCGGCGTGGGCGACCTTAAGCGCGTACTGGGCAATGTAAAGGCACGCGGCATTTTGGGTGAGGTCCAGCTAGGCGCGATCTTGTCGGACATCCTCACGCCCGACCAGTACTTGGAAAACGTCGCCACCAAGCCCGGTGCCTCGGAGCGCGTGGAGTTTGCCGTCAAGCTGCCAGTTGACGAGGGCGATCCCGTGCTGCTGCCGATCGACTCCAAGTTCCCGGGCGATGCGTACGAGCACCTGCTCGACGCACAGGAGTCGGGCGACGCCGATGCTGTGGCGGCCGCGCGCAAGACGCTCGACGCGATGGTGAAGCGCGAGGCCAAGGATATCTGCGAAAAGTATTTGAGCGTGCCGGCGACCACCAACTTTGCCATCCTGTTCGTTCCGTTTGAGGGCCTGTACGCCGAGATCGTCAGCCGCCCCGGACTCATCGAGACCCTGGGCCGCGACTATCACGTCAACGTGGCCGGTCCCAGCACCATGGCGGCGATTCTCAACAGCCTGCAGATGAGCTACCAGACGTTTAAGCTGCAAAAACGCACCGACGATGTGCTGCGCGTGCTCTCTGCCGTCAAGGCCGAGCTGCCGCGCTACCAGGCGGCGCTGCGCCGCGCCCAGCAGCAGATCGAGACCGCGGGCAAAACGGTCGAAGGCATTATCACCACGCGCACCAACGTCATGGAGCGCAAGCTCAGGGACATCGACGCGCTGGAGGACGCCGGCCAAGCCGACGAAATCTTGGGATTCACGTCCGCCGGCCTCCTCGCAGACCAGCAAGACGAGGACTAGCTACAACAGGCGGTGGGGCGCCTGCGCAGATGCGGGCGTCCCGCCGCTTTTCGTATCGCGCTTGCCTGGAGCACGCTCCAATGTGCAACAATGACCTTTCGCCCTGCCAGACGCGAAAGGAAGCCCATGTCTCAGAGAAGCACCAGCCCGCTTAAGCGCTCAACCGTTCGCCGCACGCTGCGGCGGTTTTGGGATGTTACGCGCACGCAGCCGCTGATCGTCTTTCTCTCGGTGTTCTCGTCGGCTGGCTACATCTTTTTGCTGACGTTTGCCAACACCTACGTGATGGCCCTCATTGTCGATCGCGTCCAAGCCGGCCCCGTGACGGGCGACCAGGTATTTGAGGTCTTCGGCCCCTACATTCTGGCGCTCGTGCTCGTTAACCTGGTGGGCCAGATTCTCTCCAAGCTGCAGGACTACACCGTCTACAAGCTCGAGATCGCGGGCAACTATCACTTGGCGCGTCTGTGCTTCGACACGCTCTCCAACCAATCCATGACATTCCATACCAGCCGCTTTGGCGGATCGCTTGTGAGCCAGACGAGCCGTTTTATGAGCGGCTACACGGGCCTGGTGGACGTAACGGTTTATTCGCTCATTCCCACCATCACCTCGGTCATCTGCACCGTGGCCGCACTCGCTCCAGTGGTACCCACCTTTACCGTGATCCTGGTCGCCATCATGGTCGTCTACATCGCGTTTGTCTGGCTTATGTACAAGCGCATCATGCCGCTTTCGGCCGCGACGTCCGCCGCGCAGAACAAGCTGTCGGGCGTGCTGTCCGACGCGGTCACGAACATTCTGGCCGTTAAGACCTGCGGGCGCGAGGACTTTGAACGCGATCTGTTCGACGCCGCCGATCGTGCCGCGCGCGACGCCGAGACGGTCTCGATGCACGCCATGATGCAGCGCAACTTTACGACCTCGGGCCTTATCGTCATCACCATGGCCGTGGTGAGCGTGTTCGTGGCGGGCGGCAACGCGTGGTTTGGCATCTCGGCCGGTTCGCTCGTCATGATTTTTACCTACACGTACAACCTCACCATGCGCCTGAACTACGTGAGCTCCATGATGCAGCGTATCAACCGCGCGCTGGGCGACGCCGCCGAGATGACTCGCGTGCTGGATGAGCCGCGCCTGGTGGCAGACGACGAGAACGCCCCCGAGCTCAAGGTGGCCGAGGGCGCGATCGATTTTGAGCACCTGAGCTTTGCGTACCGCGATGCCGCGGCGGGTGAGAGCGTGTTCGACGACCTGACGCTCCATGTTGCCGCGGGTCAGCGCGTGGGCTTGGTGGGCAAATCGGGCTCGGGTAAGACGACACTCACCAAGTTGCTGCTGCGTCTGGACGACGTACAGGGCGGCCGCGTGCTCGTCGATGGCCAAGATGTATCGCGTTGCACGCAGCAGAGTCTGCGCCGCCAGGTTGCCTACGTGCCGCAGGAGGCGCTGCTGTTCCACCGCTCCATCCGCGAGAATATTGCCTATGGCCGCCCCGACGCCACCGACGAACAGATCCGCGAGGCCGCGCGCCTAGCGAATGCCCTGGAGTTTATCGACCGCCTGCCCCGTGGCTTTGACACCATGGTGGGAGAGCGCGGTGTCAAGCTCTCGGGCGGTCAGCGTCAGCGCGTTGCTATCGCCCGCGCCATCCTCACCGACGCTCCGATCCTGGTGCTCGACGAGGCGACCTCTGCCCTGGACAGCGAGTCCGAGGCGCTGGTGCAGGAAGCGCTCGAAAACCTGATGCGCGGGCGTACCTCTATCGTGGTCGCGCACCGCCTGTCTACCGTGGCGGCGCTCGATCGCATCGTGGTGCTGGCCGATGGCGAGATTGTCGAGGACGGCACGCATGCGCAGCTCGTCGAGGCGGGCGGCGAGTACGCGAGCCTGTGGAGCCGCCAAACCGGCGCATTCTTGGAGGCGTAGACGCCCCAGACGTGGGACAATCGTGCCTGTAGTTTGTTGTGCCGTTGAGCTGAGGAGTCGTTATGCCGCGTGAGACCAATGCCGCCAAACGCGAGCGCGCCATCGAGGTGTGCGAGCGCCTTAACCGTCGCTATGGCCCGGTCGAGTGCTTTTTGGATCACGAGGATCCTTTCCGCTTGCTGATTGCCGTGCTGCTCTCGGCGCAAACGACCGATGCACAGGTCAACAAAGTGACGCCGCAGCTGTTTGCCCAGTGGCCCACGCCCGAGGCCATGGCCGGGGCGAGCGTGGCCGATGTGGCAGACACGATCAAGTCACTCGGCTTCTATAAGAGCAAGGCCAAGCACGCTGTGGAGGCGGCGCAGATGATCGTCGCCGACTACGGCGGCGAGGTGCCGGCGGACATGAAGGAGCTCGTCAAGCTGCCGGGCGTAGGGCGCAAGACCGCGAACATCGTGCTCAACGTGGGGTTTGGCATCGTGGAAGGCATCGCGGTGGACACGCACGTCAACCGCATCGCGCACCGCTTGATGTTGAGTCCCAAGACGCACGCCAAGGAGCCGCTCAAGACCGAGCAGGACCTGCTCAAGATTTTGCCGCACGAATATTGGAAGTCGGTCAACCACCAGTGGATCACCTTTGGTCGCGAGATCTGCGACGCCCGCAAACCCAAGTGCGACGAATGCCCGCTGGCAGATTTGTGCCCCAGCGTGCGCGTGATGGGGTAGGGGCAGAGCGCGGCTTGCCCGTCTAGCGTTTTTGTTGCGGGGCTGGGCGTGCGCTTGAGCTGGAGTCCTCTCCATGCGCTACCATGACAAGCAATGATTTTTGACGAACGACCCGCCGAGCTTGCCCCGGCGGGCTTTTGGCGTTGCGATGCCGGAGGAACAGCATGCTCATTCACCGTATAGCTGCGCAGCTCTACACTGCCGAGGCGCTGCAGACCGTCGAGGCTGGACTCGATGCCGGCGAGGACGTGACGCTGGCCGTGTCGCAGTCGGGTCGCACGCTTATGGCCGCCGCCCAGTTTGCGCGTCGCCCGCGCCCCACGGTCTATATCGTGAGCGGCGAGGACGCGGCCGATCGCGCCGCGCGTAGCTTGGCTGCCTATGTGGGCCTGGCGCACGTGTGCCGCTTCCCCGAGCGCAAGGACTATCCATGGCGCGAGCAGGCGCCCGACGATGCCGTGGTGGCCCAACGCTGCGAGGCCTTGGGGCGCATCGTGCGCGGCGACAACTGCATCATGGTCGCCTCGGCCCGCGCGCTGCTACGTTGCGTGCCGCCGGTCGAGAGCCGCTACTGGGAGTCCACCACCTTTGCGGTGGGCGAGGAGATTCCCTTTGACGAGGTGCCGCAGCGCCTGGTGGGCATGGGCTACACCAATGCCGGCGCTGCCGACGCGCCTGGTCTGTTCCGCGTGCACGGCGACACCGTCGAGGTGTTCCCCGCGCAGGAAAAAGCGCCCGTGCGTATTGAGTTCTTCGGCGACGAGATCGATCGCATCCGTCGCATGGTGAGCTCCACGGGCCAAACCATCGGCAACGAGGACAGCATCGAGATCTTCCCCTGCCGCGAACTGGCGCTCACCGACGAGGCCGTCCACAACATGCATGTGGCGCTCTACCGCGCCAGCCAGGACGACAGCAAGCTGGCGGCACTGCTCGAGATGGTGGACGCGCGCATCGTCACGCCCGAGCTCGACCGCTTTTTGCCGGTGATGTACGGCCAGACCGTGAGCCCGCTGTCGCATGTGAGCGGCAAGGCGCTTGTGGTGCTGTCCGAGCCGCGCTCGCTGTTCGACGATTGCCTGCGCGCTTACGAGGATATCGAGGCCCGTGCCGGCGAGGCGGGGGTCGACCGTCTGGATGGCCTGTACGTGCGCGCCCAGCAGCTCGACTTTGGTGCTCAGCAGCGCCTGAATTATGTGAGCCTTATCCGTGCCGGCGGTGCGGTGACCGCCGAGCTCAAGATTGAGCAGCCGGCAATCGCGGGTTCGGACAACCGCTTTATGACGCGTATCCAGGAGGTCGTGGGCAAGCGCTATGCCTGCGTGTTTGCCATTCCCGACCGCGGTGCGCGCGAGTCGATGGAGCTCACCTTTGGCGACGAGGGCATTACCTTTGAGGAGTCGCTGACGGCAGCGCCCGAAAACGCGGGCCTCATCGGCGACCGCGTGCGCGTGGCGGCAGCAGATTCTGCCGATCGCGCTGCCCGCCAGGAGGCCCATGCTTCTATTCGCGAGCGTAAGGCCGACGCGCTCAACGCCCGCTCTCTGGAGGTCGGCGCCGCCCAGGCTGCCGCCGGTGCCGCCGTGCCCACCATCTCGCGCGGACGCGTGACTTTTGTGGACGCCGCCCTGCCGCAGGGCGTGGTGGTGCCCGACGCCAACCTGGCCGTGTTCTCGATCGCCGACCTCAACGCGCGCATGGACGCCAACCGCGCGCGCAGCCGCCGCAAGGTGGACATTACGCAGATCACGTTCCCGTTTAAGCCGGGTGACTACGTGGTGCACGCCACCCACGGCATCGCGCTCTTTAGTGAGATCGCGCGCCAGGAAGTGGGCGGCAAGGAGCGCGACTACTTTTTGCTGGAATACGCCGACGGCGACAAGCTCTACGTGCCGCTCGAGCAGGTCGACCGTATCACGCGCTATGTTGGTCCCGACGGCGACAAGCCGCGTCTGACCAGGCTCAACACCGCCGACTGGACGCGCGCCACCAACAAGGCGCGCAAGAACGCCAAAAAGCTGGCGTTTGACCTGGTTGACCTCTATACACGCCGCTCGTCGATCGCCGGTATCGCCTGCCCGCCCGACACGCCCGAGCAGATCGAGATGGAGCAGAGCTTCCCTTACGACGAGACACGCGACCAGCTGGAGGCCATCGCCGACATCAAGGCCGACATGGAGGCGCCCAAGCCCATGGACCGCCTGCTGTGCGGCGACGTGGGCTTCGGCAAGACCGAGGTCGCCCTGCGTGCGGCGTTTAAGTGCGTGGACTCCGGTCGTCAGGTCATGGTGCTCTGCCCCACGACCATTCTGGCCCAGCAGCACTACGAGACGTTCTTTGAGCGCTTTGCCCCGTTTGGCCTGGAGGTCGAGGTGCTCAGCCGCTTCCGTACGCCGGCGCAGCAAAAGCGCGCACTCAAGGCGTTTGCCGAGGGCGGAATCGACGTGCTTATCGGCACGCATCGCCTGCTTTCGGCTGACGTGAACCCTAAGAACCTGGGCCTGGTGATCATCGACGAGGAGCAGCGCTTTGGCGTGCAGCACAAGGAGCAGCTCAAAAACCTGCGCGAGCAGATTGACGTGCTCACGCTTTCGGCAACGCCCATCCCGCGAACTATGCAGATGGCCACGAGCGGCGTGCGCGATATGAGCCTGATCACGACGCCGCCGACCGGGCGCCGTCCCGTGATCGTGCACGTGGGGGAGTACGACCCCGACGTGGTGAGCGCGGCGATTCGCCTGGAGGTGGGCCGCGGCGGCCAGGTGTACTACGTGTCCAACCGCGTTAAGACCATCGATGACGCCGTGGCGCGCGTGCACGAAGCCGCGCCCGAGGCACGTGTGGGCGTGGCGCACGGCAAGATGAGCCCGCGCGAGGTCGAGGACGTGATGATCGAGTTCGCGACCAAGAAGATCGACGTGCTCATCGCCACGACCATCGTGGAGAGCGGCATCGACAACGCGACGGCCAACACGCTCATCATCGAGGATTCGCAGCGTCTGGGCCTGGCGCAGCTCTACCAGCTCAAGGGCCGCGTGGGCCGTTCGGCCACGCAGGCATACGCGTACTTTATGTTCCCCGGCGAGCTGCCGCTGACCGAGGAGGCCACGGCGCGCCTGACCGCGCTTTCCGAGTTCCAGGACCTGGGCAGCGGCATGCGCATCGCCATGCGCGACCTGGAGATCCGCGGCGCCGGCTCGCTTATGGGTGCCGAGCAGCACGGTAACCTGTCGAGCGTGGGCTTTGACCTGTTTACGCAGATGCTGGGACAGGCCGTGGCCGAGGCGCGCGGCGATGACGACGCCGGCGTGGAGGCGGCGAGCGTGGGCATCAACCTGCCGGCCGACTACTTCCTGTCCGAGGAGTACATGCCGGCGGTGGACCAGCGCGTGCTCGTGTACCGAAAGCTTGCGGCGGCCGAGGACCTGGAGAGCATCGATGAGGTGCAGGAGGAGACCGAGGCCGCGCATGGCGAGCTGCCGTTGGCGGGACTCAACCTGTTCAACCGCGCGCGTATCCGCATTCGCGGCGAGCGTCTGGGGCTCGAGAGCGTCACGCTCAGCGGCGGGCGCATCACCTTCCTGGGTGTCGACGTTCCCAAGAAGGTGGCCTTCGAGCTCAAGAATCGCTACGGCGCGGTGAACTTTCCCAAGAGCCGCAAGCTGTCGGTGCCCTACAAGGCGGGTGCCGGCGCGGGCAGCGGCCTGGGCCGCGGCCTCGATGCCAACGACGGCACCGGTCCGGTGGCAGCCGCGCTTATGTTGCTGCAGCAGCTGGGTGCGAGCGACGACGACTAACAAGTAAGGGGCGTGGTGGGACAATGTCCCGCCACGTCGCAGGTTGATTCCGGCCCGACCGAAAGGAAAGCATGTTCGGGTACATCTACAAGAAAGATGTCGCTGCTATTGCGGTTATTCTGGCCCTTTGCCTGCTTACGGGCACCTTCTTCGATTACCAGATCTCGAGCGCGCTGTTCAATATCGGCAGCATGTACGGTCGCTTTATCGAGGCTGCCGGTGAGCTGCCGTTCGAGCTGACGGCGAGCATTGCGGGCGTTATGCTCGTGCGCGCGGCGCGCCCCGATTCCAAGGCGAGCAAATGGCTCGCCGTGCTCGGCATCCTCGTCAATGTTGGCCTGGCCGGCTACGAGATCATTTCGTCCCTGCGGGTTGGCGGCAAGCTCGTCGCGGTCCAGTTGGTACTGACATTTGTGCTGGTCATCGCGGCCAACCTCATCGCCTATCGCCTCACGCGCGATACCGACTCCGACGAGCTCACACGCTGGGCGCTGATGGTGCTTGCCGTGTGGGTCGCTCAGGCCATCATCCTCAACGTGGTTGTCAAGCCGCTGTGGTCGCGCCCGCGCATGCGCGTGATTGAGGTCACGCCGGGGCTCAATTTTCAGCCGTGGTGGGTGATCGGCAACCCCGACAAGTGGAGCTATATTGCGGCCGGCGTGATCAAGGACGGCTTTAAGTCGTTTGCGAGCGGGCACACCGCGCATGCGGCTATCGGCCTTATGCTCGCTGGGCTTCCCGCGGCTGCCTTTACGGAAAAGCCGTCGCGTCGTCGCGTGGTCTTTTGGGTGGCGGCGGCCGTCGCGGCGCTCGTCGCCTTTGGTCGTATCGTGATCGGCGCACATTTTTTGACCGATGTGAGCTGCGGCTTTGCCCTGGTGTTGGCACTTGAGTGCCTTGCCGCGCGCATTGCCTATCCGCACGGCGTACAATAGCTCCACCTGAATCATCTGGCCGATATCCGGTAAGAGAGGATTGCCATGCTCGCGTTCAACAACGATTATTCCCACGGTGCGCACCCGGCGGTGCTGCAGGCACTCGTCGACACCAACATGGAGCCGCAGCCCGGCTATGGTACCGACACGCACACCGAGCGTGCCAAGCAGCTCATCCGCGAGGCTTGCCAGGCACCGGATGCCGATGTGTTCTTGCTGGTGGGCGGCACGCAGGCCAATGCCACGGTAATCGACATGCTGCTTGCGCCCTACGAGGGCGTCGTTGCCGCCGAGACCGGTCACGTTGCCTGCCACGAGGCGGGCGCTATCGAGTTTGGCGGTCACAAGGTGCTCATCATCCCCGGCTACGAGGGCAAGATGCACGCCGAGGACCTCGAGAACTATATCCAGGTGTTCTACGAAAACGAGAGCTACGAGCACACGGTGTTCCCGGGTGCCGTGTACGTGAGCCTTTCGACCGAGTACGGCACGCTGTATTCCAAGGCCGAGCTGGCGGCGATTCACGCGGTGTGCCAGAAGCGCGAGATTCCGCTGTTTGTGGATGGTGCCCGCCTGGCTTATGCACTGGCGGCCGATGAGTGCGACATCACCCTGCCCGAGCTGGCGCAGCTGTGCGATGTGTTCTACATCGGCGGCACCAAGTGCGGCGCGCTTTGCGGCGAGGCAGTGGTGTTCTGCGGCATGCATGCCCCGGCGCATCCCATTCCGCGCATTAAGCAGCACGGCGCGCTGCTGGCCAAGGGCCGCCTGACGGGCGTGCAGTTTGAGGCGCTCTTTACCGATGGCCTGTATTTTGAGATCGGCCGTCAGGCGATTGATGCCGCGCAGGCGCTGCGTCGCGTACTGCACGAGCGCGGGTATCAGTTCTTCTTGGAGACGCCTACCAACCAGCAGTTTGTTATTCTGCCCAACGAGGACATGGCGCGCATTCGCGAGCATGCGGCGATTGAGTACTGGGAAAAGTACGATGAGACCCATACCGTGGTGCGTTTTTGCACCAGCTGGGCCACGACGCAGGAGGACATCGACGCGCTGGCGGCTGTCCTGTAGATTGATGTGATGACGAGGGGCCGCCCTGCGCCTGGGTTTGGCGTGGGGCGGCCTTTGCTTTTGAGGGGGAGGGTCTGTATGCCCGAGATATCCGAGCCGACGATTCGCCTGGCAACGCCCGACGACGCGCCGGCGTTGCTTGCCATTTACGAGCCGTATGTGCTCGAGACGGCGATTACCTGCGAATATGAGGTGCCGAGCGTTGAGGAGTTTGCCGGGCGCATCGAGCGTACGCTCAAGCGCTATCCGTATCTGGTGATGGAGCTGGACGGGCGCCCGGTAGGCTATGCCTATGTGAGCCCGCTCAACAGCCGCGAGGCATACGACTGGTCGGTCGAGACGTCGATCTACCTGGCGCGCGACGTGCATCACGGCGGGCTGGGCCGCAAGCTGCACGATGCGCTCAAGCAGTGCCTGGTCGCGATGGGCATTACCAACATGTGCGCGCTCATTGCCGTGCCGCACGATAAGGACGACGAGTACCTGACACACAACAGCCAGGATTTCCATGCCCATATGGGCTATCGCCTAGTGGGCGCCTTCGACCGCTGCGCGCAAAAGTTCGGTCGCTGGTATGACATGTGCTGGATGGAGCTGGTCCTAGCCGAACGCGTCCCCAACCAACCCAAACCAACCTGGTTTCCCGACCTCCCCAAACCTACCATTTAGGGACAGGTTTATTTTGGCAGGTTAGCCGATGGGCTCGGTGTATTTGGCGCGGTCGGTGCGCTGGATGCGCTTGGAGACGTGGAGCGGGCGACCGTCGGTGTCGTAGACGTAGTCGGTGATCAGGATCAGCGCCTGCCCGCGCTTGACGTTGAGCAAAAACGCCTCGTTTTGCGAGGCATAACACACCTCAAAGGTCTTGTGCCCCTGGGCCGGCGCGCGATGGAACTCTTGGCGCAGTGTGGCGTAGAGCGACCCGTTGATGTCGCAGTCGATGAGCGCCCCAAAGCTCGGCGGCAGATACGTGGTCTCCAGGCACAGCGGCACGTCGTCCAGATAGCGCAGGCGGACGAGCTTGACGAGCTTGCTGCCCACGGCGGCATCAAAGAACTTGGCCACGCTGCCCGCCGCCTTGGCAAAGCCCGAGTCCACCGTGCGCGTGGTGGGCTTCATGCCCTGGCCTTCGACTTGCTTCGTATAGCTCGAAAACACCAGGTTGTTCTCGTGGAGCGCCGGCGTGTCGGCCACAAAGGCGCCGCGCCCGCGCTCGGTGCAAACCAGGCCTTCATCGATCAGCACCTTTAGGGCATGGCGCACGGTGCTGCGCGACAGCCCCGATTCGTCCATGAGCTCCATCTCGGACGGCAGCTTGTCTCCGCGTGCGTAGATGCCGGCGGCGATGCGGTCGCGAAGCGTGCCCGCCAGACGCTCGTATTGGGTCAGTTTCTTTTTAGATGAAGCACTCATACGATCAACCTGTATCTAACTTGTATGCTTATAGAACCAAGCATGTATCCAATACAACAACAAAACCGCTGGTAGCGAGTTATCGAAAAACACACCAGCAAAATTTCTAAGATAAATATAGCATACAACTAGTCGACATCATCAAAACATGTATGTAACTTGTATGCCATCGACAGCATCAAACGAGAAGAAAGGCTGATGCACGATGACTACTCAGGAACAGGTTAAGGACGTCGTCTCCCAGGTTTTGGCTGACAAGGCAGACAAGGGCGGCATCAAGCGCGTCGTGTGGATCGGCGCCGGCGGCTCCAACGGCGGCAACTATCCTGCCCAGTACTTTATGGAGCACGAGGCCACGCAGGTCGTGAGCTCCAGCTACACCAGCAACGAGTTCGTTCACGCCACCCCGGCCTACGTCAACGAGAACACCCTGGCCGTCGTCGTTTCCATGCGCGGCACCAAGGAGACCATCGTCGCCGCCCAGGTCGCCAAGGATCACGGCGCCAGCACCATTGCCATTTACGTTGACGAGTCCGGCCTTACCGAGGTCTGCGACTACAAAGTTCAGTACGACAGCCTGGCCGTCGACGAGTCCTGCATGGGCCGCACCAACTCCGCCGTCGTGACCATGATCGCCATGGAGCTCACGCAGCAGACCGAGGGCTATGCCGAGTACGAGACCGCCATGGCCGCCTTCGACCTGGTCGATCCCATCTATCGCAAGGCCGTGGAGTACACCACCCCACTTGCCGCCAAGTGGGCCGAGCAGAATGCCGACAAGCCCTGCATCAACGTTATGGCTCAGGGACCGCTCTTTGGTGCCGCCTATGTCTTTAGCATCTGCAACGTTCAGGAGATGCTGCAGATCGACTCCTGCACCATCAACACCTGCGACTTCTTCCACGGTCCCTTCGAGATCCTGGACAAGCGCACCTCGCTGTTCCAGCTCATCAGCGTTGGCCGCAGCCGTTGCAACGACGAGCGCGGCATTCGCTTTGTCAACCAGTACGGTGGCGAGCGCGTCTACCAGCTCGACGCCAAGGAGCTCGGTCTCAACGACATCAAGGACAGCGTGAGCGAGTACTTCAACCACCTGATCTTTGCCCCGATCCTCAACAACGTCTACATGCGTGCGCTCTCCGCCGTCACCCACAAGGACTACATGACGCGCCGTTACATGTGGAAGCTGGATTACTAAGGGATAGAGCGGCCTAACAGCCCAATACCCCTCATAAGTTGCGGTGGAATAGTTCCTGTTTGGGGGCGTGAAGCCTCTGTTTGAGAGCTATTTCACCGCAACTGTTAGAGCGGCACTTGGGGACGTTCCCTTTCTGCCGGCAGTTGGGGGCACTCCTTGTTTCAAAAGTTTCCCGCTCACCGATTTGTGTCTTGAAAAATGTATATAACGACTATAACGTAGTATGAAACATATTGGAAACAATATCGAGGGGGCTGCGTTGAAGAAAAGCAATCTGGGCTATGTGCTGGTGCTGATTGCCGCGCTTATGTGGGGCAGCATCGGAATCTTTGTAAACGGCATCTCGGCCATGGGTGTTTCGTCTCAGAGCATGGCGGCCTTTCGCCTGTTGTCGGGTGCCGTCTTAATGGCTCCGGTCTTGGCATTTATGGGTTGCCAGGGAGGTGCTCGTGAGGGAAAAGTCTCGGGTCCCCTGGCTCTGTTCAAGGCAAGTCCTAAAGAGCTTGTTCCCTGCGCGCTTGTCGGTATAGTCGGTTTAGCCGTCGCCAACACCTGCTATTACGAGTGCATGGGCGAGGTGGGCATGTCCACGGCCTCGGTGCTGCTCTATACCTCGCCGGTGTTTGGCGTCATGCTCGGCCGCGTGCTTTATCGCGAGGGCGTGACCCCCAATAAGCTCGTCGCCATCATCTTTAACATTGTGGGTTGCGTGCTCGCGGTGACGAGCGGCGACCTGTCCGGTTTCCATTTCTCGACTTGGGGCGTCGCGTCGGGTGTGATCGCCGGACTTTGCGGTGCGCTGCTGGCGGTGTTTAGCCGCATGGCCACCAAGACGCTGCATCCGCTGGCGGTGACGTTTTGGGGCTTTGTCTTTGGCGGATGCTTTATGGCAGTGCTTTCGGCTCCGTGGTCCGATGTAGCCGCGGCAATGTCCCCGCAGCTCATTCTGCTGTTCGCGGGCTTTGGCTTTATTCCGACGGCTCTTGCGTACATCTTCTATATGCAGGGCCTTTCGATGGATCTTGAGACGTCGAAGGTGCCGGTCGTGGCTTCGTTCGAAACCGTGGCGACCGTTCTGGTCGGCATTGGTGTCTACGCCGAGTCCGCCGGCGCGATCAAAGTCCTGGGCATTGTGCTGGTGCTCATGTCCATCCTGATCATGAACACCGACTTCTCCAAGCTGCGCAACAGTGCCTTTGTCGGCCATATCGTTGAGAGCATGACCTTTAAGCCCAACGCGTGGTGGACGGAGAAATCGCAGGACATGGATCTGTTCCGCGAGCGCACGGGCATTGCGCTGGAGCCCACCGTTCAGGAAAGCCCCTGGTACTTCGTGCGATAGGGGATTGCGCGCGGCGGTTGACCTGGGGTTATCCAGCCAGCGCCGGCCTGCTCGGCTCCAACGTTTCAAGTACGTTAAACCCGTCAACGGTCGATTTTCACCCGCGAGCGGTCTTTATACTAATTAGCAATATAAGCAACGTATAAGACGTTATAATGACCATAACGAAAAGGAGGAGGCAAGATGAATCAGATCATTCTCGCATCTCATGGCGGCCTGGCTGCAGGCGCCAAAGACACGCTCGAGATGGTTCTCGGCGACGTGTCGAACGTCCACGTCGTGTCGCTTGCTCGTGACGACAAGGAGCCCATCACCAATAAGGTGGACGCCATGATCGCCACGTTCAACGCGGACGACACCGTCTATGTGCTGACCGATATGCTCGGCAGCTCGGTCAACAACAGCATGGTCGAGCTTTCCAAGAACGGCACGAAGTTCACGGTTGTCAGCGGTTTCAACATTCCGCTGGCGCTGACGCTCGCTATGAGCCCCGCCCCCGTCAAGGGTGCCGAGCTCGCGGCCCTCATCAACGAGGCTCGCACCGGTCTGACCAACCCCAACGCACCGGTCGAGGTCGCCGCGGCTCCCGCCAAGAAGGCCAAGGCGTCCCGTCACAGCTCCGGTCCCGCCAAGATCGTCCTCGCACGTCTTGACTACCGTCTGCTGCATGGCCAGGTCGTCTTTACCTGGACCACCAAGGTTCAGGCCGAGCGCATCATCGTCGTCGACAACGCTGCCGCCAACGATGACATCAAGAAGGGCGCTCTTAAGCTGGCCAAGCCTCAGGGCGTGCGCCTGAACGTCTTCACCGTCGAGCGTGCCCTCGCCAAGATGGACAAGCTCAACACCCTCGGCGAGCGCGTCATGTTCGTCTTTGGTAACACGGCTGAGATGCTGCAGTTCTGCCAGGGCTACAAGCTCGACGCCATCAACCTGGGCGCCACCGCCAACCACGACGGTGCCGATCAGGTCGGCGGCAAGGACAGCTCCGTCTTCCTCGACGCCACCCAGAAGGCCGACGTCAACCAGCTGCTCGACATGGGCATCAAGCTCTACGTCCAGCAGACCCCTACGTATCAGAGCGTCGACATCGACGCCAAGCTGTAATCAACCAGGCTTTTGCCTGACTGAAAGGAGAAGGGTATGAATACGTTCATCAGTGCGGTGCTCGTCGGCCTCGTCGGCGTGTTCTGCATGTGGGACTCCCGCCTGCTCGGTCGTCTTAACTTCGAGCAGCCTCTCGTTGGCGCTACGCTCGTCGGTCTGCTGCTGGGCGATGTGCCCACCGGCCTTGCCGTCGGTGCCGCCGTCGAGCTCGTGTCCATGGGTCTGGTGCAGGTCGGCGCCGCCGTTCCGCCCGATATGGTCCTGGGCGGCATCGTGGCCGCTGCCTTTGCGTGCCTGACCGATGCTTCCGCCGAGACCGCCATGACGATCGCCATCCCGGTCGCCGTCCTGGGTCAGCTCCTCGGCATCGTGTTCCGTTCCATCATCGCCGCCCTCACCCATGTGGCAGATAGCGCGATCGATAACGGAAAGTTCAAGACCGCTTACCGTATGCACATCTGCGCCGGCTCCGGTCTGTACGCCGTCATGTACTTCCTGCCGATCTTCCTCGCCGTCTTTGTTGGCACCGACCTGGTTCAGGCCATCGTCAACATGGTTCCCGAGTGGCTGTCCACTGGTCTTAACGTTTCGACCAAGATCATGACCGCCTACGGCTTGGCCCTGCTGCTCACCATGATGATCAAGAAGGGTATGACTCCGTTCCTGTTCATCGGTTTCCTGCTCGCCGCTTACCTCAACCTGTCCGTCATCGCGGTCGCTCTGATCGGTGTGTGCCTGGCTGTCGTCTTCATGGGCTTCAAGTTCAACGGTTCCCATGCAGCCGCCGGTGTCGATTCCGACTACGATCCGCTCGAAGACGACGAAGACTAAGGAGGAACACACTATGGCAACCGCAACCAAGGACGTGTCCCTGAACAAGAAGGTCAGCCAGTTCTTCTGGCGCTCCTGGGCCATCCAGGCCTCTTGGAACTACGAGCGTCAGATGAACATGGGCTTCCTCTACGGCATGGTTCCCACGCTCGATCGCCTCTATCCGGACGAGTCCGACCCCAAGCAGCTCGCTGCTAAGAAAGAGGCTTACCACCGTCACATGGCGTTCTACAACTGCACCCCGCAGACGAGCGCTTTCATCCTGGGCCTCTCCGCCTCCATGGAGGAGGAGTACGCCAAGGATCCCGAGAACTTCGATCCCGATTCGATCAACGCGGTCAAGACCTCCCTCATGGGTCCGCTTTCCGGTATTGGTGACTCCTTCTTCCAGGGCACCATCCGCGTTATCGCCTTTGGCCTGGGCGTTCAGCTGGCTCAGCAGGGCTCCATCATGGGCCCGATCCTGGCCATGCTCATCTCCATCGTCCCCTCCGTGCTGATCACTTGGTTCGCAGCCAAGATGGGCTATCAGGGCGGCCACGAGTACCTGAGCAAGCTTCAGGGCGGCGACCTCATGGAGAAGCTCATGTATGTCTGCGGCATCGTGGGTCTTATGTCCGTGGGCGGCATGATCGCTACGCTGATCGGCGCCACCACCCCGCTGCAGTTCGCTGACGGCACCGTCGTGATCCAGGACATCCTGGACGGCATGATGCCCCAGATGATCTCCCTTGGCCTCACCGGCCTTATGTACTGGCTCATCAAGAAGAACGTCAACACCGGTTGGCTTCTCGTGATCGCCATCGTGGGCGGCATCGCCCTCTCCGCGGCCGGCATCCTGGCCTAGTCGCGACCAAGCGTCTAACCGCTTTCCCCGGGGAGCCTGCCTGGCATCCCATACCCCAGGCAGGCTTCCATCCCTAAATGTGTCAAAGGACAGTCCCTTTGGCACATCCTCAACGGGCCGGCGACTCGGTCCAAATCACGGTAACCCTGCGAGCGTCCGGCAAAGTGGCGCCGCAAAAATCGAAAGGAATGTGTCAGATGTACGAGATCGACCTTAACCTCCCTAAGCAGATCGTCGCTGACGTCCTGTCCAACCACGAGATCCACAGCGTCGCCTTCGTCGGCTGCGGCGCTTCCATGTCCGACCTGTACCCCGCCAAGTACTTCCTGGCCAACAACACGGACAAGCTGAACGTTCAGATCTTCACCGCTAACGAGTTCAACTACGACACGCCCTCCTGGGTCAACGAGCACACCTTCGTGATCACCTGCTCCCTCGGTGGCTCCACGCCCGAGACCGTCGAGGCCAACAAGACCGCCAAGAAGCACAACTGCCCGGTCGTCTCCCTCACCAACAAGGCTGGCTCCGCTCTGACCGTCGACGCCGACCACGTCATCGTCCACGGCTTCCACGCCAACTACGCTGCCAAGTGCGAGAAGCCCGGCTATGCCATCGCTCTTGCTCTCGAGATCCTTCAGCAGACCGAGGGCTATGACCACTACGAGGACATGATCACCGGCCTCACCAACATCTTCGATCTCTGCGAGAACGCCGCTCAGCACTGCAAGAAGCTCGCCAAGAAGTTCGCCGAGGACTTCAAGGACGACAAGATGATCTACTTCATGGCTTCCGGTGCCTCCGAGAAGATGGCTTATTCTCACGCCGCCTTCCTGTTTACCGAGATGCAGTGGATCGACGCTGCCGCCTACAACACCGGCGAGTACTTCCACGGCCCGTTCGAGGTTTCCACCGAGGGTAAGCCCTACGTCTTCTTCATGTCCGATGGCGCCACCCGTCCGATGGACGCCCGCGCCCTCACCTTCCTTGAGCGCATGGGCGCCAAGGTCGCTCTGATCGACTCCAAGGACTACGGCCTGGCTGACGCCGTGCCCGCGAGCGTCATCACCTACTTCAACCCGCTGCTGCACCTCGCCGTTATGCGCGAGTACGGCAACCAGATCGCCGAGGCCCGTCAGCACCCGCTGACCATGCGTCGCTACATGTGGAAGCTTTCCTACTAATAGGTTCCGCCGTTCTACCGAACGGCGGAGAGGTCGACGCTGCGCGAGCCTCTGTCGGACAATCTGCCGTTCAATTTCAAGGGCGCGACCGAAAGGTCAGCGCCCTTTCATTTCACGGCACCTTGTCACGACAGAGACTCGCTCGCTGACTTTGCCAATAACGGGGCGTTGAACTATATCGATGGCGTTGTGCGCTATTTGTCCCGGAGGAAAACTGTCAATTGTTTTAGGAGGTCGCCGTGATCAAGGCAGTGCTGTTTGATATGGACGGCGTTCTGGTCGATACCGAGTGGTTCTACAACCGTCGCCGCGTGGCGTTTATGGAAGAGAAGGGGTTCCATTTTGACGAGATCCCCGACCTTTCGGGGTCTAATGAACCTGCCATTTGGCAGGCGCTGGTGCCCGACGATGTCGAGCTGCGCGAGCGCCTGCGCGTGGAGTACAAGCAGGTATACAGCCCGGTCCATCCCGTTCCGTATGCCGAGTTGCTCAACGAGCAGACGGAGCCGGTGATGCGCGAGCTACACGAGCGCGGCGTGAAGTGCGCCATCGCGAGCTCGTCCTATCGTGAGCTGATCGACGAGCTGGTGGAGATCGTCGGTATTGCCGACGTGCTGGATTACACCATCAGCGGTCACGAGTGCAGTGCGTTTAAGCCCGATCCCGAGATCTACCTGCGTGCCATGGAAGCGCTGGGAGTGGAGCCCGCCGAGTGCCTGGTTATCGAGGATTCGCCTTTGGGCATCGAGGCTGGCAAGCGTTCCGGCGCCCGCGTCCTGGCGCTGCGTCCGCACGAGGGCGTCAACCTGGATCAGTCCGCCGCCGACGTTGTCATCGACAACCTGACCGACATCCTACCTGCCATTTAGGGACAGGTTTATTTTGGCAGGTTTTATCTGGGCAAACGCCGAATTCGCCGTGAAGGGATCGCTCTCTTCACGGCGTTTTTCTTTTAAGCGGCCTCACGGTCCTTCTGACGGTTGTCGAGAGAGGGTGAATTGAAGCGCCCCCGCACGCTCCATGCTACAATCGCGGCCATGCCCCACAACTACATCTGCCTTCGAAAGGAGCCTACGTGGCGAACGCCATCGATCAGCTCACGGACCGCGTGCTCGTGCTCGGCCGCCTCACCATCGTCCGCCGCGCCATCACCGCCGTGGCGGTCACAATTTCCGCCGTTCTCCAGACATTTCTGATCCAGGCGTTCATTCAGCCCGCCGACCTGCTTCCGAGTGGACTCACCGGCGTCGCGGTCCTGCTCGATCGCGTTACCTCGCTGGGCGGCGTTCACATCGACATCTCGCTCGGCATGCTCGCGCTCAACATCCCCGTGGCGCTCCTATGCTGGAGCGGCATTAGCAAGCGCTTCGTTATCTTCTCGATGATGCAGGTCGTGCTCTCGTCGCTGTTCCTCAACGTCTTTCACTTCGCGCCGTTTTTGGGCGACAAGATCATGCTCATTATTTTTGGCGGTGTGGTCTCGGGTCTGGGCGCTGCCATCGCGCTCAAGTCCGGCGCATCCACCGGCGGCACCGACTTTATCGCGCTGTGGGTCTCCAACCACACGGGCAAGACCATCTGGGGCGTTATCTTTGGTTTCAACTGCTTTATCCTGGCGATCTTTGGCTTTATGTTTGGCTGGGACAATGCGGCGTACTCCATCGTGTTCCAGTTTATTTCGACCAAGACCATCGACAGTTTCTATCGTCGCTACGACCGCGTGACGCTCCAGATCACGACGCGCAAGGCAGACGAGGTCATGACTGCCTATGTTGACCATTTTCAGCACGGCATTAGCTGTGCCGAGGTCATCGGCGGATACAGCCGCGAAAAGATGTACCTGCTGCATGCCGTTGTCTCGACCTACGAGAGCCAGGACATTATCAAACTGGTGTGCGACATTGATCCCGGCGCCGTGATCAACGTGTTCCACACGCTCAACTTTGTGGGCGGCTGGTGGGGCGGCCATGTCGACGAGCCCATGCCCACGGCCGTACCCGATCCCGATAAGCCCGCGCGCATGGCCAGCAGGCAGGCGCGCCTCATCGAGCAGGACAGCCTGCAGCAGGACGACGGCAAGTAAGGATTTGCTGTATGTGGTGTATCGTTTTATCAAACTGAGGTAACATATAAAAAGACGTTATATACGTATTAGTTATTTCGATATTTTGATAAGAGTGATCAGACATGCCTGCGCCCAAAAATGCACCGCTTTACCAGCAGATTTACGACGAAATTAAGGATGCGATCGAGAAAGGTGTTTATGCACCCAAGGAGCGTATTCCGTCAGAGCTTGAGCTAGCCGAGCAGTACGAGGTGAGCCGAATTACGGTGCGCCGCGCCGTCGAAGAGCTCTGCTCCGATGGCTACCTGGTTAAGCAACAGGGCCGCGGCACCTTTGTTTCCACGCCGCACATCAATCGCCAGTTCCACGCCTCGACGCTGCAGACGTTTACCGCGCTGTGTGCCGACAACGGCATGAAGGCGGGCGCACACGTGGTCGATCGTCAGATCGTTCCGGCGCGCCAAAATGAGATGGAATTCTTTGGTCTGCAGAAGGATGCGCTGCTGCTGCATATCAAGCGCGTGCGTACGGCCGACGGCGAGCCCATCTTTGAGGAGAACATTTTTGTGCCGTTTGACGCTTATCGTGAGCTGCTGACGGCAGATCTTGAGGACAAGTCGATTTTTGCCGAGGTCGAGCGTGTTGGCGGAACGCCGATTGTCTCGGTTGGCTACCGCACGGTCGAGGCCGTTCGAGCTAACGCCGAGCAGGCGGCCGAGTTGGGCATTGCTCCGCACGATCCGCTGCTCAACCTGCGTGCCGGCTTTATCGGTCCCAATGGCGAGCCGGTCCTGATGGGTAAGCAGTACTACGTGGGATCGCGCTACGTCATGGTGATGTAAGTTACGCGGTTTTACCAAACCGCGTAACGGCTCGACGCTGCAAGCGCCCCTAAGCGGCAATCTGACGTTCAATCGTCGGTCGCGTACCGAAGTACGCTTCCCTCCTCTTTCACGTCACCTTGCTCGCTTAGGGGCGTTTTCGCTGACTTATGCTCAACCGGCGACGTTTCCGCGCTTATCAAGATAGTCGTTGGGGACGTTCTTAAACGACTAGTCATTCAAGAACGTCCCCAATGACTACCCGCAGAATGAGCGTGGCCGGCAGCCGTGCGGCACCGGTCCGCGTGGCGGCGTATAATCGGCGGCAGATGACTTGGACGTTAGGAAACCATGACCGATAGCATGCAGCAGATGGCGCTCGACACGCTCGGCGCCTATTTTGGCTACACCTCGTTTCGCCCGGGGCAGGACCGCATGGTCGATGCGATCCTTGCCGGTCGCGATGCGCTGGGCGTTATGCCCACAGGCGCCGGCAAGTCCATTTGCTACCAGGTGCCCGCGCTCATGCTGCCCGGCATTACCTTTGTGGTGAGTCCGCTGCTGTCGCTTATGGAGGACCAGACCCGTGCGTTGCTCGCGGCGGGCGCACGACCCAGCTATCTCAATTCCAGCCTTACTCCGGCCCAGCAAAACACCGTGCTCAGGCGGGCGCGCGAGGGCCGCTACCAGCTTATGTACGTGGCGCCCGAGCGCCTGCTCGAGCCGCGCTTTTTAGCCTTTGCGCAGGAGGCCGCGGCGGACGGCGGCATTGGTGTGCCGCTCGTTGCCATTGACGAGGCCCACTGCGTGAGCCAGTGGGGTCAGGATTTCCGCCCCGCCTACCTGCAGATTCGCGAGTTCATTGACTCCTTGCCGCAGCGCCCCATCGTGGCGGCCTTTACCGCTACGGCGACCGAGCGCGTGCGCGCGGACATTCAGCAGATGCTCGGCCTGCAAAACCCGGCGACCGTGGTGACGGGCTTCGATCGCAAGAACCTTTACTTTGGTTGCGAGGAGATGGGCGACAAGGCCAAGGCAGCGTGGGTGCGCGACTATGTGATCGCGCATTCGGGCGAGAGTGGCATCGTGTATTGCTCGACTCGTAAGACGGTCGATGCGCTGGCAGGCGAGCTTGCCGAGGCGCTGGGCCCCAGTGGCATTAGCGTTGGCCGCTACCATGCCGGCATGGGTAATGACGCCCGCCGCCAAAGCCAGCGCGCCTTTATCGACGACGATATCCAGGTGATGGTTGCCACCAACGCCTTTGGCATGGGCATCGACAAGCCCAACGTGCGCTACGTGATTCACAACAACGTGCCCGAGAGCATCGAGGCCTACTACCAGGAGGCGGGCCGCGCCGGCCGCGATGGCGATCCGGCCAGCTGCCACTTGCTGTGGAACGGTAACGATTTTCGCATGCGCCGCTTTTTGATCGACCGCGGCGATGCTGCCGACGAGGCGCTCGACGACGAGCAGCGCGCGTGGGCGCTCCAGAACCGTTACCGCCTGCTCAGCCAGATGGAGGGCTACTGCAATACCACCGGCTGCCTGCGCGAATACATGCTGCGCTACTTTGGCGACGAGGCCGCGGCCGAGCATGCGGCGGCCACCACGGGCGCCACCGCCACGGACGACGCCGAGGGCTGCGGCAACTGCAGCAACTGCCTCACACGGTTCGAGGTCGAGGACGTCACCGATATGGCCCGCGCCGCTGTGCGCTACGTTGCCACGCGTCCCATGCGCTTTGGCAAGTCGCTCATCGCCGACGTGCTCCACGGCGGCAACACCGAGCGCATTCGCCAGATGCATCTGGACGAGGACCGCGGCTACGGTGAGCTGTCGAGCGAATCGGTCGGGCGCATCAAGGACATCATCGGCCAGCTGTGCGGCCGCGGGTATTTGGTCACCTCGCAGGGGCAGTACCCGGTCGTGGGGCTGGGCCCGCGTGCCGTCGAGGTCGAGGACGAGGCATTCGCCTTTACCGTTAAGCGTCGCGCGTCCAAGCACAAGGCCTCGGCCCGCGCCCGCCGTGCGGTGGATCTGCTGCGCGAGGAGGCCGAGCTGGACCAGCGCCCGCGCATGGGCGACGATACCGAGCTGTTCGAGCGCCTGCGTGCCTTGCGCAAGGAGATCTCGACCGAGCTGGAGATGGCGCCGTACATGGTCTTCTCCGACAAGGCCCTTCGCGGCCTGTGCCGCCTACGCCCGCAGACGCGCGACGAGCTTATCCAGGTCAACGGCATTGGCGAGAAAAAGGCCGACGCCTTTGGCGAGCAGTTTATGGCGGCGATTGAAGAGTTTGAGTCCGAGCATGCACGGGATGGAGCGTAACGATGGTAGCCGATAGCAAGACCGAACGTTCCGAGCGCGCCGAGGTTTCCGCCGTGCCGCTGTACCAGCAGGTCATGGACGACCTGAAGGGCGAGATCGCGCGCGGCGTGTACGCAGCCGGCTCGCGCATTCCTTCCGAGATCGAGCTCGCGAAGTCCTATGGCGTGGGACGCATCACCGTGCGTCGCGCCATCGAGGAGCTGTCGCGTGCGGGGTATCTCAACCGCCAGCAGGGGAGGGGTACCTTTGTGTGCGCTCCCAAGCTCAAGCGCAAGATTCGCCAGAAGGGTGACGTCCAGAGCTTTACTGAGGGTTGTGCTGCCAACGACATGGTGCCGGGTGCGCGTCTGGTGTCGCGCACGGTGGTTGCGGCGACGCGCGAGGATGCGGCGTTTTTTGGCGTGAAGCCCGGCTGCGAGCTCATCGTGGTCGAGCGCGTGCGCACGGCCGATGGTGTGCCCGTCATGCTCGAGAACAACGCCTTTGTGCTGGCAGACCATCCCTATCTGCAGCAGCTTGCCGACGATGACCTCGCCGATAACTCGATTTTTACACTCGTTGCCGAACATTCGGGCCGCGCACCGCTCAAGTCCGATCCCTGTACCGTGGAAATCGCGCTTGCCGATGCTCAGGCGGCCCCGCTGCTGGAGGTACCGGTCGGCGAGCCGCTCTTTTATATGGAGGCGTACTTTACCGATGCGGACGGGCGACCCTTGCTGCTCGGGCGCCAAAAGATCGTGGGCTCGCGCTACGTGTTCGACATCTAACATCCACAGATAGAACAATATAGAACAAGTTTGGCGAAATGGCTTCACGAGCGTCGTCGTGCGTGCTATAAATAGGACAACATAGAACGACAGCAGGTACGAGCTGCCGTCGCTCAAAGCCGCCCCACAAGGAGGAAAATCAGGATGAACGCACATGATCTGGTTCAGGAAATCATCGAGCGCAAGGGCAAGATTGAGAATGTCTTTTGGATCGCTTGCGGCGGTTCGATGATCGACCTGATGCCGGCCAACGAGCTGCTCAAGCGCGAGGCCACCACGTTTACCTCGACGGTCTACACGGCACGCGAGTTTTGCCTGATGGCTCCCAAGAGCCTTGGCGAGAAGTCACTCGTCATCGCCTGCAGCCACAGCGGTAATACGCAGGAGGTCGTCGACGGCTGCGAGATGGCGCTGACCGCCGGTGCCGAGGTCATTGCCCTCACCGACTGCGAGGGCTCCAAGATCGACAACGGCAAGTGGACCACCTGGGTCTACCCCTGGGGCGAAGGCGTGCCGCAGGCCGAGGTCCCGCAGGGTATCGGCGCTCTAATCGCCGCCGAGCTGCTCGACCAGCAGGAAGGCTACGAGGCACTCGCCGACATGTACGAGGGCCTCAAGCAGATGGATGCGCTGCTGCCTGCCGCCCGCGAGAAGGTCAACGCCGAGCTGGGCGCCCGCTTTGCCGAGCTCTGCCAGCAGCACAAGTTCTTCTATATCCTGGGCTCCGGACCCAACTTTAGCCAGACCTACGCCATGGCCATCTGCTCGCTCATGGAGATGCAGTGGCAGCACTGCTGCTACATCCACTCCGGCGAATATTTCCACGGTCCCTTCGAGGCCACCGAGCCCGGTGTGTTCTACTTTGTGCAGCTTGGCGCGGGCGAGTGCCGCCCCATGGAGGAACGTGCGCTGGCGTTCCTCAACACGCACACCGATACGATTATGGTGCTCGACGCACTTGAGTACGGCGTGGGCGAGGTGCCTGCCAGCGTGCGTTCGTACCTGGAGCCGATCTTCTTCTACAACATGAGCTGCGAGCTGCGCGCCGCCCGCGGCAAGGTGTTTGACCACAGCCCCGAGATTCGTCGTTACATGGGCATCGAACAGTACTAGGTAACGGGAAAAGCATTCACCTTCGATTCGCAAGCGAACAGCGTGCGTAAAAAGCGGGCCGCGCCGGGGTTTCCGGCGCGGCCCGCTTAGTATCGCGCTTAGATTCGCAGGGTTGCGGCAGCCAACGACCTACTTTGCGTCGTAGGCCTCGGCGTCCCACCAGTCGAGCTGGGCGATGTTGTCGCGGATGTGCTGGCAGCTCTTGTGGAAGCCCTCGAGCTCGTGCTCAGACAGGTTGAGCGTGTAGATCTCCTCGACGCCCTCGGCGCCGATTACGCACGGCAGGGAGGTGAAGATGCCCTCCTCGCCATACTGGCCGGTCATAAGCGTGGAGGCGGAAAGCACGGCGTGCTCGTTGTGCAGCACGGCGGCGCAGACACGCGCGGCGGAGTTGGCGACGGCGTACTCGGTGCACTGCTTGCCCTGGTAGGTCACATAGCCGCCCTTGCGCGCGAGCTCCTCGACCTCCATGTGGTCGAAGGCATACTTGTCGGGGTTCTCGGCCTGAAGCTCGATGAGGCTCTTGCCGGCGATGGTTGCGGCCTTAAAGGCGGCCAGCTGGCTAAAGCCGTGCTCGCCGATCATGTAGGCGTCGACGGACTTGGGGCTCACGCCGACCTTCTTGGAGATCTCGGTGCGCAGTCGGGCGGAATCCAGGCCACAGCCCGAGCCGATGATCTTCTTGGGATCGTAGCCGGTCAGGTGCCACAGCTCGGTGCACACGACGTCGCAGGGGTTGGAAATGCTCACGAAGATGCCGTCGAAGCCGGCGTCGACGATGCGCTTGGCAAAGGTGCGGGCGGCGTCGGTGGTAAAGAACAGCTCGCCGTCGCGGTTGCCGGCGGCCAGCGCGACCTTACCGGCGGCGTTGACGATGACGTCGCAGCAGGCCAGCTCCTCGTAGTGGTCGTAGCAGTTGACGATCTTGGTGTTATACGGGACAAACGAAAGGGAGTCGCGCAGGTCCTGGACCTCGGACGTCACCTTGGCCTCGTTGATATCGCACAGGTACAGCTCATCGGCAATGCCCTGCATGAGCAGGCTGTTGGCGACATGTGCTCCTACGTGGCCCTGGCCGACCACACCGATCTTACGCGTCTGGTACATATGAGTATCCTTTCGGCCGAGTTTTTCGCGTCGAACCATTGTAGCGTCATGCCATCACTTTGCTAGGCTAAAGTGCAGTAGATTTTTGGGACATGCCTTAATTTCTACTTTTGGGGCGTTTTGGGCCGCTGACGGCATCGCGGGGCGATGTGCTCGCGCGGATGGGGCCGCTCGTTGTACCATAGCTGCAACTGACTCATAAGGAGCATCCATGCCCATTCGCATTCCCGACGCCCTCCCTGCCGCCGCGCAGCTCGAGAGCGAGAACATCTTTGTCATGACCGAGTACCGCGCGCTGCATCAGGACATCCGCCCGCTGCGCGTGCTCATCCTCAACCTCATGCCCACCAAGATCGCCACCGAGACGCAGATCATGCGCAAGCTCTCCAACACGCCGCTGCAGGTAGAGGTTGACCTGCTGCGCACCAAGACGCACGAGGCCACGCACGTGAGCGCCGGTCACCTGGAGACGTTCTACCGCACGTTCGACGACATCCGCGACATCCACTACGACGGCCTGATTATCACGGGCGCGCCCGTGGAGCAGATGCCGTTCGAGGAGGTCGACTACTGGCCCGAGCTCTGCCAGATCATGGACTGGTCCACCACGCACGTGCACTCCACGCTGCACATTTGCTGGGGCGCGCAAGCTGGCCTGTATCACCATTACGGCATTCAGAAGTACGATTTACCGGCCAAGGCAAGTGGCGTGTTCGAGCATTATTTGGTGAAGCCGCAAAGCCCGCTGGTCCGCGGCTTCGACGACCGCTTCTATGCCGTGCATTCGCGCAACACCGACGTGCGCCGCGAGGACGTGGAGGCCGAGCCGCAGCTTGAGGTCGTGGCCGTATCCGACGAGGTAGGCCTATACATCGTCAAGTCGACCGACAGCCGCCGTTTCTTTGTCTTTGGCCATCCCGAGTACGATACCGACACATTGCGCCTGGAGTACGAGCGCGACGTGAAGCGCGGGCTCAATCCGGAGGTGCCGGCGCATTACTTCCCGGGTGACGATCCCACCGCCGAGCCGCGCAACGTCTGGCGCAGCCAGGCTCAGCTGTTCTACACCAACTGGCTCAACTATTACGTCTACCAGACCACGCCCTACGACCTGGCCCGCGCCGGCGAGGAGCACTAGGCTGCGACTGTGGCGCTTGCGGAGCGTTGCTCTGCACGAGCGTGGATTATCGGACACACGAGCGTGGATTATCGGACACACGAGCGTGGATTTTCGGACGTTTGAAAACGAGCGTGGATAATCTCCCATTTTTGGCCGAGGAACGGGCTCAAAACGGGAGATTTTCCACGCTCAATTTTCTTCAGCCGTCGTACCGGCGGCCCCATCACGCGTCGAGTACATACGGACCATGTCACAAACTAGGTAGTTTTGATCCACGGCATATTTTCTTTCAAAGAAATCGACGGCTTTTTAGGCCTTAAAATGTGGAGACAGGGACCTCTCGACAACCGCCCTACCTGCAGATATAAGCCATCAGCCCAAAACGTCCAAAACCGTCAAGCATTTGGTCGGCGCCTGGACAGCATCTGGTCAGACTTCGCATTAAACCGTCTGGTACGTTTGCGCCGTTCCAAGAGTTGGGAGGCGACATGGCAAACATGACGGCGAATCAAAGACTCACGGGCCACATTAAAGCGTGCGAGCAGCAGATGAGCTGCGTGTACGCGCGCACGACGGCGGAGGCAAAGCAGATTGAGCGGCGGGCGGCGGCGGGAAGTCTCGAAGTGGTCATGCCGGGACTGTATGCGCGTCCGGAATACTGGTCCGAGCTCAAGTTTCGGCAGCGTTATCTGCATCGGGTACGGGCGCTTGCGCAAAAGCGCCCCGACTGGACGTTTTGCTCCTATACGGCGGCTGTTATCTATGGCCTTTCGGTTTCGCATGCCAATTTGACGCACATCCATATCGCCGTGGCGCCGGCGCAATCGACGACGCCGGGCTCTCAGGTCATTCGCCATCGGTATGCTTATCGAACACGGGCAAGCCAGATGGATATTGCCGTGACCGATATCGATCAAACGATTGTGGATTGCCTGGTCGAAGCATCGTTTGTCGAAGGGCTGATCATTGCGGACTCGGCGCTCCATGAGCAGCTTTTGTCGAAGGAACATCTCATTGAGGCAGTTAACAAGCTTGGCTTGAATCACCGCGGTGTTGTGACGGCGCGCAGGGTTGCACGGTGTGCCGACGGCCTGTCGGAAAGCGGCGGCGAGTCCAAGGCGCGGGCGCTGATGATCGAGCGCGGCTGGCAGGTTCCGGAGCTGCAAGTTGAGCTGTTCGATCCGGTTGAGCCGGGAAGGCCGTATCGCGTTGACTATTTGTGGCGCGTGGGTGACCGGTTGATTATTGGGGAATTTGACGGATTCGTTAAAAGCGAGAAGGCGGCGGAGGAGGGCAAGCTCGCAAAGGCGCAATTTGACGAGCGCCAGCGCGAGTCGAGGCTTTCGATGCTCGATAACTGCAAGATTGTGCGCTTGTGCTGGGATGACCTAAGGGATCCGACAAAGCTCGATCGCAAGCTCAAGGTTGCCGGCGTGCCGCGTGCCTGCTGAGACGGTTACAGGACGTTAGGCTGCACGAGCGTGGATAATCGGACACACGAGCGCGGAAATCTGGACGCGCATTGATTGAGCGTGGATTATCGGACACACGAGCGTGGATTTTCGGACGCTTGCCGAATGAGCGTGGAAATCTGGACATACGAGCGTGGAAAAACGGACGTTTGCAACATGAGCGTGGATAATCTCCCGTTTTTGGCTCGTAAGGGGGCTCAAAGTGGGAGATTTTCCACGCTCATTTTTGTGGGGTGCAGCCCGCCAGCGGTTAGGCGCTGATGATGTTGGGCAGCGGCAGGTCGTGGGCGTCGGTGGGAACGTCGTCGACGCGCTGCTCGTCAAAGGCAATGCCGATAACGTGGCATGCGGGCGAAATAGTGGGCAGGTAGCGGTCGTAGCAACCGCCGCCGTAGCCCAGACGCGCGCCGGCGCGGTCGAAGGCTACGAGCGGCACGACGATCATGTTGAGAGCTTCGACGGGCACGATAGGGAAGCGGCTGCTGTCGATGTCCGTGGCCGCGAAGGCCCGCGTGGGGTGGGCGATAAACGGTGCCGCGGATGCATCGTCGGCGGCAACTGCCCTCATGCACATGCGCTGGCCACAAGCTGCGGCATCAATTGCCGAGAGCATGCACGGATAGGCCACGCGCCAGCCGCGTTTGGCGGCCGCGGCGGCAAACGCGGCTGGGTTTGCCTCGGAACCCATGGCGGCATAGACGGCGACGGTACGCGGCGTCGCCGAATCCGAGCGCTCCAACAGCTCAACAAGCTGCGCACAGATAACGGCAGACTTTGCCGCCCGCACATCCAAATCAAGAGCATCGCGCCGAGCAATTACCGCCCGCCGCAACTCAGCCTTATCCATCCTAGCCCCCTCTCCGAAACCTACCAAAAAGGGACAGGTTTATTTTGGCAGGTTTTATCTGGGCAAATGTCGAAACCACCACAAAGGTGCCTGTCCCCTTTGTGGTGGTTTTGCTTGCTGTGGCTAGGCGAGCAGGTCGACTACGTTGAAGCCGGCGTTGCTCTTGGCGATGACTTCGCGGCCGCCGAAGACGCAGGTGGGCGACTCGGCTGCGATGCGCGTCACATCGGTGCCGAGCGAACGCAGCTCAGCGGGCGTGGCTGCGAGCATCTGGGCGCGACGCTCCTCACGTGCGTGCGGATCGAGCCCTGCCAGGTAGGTCGTGTTGCGGCGCTTGGTGAGCGCGTACGGCTTCACCGGCGCGTCCATGCCGCTCACACAGCTCACGATAAAGCCTTCGAAGGCGGCCTCGTCGGGCTCAAAGCTACCGAGCCATGCGCCCGCGCGCTCCACACGCTCAATCGAGGGATCGATCGCGGGATCGCGGTAGGTGTAGAACGCCGTCTGACGCTCGCCGGCCGCGCGGAAACCGCAGCCGTACGCGCCACCCTTCACGCGGATCTCGTTCCACAGGTAGTCGTAGGAGAGCGCGTTGGCAGCCACGGCCCAGGCGCCCGTCACGTCAATGCCTAGACGGCGCGGGTCGCACGCGCGCGCCGCAAAGCAGATATCGCTGGGGATGACGAAGGCCTCGTGGCGGTCGCACGGCGCCGGCACCACGAGCGCGCCGCGGCTAGCACCGGTGCCGTCGCCCACGCCCAGCCCCAGGTCGCCTGCGGCATCCCAGTACGCGTCAAAGTCCTCATCGCTGCCGGTGAAGCTCGCCATGCAGCCATCGGCCACAAAGATGCGGGCCGCCAGCTCGGCAAGCTTGGCGCGCAGTCCGTCCAGGCGCTCGTCAAAGTGCTCGAGCAGATCGCGCAGGAACAGGTAGAAGTCCACGCCCGAGAGCTGCTCGCGCACCACGGCCGAAGGCGAGCTGTAGCTCATCGCGCGACCCAGTGCCGCCGAGTGGCCGTTGTTAATGAAGCCCTGCTCAAGACCAATGCGAATCTGCGTGAGCACGTCGCGCACGCGGTCCGCGTCGGCGTCCGCCAAAAGCGTGCTCGACCACACCTCGCGCGGCAGACTCGCCAGCGCATCGATCTTCTCGGACAGGGCGCCGGCGCTCACCAGCAGGTAGGGGCGCACGCCGTCCACGTCGGGCTGCGTCATGACCTCGGTCGTAAAGCTCAAAAAGCCCAGCTTGCCGGCGAGCAAGTTGTCGAGCTCCTCGGCCGAATGCTCGCGCGTGGGCAGCTGCTTGAGCAGGCGGCAGAGCAGCGTCACATAGGGCAGGTCCTCAAATGCGACGCAGCTTAGGTCGAAGTACTGCATGGCGTAGGCCAAGCGATTGGTGGGAATGCCGTGACGCAGACAGGGGATGGGCGCGGTTGTGTCCACGACCAGCGGCGGCTCGGGGCGCGCCTCGCCAATGTCGGACACGCGCAGGCGCGGCAGCGTGGCCTTGGCCTCGGGCGTGTCCTCGGCCTCCTGTGCGGCACGCAGCGCGGCCGTGCGCTCGACCACGTCGGCCAGCTCGGCATCGGTCATGGCATCGCGCTTGGTAGCCAGCTCGGCGGCCTCGGCGCTCTCCGCGCCCTCGGCGGCGTCCACCGGCACCAGCTCGACCAGCGCCATGTGATCGTTCTCCAGCACCAGCTCGCGCAACAGATCCTCAAAGTAGCTGCCGTCCAGCTCGCCGCGCAGCTCCTCGTACACCGGACCGTACTTGAGTGCCAGCGTCGCGGCGTCGTCATCGTAGAGCCACGTGCTCAGCGCGTCGCACGCAATGGCCACGCCGTCGGCGATGCCGTAGTCGCGCTGGCGCAGGTCGTACTCGTTGCTGCTGATGATGGCCTCCAGGCGCTCGCGCGGAACACCGTGCTCGCACAGGTCGCGGCAGGCGTCCTGGAACACGCGGCGCAGCTCGCGCGCCACACCGGGCTGCGCATTTTGCAGCATAATGAGCTCATAGGGCTGCAGACACTCGGCCGCGGTGTAGCTCACCACGTTGCCGCCCAGGCCTGCCGCCAGAATGGCCTTCTTAACCGGCGCCTCGTTGGACCCCAGCAGTGCCTCGAACAGGATATCCGCCGCGATGGTGCGCTTGCGGTCGAGCGCGTTACCCAGCACCAGGCCCAGGCCCACCAGGGCGTTCTCGGGCGTGGTGGCCATCTCGACGCGCTTGTACTCGCAGGTCACAGGCGCCTGCACGTCCAGCGGATTGGGCGCCAGCGCGGACGGGTCCTCGCCGTCGGCAACGGCGGCGCCCATGCGGCGGCTCGCGGCACTCGACTGCGACAGATAGCGCTCGTCCAAAAACGCCAGCGCGCGGTCCACGTCCAGGTCGCCGTAGAGCGTGATGTAGGAGTTGGAAGGATTGTAGTGGCGCGCGTGCGTGTCCAGGAACTGCTCGTAGGTGAGCGCGGGAATCGCGCGCGGGTCACCGCCGCTCTCGTGCGCATAGGCGGTGTCGGGATAGAGCGCGGCGTTGACGGCGTCGTCCAGCACGCTCATGGGGTCGGACAACGCGCCCTTCATTTCGTTGAACACCACGCCGTTATAGCGCAGCGTGCCCGCGTGCAGGTCCTGGGCGCGGGCCTCACCGGCGTCGTCCTCGCCCTCGGCGCTCTCCGGCAGGTCCAGCTCGTAGTGCCAGCCCTCCTGCTCAAAAATGGTGGGCTTGGTATAGATAGCCGGGTTGAACACCGCGTCCAGGTACACGTCCATCAGGTTGTACAGGTCCTGCTCGTTGGTGGTGGCGACGGGGTAGATGGTTTTGTCGGGGTAGGTCATGGCGTTGAGGAACGTCTGCATGGAGCTCTTGATCAGGTCGACAAACGGCTCCTTGACGGGGAACTTGGCCGACCCGCACAGCACCGAGTGCTCAAGAATATGGAACACGCCGGTGGAATCGGCCGGCGGCGTCTTAAAGCCAATGGCGAAGGCCTTGTTCTCGTCGTCGCACGCCAGGTACAGCAGGCGCGCGCCCGAGGCGGTGTGACGCAGCACGTAGGCGTCCGAGTCGAGCTCGGGCACGGACTCGCAGCGCTCGACGGCAAAGCCATGGCAGGTGGTGCCGGGTACCAGCAGCGCGGCGGCCGCAGCGCGTGGATCGGTTGAAGAAGTGGACATATGCAGTCTCCTTTGACGCCCCAACGGGGGCGAATCGAGTCGAATCCCCGAGAGTATACCCATATGGGGCCGCGGCACTGCGGCGAACTGGAGACGATGTGGGTGGACTAGCCTAACTAGGTTGATAACGAATGCCGCGGGTAGCCGCTGCATCCCGCTAAAGTGAAATAACACCCCGTTTACCGAATCATTTAGGAAATATATGGACTCCTAAAAAGTTCTAATACAATATAAGTCATCTATCTATAAGCTGCTGATTCCTTGCAAAGGTATGGTTGATATGGTTGATATGGTTGATATGGTTGAAGCAAATAGCGTTATCCCCCTGTACAAACAGATTGTTCGCGCGCTTTCTGATTCGATCGCCAACGGCACGTACCGCCCGGGAGATAAGCTCCCGACCGAGGCGGAGCTTATCGAGCAATTTGGCGTGAGCCGAATAACGGTTCGCTCCGCAATTAAAGAAATGGAAGATGCTGGGCTTGTTGAGAGGGCCCGCGGCAAGGGCACGTTCGTTTCGTCGGACACGCAGATGTATGCCGCGGACGACCGTGAGAGCTTTACCCATTCGTGCCAGCTTGCGGGCAAACAGGCGTCTACCAGGGTTCTCGAAATGGGCTGGGACTTCCCAAGCCTGCGAGACGCGAAGTTCCTGGGCGTAGACGATACCCAAAAGGTATTGCGTAGTCGTCGTCTGCGGCTTGTGGATGGCAAGCCCACGATGCTGGAAACCAATAGCTATTCCGCTGCGCTTTCTTTTTTGGAGCATGAATCCCTTGATGATTCGCTGATGGCGGTACTCGATCGCCAGGGGATCAAGATGGGTCCCAACACGCGTACGCTCGAGGTCTGCTATGCGAGCGAGCTCGAGGCGGCATATCTTAACGTGGAGCTGGACTCTTCGCTGCTTCTGTTTGTCGATAGACGTTATGCTCCAAGCGGCGAGCCGCTCTTCATCTCCCGTCAGGTGTACTGCACCGAGCGGCTGAAGTTCTATTTGTAAATTAGAGATAGATTGGTCTATTTACCGATCAATTGTTACCGTTCGCGGATTTGGAAAATAGACACACCGCGTAGGGTAGATTGCTAATATACTTTGTTATGACAATATAGTACGTCCTATTGGTATTGGAGAACTATGAATAAGATATTGCTAGCGAGTCATGGTTATCTCGCCCAAGGCATGAAAAGCTCTCTGGAGATTCTGATGGGCACCAACGACCGAATCGAGTGCCTGTGCGCCTATGTCGATGACGATTCAAGGGACGTCGCGGCGTTGATTGATGCATGGATGGAGACGAGGGACCCTGCCGACTCTTGGTTTGTCGTGACTGACATCTTTGGCGGCTCTGTAAACAACGAATTCATTCAGAGACAGACCACCGGATCGTTTACGTTGATTACCGGAATGAACTTGCCGCTGCTGGTGGAAATGGTTACACAGCTGGACTCCCTGGATGCGGACAAGGCCAAGGCCGCGGTCGAGGGGTCGCGTCCGTTTATTCAGCTTTGCGAGGCGGCGGACATGCTTGCCGGCGCCGAGGAAGAAGAGTTCTAGTTAGTTCTGGTTCGAGCCCTAGCTAAGGGCCACACCTGTCATTCCTTTATCACGTGCGGAGATGATAACGATGATTAAGCTTACGAGAGTTGATTACCGACTGATTCACGGCCAAGTTGCCATGTCCTGGACTCACGCTTTGGATGTAGATTGCATCCTGCTTGCCAGCGATGCTGTGGCAAAAGACGACATGAGGAAGGCGGCCTTGAGGCTCGCCCGCCCCAGCGGCGTTAAACTCGTCATCAAGGATGTTGACGCTGCTATCGAGGCGCTCAACAGCGGCGTTACCGACAAGTATTCGCTGTTTATCATCGCTGAGACGATTGAAGATGTCTATCGTCTCGCTAAGGGTTGCAAAGACATCAAAGAGATCAATCTGGGTGGAACCCGAAAGACCCCTGAGACCACGCTTCATCCGACCCCTGCAATCTTTGCGACCGAGAAAGATGCCGAGCATATCCAAGAGCTCCTGGGCGATGGCGTGGCCGTCGAAATCCGTCAGGTTCCCAATGACGCCAAGGTGTTTGCCAAGGACGTTTTTTAGCCGAAAACATGCTGGTGTTCGGTATTTATTGAACCGATACTCTATGTCTATGCCCGTCGATCATTTGATCGGCGGGCTTTTTATTAAAGAAAAATCAAAAAAATCCGAAATAGGTCTTGCATAGTTAGTTATATAAAGTATTATAACGTCATGGGATGAATGAAGGGTTCATCCAAGTGAGTTAGGAGTAAGGGATGTTCAATTTCGATGAGCCTCGTTACGAGAAGGTTGTGAGCGATGCCCTCGCTCTCCGTCCTCAGATTGAGGCTGCCGTGGACAAGGTCTGCGAGCAGGGTTATTCCAACATCTTCTTCATCGGCTGCGGCGGCACCTGGGCCCACACGCTCCCGATGAAGTATTGGGTCGAGACCACCACGGCCGACGTCGACGTCCACTGCGAGATTGCCGCTGAGTTCCTCGCATGCCCGCCCAAGACCTTCAACAAGGACTCGGTCTGCGTCTTCTCCACCCGTACCGGCACCACCCCCGAGATCATCGAGGCCGCCAAGTTCTGCCAGGAGCAGGGCGCCCGCACGCTGATGTATGTCTCCAACGACAACACCCCGGCCACCGAGTACGCCGATTACAAGTTCTTCAGCTTCGCCGAGGACGACGTCCTGTGCGAGGCCATCTACACCTACCAGATCACGCTGGTCGCCCGCTTCCTCAAGAACGCCGGCGCCTTCCCCAAGTACGACACCTTCATGGAGGAGTTCGGCAACATCGCTCCGTACCTCATCAAGGCCAAGGACGCTCAGGACGAGCGCTGCGCCGCCATGGCCGAGGACTTCAAGGACACCGATTACCACATGGTGATTGGCTCCGGCATGCTCTGGGGTGAGGCCTACGACTACGCCATGTGCATTCTCGAGGAGATGCAGTGGATCAAGACCAAGTCCATCCACGCCGCCGAGTTCTTCCACGGCACCATCGAGCTGTGCGAGGAGGGCACGAGCCTCATCATGCTCTACGGCGAGGACGACACCCGTAAGCTCATGGACCGCGTGGACAACTTCACTCACATGCTCGCCGACGAGAAGGGCGTCAACGTCCGCGTGAACAAGTTTGACACCGCCGAGGTCGAGCTGCCGTTCAGCGACCCCGAGTTCCGCAAGATTGTCTCCCCGATGGTCACCTACACCATCACCGAGCGTCTGAGCTGCCATCTCGAGCACGTCCGTAACCACCCGCTCACCACGCGTCGTTACTATCACCAGATGAACTACTAATCCTCTCAAATTGCTGCGGTTGTCTGCAGGCGAGCTGCGCAGAATGCCTCGCCTGCAGACCTATTTCTGGGGTTGATCGAAATGGTTGTCCAGTATCTTCTAGTTGCACTGGTCGCATTTATTGCGTCCATGGACGAGCAATTATTTGGCATTACGATGCTTGGTCGTCCGCTGTTTACAAGTCTGTTTGTCGGCTTGATCCTAGGCGATGTCCAGCAGGGCGTTATCGTCGGCGCTGCTTTGGAGTCCATGTTCATGGGCGCCATCATGGTCGGCGCGGCGGTTCCTCCCGAGGTCTATGCCTCCGGCGTGCTTGGCTGCGCGTTTGCCGTCATTACGGGTACGGGCACGGCAACTGCCGTCGCGCTCGCCCTTCCCGTCTCCGTCTTCCTTCAGGTGTGGCGTAACTTCTGCTACGCCGTTCCGGGTGCCTTTGCCTGCAAGAAGATTGAGACCGCTCTGGCAAATCGCGATCTTGCCAAGGCGAATCTGTACCATCTGACCATCGTGCCGCTGTCGATTGGCATTCCGTCTGCACTGCTGGTGTTTGGCTCGCTGTTCTTTGGTGCCGACCTCATCAACAATGCGCTCAACGCGATTCCGCAGTTTGTGATGGACGGCCTCAACGTTGCGTCCGGCGTCATGGTCTGCATCGGCTTCGCTCTTCTTATTAGGACCATGGGCGACAACAAGCTGCTTCCTTGGCTGTTCATCGGCTTCATTATGGTCATCTACCTCAAGATGGACGTGGTCGGCGTCGCCGCAGCTGCTATTTGCGTCGCGCTGCTCCTGGCCTTCCGCGAGGGCTCGTCCGGTCCGCAGGCGGTTGCTGCAGATGAAGAGGAGGACTTCTAATGGCTACCCAGAACACCGACCTCAAGGAGGCCAAGAAGGACGCGGTTATGACCCCCGATATGTATCGGAGCATGTTCCTTCGCCAGTTTACGAGCCAGTGCTCGCAGTCGTACGACAAGATGATGGCAATGGGCTTCATGTACACCATTCAGAAGCCCCTGCGAAAGATCTATCCCAACGACGACGATTACTATGCGGCGCTCGATCGCCATACCGAGTTCTTTAACATCACGCCTCATGTGCTTCCGTTTGTAGCCGGCCTAACGGTTTCGATGGAAGAGCAGGCGGCTGCCGATAAGAACTTCGACACGTCCTCGATTAACGCCATGAAGGTCGGCCTCATGGGACCGCTTTCCGGCATTGGCGATTCGTTCTACTGGGGTACGTTCCGCGTGGTCGCCGCCGGCATTGGTATTGGTATCGCTTCGACGGGCAACCCGCTTGGCCCCATCGTGTACGCGCTCATCTACTCCGTGATTAACTTTGCAACGCGTATCGTCGCAGCCCATCTGGGTTACGACCTGGGAACCAAGTTCCTGCAGCAGTCCGAAGAGAACAACCTTATGTCTCGCATGACGCATGCTGCCGGTGTCCTCGGAATGACCGTTATCGGCGCCATGATTGCGGCACAGGTCTCACTGTCCACTGCTTTGACCTTTGACGTGGGTGGTTCGGAGATTGTCCTGCAGGATCTGTTCGATTCGATCTTCCCCGGTCTGCTGCCCTTGCTGGCAACCTTTGCCTGCGTCGCCCTGTACAAAAAGGGCGTCAAGACCATTTGGATCATCTTGGGCATCTTTGCGATCTGCATCATCGGAACGGGCTTGGGAGTGTTCGCGGCGGCGTAATGTTGACTGCTATGCTCGCGCGTTGGATAACTAACTGACCGTTTGAAAACGGGGCTCGGCGTAAGGCCGGCCCCGTTTTTTGTTTGAGGGATTTTCCGACCGTCCAAAAATCCACGCTCGTCCATCACTCACGTATCTCTCGTCTCTCATTCGTCACTAATACGAGAGAAAGCAGAAAGACGAGAGATAAATTATGAGAGATAACTGATCAGCAAAGAGACAGGCAATCATGGTATTGTCTCAATGCCGATTGCTCTACCAGCAAAAACATGTATAAATGAAGCAAATGGTAGACATTCCATCTCTCATCTATCTCTCTATCTCTAAGCCGAGAGATAGAGAGATAGATGAGAGATAATTACGAGAGATAACTGAGAGACGAGGGAAATCTATCCGCGGATTTCCTTGATTCCCAGGGCAATGTCACCAAGGCTGGACTCCAAGTTGCGGGCACCTGCCCTCAGCAGTTTTATCCCAAGCTCTTTATCGACATGGCTGTCTATGCGGGGACCCGGAAAGGCACGGCGGAGTCGCTGAGGTTCATGGACCGCACAATCTGTGTTGGATAGTTGGACGAGATGATTTCGGATACTGTCGCGGCTGTCGCCAAAAACCTGCGCCGTACCTCGACCGTCCAAGGCATCTTGCGTTAGTGGACGAGGCGAACCAATAATCGACCCTCAATTGGCGCCCACTAAGGTAAAGCGGTTGTTGCTCAGTCGACGGTGATGCTAAAGACTCGGCTTACGCCGGCATGGCCCCGAACCCGTCCATCAAGAACAGCCTAAGAACCAGCTTGATGGCATATCCCGGTTTGACTTCTGCCGCGTCAAAGACGTGGCGCTCGGCGAGCTCGCTGCAGTATGCGTAGATATCGCGGATAAGGTCCGCGCCCGAAAGCGTAAACATGTAGCCTACGTCCGAAAGCGCATTGGGCGCGGCGGGCAACTTGGCCATGTGACAGAACGTTTGCAGGTCGGGCGCCATAACATTCTGGTAGTCGAGGTGGCCGCTGGCATCCTGCGCGGCAAGCTCCAATTGGCGCACAAAATCCAGCGCCGCCGCTAACACAAAGCTCGGCGTAGGCGCATTGACGTCCTGAGTGGTCGCCACAAGCCTACCCGCCGCCTGCGTGACGAGCCAAGCGACCTCGCGCTGGCAGCGCACGGCCTTGCGCGTAACCGGCTTGATGGACGAAGAAGAAACGCTCCCCTTAGGCGGATTCGAAGCAGCCATAAGACCCTCCCATGAACAATCCGGCCCAACAAGCCCGGATGAAACACGTGCTACATCAGTATACAGGGGAGTGGGGTAGCGGGGTACAAGTGCGCCAGCGGCAAACCGAGAGCATCAACAATGTGCCTCCGCTCTATTTGGACGATGGTACGTGGGTCATTAAGTACTCGGTTCAAGCGCCGGGTACCGTTGGTTTTCGAGACCAGAATTACAACCGTAAAATGCTCAACTGCATGGAATGTGGCGTCCCAGTCGGAGTCATATTTGCAACCGAGGTGGGCTATAAGGTGCTCGGCCTTGCGTTTGTTGAGCGGTTCGAGCCCGAAAACGGATGGTTTGTTCTGCACGGTCCTGTTCATAAAGGCGGACCGGACCCTCGTTTTGCGCCCGACATGAGTTATCTGAAGCACATACCCGTCGATATTGAGTTTGCCGGACAGGGTGCGACCGACGATGAAATTTGGCTTTGGCGGTCTTTTACGATCGTGTCGTTTGATCGGATCGCGCAGCGATGCAATCTCGCGCACGCCTGCCGGTGCATGCTCTTCCTGATTTGTATAGCGAGAGGGGAGCGAGCGTGAGCTGGCGAGGCGATATTGCGATGGGGAAGTACGGAAAACTGCCGTGTGCCCTTATAGACAACAAAATGTTTCCGAGCGTAGAAGTTGATTGCGGGTCGTTTGTCGTCTTCTGTCCTTGCTGCGGCTCGCAAATACCGTGCCTCGACATTCGGTTCATCGATGCGCGCGACAGACTTAGCGACGAAGTGAGAAAACGGACAGGCGTTCATATGCCGGTGTATCAGGAGAAATGCCCTGTTTGTGGCCTCGATATCGTGTACGACGCCGGCGACGAGGGATGGGTGATGCGGAGGAGCTGGCTGTGAAGGCATCTCCGTTCCTACAAATAAATCCCCTCACCGAGCTGCTTGTGGAACTCGGCGTGATGGTCGCGTGCCCAAGTAAAGAGTGCCTGGTCAAAGTCGGTGCGCGTGGCCGGGACGCCAAAGACGCCGGCAACTTCGACACGTACAAACTCCAGTGCCGGCAGCTTGTTGATGGCGGTGAGGGCAAACGGGGACGTGGGTTCTTCGAACAGATAGCGGCTGCCTTGCAGCGCGTCGCAACTGGTGCACGTGTTGCCGAGCGACGGGGCTTTGGAGGCTCGTGCGCCTACGGGTTTGTAGCTACAGCGCTTAGAAAGATAGTCGCGGATCTCGCCCGGGACGCAGCCAAGAGCGGGAACAATGGCGAGCGCGTTGGCATTGGCCGTGTCGATGGCAATGTGCCCGGCTTCGTTGGGCGCGTGCGCAATGGCGATGCCCTTGTCGTCATCGGTTCGATAGGGAATGCCGAAGGCCGCGACCGAGGTCTCTTTGTGACACTTCCAGCACTCGCGCTTGCCCAGTACTAGATATATATACGGCGCTGAGGGGTCGGATCGGTCAACACCGGGCAGCCACTCGGCAAAGGGCTCGGGGTTGACGCCGCTGGGTACATACCAGATCTTCTTGGTCCGGTCCCATTTGGCGCCCAGCGCTTTGGCTTCTTCTTTGTGCGAAAAGGGGACATCGAGCTCGGTGCGCATGGCGGCTCCTTGGTGCTGCAGGTGCAAGTGGCTCAAGGATACCGCAGGGCGCAGACATCGCGGCGTTTTGCTGAGAAGTTGCGGTGTGGACTGATTGGCTATGCCGATGGATAGATCGGCAAGTAGATGGTCGGCTTTTGGCCAGTTGGGCGGTTGGAGCAGCTTGCGGCGCAGTTTTGTGCCTGGCTATTGTTGATGTTGGGGTATTGAATTTGTTTGGCAGCCATTCGTCAGGTGAATTGATGCTACGTTGCGATGACGGTTGGAACTGCCAGCGGATTTGGCGACATAAAACAAAACAGCCCAGAGGACATGGCCTCTGGGCTGCAAACATTTGGTGGGCGTTAGAAGATTTGAACTTCTGACCTCTTCCGTGTCAGGGAAGCGCTCTCCCCCTGAGCTAAACGCCCGATCAAGGGTGCGCAAGCGCGCAAGGGATAATATAACGGAGCCTGAACTCGGTGGCAAGAACATTTTTAAAAATCGCTTACATTGTGGAATTCGGGGGCTTTGTCATATCCATTTCAAAAGAGCCTGCTGCCGCGATTTGGCTGTCGCGCAATGCAAGGCCATTGCGGTATCGAGCTATGGAAAGACGCCTGCGGAATTGTCCTACCGATAAGCGGACAAGCCTCCAGCTGGTGCCTTCGCCGTGGTAAGGTAAGCCGAATTGTTTTCAGGCTGCTTCGGGGGAGTGGAATGAGCAAAGAGCGTGTCGAGCAGGCCGAAGGCGCAGGGGCTTCGGTGCCGATGACCGATATATCGAACATTGATGTGCCCGAGGGCACCGACGAGCTTAGCCGCAGCACCCGCCGCGCTTGGCGCGACCGCCTGAACAGCGCTTCGACGCGCAAGATGATCACGGGCGTTTTGGCTACGCTGGTGGGCGGTTCGTTTTGGGGCTTCTCGGGCACCAGCGCGAGCTTTCTGTTCGATACCTACCACGTCGACACCTTGTGGCTTATGAGCGTGCGTCAAATTCTCGCCGGTCTACTCTTTATGGCCGTGGTCGTTACGCGCGACCGCGAGCGCCTGATTAAGATCTGGACCACGCCCGCCGATCGCAAGCAGCTGCTGCTCTTTACCGCCTTTGGCCTGCTGTTCAATCAGTTTTGCTATCTTTCGGCCGTGCGCCTGACGAACGCCGGAACCGCGACGGTGCTCCAGTGCCTGCAGCTCGTTATCATCATGGGCTACGCCTGCGTGACCGATCGCCGCATGCCGCGCACTCGCGAAGTCATCGGCATTGGCCTGGCTCTGGGTGGAACCTTTTTAATCGCCACCGGCGGCGACCCCACCAGCCTGAATATCTCGCCGCTTGGCCTGGCAGCAGGTCTTATGTGTGCGGTCAGCGCCACGTGTATGGCGGTGATTCCCGCCAAGATCCTGCCCGAATACGGCAGCCCCATCGTCACGGGCTCGGCAATGCTCACGGCGGGTGTGGTCTCGTGTGTCTTCGTGCAGCCTTGGGCGCATATGCCGGCGCTCGACGCTGCCGGCGTCGAGGCGCTCGCGGTGTTCGTGGTTATCGGCTCGTTTTTTGCTTACATGCTCTATATGCAGGGCGTTAAGGACATCGGCTCGGTGCGTGCGAGTCTCATCGGAACTGTGGAGCCGGTTTCGGCGACCATCACCAGCGCCGTTATGCTGGGCACGGTGTTTTTGCCGACCGACCTTATCGGCTTTGCCATGATCATCGTGATGATGTTCCTCACGGTGTAGCTGGCGCCGCCGCCAAGACAGAAAAGGTGTTGTACCGCATTTTCGCCAATTGATGTCCGTGTCTGGAGTTTAGCTGTCGATGCCCAAAATGCCATAAACTAGTAACGTTATGGACTTTTTCATTGCGACTCAATTGCGAGGATTTCTTTATGGCTGGTAATCACTTTAAGGGCAGCGATAGCGGCCGTCCTGCAGTTCCGCCGCGTCCGAACGGGGCTGGTAAGGCCGGCACGCCGGGCGGCGCTGGACAGGGCGGTTCCGGTAAGCGCGTGTCCCCGGGCGAGACGGCGATGTTTACCGCTCTGTACGAGCAGTCACAAAAGGCAAAAAAGACCGGCCGTGCAAGAGGGAATGTCTTTGCGGGCGGTGCAACCTCCACGTCGCAGCCGAGCGGGGCTCCTTCGGTACCCGCGAACAACGCAGGTGCTACCAACGCCGCGAATGCCGCCGGCAACGTTAATGCCGGCAAGGCCGCCAACAATACTCCCTCTGCCGGTGGCGCGGGGCTTACGGGTAACCTTGGCACGATTTACACCGGCGCCTCCGAGACTGGCACGTTCGCCCGCCTGGATGATAGCGGTGCTGAGTTTGCGGGCTCGGGTTCCAAGGAAGATTATTACGATTTTGGCTTGAACTACGATAGCGACGCTTCGTCGAGTTCGACCTCTGACGGCCTGGTCCGTCATCGCCATCGCAAGGGCGAGCGCAAAAAGCGTCACACCGGCGCCATTATTGCCGCTGTAGTCGCGGTGCTTCTCGTTGCGCTTGGCGCAAGCGGCTTTATGCTGCTTAACTCGGCAAAGACCGTAAAGAGTGAAGCGAAGGAGGCCGTCGAGATTGTCGGTGGCCTTAAGGACAAGGTCACGTCGGGCGATTTTTCGACGCTGCCTGACGACGCAAAGAAGATTGATGAGCTCTGCAATAGCATGAAGGCGGAGACCTCGAGCCCGCTGTGGACGGCGGCTTCGTTTATTCCGGTGTACGGCAGCGACATCAACGCGGCCCGTACCATGATCGACGCCCTGTCCGATGTTTCGAGCAATGCACTGGTTCCCATGGCCGACAACCTTTCGCAGGCCACGCCCGGCAAGCTGTTCCAGGACGGCATGATTAACGTGTCTGCGCTGCAGGCGGTCGCCGATTCGCTTTCCAGCAGCTCGAAGGTGTTCAAGAGCGCCAACGAGAAGATCCAGGGTATTGGCGATACGCATATTTCCCAGGTGACCGAGCTGGTTGATAAGGCCAAGGACGGCTTTGCCACCCTCAACGGCGCGGTCGATGCGGCGGAGAAAGTCGCCCCCGTCCTCCCGCAGATGCTCGGCGCCAACGGCCAGACGCGCAACTACCTCGTGTATGCCATGAACAATGTTGAGATTCGTGCCTGCGGCGGCTTTGGCGGCTCGCAGGGTCTGATTTCGGTTACCGATGGCCAGATGTCGATCGGCGAGTTTGTTCCCCGCATTGGACTCAGCGAGGATGAGGCAGTCGAGAGCGTCGACGAAGAGGACGAGGCGCTGTTCGGCAACCACAGTAACCTGTACAACTCGGGCAATACCTATTCGCCCGATTGGCCCCGCAACTCGCAGCGTGTCGCCGCGCTGTGGAAGTCCCAATATGGGCAGGACGTTGATGGCGTCGTCGGTATCGATCCTGTGTTCTTGCAGTACCTGCTGGGCCTTGTCGGTAATGTCTCGCTGCCCGATGGTACGGTCGTCGACGGTACCAACGCGGCGAAGGTTCTCATGCACGATGTGTATTGGAACTATCCGGTCGAGGAATCGGACGGCATCTTTGCGGCTGTTGCCAGCGCCGCCTTCGACAAGATTCTCGGTGGCATCGGTGACGTCGACGTTACAAAGCTTGTCGGTGCATTCGAGCGCGGTGCCGAAGAGGGCCGTCTGATTGCTTGGATGAGAAACGATGATGAGCAGAATGCCATCAAAGAGACGGGCATTGACGCTTCGCTACCCGATCCGGATGATCCGAGTGCCGATCCCGTTGCCGGTGTTTACTTTAATAACCTGAGCTTCTCCAAGCTCGATTGGTACCTCAACGCCGATACGCAGATTGGCCAGGGCGTCAAGAATGGCGACGGCACGTGCTCCTATCGCATCACCGTCACCCTGACGAACATCATGACGCAGGAAGAGGCCGGCAAGCTGCCCGACTACGTTGCAGCGAGCGCACCCGATGCCGCGCGTGATGACGAGCGCCTGAATGTCTCGCTGTTCGCCCCGACGGGTGGCAACATCTCGGACCTTACCGTCGAGGGCACCCAGTTTGGGCTTGGCGCTGCCACGTGGCATGGCATTCCCTTCTATTCGGGAACCGTTGACTTGCACGCGGGTGAGACGACGACGATCGCCTATACGCTGACCACGTCGGCCGAGGCGGGAGACAAGCCGCTTGCGCTGCGCCAGACCCCCACGTGCCAGGCGGCTCGCGACAGCGCTTCGGCGTAGGGTTTTTCTGGTAGTTCAGATAATCGAGTACCATTTTGGGGCGGACGGATAATCTGTTCGCCCCATTTTTATAAGGAGAGCGCATGAAGTACTTTGGCACCGACGGCTTTCGCGGCGAGGCCAACGTTGGGCTGACGGTAGAGCACGCCTATAAGATCGGTCGTTTTGTGGGCTGGTATTACGGCGCCAATCGCGAGCGCAAGGCACGCGTCATCGTAGGTAAGGACACGCGTCGATCCAGCTATATGTTCGAGGCGGCGCTGGTGAGTGGCCTGGTCGCGAGCGGTGCGGACGCCTACATGCTGCACGTGATCCCGACGCCGGGCGTGGCGCATCAGACGGTCGAGGGCTGCTTCGACTGTGGCATCATGATCAGCGCGAGCCACAACCCGTTTTGCGATAACGGTATCAAGCTCGTCAACAGCGACGGCTTTAAGATGGACGAGGACGTGCTGGAGCTCATCGAGGACTACATCGATGGCAAGAGCGAGGTACCGCTGGCCACGGGCAACCACATTGGCGCCACGGTGGACTACATGCAGGGCCGCAACCGCTACATCGCCTCGCTCATCGCGAGCGCGAACTTTTCGCTGCAGGGCGTCAAGATTGGCCTGGACTGCGCCAACGGCTCGGCGTCCTCGGTCGCCAAGCCGGTGTTCGACGCGCTGGGCGCCGATGTGCGCGTGATCAACGCCGCGCCCGATGGCTTCAACATTAACGTCGACTGCGGCTCCACGCATATGGAGCGCCTGCAGCGCCACGTGGTGGAGCAGGGCCTGGACGTGGGCTTTGCCTACGATGGCGATGCCGACCGCTGCCTGGCCGTGGACGAGCGCGGTCGCGCGGTCGACGGCGACCAGATTCTGTACGTGTGCGGCGTGTATTTGAACAAGCACGGCCGTCTTTCGGGCGGTACCGTGGTGCCGACCATCGCCAGCAACTTTGGCCTGATCAAGTCGCTGGAGCTTGCCGGCCTGAGCGCCGTGACCAGCGGCGTGGGCGACCGTCACGTATACGCCAAGATGCGCGAGGGCGGCTACAGCCTGGGCGGCGAGCAGACGGGCCATACGATCTTTGGCGATATCGAGCGCACGGGCGACGGCATCATGACTTCGCTGCGCGTGATGGAAGTGATCCGTGCCGAGCGCGAGACGCTCTCGCAGCTCACGGCACCGTGCAAGCTGCTGCCGCAGGCGCAGGTGGCCGTGCGCGTGGCCGATAAGGACGCCGCGCTCGATAACATGGGAGTGCAGAACGCCATCGCCGAGGCCGAGACATCACTGGCGGGCGAGGGCCGCGTGCTCGTGCGTAAGAGCGGAACCGAGTCAGTCATCCGCGTCCTGGCCGAAGCCCCCGACCAAGCAGCCGCCGAAGCCGCTATGAAGCGCATCGCCAGCGCGTTGGAGGCTCTGTAGTTACGCGGTTTTACCAAACCGCGTAACTGCTCGACGCTGCAAACGCCCCTAAGCGGCAATCTGACGTTCAATTTCAAGGACGCGACCAGAAGGTCAGCGCCCTTTCATTTCACGTCACCTTGCTCGCTTAGGGTCGTTTTCGCTGACGTTGCCAAGACATTGGCGTCAACATAGTTGGCGTTGGCGATGGCGTGCTGGTCAATCCTTACAGCTCGTACAGTGTGGTGAACTTGTCCTGCAGGTAGCTGCAGTAGTAGCGGGCGTCAAAGGCCATGCCGCAGGCGCCCTTGATGAGTTCCGGCGCGTCTTTGGCGCGGCCCCACTGCCAAATGTGCTCGCCCAGCCAGGCGCGGACGGGCGCCAGATCGCCGCTCGCGCAGGCACCGGTAAGGTCGACGCCGTCGCGGCACATGGCCGGCACAAACATGGCATCGTAGGCGCTACCCAGCGCATACGTGGGGAAGTAGCCAAACGAACCGCCGCTCCAATGCGTATCCTGCAGGCAGCCGTGCGTGTCGTCGGGAACGGGAATGCCCAGGTACTCGTCCATAAAGCGGTTCCAAAGCGCGGGGATGTCCTTGGCCGCAGCCTCGCCGGCAAACAGCATACGCTCAATCTGGTAGCGCACCATAATATGCAGCGGATAGGTGAGCTCGTCGGCCTCGGTGCGGATCAACGACGGCTGCGCGATGTTCACGGCGCGGTAGAGCGTGTCTTCGTCGACGTCGCCGTAGACCTCGGGCGCGTGACGACGCAGCACCTCGAGCAGCGGGCCCATAAAGGCGCGGCTGCGACCCACGGTGTTCTCGAAAAGGCGGCTCTGGCTCTCGTGGATGCCCATGGAGGTGCCGCCCTCCAGGCAGGTGCGCGCGTAGGCGGGATTGACGCCCAGCTCGTACATGGTGTGCCCCGCCTCGTGGATGATGCTGTAGACGTTGGAGATGCAGTCGTCCTCGTAGATGTGCGTCGCGATGCGCGCATCACCCACGGCAAAGCCCTCGCTAAACGGATGCTCGGTAAAGGCAAGCGTGGTGTCGTCCAGGTCCAGGCCGACAAGCTTCATAAGGTCGAAGCTCATGGCGCGCTGGGCAGCCTCGGGCACGTGGGCGTGCAAAAAGTCGGCAGCCGGCTGCTGGCCGCGCTCGCCGATGGCGTGCACGAGCGGCACGACCGTGGCCTTGACCTCGTCGCAAAACGCGTCGAAGCTCTTGGCGGAAAGGCCGCGCTCGTACTGGTCGAGCCAAACGTCGTATGGATCGCGCTTGGGGTCCATGAGCTCGGCCTGATGCTTAAGTTGGGCGACGATTCTATCCACATAGGTCTCAAAGCTCGCCCAGTCATTGGCCGTCTTGGCCTTGTGCCACACGGCGTCGGCCTCGCAGGTGAGCCTGGTCCAGGCTTCGGCCTCCTCGGTAGGAATAACGCTTGCCTCGCGCTGGTCGCGGCCGAGCACGCGGATCTCGTCGAGCAGCTGCGGGTCGTCGATCTTGCCGCCCACAACCGTCTCGCGCGCCAGCGAACGCACGAGCTCAACGGACTTTTCGCTGGTCAGGAGCTTGTGATGCTCACCGGCAAGGGTGCCCATGGCGTCGGCGCGGGCGGCGGCGCCGTTGGCGGGGGCGATGGTCGCGCCGTCAAACTCGGCGATCTTGAGCAGGTACTCGCGGGTCCACAGCTTGCCCTCGAGCTTGCGGAACTTCTTGACGGCCTTTTCGGCCTTGATGCCCTTGACGGCTTTTGCCACGGCGGCCTTGGCCTTCTTATCGAGTTTCTTTCCCATACCATATCCTTGATCTCGCAGGCCGAGCGCCACAGGCGGGTGCACGGCCAGTTTGCACAGCTACCTGCCTTGTACCCAGCGCGAACAAAACGGAACGCGGTGATACGCTCGCGAAATGTGTTATCCTATAGCCCAATGCGTTGACGGAGAGGGTTTTGCCCGCCGCGTCGCCGGCAAGAGAGGGAAGGTCATGGGCTGCAAGCCTTCCTGCGGTGGCAAGGGCCAAGCGTTCACTCCCGAGCAGCAACCTCAACGGGCGCGCGGCCAGCGGCGGCGAAGCCCCAGTAGGGAAGCCGTGAGCCTCGCGATAAGGGGCGCAGAGTGGGCACGGCGGGCCAGACATCCGCCGGGTCAAACAAGGTGGTACCGCGGAATTCAACCGTCCTTGGGCAATGCACATGCCCGAGGGCGGTTTTTTGTTACCGAACCGGGCCGCGTTTTCGCAACGCTGGGCGGCGGCAGTCGTCCCGGCGAGCGGGGAGCGCGAGAGACGAAAGGGAAGACATGAGTCTGATTGATGATCTGGTCAAACTCGAGGAAGAGGCCAAGGAGCTCGTCGCCGGCGCCGACGACGCCGCCAAGCTCGAGGCCGCGCGCGTTGAGCTGCTCGGCCGCAAGGGTCGTATTACCGGCCTGATGCGCATGATGGGCAAGCTCGCCCCCGAGGATCGTCCCGTGATGGGTAAGCGCGCCAACGAAATGCGCCAGCTGATCGAGGGCATGCTCGACGAGCGCAACACCGAGATGAAGGCCGCCGCCCTCAAGCACGCACTGGAGCACGAGGCCGTCGACATCACGCTGCCGGGTATCCGTCCGCAGATCGGTCACCAGCACCTGATCAAGCAGATCATCGAGGAGGCCGAGGACATCTTCTGCGGCATCGGCTACACCGTCGAGTCCGGCCCCATGGTCGACACCTCCTACTACAACTTCACTGCGCTCAACGCCCCCATGGATCACCCGAGCCGCTCGGCCCGCGACACGTTCTATGTGGTCGACAACAATCCCGGCAGCGTCACGCATCCCGAGGTTCACGCCCACGGCGAGTCCGATGTGCTGCTGCGCACCCAGACCTCGGGCGTGCAGATCCACACCATGGAGTCGCAAAAGCCGCCCATCTACATGATCTGCCCGGGCACCGTCTACCGTCCCGATACGGCCGACGCCTGCCACCTGCCGCAGTTCAACCAGATCGAGGGCCTGGTCGTCGACGAGGGTATCACCTTTGGCGACCTGAAGGGCACGCTCGACTACTTTGTTAAGTGCATGTTTGGTGAGGACCGTAAGACGCGCTACCGCCCGCACTTCTTCCCCTTCACCGAGCCCAGCTGCGAGGTGGACGTGAGCTGCCACGTCTGCGGCGGCAAGGGCTGCAACTTCTGCAAGCACAGCGGCTGGATCGAGATCCTGGGCTGCGGCATGGTCGACCCCAACGTTCTTATCAACTGCGGCATCGACCCCGAGAAGTATACCGGCTTCGCCTTTGGCATTGGCGCCGAGCGCGTCGCGGCCCTGCGCTACGACCTGCCCGACCTGCGCACGTTGATGACTGGCGATATGCGTTTCCTCAACCAGTTCTAGAACGCTTTCTTCTTAGTTGCAGTTCCGGCTTAAAGCCGCATTTATGAAAGGAGACCAGTTAGATGCGCGTTTCTTACGACTGGCTCAAGACCATGATCGATATTCCGGAGGATCCCAAGACTCTTTCGGACGAATATATCCGTACCGGCACCGAGGTCGAGGCGATCGACACCGTGGGCGAGTCCTTCGACCACGTGGTGACTGCCAAGGTGCTCACCAAGACCCCGCACCCCGATAGCGACCACATGTATGTGTGCTCGGTCGACGTGGGCGACAAGAACCTCGACGCCGACGGCAATCCCGCTCCGCTGCAGATCGTCTGCGGCGCGCAGAACTTCGAGGCCGGCGACCACATCGTCACGGCCATGATCGGCGCTGTCCTGCCCGGCGACGTCAAGATCAAGAAGAGCAAGCTTCGCGGCGTCGTGTCCATGGGCATGAACTGCTCCGCGCGCGAGCTCGGCCTGGGCGGCGACCACTCCGGTATCATGATCCTGCCCGAGGACACGCCCTGCGGCATGCCGTTTGCCGAGTACGTGGGCTCGAGCGACACCGTGCTCGACTGCGAGATCACGCCCAACCGCCCCGACTGCCTGTCCATGATCGGCATGGCCCGCGAGACCGGCGCCATCTTCGACCGCGATTTCCACGTTGAGCTGCCCGCCATCAAGGCCGAGACCGGCCGCGCGACCGATGACGAGCTTTCCGTCGAGATCGCCGACGAGGGCCTGTGCGACCGCTATGTCGCCCGCATCGTGCGCAACGTGAAGGTCGGCCCGTCGCCCGACTGGATGGTCAAGCGCCTCAACGCCCTTGGCGTGCGCCCGCACAACAACATCGTCGACATCACCAACTACGTGATGATGCTCACCGGTCAGCCTCTGCACGCCTTTGACCTAGACACCTTTGCCGAGCGCGAGGGCCGTCGTCGCGTGGTGGTTCGCGCTGCCCAGCAGGACGAGAAGTTCACGACCCTCGACGGCGAGGAGCGCGTGCTCGACGCCGGCATGGGCCTCATCACCGACGGCGAGCGTCCTGTGGCGCTGGCCGGCGTTATGGGTGGCATGGATTCCGAGATTGAGGACGATACCGTCGACGTGATGGTCGAGAGCGCCTGCTTCAACGCCGGCCGCACCTCGCACACCAGCCGTGACCTGTCGCTGATCTCCGACGCCTCCATTCGCTTTGAGCGCCAGGTTGACGAGACCGGCTGCGTGGATGTCGCCAACGTTACCTGCGCGCTCATCGAAGAGATCGCCGGCGGCGAGGTTGCTCCCGGCTATGTTGACGTTTTCCCCGCGCCCAAGACCATCGACAGCATTAAGCTGCGCCTGGCCCGTGTGCACGCCATCTGCGGTGCCGACATCGAGCCCGACTTTATCGAGCGCTCGCTCACCCGCCTGGGCTGCACCGTCGAGCGCGACGGCGAGGACTTTATGGTTACCCCGCCGAGCTTCCGTCCCGACCTGCCGCGTGAGATCGACCTGATCGAGGAGGTCCTGCGCCTGTGGGGCATGGGTCGCGTCACGGCGACCATTCCGGCTGCCAAGAACCACATCGGCGGCCTGACGCGCGAGCAGAAGCTTACCCGCAAGGTCGGCGAGATCCTGCGCGCCTGTGGCCTCAACGAGACCACGACCTTTGGCTTTGCCGCCCCGGGCGACCTGGAGAAGATTGGCATGTCCACCGAAGGCCGCGGCTGCCCCGTGGTGCTCATGAACCCGCTGGTGGCCGAGCAGACCGAGATGCGTCGTTCGCTGCTGCCGGGCCTGCTGCAGTCCGTGGCCTACAACGAGGCGCACGGTACGCCCAACGTGCACCTGTACGAGGTCGGCAACCTGTTCCACGGTCGCGAGAACGCCAGCCTGCCCAAGGAGACCAAGTCCGTGGCGGGTGTGCTCTCGGGCCAGTGGAGCGAGCAGTCCTGGAACATGAAGTACCGCAAGCTGCGCTTCTTCTTTGGCAAGGGCATTGTCGAGGAGCTGCTCGCCCAGCTGCGCATCGAGAAGGTTCGCTTCCGTCCCGTCGAGGGCGAGGGCTACGCTTTCTTGCAGCCGGGTCGTGCGGCCGAGGTTCTGTCCGGCGGAACCGTGCTGGGCTGGGTCGGCGAGATTCACCCCGAGGCGCGCGAGGCGATGGGCATCGATGAGGTCGTCGTTGCCTTTGAGCTCGACTTGGACAAGCTGATCAAGGGCGCCCGCAACCAGGAGAACTATCGCGAGTTCTCGCAGTACCCGGCTGTTGAGCATGACCTTGCTATCGTCGTCGACAACACTGTGACCTGCGAGGATCTTGAGCGTCGCATTACCAGTGCCGGCGGCAAGCTGCTCGAGGGTGTGCGCCTGTTCGATGTCTACCGCGATCCGGTCCGCATCGGTGCGGGCAAGAAGTCCATGGCCTTTGCGCTCACGTATCGCTCGGACGACCACACGCTTACCAGCGAAGAGGTCGAGAAGGCGCACCAGAAGATCGTCACCAAGGTGTGCAAAGGCGTAAACGGCGAGGTTCGCTCGTAATCTTTGCCGTTCGGAACCCGCCCCCTGCGGGGTTTTCACGGCAACGTCCTCGCTGCTTCGCGGCTGCGGGATGTTGCCTTAGAAAACCCCTCTCGGGGGCGGGTTCCTGCGTTAACCTTGTTGCGAGCGGACTGCACCTTCTTCCGGGTGACCGGAAAGTTGGGAGTGCATGGGCCTTTATTGGACGGTGCGTGGACCTGGGTTAATAACGTACGTATTGCAAGGGCGTGCTGCGTTGTGGGCGGTGCGCCTTTTTGTTAGTATGCAGAGTCGGTGTTACGGATTGTTGGAAACGTAACACGCAACGTTCTGATTGAGAGGGCTCATGCATATTCCCGATAACTATCTGTCCCCGCAGACCGATGCCGTTATGGCGGTGGCGATGGTGCCCGTTTGGGTCCATTGCATCAAAAAGGTACGCGCCACGCTCGATCGCGAGCACATGGCGTTCCTGGGCATTTGCGCCGCATTCTCCTTTTTGCTCATGATGTTTAACGTTCCGCTGCCCGGCGGCACCACAGGCCACGCTGTTGGTGGCGCACTCATCGCGCTGCTGCTGGGCCCCGAGGCCGCGGCTATCGCTGTCTCGGTCGCGCTGGCGCTGCAGGCGCTGCTGTTTGGCGACGGCGGCGTTCTGTCCTTTGGCGCCAACTGCTTTAACATGGCCTTTGTGCTGCCGTTTACCGCTGCTATCGTGTTCCGTGCGCTCAACAGCCGTCTGCACGACAAGAGCTGGGGCACCTCGGCTTCTGCCATCGTGAGCGGTTGGGTCGGTCTGTGTCTGGCGGCCCTGTGCGCGGCGATCGAGTTCGGTATTCAGCCGATGCTCTTCACCAACGTTTCGGGCGCGCCGCTGTACTGCCCCTTCCCGCTGTCCGTGGCTATTCCGGCCATGTTGATCCCGCATATGCTGGTTGCCGGCGTGATCGAAGGCGTGGCAACGGCCGCCATCTACGGTTTCATTAAGAAGACGGCGCCGGGCGTTATCGTCGGCCCCGAGGCCGTCGATGGTCAGCTTGCTGCCGAGGGCGCTGCTGCCAAGAAGACCTCGCTGGTTCCCACGCTCATCCTGGTCGCCGTGCTTGTTGTGGCCACGCCGCTGGGTCTGCTGGCCACCGGTGACGCCTGGGGTGAGTGGGACGCCGAGGGCGCCGCGACCGCCGTTCAGGAGGCTGGTGACGACAGCCTGCAGGCTTCGGTCGGTCTCGATACCCCGACCTTTGCCGATGCACTGCCCACGGGCGATTATCTGCAGGCCTATTCCGAGGAGCAGGGCCTTGGCTTTGCCGGCCAGGCTGCCATGTATATTCTTTCGGGCGTGATTGGCGTGGCGGTGCTCACCATCGCATTTCGTCTGATCTCGCTGACGGTTAAGGAAAGCGGTGCTCATGGCAATAGCCGAGCTGCCTAGCTGGCTCGCGGTCGAGCAGCGTTACGAGCCCGCGGGGGCTCGACATCGTGTGATGCAAAAGAACGTCCTGCACCTGGCGAGCCTGCTTGAGCGGGTTCGCCTGGGCGGCGGCGCACACAAGGGCGGGTCGATAATCGACCGCGCCCTTTCTTCCGTTTCGGCCCCGGTGCGTTTGGTAGGGATGTTCGTTTGCGTTCTGTGCGTGTGCCTGACGCAGAGCCCGCTGTACCTCATGTTGATGGCGGCTATCGCGCTGGTGCTCGTTGCCGTGCGCCCCGTACGCGGGCTGCGGGCAACCTTTGTGCCGGCGCTTGGCGCTGCGGGGCTCGCGGTGGTTTTGGCACTGCCTGCCCTGCTGCTGGGCGCGTCTGCCACGGGTGCCATGCTCAAGATCGCGCTCAAGACGTTTATTAATGTGTCGTTCGTGCTGGGCGTTTCGTGGACGCTCACCTGGAGCCGCATGTCGGCGGCGCTCAAGATGCTGCATTTACCCGACGAAGTTATCTTTACGTTTGATATGGCGCTCAAGCACATCGAGGTGCTGGGCCGAACGGCGCACGATCTGACCGAATCGGTCATGCTGCGCAGTGTGGGTCGCGCGCCTGAGGGGTTTTCGCACACCGACTCGGTTGCGGGTATCATGGGCATGACCTTTATCAAGGCGATGGAATGCAGCCACGCGATGGACGAGGCTATGCTTTGCCGCGGCTTTGCCGGTGCGTATCCGGCGCCCGCGCGCGCCGGGTTTGGCTGGCGCGATGCGGTCTATGCGGCCGGCGTGGCGCTGCTGGCAGTGTTGTGCGCCGTGCTGTAGGCGCTGCTGGTTCTGGCTGGGGATGGAAATAGGGAAGGGCGACGTTTTGACGATCGATATGAATAGTGCAGCGGGCACGAACGGTGCGGGCGCCGAGGTCGCGCCGCTCATCGAGCTGCGCGACGTGGTGTTCTCCTATGCGGGGCATACGGTGGTCGACGGCGTTTCGCTGCAGGTCTATCGTGGTGAACTCGTTGCCCTACTCGGTCCCAACGGCTGCGGTAAGACGACGATTATGCGCCTTATTAACGGCCTTGAACTCGCGGACGCAGGGACATACCTGTTTGACGGGCACGTGATCGATGCGGCGTTTCTAAGGGATTCCGCGGCCGCTCAGCGGTTCCATCAGCGCGTGGGCTTTGTGTTCCAGAACGCCGATGCTCAGCTGTTCTGCGCCACGGTGGGCGAGGAAGTCGCTTTTGGCCCGGCTCAAATGGGGTTGCCGGCGGGCGAGCTCGAGCGCCGCGTCCGCGATGCCATGGAGCTGTTCCAGGTTGCCGATCTGGTCGATGCCTCGCCCTATCAGCTTTCGGGCGGGCAAAAGAAGCGCGTTGCGCTGGCTGCGGTGGTGTCGATGAACCCCGATATCCTAGTGCTCGATGAGCCCACCAACGGTCTCGATGAGGACTCGTGCGACATCGTGGTCAACTTTTTGCTGGCCTACGTTGCTGCCGGTAAGACGGTTTTGATGAGTACGCACCATCAAGATTTGGTGCGCCGCCTGGGGGCCCGTGCCATCTATATCGATCGATATCACCATGTGGTCGAGGCGCCCGTGCCGTCGTATGGAACCGAAAACGGTGCTACGGACTAGTTGCTGCGTAGAGGATGCGTAGCCGCCCGCGCGGCTTTGCCGTGATGGTATAGTTATCCAGGTTTTTTATGGGGGTGGCTATGCCAAGCTGGAACATTCATATCGCTCAGACGGAGCGCTTGCTGGCGCGTGCTGGTGTGCTTGCCGATAGCGTTCGTGACCGCAATGCCTTTTTGTTTGGCTGCGTGGTTCCGGACATTTTTGTGGGCTATATGGTTCCCGGTATCGCCGATCCCATTCCGTATCGCATTACGCACTTTGCAAAGCCCGAGCCTATCCCTAAGCCTCGTGAGCATGAGTTCTGGGATACCTATGTGGCACCGTTGCTTAAAAGTTCGCCCATCGGTGCGCCGGCCGCGGCGACCTCGATTATCGAGGAACGCGAGCGACTGAACCGCGTGCACTATCCCCAGCGCTACAAGGATGCCGAGCCGGTTGTCGGCCCCGGCGCCTGTGAGTTCTCGCTTGCGTCCGAAGATGTGGCGCAGTCGCTGCTCGATTTAACGCTGGGCGTCTGGTCGCATCTGGTGGCCGATACCGTATGGAATACGCGCGTGAATCAGTACCTGGAGGCGCACGGCGGCAAGCCGTGCGAAGAATTCCGCATTAAAAAGCAAGGTGACTTTGACTGGTTTGGTAAGACGCTCGGCATTGTTTCGATTCCGCGCGCGACCGATCGCCTGTATACTGCGGCGACGCGTTTTGGGCAGTATCCCATCCATAAGGAGTATGTGCTCAAGACCATCGGCGTCATGCACGAGATTGTACGCGAAAACCCCGGCGAGCCCGATCATCCGCCGTATCGCCTGCTAACCGAGGAGTTTTTCGATGCAACATTTACCGAGGTCATCGAGCTAACCGAGGCGGGATTTGCGGCTCGCGTTGCTGCTTCTGACGTTCCCGCAGTCCCCCTGATCGCTAGCTGCTAACCGGCCGGCTTAACGGTGAACAGTTCATCCCAATTGACCAACAGCTCCCGTCGCAGGGCATCTTCGGTGGTACGCTCGACATCGGAAAGGTTCGCGACTGAACACAAATCGATGATGCGGCATACGAAGAAGGTCTAAAAAAGGGCCCGGAAGGCAAAGCCTTCCGGGCCCTTTGCAATGCAAGCGTGCTTGCAAGTGCGTTTTAGCGCACCTGAGCGACGTAAGCGACGTTGGTCGAGGAGACCTTGTCCTCGAGCTGAACGCTCATGCGGGGATCGCCGGCGGTAGCGACGGTCAGATCGCCGGCCTCGACGTAGCCGAGCTCCTTAGCGGTCTCGATCGCCTTGACGATCGTGCCGTTGACGGTGCCCTGGGTAATCTCGGCCTGGTGCGGGATAACGCCCCAGTACATAATCATCTGCTGGACGGCCCACTCGTGGCGGGAGAACGCGCAGATCGGCATGTTGGGACGGAAGTGCGAGATCAGGCGAGCGGTACGACCGGTGGTCGTCGGCACGGTGATGCACTTGGCGCCAACGGTGGTGGCCATGTTCACAGCGGACATACCCACAACGTTGTTGACGACGCGGGTGCCGTGAGCGTCAGCCGGAACCTCGAGCGGAGCGTGAGCCGGGAGGTACTTCTCGGTCTCGAGGGCAATGCTGGCCTGCATCTTAACGGCCTCGACCGGGTACTTGCCAGCAGCGGACTCGCCAGAGAGCATAACGGCGTCGGTGCCGTCGTAGATGGCGTTAGCAACGTCGGCAACCTCGGCGCGCGTCGGGCGCGGGTTCTGCTGCATGGAGTCGAGCATCTGCGTAGCGGTGATGACGGGCTTGTAGGCCGCGTTGCACTTGGCGATGATCTCCTTCTGGATGTGGGGAACGAGCTCGGGCTTGATCTCGATGCCCAGGTCGCCACGGGCGACCATGATGCCGTCGGAAGCCTCGAGGATCTCGTCGAAGTTCTCGACGCCCAGGGCGCACTCGATCTTCGGGAAGATCGTCACGTGCTCGCCACCGTTCTCGCGGCAAAGCTCGCGGATGCCGCGGACGGACTCGCCGTCACGGATGAAGGAAGCGGCGATGTAGTCGATGTTCTCGGTCAGGCCAAAGAGGATGTCCTGACGATCGCGCTCGGTGATGGCGGGCAGCGAGATGTTGACGTTGGGCATGTTGACGCCCTTGCGCTCGCCGATCAGGCCGTCGTTCTTAACGACGCAGGTCATGTCCTGGCCGCTGACGGACTCGACCTCGAGGGCAACCAGACCGTCATCGATCAGGATAAGGGAGCCCTTCTCGACCTCGGAGGGCAGAGCCAGGTAGTCGAGGGAGATGTGCTCAGCGGTGCCGTGGAAATCCTCGGACGTGGGCTGAGCAGTGACGACGATCTTATCGCCGGTCTTGACGGCAACCTTCTTGCCATCGACCAGAAGGCCGGTGCGGACCTCGGGGCCCTTGGTGTCGAGCAGGATGCCGACGGGCAGACCGAGCTCCTTGGAAATACGACGGACGCGCTCGATGCGACCGTGGTGCTCGTCGTAGGATCCGTGCGAGAAGTTAAAACGGGCGACGTTCATGCCCGCCTTGATCATCTCGCGGATGGTCTCGTCGCTATCGCAGGCGGGACCCATGGTGCATACAATCTTGGTGCGCTTGTACATTCAGACCTCCATCTGACATCGTCTTGCGCTGATAGATAAACCATAAGAAATAAAATCGAGTTGATTATAACGAAATACCGACCGAATACCCCAAAAAAACGACCGTATGCCGATTAAGAAGTTCATTTTTTGCGGGAAAAACGGTATATGCAAAAATTTTATCAACTGCTCTTACCGCTGCTATCTGGGCGATATTTCAGTTTGACGAAGTGCCGAAGAAAAAACGTTTTACCAACATTGAGCATCACACGGTCTGCACCGTTGCACTCGAGCCGTGTTTCCAATTGGAATGTTTTGGCTAGACGCGCCGCTTTGGGGTACCATAGCTCCACTATCAACTGCCGCTCAGCACGGCAGCCTTGATGAGCCCTTGCCCTTCTCCTGGGAATTACGATCGGGCATCAATCTGCTGAGTGGCCCGAATCCCAGGAGGGGACTCTATATGCAAAAGGAATACCTGTCCGCCGCGGCGGAGGTGCTCAGCGACCAGGGTGTCGATGAGAACCTCGGCCTGAGCACCGGCGAGGCGTCGTCGCGCCTCGCCAAGACAGGCCCTAACAAGCTCGAGGAAGCAGAGAAGACACCGTTGTGGAAGCGCTTCTTTGAGCAGATGGCCGACCCCATGGTCATCATGCTGATCGTTGCCGCCGTCATCAGCGCACTCACGGGCATGGTCAAGGGCGAGCCCGACTTTGCCGATGTCTTCATCATCATGTTCGTCGTTATCGTCAACTCGGTGCTGGGCGTGGTCCAAGAAGCCAAGAGCGAGGAGGCCCTCGAGGCCCTGCAGGAGATGAGCGCGGCGCAGTCCAAGGTGTTGCGCGACGGCAAGCTCGTGCACCTGCCGAGCGCTGAGCTCGTGCCCGGCGACGTTATCATGCTCGAGGCGGGCGACTCCGTCCCGGCCGACTGCCGTGTGCTCGAGAGCGCCACGATGAAGATCGAAGAGGCCGCACTCACCGGCGAGTCCGTGCCCGTAGAGAAGCACGCCAACGTGATTGAGCTTGCCGCGGGCACCGATGACGTGCCGCTCGGCGACCGCAAGAACATGTGCTACATGGGTTCCACCGTGGTATACGGCCGCGGCCGCGCCGTCGTGGTCGGCACCGGCATGAACACCGAGATGGGTAAGATCGCCGGCGCCCTGGCCGAGGCCAAGGAAGAGCTCACGCCGCTGCAGGTGAAGCTTGCCGAGCTCAGCCGCATCCTCACCATTATGGTTATCGTTATCTGCGTCGTGATCTTTGGCGTTGACATCCTCCGCCACGGCGTGGGCAACGTCCTCACCGACCCGACTGCCCTGCTCGACACCTTTATGGTCGCCGTCTCGCTTGCCGTCGCCGCCATCCCCGAGGGCCTGGTCGCCGTCGTGACCATCGTGCTGTCGCTCGGCGTGACCAAGATGGCCAAGCGCCAGGCGATTATCCGCAAGCTCTCTGCCGTCGAGACCCTTGGCTGCACGCAGACCATCTGCTCCGACAAGACCGGCACCCTTACCCAGAACAAGATGACCGTCGTCAAGCACGAGCTCGCTGCGCCTAAGGAGAAGTTCCTGGCCGGAATGGCGCTGTGTTCCGATGCCCAGTGGGACGAGGACCTGGGCGAGGCCGTGGGCGAGCCGACTGAGTGCGCGCTCGTCAACGATGCCGGCAAGGCTGGTCTTACTGGCCTGACTGCCGAGCACCCGCGCGTGGGCGAGGCCCCGTTTGACTCGGGCCGCAAGATGATGTCCGTGGTCGTCGAGACCCTGGACGGCGAGTATGAGCAGTACACCAAGGGCGCGCCCGATGTGGTGATCGGCCTGTGCACCCATATCTACGAGGGCGACAAGGTCGTCCCGTTGACCGAGGAGCGTCGTGCCGAGCTCGTGGCCGCCAACAAGGCCATGGCCGACGAGGCCCTGCGCGTGCTTGCGCTGGCAAGCCGCACCTACACCGAGGTCCCGGCCGACTGCAGTCCTGCCGCGCTCGAGCATGACCTGGTCTTTTGCGGCCTGTCCGGCATGATTGACCCGGTCCGCCCCGAGGTCGCCGACGCCATCCGCGAGGCGCACGACGCCGGTATCCGCACCGTCATGATCACGGGCGACCACATCGACACCGCCGTGGCCATCGCCAAGCAGCTGGGCATCGTCGCCGATCGCAGCCAGGCCATCACCGGTGCCGACCTCGATCGTATGAGCGACGAGGAGCTCGACGCGCACATCGAGGATTACGGCGTGTACGCCCGCGTCCAGCCCGAGCACAAGACCCGCATCGTCGAGGCTTGGAAGTCGCGCGACCAGATCGTGGCCATGACGGGCGACGGCGTCAACGACGCTCCGTCCATCAAGCGCGCCGACATCGGCGTGGGCATGGGCATCACCGGTACCGATGTCACCAAGAACGTCGCCGACATGGTGCTTGCCGACGACAACTTCGCCACCATCATCGGTGCCTGCGAAGAGGGCCGTCGCATCTACGACAACATTCGCAAGGTCATCCAGTTCCTGCTTTCGGCCAACCTTGCCGAGGTATTCTCGGTGTTTATCGCCACGCTCATCGGCTTTACCATCTTCCAGCCGGTGCAGCTGCTGTGGGTGAACCTAGTTACCGACTGCTTCCCCGCGCTCGCGTTGGGCATGGAGGATGCCGAGGGCGACATCATGAAGCGCAAACCGCGCAACGCCAAGGACGGCGTCTTTGCCGGCAATATGGGCCTGGACTGTGTGGTCCAGGGCCTAATCATCACCGTGCTGGTGCTGGCGAGCTTCTTTGTGGGCGTGTACTTTGACATGGGCTACATCCACATCGCCGATATGATCGCCGGCAATGCCGACGAGGAAGGCGTGATGATGGCGTTCATCACGCTCAACATGGTTGAGATTTTCCACTGCTTCAATATGCGCAGCCGTCGTGCGTCGCTGTTCACCATGAAGAAGCAGAACAAGTGGCTGTGGGCTTCCGCCGCGCTGGCGCTGGTGCTGACGGTGATCGTAACCGTGCAGCCGACGCTTGCCGAGATGTTCTTTGGCCCCGTGACGCTTGAGCTCAAGGGCGTTGTCGCTGCCTTGGGCCTGGCCTTCCTGATCATCCCGCTGATGGAGATCTACAAGGCGATCATGCGCGCGGTCGAGAAGGAGTAAGTTAACCTGTCCGGGCCCGCCTGCCTGCGGGGTTTCCACGGGCACGTCCTCGCCGCTTTGCGGCTGCGGGATGTGCCCTTTGGAAACCCCTCCCGGCGGGCGGGCCCTACGGTGACTTTGCTGGCTTTTCTCCTGTGCGGATGATAAAGGCTGAGGGAAAGTGTGTGAGCCGGTCGAGCATTTGCTCGACCGGCTCTTTTTTGTGGGTAAAATACCTGCTCAGTTGTGTGGTTGGGTGCTGGGAGGCGCTTGTGGGCAAGGCTAAGGCTAAAGCGAAGAAAAAGACGACGGGGGCGCGGGCTAAGCGCGATCGTCGTCGGAAGCTCGCGACTGAAGCCCCTGCATCTGCTGAGGAGTTGCTGGCAAGCGTGCCGGGACTCGACGCGCTGCAGGACGTTCCGGCGTTCGATGACCTGCCGGTCGATGCGGCTCAGCAGGCTGCCTTCGATGACTTTTGCGCGCATGCCGAGGAGCCCGAGCAAATGCAGCTGGGCGCCGTGGTGCGCCTGGACCGCGGGTTTCCGTTGGTGGCGACTGCCGACGACACCTTCCGTGCCGAGCACGCCGTGGGGTTTGCCAAGTCGCGTGGCGAGGACGAGGTCCTGCTGCCCGCCGTGGGCGACCGCGTGGCGGTGCGTCGTGCTCCCGGGCACGATATGGGCGTGATCGAATGCGTGCTGCCGCGCCGCACGAGCTTTGAGCGTTGGCGCGGTCGCGCCCGCGGGGAGCGTCAGGTACTCTGTTCCAACGTGGACAGCGTGCTGATCGTGCAAGCGCTTGGCGCTGGCGAGGTGCTGCTTGATCGCGTGGCGCGCTCGCTCGTGCTGGCGCTCGACTGCGATGCCGAACCGGTAGTGGTGCTCACCAAGGCCGATCGCTGCGAGGCTGACGAGCTCGACCGCGACTTGGACCGCGTGCATCGCTTGGTGGGTCCGGATGTGCGCGTGATCGTGACCTCTTCTGCCGAGGGCCGCGGCCTGGACGAGGTCCGTGCCTGCGTGCCTGTCGGGAGCTGCGCCATGATTCTGGGCGAGTCGGGTGCCGGCAAGTCGACGCTGCTCAATGCACTGCTGGGCCACGATACGCTGGCGACCGGCGGTGTGCGCGAACGCGACGACCAGGGCCGTCACACTACCGTCGCGCGCGTGATGGTGGCGCTGCCGGGCGACGCCGGCGTGATCGCCGATGCCCCGGGTCTGCGCAGTTTGCCGCTCGTGGGACATGAGCGGGGTCTGGCCCGCGCCTTCCCCGAGATTGTCGAGGCATCGCGCGCGTGCCGGTTTGGCGATTGCACGCATACCCATGAGCCGGGTTGCGCCGTTCGCGAGGCCGAAGACGCCGGGCAGATTGACAGCCTGCGTCTGGAAACGTTCCAAAACCTGGCGTCATCCATGCGCGTGAGCGCTCAAATGCTCGATCCCGATGTCCATCTGTAATTGATTTTTCCTATGGCAGCCGTCTCCCAACTGTTCGGGAGACGGCTTTTTTGCTGCGGAAAAGCCTCGAAACATGCAGTTTGCTAACGTGCTGACCAAAACCTTGCCACGAGCTTGACGGGCTGGTCAGCTTTTGGTCAGCGATTGGTTTGACATCGAAAACCAAGATCGCGATTGCGCCGCTTTGCGCTCTGACCGCCCAGACAATGGTGGTACGGGCATTCGCCCGGCACTGCCATGAGAGGAGCGGCCGTGAACAAGAGCAAGCGCATCGCCATCAGTCTGGTCGCGGGTGTGCTCGCTGCGCTGCTCTGCATGGCTTACGGCTCGTCGATCCGCTCACGAGCCGAACAGGTCCAGGCTGAGACCTTGGCCAAGTACGGTGGCGATCGCGTCGAGGTATGCGTCGCGGCGCGCGATATCGATGTGGGCGAGACCCTCGATGAGACCAATGTCGTAACCCAGGAATGGCTGACGAGCCTGCTGCCGCGTGACGCGGCGACCGAGCTGCGCCAGGTGCGCGGCGACGTGACGACTTCGCGTATTCCCAAAAACGCCGTGATCTGCAATGTCTACACCAAGGCCGAGAGCCACAAGCTCGAGGTGCCTAAGGGCAAGGTTGCCGTTTCGGTGGCGGTCGATGCCGAGCACTCGGTCGGCGGTGCTGCGGGCGTGGGCAGCTACGTGGATGTGTATGTGCAAAAAGACGGCGTAACCGATCGGCTGTGCGGCGCGTACGTGATCGATACCAGTGAGGATTCCGGTGCCACGCGCGAGGGCAAGATCGAATGGGTGACGCTGGCGGCTGACCCCGAAGACGTCAAGGAACTGCTGGGAGCCTCGGGCAAGGGAACGGTCAGCTTGACGATTCCCGCCACGGCGCGCGGCAAAAAGAGCGGAGGCGACGAGTGATGAAGGTGATCTGGCTTGCGTGCTGCGCGTGCGGCGATTACGGACTGTTGCAGCGGGAAGTCGAGGGCCGTGATGTGGGTGCACAGGTGCTTCGCGTGGGTGACCTGGACGGGCTGGTTTCCATGGCGCGGGCGTTTCCGTCGCGTCGCGGAGCCGCCATCATCGCAGCGTCTCTGTTCGATGCCGAGACCGTGCGAAAGACCGTTGCGCGCTTGACGACTGAGGGCCGCGTGAGCCGCGTTGTCGTATTGATAGAGACGCTCGACCCGTCGGATATCGAAGGACTGTTTCGCGCGGGGGCGACCGAGGTCATCGCTGCGCACAGTTTGTGCGGCAACGGGTGCACGGGCGAGGGAGCGGTTGATTCCGATCGGCGCATGACGATTGAGCCCGATGCTTTTGTTGATAGGGAATCCGGGGCGCCTCGCGCTACAAGAGGCCCGCGTGTTGATGATTATGGAAAAGCGGAAGCCGAGCATGGTCGGCGTCCCCGGGACCCCCTTACATACGATGACGCTGGAGGGCCAGTGCCGTATGGCGATGACGTTCCGGCCGAAGATTTGGGATACGTTCACGGCGTGAATCTGGCCGATGGGCTCGACGAGGTTGAGGGCTTTGCCGGGTGCGACGAGGCGTTGCCGATGCAGCGCGAAAAGATCTCGCAGACCAATCAGCCTGTCATGCCGGGTTGGGCACAGCGAGTGGCGATGGGGGAGACGGGAACGTTACCTCCGGTCCCCGCGGCGTCGCCGGTTTCCGTGCCACCAACGGACGCCGCGTCACCGTCGCGTCGAGCGCCGGTCATCTGCGCTATTTCGGGATCGGGCGGCTGCGGCAAGTCGACGATTATCGCCACCATGGCGCACGCGGCCTCGCTGTTGGGTCTGCGAGCTGCCGTGCTCGACTTAGACCTCATGTTTGGAAATCTCTACGACCTGTTAGGTGCCGATAGTCCGCGCGATATGGCGGCACTTATCGAGCCATCGGCTGCAGGCGCGCTAGTCGAGCCGGACGTTGTCGCAGCATCGATGCGCGTGGCCCCGGGTGTCACGCTTTGGGGACCGGTCGCCGCGCCCGAACAGGCCGAGCTCATGGCGCGTCCGGTAGAGCTGCTTCTTGATATTCTGCGTCGTGAATCCGACGTGGTCTTTGTCGACACTTCGGTCTTTTGGGGCGATGCCGTTGCCGCCGCGGTGGCGGCGAGCGACCGTTGCCTGATCGTAGGCGATGCGGCGGTGTCATCCGCGACATCCGCTTCGCGCGTCATTGAGCTGGCGGGTCGTGTAGGCGTGCCGCGCACGCGCATGAGCGCCGTGTTCAACCGATTTGGTGCGCGCGGTGCCGACGAGGACGTCGCCATGCGTTTTGAGATTGCCTGTGCGTTGAGCTCCAAGATTCGTATCGCCGATGGCGGGCAGGATCTCGCCGCGCTCATGGCGTTTGGGCGCGCTGACGAGGCAGTGGGGCAGACCAGCGCTTTTGCGACTAGCGTGCGTGAGGCCACGCGCGAGATGCTCGTGGAACTGGGGTGCGCCGTCGGCCCTTGGAGCGATATGGTCGCCGACCGTGCAACGCGCACCGAACGCCCGCGTATCCGCCTTCCCTGGTCGCGCGAGGGTGATCAGCGATGAGCCTGCAAACGAGGATTAAGGCTGCCGGCGCTGCGGCGGCGGCAGCGCCTGTAGATGCGGGGCGTCGCCGCGCCGTGAAACGACGCACCAAGCGCGCCGTGATGGACCGCATGGGTTACGACGAAGTGGCGCGTATCAGCGCCTATATCGACCCGGCACTTGCCCGCTCGGAATTGCGTCCTGCGGTGGAGGCGGCGCTCAATGTTGAGGAGCCGACCAATCTCGCGACGCCCGAGCGCGAGACCATCATCGACGAGATTTTGGATGACGTGGTGGGCTTGGGGCCGTTGCAGCCGCTCATCGAGGACGACACCGTTACCGAGATCATGATCAACGGCTGCCGCTCGGCTTTCTTTGAACGCGGCGGCGTCTTGTACCCCATCGAGCATGCGTTTGAGGACGATGAACAGATTCGCGTGCTCATTGATCGCATTATCTCGCCGCTGGGCAGGCGCATCGATGAGCGCAGTCCCATCGTCAACGCCCGCCTCAAAACGGGCTATCGCGTCAACGCGGTGATTCCGCCTGTGGCGATTGACGGACCGATTCTCACCATCCGAAAGTTCTCGGACCGTATCTGCTCGCTGGACGAGCTCGTGGGGTTGGGATCGCTGCCGCTTTGGTATGCGCAGCTGCTGTCGTGTGCGGTGTCGCTGCGACAGGACCTGGCGGTTGCGGGAGGCACGGGATCTGGTAAGACCACCCTGCTCAACGCGTTGTCATGTGAGATTTCCACCGGTGAGCGCATCGTGACGATCGAGGACTCTGCCGAGCTCAAGTTTGCGCATCATCCGCACGTGGTGCGCCTAGAGGCGCGCGAGGCTTCAATTGAGGGCGAGGGCGCGGTGACGATCCGCGACCTGGTAACTAATGCCCTACGCATGCGCCCCGACCGCATCGTGGTGGGCGAGGTGCGCGGTGCCGAGTGCTGCGACATGTTGCAGGCCATGAATACGGGTCACGACGGGTCGCTCACCACGCTCCATGCGGGCACCGAGCAGGAGACCGTGGTTCGCCTGACGCTGCTTGCGCGCTACGGCATCGATTTGCCCAGCGAGCTTATTGAAGAGCAGATCGCCATGGCGCTCGACGGCATCGTGATGTCCGAGCGTCATGCAGACGGCAGGCGTTTTGTGTCCTCATATTCGGGGGTTCATCGCGGTGCGTCGGGCGGTGTGGAGCTCGAGCGCTACGTGACATTCGATGCCGCCGAACGCACTTGGACGCTCGACCGCGAGCCGCCGTTTATTGCGGAGAGCTTGCGGTCGGGAACGCTCACGCAAGAGGAGGTGGACGAATGGAGATCGCTGTGCCCCTCGTCGTAGGGGGTTTGGCGGGGCTTTCGGTCGCGACGGCGTGCGGGGCAGAGCCTCGTGTGCCGCGGGTGCCGCCGGCAGAGCTGGCGCGCCAGACGCTCGAATCGATGGCGGAGAAGCTGCCGCGTGAGCTGGTGGAAAACGATCTGCTTAAAAAGATCGCCCGCTCGTGGGCGTCGTTGGTCCCAGTGCATCGTCTTGGCTTTGTTATTGAGGATGATGCGGCGCGCCTGGCGTTTCTGTTGCTGTCGAGCGGTGCCAGCTGCATTGCTCTGACCATGGTGTCGCTGTCGCCCGTCGGCTTTGTTCTGGGGCTGGTAGCGCCGCTTGGCGTGGGCGCCGCGCGTGACACCTTCGACCATCGTCGTGAGCAACACGATGTAGAAGAGGCCATGCCCGAGGCCTTTACGGCGCTTTCAATGTCGCTTGCCTCAGGGCACTCTCTTGCGCAGGGCATGCGGTTTGTGGGCGCTCATGCGCAAGAACCAGTGCATACCGAGTTTTTGCGGGTAGCGGCGGCGATTGATTGCGGTATCTCGGCGACCGACGCGCTCGATGACTTGCTCGTGCGTATCGACGCCCCCGGTCTTTCGCTTGTGACCTTGGCGCTTAAGGTGTCTCAGCGCACCGGCGCTCCGCTTGCCGACTTACTGTCCGAGGCGTCGAGCATGGTGGGGGAGCGCATTGAGCTCAAGCGCCGCCTGGATGTTAAGACGTCGCAGGCTCGAATGTCTGCGCATATGGTCGCGGCGATGCCGGCGGGCATGTGCGCGGTGTTGGCGCTGCTTTCGGCAGATTTTCGTCGCGGTCTTGCGACGCCTGCCGGCGCGGGCGCTGTGGTGCTGGGTCTCGCCCTCAACGCCGTTGCCCTGGTGGTTATCCGGCGCATTATGCGGGTGGAGCTATGAGCGCCCCGGTTGCAGTTGCGGCTTGCCTGCGCGCCCTGAGTGTATTTGTCGCGACGGGTTTGGATCGGGCGGATGCACGCAAGATCGCAGGGGCCTGCAAGCGCGAGGCGGTGCTGGTCGCTGCCGCGGGTCGCTCGGTGGTCGATGCTCTGACCGCGCGAGTGAAGGGCGCGGTTGGAGCGGGCGGCCCGGCACGAGTGTCGCTCGGCGAAGTGTCCGAGATGATCGATGTTGTGCGCTTGGGTCTTTCGGCCGGTCTTTCGTTTGATGCGGCGCTTGAGATTTTCTGCGCCAACCGCCGGTCAGTGCTGGCTCTTCGCCTTGAGCGAGCCTGCATGGCGTGGCAGGTGGGCGTGGGCACGCGTGAGGACGAGTTGTTGGCCGCCGCGCGCGACCTGGACGTGCGAGCGCTCGAGACCTTTGCCATCACGGTGGGGCAGGCGCTCGCCCTGGGTGCCCCACTTGCCGAGACGCTGGCCGCTCAAAGTCGCGAGATCCGTGCAGCTCATCGCGCCGCGGTCGAGCGCGAGATCGAGCGTGCGCCCGTCAAGCTGCTGATTCCCACCGGCACGCTCATCTTGCCGGCGTTACTTCTGTCCATATTGGGCCCGCTGCTGGGAGCAGGCGGGATGATGTAGGGAGGTATACATGAATACGATGACTGACGCTGCTGGCAAGGTCCAGGGCTGGGCGTTTTGCCGGGCGGCACATGTTCGTCAGCGCGCCAAGGAGCTACTGCAGGAGGAGAGTGCACAGGGTACCACCGAGTATGCCATCTTGGTCGGCGTGCTCGTGGTGATCGCGATTATTGCCATCGTTGCATTTAAAGGCAAGGTCCAAGATCTATGGAACGCTATCAGCGAGGGCATCAACAGCCTGTAGAGGGCGAGCGCCCCATCGGGGTGCTGCTGGTGGTTGCTTGCCTGACCGTGGCGATAGCGGCGGTGCTTTGGGGGCTTAACGCGCGGCAGCAGCGTCCTGGGACCGCCTCCGATTTGGGCTCAGATTCGGCGGTGGCGTCTCAAAAAGATGAGATGCGAGATGCAGACGATTCGGATGTCGCTGTCACGGCGCAAACCTTTCTGCGGACGCTCGACAAGCAGTCTGGCACTGCGACGGATTCTCCTGAGGGCAACGCGATTGCGGTCCGGCTTGCATGGTCCGAGGACCGACCGATGACCGAAGCGGCGGCGGATATGCTGCGTGCCTATCGCGAGGTACCCACGGCGCAACTTGCTCTGAGCGGCTATCTCGACATCAAGGGAAACGTGTGGGGCGCCATCGTACGCGACGGACGCGGCTGGGTCGATATGGTGACAATTGCCGCGGATGCTGGCGATGCTTCGTGTCGTCTGCGCGCCGTGCGCCTGAGCCCGCAGGCAACGGACTCAAAGGAGGGATCGTGAAATGCATGATGTCCTGCGTGAGGAATCTGCCCAGGCGACGGTCGAATACGCCATTGTCACGGTGGCGCTGTTATCGATCGTGCTGGCGATCGCGGGACTTTGGCGTGCCGGCACCGATGGGCGCTTGGCGGCGCTGGTTGAGCGGGCGGCATCCCATGGCGTTGCCTCGACGTCGGTTATCGACGCCGCTGCGGCCGCTAAGGACATCGCGTTGTATTGATGCCGCGCGCGAGGACCGGGCGCAGTCTACGGTCGAGGCCGCTTTTTTGCTGCCGACGTTTCTGACACTCATCCTTCTCGCGCTGCAACCGGTGTGCCTGCTCTATACGCGCGCGGTCATGGAGTCTGCCGCCGCCGAGACCGCGCGGCTCATGACCACGACGACGGCGGAGGACGACGATCTTAAGGAGTTCACCCGCCGCCGACTTGCCGCAGTGCCCAACGTTTCGATCTTTCATGCCGGCGGGCCGTTGTCGTGGGATATCGAGCTTGGCCGGGCCGGTGCGGGTGGCGTCTCGTCCGTGTCCGTTTCCGGCGAGGTCAAACCGTTGCCTGTGATCGGTGCGTTTGCGCAGGCTATGGGTGGTACCGCCGAGGGCGGCTACGTTGAGCTCAAGGTCGATGTCTCGTATCAATCGCGTTCCGAATGGCTGGAGGGAGATTATGATTCGTGGATTGCTACATGGGATTAAGCGTTTCTGGTCTAGACGCGTTTTGACGCACCGTCCGAGCTGCCATCGCAAGCGAGGCGGCTTTATGGGTCGAGCCGGTGTCGATCTGTTTATCGAAGACGGCGCCTATACCACGCTTTCTTCTGCCGTGGTCATCCTAGTGGTGCTCACATTGTTGTTTTCGTCGACCGCGGCGATATGGAGCATGTCGCGTGCCGGGGATACCCAGGTGGCGGCTGATAGCGGCGCGCTGGCGGGTGCCAACGTAGTGTCGTCCTATCACACGGCTGCCACGGTGGTTGATGCGAGCATCTTGAGTCTGGGGCTGGCGGGGTTTGCCACGATCGGGACGGGCCTGGTCGCCATCCTCATCCCAGGTGCCGAGCCGGTTGCCGGCAATATGATCGACACCGGGATTGAGATCATTAAAACGCGCAACAAGTTTGCCAAAAGCGCTTCGGAAGGCTTACAGAAAATCGAGACGGCTCTGCCGTATCTGATCGCCGCGCGTGCCACGCAGGCGGTGTCGGCGCAGGATACCGATAGTGTGACCTATACCGGTACGGCGCTTGCCGTGCCCAGGACATCCGAGTCTGACTTCGCTGCGCTCAAAGGATCAGAGATCTCGACCGATACCATTAAAGACACATCAGATGATTTAGAGTGTGCGGCCGAGGAGCTGCGGAAGGCTTCTGAGGACACGGCGAAGGCTAAAGAGCGTGCTTGGCTGGCGGATTGTGGTGGGTCTGACAAGGGCTCGGTCGGCAACTGTTCTTGCATGTGGGAGCGTGCGAAAAGCCTAACGGATCTCTTCGGTGTTCAAAATCCGCATTACGCTTCGAGCGTTACGTGGGAGCCTCAAGTTGCCCTTGATCGCGCGAAGGACTACTACCATTGGCGTCTGATAAATGAGAAGCCCCACGGCTCGAGTGTCGAGATGAAGGCAGAGTCTGCGGCGCGTAAGGCGTTTTATACCTATGCGAGCGCGGAGGTCGATCGGGCACATATAACCGAGAACGGAGACAGGGTCTCCTCCTATATTCCGCTGCTGCCGCGCAACTCTGATGAGGTTCGGGCGACGGAGCTCTATACCGATGCGGTGTGGCCGACGAGCGTGAACGATGACAAGGCGTATCTGCATTACGGGACGACCTGCCCTAACTATAAGAAAGGGACGCCGAGCGGATTTGCTTCGGTTGCCGATTACGATGGACAGGATAAATGCAGCAAATGCCATTTTGGCGTTTTGTCGCTTGGTGCTGTTGCGGCGCCTTCAACCTCTATCGAAAACGGCTTCGAATATCACTTCGACGAGTTCAAAAAGGCCTTGGAGGAATACGTCAAATGTCGGAACAAAGAGCTTGAGCTCATGCGGCAGACCGAGGATGAGGCCGACCGTGCGAGCAATGCGTTTGACCAGGCCATTAAAGCGCTTTCGGGCGAGCGTCCGCGTGTCGCTCCGCCCGGTCGCAACGGCGTGGTTGCCTTTGCGGTTTCGGGTGCCATCTCGAGCCCCGATGAGCTCAACTCTTCGTTTAACACGGCAGTCAGGCTTGGCGATCGCGGTGCCATCTCTGCCGCGGTGCTGGCGCCCGATGAGGCGACGGCGCAAAACAACGTGCTTTCGCGATTTTTCTCGACATTGAAGGAACGCTCGGGTGGCGTTGCCGGCGTACTCGATGGCGTCATGGATGTCTGGGGACGGCTGCTTGTGGGATACGGAGACATCCAAGGTTCGGCCGACGAACTTATGGACGAGATGATTAAAGGCCTAGGAGGGGGCAGCGGCGCGTTGGGCTCCATTGCATCGTGGCTCGGCGATACCGTTTCGGCGTCCGTGGCGGCGCTGGGTTTGGAACCGTGCGACTTGCGCCTGCGAAAGCCGGTGCTGACCGATTCCGCCAACGTCATTAAGAGCCCGGGGTCTGACATTGCTGGTCTCTCTCAAGCGCAAGACAAACTGCGAAGTATTCCGTTGGGCGTGACCGATCCCAAGGCGCTTTGCGAGGCGTTGGAATATCAAGTCGAACGCACCATCAGCGGTACGGTGTTCACGCTTACGGAGATTCCTCTGCCCGGCGGCGGCTCCATCCCACTCACCGTCGATGTCGCCACGCTGGCTGGCGCTCTGGGCGGTGGGTCGTAATGAGTATCCGCATGCGTCTGCGCGAGGAGCGCGCCCAAGCGACGGTGGAGATGGCAGTGGTTACGCCCGTTTTGCTGGTGCTGGCACTCATTGTGTACAACGTCATGATCTTTGCCAGCGCTGTCGCGCGCTTCGACCGCGTGGTGCCCGACATCGTGTTGGCGCACGCCGTGGCGTCGGAGGGGGAGGGCGACGAAAGCTCTGTCGATGCCTTGGCGACGGTCCAGACTCAAATTCTGAATGCCATGGAAGGCTATGACTTGCAGATCGAAGTGTCGAGCGAGCAAGGCGCGGAGGCATCGGATGGTGGTCTGCTCTCCCTATCCGGTACGTTTAGGACCTACACCTGCACCATGCACTATGAGCCGTGGCCGACTTCCCTCAGCATCGCTGGCGTTCCGCTGGGGGCGCCGACAACGTTGTCGCACGAGCGCGCGGTGACGGTCGATCCATGGCGTCCGGGGGTGGTCATGTGACCGCGGTCTCGTCCTACATCGCCTACGCGCGGGCACTCAACAGGCTGGGTTGGACGCCGGCCGAGTTTGCGGTGGCGGAGGCGTTTGTCGTGCGCCTGCGCGGCATGCTGGGACGGCGTCCGGTTGCCGCCAACGGCTTGCCGCTCGTCATGGCGTTTCCACGCTGCTCTTCGGTCCATACGTGTTTTATGGCCTATCCCATCGACATCGCCTTCATCGATCGCGACGGCAATATCCTCGCGCGCTACGAAAACGTATGTCCCTGGCGTATGTGCTCCTGCCCCGGCGCCTGGGCCGCACTAGAGCGCTCTTCAATCATTGTTTCGACCCCTGCTCTCCAACGCGTGCCGGCTTAAGAATTGGCGACAGCGGACTTTCGTCATACGAAATTGGGTAAGATGGAGGAGAAGATGCATGGATGTTGAGATCCATCTCAACGCTAAAAAGCACCTGACGGAAGGGGCCGATGATGGGCAAGACGTATACGGCCGCTAATGGTCAGGTTGTAACGGATGAAATGATTGACGCGTGGTGCGAGTCGTACGAGCGCGGAGAGTTTCCGGATGGCGAACACACCGTTGGTGGGATCGTGCATGGACGGCCCCCACTCTCAGGTGAGGGGACGGCAACGCTGTCGGTCAAGATTCCTCTGGGAATGAAGGAGGCCATTCGTCGACGGGCGGCTGCCGAGGGGATGACGCCAAGTGAGTTTGCCCGTGCGGCTCTGAGCGAAAAACTTCTTGCTGCCGGCTGATGCCTCTGACGTGCCGATTTAAAGAACCGAGGCTGTGCTCAAAAACTTTTTTGAAATTCTCGGTTGACCGGAACGCGTCCTTGGTTATACTAATCAAGCCTTGAAACAAGGCTCACCTCAAATGGCTGGGTAGCTCAGTTGGTAGAGCAGAGGACTGAAAATCCTCGTGTCAGGGGTTCGATTCCCTTCCCCGCCACCTTGAATTGACTAGGACCTCTGTAAAGGGGTCCTTTTCTTTTATGTAGGGTTCTGCGGAAACTGCGTCCCAGATCCTGCGCTCAGACCGGGATGCATCTTCCGGTTGAGGCCTCGAACGGAAGATGCATCCCGGTCTTTTGCGAAAAACGGGACACACTTTCCGGTGCCTGCCTCCGGCGCGCGTACACACCTCGTCGCACCATTCCGAGTCCGTCTGCTCCCAGACATTCCTCCCACTTTTGCGCCACTTTGTGACCGTTCGGTCGCCTGTCTGCATGCGCGGGTATACTCAAAACGATACTTATCCTATGCAATACGATGCGGGTTCGACCTGCATGATCCGAAGGGGGCAGTGATGGAGAGGATACTCGGCGTTAATCTCTCTGGTTGGTTTATTCCCGAGCCTTGGGTGACCCCGTCGCTGTACGCGGCGACCGGTGCATCCAACGCAGCCGAGCTGCAGGAGGCCATGGGTACCGCCGCCTATAACGAGCGCATGCGCCGTCATTACGAGACGTTTGTGAGCGAGGACGATTTTCGCCGCATGGCGCAGATCGGTCTCAATGCCGTGCGTCTGCCGGTGCCCTGGTATGCCTTTGGCTCACAGGAGTCCGATGCGTCCTACATCTCGGTTGTCGACTACATCGACCGCGCGATTGAGTGGGCTGCCAAGTACAACATTCGCGTGCTGCTTGACCTGGCGACTGTGCCCGGTGGCCAGGGCGATTCCAACGATTCGCCCGCCACGCCGGAGGCTGTTGCCGAGTGGCATTCGTCCACTAACGGCCGCCATGTCGCACTCGACGTGCTTGAGCGCTTGGCCGATCGCTATGGCGAGGCCGAGAGCCTGCTGGGCATTGAGCTGCTGGACACGCCGCAGATGAGCGTTCGCAAGAGCCTCTTCACCATGACGGATGGCATTCCCGCTCACTACCTGCGCAATTTCTATCGCGATGCCTACGAGCTCGTCCGTTCGTATATGCCCGAGGATAAGATCGTCGTCTTCTCGTCGTCGGGGCATCCCAGCGAGTGGAAGCATTTTATGCGCGGCGCCAAGTACAAGAACGTCTACATGGACCTTCACCTGTACCATTACCGCGACGAGTATGCGCTCGACATCACGAGCCCTCGCGGGCTGACGACGGCGATTTCGCGTAACAAGCGCGAGCTCAAAGAAGCGATTTCGACTGGGTTCCCCGTGCTGGTGGGCGAATGGTCGGGCGCGGCGATCTTTGCCAACTCGTCGGTTACGCCCGAGGGCCGCAATGCCTACGAGCGCGTGTTTATCGCCAACCAGCTGGCTTCGTTTGCGCCGGCTGCCGGTTGGTTCTTCCAAACGTGGAAGACCGAGAAGCGCATTGCAGCATGGGACGCCCGCGCGGCGCTCGGTACGCTCGAGCGCGGCATGATTGAATAGGTTGATATGACGCAAAACAGCGCCCATACGGGCAAACTCTATGTGGTCGGCACGCCCATCGGCAACCTGGGCGACCTGTCCCCGCGCGTTGGTGAGGCTTTTGCCGCCGCCGATGCCATCTGCTGCGAAGACACGCGTGTGACGTCAAAGCTGCTGATGCACCTGGGCATTTCCAAGCCGCTTGTCCGTTGCGACGAGAATGTGATCGCTAGCCGCGCTGCCGGCCTGGTCGACCGTCTGCTGGCGGGGGAGACCTTCGCCTTTGCCTCGGACGCCGGCATGCCGAGCGTGTCCGATCCCGGCCAGGCGCTGGTCGAGGCGGCGCGTGAGGCCGATGTGCCCGTCGAAGTTATTCCCGGGCCCTCTGCTTGCGTCACGGCGCTTGTTTCGTCCGGCATTCCCTGCGAGCATTTTTTCTTCGAGGGCTTTTTGGGCCGAAAGCACGGCGACCGTGTGCGCCGTTTGCAGCGCCTTGCCGTAGTACCCGGCGCACTCATCTTCTACGAGTCTCCACATCGCATCGTGGCGACGCTCGAGGCCGTGGCGGAGGTCTTTCCCCAGCGTGAGGTTGCCGTCTGCCGTGAACTCACCAAGCTGCACGAGGAGGTCTTGCGCGGGCCCGCTGACCAGCTTGCCGAGGAGCTGCGTGCTCGCGGCGAGGTAAAGGGCGAGATTGCGCTGGTCATCGCGCCACCGAGCGAGGATGAGGAGGCCGGCATCGCGCCGGTTGGCGCTGCGGTAGCGGATCCCGACGAGGCCCTGCGCGAGGATATCCGCACCGCGCTCGAGGAGGGGGAGCCCGCCTCTGCAGTGGCCAAGCGCCTGTCTCAGAAGTATTCGCGCCGCAAGCGCGATGTCTATGCCATGGTGCTCGATATGCAATAGATGGAGGATATCCAGCCCTTGCGCTAGAATCATCCCCTGTATGCAACGTTTTTCTGGAGGACAAACCCCATGGATCAAAGCAAGCCTTCGTTCTTTATCACGACGCCCATCTACTACGTCAACGCCGATCCGCACCTGGGCACGGCTTATTCCACCATCATCGCCGACGTTCAGGCTCGCTATCGCCGCTCCGCCGGCTATAACGTTAAGTTCCTGACCGGCATGGACGAGCACGGCGAGAAGGTCGCCGAGGCCGCAGCCAAGCATGGCATGACGCCGCAGGAGTGGACCGATAGTCAGGCCCCGCACTTCAAGGAGCTTTGGAGCAAGCTCGAGATTTCCAACGACGACTTCATCCGCACCACCGAGCCGCGCCAGCATCATGCCGTGCAGTATCTGTGGGAGCGCATGAAGGAGTCCGGCTATCTATATAAGGGCAGCTACGACGGTTGGTATTGCGTGCCTGACGAGACCTACTTCACCGATACGCAGGTTCAGAAGGGCGACGAGGAGTACGGCAGCGTCGGCCAGCATCTATGCCCCGACTGCCACCGTCCGCTTGAGCGCGTGCAGGAGGAGTCCTACTTCTTTAAGCTTTCCGCCTTCCAGGACAAGCTTCTCAAGCTCTATGACGAGCACCCCGACTTTGTCGAGCCTGCGTTCCGCATGAACGAGGTACGTAGCTTTGTCGAGGGCGGCCTTAACGACCTTTCCGTGAGCCGCACGAGCTTTGACTGGGGCATTCAGGTCCCGTTTGACGAGGGTCACGTGACCTACGTGTGGTTCGATGCGCTGCTCAACTATATGACGGCCGTCGGCTACGGTGTCGACACCGATGAGGCGCGTGCCGAGCTGGCCTATCGCTGGCCCGCGCAGTTCCACATCGTGGGTAAGGACATCATCCGCTTCCACTGCGTCATTTGGCCCGCCATGCTCATGGCCATCGGCGAGGCCCTGCCCGAGCACGTCTTTGCCCACGGCTTCCTGACCGTGCGCAATGCCGAGACCGGTAAGGCCGAGAAGATGTCCAAGAGCCGCGGCAACGCCATCGCTCCGCAGGATGTTATCGACATGCTGGGCGTCGAGGGCTACCGCTATTACTTTATGACCGACGTGGTCCCCGGCACCGACGGCGCCATCAGCTTCGATCGCATGGAGCAGGTCTACAACGCCGATCTGGCCAACAGCTGGGGCAACCTCATCTCGCGCTCGCTCAACATGAGCGCAAAGTACTTTGACGGCTGCGCCCCGGCTAAACCGGCGTCTGCCGACGCGTTCGATAACCCGCTGGCAAAGATTGCCGACGGTTTGGTCGAGCGCTACATGGCCAAGATGGACGTGCTCGATTACGGTGGAGCCAAGGATGAGGTTATGGAGCTCATCCATGCCGCCAACCACTACATCGAGGACTCCGAGCCTTGGGCGCTTGCCAAGGACGAGGCTAAGGCCGACGAGCTGGCATTTGTGATCTACAACCTGCTCGAGGCCATCCGCATCGCCGCTCACCTGCTGATGCCGCTCATGCCCCAGACTTCTGCCGAGGCTCTGCGTCGCCTGTCTTGCGAGGACGAGGCCGCGAGCGACGACCTCAAGGGCATCTGCGCCTGGGGCTTGCTTGCCGGCGGTCAGCCCGTCGAGAAGGGCGACCCGCTGTTCCCGCGCCTGGGCTAAGACGTCGCGCGAGTGCCATATCGGCAATTTGCTGTGTAACGGTAAGGGCATGGCCGCAACGGTCCATGCCCTTTTACTTTACGATGCAGCCACCATGTTAAGGAGGCAACCATGACAACTTCGCCTTTGGCAAACCCCACGGCAACTAGGGAGCTGCTAGAGGAGTTTGGCCTTGCGACCAAGCATCGCCTGGGCCAAAACTTCCTGATCGACAACCATGTGATCGAACGTATCTGTGAGCTCGCTGAGCTTGCGGGCGATGAGCGCGTGCTCGAGGTCGGCCCGGGTTGCGGCACGCTGACGTTGGCCCTGCTGCAGGAGGCGGCGTGCGTTACGTCGATTGAGGCCGATCCTGAGCTTGAGCCGGTGCTCGATGCCCACGCCGCCGACTATGCCAACTTCCGCTTTATCATGGGCGATGCGCTCAAGGTGACGCCGGAGCAGATTGAGCAGGCCGCCGGTGGTGAACCCACGGTGTTTGTCGCGAATCTGCCCTATAACGTGGCGGCGACGATCATCCTTCAGTTCTTCCAGACGATGCCCGCGCTTAAGCGCGCTGTCGTCATGGTGCAAAAGGAGGTTGCCGATCGCATTGCCGCAGTGCCGGGCAACAAGACCTATGGCGGCTATACGGCAAAGCTCGGCCTGTATGCGCAGGTGACGGGTCGCTTTGAGGTGCCGCCGCGTTGCTTTATGCCGGCGCCGCACGTGGACTCGGCCGTCGTGCGTATCGACCGTGTTGACGGTGTGGTACCCGAAGGGCTCGATCGCGAATTTGTGGCCCGCGTGATTGATGCTGCATTTGCCCAGCGCCGCAAGACCATCCGCAATTCCATGAGCGCCAACGGCTTTGCCAAGGACGTGCTCGATGCCGCCTTTGAGGCTTGCGGTATCGCACCCACCACGCGCGCCGAGACGCTCGACGTCGCCGCCTTTGTGCGCCTGGCTCGGGAGCTTTCCCATGACGCTTAATACCGACCGCGTGACGTTTACCAAGAAAAAGAAGACGGTTGCTTGTCCCGTGCCCTTGGCACCGCTTGCCGACACACATGCGCATCTGCTTTCGTTCTGGGGCAAGGATGTGCCCGAGACACTCGTGCGTGCCAAGGCGGCGGGCATCGACCTGTTGGTGACGGTCTTCGATCCCATTGCCGATAAGCGCGGCGTGACGGACTATAGCGACTGGCTGACGCGCGAGATTCTGCCGATGCAGGATATCCCGCAGATCAAGTATCTTGCCGGCGTGCATCCGTATGGCGCGCCGGACTATACCGACGACGTTCACGCGCAGGTTGTTGCTGCGCTTGATGACCCTTTGTGCGCCGGTATTGGCGAAATCGGTCTGGACTACCACATGGATTACGACGACGACATCACGCCGGCGCCCCACAGCGTGCAGATTGATTGCATGGCACGTCAGCTCGAAGTCGCCGTGCGCTGCAATGTGCCGGTGGAGTTGCACCTGCGGCACGAGGACTCGGATGGGGAGCGCACCTCGCATATGGATGCGTACAACGTGCTTCGTGAGGTGGGCGTGCCCCAGGCCGGTTGTGTGCTGCACTGTTTTGGCGAGGACCGCGCCACGATGGGGCGCTTTGTGGAGCTGGGCTGCTATATCGCCTATGGTGGTGCGGCCACCTTTAAGCGCAACGACGACGTGCGCGAGGCATTTGCGGCAACCCCACTCGATCGCATTTTGTTCGAGACGGATTGCCCGTATATGGCTCCGGAGCCCATCCGCGGTCTTGAATGCGAGCCCGCAATGATCTCCATTACGGCAAACGCGCTGGTTAACGACCGTGTCGATCGCACTGGTGAGGACGCCGAAACAATCGCGCATGCCGCTTGGGAAAATGCCTGCAAACTTTTTCAAAAATAGTTCTTGCGTTCGCGGTGGCGCTCCGTTATTCTAATTCCTGCACGCGGGCGTGGCGGAATTGGCAGACGCGTACGGTTCAGGTCCGTATGGGGGCAACCCCATGAAGGTTCAAGTCCTTTCGCCCGCACCATTAAATGAAAGAGCTCCCAGCAATGGGAGCTTTTTTGTTATGTGCCCATCGCAGGGACTTGAACCTGCGAAGGAGCGAGCGTCAAGAAAACGCGGAGCGTTTTTAGCGAGCTGGCGAGGACGCCGGCAGGCGGCCGATGCCGGTGCGGATCCGCGAAGCGGATACGCGGACGTCCTTTCGCCCGCACCATTAAATGAAAGAGCTCCCAGCAATGGGAGCTCTTTTACGGGCCGTTTTTGGCAGATTTGACCTATCGATTTTGCGCGGTAGATACCCCTGTGGTCAAAAAGTGGCAAATATGAGTACTGTCACGAAAATAGAGACATTTCACGAAGCCATTTTTGCTCATTTTACGCAACAGATGTACGCTAATTTGGCTCAACCTTGAGACAAAATGAAGTAATTTCGATAGACCTTGGGTTCAAAGAGGCGATTTTGACCCAAATACGCTGTTACTAAACTGGTAACAGTACTCATATTTGGCCTTTTTTGACCATGGGTCCTCTTGTTGGTGGCACGTGGCTGCTTCGTGCGGGTATCCTAATGGCAACGTGTGCCTATCAGAGGAGAGACCATGCTGTTTTCCGGTATCATCGCCGCCCTTACGAGCCTTTTGATTCCCATCATCATCCTGTTGCTGCTGCTCCCCAACGCCTGCTACGTCGTTGAGCAGCAGCACGCTGTGATCATCGAGCGCTTGGGTAAGTTCAACCGCATTGTTAACGCAGGCTTCCACGTGAAGGTGCCCGTGATCGACCGCAAAGCCGCCACGGTGAGTCTGCGCACCATGAAAAACGGTTTTGGCATCGACGTTAAGACCCAGGACAACGTGACCATCGGCCTTGAGGTCTCCGCTCAGTACCACGTGAGCTATGACATGGGCGCCGGCCCGGCAGATTCGGGCATCTACAAGAGCTACTACATGCTGCAGGAGCCCGTCGACCAGATGCGCGACTTCATCACCGATGCCCTGCGCTCCTCCATCCCCGTCTACACACTCGATGAGGTCTTTGCCAAGAAGGATGACATCGCCAAGGATGTCAACGCTACCGTTTCCGAGCAGATGGCTGCCTACGGCTTCACCCTCGTGTCGACGCTCATCACCAAAATCGCACTGCCGACCGAGGTTGAGAACTCCATGAACGACATCAACGCCGCCCAGCGCAAGCGCGCTGCCGCGCAGGAGCTCGCCGAGGCCGACCGCATCAAGCGCGTCACCGAGGCGACCGCCGAGGCCGAGGCGATGGAAAAGGCAGGCGAAGGCATCGCCAACCAGCGCAAAGCCATCGCGCTGGGCATCAAGGATTCGCTCGAGATTATCCAGGAGACAGGCGTTGGCAACGATGAGGCCAACCAGCTGTTCATGTTTACGCAGTGGACCGAGATGATGACGGAGTTCGCACGTACGGGCAAAAACTCGACGGTCGTGTTGCCGAGCGACTTTTCGCAGTCGGCCTCGATGTTCGAGCAGATGCTGGCCGCCGGCAAAGTTCAAAACGATTCGAAGGAGTAGGCGCGCGTGAAATACACCGTCGTTTGTGTTGGTAAGCTCAAGGAGCGCTTTTGGAAGGACGCGTGCGCTGAGTACACCAAGCGCCTGGGTGCCTATGCCAAGGTGGATATCCGCGAGGTGGCCGATATCGACCCGGCTAAGGCGGGCGGTGTGGATGCTGCGCGTGACAAGGAGGGGGCGGCGATTCTTGCTGCCTTGCCGTCTCGAGCGCATGTGATCTTGCTGGCCATTGAGGGCAAGGAGCGTTCGAGTGAGGAGCTCTCGGCGAGGCTCGACGATCTTATGCTGCGAGGCAGCAGCGACATTGCCTTTGTAATCGGCGGTTCGGACGGCGTGAGTGATGAGGTACGTGCCCGCGCCGACGAGATGCTCAGCTTTGGACGCATTACCTTGCCGCATAACCTGGCGCGCGTGGTGCTGCTAGAGCAGATTTACCGTGCCTGCAAGATCAGTCGTGGCGAGCCGTATCACAAATAGGTCGGCAATACGAAACAATAGCGTGGGACAATACCTTTCGTTCTGAGGAATGTGTCTGAAAGGACTATGTGATATGAAGATTGGATTTGTCGGTTTTGGCAATATGGCGAGCGCTATGGCTGATGGCTGGATCGCTGCCGGTGTAGCTGCGAGCGACATGTGCGCCTGTGCGGGTCGCTACGACGCACTGGTTGAGCGCTGTGAGGCGCGCGGGATGGCCGCTTGCCACGATGCCGCCGAGGTTGTCGCCGCATCCGATATCGTGGTCGCTGCGGTCAAGCCGTACATGATTGAGAAGGTATTCGCCCCGCTCAAGGATGCTCTTGCCAAAAAGGTCGTTCTGTCGGTTGCCTGGACCTGGGACAGTGCCAAGTGGGAGCAGGTCCTGCCGGGCGTCGCGCATATCTCGACGGTGCCCAACACGCCGGTTTCGGTGGGCGAGGGTGTCATCGCCTGCGAAAAGTCCTCTACGCTCAACGGCGAGCAGCGTGCTGTTGTGCTCGACCTGCTCGGTAAGCTTGGCGCTGTCGTCGAGCTCGATACGAGCCTGCTGTTTGTGGGCGGCACGGTGGGTGGTTGCGCTCCGGCATTCGTCGCCATGGCGATCGAGGCCCTGGGCGATGCGGCGGTCAAGCACGGTATCCCGCGCGCCGATGCCTATCGCATTGTGAGCCAGATGGTGCTGGGTACGGCAAAGCTGCAGCTCGCAACCGGTCAGCATCCCGCAGCGATGAAGGATGCCGTGTGCTCGCCCGGCGGTGCCACCATCAAGGGCGTCGTCGCGCTCGAGGACGCCGGCATGCGCAGCGCCCTGGTCAAGGCAATCGACGCAACCCTCCAGTAAAACCTGCTATTTAGGGACAGGTTTATTTTGGCAGGTTTTTCCTGCTGTTTTGTCCTTTTAGCGAAAAGCGCCCCGCAACTGGTTTAATTCCAGTTGCGGGGCGCTTGCGTTTGCCCAGATAAAACCGACCAAAATAAACCTGTCCCTTTTTGGCAGGTTAGTCCCAGAAGCTGTCTTCTTCGTCCTCGGACTTGGGGCCGCGGTCGACATACATCTTATGGGTGCGCTTCTCCATTACAAAGGCAATAATCGCAAACAGCAGGATGCCGCCGGCGAAAAGGATGGCAAAACCGGTGCGGGTGCCAAACAAAAAGGAAAAAACTGCGTCCATTGGGTGCCTTCTTGCGTAGTTGAGTTGGGTCGTAAACGCTCATAAGTATATACTTGCCCATACATGTACAAGGTTGCAACCTAAATGGAATGTATATCGCCGGAGGATCTAATGCTTGATATCAAGTTTGTTCGCGAGAACCCCGATGCCATCGATGTCGCCATGGCTAACCGCCAGACGTCTTGGGATCGCGAGAAGTTCTTTGAGCTCGACGACGAGCGTCGTGCCGTCATCACTGAGGTTGAGGAACTTCAAGCCACGCGCAATGCCGAGTCCAAGAAGATCGGCGCCCTGATGAAGGAGGGCAAGAAGGACGAGGCCGAGGCCGCCAAAGAGGCCGTGCGCGCCGTCAACGAGAAAATTGACGGTCTGGCCGAGCGCCGCACTGCTCTCGAGCAGGAGCAGTACGACTTTATGGCTCACCTGCCCAACATTCCTTGCGAGGCCACGCCGTACGGCAAGGACGAGGACGAGAACATCGAGCGCCGTCGTTGGGGCACCCCGCGCGAGTTCGACTTCGACTTTAAGCCGCATTGGGATCTGGGCACCGACCTCGACATCCTCGACTTCGAGCGCGGCAACAAGCTCTCCGGCAGCCGCTTCACCGTTCTCGGTGGCGCCGGCGCCCGTCTTGAGCGCGCCCTCATCAACTTCTTCCTCGATACGCACACCAGCCGTGGTTTTAAGGAGTGGTGGCCGCCCATCGTCGTCAAGCGTCAGACCATGTTCGGCACGGGCCAGCTGCCCAAGTTCGAGGACGACGCCTATCACGTCTCGGGCGACAACTTCCTGATCCCCACCGCCGAGGTCGTGCTCACCAACCTGCACGCCGGTGAGGTCCTCGACGCCGATACCCTGCCGCGCCGCTACACCGCCTTCACCCCCTGCTTCCGCGAGGAGGCCGGTTCCGCCGGTCGCGACACCCGCGGCATCATCCGTCAGCACGAGTTCGACAAGGTCGAGATGGTCAAGTTTGCCAAGCCGGAGGAGTCCGACGAGGAGCTCGAGAGCATGACCGCCGAGGCCGAGTACCTGCTGCAGCAGCTGGGTCTTCCGTATCGCGTGATTAGCCTGTGCACCGGCGACCTGGGCTTCTCTGCCCGTCAGACCTACGACGTCGAGGTCTGGCTGCCGAGCTACAACGCCTACAAGGAGATCAGCTCCTGCTCCAACTGCGGTGACTTCCAGGCTCGCCGCGCCAACATCAAGTATCGCGACCCCGAGAACTTCAAGGGTTCGCGCTACCTGCACACCCTTAACGGTTCCGGCCTGCCGGCCGGTCGTACCATGGCTGCCATTCTGGAGAACTACCAGAACGCCGACGGCACCATCACGATCCCCGAGGTCCTGCGTCCCTACATGGGCGGCCTCGAGAAGATCGAGCCGGTCGCGTAACTTGGCTGCATAGGCGATATGCAAGGGCGCTCCTTCGGGGGCGCCCTATTTTGTGCGCAGGTCCATACCATGCCGTGCGGACAGCTCAATAGAAAACACACGAACAAATGTTCTGTATACAGTCATCTACCTGCTATGCTTTTACTAGATAAGAGCGAGAGAAAGGGGATGCGATGGAGCTGTTTGATGATCGGGTGGTTTTGTTTGAGAGCGACGAGGGCGGGGAGTACCTGCTTGTAACGTGTGAGCCGTCTGACATGGGTGGCCTGGTGGTTCGACAGACGAGCGGGGGGCCGTTGACGCAATGGTGCTACGAGGAGTCGCCTCATGTGGTTGAGACGTTTGTGGCGCACGAGGGGCTTGTGGCCCTAGAGCATTTCTATGGGGTCCAGACATCTAATCAGGTTGCTCGCATGTTGAGCATCTCGTTTGCCGATTATGATTGTGCCCAGCGGGTGAGATCGCTTCTGAGGGAACTTGATGCTAAGTTTGACGTGATCGAAAAGACAATCGATCGTACGGGGAACGGCGGTATATGCGGAGCAGCATGACAAGACTGCGTTCCACAAAAAAGTTTGAAATTGTGCTTGACTCCAATAAGCTAAAGTGGTTTTATATGTCTTGCGCTGCGGCGTTACCTCAGCTGGATAGAGGGTCTGACTACGAATCAGAACGTCATAGGTTCGAATCCTATACGCCGCACCAATTGAAATTGAAAGCCTCCGGCAACGGGGGCTTTTCTTTTATGGCAACACCGCATGGATTCGAACCTCGGTCGAGGCGCGGGCGTAAAGAAAACGCGGAGCGTTTTTAGCCCGCGGGCGAGCGCGCCGGCAGGCGGGCGAAGCCGGTGCGGATCCGCGAAGCGGATGCGCGGAATCCTATACGCCGCACCAATTGAAATTGAAAGCCTCCGGCAACGGGGGCTTTTCTTTTAGGCGGACGATGCATGGATTCGAACCTCGGTCGAGGCGCGAGCGTCTTAATCATCACTTCGTAAAATTTTTCCAAATTGTCGCTTGACCCATCGAGGGGTCACGTGCATAATAATCCGTGCGTTGCGGCGTTACCTCAGCTGGATAGAGGGTCTGACTACGAATCAGAACGTCATAGGTTCGAATCCTATACGCCGCACCA
>CAKUNE010000003.1 GCA_934668345.1 uncultured Collinsella sp. | reverse complement strand
CGCGGATAGGTAACGAGCGTTAGCGCTCCATATTGGGGACGATGCTGCCTTCGGTCACCGCGTGCACGGCCAGGCGCATGATGTTGTCGTAGCCGGTCTTGTTGAGAATCTCCGAGATACGGCGCTTAATCGTGCCCTCGCTCATAAACAACTCGGCCGCAATCTCGCGACGGCTCTTGCCTTCGCAGGCAAGGCGCAAGATCGACAGCTCAACGTCGTCGAGGGCCGCCGTGCCCGAAAAGATGCTCTCGGGCGGCTTGGGAAACGTGCAGTAGCCCGCCAACGTGGAGCGCATCACGGCAAAGAGCTCATCGATGCCGACGTTCTTGTACACAAAGCTGTCGACGCCCGCCTCGCGCGCCTGATCCACAAACGTAATCTCGGGCATGCCCGTCATGATAACGATGCGGCACTCGGGCAGCCGCTCTTTGATGCACGCCGCCGCCACGATGCCGTTGGAATCGTGCTCGGTGCACACGTCCATCAAAATCATGTCCGGATGCTCCTTGAGCGCGACGTCCAAGGCATCTGAGGCATCGGCGATGGCGGCAACAACGGTCATGTCGGGCTGATCACCAACGGAGCGTGCGAGGCTCTCGCGCAGAATGGCCTGGTCTTCGACGATAAGGATACGAATCATGAGCTTCTCCTTTGGACCGTTGCGTTGGAGTTCAGCGGAATGGACACCGCAAGCGTAAAGGGCGGGGCGGCATGGACCTCCAGGCTGCCGCCCAGATTTTGCGCGACATGCCTCATACCAGGGATACCCGTTCCCTCGCGATACGATACGGGAGCGGGCGCACCGTCGTTTGATACCGTCATGTGTGCAATGGCGCCACCATCCGATACCTCCTGCCACAGGCGCACCTGAACCTGGTGGGTCTGCGCATGCTTGGTGGCATTGGTCGACGCCTCGCGGATTATCTGCAAAAAGGCAGTAGCGACGTGCGCATCGTCCGGAAGCGATCCATCTACATCGATCTGCACGCTCACCAGGCCAAAGGCGTGAACGATATCGCCCAGTTGCTCCGCAGGCTCGCTAGCGCCACCGCTACGCAGGTCGGCGGCAATCGAGCGCAGCAGCGGGTCAATCTGCTCGAGCGACTCGTCGTCCAGGCGCCCCTCTTCCAGATATCGATGGAGGATGGACAGGCGCTGGCCGATCACGTCGTGCACGCGGGCACGCATGCGCAGGTAGGCCGCATTGTCGGCAACCTTCTTGACCTCTTCGATCTGAGCCTGAAGTTCTTGACCCGCAAGCTCAAGGAGGTGATTGGCCTGCGCCAGACGGTCGTGGGCATGCGCGTACTCTGTCACGTCCAAGCCAATAATACGTTCGAACGAACGACCCGAAACCATAACATCGTCGCGCACAAATAGGCGAATCTCGGCGGAAGAAATCTCGATCACCGCACGCGCCTCACCAAAGCGGTCCAAGTTGATCCGCACGCGATTCCTGCTGCTCTCGGGCATCTGCGCGCTGAGTTTGCGAAGGCCATTCCACGTGCCACTCATATCGCCCAGGTCGGTGGGCATGTGAAGCTCCACGAGGTTCTTGCGCATGCAGCGGTTCATGAGCAACGGGCGGCCCTTCGAATCCAGATACAGAATGCCCACGGGAATCACGTTGATAGTCTCGATCGTCGAGAACGCCGTGATGTCCTCCTGGCGGTTGCGCACATCCATCAAAAGCGCCGCGATGGAGCGGAATAAGAAGAACGCTCCCTCCGCGATAAGGACCGCGGTCCATGCCGGGCCCATGGCATAAACCACTGGCGGTGTCACGGCGGCAACGAGCAGCAGCTCAACCAACATAACGGGGCGACGATAGTGCACCATAAGCACCGCGCCGTAGAAAAAGATCGCAGCGTTGAGCCATAGTAGCGCGCCCGCCGCCTCGGCGGCGACGTGAGGCGGCGCCACCAAATACGAGCCAGACAACGCGAACAAGATGACGGCCGAAATAATCAAGTGCAGCACAAGGCTCGCCTCGTAGGCACAAATCACTTTGCAGTTGTAGGACGAGCGGCGCGATGCGATGAGCGGAACGTGAATGGTCTGCAGGCACGCCGCCAGAGCAAAGACGATATCGAGCGCAACGATTTGGGGAAGGATAAGCGGAATCTGCATCGTCACTCACCTGCCCGCGGCATCAATACGATCATGCGCAGCTGACCGGGCTCGCCCTCAAGGCGATATGCCACGTTGCGCCCCTGCAGCGCGCTTTCGAGTTCGTGGGCAGCCGGCGTCTGCGACAAGTCCTCCTCGTCATTGGAGAAGAGCGTGGCGCGCAGCTCAACGCTGCACGAATCGTGGTCGCTCAGGTGATACATGAGCGCCGGATGGTCGGTGGTGTAAGCGAAGAACGCAAAATCGTACACGCAGTCGTACAGCGCGCTCACCGCACTGGCATGCATGGGGCGCCGTATGGCAATAATCGAGGCGCAGTCGACATCGATGGTGCGCAGATCGCTTGCCATCTCGTTGGCGATCAGCTGGATACGGTCGCGTTCAAAACCGCTCTCCCCGTGCTGCGCCAGCGTGAGCGAGCCTTTGCGTTTGCAATAGGCGACAAACATCTTGGCACACTGCAGCATGCGGTACCGCTCGTGCGAGGATGCCTCGTCGGTTAACGGCGGCAGCGAACTCAGCAAGCTATACATCTCGCCGAGTGCGCGAGCAAGTGCCTGGTCAACGTCTTTGACCAACAAGGCCTCGGCCTCTTGATCTGCCAGATGCGCCTTAAGGTCGTAGTCGGCCGTGAGCAGTTCGTTTTGGCGCTGCAGTTCCATACGCCGATGTGCCAGCTCGCGGTTGAGTTCGTTGACCTCCGATACGTCCTGAGCAAGCAGGGCCGACCCGCCCAACAGTGGAAAGGAGCGATACATCACATCGGGATTGGAAACGACGGCAAAGGCGTGGGAGTGTCCGAGTTCTTGAGCGCGCAGCTCCTCGCGCACGCCCGCCGGAATCGGCTTTGATACCGGCGTGGCATAAACTTCCTGCAGGTCGCGCGTTAGGACCTTAAGGTCGAGCGGAAGGGTATCGAAGATGCCGGCGATGTCGTGATACGACGGAATGACGCCGCAATCGAGGCAAATCTCGAGCGTCACCACGCACAGCACGCAGTAGACGAGCGAAAAGTTGAGCTTCCATGCCCACGGCACGCGCAGGGCATACGAGATGGCAAAGAACGCGCCGCCCAGCAGCACGAGTGCCGCCGTACCCGAAAAGCGCTGAATGCGGAAAGATGCAGACCGACCCACCAAAATGAAAAAGGCGACAAAGTTAAAGGCCGTCCATATGAGCACGGCGAAATAGCCCCAGCCGTACGTGTAGTCGTTGCTCCAGGTGTCACTTGAGCGATCGAAGTGAAAGACCTGCTGGTGAAAATCGTTGGTGAGCACAAACCCAATGAGCAGGATGGCCGCGACCCACAAGGCCGTACGATAGCGGCGGCCCGCACGATGTTGCTCCAGGCCCGCAAGGCGCAGGCCGCAGAGCTGATAGAGCAGCGGAACGAGCGTCATGGGCACGTAGTACAGGTACCACAAGATCGTGGCATAGGACGGCGTGAACGACTTGTACTTGAGGATGACCTCGATCATCCACAGGGCGCAGATAGTGGCAACGGCAACGAGGCGCCGGCGCAAAACGTAATCCAAACAGCGCAGGTAAACCAACACGCCCCAGATTGAAAAGGCGATCGCAGCGACAAGCAACGGAATCGAGCTCGAATGGATAAGCCCGTCCACAACCTCTTTGGACACCTCGCCATAGACAGGCACGGTGTTGGAGAGCTTGGGGTCGGAGGCGAATAACGCCGGCAAGACCGCCAAAAGCAGAAGAAATAGTGCGGTTATGACGCCGGCAATGACAAAGGCGCGGCGACGGTACACCAGGTGCGTTATGCCAACGAGGAATCGCGGCATGGCGAAGAGCCTGCCGCCCCTGGGATCCGCCACGGGTGCGGATCGGGTGGCCGTGTGTCCGATATGTCGTTCGCGGGTACCCATAGTGCTTTTAGTGTACCGACAGGCAGGCTCAAAAAACGGGCCGCATGTCCCAAAATCCGCAGACGGCAAGGAGTGTCCCCAGCGACTAGTCGTTTAAGAACGTCCCCAATGACTACAAATGACGAGAGTGGATAATCTCCCACTTTGAGCCCACAAACAAGCCAAAAACGGGAGATTATCCACTCTCATTCTGCGGGCACTCATTTAAGTACGTCCCCAATGAGTGCTTTCACTTCTTTTAACAAAACGCCCGGCGGGCATTAACTGCTCGCCGGGCGCCTTGGTTAGGAGGCTATGGTTGTTGGGAAACCTTAGGCCAGGTCCTCGCCGTTCGTCTCGATGACGTGTTTATACCAATCGAAGCTCTTCTTTTTGGAACGCTTGAGGGTACCGTTGCCGGCGTCGTCGCGGTCGACGTAGATGAAGCCGTAGCGCTTGGACATCTCGCCCGTGCCGGCCGAGACCAGGTCGATCGGACCCCAGGTGGTGTAGCCTAGCAGGTCAACGCCGTCCTCGGTCACCGCATCGCGCATCGCGGCGATATGCTGGCGCAGGTAGTCGATACGGTAGTCGTCGTTGATGGAGCCATCCTCCTCGACAACATCCTTAGCGCCCAGACCGTTCTCGACCACAAACAGCGGCTTCTGATAACGGTCGTACAGGTCGTTAAGGGTGATGCGGAAGCCCAGCGGATCGATGGCCCAGCCCCACTGGCTCTCCTGCAGGTAGGGATTCTTGGCGCCGGCGAAGGCATTGCCCTGGGTGCGCTCGACATCGGGGTTATCGGCACCGGCGGAGCAACGGGTGCTGTAATAGCTAAAGCTGATGAAGTCGACGGTGTTGGCGGCCAGGATCTCGCGGTCCTCATCCGTCATGCCCACATCGATGCCCAGACGCTCGAGCTTCTTGACGGCATAGGCCGGGTAGTAGCCGCGGCTCTGAACGTCGACGAAGAAATAGTTGCTCTGGTTGTCAATCTGAGCCTGGCGCACATCGCCCGGACGGCAGCTGTAGGGGTAGTAGCTACCTGCGGCAAGCATGCAACCGATCTTGACCTCAGGGTCGATCTCGTGAGCGATCTTGGTTGCCCAAGCGCTGGCGACGAGCTCGTTGTGGGCGGCCAGGTACTCGACGGCCTCCTTGTTCTCGCCCTCCTCAAAGACCAGACCGGCACCCATAAACGGCAGGTGCAAGATCATATTGATCTCGTTGAAGGTAAGCCAGTACTTTACCAGGCCCTTGTAGCGGGTAAAGATCGTGGTCGCGAGGTTCTTGTAGAAGTCGATGAGCTTGCGGTTGCGCCAGCCGCCGTACTCCTTGATGAGGTGAATCGGGCAGTCGAAGTGCGTGATGGTCACGAGCGGCTCGATGCCGTGCGCCTGACACTCGCGGAACACGTCCTCGTAGAAGGCCAGGCCGGCCTCGTTGGGCTCGGTCTCGTCACCGTTGGGGAAGATGCGGGTCCACGCCAGGCTCATGCGGAAGGTCTTAAAGCCCATCTCGGCAAAGAGGGCGATGTCCTCCTTGTAATGGTGATAGAAATCGATGCCGGTCTGCGCGGGATAGTAATAACCGTCCTCAAAGTCGAGCATCTTGCGCTGGCCGGAGACCACCGCATAGCGCTCGGGGCCATGCGGAGCCACGTCCACGTTGGCCAGGCCGCGGCCATCCACGTCATAAGCGCCCTCGCACTGGTTGGCAGCCGTCGCGCCGCCCCACAGGAAGTCTTTACGGAAAGCCATGCATCAATCCTTTCACACGCTGTTTGTCGTGGCTTTAGTATCCCCGTAAGCAGCGCGCTACTCAACGGCAACGGCGCAGGTCGACACTTCTTTTCGCACGCAGACGCCCAGCGACCGCCCGCGCCTGACACTTTCTGATACCCGCCAGCCCAAAACCACCACGAAGGGGACAGGCACCTTTGTGGTGGTTTTGGTCGGTTTGTCTCGATCTGTAACAGTTAGACCGTCAAAACCGGGCTTATTGTTACAGATCAAGATTTTTCGGACCGCCCCTGCAGTTTGTCTCGATCTGTAACAGGTAGAGACGATTTTGCCTGCTAGATGTTACAGAACGAGACAAACGGAAATCGAACCGCGCCTCAATAGGAAAAAAAGGAAAAAATAGGAAAGAAAGGAAAGGAGTCGTACAGGTGTTCTGTATAGGAAAACCACCACAAAGGTGTCTGTCCCCTTTGTGGTGGTTTTGGACGAAGCGCTAGTCCACGGTGATGTCGAGGTTCTTGCCGGTGAGGCCTACGTAGCCGCCCTCAGCTGCCTTGGGGCTATCGGCGTGGCAGAGAACCCACTTGTCGGCCTTCCAGTAGCAGTAGCTGTCACCAGCGGCGGGCATGTCGGCTGCGGCCTCGGGACGCGGGCCGTTGGTGCCGGCGGGCAGCGTAACCATCACCTGGAAGCCGCCGTCGTCGACCATGCACGGCGTGTAGTGGAGCGTCGTGGCGTAGACCTCAACGAGCGTGCCGGCCGGCGCGCGGAATGCCTTGACCTGCGCGGTGTCGAGTTTGCCATCGACGATCTGCTCGCGCTTGGCCAGCAGCAGGATAAAGTCGCGGGCGCCCAGGTTGAACTCACTGGTGCGGTGATACTCCAGGCAGTTGAGCTTCGTGTTATGGCCGTTGCACCAGCCCAGCTGGAAGGGACGGCCGCCGTACATGAGCAGACCGAGTGTGTCGGCACCTTCGACTTGCTCGAGCTCGGGCGCGGAGGCCACGTACTTGCTGCCCTCGGGAATGGGTGTGGCGGAAAGCGCCTCGACAAGCGGCGTGGTCAGACTGGAGGGCACGTCGTCCCACACGTGACCGTAGGACTTGAACTCGGGGTCGGCGACAGAGTAGATATGCATGTTCACTCCTGTTCGTTTATGTGACGGTATGAACATTCTAGAACAGTATTCATATTCAGATGCGATCAATGCCACAAACATTGCGCAGCGGAATTGTCTGGTCGAATAGGCGACATGCAGTTCCTTCTTAACCGAGGTATTCCCTAAGGAACTCAATTGCGCTCAAACACCAATGGTCGGTTTCCGGCGCATGGGGCTTCATCAATGCATGCCCTCCCTCTGGATACATAATCTCCTCATGGTGCACCCCGGCCGCATCCAGTGCATTCACCATCTTTCCGAGATTGCCGGGCGATACGACATCGTCGTCGGCGCATTGCCAAAGGTACGTCGGCGGATACTGCTCCCACACGTGCTGATCAACGCAGAAGTCATCGATCAGGTCACGCCCAGCTCCACCGCATACCGAATCAAGAAATCTTTGGTCCGATACGTCCTCGGATTCATGAAGATCAATCGGCGCATAGCATAAGACCAGGGCTTTGGGCGGCTCGCATCCGTAAGACGCGAACCCCTTGTTGTCCGTCCCCCACTCGGCAGTCAAATGCGCGCCAGCAGAAAAGCCGATAACCGCATAGCTCTTAGCGACATCGAATCTCGCTGAATTCTCGAGGACGAAACGGACGGCTCGATTCAGATCGTCGATCGGGCGCGGCATCAGGGGCTCAACCCTCACCCTGTATGACAACACGAACACGTTATAGCCCGCGTCGTTGAGCTCAGGGGCAACGGGAAAACCTTCCATTTGGTGACAAACGCTTTGGTAGCCCCCGCCCGAAATCGCGATGATGAACGGCGCCCCCGGTCTCCCAGGAAAGAAAAACAGTTTCGTATTGCGTCGAGTCGGGTCACGGATGCAGTCGGCTTCATCCCAAATATCGTAGGCAACCTGCCGCCCGTCATCCACGAGCTCAACAATCCGGTTCAATCCGCGTAAGACGCGAGCCTCTTCATACGGGTTAGTATCGGAATTCATATGGGCCACAATTGGCTTATCCCACATGCGCTCCCAAGTTGAAGGGCGGCAAAGCATAAGATGCTCGCCGAACCCGGCGAACTCAGGGAGGAGCGCGATTTCGCCAAACGTCATATCGGCTGTAATTGTCATAGCTAGTCACTCCAAAACGAGGGTGGGCCCGCGCTGATCAATCGCAAGCCCACCATATGCAATCTGCTGCGGGGTATTCAGCAGCTTACATTCCGAATAATTGCCTATTCCTCCGACGCATCCGCATCGGGGCGATACATGATGTAGACGAGGACGAAGGTGAGGATAAAACCAACGACGTTGCAAAGAATTGCGCCAATGAGGCTATTCATATCACCGGAAGGATTCATGTAACCGGGGAAGCTAAAAATACCGCTCGAGGTCATAACGAACGTGCGAGTATTGAAGATCGCCGGGATAACGGCACTGATTGCTCCAGAAATCATAGAAGCGATAACGATCTTCTTATGCTCCAAGATGATGCCATACAGAGCCGGTTCCGTAATTCCGCACAGGCCCGTGATGGCGCAGCTGAACCCAAGGCTCTTTTCGCTCGGATCCTTCGAGCGAAGAGCAAACGCCAGGCAGGCACCGACGACGCCCATGCTGCAACAAACAAGTCCAAGGATAGGATCGGAACCGACGGTCATGATGTTGTTGATGGAAATCATGATAAGAGCCCAGTGGAGTCCAAGGGGAATCATAACGAGGCCGAAAATCGGTCCGAGGATAACGCCGCAGAGGATGGGGCTGAACTGGTAGACCGCCAGTACGGCAGTCGCAAGCAAAGAGCTTGCCTGCTGGATAACGGGACCGATTACAAGGAGCGAGATGGGGGCAGCAATAGCAACCGTCAGGAACGGAACGAGCGCAAATGTCACAGCATCGGGAAGAACCACACGCAGTCCTTTATAGAGAACGGATGCAAACCAGGCCGCCACGATAGCAGGAAACACCGTGGAGGAATAACTCACCATCGCGAATTTCATGCCGAACAAATCCAATGCATCGCCCGCTCCAGCCGCAGCAACGAAAGTCGGGTAAATCAGGATTGCGCCGAGAACCGCACCGATGTATCGATCGATTCCGAAGAACTGAGCCGCGGACGACCCAACAAGAACGGGCAGGAAATACATGCACGCATTTCCCATGCCGTACAGCAGGGTGTAAATTCCGCTCTCGGTGGAAACAACACCTGCCGTCATCAGAATGCTAAGGACGGCGTTTATCATGCCGCACGCGATCAGGGCAGGAAGGACAGGCATCATGACGCCGCTGATGAGCTTCATCAGCTTTCCCAGAAAGCCCTTGGTCTCCCCCTCGCCAGCCTCGGAATCTCCCGTATCGATCCCAGCTTCTTTGACGACAATTTCATAGACCTTATCGACCTTGGGCCCCACAATTACTTGGTATTGCCCCGCGGAATGGCGAATGTCGATCACGCCATCGATTGCCTTGACCTTTGCATCGTCTACGATGCTTTCGTCCTTAAGGTTGAACCTTAAACGAGTCATGCAATGAGCTACAAATGTAACGTTTTCTGCACCGCCCACCATCTCGAGAATCTCGGCAGCGAGCTTGGTTGTATCTGCCATAAATACCATTTCTCCCATGTTGAGTTTTATATGTAACCATCGGCAAAGCGCGCGCCTTCACCGACCAATTACCTTGTTTTCGATGCAATTCGATTGATATGCATCATGAGATAGAGTCTTTCTTCGTCTACAAGTTCCTGGCCCGTAAGCCGACTGAGGACAGAAGCAATATCATCGGCACACATTGATGCAACTGGATATTCATCCTTGAGCGAGAGATACATCTTGCGGTTGTCGCTTACGATGCTTTCGCCTGAGTTCAACCTATTGAACAGGTACTGAAGATGGGTCGCGAATCTTGCGTAATCGAAACCTTCCCGATCAACCTGAATCCCAAGCCGCCTTTCAACGGCGATGGTTGATTCTTCGAGAACGCGATCGTAGACATCCGCGCCCAGCTCTTCAGTCGTTTCACATGAGTCTGAATCGGCCATGTTGTTGATAAACGCCATGGCAATTCCAACCGCCTCATGGGCAGGTAGCCTAACGTTAAGCCGCTTTCTAATTATTCTGAGCGCATACTCGCCAATTTTAAATTCAACGGGATATTGTTGGCGAACATCAAACGACAAGGGCATGTGAACGATGATGTTTTGCTCTTTGCGCTTGATTGCATACGCGATATGGTCCGCAAGGATAAACGGCAGATTGGGGCTCACCTCGTAGGGCAGCAATCCTGTCGACATATCAATAACATCCGAGGTGAGTTCGAGAAGTTCATCGGAGACCTCATCGACAAGAGCGACATAGCGGGAGCTAACGTTATAAAACGTTCGTTGAATCTCCGAGAGTGGCACTTCATCGCCAACATTCTTAAACCCTAGGCCGCGCCCGAATGCGACTAGTTGCCTGCCGTTTCCATCGACGCAGAGGACAGCGCTGGTATTAATTCGTTTAACGATTTCCATGTGTCCCCCCCCCCTAAACAAAACAAGGCTCCCGAAGCAGAATCCGACAATCAATGTCGACAGATGCTGCTTCAGGAGCCTTGCCTGAATATCACTCTGTGAGGTAGTTTACGCGAAACACCGTTGATGACCTCGAATAAACACTTCTAAACAGTTAAACGGTCGATATCTCCGCGTGAACGGTCAGATGCAGTAAATGAGCCTTATACCTGCTGGTAATGCAGGTGCTTCTCGTCGATATCGGCCAGGTCACGGTCGAGATAGCGGCGTGCGAGCCAGTTTGCCATGGGGAGGTTCTGGTCCAGATAGTTACCGCACTCCTCGGGAGCGGCGCCGGGGACATCGCCCTCAAAGCCGGCGACGAACTCAAACAGCTCGCGCACGAGCGGTAGGATCTCCTCGCTCGTCACCTCGCCAAACACGACCAGGTAAAAGCCCGTGCGGCAGCCCATGGGGCCAAAGTAGACGATACGGCTCGACCACTCGGCATGATTACGCAGGAACGTCGCGCCCAAGTGCTCGATGGTGTGGCACTCGGCCGTGTTCATGACCGGCTCCTTGTTGGGCGTGGTCAGGCGCAGGTCAAAGGTGGTGACGGCGGTACCGGTCGCCGGGTCGCGGTCGATGCGGCTCACATACACGCCGGGCTCAAGCAGCAGATGATCGACAGAAAAGCTCGCAATGCGCTCCATGGCAGATCCTCTCGATAGTCAATTTAGGACGGGGCTCTTTTAGCTGGTTGAAATGATCGCACCAATCATACCAGTCAAAAAAGCCCCGTCCCAAATTAGCTACCTGGGGCGGGAATCAATGATTTTTTGATCCCCGTCCCAGAAAAATCATGCTAGGCGGTGTATGAGATTGTCGCCTCGACCGCGTGGCGCCAGCCGGCGATCTTTTTGGCTCGCTCGTCGGCGGGCATGGCAGGTTCCACGATGCCGCGGGCGCCGTAGACGTCGACCACGTCGCGCGCGTACATGCCGAGCGCAATGCCGCAGGCCCAGGCCGCGCCCAGGCCGCTCATCTCGTCGTTGCTCGCGATGCGGATGGGCGAACCCACCAGGTCGCTCTCAAACTGCATCAGGTACGCATCGCGCGTGGGGCCGCCGTCAACGCGAAGCTCGGCCAGCGCCGCGCCCGAATCCTCAACCATCGCATCGATCACGTCAAAGATCTGATAGGCGATCGACTCGTCGGCAGCCTTCACGAACTCCGCGCGGCCCGTGGTACGTGTCATGCCAAAGACACAGCCCTCGGCGTCGCTTGCCCAGTGCGGCGCGCCCAGGCCGGTAAACGCCGGCACAAAGTAGACGCGGCTCGCCGGGTTGGCGGCATAGCACAGGTCGGTGACTTCCTCGGGGTTGTTGATAAGCTCCAGGTCGTCGCGCAGCCACGTCTTGACGGCGCCGGCGTAGCTCACGTTGCCCTCGAGCACGTACTCGGTCACGCCGTCCATGCGCCACGCGAGCGAGCTCGAAAGCCCATGCGAGCTGGCGACAAACTCGTCGCCGACATTCATCATGACCGAGCTGCCGGTGCCATACGTGGCCTTGGCCATGCCGCGGCTGTGGCAGCCCTGCGCAAACAGGGCGGCATGGCTATCGCCCAGCACGCCGTGAACGGGCACGGGCGCCGGCAAAAAGCCGCCCAGGTCCGTTGTGCCGAACAGGCCATCAGAATCGGTCGCCTGCGGCAGGCAGGCCGGATCGATGCCAAAGGCTTGGCACACCGGCTCGCTCCAGCAGCCGCGGCGCAGGTCGAAGAGCTGCGTGCGGCTGGCATTGGACCAGTCGCAGCGGAACTCGGCGCCGCCCGTGAGCGTCCAGACCACCCAGGCGTCAATCGTGCCCAGGCACAGCTCGCCCGCCGCAGCAGCCTCGGCTGCCGCCGGCACGTTTGCGAGAATCCAGGCCATCTTGCCCGCCGGATAGTAGGGCGAGAGCACCAAGCCTGTCGTGTCGCGCACCAGCTCGGCCACGCCCTCGCGCGCGGCCAGCTCGTCGCACAGCTCGCGGGCGCGGGCGCACTGCCACACCACGGCGTCGCACAGCGGCTCGCCCGTCGTGCGGTTCCAGGCAACGGTGGTCTCGCGTTGGTTGGAAATGCCGATGCCGGCGACGTCGGCCGGGTCGACCCCGGTCTCCTCCACCACGGCACGCGCCACGGCCAGGACGTTGGCCGCGATCTCGGCCGGATCATGGCTCACCCAGCCGGCCTCGTTGACGATCTGGCGATGCGAGCGGTCGGCACGATGAATCAGATGGCCGCCCTCGTCCACCAGCAGCGCCTTAGTGCCCTGTGTGGACTGATCGATTCCGATGATGTAGCGGCCCATGGCCACCCCTTTCAAAATGAATGTGACAAAGGGACGGTCCCTTTGTCACATTCCAATTACTCTGCGGGCAGGAAGTCCTTGACGGTCTTGGCAATTCCGGCACCCGTGAGGCCGTAATGCGCGAAGACCTCGGGGCTCGTGCCGGTGATGACCGGCGCGTCGGGCAGGCTCAGGCACTTGACCGGACGCGGGCAATGCTCGCCCACGACCTGCGCGACCATGGAACCCAGGCCACCGAAGGGGCTGTGCTCCTCGACGGTCACGACAGCGCGCGTGGCACCGGCGGCCTCGATCACGGCCTCGGCGTCGAGCGGCTTGACGCAGTACATGTCGAGCACCGTTGCCGAGATGCCCTGCTCGGCCAGCAGATCGGCGGCGTCCACGGCATGGCGGACCATCTCGCCGGTGGCGACGATCGTCACATCGGTGCCACGGCGCACCCAGGTGGCGCGGTCCATCTGGAACGGGCACTCGTCCTCGGTGTACACGTCCTCGACCGGGTTGCGACCCACGCGGATGTAGGCCGGCTTGTTGTCGGCGACCAGGGCACGCACGAGCTCGGCGGTCTGGAAGCGGTCGCTCGGCAGATACACGCGCATGTTGGGGATCGCGCTCATGGCGGCGATATCCTGCGCGGAGTGATGGCTCATACCCAGGGCGCCGTAGGACACACCGCCCGAGATGCCGATGAGCTTGACGTTGGTGTTGGAGTACGAAACATCGACCTTGCACTGCTCATACGAACGCGTGGTCACAAAGGACGCCGGCGATGCGGCCCAGGCCTTCTTGCCGCACGAAGCCATGCCGGCGGCAATGCTCACCAGGTCCTGCTCGGCGATGCCGACCTCGACGGACTGCTGGGGATACTGATCGAAGAACGGCGTGAGCGACGCGGAGCCACGGGAGTCGGAGCACAGGACGACAATGTCCTTATCGGTTGCGGCGGCCTCGAGCAGCGTGTCGCAGATAACCTTGCGGTTGGCGATCTTGTTAGCCATTGATGGCCTCCTTGTGGGCAGCGAAATCGGCGATGATCTGGGCGTATTCCTCGTCGTTGGGCAGGTGGTGGTGCCAGCTGGCCTTGTCCTCCATAACCGGCGAGCCATAGCCCTTCACCGTGTTGAGGATGATGACCGTGGGCTTACCCTTGGTCTCGGCGGCAAGCGTCAGCGCGGCGTCGATGGCCTGGACGTCGTTGCCCGGAATGGACAGCACGTTCCAACCAAAGGCGGCCCAGCGCTCCTCCTGCGAATCCTGCTTCATGACGTCCTCGGTGCTTCCGCTGATCTGCAGGCGGTTGCGGTCCACGAGCGCGCACAGGTTATCAAGCTGGTAGTTGCCGCCACTCATGGCGCCCTCCCAGACCGAGCCCTCGGCAAGCTCGCCGTCGCCCATGATGGTGTAGACGCGGTAGTCGCGACCGTCCATCTTGCCGGCGAGCGCCATGCCCACGGCCACGGGCAGACCGTGGCCCAGCGAGCCCGAGTTCATCTCGATACCCTTGAGCTTGTTGTTGGGATGGCCGATGTAGGGGCTGCCGAACTTGGAGAAGCGGGCCTTGACGTCGTCGAGGTCCAGGTAGCCCTCGTGGCACAGCACCGCGTAGTAGGCCTCCATGGCGTGGCCCTTGGAGAGCACGAAGCGGTCGCGGTTGGGATCGTCGACGGTCTCAGGCGAAATGTTCAAGTGGTTAGCGTAGAGGGTCATGAGCGCGTCGATGACCGACATGTCGCCGCCGATGTGGCCGCCGGCACCGGCCATAATGATATCGACGCAATCGCGGCGGAGGTCCCAACGCAGGGACTCAAGCTCTTCAATCGTTGCCATTTCTACTCTCCTCGCAGGTAGGCTTTGACGTCTTCTTCGATGGGGTCGTACAGGTCGGGGGCAATGCCAATGTACTTGCAAGCCTCGTAGAGCACCGGCACCACGTTGGCGTGGATGGCCACGCAGTGGTGGATGTAGGGGCCCTCGACGATCTTGGCCTCGAGGCGCTTGAGGTTCTCGACCTCGACCCACAGGTAGGTGCCCATGCCGGCCGGGCCGTCGATGCCGCGGGCGTTGCCTAGCAGCAGCGAGTACTCGCCGTTGTCGCCGTCAAAGCGGGCAAGGGTGAGGTCGCCGTGCTTGGCCTCGGCCGTCAGCGCGCCGGGGTGATCGAAGGCCAGCGGGTAGGTGAGCTTGGGCTTGACGGCAGCGCAGCTGCAGGGCCAGGGGCCGCAGTGCTGCAGCAGCTCGCCGTTCTCGTTGTCGGGATGGCGGACGGTCCAGTCGGCGAACATGCCACGGTGACGGCCCAGGTCGGCCGCCTCGACCATGAGCGCGGTGATGGCGCCATGGATGTCGGTCTCGCAGACGATGGGGATACCCATCTCGTTGAGGATGGCGTTGGCGGCGCAGGGCATAATGCCCAACTCGTCCTGCAGGGCGTTCCAGCACTGGATGGCGCCGGCGTTGCAGCCGTACTTCTCGACCAGGCGCTTCATGGCGATGGCGAGTCCAGCGACCGCGGGGACCTTGTCCTCGGGGATGCAGATCTCAAAGCTGTCGCTAATGTGGGCGAGCATGGCTGCCATGGCCTGCTCGTCGGCCTGGGCGTCGCGCACGGCCTGGACAAGCTCGGTCATGGGGATGGGCGAAAGCTGGATGTTGAACTTCTCGAGCAGCTCGCCCTCGTTGCACATGGTCGACCAGAAGTCGAACGGACGGGTGGCCATCTGCAGGATGCGGGTGTGCTTGAAGGTCTTAACGACGTTGCACACGGCCAAGAAGTCCCAGACGCCACGCTCGAACTCGGGGTCGGTCAGACGGCAGTTGGTCATGTAGGTAAAGGGCACCTGGAAGCGGCGCAGGACCTTACCGGTGGCGAACAGGCCGCACTGGCTGTCGCGCAGGCGGGTGCCGTCGGGCTCGGGGCGCTCGTCGCGCGGGCCCCACAGCAGCACGGGCAGGCCGAGCTCGCGGGCAAGGCGGGCGCAAACGTACTCGGTGCCAAAGTTGGCGTGGCACAGCATGATGCCGTCGACGCCCTCGGCGCGGAACTTCTTGACGATGGGCTCGATATGGCTGTCGTCGAACAGCAGGCCCTCGTCGTTGATGTCGTCGATATCCACGATGTCGACGCCGATCTCGCGCAGGCGATCAGCCGTCAGGCCGCGATACTTGATCGCGTCCGGCGCGCTAAAGATGCTGCGGCGCGTAGGCACAAAACCGAGCTTGATCTTATCCATGTACGTCCTCCCCTAGTCACATGTTCAGTAAACAGACGCATGTTTCGTTTTGTTCTGTTTACTAAATGTTTTACTCTTTTGTTTAGTAGTTTAGCGCGAAAGACCCGTAAACGGTAGAGAAATCAGCCTAAACGGTATGTAAACATTCTGAACATACAAGGGGAACAAAAAGAGGGCCCCGAAGGGCCCTCCCTATCCGCACATGTATGTAAACGAATCAACACCGCCCTGTTACCGCGAGTACACCACCCACGGTGATAAGCCGGCAGCAAAGTCCGTGGCTACGCGCCCATCTTGCGATAGACGTCCACGAACTCTTTGGCAAGGATGCCAAAGCCCTCGGCACTCATAAGCTGGTCCTCGGCATGAACGACCAAAAGGTCGATGCTCAGGTCCTCGCCGGCAGCCGTCTGCTGGACAAGGCCGCCGTGAGCCGCGTGACCCTCGGCATAATGCTGCTGGCCCTCGGCGATCTTTGCCTCGGCCTCTTCGAACTTACCGTCGCGGGCCAGGTGAATCGCATCGATATAGCAGCTACGCGCGCAGCCGACGCCTGCAATGATCTGAAAGCTCTGAAGCTGAATCTCTTCCGTCGTCATGCTTAGAGCCTCATCAGTTCCTTGGCTTGGGCTAGCGCCTTAACGCCGTCCATCATGCCGTAGGTGGTCATGGGGATCACGCCCACCGGCACCTCGGGACATGCGGCGCAGACCTCGTCCTTGGCATAGCCAACCTGCGGCCCAAGCAGGATGCAGTCGGCATTGCGGCCAATGGTCGCGGCCTCGTTGACGGCGTGGGCGGAGACCTCGCACTCCAGACCCTCGGCGTCAGCAGCCTTCTTGATGTTCTTCATGATGATGCTCGTGGACATGCCGCCGGCGCACATTAGAACGATGTTTTTCATTGCAGTTCCTTTCCTGTAACCCCTCACAGGGACTTATATGTTTCGGCGATCAACGCGATCGGCCGAACCTTCGAACTTGTGGACAATGACCTACTCGGCAGAAGCCTTTGCAGCAGCTTCCTCGGCCAGTGCCTCCTTATCGGCCATCTTGACGAACGGGATAAACAGCAGTCCGACCAGCAGGATTGCGGCGAGGACGATTGCGACCAGGCCAATGCCGCCCGTAAAGAAGTTGCTGATGGGCAGCGGCACGACAAACGGCATGGAAATGGTCGGGTTAAATGCATTGCCCAGACCGAGCATCAGGCCGACGGCGGCAGCAATGCAGGCCACGGGCTTGAGCAGGATGTAGGGGATGAACATATAAGGGTTCATGGCAATGGGCGTACCGAAGATGATGGGCTCGGAGATGTTGAAGAGTGCGGGCACCAGGGCAATCTTGGAGAGGGCCTTGTAGCGCTCGGACTTGGCCGTGAGCAGCGCAAGCTCCATGCCAAGGGCGTCAACAGAACCGACAGAGAACATGATGATGAACGACAGGTACGGCAGTGGCTGGCCGGCAACGAATGCCTCGGTGTTGGCAAGAGCGCAGGCCTGGATAACCGGCATGTACACGCCCATCAGGACGCTGGGGTGGATACCAAAGAAGAACAGCAGGTTGCACAGCGTAAAGTAAATGACAACGGCCCAGGGGCTGGAGCCCAGGAACATAACGGGAGTGGCAATGGTGCTGTTGATGAGGTTAAAGACATCGCCGAAGCTCGTCATGCCCATGCCCCACTTAACCAGAGCAGCCGTGGTGAAGATGACGATGGCGCAGAACATCGGAGACAGCGAATCGGTAACAAACTGCGGGACGGAATCGGGCATGGGAATAGCCATATGCTTCATAAGGAAGTTGAGCGCCTTGGGCACGATCAGTGCCACGAGCAGCGCCACGAACAGACCCGAGCTTCCCAGATAGCTGGTGGCGATAAACGTGGAGCCGTCCTCGGCATGACCCAGCGGGATCAGGAGGAGCAAGACACCGATGGCCGCAACCGTCGACGTAAGGCCCTTGTTCTCAAGCACCTTGCCGTAGGCGTACGAGACCGAGGCACACATGTAGATGGCGCCGAGGTTCATGGTAACGACCAGCACATCGCTAATCGTTGCCGACATGCCGGTGCTGGTAAGGAACGCCTGCAGCGGCGGAATCGGCAGTCCGTTGATAATAGACAGCAGCGCCACGCCCAACGTAACGGGCATGGTCGACATCATGCCGGACATAAGACCCTTTACGACCTTAAAGCTGCTCACCTTGTGGGCAATGGGGCCCACATGCTTCTCGAGGAAGCCCTGCATCGAATCGAGAACGCTCATTTCGTGTCCACTGATCCTCTCTTAACGGTTCACGTAGTTGTCAAGCGGGAAATTGCGGCCGACTCTTTCCCGCCTATGACCAAAGAAAAATATGGTTATGCCTTGCGCTCGAGGGTGAGGAGCCAGTCTCCAACCTCGGGTTTATCAGGCAGGGTGATGCTGTCCGTGGCGGCAAGGATGTCCTCGCCACCACGGTATGCGCCCGTGCGAGGGTTAAACCATCGGCTCGCATAGGCAGCGCCCGTCGGCACGCCCTCGATAGCAAGCTTTCGGCGCACGGTATCGCCAAAGTACGCGACGATGCGCGAAAGGTCCTGGTTGGCAGTTACCAACGGAGCCTTGTTGGCAAACAAGTTGCCCGCATCGACGGTTTCGTAGGGAGCAAGCTCCCAGAAGTGATTGTCTTCGTAGAAAGAGCGCATGTAGCCCATCTGGACCGCGCCCTCTCCATCTACCGCCTGGGCCCACGTAATGCCAAAACGGTTGAAGATCGCCATAAAGGGGTCGAGTTCTTTGGGGCTTTCCCACACGTTGTCCCAGATTCCCTGGGCACCGTAGGTATAGCCGGCACCACCCGCCTGCATGCAGATATACGCCACGCGGCGCAACATGTCTGCAGTGCATAGGCGTGTGCCCATCTCCTCGAGCGTCGAGCAAAACTCATAGAGCGCCTCACCCTCTACAAAGGGCTTGTCGCCATACTTGGCAAGATAGTCATAGTAATCGCTCGCCTTAATGAGGTAGTCGCCATGGCCGGCCTGGTTGAGCGTAAAGTCCATCCAGAGCTCGTCCTGGTAGTAATCGGCAAAGGGGCGCTCGTTGGTATAGTGCGCTGTCGCCAGGTGACCATAGCCATCGCGGGCCTCAATCTCCAAGGCAACCTCGCGCCAGCCTTCCAAGAAGGCCGCGCGGTTCTCCTCGCCGTATCCGGCAACCTCGCCGGCAAGCGTCCACACCATCGGGTACGCACCGTAGCGCGCTACCAGATAGCGGGCCAGGTGCTTTTGATGCTCTACGCCGTGCTCGCCGCGAATGGAAAACGCCCACGACTGGCCAAGCGCGTTGACCAAACCCGCATCGGCGATATAAGCCATGCGGCGGTCGAGTTCCTGCTGGTAAAAGGCAACGTTGGGCAGGTCCTCTGCGCCCTTGGGCATGCCGCCGTCAATCCAATAACGGTCGGCCGCGCCCATGTCCGAACGCAGGTTGGTCTGATAGACGGTAAAGCCCTGCTTGGCACGAAGATCGACCATGCCGCAAAACTGACTCGTCATGCCAGGATGGTTCGACTTATCCCAGCTCTCGCGATAGGCAAACTCCCAATGGGTGTCGCCCAGCCAAAAGAACGGCGTACCATCCGCATAGGCAAACAGATGCGGATTGTCCGCAACACGGATAAAACCGTGGCGGTACAGGTCGAGCTCGCCCGTGTAGGGCACGGCGTTGATGCGGCCCGCGCGGCCGTTAAGACCGGTCTGCTCGGGGGCCTCGATGACATAGTTCCAGGCACCCAACTCGGTCGGGGCAAACGAAACGCGATAGGTACGGTCGCCATCCCAGTAGGCCTCACGACGGACCACCCTGCCGCTCGGTCCGGCAAACTCTGCCCAAATCTCAACATCCAAAAATGGATTATCGAACGAGCAGGCGCTCTCAAACGTCAGGACAACCGGACGCCAAATCTCGGCAACAACATCTTGGTTCAACGTCGTATCCATTACAGACCCCTCTCCGGTCTTAATACCTACTAGTTCAGTCCCCGCTCGCTCGCGGACCTCACGGCAAAGTCAACGATCGCTTGGGCGTCTTCGGCACAGACAAAGCCTTGCGACACCTCAATCGCCGTATCGCGCTCGCACAGGGCGCGGTAGTTTTCGAGCGATCCGTACAGCTCCTTGAGCATCGATGCCGAGAACGACTCCATGTGGCCAAACAGGCCGTCCTTGTCGCTCGTCTTATCGACCGTGCCCTGGCCCGGCTCCACCAGACTCGTATTGGAGTAGCGGGCAAACGGATGCTCGAGCAGGCAGGTGCGAAGGCCGCCCTTGGTGTTGCCCAGGGCATCCTTGACGTTCTCGCCGTTCGTATCCAGCTCGATGCGCGGGCATGTTGCCGGAGCCACCCCCGTGCGAACCCAACGAAACAGGTTGCGGAAGGCAGCGTGGAAGAGATACTGCGACGGGTAGGCGTTTGATTCGGCATGCTTGCCGACATACACCGGAAGGTGGTCGATACGCTTAAGGTCCTCGTCGTCCTGGTAATAGTCGACATAGCTCCACTGTGTGTCGTGGGAGGCGCCTGTCACCTCGTACAGCCGGTACTTAAAATCGGGATCGTCGCTATCGGGCATAAGCGTGCGCCAGCTCTCAAAGCGGCCGTTTTCGCTTTCGGTCTGAAGCGCGATAAACGGCTCTTCGACGTGCTCGACGCGCAACAGGTGATGCGCATACCCTCGGTTGCTCTCGTATTGGTTCACGGGGATGCACAGCGAATGGATGCCGCCACCAGACAGGTATCCGTCAAATACGCGACCGTCGCGGCGCGCGTCCTTGCGGTAGGCAAAGCTGTTGAGGTAGCGGAACAGATAGGCGCCGGACTGAGACCATCCTGTAAGGCAAATTGCCTGGCGAGGATAGTCGCGGATCGGGTTAAGGTCGGAGTCTCCGCGCAAGAGCCACGCAAGGTCGGTCAGCATGTCCCAAAACAAGCCCGTCTCGTAGGTAAGGTCCATATCGGGAAGCGCGCCGCCACGCTCAAGATCGACCGGATCAAAATTAAACGGACGCTCGGGGGTCGGATTTGCCCAGCTCATAAAGGCATAGCGGTCGGGGTTGAACTCCTTGAGCTTGGCGATGGTGTTGGGCTTGCTGGTAATGCCCACATAGATATCGCCGGAGCGCACAAACTCACCGTGACCCAGAATCCACATGCGCTCGATTTCCATGAACGACGTGGGGTTGATGATCTCGACGACCACATTGCCGCTCGCTTGGGACGGGTCCTTGGGAGCGCGCACGACGATGCGGTTGGAGTACGGGGCATCGGCCGTCATGACTTCGACGCCGCCATCTTCATCGACCGTGCGGTACACGTTGGCGGTACCGTCGATGCGATACTCGCGCTCGACGTAGCCCTTCGCGCTTAGATGACAGTAGCGCTCCGCACTCGAAAACGGATAGCTCTCATCCGTAATGGGCATTTCAAAAATACCGCTGATCATCTCGTCCCCCTTGCTGTTGCGTTTGCTGAGACAGACTCTACTGGGGACGCTACTTAACTTCTATTGATTCTTAAGTTGAGTTACTAATTATTTAGCTTAATAAACAGCCTGGTGTTAAGCTCATGGTAAGTTCACAAACGTTAGGAACCACCATGGCCGTTACTGCAAAACAAATCGCTGACCAGCTGGGAATTTCGGCAGCGGCCGTTTCCCTTGCACTTAACAATCGACGCGGCGTAAGCAAAAAAACACGGCAGCTGGTACTGAGCACCGCCGAAGCTCTAGGTTACGACTTTAGTAAGATTAAGTTCGAGCGCCAAAAGAGCGGAACCGTTGCCTTGGTTGCCTTTAACCGGCGCCGCATCTTTACGACCCCCTTCTTCGCCGATATGCTCGCCGGAGTCGAGGGTACCCTTAGGCACGCGGGATTCTCGTTTTCGCTGGTGAACTACTCGCCGTTCGAAAACACTCAGCAACAGATCGCCGACATCGCCGAAGCGCAATACGATGGTGTCATCATCCTTGCAACCGAGATGTTCGAGTCGGATTTTATGCCGTTTGCATCGCTGGACTGTCCTCTGCTGCTGTTGGACTCATGCATGAGCGCTGGGGTCGATACGGTCAAGATCGACAATGCCGCCAGCATGATGCTAGCCGTGCAGTACCTGCATTCGAAGTATGGATCTGTCCCCGGGCTGTTAACGACGCCCGTTACCGTGGGCAACTTCACCGAACGGCGCTTCGCCTACGAGCACGCCATCGGTCAGCTATCAGGCTCGGAAAAGTTCGGCACCATCCACGAGCTCGCCGTCGCCCCAGATGAGGCATACGCCGGCATGCTCGACATTATTGATTCGGGCGAACCCCTCGCCCAAAACTACGTCGCTGTCTTTGACGATATAGCTATTGGGGCCATGAAGGCCTTTATCGAGCGTGGTTATCGCGTGCCCGATGACGTACGCATCGTCGGCTTCGACAACAACGCCGGCGGAACCTACGTGCAGCCACAACTGACCACGCTCAATGTTCCTTCGGAGTATATGGGCGCCATCGCCGCACGGCGCCTCGTCGAGATTATCGACGAGGCCGAACACCACCCGCTCAAGATCGAGCTGGGGGCATCGCTCATCAAGCGCCGTTCTGCCTAGAGCTCGCGCACGCTCTGGCGCTCGACAAAATAGGTCGACACGGCCGTCTTGCAGGTGTAACTCTTGGGATTGCGGATATTGCCCACCAGGCGGCGCACCGCGATCTCGCCCACCTCGTGCTTGGGAACATGCACCGTGGTGAGCGGCGGGTTGGAGAAGGCTCCCACGGAAAGATCGTCGAAGCCAATCATCGAGACATCTTCGGGCACGCGAATGCCATGCTCACTCAACGCACGCATAGCACCCACGGCAAGCACATCGTTCTCGGCAAAGAAAGCCGTCGGCAGATCGTCGTGCGAGACCGTATCGAGCCAAGCACCCATGTCGCGATAGGCGCCCTCGAGCGTGGTGCCCAGGGTGACGCGCCATGCCGGATTGGCCTCAAGGCCCGCGTCCTCAAGCGCCTGGCGATAGCCACGCTCGCGGTCCTTAAAATTGCGGATGCGCAGGTCGCCTGCTAGGTAGCCGATTTGCTTGTGACCCTTCTCGATAAGGTAATCCACGGCACGCAGCACCGAATCGGTGTTGGCAATGACCACGGCATCGAAGTACTGTCGGTCGCTCCAGCCATCGAGCACAATCAGGTGGGCGGCGGCGTTGGCAAACAGAGCGTAGTCCTCCTCGCCCAGCTCGGTACCCATCAGCACAATGGCGGCCGACGGATCGGCGATGAGGCCCTCGACCTGCGGACGTACGGCGTCCAGGTCGCTAAAGTCGAGCGAGACAAAGCTCGTACTCATGCCGTGGCGGCGCGCTTGGCGCTCCACGCCCTCGATGACCGCAGGGTGGAAGGTGCTCTCGTCCAGGATGGCGCCCGTCTTGCGCGCGAGTACAAACTGGATGCTCTCGAGCTGCGTCGACTGCTGGTAGCCGAGCGACTGCGCACACTCCAGGATGACCTTGGCGGTCTCCTCGCTCACGCTGCGCTTGCGGTTGAGCGCATTGGACACGGTTGCGGGCGAAAAACCGGTGATGCGGCTGATCTCGCGGACGCTTGCTTTGGCCATCGTTCCCCCTAGCAACGGTCGCGGCCGAGCATCGTGGCTTGACCGCCCGTGGCTCGGCAACTAAACGACCGCAAATTCAATCTAAACAGAATAGTAAATGTTTATTAGCTAGTTTAGCCTGTTGTCAAGCGAAGCGGCACAACTATTCCCCCAACGGGCGCATTTACTCGGTAGCTATTCGCAAAGGCGCATGGCTTCTTGCACGGCACCATACAGGTTAGCATCGTTACCGAGCTCGGCCGCCCTGACCTGCGGCGCAGGGATGCCGGCAAGAAAGCCCTCATAGCCCGCAAGAGCTGCGGGCATCTGATCGCGAAGCGCATCGATGAGCTCGGGGTGGCAAGAAATGCCGCCCGCGATCACAAACACCTCGGGGTCGAGCACCGCCTGAAGGTTTACGAGCATGGCATCGAACGTGCGCGCATAGCAGTCAAGCGCGCACTGCGCCGCCGTATCGCCGGCCTCGATCCACTCAAAAACGCGGCGGCCGTCCACCGTGCCATCGGCAGGTAAGTCCTTCTCGGCCACGACGAGATCGCGCAGCGCACGCCAGCCGCCTGTGCTCGAAAACATTCTGTCCCCGGACGCCGGCTGCCTCACGTCGTTGCGCAGAAAGCTAAACTCACCTGCAAAGCCATGTGCGCCGCGAAGCACGCGGCCATCGATAACGATGCCGCCGCCGATGCCGGTGCCGATAGCGAGCACGACGCCAGTGCGGCATCCGCGAAGGGCGCCCGCTGCGTACTCGCCGAGCGCGCAGCATTTTCCGTCGTTGTTGACCGCCACCGGCATGTCAAACCGCTCGCGCAGCAACTTTCCCAGCGGACAGCCGTCCATGTAGGTAAGCGCGCCGCCGCGATGGATGGTGCCGTCCGCGTCATCCTCATAGATGCCGCCGGGTGCACTCACGCCCACGGCGGACACGCGATCGCGATGCGGCTCGATAAGACCGGTCAGGGCCTCGACCGCTTCGTCTGCCGTAGCAAAATCGGTCGGCAGGCTGCCGCGCTCGCGGATGGAAAAATCCTCGCCCAGCACGGCCCACTTAACTGCCGTGCCGCCCACGTCGATGCCAAAATACTCTTTCATGCTGCCTCCGCTTCTGCGCCGATACGTCAATATCGGCAGACCATCCCGTCCATGCAAACACAGAGAATTCCAGACAAGGCCAAGTATTTGGTTAACGGTCGCTTTTAGACTGTAAACGGAGTTTAATCTGTTTACAGCAGCTAGTTCTATAAATTACGCAATTATGCACTCATTTGGAACGATGCAATTTATCTTTTTTAGCCCCCAAGGTAGCTAAAAAGCCCCGTCCCAAATTAGCTACTTGAGACGGGGTGTGGGAAGCACTTAGCCCAAGACGTGAGCCATGCGTGCCTTGAACTCCGCGAGGAAGCGCGGGGCGTCCACGGTTAGCGCCACAAGGGCGCTCTTGTCCGGGTCGGCCACGCGGCGCTCATCGCAGATAGTGCGGCCGCGATACTCGCCGAGCAGGTCCACGCGCAGGTTGCAGCCAAGTGCGCCCACGAGCGTGGGATCAATCGCCACGGCAACGGCCAACGGGTCGTGCAGCGCGCAGCCGCCCAGGTAGGGCGCGTTCATCTCGTATGAGCCAATATAGTGCTCGACCATACCCGCAAACGCGCAACCCGCCATGGTACCCGAACCCGTCCAGCCAGCGATATCGCGGCGTGTGAGCACCACGCGATGCGTCACATCCAGACCGACCATGGTGAGCTTGCGGCCCGAGCGCAGCACGGCATCGGCGGCCTCGGGATCGCTTGCCATATTGGCCTCGGCGCCCGCGCTCACGTTGCCGGGCACGGTAAGCGCACCGCCCATCACGACCACGCGGCCGATGGACATCATCGCCGCCGCATCGCGCTCCAGGGCAAGCGCCAGATTGGTGAGCGGGCCGGTCGCAACGTAGACCAGATCGGGCCCATAGGTACGCGCGGCATCAATCAGGTAATCGACCGCCGCATTGCCATCGGCCGACGTCGCGCCCACCGGCTCGTACGGCGAGGCGGGCACGCTTGCGCCGCCGATGCCGTTCTTGCCGTGGATAAGCGTGGTGGACGCCGGCGGCGTGTAGGGTTCGGTTGCCTTCATGGGACGATCGGCGCCCAGGTACACCGGCACCTCGGGACGACCCAACAGGTCGAGCACCGCCAAGCAGTTGTGCGCCGACTGCTCGACGCGCACGTTGCCAAAGCACGTGGTGATGCCGACGAGCTCCACCTCGGGACTCGCGATGGCATAGGCGAGCGCCATCGCATCGTCCACACCCATATCCAGATCAAGGATCAGCTTCTTGGTTGCCATTGTTCTACTCCGCTTCTCCGTCTACATCCAAACCGTCTAAACCAAACTTGTGCTCGACTTCCGCACGCATGGGAATTGATTGCTGAGCGCCCAGGCGCGACACCGTCACCGCCGAGGCGCGAGCGCCCGCCGCCATGCACTCAAAGAGCGGCAGGCCCTCCAGACGAGCCGCCGCCAACGCGCCGATAAACGTATCGCCCGCGGCCGTCGTATCGACCACCGCGCTCGAAAGCGCCGGCATGCGCAGCGGCTCACCGCCATCGCCGAGCGTAACCGAGCCGGCGCCGCCCAACGTGATGACCGCAGCCCCGGCGCCCTTGTCGAGCAGCGCATTGAGCGCGGTGACGCAACTCGCATCATCCGTAGGCAGAATGCCCGTCAGCACCTGGCACTCGGTCTCGTTGGGGCAGACCAGGTCGACCGCTGGCCACGCTCCTGCCGGCAGGTCGCAGGCGGGCGCCGGGTTAAAGATCGTATAGAACCCCAGCTCGTGAGCGCAAGAGAGCGCCGCGGCCGTTGCCATCAGATCGCATTCGCCCTGGGCGATAAAGACGCTTCCGACAGCCGGGGCAATCTCGCTGGCATCGCCGTCGAGCTCGTCGGCCACCAAGCGCCTCAGTGCGCGGGCAACGTCCTCGCCCGCAAGCGCATGGTTGGCGCTCGGCGACAGCACGATGCGGTTGTCGCTCTCGCAGCGAATGATAGTCGCGGTGCCCGTCTCCACGTCGTCGCGACGCGCCACAAACTCAACGCCCACGCCGGCATCTTGGAGCCCCGCCACCAGTGCGTCACCAAATGTATCGCGCCCGACGGCGCCGATCATGCATGTACGCGCGCCCATCCGTGCGGCGGCTACAGCCTGGTTTGCACCCTTGCCGCCGGCGTTGGTGATAAAACCGCTTCCGCCGACGGTCTCGCCCGCACGCGGCATGCGCTCGCACGCCACCGAAAGGTCCATGTTCATGCTGCCGAACACCGCAACGATGCCGCGATCTGCCATGGAAACCTCCTCATCCGCGGGCTTTTTGCCCACCGTCGGCCGTCAATCGTATGCTTTCGCACCTCTATAACTTTAGTTCACTTTGATGTGAACGCGCGCTTGAGGTTGCGCCAGCAGCAAGCATTCACAGGAGCAGGCGGCTACAATGAATACGTGCTGATTATTCTCGTCATTGGATGATGTTTTATGGAACAATTCCCGCAATCGAGCTCACGCGGCCGACGCCGCACGGGCAACGAACCGGCGCCGCACGAACGTCCGCGGGCCGAGCGCCGCACCGGCGGCTCGCGACGCGCCCCGAGCCCTCATCGTGCGCCCGCCAACAAAGCGGACCATGCCAGCGCCGCCACCGCAGACCAGACGCCCGCTCGTCCCAAATCCCGCTACATTCCCGCCCTCGACGGCCTGCGCACGCTCGCCGTTGTCGCGGTGGTGCTCTACCACCTCAACCTCACATGGGCGCAAGGCGGCTTGCTCGGCGTCACGATCTTCTTTGTGCTTTCGGGCTATCTGATCACGCGCCTGCTGCTCAACGAAGTCGCCAAGACCGGACGCATCGACCTCAAGAGCTTCTGGATTCGCCGCATCCGCCGCCTGTTCCCCGCCGTAGTGACCGTCGTGGTGGTGACATGCGCGCTGTGCACGATCTTTAACCACGTGATGCTCACCAAGATGCGTCCCGACATCCTGCCGTCGCTGCTGTTCTTCAACAACTGGTGGCAGATTGCGCAGGACGTCTCGTACTTCAACGCCCTGGGCGATCCCTCGCCGCTCACGCACTTTTGGTCGCTCGCCATCGAGGAGCAGTTCTACCTGATTTGGCCGCCGCTGCTCCTTGCCATGGTATCCATGCATATGAGCAAGCCCAGCACGCGTCGCGTGGTCCTGGGCCTGGCTGCTGTTTCCGCCATCGCCATGATGGTGCTCTACAACCCTGCCGCCGACCCCAGCCGTGTGTACTACGGCACTGACACCCGTGTGTTCTCGCTGCTGCTGGGCGCCTGGATGGCCTTTATCCCCGATCGCGACCTGGCGCCCGTGCGCCTCGCGCATCGCCTGGGGCTCGACCGCCTCGTCGCCAAGCACGACAAGAATGCCGAAGACAAGCAGGACGCGAAGGCCGACAACGCAGCCGAAGCCGCCCCGGCCCAGCCGAGCGCCCTCGTACGCTTTTGGTCCTCACCCGCATCCATCGATGTGCTGGGCATCGTGGGCCTGGTTGGCCTTGCCGCCATGGTCGCGCTCACCAACGGCTACACGGCGTTCCAGTATCGCGGCGGCACGCTGCTGTGCTCCATCCTCACGCTCATGGTCATCGCGGCCTGCGTGCAGCCCCAGGGAATGGTGGCCCGCGCGCTATCCGCCGAGCCGCTCGTATGGGTTGGCAAGCGCTCCTACAGCATCTACCTGTGGCACTATCCGCTGTTGCTGCTCATGAACCCGGTCGCCAACATCAACGATACGCCCTGGTGGCAGTACCTTTTGCAGGTACTGCTGGTGGTAGCCGTCGCCGAATGTTCCTATCGCTTTATCGAGACGCCGTTTAGGAAGGGCGCCTTTGGGCGCACTGTCTCCGAGTTCCGCGATGGCACCACCACGCCTGCCAACTGGGTGCGCGCGCATATTCCTGCGTGTGCCACTTGCGGCATCGTGCTTGTCATCGCGCTGGGCGGTCTGGTCTTTGTGCCAGAAACCTCCGCGCTGAGTGGCGAGGGCGCCGAAGTCCTCAACAAGGAAGCTAAAAACGCCGCGCCCACGGACCAACAGGCAGCCGACGACACCGACAAGGACAACGATGGCTTCCCCGATGGATCCTACGACCTGCTCATGATCGGTGACTCCGTGTCGCTACGTGCCGTGGACGCCTTTGACGGCGTATTCCCCCACAGCCACATCGATGCCGAAAAGGGCCGCCAATTCGATGCGGGCCGCGCGACATTTGAGGGTTATATCCAACAGAACCTTGCCGGCAAAATCGCGGTCTTTGCCCTGGGCACCAACGGCTTGGTAACCGATGACCAGATCGATGCCATCATGGCCGATGCGGGAAACAAGCGCATTGTCGTGTTTGTGAACACGCGCAGCCCGCAGCCGTGGGTTGGCTCGACCAACCAGGCCATTGCCAACGCCGCCACGCGCTACAAGAATGTGCGCGTTATCGACTGGTACGGATACAGCGCCAACCGAAATGACCTGTTCGATGGCGACGGCACGCACCTGTCGACCACCGGTGTGACCGAATACCTCAACTTGATTCACGATGCCATCAAGAAGGACCTGCCCGTGCACCCCGAGGACCACGTCAACGACCCGCAGCCGGCAGCGGTGAAGTCCGCCACCGACGCGCTCGTCAACGCACTCGCCTTCAAGCCGCACAAGCTGGACGCCAACAAGTAATCCGGCAGCTAGGGACGTTCCTTTTATGCCGGCACCTTGGGACACTCCCGCGACAAGTGAAAGCCGCCCCTGGGCTGTCAATTCCAGTCCAGGGGCGGCTTCGTAACAACATGCCAAGGGGCTGTGGGCAAAAAAGGGCAAATATGAGTACTGTTGCTATTTTAGTAGCAGGCAAATCCGCCCAAAATAGCGTCCGAGCGACCCCTGCAAACCACTAAAGCGGCCAATCTAGCTGGATTAGAGCCTGCTGAGGTGAATTTTAATGTACACACTCTAGATTATGTACATTATCTTCTTGCACATAAATGCTATCGCCCTAGCAACAGTACTCATATTTGGCATTTTTTGCCCACTGCCATATAACTAACCCCCTATAGCAAGCAAAAAACAGGCCGCAGCCCATCGCTACGGCCCGCTCGAAGCCCCAAAAGAGACGCTAGGCGCTGTAACCCATCGCCTGCAGCACAAACATAACAACTGTCAGCACCGTAATCACGCCGATGGTCGCCCACGTGAGCACGTTCCATACGCGGCCGTTGCGGTTGGCGCCCATAATGTGACGGTCGGCGGCGATAACCACCTGGAACACCAGAACCACGGGCAGTAGCACGCCGTTGATGACCTGCGAAGTCATCATAATCTGGAACAGATCGACACCGGGCATGAGCACCAGCACGGCCGAGATACCGATAATGGCCGTAATGATGCCGCGGTAGACCGGAGCCTCATCCCAGCTGCGATCGGCACCGCGCTCCCAGCCAAATGCCTCGCAAATGGCGCTGGACGTAACACCCGGCAGCACGCAGGCGGCCAAGAAGCTCGCGGCGACCAGGCCCGAGGCGAACAGCACCGTGGACCACTGACCGGCGATGGGCTCCAACGCGCGAGCAGCGTCGGCAGCATCGCTAATTTGAATACCAGCCGGGAACAGCACCGTGCCGGTCGTGATAATGATGAAGCCGGCGATGATATCGGCGGCGATCGAGCCGCTCACGGTATCAATACGCTGCAGCACGATGTCGTCCTCGCCCGCGTTCTTATCGACCACGTTGTTCTGCGCCAAGAAAATCATCCACGGCGCGATGGTGGTACCGATCGTTGCGACCACGAGCGACACGTAGCTGGGGTCATTTTGAATGTTAGGCACGACCAGGTCGACCGCGACCTCACCCCAGTTGGGGCCAGCCATAAACGCGGCGACGATATAGGTCACGAACACGCAGCTCACCAGCAGCAGAATCTTCTCGATGCGCTGGAAACTACCCGACATGGTAAGCATCCACACCAGCAGCGCCACCAACGGCACCGAGATGCTCGCCGGCACGCCAAACAGGGCAAGGCCGCTCGCGATACCCGCGAACTCCGAGATGGTCACGGCCGTGTTGGCGATCAACAGCGCCGCCATGGCCAACACGCTCTTGCGCACGCCAAAACGCTCGCGAATGAGCGATGCTAGGCCCTTACCCGTGACGCAGCCGCAGCGCGCCGCGGTCTCCTGCGTCACGATGAGCAGCACAGTCATGACGGGAAGCATCCAGAGCATCTTGTAGCCATAGCTGGCGCCCGCGCTGGAATACGTTGCAATGCCGCCGGCGTCATTGCCCGAAAGCGCCGCCAGCAGACCGGGGCCCATAGCGCCAAAGATGGCCGCGATGGTCAGCTTTTGCTTGGTGCCCGACTTTTGCTTGGTATTTTGCACGCGACCACCTAACCCATGACTGACATGGCGAGCAGCACCGCGGCGATGCAATACGCCACACACGAGATCATGACGGCAATGACGTTCATGGCGGTGCCCGACGTGTTGAGGTCATGCTCGTCACGCCAGAACAGCACCATCAGGTAAATCACGGCACTCATGTTGCCAACCAGGCAAATGATGGCAGCGATATTAAAACACCCGGTAAAGAGTTGCTCCTCAAACATGGACGCATCGGGGAACGCAGCGGTGCGCACCAGCTGGGCGCACAGGTAGGTCACGAGTGACAGAATCAGGCCCATGCCCGTGCTCTGGAAGAAGAACCCCAGATACGGCTTGGGCTCGTCGTCGTGACCGTCATACTCCAGGAAGTAGTTCTTGACGAACGACACCATGCGCGAGGCCGCCAGCAGCACGAGCGGCATGGCGCACATGGGGAACACCACCAGATGCGCGGAGCCGAGCGCCGTCCCCAGCACGGTCGCCATGATGCACGACGCGATGCCCCATACAACAACCCAGTACTGGCGATGCACGAACCAGCTGAGCACGTTCGTCGAGTCGTCCGACGCGCTATCGCCCGAGCCGACACCGGCGATCTGCAGGTCCTCCTGATGCTCCTCAGCGATAACGTCCATGGCGTCGTCGAAGGTCACGATACCCAGGATATGACGGTTCTCGTCGCAGACAGGGATGGCAACCAGGTCGTACTTGGTCATCTCGTCCGTCACGTCTTCCTGGTCCTCGTCAGGCGACACATAGACCAGGTCGCGATAGGCCAGCTGACCCAGCGTGGCGTCGCGGTCGGCTACGATCAGCGTGCGCAGCGAGAGCACGCCGGTCAGCATGCCGCTCGGATCCTCGGTATAGACGTAGTAGACGCTCTCGAAGTCCTCGTCGAGCTCGCGAATCGCCTCGATGGCGTCACCGACCGTTGCCGTAGCGGGCAGGGAGACAAACTCCGAGGTCATGATGCGGCCGGCGGTGTTGTCCTCATACCCCAGCAGGTTACGAATCGCCTTCTCCTCCTTGACGCCCATCAGGCGCAGGAGCTTCTCGGCCTTCTCGTAGCTGAGCTCGTCGATCAGGTCGGCGGCGTCGTCCGGGTCCATCATGGCCAGCATCGACGATGCGTCCGTGTCGGACAGGCCCTCGAGCATCTCGGTCATGAGCTCGTCGTCATCGAACTCCGAGATGGCCTCGGCGGCCTGGGCGGTATCGAGCTGTGCAAAAACCTGCGCGCGCAGGCGCGGGTCGAGCTGCTCGATAATGTCGGCGATGTCGGCGGGATGCAGCTCGCCGAGCGTCTTGTGCGACACCGAGAGCTGGATGTTCTTGGTCGAGCGATCGAGCAGGTCCATGTAGGACCAGGCGATGATGTCCTCGCTGAGCGGCTTGCCCAGGTGCTTCATAAAGCCCTCGACGACATGCTCGAGCGCGGGGCTGATCGCGCGTAGCAGGCCGCGAGCGCCGACCTCGGCACCCAGCAGACGCAGCTGGTTTTCGCCCGACATGGAGAACTTGATGTCGTTTACGCGCACGACCTTCATGCCCTGCGTGTCGACGATCTGCTTGTTGAGAACGTCGCGCGCGAGCAACAGCTCGGTCGGCTGCAGGTAGGAAAAGCGGATATTGGTGGCAGATGTATTGAGGTACACGCCCGTCTCGTCGATACGGTCGACCCACTTGCGCCAGCTGATCATAAACGGCGTCTTGCCGGGACCGCGGAACGCGAGCGACGTCACGTGCGGAAAAACTTCGCCGGTAGCAATACCAAAATCGTTGACCACGCCGAGCTTCTCGCCGTCGACGTCCAAGACCGGCAGTTTGAGCATCTCACTCAGATAATTCAATGGTGCTCCCCATCATTATTCCTGCGGACCGCGGCAAAACGGGCACGCCATCCGTGGACAATTGGATATGTATACGCATGCGCGGGCGGCACGCCGCTCGACGCTTACACCCCGTGCATGCGCAAAAAGCACCTGCATGGGGTCATCGACTGTATGGTCGAGGTTTGGATTTCACCTGCAACCTTTCTCTTGACCCTCATTAACCGCAGTAACTATAGCATCAGCATCGCGCTGCGGCACCGAATTTATGCGCTGCACATTGCAGGCATACCAAACGCTGACGTATCCGTGACATAGCCGTTGGGGATTACTCCGTGGTTTCGTCATCCTCGGCGAGTTGGGGGAACACGGCGTTCTTGGGCATCGTGACCTTCGTCAGCGAGGTGAGCTTTTTGCTCAGCGACGTGTCCGTCTTAACCAGGTCGCTGAGCGTCACGATCTTGTAGCCGTCGGCGACAAGACCGTCGATAATCTGCGGCAGCGCCTCGAGCGTCTGCTCGGCGCATTCGTCTCTATCGGTGAGCAGCACGATATTGCCCGGCGTCACCGAATCGAGCACCGTTGAGACCTGCTCGTCGGCACCGTTGAGCAGCCAGTCGCCCGAGTCAATATTCCACGAGACCACGGCGGAGACCAGGTCCATCACATCAATCCAGTTTTGCTCGTCAAAGGCAGCGTAGGGAGCACGCAGCAGCATCGTCTTCACGCCGGTCGCCGACTTAATCGCATCGGTGCCTTTCGTAATCTGCTCGCGTACCGCCTCACGGTCCTGACCCTTGAGCGAATCGTCGCTGTAGCTGTTGGATCCGATCTCGCACCCGGCATCGACAATCGCCTTGGCCGTGGCGGACGAGGCCTCGACCGCATCGCCCGACAGGAAGAACGTCGCGGTGACGCCCTTTTCCTTGAGTACCTGCAAGATCTGTTTAGTGGCACCGCTCGGTCCCTCGTCAAACGTCAGCGCCACGACCTTCTCGTTGCCCTTGGGCGCCACGCTGGCGCAGGCAACCACGCAATCGGCGGCGGGCACAACCTCGCCACGGTCCTGCGTCTTGCCCGACTGCTCGCCGACCCACACCTCGGAGCGACCCTGGACGCCCCATGTCTGCACATACTCGATGGCGCCCGTGCCCTCGACCTTCAGCTTGGGCTCGATGGTCGTGGCCTGCACCTCGTGCTTCTCGTAGATGTTGCGGCCGTCTTTGACCGTCACCTTCTCGCCGCCGGCAAGTTCGCGGCTATCCCATTTGCCCTGCTTCACACGCTTGCCGTCCACCTTAACCGACAGCTTTTCGCCGCCATGGCGCTTGAGCACGCTGTCATCGACGGCCAGCAGGTCGCCTGCGTCGTAGGTGTCAGTCAACTCCTGGTCGTCGATGAGATTCTGCAGCGTAGAGCCCACGCGCACCGCGGTCTTCTGGCCGTTGAGCTCCACGTCCACGCTGCGGTTGACATAGCCCACGACGGCAGCGATAAACAGTACGAGTGCGCAACCCACGGCGATGAGTGCATAGGGCAGACGGGACGGTCGGCGCGGCGAGCGCCCGTTGCCGATGCGCGCGCTGCGGTCGCTAAACCCGCGGCTATGGTTGAGGTACATCGCGCCGGGCTTACGGCGGCGACGGCGCTGACCGCCGGGCAGCTGCCCCAGGTCGCGGCGCGCCGTCGGACGCGCACCCGAACGCCCGTTTAAGTTGGATCCGTTTTGGCGCATGTGCCCTCCCCCATAAACACAGCAAGCCGGAGCAACAGGTCTCCGGCTTGCCTCCCATCATTTGGTACGTCGCTATTTTGTAGCTTTTGACGAGCCTCCGCTCGCCTTTTGGTATTCGTCCTTAAAGGCCTTGAACATGCCGCGCGTCTTGCCGAGCTGCTTGCCCAGCGCGCGACTGCCCTTGTCCACGGCGACCGATCCCTTGTCATCGAGCACCTTGGCGCCCTTTTTGACCTTGTCGCCCACCACGACGCTGGCCTCGGCAGCCTTTGCAGCGGCGCCGCCCGAATACCCGAGCGCCTTGACCTCGTCCGAAACGATCATCGCGCCGCTCTCGTAGCCGCGCAGCATCGTCGGCGGCACCTGCGTGTCACCGACAAGCACGCTCGAAGCGGCACCAGCAGTCACATAGAACATCTGGACAATGCCCGAGCGCGGCTTGAACTCCACGTCCGAACAATATCCCACGACATCGCCCGATTCCGTGCGCACGTCCATACCAACCCAGATGATGCAATCGTCCAGGTTAATGTCGAGGCGCTTGGCCGCGGCGGCATCGTAGGTGTCCTTGGCGTCATCCACCGCGATAGCGCCCTCATAGACGCCGATGGCATCGAGCGCCACAAAACGGTCGGGGCGCTCGATCATGCCCGCAATATCGGACTGGCGAACCATAAAGCCCACCACGCGCGTTCCGCCCGGAGTAAAGACCGGAAAGTGTATCTTTCCGAGCTTTTTAGGGCTACGTGGCGTGCCGTCCTTTTTAGTGCGCTTGTCCTCGGTGGGCTTGCGATAGATCTTGGCGCCGACAAAATCCCCGGCGCGCATTATGCCTCGGTCGAGGGCTCCGCAGCCTCGGTGTCGGCCTCGGCGGCGTTCTCGACCACGACGTCGGCAGCGGGCGTCACGTTGCCGCCCGAAATGGCATCGTTGAGCTGCTCGCGCAGCTGATCCATACGCTCGCGGGCCAGGTCGACCTTGGCGCGCAGGTCATCGGTCTTGGCATCGACCATCGGGCCGAAGTCGTTGACCGCGGCGCGGGCCTCCTCGGCACCGTGCTCGTAGGTATCGCGCATGTTATCCCAAGCGTCGTTGGCGATATCGGCAGCCATGGCGCGGGTCTCGGCACCCGAGCGCGGGGCCAGAGCAACGCCGATGATAGCGCCGGCGGCGGCACCAAAGAGTGCACCGGAGACAAAGCTAAAAGTCTTACCCATGATCATTCCTCTCCTGCGGGCACATCGGCGCCCACCGTTTGAATGCTGTCCATTATACCCGCAGCGCAACACTTGCCGCCCCGCTCATCTGCGTACGGCAAAGGCGCAGGTACGTGATGGTGATAAACGCGTAGGCCTACTCCTGAGGCATAGCCGGCATGGCCACCGTGGCACCCGGGTCCTCGCCGGCGCCGTCCACGAGCGGCAGGCCGCCCTCATGCGCAGGTCCCGCCGAAACCGTCGCCGCACCGCCAAAGACGGCAGCGGAGGCCTCGTGGTTCTCGGCAACCGCGCCCTCGGTATCAATCGCCACCTGGGGCTCGTCGTCAAAGTTGGGGACGCCCTGGGGCTCGGTGGGAACGGGCTCGGCGGTCGCATCGGCAACGGGCTCGGCGTCGACCGGCACATCGCCCTCGTCAGCGCCCTCGTCCTCGGCAGCATCTTCGCCATTCGCGGCGGCGACGGCCTCGTGCGGATCCTTGCCCTCGGCCTCGGCACGCATGCCCAAAACCAGGTTGCGCAGGCCCGCGACCGTGCCGTCCACGTCGGGGGCGGGCTGGTCGGCATGCAGGTAGGCCCAATCCATCATGAAGGTGGCAGACGACAGCGCGCCGATGGCCAACGCGTCGTCGGGACACGAAAGTTCAATCTCAAAGACGCGCTCGTCATGCTCGCTCACGCGGGTGCGCCCGCACGAGATATTGCCGGCAAGGCCGGTCTCGTTCATCAGCTCGACCGACACGTGCTCCAACAGGTGGCAGAGCTCAGTCTGACCCATGCAATCCTGGAACTCGCGGCCGGAATCGCCCAGGCACAGATGCTTGGCAATCGCCGGCACCAGATAGTACACGCGCGCCGTGGCCTCGATATCCTCCGAGGTCATGAGCGGCATGCCGGGGTTCACCAGCACATGCGCGCAGATCTTGTCCTCGCTGACGGTGACCTTAAGGATGTTGAACAGGCCTGCCATAACTCTCCCCTACTCGTCCTTGTCCTACTCGTCGCCGTCGTGCGGGTCGGCAAGACCCGCACCCGACGCCGCCGGCTCGTCCGCCGTGGACTCGGAATCCTTCTTATCGATTTCGGCCGGAGCGATCACGCGAATGAGCGAGATGCGCTGGCCACGCATCGACTGCACCTTAAACTTGTACCCCGCGACCTCAAACACCTCTCCGATGTCGGGCACCGAGTCGCAAAGCTCCAAAATCCAGCCGGCGATGGTCTCATAATCATCGCTTTCCTCGAGCGGCCATCCAAGCTCAATCGCATCATCGCACGAAAAACGCCCATCGACGAGCCACTCGCAGCGCGAAAGGCGCGTGAGGTACTTGTTATCGGGGTCGAACTCGTCCTCGATCTCGCCGACGATCTCCTCGACGATGTCCTCGATGGTGATGATGCCGGCCGTGCCGCCGTACTCGTCCACGACCACCACGATCTGGTCGTGCGAGGTCTGCATCTCGGAAAGCAGCGGCAGGATGTCCTTGGTATCGGGCACAAAGGTGGCGTCGCGCAAAAAGTCGGCGATGGGCTGGTCACCCTTGCCGTCGAGCGCGGGCTGAATCAGGTCCTTGATGTGCGCGATGCCCGCCACGTTGTCGGGATCCTCGTGGTAGACGGGGATACGGCTGAAGCCGGTCTGGCGCATGGTGGACAGCACGTCGGCGACCGTCTCGTCGTTCTCGCACATGGTGGTGTCCACGCGCGGCACCATGACCTCGCGGGCCACGGTGTCGCCCAGGTCGAAGATCTCGTGGATCATGCGCTTTTCCTCATCGAGCAGGTCGTCCTGCTCCGAGACCATGTACTTGATCTCTTCCTCCGAGACGTTCTGGCGGTCGTCGGCGCTCTTGATGCGCAGGATGCGGGCCAGGCCGTCGGAGCAGGCGCCAGTCAGCCACACGAGCGGGCGGGCGATCTTCTGGAACACGGAAAGCGGCCCCACGACCTGCTTGGACACGCCCTCGGCGTTAGCGAGGCCAATGCGCTTGGGCACGAGCTCGCCAATCACGATGGACACGAAGGCGACCGCGACGGTGATGATGACCGGCGCCAGGCCGCGCGCGATGGCGGAGAGCGGCGCGATGCCAAAGCTCATGAGCCACGTGGCAAGCGGGTCGGACAGGCTCGTCGAGGCGACGGCGGATGAGGCGAAACCCACGAGCGTGATGGCGACCTGGATGGTGGCCAGCAGCTGGTCGGAGTCGGCGGCGAGCTTAATGGCGTGCTCGGCGCGCTTGTCGCCCTCCTCGGCCTCGTGCTCCAGCACGGCGCGCTTGGCCGTGGTGAGGGCCATCTCGGACATAGAGAAGTAGCCGTTGATGAGGGTCAAAACGAGTGTGGTGATAAGGGAGATGGTTATGTCCATCGGGAGTTTCTCGAACCTCCAAGATTCGGGACGTTGGCAGGAGACGTAGATGGCGGATAAGGCGGTTGCGCCCGGCGGCCACCTGGGTGGATCCGCGGGCACAGGCGCGGTCGCTAGATTACGAAGAGGATCACCGCCATGAACTGGAAGATGCTACCGGCGAGCACCCACAGGTGAAACACGCTGTGCAGGTAGCGCACGTTTTTAGCGATGTAGAACGGCACGCCCACGGTGTAGCACACGCCGCCAACGGCGAGCAGCGCCAACGCGACGGGGTTCAGCAGCGCCACGAGCGCAGGCAGCTTAAAGACGACGAGCCAGCCCATTAGCAGGTAAACCAGGCCGCTTACCCAGTGCGGCTGACGCTCGCGCAAAAAGCACTCGAGCGCGATGCCAATAATGGCGATGGCCCACACGGCAAAGAACAGCACGGCACCGCCGTCGTCTGCCAACGTGATAAGGCAAAACGGCGTATAGCTGCCCGCAATGAGCAGGTAGATGCAGCTGTGGTCGATGATGCGGAATACGCGCTTGGCGCGCTCGGGCTGAATCGCGTGATAGAGCGTGGAGGCCAGGTATTCGAGGATGATGCTGACGCCGTAGACGATCGCGGCGGCCATGTGTGCCGGCCCGCCACCGCGCAGGGCGGCGAATACGATCAGAAGCACCAGGCCTGCGATACCCAGCAGGCAGCCGACACCATGGGTGACGGAGTTCATGATCTCCTCGCCCACCGCGTACTGCGGAACGGCCGCGGCCTTAGGTCGCGGCTTGGAACTGTCGCTCGAATCGGACATGCCGGTTACATCCTCCAACATAAATAGTTCTCAACACTATATCAAAGCGTCTGGGTACGTGTGAAATTTGCACCTTACGTGACCTTTTGTTTACCCATTCTTTGCTTGTTGACGCATCAACGGTGAACATCCATAATGCGCTTGCATTAAATGTTGACATATAAACATCTTATAGGAGAGCGATTTATGGCTCATAATACGCGTCCCCATCGAGGGCTCAAGATCGGTCTGGCCGTTACCGCAGTGCTCGTTGTCGCACTGCTGGGATTTGCCGGCAACTTCCTGTTCGACTTTGCCCTGAACCCCCAGGCGCCATACACCATGAAGATGATGCAGGACAGCAAGAACGCCGAAAAGGGCGAGCAGATGGATACCGAGGAGACCGAAGCGCGAGCCTGGTTTAAGCAGAACCGCGAGAGCAGCAGTCTTACCGCAGATGACGGGGCTGAACTAGCTGCCTGGTATTTTGCTGCGTCGGAGAACACGCACGATTATGCCGTCTGCCTGCATGGATATACGAACGAGCCCATCGGTATGGCCCGATACGTCAAGCGCTTCCACGACCGCGGCATGAACGTGCTCGCGCCCGCCGCCCGCGCCCACGAGCGTTCCGGCGGCGACTACATCGGCATGGGCTGGCCCGAGCGACTCGATGTCGTCGCGTGGATCGAGCGGATTGTTGCGGCAGACCCCAAGGCGCGCATCCTGGTCTTTGGTGAGTCGATGGGCGCGGCAACCGCCATGAACGTGGCGGGAGAATCTCTGCCGGCAAACGTGAAGTGCATTATCGAGGACTGCGGCTATACGAGTGTTTGGGACGAGTTTTCCCTGCAGCTCAAGGATGTATTTGGCTTGCCCAGTTTTCCGCTGCTCGACGTGGCCAATCTGGTATGCAACGTACGTGCAGGCTACGACTTTCATAAGGCCAGCAGCGTGGAGCAGCTCAAGCACGCAAAGGTCCCCATGCTATTTATCCATGGTGACCAGGATACCTTTGTGCCGTACAGCATGCTCGACCAAAACTACGAGGCGTGCGCCAGCAAGGTCAAACAAAAGCTCACCGTCCACGGCGCCGCCCACGCCAAGAGCGCACAGGTCGACCCCGAGCTCTACTGGAACACGGTCAACGACTTCCTCGACGCTAACTTTTAGGCAAATAGCGGCGTCTGGAGATTTATCTAACCCCCCTCTTTTCGGAAGTATGCGGCAAAATCTGGAACTGCCGACCAGACTGCAGTTTTACCAACAATTTATCAGGGGTTTTGTTGCCAAAAAACGCCGTGTGCTCGGCGGTTTCGAAATTTGCCGCATACTTCCGAAAAACCGCCTGCAAGCACCGTGCTCGCAGGCGGTTTATGTTTGAATTACGCAACAAAAGCGCGTGATTTGTCCAATAGCCTAGCGCTACTTGACCTCGATGAGCTCGTACTCGCTCGTGCCCAGGCCGATCTTCTCGGCGTGCGCGATGCAGGAGCGCCAGTCGGTGTCGGGATGCGTGATGCAGAAGGGATCCTTGGCCTGCTCGCCCTCCAGATGCTCGTGGCTGTGCTCCATCTTGGCGGCGCTATCAGTGAGCTCGGTGTTGGGCAGCGGCTCGGATGCCATGACGGCGTCGGCGCAGGCTTGGTCGATGGCAACTGGATCGAAGCTCGCGAACATGCCGATGTCGTTGACGATAGGCGTGTCGTTCTCGGCGTGGCAGTCGCAGTTGGGGCTGATGTCCATGGCCAGCGAGATGTGGAAGCTCGGGCGACCGTCGACGATGGCCTTGGTGTACTCGGCGATCTTGCAGTTGAGCACGTCGGCCGCGGCGTCGTAATCGGGCTTGATGGCGTCCTGGTTGCACACGCCGATGCAGCGGCCGCAGCCCAGGCAGCGGTCGTGGTCGATGGCGGCCACGTGAACCGTGCGGGTGCTGCCGTTGGCAAGCTCGCGCTCGCGGGTGTCGTCGAACGAGATGGCGTTGTGCGCGCAGATCTTCTCGCAGGCACGGCAGCCCACGCAGTTGGTGGTATCGACGCTCGGCTTGCCGGCGGCATGCTGCTCCATCTTACCGGCGCGGCTGCCGCCGCCCATGCCCAGGTTCTTCATGGCGCCGCCAAAGCCGGCCTGTTCATGACCCTTAAAGTGGGTGAGGCTGATCACGATGTCGGCGTCCATGAGCGCCTGGCCGATCTTGGCCTCGTGCACGTACTCGCCGCCCTCGACCGGGACGAGCGCCTCGTCGGTACCCTTGAGGCCGTCGGCAATGATGACCTGGCAGCCCGTGGCGTACGGGGTAAAGCCGTTCTGATAGGCAGTGTCGATGTGCTCGAGCGCGTTTTTGCGGCTACCGACGTAGAGCGTGTTGCAGTCGGTGAGGAAGGGCTTGCCGCCCAGCTCCTTCACGACATCCGCGACGGCGCGGGCGTAGTTGGGGCGCAGAAAGCTCAGGTTGCCCAGCTCACCGAAGTGAATCTTGATAGCGACGAACTTGTTCTCGAAGTCGATCTGCTCAATGCCGGCGCGGCGGATGAGGCGCTTGAGCTTGTCGAGCTGGCTCTCGCGGCCGTGCGTGCGCAGGTTGGTGAAGTACACCTTGGCGGGTGCAGTTGCGGTCATAAATCTATCCCCTCGGTCTATATGGCGTTACAGACATAAGAGGATGGTACCCATTGGAGTAGGGTCGAAGTCAAGCGCGGAAGCGGGAGCACCTAGTCGTTGGGGACGCTCTTTCACTACCCGGCAGCTGGGGACGTTCCTTTCCTGCCGGCAAATGGGGACAGTCCTTACCACCCCGGCCGGCAACCCGGCGAGTCGGTAAAGACTGTCCCCCGACGACTGGTCGTTTAAGCCTGTCCCCAACGACTACTCTTGGACTTTGAGGGCCTCGGCCAGGGGGACGCGCTTGATGGAGCGCGTGTGCAGCAGCGCCACGACCAGGTAGGTCGCAAAGCCGATGCCGACACACGCCGCCATGGACCAAGCGGGCACATAGATTTCGATATTGCCGTTGTAGGCGAGCAGCATCGAGCGGAAGATGGCCGTAAGCGAGCCGATGATCACGGGCAGGCTCAGCACAAGTGATGCCGCCACGCACAGCGTGATCGAGCGGATGTACAGGTGCGAGATCTCGCCGTCGCGATAGCCAAAGACCTTCATGTAGCTGATCGAGCGGGCGCTATGGTCGATGACGGCCTTGGTCAGCAGATACATAAACAGCAGGAAGATGAACACCGCGAGCCCAACCATCATGCCGATCATGTCGCTCATCATGCCGATAAACTGGTCACCCACGGCGCGCATGTCGTCGGGCGTAGTGTCGCCGGCAAAGTAGCGTGCGTCGAGGTCGAGCTTCTCGTCGCTCACGTAGCCGTTAAAGTAGGCAGCGTCGTTGCCGAACAGCTCGTTAAAATCGTCGATGCCCATATAGATATTCATGTCCGACTTGGAGCCCCAAGTGGCGTCCTTGCCCGCGTACTCCAGCGAATAGTCCTTGCCCTCGCACTTGTCGCGGAGCGTGACCTTCTGCCCCTCGCTCCAGCCAAACTTGTCGAGCAGGCCGCCGCCAAAGACGACACGCCCGTCCCCGACATCCAGCCCCTTCCAGTAGCGAGAACCGGACGAGACGCCGTAGATGGAGATCGTCTCCTGCCCATTTCCATCGCCGCGGTCGTATTGCAGCTGGTAGACGGCGTATTTCTCGGCCTGTGCAATCTTATCCGCACCGTTGTCGGTCGTGTTGACGGGGTGAATGTCATCGTTGTCAGTATCGATCTTCGAAGCCTTTTCGATCAAATCGATGGTCTCGTCACGGTCGCAGCCAAGGGCGTCGGCAAGATCGTCGAGGCGCGCATAAAGGGCGTCCTTCTTGTCCTGGACCTTGGTGAGCGCATCCTGCGCTGTAGTCAGGCTCTCGGCAGACGGAGCGCTTGTCGCAGCATCGGCCGCCGCCTGTGCGGCATCGACCGCGTCGTCAAGCTCGTCGTCGGCATCCTGAGCGGCGGTGAGGAGCGCACCGTCCACCGACTGCAAGCGCTCGAGCGCCGCCCACTGGTCGCGCTCCTCGGCAGTGCCTTCGAGCTCCAGCGGAGCCTTGAGCGTGTACTGGTGCTCGGCGACCAGGCTCGTCTCCAGGTTGTCCGCGTAGTGCGTCATCGTGGGCAGAATCGCCAGGCCAAAGAGCAGCAGCAGCGAGGCAAACGCGATACCCACGAAGAGCGTGGCGAAGTTGCCCAGGTTGCGCAGGAAGACGCGCAGGCGAAAGCGCGAGACAAAGCCCATGCGCTCCGGCAGCTGAAAACCGCGCTTGGTGCCCGACTTGCCACCCGCCTCGTGACGGAGGAACTGCAGCGGGGTCTTTCCCATCTTACGGAGCAGGCCCACCAGCGTAATGAGAATGAGCGCGGAGGCAGGAACCACGGCGCACTTCACAAAGATCTCCCAGCTCCAGTACACCTGGAAGGGCGGCAGGCTGTACGAGCCGTAATAGAGGCCGCGCATGGGCTCGGTAAAGAACGCAACGCCGAGCACAGTGCCCAAAAGCGCCGCGAGCACGCCCACGATGGCGGGAAGCGCAAGGTAGTGCAGCACGATCTCGCGACGGCGATAGCCGCTGGCGAGCAACGTGCCGATGATGGCGCTCTCCTCCTCGATAGTGGCGTCGGTGAGCACCACAAAGACAAACGCCATGATCACGATGATGATGTCGAGCAGCGTCGTCCACATCATGGAGTCGCCGTCCACATCGTCGCGCGCATAGCCGATACCCTGGTTGGAATCGGCATCGGTCAGGTCGTCCACGCGCGCATCGGCATCCACCAGCGCCTCGACCATATCCTGCTCGGCATCGATACGGTCCGCGGTGGAGAGGTCGCGGTCGCTAAAGGTAAAGGAGTAGGTGTAGGCGGGCGCGCCGCCGGCGTCCTCGAGCGCGGTAAAGCCGGCGTCGGTGACCTCGGCCACGCCATAGGTGATGGTGTTGACCGTAAAGTCCGAGTTGTTGAGGAAGAGTGCCTGGCTATCGGGCTGCGTCATGATGCCGCAGATGGTGTAGGCGCGGCCCTCGAGCTCGACCTTATCGCCCACGGCAAGATCGTTGTTGGTGGCAAAGACGCGGTCGATGGCCACTTCGTCGTCCGCGCGGGGCTGCTTGCCTTCGCAGTAGGACGCGATATCGACCTTGGTGCGGTGCGCGTAGGTACGCAGCGTGCGCTTGGTGCCGTCGTCGCCGGACGCCTTTTTGATAATGGCGTCGATGAAGAAGTTCTTGTAGAGCGTGACGCCGCCGACGTCGTCGGCTGCATCCTCGGCTGCCTTGAGCTGGTCTTTGGTGGCCTCGAAGGAGGTGGTCACGCGGCCGTCCTCAATCGTGTACTCGTCGCGCATGTCGTCGATGAGGCAGCCGATGGAATGCGCCGCGAGCAAAAAGCCCGAGGTAAGGGCGATGCTTCCGCACATGAGCAAAAAGATGCCCAGGTACTTACCGATATTGCGGCGCAGCTCGCGCGGGAGTCGTTTTACGAGAGGTGTCATGGCGCCGCCTACCAATCGAGCTCGGCGGCCGCGACGGGCAACTCGTTGAGCTCATCCTCGACGATGCGCCCGTCGCGCAGGCGCAGCACGCGATTGGCCATGCGCGCGATGGCGGCATTGTGGGTGACAATGATGATGGTGCAGCCGTAGGTGCGGTTGACATCCTCCATGAGCTGCAGGATTTCCTTGGATGTCTTGTAGTCGAGCGCGCCCGTGGGCTCGTCGCACAGCAGCAGGCCCGGATTTTTGACGAGCGCACGGCCGATGGCGCAGCGCTGCTGCTGGCCGCCCGAGACCTGGCGCGGAAACTTGTTGCGGTGCTCGTAGAGGCCCAGCGAACGCAGCAGATCGTCGACGTCGAGCGGTTTTTTGGACAGGTGCGCCGTGACCTCGATGTTTTCCTTGATGGTAAGGTCGGGCACCAGGTTGTAGAACTGGAAGACAAAGCCCAGCTCGCGGCGGCGGTACTCGCCCAGATCGGCGGGTTTGAGCACTGTGAGGTCGCAGCCGTCCACCATGATGGAGCCGCCGTCGGCATCCTCCAGGCCGCCGATCAGGTTGAGAAAGGTCGACTTACCCGAGCCCGAGGGCCCCAGCATGACGCAGATCTCGCCGCGGTTGATGGACGTGTCGACGCCATCGAGTACCGTCAGGCGCGCATCACCGTCGCCATAGTGTTTCTTGAGCCCTTTGACCTGGACATAGGCTTGCTTTGTCGCCATGCTATCCCCCGTTGTTAGCCTTCTGCTACTTTTCTAGGCTAATAGTAAACCCAGGTGAACTATTTTTAAGCGACGTGCGCGAACTATTTTCCAACCTACTCATTGGGGACAGACTTAAATGAGTGAAATCGCTCATTTAAGTCTGTCCCCAATGAGTGGTCCCCAAGTGCCGACATATTGGGACAGTCCCTGCCAGCCCTGCCGGCGAATCGGCAAAGACTGTCCCCAATGACTAGGTGGCTAGACGCGGGATTTGTTGTGGGCGAGGGCTAGGCCTACGGCGGCGATGGCGGCGGCGAAGAGCACCGTGACGCCCAGGTCGCAGGCGATGTCGCCCAGCGCGGCAGACGTCAGGTCCGAGGCAAGCGCCTTGCCGATCGCGTCGTTCACCCAAAACGTCGGCACAAAATGCGCCACGGTCTGCACGGCCGAACCCATCAGCGACAGCGGCATCCAGGCGCCACCCAAAAACGTCATGAGCATGCCGAGTAAGTTGCCCACACCGTTGAGCAGCTCCTCGCGCGCACCCAGGCTCGACAGCATAAAGCCAACAGCCAGCGGCGTGCACGCCAGGGCAAACGTTACCGCCAGCGCTAGGCACACGCGACCCACGCCGACCTCGGCAACCGCGCTGGCAAAGCCCACGACGCCCATCATGCTCGACACGAGCCAGATGCAGACGGTGAGCACGGCGGCGGCCGCGAACACAGCGAGCGAACGCTGGCGCTCAGAGACCGGGCTGGCATCCATGCGGCGCACGCGCTCGGGCTCGTTCATGCCCGAAAACACCAGTCCCACCGACACGATGACCGACGAGATGATCGCGTACGCGCCAAAGTTGAAGTACGACTCGAGCGTGGTAGCAGCAGTCGAGTCGACCTTGACCTGCTCGATCTGGACCTCCGCGCGTTTTGCGGCGGCATGCTCGGCGGCCTTGGCGACGTCACCGTTGGAGGCAGCGGGTTCAAGCGCCGCCGCAGCGCCCGCGAGCGAGATCCAGCGCGAGGCCTCGGCAGACGAGAGCGCCGCCGCCATGGTGCCGGAACCGTAGGTCACGTCGAGCTTGGGCAGGGCCTCCCCCGCACGGGCGGCTGCAACAAGATCGTCCTCAAACCCCTCCGGGATAAAGAACACGCAATCGGCACTGCCCTTGGCGCTGTTGCTCTTGGCGAGCGCGTCCGCGAGGTCGTACGCGTCGTCGCCGATGCCCGTGACCAGGTCAAAGCGTGAACCCAGATGCTTGGTAAGCGCCCGCGAAAGATCGCTATTGTCGCGGTCGACCACAATCACGTTGGTGTCGTAGGGCTTGTACTCGGTGAGCTGCGACGAATTCCAGCTGACGGAGGCAGCAATGAACACGCCCATCAGCGAAATGAACACCGTGTAGATGAGCAGGTAGAACGGGTGCGCGAGCGCCATGCGAAGCGCGGTCTTAAAGGTGCTCATAGCGGCTCCTTCCAAAGATCAGCGTAGCGGCGGCGACAAACACCAGGGCCATGAGGACCAGCGCGCCGGCGCGAACGGCGAAGGGCCCCAGGTCCTCAAAGAAATACAGGCGATTGAACATATCGCAGATGAGCTTGACGGGGTTGAGCCAGCACTCGGCCGGGCAGGCGCGGGCGACGTCGTCGGCAAGCGCCATCGCCGGCTCGCCGTAGAGGCCGGCGAACAAGGCGCACGTGGTGGCAAAGCCTGTGAGGATGCCCGACTTGGACGCCTTGCCGCCCTTAACGGGAAGCGTGCCCACAAAAAGCCCCAGGCCCGTGGCGGCAAGCGCGGATGCAGCCCCGCCCAGCAGGCACAACCCCTCGCGCCCGCCAAAGTCGACGCCCACGACCAGGCGCACGTAGCCGATCGCAACCGCCATCGATGCAAAGGAAACCAGCCACGAGCCGACAAAAATGCCGGCCAGCGACGCCGTCTTGGAAAGACCGCCCACGCAGCGGCGCGCGCCAAGGCCCGACAGATTAGGCTGCAAATCGACGACGCTCAAGGCGGCAAACTCGGCAGACATCATCGCGACCAGGCCAAAAAGCGCGTAATAGTAGATGACCGTGCCATCGGGCGTGGCACGAGTCAGGCTCATGCGGCGGGTTCCGCCCTCGAGCGACAGAGCGCGCGCAACCGCCTCCGGGTCGGCGAGCGCCGCCGGGTCATCTTGAGCAATCTGGGCCATGAGCTCGGCATTTTGCGTATACGAGCTTGCCACCGTTTCAAGGATGCTGCGGTCGGTGAGCACCGACGAGGCGCGCGAGCTGTCGTAACTCGATAGCAGCGTGAGCCTGGGCGTGCCCGCGGCATCGACCATATAGATGCCCGCGACCTCGCCGGCCTTGAGCGCTTTGCGCGCGGCAGCCAAGTCTTCGTACTCGCTCACATCGAGCAGCTGGTCGTCGCCTGCCTTGGCAAGCGAAGCTGCCACGTCCTTAAAGGTCGAGGCATCCCAGGCCTCGTCCGCCACGACGGCAACCGGCACCGGGTCGACCGCGCCGTCGGAGCTGAGGTTCGCAAACATAAACATGAACATCGTGGAAAGCGCAATAGGAAAGAGAGCGCCCCAGACCCACGTGCTCGGCCGGCGCAGCAGCGTCTTGACCGTGGTGATGATGGTGTTGAACATGGCCGCCCCCTAGTCGCGCAGCTCGCGGCCGGTGATCTCGAGGAACACGTCGTTGAGGGTCGGCGGTTCGGAATAGATGCGGCCGAGCGGCACGTCATGCGAGCGCAGCGCATCGAGAATGTCCGTCAGGTTGTGCGGGCTCGCTTCGCACGAAAACGTGAGCTGTCCCGCCGTTGCCGAAAGGTCCAGAACGTGCGGCAGGCTTGCGACGGCACCGAGCGCCGCACTCGGAACCTCGCCGACCTCGATTACAATCTTCTCGCCCATCTGAATCATGCGCTTGAGCTCGTCGTTAGTGCCCTGCGCCAGCACGCGCCCACCGTCCATGATCATGATGCGGCTGCAGATCTGCTCGACTTCCTCCATGTAATGGCTGGTATACACCACCGTGGCGCCCTCGTCGCGCAGGCGGCAGATGCCCTCCAGGATGGCGTTGCGGCTTTGCGGGTCGACCGCCACCGTGGGTTCGTCAAAAAAGATGAGCTCGGGCTTGTGCGCGATGCCGCAGGCAATGTTGAGACGACGCGCCAGGCCGCCCGAGAGCTTACCGGGGCGGAACTTGGCAAAGTCGCCCAAGCCCACAAAGTCGATCGCCTCGTCCACCAGCGCGCGACGGCGCTTGCGGTCGTTGACGTAGAGACTGCAGAAATAGTCGATGTTCTCGCGCACGGTGAGCTCGTCGAACACCGCCACCTGCTGCGGCACCACGCCGATGCGGCGCTTGAGGTCGTAGCGGGCGGGCGTCATGGGCTCACCGAACAGCTCGATGGCGCCTTTGTCGTAGGCGAGCAGCTGCAGGATGCAGTTGATGGACGTGGTCTTGCCCGAGCCGTTGGGGCCCAGCAGGCCAAAGATCTCGCCAGGGGCAATACTCAGGTTAAAGTGGTCGAGCGCAATAAGATCGTCATAGCGCTTGACGAGGTTTTCGACGTGGACGATGTCTGTCATGAGGCGGCCCTTCTGTTGGTCGTAGCCCGGTACGATTGCATCATCGCAGGAGCGGGCGGCGCGCACCAGTGAGCTTTGTCACGAGTGCGGAGGGGTCTTGGTCGCCGGCCTGCCGACGCCCCCCCCGCTTTGCCGCGCGGGAGGAATGTCACGGTTGCGCAGGCGGCCCCTCCACCACGCGCAGCTTCGCGTACAATACCCATATGAACAGGCTTTTCGACAAATCGATCGTGCTGGCGTGCTGTATTGCGGCCGCCATGGGTCTTGTTGTGGACGCTCGCCTGGTCGCGGCGTTTTGCCTAGGCGTTATTGCCACCTCGCTGGCCGAGGTCGCACAGGGAAACCGCGCCCGCCGTGCGAGCGAGGCCGCGAGCTACGTCTACATCATCGCGGCCGTCTTCGTGCCGCCGTTTGTGCCGTTCGCACCTCTCGCCCTCTATGACATCGCGCGACGCGCGCGCCGTGAGCACGCCTGGGTCGCGCTGGGCATTGGCTCCGTCTTTGTCTTTGCGCTCGTCGCGGACCTACGCGCCGACGCGCTCACCGCCCGAATGCTCCTGCTGACCGTCATCCTTTCGGTTGCCGCCGCCTTGCTATCGCTACGTACCGCCCAGCTGGAGCGCGAGCAACAGCGCATGCGCCGTACCCGCGACGAGCTGCAAGAACGAGCCCTCGCGCTCGAAGCGCGCAACCGTGACCTTGCCGACCGCCAGGACTACGAAGTCGAGCTCGCGACGCTCGCCGAACGCGCCCGCATCGCGCGCGAGATCCACGATAACGTCGGGCACCAGCTCACGCGCGCCTCACTGCAGGCCGAAGCCCTACGCGTGGTCCACGCCGACGAGCCTGGCGTCGCCGCCGATTTCTCCGACGTTAAACGCACGGTTGACGAGGCGCTCCAGCTTGTGCGCACCAGCGTCCACGCGCTCAACGACAACGCCGTCGACCTTTCCGTGCAGCTCGAACGCATTGTTGAAGGCGCGCGCTCGGACGGCGGCCCGCAGATTGAGCTTGAAGTTATGACCGAACATGCACCCGCAAACGTCGCGAACTGCTTTGCGGCGGTCCTGCGCGAGGCGCTCTCCAACACCATGCGCCACGCTTGCGCCCAGACCGTCACCGTACGATGCATGGAGCATCCGTCGTTTTACCAGCTCATCGTTACCGACGATGGCGTGGGCGGGGTCCAAGCAATCGGCCGTGGCGCCGCGGAGGGCATGGGGCTCGCCTCCATGCGCGAGCGCATCGAGGCGCTTGGCGGCACCTTCACCGCCGGTCCGCGCGCCGGCGCCGGCGGCTGGCGCGTGTTTGCCACCATCCCCAAACAGCAAGGAGATGACGCCCGATGAGGCTCATAGTTGTCGACGACGACCGCTTGGTAGTCGATTCGCTCAAGATTATCCTGGGCGCCCAGCCGCAGATCGAGGTGGTGGGCACCGGCGCCAACGGCAACGACGCGGTTTCGCTCTATGCCGAACATGCACCCGATATCGCGCTGCTCGACATTCAGATGCCGGGACGCGACGGCCTATCGGCGGCGCGCGAAATCCTTGAGCACGACCCCGCGGCACGCGTGGTGTTTCTGACGACATTCTCGGATGACGAGTACATTGTGTCGGCGCTCAAGCTGGGCGCCCGCGGTTACCTAATCAAGACCGATGTCGCCGCCATTCCGCCAGCGTTGGCGCAGGTCATGGATGGCAAGCGTGTGCTCGAAGGCAAGGCGATCGAGGATGTTGACTTTGATGGGACGGGTGACAAGGCGGGCACGCCCCACCGACCTGCAGCCTTTGCCAGCCTGACCGACCGCGAATTCGAAGTCGCCGAGCTCATCGCCCGTGGCCTCGACAACAAGGAGATTGCCGCCACCGCCTATATGGGCGAAGGTACCGTGCGAAACCACATCAGCTCAATCCTAGCCAAAATGGGCCTACGCAACCGCACCCAAATCGCCATCGCCTACCTGCGAGGCTAGCCGCCGCTGCTACTTATTTGATGCCACTTCAAAACTATGCCGGTTTACTACGATGAATCGCCTATCTCCGACCATAGCAAATTGCGCGTTAATAAAACCGCAGGTAGAACGCCTGCGTTATTTTGAAAAATGCGTGTGTGGTCAGGGATCTCGAATTCATCGTAGTAAACCGGCATAGTTTTGGCCGAACAGCCCGGACAGACTTCGTCGCAGGCCCAACGGAGGCAAAGCCGATCTTTTTTCCTCCGTCCCCGGGGCGCCATAAAACTATGCCGGATTACGGGGCTGAATCCCAAACTCCTATCCATGCTCGTGTTTTCCGCAGAATGACAACTCGTCTACCTGCGGTTTTGCTTTTATGCTTTTCGCTATGGTTGGGGTTCCCGATTCAGCCCCGTAAACCGGCATAGTTTTGTTCGGACCACCCCGCACAAGCACTGTCGCAGGCCGCGCAAAGCCAAAAAGATCTATTTTCCTCCGTCCGTGGGGGATCGCCAGCGGCGCCTGCCACGAAACCGGCCCATCTACTACGTTTGGGTCGATACCCCCAACCATACCCTCGTTTTGAACAAAACCGCAGGCGTTCTACCTGCGGTTTTATTTTCGCGCTTTTCGGCATGGTTGGGGGCAAGCGGTTAAACGTAGTAGATGGGCCGGTTTCGTGGCGAGCCCTCCTCCCCTACGCACAAAAGTGCCGCCACGGAGAAGGGAGACGCCTCCGTGGCGGCTGGGGGTGGGGTGGGGGCTATGTTTTTGGCTCCCCGCCAGCGGCCCGGGGCCTTTTGGCCCCAGGCTCCGTCGACGTGCCTAGCGCTTACGGATACCCCAGACCAGGGCTCCGACGCCAGCCATGGCGATGACAAATGCCATGAGCAGTGCGGCTGCCTGCTGGTCACCCGTGGTGGGCAGGAAGCCCTTGACCGTCTTGACGATGTTCGTCACGGTCTTGGGCGTACCGGGGTCGGGCGTCGGCACGGGCGTTTCGGGCTTCTTGTACGTGTTGTTGAACACGATACCCTCGACGCTCTTGTCGCCCTTGGTATAGGCGACGCTCGCCTTGAGGTTGCCCTCGCCGTCATCGACCACGTTGACGGTCGCGGTAAAGACGGACTTGTCGTAGGTCATGCCGGCCTCGTCGCCCTTGACCTCGCTGATGGTGTAGACGTACGTTCCAGGCTCGTCGTACTCGAACTTGTCGAAGTTGATCTTGCCGTCGGCATCGTTGGTGACGGTGGACTCGACGTCCTCACCAGCGAGCTTAAAGCTAAACTCGTCCTTCTTGAGCTCGCGTCCCTCGAGCACCTTGATCGCGCCGATGGAGACCTGCGTGGGCATGGCATGATACTTGTTGGTAAAGCCAGCGGACTCGGTAGTTCCCTCGAGCTTGTGCGTCGCGGTCAGCGTGCCGTCGCCGTTGTCGGAGACGGTGGTCACAACGGTGTAGGTCGCGCCATCATAGGTGACGCCCTTGTACAGGCCGAGCGCGTTGGGGCAAGCCTCGCGCAGCGTGTACGTGTGCGTGCCGGGTGCCTCGTAGTGGATCGGGCTCAGTGTGACAGTACCGTTGGCGTCGTTGGTGCCGCTCGCGACAGCCACGCCGTCCTCGAGCAGTTCAAACGTGAACTCGCCAGCTGCAAGGTCGCGTCCGGTCAGGCGCTTGACCGTCTTGACCTGGTCGGTCACGGAAGAATCGGTGGGCGTTACGCTGTACGTGTTGGTGAACGTGAAGGCCGCACCGTCGTCGCCGTTGCGCACGACCCTCAGATGTCCGGCACCGTCGTCAGTCACGGTGTAGGAAACCTTGCGCGTGGCGTTGGCGTCGTTGGTCACGCCAGGGGCACTACCGGACTCGGTCACCGTGTAGGTAAAGGTGTGCGAGCGCGGAGTAGCGGCGGCAGGCTCGTTCTCGTCCTCGGATTCATCAGCGTTAACGTCAACGTCGGCCTCGTCGGTCTCTGCCTCGTCGGTCTCTGCCTCATCGGCATTTACTTCATCGGCTTCAGTCTCGTCGGTCGCGTCGTCCGTCACGCCCAGGGCGCGGTTGAGATCGTCGAGCGTAAAGTGGATCTTGCCAAAGTCCACGTTGCCGGCCGCGTCGTTGGTTGCGGTCGCGTGCTCGGGCATCGGGGCGCCCGCCTCGTCGGCGGTCACGGTGAAGGTGAACTTACCCGTGATGTCGGCCGGGGTCAGGCCCTCGGCTGCCTGGAGCTTCTTGGTGCCGGTGAGTGCGGCATCGACGGCATCGGCGCCGTAGACGTTCTTGAACTCGGGCTTGACGCCGTCGTAGACAGGCTTTGCCGTCAGGGTACCGTCGCCGTTATCGACGACAATGACCTTAAAGCTAAAGCTCGGCGTTGCGGCCGTGATGCCCTTGGCCGCGAGCTGCGGCGTGAACTCAAAGGCGGTGTAACCGATGGTCCATACAGGCTTGGCATCCGTATCGGTGCGGATGGCGCGCTTGGCGTTTACCAGGTCGGCGAGCATCTCGGTAGTGTAATGCAGGAAACCGAAGCTTACCTGCCCATTAACGTTGGTAGTGCATGTACCCTCAATGGCTTCCTTCTCACCTGCGTAGGCGATGCCAAAGTAGAACTCGCCGTCGGCCATCGGGCGACCGGTCAGGGTCTTGGTGGCAACGACCTTAGCAGGGTCGCCACCAGTCGTGTTGGTCGTAGCGCTATAGCGGTTGACGAACGGGACCACAGCGCTCTCGACCGCAGCGGCACCAGTCTTGTACTCGGTCACCAGCGGCGTACCCTCGGAACCGCCAGAAACAGTCGTCGTGGCGGTGAGCGTACCGGCGGTGTCGTCGGCGATGGCGATCGTCACGGTGCGGACAGCGTCGTCGTAGGTGTAGCCGGGCTGGCCGTCGTTCTTCTCGGCCACGGTGTACTTGAAGGTCTTACCGGCGTCATCCTGCGTAAACTTGACCTCATGGCCAGCCAGAACGTCGATCAGACCGACCGTTCCCTCTGCCGCTGCAGGGGACTTGAATTCGTTGGCCCCGGGCAGCAGGCCAAGCGCCTTGGCCGAAGCATCATCGGCGGGCGTCACGGTAAAGGTGAACTGGCCCTCGGTCATGGGACGTCCGGAGAGGCTCTTGCTGAGCTTGAGGCCGCCGGCTGCGGTGTAGTTAAGCTCAGTGCGATACGTGTTGGTAAAGCGTCCGTTTTCCTTCTTGGTGACGTTGGCGGCCAGCTTGCCCTCGCCGTCCTCGGTCACGGTCACTTCGGCGGTCGCGACATGGGCGTCATACGTCATGCCGACCGTGCTGCCCGCGTTCTCGCGGATCTCGTACTTGTAGGTTCCGGCAGCCGTGTAGCGAATCTTCCCGAACTTGATGGCGGCGATGCCGTCCTTCGCGTCGTGCTTGCTCACGGTTACGGTTGCAGGATTGGGCAGCGGGGTGCCGTCGGGAGCGGTGATGGTAAAGCTGAACTCGTCCCCATCCGTCCACTCGCGACCGTCGATGGCCTTGCTCAGGCCAAAGTCGAGGTCTGCATCGGTCGGGGTCACGCTGTAGGTGTTGGTGAACTCGGCGGGCTTGACATCCTTCAGCTCGTGCTTAGCGCTGAGCGTGCCGTCGCCGTTGTCCGTGATGGTGGTCTCGATGGTGTACTTGGCGTCACTGTAGGTGATGCCCTTGCTGGTGGTTCCGCCCTTGGCCTCGCGCAGCGTGTAGGTGTGCGTTCCGGGCTTGGTGTACTTCACGGCACCCATCGAGATGTTGCCCTTGGCGTCGTTGGTGCCGGTGGCGACGACCTTGGCGTCCTTGCCCTCGCCCTCAACGAGCTCGAAGGAGAACTCGCCGTCCTTGAGCGTGCGACCGGTCAGGACCTTGGTCGCGGTGATCTGGTCGGTGACGCTGAACTCGTCGGGGTTCGGCTTGTAGCTGTTGTTGAACTTCGCCTCGTCGGCGTCCTTCAGCTTGTGCGCAGCGCTGAGCGTGCCGTCACCGTTGTCGGTGATGGTCGTCTCGATGGTGTAGGTCTTGCCGTCGTAGGTGATGCCGTTGTTGGCGTCGCCCGGGACCTCGCGCAGCGTGTAGGTATGCTTGCCGGCCTCGGTATACTCGATGGCGCCCATCGTGATCTTGCCGTCGGCATCGTTCTTACCGGTGGCAACGACCTTGGCGTCCTCGCCCTCGACGAGCTCGAAGCCAAACTCGCCTTCCTTGAGATCGCGACCGGTCAGGACCTTGGTCGCCGCAATCTTGTCGGTGACACTCGACTTGCCAGGATTCGGCTTGTAGGTGTTCTCGAAGATCGCCTTCTCGGCGTTCTGCAGCTTATGCTCGACGCTGAGGGTGCCGTCGCCGTTGTCCGTAACCGTAGTCACGATGGTGTATTGGGCGGTGCTGTAGGTAATGCCGTTCTCGGTGGCGCCGGCCTTGGTCTCGCGCAGCGTGTAGGTGTGTTCGCCGGCCTCGGTGTACGTGACGGGGTCCATCACGATCTTGCCGTCGGCATTGTTGGTGCCGGTAGCGGCAACAACGTTACCTTCGACGAGCTCAAAGCGGAACTCGCCGGCCGCGAGGCCAGACTCACGCCCGGTCAGGACCTTGGTCGCGGTAATCTTGTCGGTGACGCTGGAGTCCTTGGAACCAGGCTTGTAGGAGTTGGTGAACTTCGCCTCGTCGGCGCCCTTCAGCTCATGCTTCGCCTCGAGCGTACCGTCGCCCTTGTCGGTGATGGTGGTCACGATGGTGTACTCGGCGGTACTGTAGGTGATGCCGCCAGTATTACCCTTGACCTCGCGCAACGTGTAGGTGTGCTTCCCGGGCTTGGTGTACTCGATGGGGTCCATCGTGATCTTGCCGCTGGCGTCGTTGGTGCCGGTAGCAACAACCTGGGCGTCCTTGCCCTCGCCCTTGACGAGCTCAAAGCCAAACTCGCCGTCCTTGAGGCCAAGCTCGCGCCCGGTCAGAACCTTGGTCGCGGTGATCTGGTCGGTGACACTCGTCTTGACAGGCTTCACGTTATAGGTGTTGGTGAACGTAAACGCCGCATTGCCGTCCTGGTTAGGGGATACGCTCAGCTTACCCTTGCCGTCATCGGTCACGGTGAAGGAAACCTCGCGCGACAGCTTGGCGTCGTTGGTCACGCCAGCAACCTCGCCGGACTCGGTCACGGTGTAGGTAAAGGTGTGCTCGCGCTTCTTGGGCTTCTCGCCCAGAGCCTTGTTAAGGTCGTCGAGCGTAAAGGTGATCTTACCAAAGTCGACCTTGCCGTCGGAGTCGTTGTGCACGCTCGCGCTCGCAGGCATAGGCGCGTCCTCTTCGCCGGTCACGGTAAAGGTAAACTTGCCGGTGATGTCGGCCGGGGTCAGACCATCGGCGACCTGCAGATTCTTGATGCCCACAAGCGATGCCTCGGCAGCATTCGTGGTGTAGGCGTTCTTGAACTCGATGCTCTTGGCGTCCTTGGCGTCCTTGGCGTCCTTCAGCTCGTGCGTTGCCACCAGCTGACCCTTGCCGTTATCGCTGATGGTCGTCACGATGGTGTAGACCGTTTCGTCGTAGGCAATACCACCGGCGTTACCCTTGACCTCGTGCAGCTTGTAGGTGTGCTGACCGATCTCAGTGTACTTGATGGCCTTGAACTTCACCTTGCCACTGGCGTCGTTTGTAACGGTCTCGATAAGCTTAGAATCCTCGCCCTTGAGCTCGCGCAGCTCGAAGCTGAACTCGCCGGCCGCCAAGTCGCGCCCGGTCAGGGACTTGGTCACGTCAATCTTGTCGGTAACGCTGGACTCAACAGGCTTCGCAGTGTAAACGTTCTTGAACTCGGTCTCGCCTGCTTCACTCCAGGCCACCTGCACGTCAGCGCTCAGCTCGCCCTTCTTGTTGGGCGTCACCGTCACGGTGATCTTCGCGACGTTCTTGCTGTAGGCAACGCCGTCAACCGTGGTCCCAGCGTTCTTCTCGCTGACCTTGTAGACATACGTGCCAGGTGCCTTGTATTCGATCGTGCCGAAGTTAATGGCCGCCTTGACCTCATTCGGATCGTCATTGGTCACGGACACAGTCACGGGCTCAGTCGCGGACTCGGGCATCGGGGCGTTGTTCTCGGACGTCAGCTCAAACTCAAACGCGTCCTCTTTCGTCCAGGCGCGGCCCTCGAGCACCTTGGTCAGGCCGAAGTCGGCCTTGGTGTCCACCGTCGTCGGCGTCATGTCGTACTTATAGCTGATCTTGCCGTTGTTGCCCAGGTAGGAATTAACATGCGTCGCGGTCGCCCTGGCGGACGTGTTATTCCACTTGGGGTTGAGAACGTCGGTCGCGGTGCCGGTCTTGTTGCCGCCCACGCTCTCCTTGGTGGTGTGGAGCTCATCGATAAAGGCCAGGCGTGCGGTTCCCACAGTAAACACCAAGTTACCGTTCTCATCGGGAACAATAGCGCCGTCGAACTTCGCGGCGTCGCCGCCGATAAATTCGATGACGGCGGTGGCGGGCTTGGCCTCGTCGTTTTCGCCCTGCTCCTCGAACTCATCCTTATAGTAATAGGTGGCGTTATCAGCCAGGGAGCCCGTCGCCGGCGTCGTGCAGCCCTCATCCGTGAAAATAGGCGTCTGCTTCTGGAAGTAGTAGTAGCGGTTGGTGTCGGCGGGCTCAAAGGTCGCAACCGTATTACCCAGAGCGCCGGCAGCCCACTTGTTCGCGTAGAAGTTAACGGTCTTGGCGCGGTTTTCGTCAACGGTCCTATTACGCTCGATGTAATCCTTAAGCCCCGTTACCTTCTCGGGCGTAAACAGGTTGTCGAGTGCAACCTTCTTCACGCTCGAGGCGTACTTCACCTGGATGGGCTTAGCGTTGTCGACCGAAAGCTTGCCGTCTTCGTTCTTAAAGTGGCTCTGCGGAATCAACGACGCAGGAATCTTGACCGTTACGATATCGCCGGTCTGGGGCTCGTCCTCTTTGGCATGCTGAACGGTGATGACCAGGTTCGCGGCATCACCCGTAAACGTGTAGGTGTCGACGTTGTCCTCGGTCTTTGTCGGCTTGTCAAACGTCGTGCCGTTGTATATAAAACCGTCGACCTGCATAAAGTCGCCCAGCTCATCGGTAAACGTAATATAGCCGGACTTGGTCGCGTCGTAGCCCTTATCAATTTTGGTTGGATGGGGCGGCTCCGACGTAATGGCCTTAGAAATGTCGTCGAAGACCTTCTTGAGCTCGTCGGCATTGGTCGCCGACTTGTAGAAGTCGGAGTTCTCCGCGCGCGCACCGTGAGCATCCCATGCCGTAGCATTGGGATAGTTGCTCGACACGGCCTGCATGAACTTGTTCGCTTTATTCGCTTCGTCTGTTCCTAAATCTTGAATGTCTGCACTGGGATTCGCTCCGCTAAAGATACCGATGGTATAAACGGTGGCCTTGCCGTCCTTCATGTTCTTGGCAGCCGTCACGGCATCGTTGGCAACCTTAGAATCAAAGTCGCTAAAACTCGTTGGCGTGTCGTCGGTAAAGAACACAACAATCTTCTTGGCGTCCGCACGGCCAGAAGTTTTGATGTTTTTCTCGGCTTGTTTCATACCATAATCGGCACGCGTAGCGCCAGCAGGTCTAATGGAATCGATCGTTTCCTTAAGACTCTTTGCGCCGCCAACCGTGCACGCCGTCAACCCTTGCATTGTCTGCGAGTAGTTGTAGCTATGGCCGCCGGAGCGATACGTGTCGTTTCCAACCTTATCGGTCTCATTACCCGCAAACTTAACAATGGCAACCTTATGCTGCCTATCCACGCCCTCGATACCCTCGTTTTGCTTGGCGATGGTATCAATAAAGCTGTTCGCAGCGTTCTTCAGCGCTTCGATACGCTCGGTCTTGTCGCCTCTGCCCATAGGATCATTCATCGAGCCAGAGGCATCCAGCACCATCACGATGTCAAGCGGCGTGGTAACCGTCACGATTGAATTGGATGTCGAAGACATAGCCGAAAGCGTAGTCAAGAAATCCGACTCTTCGTTTTCTCCGGTTGCCTCAACCGTCTTGTCGGTCCAGATTCGGCCGACGTTTTGAGTCGTCACCTTATTGCCGCCGTGGCCGGCCGCCCATTTTTCCCAGCGTCCGCTGGTGTCGGGGTCGACGACCGTCGGTCCGCTCACTGTCGGCCCGTCCATTCCTGTGCTGGACCTGGCGTTGGCCTCGGGCAGCATGGCGAATGCTGCGGCTGGCAATACCAGCACTACGGCCAGTATCACCGCCAAGAGACCCCTCGTGTACTTACTCATCGCGTCTCCCTTCTCGCGGTCTCAGACCTTGCAACAGCCTAAAGTTATGAAATGAGACACAATTTGGGCAGGTGACACATGTTCCAGATTCTGTTTTGGGCGTGAGACAAATGTCTCACCAAAGTTGAGACACGGCGTTTTCGCAGGAAAACGGGTGCGACTCGGAGCCATCAGGCAAAAATGATCCGCTTTCCTCCGTCCACGGGAGATCAAGGGCTGTTACGGATATGGTGACATTTCAAAACTATGCCGGTTTACTACGATAAAAATGAGATCCCCGACCACGCGTGACTTTTTCGCAAAACTGCAAGCCGTCTACCTGCGGTTTTGATTTTGCCAAATGCGGCGTGGTTGGGGGCAGGCGATTTATCGTAGTAATCCGGCATAGTTTTGTTAGCGGCGGCACAACCGCGCGCGAGCGCGCGGGGCCGGCGGGGCATTTTGCCCCACCGGCCCCATCCCAACGCTACTCCGGCTTGGTTTCTACCGTGGGAGTCTTGTCCGCCGCGACTGGAGTGCGGGCGGTGTCCATAGTCAGGCAGTGTTTGGGGCAGTTCTCGATGCACTCGCCGCATACCACGCAGGCATACGGGTCAATCGACCACGTTCCTCCCTTGCGATCGACCGCGAGCGCGCCCGCCGGGCAGCGGCGCGCGCACATGCCGCAGCAGATGCACACGTCCATGTCGTTGACGATATGCCCGCGCAGGCGCTCGGGTGCCGCGAGCTTCTCCTGCGGATAGCACACCGTTACCGGCCGCTTAACCATAGAGCCCAAGGCCGTCTTGGCAAATGTCAGCAAACTCATGCCGCGCCTACCTTTCCGTGCAGCTAATGCAGGGGTCGATGGTCAGGATAATCATGGGCACGTTGGCAATGAGCACGCCCTGCAGCGCATGCGTCAGACCCGCCAGGTTTTGCGACGTCGGCGTACGCACGCGGAAACGGTCCAGGTTCTTGGTGCCGTTGCCGCGTACATAGTAGTACGCCTCGCCGCGCGGCTGCTCAATCACAACCTCGCCACGCGCGCCGTCGGCCGGCGCGAGCTTGGTGCGCCCGCCGATCCCGTCGTGCGGAATCTTGCCCACAAGCTCCTTAATGATGTCCATGGCCTGCGTGACCTCGGCACAGCGCACCTGGCAGCGGGCATAGCAATCACCATCGGCAGCAACGACGGGCTCAAACGCAGCCAGATCCGCATAGGCGCCGTCGCCAAACATGCGCACGTCATAGTCCACGCCCGAGGCGCGCCCAAACGGGCCGACCATCGAAAGCTCCAGCGCGTCCTTCTTGCTGATCACGCCCACGCCATGCAGACGCTCGCCGCAGCTGTCGTCGTCCAAAAACGTATGCACCAGGGCCTCGTAGTCGGGACGCATGGCATCGAGTGTCTGGACAATGCCCGCCAGCTCGGAGTCCTCGATATCGTGCTTAAGGCCGCCGATCTCGTTAATCGACAGAATCACGCGCCCGCCGCACGTGCTCTCAAAGATCTTGAGAATCTGCTCGCGCAGGGTCCACGACCGATAGAACAGCGCCTCAAAACCAAAGGCGTCGGCGAGCAGGCCCAGCCACAGCAGATGCGAGTGGATGCGCGAAAGCTCGTGCAGAATGGTGCGAATATACTGCACGCGGCCGGGCACCTCGATGTCGAGCATGCGCTCGCAGGCGCTGGCATAGCCGCAGCTGTGGCCCACGGCGCAAATGCCGCAGATGCGCTCGGCGATGTAGCCAAACTGATGCATGTCGCGCTTTTCGGTGAGCTTCTCGAGTCCGCGGTGCACAAAGCCGATCTGCGGAATTGCCTCGATGACGCGGTCGTCCTCGATCACCAGGTCTAGATGAAGCGGCTCGGGCAGCACCGGGTGCTGCGGGCCAAACGGAATAACGGAGCGATGTGCCATGGACCTTACGCCTCCTCTTTCTGCTTGTCGCGGGCGGCCTTGGCGGCAAGCGCCGCGCGGACCTTGGCCGCTTTCTCGGGATCCATGGCGGCGAGCTTTGCCTCCATCTCGGCGGCCTTGAGCGCGGCCTTCGCAGCGGCCTCATCGTGCTGAGCATCGGAGCCGGCAGCCGCAGCGGGCTGAGCAGCGGCGCCCGCGGCATCGCCGGCGCCCGCAACGCCCTCCCCCGCAGCGGCCGTGGCAGCGGCGGCCTTCTCGGCCGCGGCCCTGCGCGCCTTGGCCTCGGCAGCCGCGCGGACCTTCATGGCCTTCTCGCGCGCAGCCTTCACCTCGGGCGTGATAACGCTCATGGGCTCGGCAGTCGAGACCTGGTAGAAAAAGCCCTTAAAGTCGATCTGCATGTCGGTGATGGCAAGGCCAAACAGATCGTGCGCTTCATTTTCAAACGGGAACACCGCGGGGTAATACGAGCTGATGGACGGAATCTCCTGGTACTGGTCGATGCCCTCAACCACCAGGTTCTCGATTGCATAGCTGCCGTCCTGCGCAATATGCTCCTGAGCAGCATGAACGTTGATAAACGTATAGACCAAGCGATACGAACCGTCGTCGACGTTGCGCTCGGCGTGCATCTGCACAAAGCGCGCGCCGACGCCCTTGAGCGCCTGGACATGCGACAAGAGCTCGTCGATCCCAACGGTGGTATAGATAGCCTTTTGCATTACTCGGCCTCCTTCGCAGCGACGGACGCGGAGGGCGTCCCAGCAGGTGCGTCGCCAGCGGCGGGCGCGTCGCCGGCCTCCGCCGCGGCCACAAACCCGTCCTCGCCCAGCTCAACGCCACCGTCCCAGGTAGCGGCACCGCCCACGGTAAGCGGATCGCCGCCGGCGCGCATCACGGCCTCCTTCTGGTCCAGGATGCCGCACGCCTCCACGATGGCATCGATCACGGTCTCGGGGCGAATGGCGCACCCGGGCGCGTACACGTCCACGGGGATCGCGCGGTCCACGCCGCCGATCACGTTATAGGCATCGCGGAATACGCCGCCCGAACACGCGCAGATGCCGCAGGCCACCACGCACTTGGGCTCGAGCATCTGGTTGTAGATCTGGCGCACGACGGGCAGGTTCTGGGCATTGACCGAGCCCGTCACCAAAAAGATGTCCGCATGCTTGGGGTTGCCGGTGTTGACCACGCCAAAGCGCTCTGCATCGAACAGCGGCGTAAGCGAGGCCAGCACCTCGATATCGCATCCGTTGCAGCTCGAGCCGTCGTAATGAATAACCCACGGCGAGCGCGACATTTTATGATCCATGGATGCCGCCTCCTAAATAAATACGTCGACGAGGATGGGCATAAGGTTGAGCAGGCCAAACACCAGCGCCACGCCCCATCCGAGCTTAAAGCAGCTGCGCCAGGTGCTGCGTGCGAAGGTGTTGTCGATCAGCACCTCGACAAAATACGTCGCGGCCATCACGACCAGGGCTACGACCCAGCTCACCGGGTTGTCCCAAACAAAGAACATGCCCACCCACATCAAAAACAGCACGGTCTCGCACCAGTGCATAAGGGTCATCTTGGCCAGCGTGCCGCCGCTCATCTCGGTGGCGACGCCCTGGACAATCTCCTGATGCGCGTGATGCGAGTACGAAAGGTCGAACGGCGACTTGCGTAGCTTGATGGTAAGCACCGCGAGCAGTGCGAGGAAAATGGGCGCGCTGTACACGATGATGGGGGCCGACTGCCCCGTCACGGCGATGGAATCGAAGCTGTCGGTGGCGAGATACAGGCCAACACTCATCAGCAAAACGGCGGGCTCGTAACTCATAACCTGCAGCAGCTCGCGGTCGGCGCCGACCTGGGCAAACGGGCTTTGCGTCGAGGCGGACGCCAGCACCACAAAGATCGCGGCGAGCGTCACCATAAAAGCGCACAGCAGCGTGTTGGAGCCCGACACAAAGATGCCGCCGCCCACGACGGTAAAGATGAGCGCGCACGCCATATAGGTATCGTCCATGGTGTTTACGCTGGCGGGGGCCTTGCGCAGCAGCTTGGCAACGTCGTAGAAGGGCTGCAGCAGGCGCGGGCCCACGCGGCCCTGCATGCGGGCCGAAAGCTTACGGTCAAGACCGTCGATCAGGCCGCCCACAAGCGGCGCCAGCAGGGCAAACGCCACGGTACCAATAAAGATGCCCACGACACCCGAACCTTCAAAATACTTGCCGCGCAACACCGAGGGCGCGCTCATGGCAAGCCGCTCGGGCCCAATCCACGCGCAACACAGCAGCGCAAACAAGATAATGCTGCAGCACACGACGCTACCCGCGGGGCCAATACGCTTCTCGCCAAGGGCGTCCTCCGAGTACCAATTGCGCTTTTCGGCCTTTACCTCGCGTCCCATCGAGCCGCGGAAATGGCGATATTTGTCGGTTCCCACACCCGAAAGATATACGTTTACGTGCGGTTTGTTGCTCACGCGGAATGAAGTCAGCAGCACCACGGCGATAAACGCCACGATAACCACCATCAGATACATGGAGTCCTTGCCAATAACGTACGGCACGCGGCCAAACACCATGGCCAAGTAAGGCGACACCAGGCCGCTCGAGATGAGCGGGAACGCCACGCAGCACAGAATCAGCAGCGCGGCGATGGTGTTGAGGGCCATCCATTCGGTCTTATGGACATTGACCTCAACGTTTTGAGCCGTGGGGTCGACGCCCGAAAGCTTGGCAAGCCACTTGCCCCAGAAGAAGAACGTCGCGGCCGAGCCAAAGGCAAGCACCATGATCATGAGCACGTTGCCGGTCTGCGCGAACGCCACCAGGGCGCCCCACTTGGACACGAGCATGCCAAACGGCGCCACGAACATGCCCATGATGCCCAGCATCATCAGGCGCGTCAGGTGCGGCATGCGGCTGAACATACCGTCCATGTCCTCGATATTGCGGCTGCCGATATGATGCTCGGCGGTGCCCACGCACAGGAACAGCAGCGACTTGGCCACCGTGTGAAACAGGATCAGGAAGATCGCGGCCCACACGGCCTCGGGCGCGCCGACGCCCAGGCAGGCGCTGATAAGGCCCAAGTTGGAAATGGTGGAGTACGCGAGCACGCGTTTGGCGTTGCTCTGCGAGATGGCCATGAGGGCAGCGAGCAAAAACGTGATGGCACCCACACTCGTGACCATAAAGCCGGTCACGGGATAGATGGCATAGAGCGGGCTCAGCTTGACCATCAGGAACACGCCGGCTTTGACCATGGTTGACGAGTGCAGCAGGGCGCTCGTGGGAGTGGGGGCAACCATGGCACCCAACAGCCAAGTGTGGAACGGCATCTGTGCGGCCTTGGTGAGCGCGGCGAGCGACAACAGAATGACCGGCATCACCAGTAGCGCAGATTGCGCGGTTCCGGCGCCGGAAAGCTCGATCATGCCCGAGATGGTCAGCGGCATGCCGTTAACGTGCAGGTACATGAGTCCGGCCAAAAACGCGATGCCGCCCAGCATGTTGAGGATGATCTGGGTGAAAGCGTTTTTTATGGCCTCGGGCGTGCGCGTGTAGCCAATCATGAGGAACGAGCACACGGTGGTGATTTCCCAGCCACAGAACAGCCACTCAAGGTTGTCGCTTGTCACGATGACGAACATGGCCGAGAGGAACAGGAACATAAGCGCCAGAAACTGCGGGCGTCGGTCGGACGCCGCCTGCCCGCGCAGCGCTGCCTCGTGCTCGTCGTGGGCCTGGAAGTCCTTCATGTAGCCCAGGGCGTACACGCAGATAAGGCTGCCGACGATGCCGACGGCAAGCACCATGATCACACTCATGTAATCCAGGTAGAGCGGCGTGGCGGTGACAACCTCGGCCGCGGGCAGCGTCATGGCAGCGAAGGCAACCGAACCCACCAGCTGCGCCACGCCGAGCACACCGGTAAGCGCGTTCCTATATTTGAACGCGTTGTACAGGATGACGGCGCACAGAATTACGTCGATGACGGAACTGATGATCGAGAGCACATGCGAGGTGCCCGGTGCCACCTCAAAGCTCTGCGGACCCGTGCCAAAAAACATGACGGCGACTACAACTGTCACCGCCATAATAATGCCGGAGCCTACAAGCCCTACCGCATCGCGGGCGCGGTCACCGCGCACGAGCAGCATGCCCAGCGCCGGTACCAGCGGAAACAGGGTAAGGAAATACAGTAGCGTCATACCATCACTCCCCCATGCAAAAACGCTGCAATTGTTTAACGTTATAGCTCAGTTGAGGAGTAGCGACGGCGGGTTTTCGGTCAACTGGGGAGTTTTAGGCGTACGGGGTAAGGATACGTCCGCTTTGGAGCAGAGAGACGACACTCCCCCTATCGCAGCGACAGGCGCACGGGCCACTGCGCGCGGTTTATTAACCACTTTAGAGGATGTCCCGATAGGCTCACGACGGTCCAAAAAGTTGGCGCGGCAAGAAAAATGCGCCCCTGTGGGCGCACCATCCCGTTCGCTATTCCGCCTTTTTAACGCGCGGCTTGCGACCGCGCGGCTTATCAACCAGCGCGGACTCACCGCTCTCGCGATACTGGCGGCACCAAGCCTTGACCGAAGACTCGCTGGGAATCTTGTGCTTGATCATGGCCTCGCGAACCGTTAAGCCGTTTTCCAAGCGGTCCTTGACCACGGCGAGCTTAACTTCGTACGAATAGGTGTGATGATGCGAACCGGCGTTGAGAACGGCGTCGGCACCGCCCACGGCATACGCGCGGGCCCACTGACGAGCCGTGGCCTGGGGAATGCCAAGCTCCGCGGCGAGGGCGCGATGACCGACCCCCTCTTGGAGGATCTCGACGGCGCGCTGCCTAACCTCGGGCGCATGCGTGCGAGTCCTAGTTGCTTCCGACATACCTGCCACTTCTTAGCCTTAACCGTTAATCTGCTTTCTTACGTGCAAGTTAGATAGTAGCATTTTACTGTTTGCTCAAAGCAGTTAATTAAAATAGACGCGGTGTTATCTGGGCATTTGGCACCAATTTACGACATTTCTTTATCGATTATTTACGCTGGTAGCTGACTCGCAGCTAATCGTCATTCGCTTGTCAACAAAATTGGCATCTCTTTATGTCCTTTGGCATAGAGGATATAGTTATTAACCCCTCCCCCAATAATTTTGAGTAATCGGCAAGGCAGTAGACGTCCTTACTCCTCATGATTACCGCGCATTGCCATCCACCGGAGCAAAACAAAAAGGGCGGGGCCTGCTGCGCTTGCAGGCCCCGCACCGGTTGACACCCGACGGGACACAGCCGGGCGAGGCGGATCCGTGCTACCGCCCCGCCTGGCCGCGATGTTCAACTACAGCTCGTTGGCCGCGTGATACGCCGTGCGAATGGCGCTCGCGATGTCGGCGGTGCGCTCGCCCGAGCAGTCGCCCACGCAGGTCACGGGCACCGTCACGCCATCCAGGTCAAACGCGTTGGCCTTCGAGCCCACGGCCATCACCACGTAATCGCAGGCGATCTTCACCGGCTCCTCGGCGCCGTCCTCGGTGGTACGAACGGCCTCCACGCCCTCGTCGGTAATGGCGGTCAGGCGGGTCTTAACGTGCTGCTCCACGTTGTGGGCGGCAAAGTCGCTCATAATCAGCGGCAGAATGGTCTCGGACTCGCCTGCGGCAATCTTGTCGAGCATCTCCACGATCGCCACCTCGCAGCCGTGCTGCAGCAGGTACTCGGCAGTCTCGGTGCCCACCAAGCCACCGCCAATGACGGCGACGCGGCCCGTAAGCTCCACCTTGCCGGCCAGCACGTCCCAGCTCGAGACGACCTTCTCCGAGTCGGCGCCCGGGACGGGGATGACCACGTCGTGCGCGCCCACGGCCACAATCGCGGCGTCGGCGGCGTTGAGGTCCTCTGCCGTGGCGGCGTGGTTGAGTTCAACCTTAACGCCCAGGCCAGGCAGAATCTTCTCGTAGTACTCGACCGAGCGCATAATCTCGTCCTTGCGCGGAGGCGCTGCCGCAAGCACAATCTGGCCGCCCAGGTGATCGCTCGCCTCGTAGACGGTCACGTCGTAGCCGCGCTTGGCCGCCACGCGCGCGGCCTCCAGGCCGGCGATACCGCCGCCCACCACGGCAATCTTCTTGTCGCCCTCGCCCGGCTTAATGGCGATGGTCGCCTCGTCACCGTTCTCGGCATTAAGTACGCACGAGATGTAATTGCGGTTTTGAATCGCGTCGACGCAGCCTTTATTGCAGTTGAGGCACTCGCGGATGGGCTCGCCGGTCGCGGCCTTCAGCGCAATGTCGGGGTCGCACATGAGCGAGCGGCCGTAGGCGACGATGTCTGCCGAGCCGTCCTCCAGGATCTTCTCGCCGGCCTCGACCGAAACCACGCGGCCGACGGTTGCCACCGGCACGGAGACCAGGGCCTTGACGCGCTCGGCCACGGGCAGCGTCCAGTTGTAGGGCATGGCGCCCATGGGCGGAATGGTGTCGCCCATGTTGCCGGTGTGGTTTGCCTGCGCCACTTGGATCATGTCGATGCCGGCGTCCTCGAGCAGCTTGGCAAACTCGCAGGCCTCGTCGGGCTGCAGGCCGCCCTTGCCGCGCGGCGTGCCGTCGGGGTTCTCCATGATCACGGGGAGCTTGTACTCCACCATCAGCTGCGGCGCGGCCTCCTTAATGGCGGCGACGACCTCCAGCGCATAGCGGACGCGGTTCTGGAACGAGCCGCCGTACTCGTCGGTGCGCTTGTTGAGGATGGCCGAGCACAGCGAACCCACCAGGCGGTCGCCGTGGACCTCGATGGCGTCGATACCGGCCTGCTGCGCGCGAGCGGCCGAGGCAGCGATGGCCTCCTTGATCTGGGTGAGCTGCTCCACGCTCGCCTCGTTCACAAAGTGCTGCATATCGTGGTGCAACTTGGCGTAGGCCTGCTTGCGGATCTCGTTGGACTCGGCCATCTTGGCGGCGAAGGTCTCCTCGTCGCCGGCGGCCTTGGCCTCCTGCGCGGCCTTGGCGGCGGCCATGGAACCCATGACCATGCGGCCGACGCCGGGCACGTCGTACTCGGGGTGGAACAGCTGCAGCGCGACCTTGGCGCCGTGCTTGTGGACGGTGTCGGCCAGCGCCTTAAACGTGGGGATCTGGGCGTCGGTCGCCAGCTTGGGCGTGGGGCTCGCGGTCATGACGGGAGCGACGTCGCCGATGACGATGTAGCTCACGCCGCCACGGGCCAGACGCTCGTAAAAGGCCAGGCTGCGCTCGCCGATGGAGCCGTCACGCTCCTCGTAGCCGGTGGTCAGCGGCGGGAACATAATGCGGTTCTTGAGCTCAAGGGGGCCAACCGTAATGGGCTGGAGCAGCTTGGATGCAGGTGCGGTCATGGACATTCCTCTCTTGTAGGCGCGGCGGCGATGATGCCACGTAGTTGTCTAAAGGATATGGCATGGGGGCACAGCGGCACAACGGAAATCGGCGGATAGCAGGTAGCTGTAGGTGGATGGGGCGGGGCGGCCCGTCGGTTTGTCTCGATCTGTAACAGTTACTCAGCAAAACCAGTCCTACCTGTTACAGATTGAGACAAACCAAACCCGTCTGCTAGAAAATCTCAATCTATAACAACAACTCGGCAAAATCCGTCCCTCGTGTTACAGATTTAGACAAACACGACCCAACCCACCGGTATATCTCGGTCTGTAACAGTTAGCCGCCCAAATCGAGTCCAGGTGTTACAGATTGAGATTTTGTTTGGGAAGTTGAGAATTGGACCGAAAACACGGTTCCCAAATAACAAAAAAGCTCGCCGGCTAGGCCGACGAGCTGTAAGTTCTTGGTCGCGGGGGCAGGATTTGAACCTACGACCTCCGGGTTATGAGCCCGGCGAGCTACCAGACTGCTCCACCCCGCAATGTCTGGGCGCCTCATGTGCGCAAGAAAGTATATTACGCGGGAGTTCGGTAAACGGCAAGGAAAATCTCGTAGAGCATAATTCCTTCATATTTATATCTTTCAGCCCATGTGTCCCCGTAAACGACTCGCAGCCCAACGCCGACGGCACGTATACAATGGTGCGCGTCCTTTTACGCCGACACCGGGAGTAGACATGCTGCTCGCTATCGATATGGGAAATACGCAGACGGCCATGGGCCTGTTTGACGGAGACGAGCTGGTGCAGTCGTGGCGCATGCCCACCGACCGCTCCTTTACCGCCGACGAGATCCACGTGCGCCTGATGGGCTTCTTTAAGATGTACGACCTCTCGCTCGACGCGGTCGACGCAATCGCCTTTGCCGGCGTGGTGCCGCAGCTCTCGCGCGAGTGGCACGCCGTTGCCGATCGCATCGCAGCAGACGCTATCGTCATCGGCCCGCAGACGGCGGCCGTGACCAAGCTGCGCGCGGCGCGCCCCCAGGCTGTGGGTGCGGACCGCATCGCCAACGCCGTCGCGGCCGAGACCTTCTACGGCGCCCCGGCGATCGTGGTGGACTTTGGTACCGCGACCAATATCGACGTTATCGACGAGGACGGTTACTACATTGGCGGAGCAATCGCGCCGGGCATCCGCATCTCCATGGACGCGCTCGCCGCCCGCGCCGCCAAACTCGCCAGCGTTCCGCTTGAGGCACCCGAGCACGCCATCGGCCGCGATACCGAGGAGTGCATCAAGGTCGGCGCCGTAATGGGTGCCGCTGCCATGGCAGAGGGCCTGGTCACGCGCATGAAGCGCGAGCTGGGGCGCGAGGACGCCACCGTCATCGCCACGGGTGGCCTCGCCAGCATCGTCGCCGGTTCGACCGACGCCTTCGACGTGGTCGACGGTCAGCTCACCATCAAGGGCATCTGCGAAATCTACCGCCGCATGCAGGAGCTGGGGTAGAACGAACGCCGAGTCTATTCCTCAAAATCAAAAATTATTCAGTTTTGAAGAATAGACCCGAGAGGCGCTACGCCTCGCCGGCCAGCCATCTCGCCAGATCCACAACCTGCACCCCATCGCGATCTGTTGTCTCGTGATGCGTACGGGCGAGAATCATCTTGGGATACGCATCGCCAATGCTCAGGAGCGGCGAAATCTCCCTCTCGAACGTCTTATCCGAGCTGATATCGTCGCTCACCTGAATGTAGAGTTTCTCGCTTCGCCTGATTGCTACAAAATCAATTTCCTTTTTGTAGAGCACGCCGACGTACACCTCGTATCCGCGGCGCAGCAGCTCAATAGCCACCGTGTTCTCGTACACACGACCCCAATCCATGCCGCGTGTTCCAAGCAGGGCGTATTTAAATGCATGGTCCGCCAGATAATACTTCTCACCGCTCTTAAGGTATTTCTTGCCGCGAATGTCATATCGGCGCACCTTATAGAAGGCGAACGCGTCGCACAGGTACCCCATGTACGTGCCGACCGTCTTGTTCGTAATCTTGAGCCCGTCCGCATTCAAAGCGTCCGTAATGTTGCGAGCCGACGTGATGTTGGAGACGTTGTCCATCATGTAATCGGCAATGCGCAGCAAGGCCGATTCGTTTCTCACGTTATGCCGTTGAACGATATCTCTCACAATGAGTGTCTTAAAGACGTTGGAGAGATATTGATAACGCTGCTCCTGTAACGGATAAGGGTAGGAGCCGGACATGCCACCGGTCCTCGCGTACTCGTCAAAGTCGCGGTCGACCTCGCCCCCATCGGTGTAAGAACGATACTCCTCAAACGAGAAGGGGAACACCTCGATCTCGAACGTGCGCCCCGTAAAGAGCGTCGACAGATCGCTCGACAGCAAAAAGGCGTTCGATCCGGTAATGAAAATGTCGTATTGCTCGGACGCGTGGAGACTGTTAATCGCACGCTCGAAGCCGTCGCACATCTGAACCTCGTCGATAAGCAGGAAGTTTTGCTTGCCGGGCGCCCGACGCTCTTTTACGTAGGCAAGTAGCGCATGGTATTCGAGCAGGCCCTCGAATTCATCGAGGTTGTAATTGATATGGATGATATTCGAATCGGGCAGGTTGGCCTCTACGTAGTCGCGAAGGGCCTCGAGCAATTTCGATTTTCCACTACGGCGAATGCCCGTGATGACCTTGATATCCGGCACGCCGATAAGGCTCGTCAACGTGTCCATATACGACGTCCTATTGATGAGTTTCATTGGCGGCCTCCCTGCGGTCTTTCGTTGCTATTCCTCAAAATTGAAATTTTTTCAGTTTTGAGGAATAGGCTCTGCACCGAATATACCTCGTGAAAGGTCGAGCTGGCTAAATCCTATTCCTCAAAACTGAATTATTTTCATTTTTGAGGAATAGGACGAACGTGGCCATCCTCTCTGCTCACACAAAAGCCCTCCCCGGCGCTAGCCGAGGAGGGCTTCGTTGTCATCGTTATCTTTGCGTGCGGACCCGCGCTACAAGCCGCGGATTCGTACGGCCTCGGGCGGAAACTCCTGCTCGCCGGCGTCGGTCTTGATGGTCGCGCGACCCCAGATGTCCAGGCCCGCAAACACACCGACTACGAGCGGCAGGCCGCTGGGCGATACCGCCGCGACCTGACGGCCCAGCAGCGGCACCATGTCAAAGTACTCGCCCAGCACCGGAGCCAGCGGGCCGGCAGCGCCCTGTGGTGTGTTGGCGGCAACCGCCCAGGTGTCCACGCGGACCAGCACGGCGGCGGCCAATGCCTCGATCAGCGCCTCATCTGCCATATCCACGCCGAGCTCGTCTAGCGCCGTACGCTCAATATCCACCGTCACCGCGGCAAACATGCCCGCGGCGCCGGCACCGCCGTTAACGGCAACGCTCGCAAGTGACGTCTCAAATGCGGGCGCGCCGCACACGATGTCGCTCGGCCACTGGATACCCACATTGCCGGCAAGGCCAAGACCCGGCGTTGTAGCCGTGCCCGTAAGCGCATCCATCATGCCCATCGCGGCCACAAACGGCAGGCCGTGGAAGGCGTGCATATTCACATCGGGGCGCACAACCAGCGAAAACGTCAGCGAAGCATCGCCCGCGCTCCACGCGCACCAGCCCGCGGACACGCCCTCGCGGCCCGCGTCACGCGCCGCGTCAAGCTCGGTGCCGGCGGCAACAGCATTCATCTCGATCATCTACATACGCCCCAATTCGCCCACGATATGGCCCACGCGATCCTCGGGCTCCTTGACCTCGACGCCGTTGTAGCGGAAGAACCGCGCCGGGTCGTGCATCAGATCCTCGAGCGGCACCAGCACAAAGTCGCGCTCGCCGATCAGCGGATGCGGCAGGCGCAGCTTTTTGCCGCCGTGGGTCTCGCCGTCCATCCACAGCAGGTCCAAGTCGATGGTACGCGGGCCGTTGGCCTTGGCCTTCTTGGAACGGTCGCGGCCCAGCTCGGCCTCGATCTTCATGAGCTCGTCGAGCAGCACCAACGGCGCCAGCTCGGTCTTGATCTCGATGACGGCGTTGGCAAACGCGTCCTGGCGCGTCTCGTAGGCCGGCTCGCTCTCGTAGATCTTGGAGGAGTTGGACACGCAGGTGAGTGGAATCTCGGCGATCATGTCGCGTGCGGCGCGGATGTTGTCACAGCGGTGCCCCAGGTTGGAGCCCACGGCCACAAACGCGCGGCGCGGCTGCGGCTTGGCAACCGCCCAGTAGCCGTTCAGGAACTGCGCAAAACCCGCGGCGTCGTGCACGCGCACGATGTTGGCACCGGCCTGGATGGCGCCCAGGCACACGCCAAACGTAGCGGCATCGCGCTCGGCGGCCTCGGTCACGCCCGAGACGGCGCCCACAAAGCGCTTGCGCGATACGGCACACATGAGCGGATAGCCCAGTGACGCCATCTTGGCAGTCTCGCGCTGGATGACGATGTCCTCGTTGGCCGTCTTGCCAAAGCCCGGACCGGGATCGATGCAGATGCGGTCGCGCGACACGCCGGCGTGGATGAGCGCGCGGGCCTGGTCGGACAGAAAGCCCATGACGCGGCGCATGATGGGCGCCGAATCGGGCAGGGTGAAGCGGCGGAGCTGCGAGGTGGGCACGTAGGCTTCCTCGCGGCGGGCGCTGCGGCGCATCATGGCGGCCAGGTGGTCATTGGGCTCCGATGCGGCCTCGGTGGCTGCGGGCGCGGCCTCGGGCGCGGGCGCGACGGTCTCGGCGGCAGTAGCCTGCTCGGTGGCGGGCGCCTCCTGCTCGCTTGCGGGCTCAGACGTGGGCTCCGGTTCACCAAACGGCAGCGAGGGCTGCACCACGCCACCCGGGAGCTTCGCCTCGGGCTTAGGGTCGCCCAGCAGCTTGCCACGGCGACGGCGGGCAGGCTTCTCCGCCTCGCGCGCGGCCTCAGCAGCCGCTTCGCGCGCCTTCTCGGCAACAAACGCCGCGGCCGAGGTATCGAGCTGCACCGTCGCGTGCGTACGAGCGGGCGCGGCGACCTCGCCGGCATGCATCACGATGACGCCGCAGGTGCTCGTCTTAACAAACTCGACCATCTTGGGGTCGGTGAAGCCGGTCACGTCGTTGACGATCGAGGCGCCGCAGCGCACGGCCGCCTTGGCGACCGCCACATGACGGGTGTCGATCGAGACGATGGCGCCCTCCTTGGCCAGCGCGCGCACCACGGGCAGCACGCGGCGAGCCTCCTCGTCGGGATTGACCGGGGTAAAGCCGGGACGCGTGGACTCGCCGCCCACGTCGATGATGTCGGCGCCGGCGTCGAGCATCGCCAGACCGTACTCGATAGCGGCATCTGGGTCGAAGTGCTCGCCGCCGTCGCTAAACGAATCGGGCGTCACGTTGAGGACGCCCATGATGCGCGGACGGTCAAAGCTGAGCTCGTACTTTCCGCACCGCCATGTCTTGCTGTCGTTCGCCATGAACATCCTCCTAAAATGCCCGCGCCGCCGCGCCTGGGCGCTGGCGGCGGGGTCGCTTTGCAATCAGTCTTTCTATTGTATCCGCGCACGCGGGCTAGAACGCAAACGCGGCCGCGATGTCGCAAGAAATCAGCAGGTCGGCATTTGCATCCTGATCGGTGGGCGCCAGATTGCAAATGGCCAGTGTATCGCCGGTAAAGTAGCGTGTGAGACCCGCCGCCGGGTACACCACGAGCGATGTTCCGCCCACGATGAGGGCATCGGCCGCGGCAATGGCGGCGACGGCGCCGGTGAGCACGCGCTCGTCGAGCGGCTCCTCGTAGAGCACCACATCGGGCTTGATGCGGCCGCCGCACGCGGGGCACACGGGCACGCCCGCAGCATCCTCGTGCTCACGCGCGCAAACCCACTCGGCGCTATAGACCGCACCGCACGTCTGACAGATGTTGCGGTGGACCGAGCCGTGCAGCTCGAACACGCGCTGCGATCCGGCCGCCTGGTGCAGGCCGTCGATGTTTTGCGTCACCACGGCATCGAGCTTGCCGGCGCGCTCTAGCTCCGCCAGCTTGGTATGGCAGCGGTTGGGCTTGGCGTTAAGCGCGATCATCTTGGTGCGGTAGAAGTCGAAGAACTCGGCCGGATGTGCCTCGTAAAAGCTGTGCGAGAGCATGGTCTCGGGCGGATAGGCAAACTGCTGGTGATACAGGCCATCTACGCTGCGGAAATCGGGGATACCGCTTGCCGTGGAAACGCCTGCGCCGCCAAAGAACACCACGTGATTATGGGTTTCGAACAACTCCGCCAGCGCGGCGGAGGCCTGCTTGGGATCCGATATTGCCTGCGTCATACGCGTCCTCCGTCCGTATCGCCGGAGCGGCAGCGTTTGCACCGTCGCTCGCGGGGCCCATCCCGTTCTTGTTGCGTTAATCTTAAGCCTGCCAACCCCGTCGAAAGGACACCATGCCTCAGACTTACACCTTTGCTTCGTGGAACGTCAACGGCCTGCGCGCCGTACTCAAAAAGGACCCGAGCTTTATTCAGATCGCGCAGGAACTCGACGTCGATGTCCTGGCGCTGCAGGAAACCAAGCTGCAGGAAGGCCAGGTGCAGGTCGACCTGCCCGGTTATCACCAAACCTGGAGCTACGCCGAGCGCAAGGGTTACTCGGGCACCGCGGTCTTTAGCCGCCAGGAACCGCTGCGTGTGCTGCATGCCGACGCGCTGCTGCCCTACGCCGGCGAAGGCGAGACCGCCGAGCTCGTCGCCCAGGCCACGACCGAAGGCCGCGTCTGCGCGCTCGAGTTCGATAAGTTTTGGTTTGTGGATGTCTACACGCCCAACGCGCAAAACGAGCTCGCCCGCATCGACGTACGCATGGCCTGGGACGATGCCTATCGCGGCTTTTTGAGCGCGCTCGAGCGCGAAACCGGCAAGCCCGTTGTGACCTGCGGCGACTTTAACGTGGCGCACGAGGAGATCGACCTTAAGAACCCCAAGTCCAACCGCGGCAACGCAGGCTTTTCGGACGAGGAACGCGGCAAGTTTACCGAGCTGCTCGATGCCGGCTTTACCGATACCTGGCGCGCGGCCAATCCGGGCGTCGAAGGCGTCTACAGCTGGTGGAGTTACCGCTTTAATGCCCGCAAGAACAACGCCGGCTGGCGCATCGACTACTTCCTGGTCAGTGATGCAATCGCCGCCAACGTACGCGACACCGGCATCCGCGGCGACATCTTCGGCAGCGACCACTGCCCCGTCACCCTCACCCTGGAGCTCTAACCCCATATGATCCCTCGGGGACGGAGGAAAACGGATTATTTTGGCCTCGTGGGGCATCCGCGTGGCCCGTCTGCCACGAAACACGCCTATCTACTACGTTTAAGCCGTCACCCTCAACCACAGCAAACAACGCAAAAAGAAAACCGCAGGTAGAAAGCCTGCGGTTTTTCATAAAACGCGGTTATGGTCGGGGGTATCGACTTAAACGTAGTAGATAGGCCACTTTCGTGGCGAGCACTCCCAACCGATCCCTTGAGGACGAGGGAAACGGACCATTTTTAGCCTTCCGGGGCCGTGACGCCCATCATATGAGTCGCTCGTTTCAAAACTATGCCGGTTTACGGGGCTGAATCGCGAACCTCCAACCACACGCAACTTAAGCAAACTAAAACCGCAGGTAGACGGATTGTCTACCTTCGAAAAATGCCGGTATGGTCGGCCTATGCCAATCCAGCCCCGTAAACCGGCATAGTTTTGAAATGACACCGAAGCAGCACCGATTCCCACCCCGGCTCAATCGCCGCTACAGCCCGTACTTCACGACGACGCGGTTGATGCGACGGCACCAGGGCTTGTACAGAGCGGCCAAAAACACGCAGGTCGCAAGGCCATGCGTAATATCGAATGGCACCGCCGTGGCGAGACGCGCCGCGGCACCAGCCCAGGTGAGCGGCTGGACAAAACCGATAATGTCATATGCGTTGATCACGACGCCGTAGAGCAAGCCCGAGGCAAAGCCGTACGCCAGCAGCGCCGGCATGCGCACGGTACCGTCAACGCGATCGAACGCGCCCGCATGCGCCAGCACGCCGCCAACGTAGCCCACCAGACCCCAGGCATACATCTGCCACGGCGTCCACATACCCTGACCAAAAAAGAAATTACTGGTCAGCGCCGCCAACGCGCCGACCATAAAGCCATTGCGGCGGCCGAGCGTCGCCCCCGCGATAATGGCAATAGCGCTCACCGGCTTAAAGTCGGGAATGGGCCCAAACAGGATACGCCCCGCCGCCGCCAGCGCCGCCAACACCAGCGTGGGCATAATCTGACGCAGGCCCGGACGCGACGCCTCGTAGCCCGCAAAGAACAGCGCAAGCACCAGCGCCACCACAACCAGCATGGCAAGCGCCGCCTGCTCGATGCCCGCCACCAGCGCAGCGGCCATCACCATCGGCACCGCCAACAGCAGCGGGATCTCCATATGTTGCAATGCACGCGACAACGGCAGCCTCCATCAGATAAATGCCCGTACATGGTAGCACGCGCAAAAAAGAAGCCGACCAGTCCCCCGGTCGGCCCCAACAGCTATTCGTCTGTTACACCCGCTGCACAAGCGGCACCAAGCTCTATTCGCCCGTCACCTTAGCGGCAATCGCCGCAGCAAAGGGGTCGAACAGCAATCCGCCCACAACGACAAACGCCCAGCCACCCGTCACAAGGCGTGCCCAGCGCGAAAAATAAGGCATGCCATTGACCACGCCAAAGCCCGTCTGAAAAGCAATCTCAAACAGTCCGATAAGGCAAAAGAGCAGCGTAGCGCCCACAACGGTTCCGCAGATACGCGCGCCGGGAGTACCTGGCTCAAAGCCAAAAAACTCGACGCACATGCCGACGGTTTTACCAAAGAGCGGCATAAAGCTCACAATTTGCGCAATGGCAATGGCTAGGACAAGCTGTCCCCAAAAGCCGGTGACGCCTTGAAAATCGAGTGCGGCTTTTCCCTCGATAATCGGCAAAAACGAACACATGAGCAGAGGGTTGACGATGCCATTGAGGATCGTCACGACGGTGCTCTTTTTCAACGTCAAGTAAATCAACTCCTAATATTGTGCCAACCGGCATCGAACAAACGGGGGGCGTGGCACTACGTAAGCGAATCGGGCGAGGGCAGAAGCGGGGACACCAGCGCCGTGGCGCCAAACAGGACGGCGCATCCCAAAAGAAGCGTTTCGTAGCTCTCGCCAATGCAGCAAGAAAGCACCACGGGAATCAAAAACGTCAATCCCAGCGAGACGGTACTCACCACACCGCCGGCGCTTCCCGCAAGGCCATCGCGCACACCGGGAAGCAAGTACGGCAGCGACTGGACGACGGGCCCGGCAACGGCGCTCGCGATGCCGATCGCAAACATCAGCCCCACCGATGACTGGGAAATAAAAGCTTCCCCAGCCCACATGAGCACGCCCCCGGCGACCGCCGACAAAGCCATAAATGCACGGTAATCCTTAAACTGTGCGCGCATATAGGGGCCGACCACGCTCCCGACAATCGATCCGAGGGTTACAAACGAAGCCAGGACTCCAGCGGTTTGCGGCTCGATCGAAACCTCGAGCGCCGACACCAAATAGCCCGAGTACGCCGTAGCCGACGCGAGGGCGACTCCAAGCAGCACCGCCACAAGCCAAATCATCGGCATCTTGGCCACTGCTCCAAAAGCGCCCGCCGACGGCACGGAGTCACCGGCGCCGCCATCGCTTGCTGTACGCACGGCGTCCGCCGACGGCGCGACAAGCAGCCACAGCAGCCCAAACGCCGCAAACAAGACAGCGGCGAGCACGTATGCCTGCCCAGCCGCCGCAAAGAGAGGGGACGTCGCGAGCGAGCAGGCGATGCCGGCGGAGCCCGCCGCATAAAACCACCCCATGGCGCGGTCGGTGTCATCGCCAAAAGCAGGCCCCAACACCTTCAGCGCAATGGCGTTGATGACGCAGGGCGCCGCACCCAGCAGCACGCTCGCCGCAAACAGCGTTGCAAACGAGGAACACGCGACGCGCGCGACCGCCGCGACCGCAGAAACCGCCGATGCGAAAAGCACGAGCGCCTTCACGCCGCGGCGATCGGCGCAAACGCCTGCCGGCATACCAAACACCACGGCAGGAATAAACGGGGCAAACAGGACGGCCGAAAACTCGGCAGATGTCAGTCCCAGGCCCGACACAACCATGTGCGCCAAGCCCGACACCTGATACTGCGCGTAGTTGGCGGCAAACACGATGCCGCACACCACAAACAGCAACGCGTACTTCTCGACCGTCCCTTTGCTCACGTCAATCACCCTATCTACGCCTCGTCCTTGCGATAGACAATGCGCCCATCGAATATGGTCGTCTCGACTTCCAGCTCGCGAAGCGCCATCGGGTCCATCTCAAACGGGTTACCCGACAGAATAACGATATCGGCCAGCTTGCCGGCGGCAAGACTGCCCAGACGGCGCTCGAAACCCTCGACATAGGCGGAGCCGAGCGTGTGCGCCTGAAGCGTCTCGCCAAGCGTCAGGGCATTTTCGCGGAAATAGCCTTCCGCCGGATGCCCATCGAACTCGCTGCGCGTCACCGCGGCATATACGGTGTCGATGGGATCGATCGACATGACCGCAGGCCAGTCGGTACCAAGGCCCAGATGGATTCCGCCGTCGGCCTCCTCCCGGTAGCGCCACATATGGCTCATGCGCTCCTCGCCGAGCGAGCCCTCGTACACGCCCTGCCCAAGGCCTCCAATGGGATGCTGCGGCTGAATCGCGGCGTTGATGCCCAGGCGCTTCATACGCGCAATGTCCTCAAACTGCAGGTTGTCGGTGTGCTCGATGGCAAAACGCGTCCCCTTGTTGCCGCACGCCTCCTCGGCGCGCTCGACGGCATCGATGATCATCGTGGCCGAGGCATCGCCAATGGCATGGATGCGGACGTCAAAGCCGTTCTTGTCGGCCTCGAGCACCATGCGGTCGAGCGTCTCTTGGTTGCACGCCGGCTCGCCGCGGAAGCCCTTGCCCATGGGAGCGTTGAGATACGGCTCGTGCATGTACGCCGTGTAGGCCTCGGGGCAGCCGTCCAGGATGTACTTTAGGCCCGCCATGCGCACGCGCTCGCCATGATGGCGCGCCCTCAGAGCCTGCGACTCCGCCATGGGAGCATCGAGCGCGGGGTAAAAGCTAATGCGCAGCGTGCTGAGGCCTTCGTTTGCCAGTCGATCGTAAATGTCGTACACGCCGGGCGTGGTCACGCCCAAGGGGTACATGTCGCCGATCGAGGTGATACCGAGCTTGTTGAACTTGCGCATCGACTTGAGCAGCGAAGCATCGAGGTCCGGCTTGTTGAGCACCACATCGAGCAGAATGTTCGTCGCCTGGGGCTCGGACAGAAAACCGTTGGGCTCGCCGTTGTCAAAGTGGCGGATGAGGCCGCCCTCGGGCGTCGGGGTGTTACGGTCGATGCCGACCGCCTTAAGCGCGGCGGTATTGCACCAAACCACGTGCATCGAAAAGTCCGAAAGCACAATCGGGCGATCGATGTCGAGCGCGTCGAGGCTACGGCAGTCTGGGTCGGTCGGATCCTCCCATGCGGGCGAATACCAGCCCTGGCCGTAGATCCACGGGTTGTCGGGGTGCTCGGCGGCAAACTTCGCCACGGCATCGACGCAGGCCTGCTCGCTCGGCAGGAACATCAAATCGCAGCAGAAGTCCTCGTCTTTCTGGATGGAGCCGAGCGCAAAGTGCATGTGCGAATCGTTGAATCCGGGCATGACCAGTTTGTTGCCCGCATCGATTACCTCGGTATCGGGACCGACAAACGGCTGCACCTTGTCGGGCGCGCCCACGGCGACGATCTCGTTGCCGCGAACCGCGACGCATCCCGCATGGGGCTCAAGCTCCTCGGCCGTAAACAGCGCCGTCGTCTTAATGACGATGTCGGCAGGAACCACCGTCTCCATGACTACTCGCCATCCTTAGCAGCGGCAGCCTGCATAGCCTTGCGGCCGAGCTCGGGCAGGAAGAAGACCGGCACCACGGAAAGCAGGAAGCAGAGGCTCTCGAGGCCCATGTTCATGGTGTAGTCGGCGCCGGCGACAGCGGAGATGCCGATGGGCAGGAAGTAGCTCATGAGCAGGGAGATGGTACCAACGATGCCGCCAGCGGAACCGGCGTACGTGTCGCCGATCTCGGGGAGCAGAACCGGCATGGACTGCATAATCGGGCCGTTGATGGCGGTGAAGAAGCCGTTGATGACCAAGATCGCCCACAGCAGGAAGCCGACGGGGGTGTACCACGTCACGAACATCGAGACAGCGCCGATGAGCGTGGTGACGATGAGGAAGCCCTTGAACTTGCCGAGCTTGTCGCAAAAAGCAGGACCCACGATGCAGCCGAAGAAGCTGCCGACGGTGACGATGGCGGCCATGGGGCCGGCGGTGGCGGCATCGATGCCCTTGCCGAGCTGGAGCGCCTGGGGCAGGAAGCCGGCATAGGCAGTGGTGGAGGCGAGGCCAAAGCCAACGCCGATGGAGATCAGCCACACGCCGGGGCTCTTGATGGCGACCTTAAGGTAGTCGAGCACGGGCTCGGGCTCGGGAAGCGGCTGGCCCTCGGGCACGTCGCGGTCAAGCACGATCCAAAGGACCCAGGAGATGGTCATGACGACAGCGGCAACCATGTAGGAGTTAAAAACGCTACCGAACATGCCGGCGCAGATCTGGGCGACGACGATGGCGACGCACGAAGCGGCGTAGAACAGGCCCATGGCAAAGCCGGTCTGCTCGCGGAACCACGTGCCGAGCACCTTGATGAGGTTGGCGTTGAGCGCCGAGATGCCCATGCCGATCAGGAACATCGACGCCATCTGCATCGTGAACGAATCGAGCGTAAAGCAGCGGAGGAAGCCGCCGGCAACCGAAATTGCAGTGCAGACCGTAACGACCTTCTTGGAACCGATGCGGTCGCCGAGGGCGCCCAGCGGAATCGAGAAGAAGACAGCGGTAAGCATGGGGACGAGGAACAGCATCGAGAAGCCGACGGTATCGATGTTGAGCATCGGCATGACCTCTACGGCGAGCGCCGAGACCTGATACTGCATGTAGTTAGCCATAAAGCACAGCAAGCAAACGACCGAAACGATCGCCCAGCGCCATGAAGGAAGCTTCTCTTCCATGATGACTCCTTTGGTTAGTCGAGTATTCAGACAGCTTGGAGAGCCGGGCCCTGGCTCTTCGGTGCCCACATTTTGCGATTGACCCCTCACCGAAACCATTCGGCATCCGGCTTATCATCATGCGAAAAAAGGAGTAGTATCACTACGCTAAATAGCTAAAACGCCAGCTTAAACCCTACGCAATCTCATCGGAGGTCATCTTGAGCTTTCTGTCCGATTCCGAATGGCTCTGCTTAAACGATCTTGTGCTTTCGATTAATTCCATCGACAACGACCGGGAATTCCGGTCGACCGTCCTCAAGAAGTTGCGTTTTCTTATCCCCTACGAGTCGGCGGCGTTTTTCCTGAGCGATCTTTCCAAAGACCTCGTTTCCACCCCGCAGGAATGGAAGACGCGCGTCTTTCTCGATCCGCTCGGCATCGACGTCCCCGCCGGGATGCTCGAGCGCTACACCGAAGAGTACTGGCAACAGGATATGATCGTCGCGCATCGCAACCTCACGCGCTCGACGGTACTGCGCGAATCCGACCAGCTCAGCCCCGGTGATATCGAGAGTAGCTATATGAAGGATTACCTTGGCGGCCGTCATGTCGTCAACGTGAGCTTCTTTAACGATGAGGGCTTTTTGGGGTCGCTCAACCTCAATCGTAAAAAAGAGGAAGGCGACTTCACCGACCGCGAAGTCCAGATTCTGGAGCTGATCGAGCCCCACCTTACCAATCGCCTATCCAAATGGCGCGTCCGGGCCGACCGCAGCTCATCCGAGGTAGTGTTCGCCCACGACTACGATGTCTCGGCGCGCGAAATCGACGTATGCCGCTGCGTGCTATCGGGCATGGACAACGCGGCCATTGCCGAAGAGCTCTGCATCAGCACCGGCACCGTTAAAAAGCACCTGGAGAATATCTTTCGAAAGACGCAGGTCAACAGTCGCGTTGGGCTCATGGCGCTGCTTCAGCAGTACACGGCGCTCAAGCAGTAAGCCCAAGCGCGGCGACTTCGATGCGCTTACGCCCTATAGAACACGTTGTCGGCAAAGAAGTCAGCTGGGGGCTCCATGCAGGCAATCTCGCCGTCGAACATCATGGCGACGTCGTCGGCCACCTGCTCGGCAAAGTCCAGATCGTGCGTGGCCATGATGACGGTGCCGCCGGCCTTCGCGTGGTCGCGCAGGGCGTGGGCGATGATGCGGCGGCTGGCCAGGTCCAAGCCCTTGGTGGGCTCGTCGAGCAGCAGCAGTTCGGGGCCGATCAGCAGCAGCTTTGCCAACGCAAGCAACTGGCGCTGGCCGCCCGAAAGGTCGTGCGGATGACGCGCCTCCAAGCCCGCCAACCCCAAGCGCGCCGCCTGCTCCTGCGCCGCGACCTCGTCATATCCGCAGGTCGAAGCCCATTCCATCAGCTCATCGCGCACCGTCTCGGCAACCAGCAATGCCTTGGGGTTTTGCGGCAGCAATGCCGCCGAAGCCGCCCCACGCATCATGCGACCGCGCTGCAGTTTGGCCGTCTTGGCCAGCACCGAGAGCATCGTCGACTTACCGCAGCCGTTTCCGCCCACAATCGCGTGTACCGCGCCGGCCGAAAACGTCACGTCGAGCCCGCGCAGCACCCAACCGGACGCGCGGTCGTAGCGAAACCAGCCCTCGCGGATGGCCTCCGCGCCCGGCGCCTCCCCCTGCGCAGGCCGGCAAGCGCCCGAAGCCAAAAGCTCCTCGCGGCCACCCAAACTTGCGAGGTCAGCCACTTCGCGAACGCGGCCGGCCTCGATCCGGTACGCGCACGTCGCATATTCGAGCATCGGGCGCGGCTGGTGCGTTGCCACGACGACCGTGCAGCCCAACTCGCGGTTCACGCGAAACAGCGCATGTAGAAAATTCTTCTCGGCAACAGGATCGAGCTGAGACGTGGGCTCGTCGAGCAGCAGGACGCGCGGACGCAGCGCCAGAACGGCCGCCAGCGACAACAGCTGTTTGCGACCGCCCGAAAGCGTATCGGTATCGCGGTGGAGCCAGTCCTCCAACCCAAAGAAATAGCTAGTCTCGGCAACACGGCGGCGCATCTCGTCGCGAGACATACCCAAGTTTTCCAGCCCAAACGCCATCTCGTGCCACACGGTCTCGCACACGATCTGGTTCTCGGGGTCCTGAAACACGTAGCCCACGCGCTCCGCAGACGCGCGCACGTCCATGTCGGCAACGTTCTCGCCCAGCACGCGCAGCTCGCCGGCGAGCTCGCCCGCCGGGGCGATCTCGGGCTTGAGCAACGAGAGCAGCGTCGACTTACCCGACCCGGTACCGCCAACAAGCAGCGCAAATGCACCTTGAGGAACGGCCCAGTCAAGGTCCTCGAGCACCGGCGCAGCAGCACCGGGATAGGCAAAACTCAGGCCTCGCACCTCAATCGCCGGCACATCCGAATCGCACGCCGCACCCGACACCGAGCCCCTATCCAACCGAGCCATCAGCCAAACCTCTTCTCGTCAATCGCGCGCAGCACGCAAGGCAGCGCCATCCAGACAGCGTATACAACATAGCCCGGCCACGGCGCTGGCACCGAGAGCTGCGGGTAAAACGAATACTGCGTCGTCGCGATCCACGCCACCGCCGCCGTGGCCACGCCAAACAACGCAAGCCCAACCAGCGCGGCAACGTCGCTGCGCCCCAGTCGATACCGCGCATACGTCGTACGACGCGTCGCGGCACCCCACCCGCGCGAGCGCATCGCGTCCGCGCGCTCCAGCGAATCTTCCATGCCCCAGCCCATCAACACGCTCGACGCCCGCAGGCGCGAGCGTACGGGGTCGGCCGGCGCGCGGCCCGGCACATCAATCGCATCCTGCACCGCCAGCACCGTACGACCGCAGCGCAAAAACTGCGGGATAAGCCTCATGCACATCGAGATCATGAGCGCAATCACCGGTGCGGCATTACCCAGCAGCGCGAGCACCTTGTCGTATTCGAGCATCGACACCGCGGCCTCAAACCACAGCACGCTCGCCACAAACAGCCCACCCATGCACAGGCCGTACACCATGCTTTCCAAATACACCGCGCGCATGCCAATGCGGAACAGCTCCGTCGAGCCCGAGGCGCTAAACAGCGGGTTGACCAGCGCAATGATCAAAATCACCGGCAGCTGCCAGCGAAGCGCACCCAGCGTGCGGGCGGCCCCGCGCGTCGCAAACCCGTACGCCAGCCCGCCCGCGAGCGACAGCGCAATCAACACCGGCTGCATCGAGAACATGGTAAGTCCCAGCGTCAACACTATATAGAGCGCCGGCACCGCCGGATGCGACATCGATAATGCCGCGACGGGCTCGCCGCCAAACTCCTCTCGTATGTTGTCCACGGGCACCCCCGTCCCCTCGCTCAAACAACAGCTCCGCAGCACCGCCAACGCCGCACGCAAGCAGTGCAAACGCCACGCCGGCGGCGCAAGCCTTAACCGCCGCAAACCAATCGTTACGCGCTCGTCATATGCCTGCGGTATCATATTGCGCCGTGTATCGTTTCCAAACACACGTCTCTATAACGTAACAGGAGATCACATGGACGCAACCGCAATTATCCTCGCCGCCGGCGAGGGCACCCGCATGAAGTCGAACCACTGCAAGGTTTCGCACAAGATCCTGGGCAAGCCCATGGTCCAGTGGATCGTCGACGCCACCATCAAGGCCGGCTGCAGCCGCGTCGTGGTCGTCATCGGCAGCCACGCCGACGAGATGCGCGCCCTCATCGACGGCGCCTACGCCAACAGCGCCACCAAGGTCGAGTGCGTCGAGCAGACCGAGCGCCTGGGCACCGGCCACGCCGTAAAGGTCGCGCTCGAGGCCTGCGGCATCGCTGAGGGCCCGGTCGTCGTGCTCAACGGCGATCTGCCGCTCATCACCGCCGACACCGTCGCCAAGTTCGCACAGACCGTCGCCACCGGCGAGCTCGCCTGCACCGTCATGACCATGACCCCGCCCGACCCCTTTGGCTACGGCCGTATCAAGCTGGGCGCCGACGGCCAGATCGAGCGCATCATCGAGCAGAAGGACTGCACGCCCGAGCAGGCAGCCACGCTGCTGGAGTGCAACGCCGGCTGCTACGCCTTCGACGGCGCACAGCTCGCTGCCCACATTAACGAGATCGGCAACGACAACGCGCAGTCCGAGTACTACCTGCCCGACATGCTCGAGATCCTCAAAGGCCACGGCCAGGCGGTCTCCATCTTCCACTGCAACGACTACCGCGACGGCCTGGGTGTCAACAGCCGCATCCAGCTCGCGCAGCTCACCGCCATCGCGCGCGACCGCATCAACGAGCATTGGATGGCCGAGGGCGTCACCTTCATCGACCCCACGCAGGCTTGGATTGGCCCCGACGCCACCATCGGCCGCGACACTATTGTGTGGCCGCAGACGCACCTGATCGGCCACGTCACCGTGGGCGAGGAGTGCCAGCTCGGTCCCAACAGCCGCCTCACCGACACCACCGTCGGCAGCGGCAGCACCATCGATGAGACCATCGCCATCGAGGCCGTCATCGAGAACGGCGTTGACTGCGGCCCGCGCGCCTACCTGCGCCCAGGTACCCATATGCTCGACGGCTCCAAGGCCGGCACGCACGTGGAGATCAAGAAGTCCACGATCGGTGAGGGCTCCAAGGTGCCGCACCTGTCCTACATCGGCGACACCACCATGGGCTCCGGCGTCAACGTGGGCGCGGGCTCCATCACCTGCAACTACGACGGCGTGCACAAGCACAAGACCGTCATCGGCAACGACGCCTTCATCGGCTCCGACACGATGATGGTCGCGCCCGCCCAGATCGGCGACGGCGCGCTCGTGGCTGCCGGCTCCGTCATCACCGAGCCGGTTCCGGCCGACGCCCTTGGCCTGGGTCGCGCCCGTCAGGTAAATATTGAGGGTTGGGCCGCCGATTATCGCCGCCGTCTGCACGAGGACGACGAGGTATAACGTTTTACCAAGCACAAAAGGAGCTGTTCCCATGGGGACGGCTCCTTTTTCTATGCTGACCTGCGCGGCCGGATGAGTGGTCGGTTCGTGTCCGTTGACGGTAAAGACGTTATCAAGACTCGATAAACCCCACCGCGCGGTTACAATGCAACAAGGCATCTATATGGCATTCGATTTAAAGGAGAAGGGTAATGCCGATTAATGATCCCGAGAAGTCGGAGAATATGCGCAAGTCCATCCGCGTGTATTCCGGTTCCTCCAACCGTCCCCTCGCTCAGAAGATTGCTGAGTACCTTGGGGTCGAGCTTTCGGGCCTTACGCTAAAGCAGTTCGCCAATGGTGAGATTTACGCCCGCTACGACGAGACCGTCCGCGGCGCCGACGTCTTCCTGATTCAGTCCGTGGCCGGCGGCAACGTCAACGACATGCTCATGGAGCTGCTCATCGCCACCGACGCTGCCAAGCGCGCATCCGCCCGCTCCATCACCGCCGTCATCACCCACTACGGCTATGCCCGCCAGGACCGCAAGGCCGGCCCGCGCGAGCCCATCACCGCCCGCCTCGTCGCCAACCTGCTCGAGCGCGCCGGTGTCAACCGCATCATCACCCTCGACCTGCACCAGGGCCAGATCCAGGGCTTCTTCGATATCCCGGTTAACCACCTGTCCGCACTGCCGCTGTTTGGCCAGTACTACAACGACATGCACTTCGACACCGACAACCTGGTTGTCGTCTCCCCCGACGTGGGTCGCGCCAAGGCCGCCAAGAAGCTGTCCGACATGCTCGGCTGCGACCTGGCCATCGCCCACAAGGGCCGTCCGCGCCACAACGCCGCCGAGGTCATGGGCATCATCGGTGACATCAAGGGCAAGACCTGCATCATCAACGACGACATGATCGACACCGCTGGCACCCTGTGCGCCAACGTCAAGGAGCTCAAGGCTATGGGCGCCGGCGACATCTACGTCTGCGCCACCCACGGCATCTTCTCCGGTCCGGCCATCGAGCGCCTGAACGATGCCCCCATCGTTGAGTGCGTCGTCACCGACGCCATCCCCGTCGAGGTCGGCGGCAAGATCAAGACCATCTCGGTCGCCGAGGAGTTCGCTCAGGCCATCTCCGCCGTTTACCACGAGGAGCCCGTCTCCACGCTCGTCGGCGGCGACTTCGCGCTGTAATCGCATCGTCCTTGCAACCCGGCGCATCGCCGTCGGAACAGAAGAAACCCCCGCGCTCCCCCTTGCTTCGCAAAGGTCGCGCGGGGGTTTCTTCTGTTCCGACGGCTCGCTCTGCCGCGGCTGCGCTTTTGTCTGGTGGGATTTCGCTGAAACGAAGTCTCGCCTTCGGCGGGCGTGGTAGCCTTTGTCGTTGATTAAACTTTTATGTGTAACGGAAGGACAAATATGGCAGCTGCACAGCCGCTCAAGATTCGCATGGTTGCCGGGCTTGGCAACCCGGGCGAGGAATATGCCGAGACCCGCCACAACGCCGGCTTTAAGGCAATCGACGAGCTGGCCCGTCAGGCCGGCGTCACGTACTGGAAAAACCAGGCCGGTGCCGAGGTCGCGCTCATCAATATCAACGACCCCGAGGAAGAAGGTGGCAAGCGCCAGATTGTGCTGGTCAAGCCGCAGTCGTACATGAACACCTCGGGCGGCCCCATCTCCAAGCTCTGCCGCGAGTACAAGATCAAGGCCGAGGAGCTGCTCGTGATTCACGATGAGCTCGATATTCCCGCCGGCGATGTGCGTGTCAAGGTGGGCGGCGGCCATGCCGGCCACAACGGCCTGCGCTCCATCATCGACAAGATGGGCAGTCGCGACTTTAGCCGTATCCGCACCGGCATCGGCAACCCTCCCGGCAAGATGGCCGTCGCCGACTACGTGCTCAAGCAGCTGCGCGCCCGCGAGGCCGAGGACTTCCAGGACACCTGCACCCGCGCCGCCGATGCCGCCGGCCTGGCGATCGTGCACGGCGTGGTCTATGCCCGCGACCACGTCAACGGCGCCGCCTCCGCCAACGGCAAGCACTAAAACCTACCGTTTAGGGACAGGTTTATTTTGGCAGGTTTTATCTGCGGAAACGCCACCGCGGCCGCATCGCAATAGACGCCGCCCCGCCATACATACACAGCATCCCAAAGGGGGCCGGTCTCATCGCAACGCGAGACCGGCCCCCTTTGCCGTTTTGCCTGATAAAACCGACCAAAATAAACCTGTCCCCTTTTGGTAGGCCAGACGGGATAAACCGTTTTCCCACCTGCCGAAGAAACACGTAAACGGCATTGCCATGAGGGTATAATTTGCACCGTATGTCTGCACAACGCCTGTGCGCGTACGGTTTTATTCGGGCTACCGTCCATTTCCGTGGAGGCACGGTTCGGCAGCCCTAACAAGAGAGGGGTTCTATGTATAAGATCCTGGAGAAGACGCAGTTCTCGGAGAAGGTGTTCAAGTTCCGCATCGAGGCGCCTGCGATCGCCAAACATGCGCACGCTGGACAGTTCCTCATGGTTCGCGCCAACGAGACGGGCGAGCGCGTCCCGTTTACCCTGGCCGGCTGGAACGGTGACGAGGGCTGGGTCGAGTTCATCTTCATGGTGATCGGCAAGACCACCGAGATGCTGTCCACCTACGAGGCCGGCGAGTCGCTGCGCGACGTCGTGGGCCCGCTGGGCGTTCCCACCGAGATGGCCGAGGGCCCCTGCGCCGTCATTGGCGGCGGCGTCGGCCTTGCAATTGCCTTCCCGGTCGCCAAGCACCTGGTCGAGACCGGCCACGAGGTGCACGCCATCATGGGCGCCCGCACCAAGGACCTCCTGCTCATGGAGGACCAGTTCCGCGAGCTCCTCGACGAGGACCACATCCACATCACCACCGACGACGGTTCCTACGGCGAGCAGGGCGTTGTCACCGCTCCGCTGGAGCGCCTGCTGCAGGACAAGGCCGTGAGCCAGGTCTTCTGCGTCGGCCCCGTTCCGATGATGAAGTTCTCGACCCTCACCGCCCAGAAGTACGACACCCCCATCACCGCGTCGCTCAACCCCATCATGGTTGACGGCACCGGCATGTGCGGCTGCTGCCGCGTCGAGGTGGGCGGCGTGACCAAGTTCGCTTGCGTCGACGGCCCCGACTTCGATGCCACCCTGGTCGACTGGGATGACCTTCGTGCCCGCCAGGCCGCTTACCGTTCCGAAGAGGGCGAGTCCCTCAAGGCCTATGAGGAAAAGAGCTGCGCATGCCACTAGTTAACGGTCGTTTCGTTGCCGATATGAAGTCGCCCCGCACCCCCGATAACGAGGAGCCGGCTGCCGAGCGCGCCTGCGACTTCCGCCCCGTCGACAAGGGCTTCACCGAGGAGATGGCGCTGGCCGAGGCCGAGCGCTGCCTCAACTGCAAGAAGCCGTTCTGTGTTGAGGGCTGCCCCGTCAACATCAACATCCCCCGCTTTATCGAGCAGATCCGCGCGAAGGACTTCGGCGGCGCCCTCGATACTATCCGCGAGGACTCCATGCTTCCCGCTATCTGCGGCCGCGTCTGCCCGCAGGAGAACCAGTGCGAGGGTAAGTGCATCCGTGGTAAGAAGTCCGAGCCCGTGGCCATCGGCCAGCTCGAGCGCTTCCTGGGTGACCGCCCCGAGCTCGCCTCCACGCCCAAGATGGCTCCCAAGAACGGCAAGAAGGTCGCCGTCGTCGGCTCCGGCCCGTCCGGCATCACCTGCGCCGGCGAGCTCGCCCGTAACGGTTTTGACGTCACCGTCTTTGAGGCCTTCTTTACCGGCGGCGGCGTGCTGGTCTACGGCATCCCCGAGTTCCGTCTGCCCAAGGCGGTCGTCAAGCGCGAGATTGACGGCCTGGAGGACATGGGCGTCAAGTTTGAGTACAACTCCGTCGTGGGCAACATGGCCACGGCCGAGGAGCTGTTCGAGCAGGGCTTCGACGCCATCTATGTGGCGACCGGCGCCGGCCTGCCCAAGTTCCTCAACGTCCCCGGCGAGAACCTGCCCAACGTCTTCTTCGCGAACGAGTACCTCACCCGCGTGAACCTGATGAAGGCCAACAAGTTCCCCGAGTACGACACCCCCACCAAGCACGGCAAGAACGTCGTTGTCTTTGGTGGCGGCAACGTGGCTATGGACGCCGTCCGTACCGCAAAGCGCCTGGGCGCCGAGCACGCCATCATCGCTTACCGCCGTACCGAAGACGAGATGCCCTGCCGTCGTGCCGAGCTGCACCACGCCAAGGCCGAGGGCGTCGAGGTTCTGCCGCTCGTCTCCCCGCTCGAGTTTGTCGCTGGCGAGGACGGCTCCGTGTGCGCCGTCAAGGTCCAGAAGATGGAGCTCGGCGAGCCTGACGAGTCCGGCCGTCGTCGCCCGGTGCCCATCGAGGGCGCCATCGAGGAGATCCCCTGCGACGTCGCGATCTCGGCTATCGGCACCAACGCCAACCCCTTCGCTGCCAAGATCGGCGGCAAGATGGAGCTCAACAAGTGGGGCTACATCGTCGCCGACGAGGAGACCGGCCAGACCACCGATCCCCGCATCTGGGCCGGCGGCGACATCGTCACCGGTGCCGCTACGGTCATTCTGGCGATGGGCGCCGGCAAGAAGGCCGCCGCTTCCATCACCAAGAGCCTGCTGGGCGAGTAATCACCCGCAGCGCTAGTCATCAAACGGCAAAGTCCCCGTCGAGCACACGCCCGGCGGGGACTTTTTCTATACCGGCCGTCCAAACCACCACGATGGGGACAGGTACCTTTGTGGTGGCTTGGGGCTTGCCTGGTCGTTTTGTCTCAATCTGTAACAGCTGGAGTCCGTTGAGCCCTGCGGTTGTTACAGATCGAGATATTGTGCCGGCCGCCCACGCCGCATCTCAATCTGTAACAGTTAGAGCCATTTTCGCTGGCTTGGTGTTACAGATCGAGACTATGCAAAAGGCGAGGATAGGTACTGCCGCCAAGACCTTCCCCTCCGCCTAAAACAAAAACCACCGCAAAGGTGCCTGTCCCCTTTGTGGTGGTTTTGACCATCTAGCCTTCGAGCTGAGCTACTTTGTAGCGGTAGGCTGCGGCGATGACGTCCTTGCAGCCCTCGCGACCCAGCTTGGCGCGGTTGACGACGATGTCCTTGCCGCTCGTCATCTTCCACTTGCCGGCGCTGTAGCGCTTGTAGAATGCCTCGCGCGCCTTCTGCTGCTGCTTGACCAGCTTGGCGCCCTTCTTTTTGTTGAGGCCACGCTTCTTGCGCACGATCTCGACACGGTCTTCAAAGGGAGCGGTCACCAACACGGCGATGTGGTTAGGGTTATTGCGCAGCAGATAATCGGACAGGCGACCCTCGATAATGCAGCTCTCGGTCTCGCCCAGGTCCAAAATCACCTGGCTCATCTTCTGGAACAGCTTGTCCGAGTACGAACGGGCATCGTAGCGGTCGGGCAGAAACGCCATGTTCTCCACGGCCAAGCGCTCGTCGTAGGCCGCCATCTTATCGAGCGACTCGCCCGCACGCAGCGACGCGCGCACCAGCAGCTCGTTGTCGTACAGCGGAATCCCCAGCTCGTTGGCGAGGATACGGCCGATCTCGTGGCCCTCGGCACCAAAGTCACGCGCGATGGTAATGACCACGGGGCTCTTCTTGTTCACCAGATCGCTCATCGCGATTCCTTTCTAACAAATGAGAAATAGGCGATTCCTGATTCCCATTTTGTCACTTACGACCGTCCTGGTTTCCCAAGTGCGGCAGATTGCCCCGAAAGAGGAGCGCCGCGTACTAAATGTACGCAAGCGACGATTGAGGGGCAAGGTGCCGTGCTTGGGGAAGCAGGACTATGCGGCTACGATGCGGCGTTGATACGCTCGGACCAGCAGCGAGATACCAAAGTTCAGCGCAAAGTACATCGCAAACACCAGGCCGTAGAGCATAAGCACCTGCGACAGGTCGATTGCATGTGCCATCACGACGTTTGCCGTGTACATGAGCTCGGCCACGTTAATGCCCGAAAGATACGAGCTGTCCTTGATGACGGTCGTGCACTGGCTAAACAGGGCCGGAATGATCGTCTTAAACGTCTGCGGCAAAATGATGTAGCGCATGGTGGCAAAGAAGCCAAAGCCCTGGCTCTGCGCCGCCTCAAACTGGCCACGCGGAATCGAGTTGAGGCCGCCGCGCACAATCTCGGCCATAACGGCGCTGGTAAACAGCGTAAAGGCGATGGTCGAGATCACAATGTCCAGACCCTGCACCGTAAAGTAGATAAACAGGATCCACAGCAGGTTCGGCGTGCAGCGGAACAGCTCGATATAGGCACTCACCAAAATGCGGAACGGGCGGGGCGCATAGCTCTTGACGAGCGCCAGCACCGTGCCAAAGATGAGCGAGAAAAAGATCGACAGCGCCGAGATCTCGATCGTCTTAACAAAGCCGCCCCAGATGTAGAGCAGGTTGGTCGCGTTGAAGATTTCCATGCGCTAGGCCTCCTCTACGTTGTCGAGCCCCAGCTCGGCCAGGCTCACGCCGCGCGGACGCTCCTTGGAGCGGCGCTCGAGCCACTGCACCAGCATGGCGAGCGGAAAGCAGATGATGAAGTACATAAGGCAGCAGACGATATATCCCTGCAGGTAACCGTAGAGACTCACGAAGTTGTCGGAACGATACATAAGGTCGCCGCCGGCCACGAGCGCCAGCACCGACGTGTTCTTGACCAAGTTGAGTGCCTGGTTGCACAGCGGCGGCAGGATGATCTTGAACGTCTGGGGCAGCACGATGTACCAGTAGGCCTGCGCGCGCGTGAAGCCCTGGCTCTGAGCCGCCTCCATCTGACCGCGCGGAACGGCCTCGATGCCGGTGCGGATGACCTCCGAGATGTAGGCCGCGTGATACAGGCCCACGCCCAGAAAGCCCAGCACGAACGGCGCGATACGCACCGGCTGGTCGGCACCGGTTATGGCCTGCAAAAACTGCGGGCCAGCCATATACATAAAAAGCACCTGTACGGGCAGCGGAGTGTTCTGGTAAAACTCCACGTACACGCGACTGATGGCGCGCAGCACGCGCGAACGGGTGGTCGAGAACACGCCCAGCAGCGTGCCCAGCACCAGCGACAGCAGCAGGCCGGCAACAACCACCTGCAGCGTCACGCCAAAGCCCTCCCAGAAGGGCCCCATGTTTTGGAATGTCGTCGACCAGCGGTCGGCGTCAAACAATCCTTCGAGCATTTGATTCCTTCCTTGGACGAACGCTTACACAAGACCCCAGGTCTTGACCTCTTGATCGAGCCAGCCGTCGGCCAGGCGATCGCAAATCACCTGATCGACCACGGCCGAAAGGTCGCAGCCCTTCTTGGTCGCCACGCCGTAGCCCTGCTCGCCAAACTTGACCTCGGGCTGCAGCAGCTCGACGGTCTCGTTCATGTAGCCGGCCAGCGTGGAGCGGTCCATGGCAAAGACGTCGATATTGCCGGCGTCGAGTGAGCTCTTGATGATGGGGTAACCGCTAAAGGCCCTAAACTCGGGTTCGCAGTGGAAGCCGTTGTCCTTGATCATCTGCTCGATCAGGCCCTGCGTGGTAGCACCCTGGCTCACACCAATGACCTTGCCGTCCAGATCCTCGATCGAGGTAAAGCCCGAGCGCTTCTTGACCATGAGGCCCACATAGTCGGTACGATACGGCGTCGAGAAGTCCCAGCTCTTCTTACGCTCGTCAGTGATGGTGTAGGTCGCCGCGACCACGTCAAGCTGGCCATTATCGATGAGCGGGCCACGCGTCTTGGGCGTTACGTCGGTAAACTCGACAAGCTCCTGGGCGCGGGCTTCCTTGTAGCTCACGCCAAAGACGGCAGCGGCAATCTGGTAGCACAGGTCGACCTCCATGCCCTCAAAGCGGCCCTTGGCGGTGTCGTAATAGCCGTAGCCGGGAACGTCCTTCTTGACGCCGGCATTCAGATGGCCACGCGACTTGATGGCCGCGAGCTTGGAACCCTTATCGGAGCCCTCGCCGCTGGTGGAGCTGCCGCAGCCGGTGAGCGCGGTGCCCGTCAATGCGAGCATGCCGGCCCCCGCCAGCTGCAAAAAGTGACGGCGCGATACGGCCGCCCTCGTCATATCCGTCATGTCCATCACCCGCGCCTAGTGCAGAATCTTGGACAGGAACTCGCGGCAGCGCGGGTTCTCGGGGTTATCGAAGAAGTGCTCGGGCGTGCCCTCCTCTAGGATGCGGCCGTCCTCCATAAAGATGACGCGGTCGGCCACCTGGCGCGCAAAGCCCATCTCGTGGGTCACGCAGATCATGGTGATGTCCTCCTGCGCGAGCTCGATCATAACGTCCAGGACCTCCTGGACCATCTCGGGGTCGAGCGCCGAGGTCGGCTCGTCAAACAGGATGATGGGCTGCTTGGTGCACAGGGCACGGGCGATGGCGATGCGCTGCTGCTGACCGCCCGAGAGGTTCTGCGGATACTCGCCGGCCTTATGCGCCATGCCGACGCGCTTGAGCGCGGCGATGGCGATCTGGGTCGCTTCTTCCTTGCTCTTCTTTTGCAGTTTGATGGGTGCAAGCGTCAGGTTGCCGAGCACCGTCATATTGGGATACAGGTTGAACTGCTGAAACACCATGGAGCTGTACTTGCGAGCCATCTCCAGGTGATTCTTTTTGGTGAGCGGCGTACCGTCGATAATGACTTCGCCCGATGTGGGCTCCTCAAGATAATCGACGCAGCGGATGAGCGTCGACTTACCCGAACCGGACGGCCCAATCATAACGAGCTTCTCGCCGCGCTTGACGGTGAGGTTGATATCTTTGAGCACATGCAGGTCGCCAAAGTACTTGTTGAGATGCTTGATCTCGATCATGTCTGCCATGAATGTCCCTTCCCTGCGTTTACACGAATTGCACTATTGTACGGAAAGAACCACGTTTCCGCAGCCCACACTGCATCCCCGTAAAGAACCCGCAACCTTTCACCCACTCATTGGGGACAGACTTAAATGAGTGCCCGCTCATTGGGTACTCATTTAAGTCTGTCCCCAATGAGCGCCCGTCCTGTGCAAGCACCAAAAAAGGGCGCGACCGCGATGGTCACGCCCCTCAACATCGACTATGTGCCGACCGCCTCTTAAGCGAGTTTCGCGCCGACAATCTTGGCCGCGGCCGGCTTGTCGAAGTTGCCGCCGGTGGCCTTGCCGAGTGCCCCCATGACCTGGCCCATCTGCTTTTTGGACGTGGCGCCCAGCTCGGCGATAACCTGCTCGACCAGGGCCTCGAGCTCCTCGCCCGAAACCTGCGCGGGCAGCAGGCTCTCCAGAATCTTGACCTGCTCGGTCAGGTTGTCGGTACGCTCCTGGTCGGTACCGGCCTTAATGGACATCTCCAGCGTCTCGCTCGTCTGCTTAATCAGACGCTTGATCATGCTGTTGACGTCTTCCTCGGTCACATCGCGGCGCTCGTTGACCTCGATATTCTTCACCTCGGCCTTGACCTGGCGAATGATGGACAGGCGAACCTTGTCCTTGGCCTTCATGGCCGCGATCATTTCCTTCTGCAGCTCTTCGTTGGTCATCTGCAAATCCTCCTCAATAGCGTGGGCGGCACTCGCGCGAGCACCGCCCCATGATTACTCAGTCGTCGACGAATCGTCGGTCGAACTCTTGGTGACGCCCTTCAGGCTGACGTTGTACGGCACGTCCTTGGGCATGGGGTTAACGGTGATGTCGGCGTCCTTCTTGTACTGCTCCAGCCACTCGCTGTACGCGGTGCTGGCCGCCTGCGTCTTCACCACGTTAGAGACATACTTCTTGATGGCCTTGGGTACCTGTTTGATGTCATCGACCTGGTTATCAACGTGGAAGTAGTCGGTGCACTTGATGATGTGGTAGCCGTAGGTCGACTCGACTACGTCGCTCACATCGCCCTTGTTGAGACCCTCGAGCGCCGTCTGGTAGCTGTCGACGAAGGTGGTGAGCTTGTCCCAACCCACGTCGCCCTTCTTCTCCTTGGAGCCGGTATCCTCGGAGTACTGCTCCACGGCATCCTCAAAGCTCAGCTCGCCGGAGTTGATCTTGTCCAGGCACTCCTGCGCCTTGGCCTTGGCGGCAGCCTTGTCCTCGTCGGAGGCGTCGGAATCGACCTTGATCAGGATATTCGACGAACGGCGGGCGTCGTTGTAGCTGGACAGGTTCTCGTTGATGTAATCGACGATCTCGCTGTCCTTGGGCTTGCTGGTAGGTGCCACGGTATCCTTGAGCTTCTGCTGCGCCAGGCTCTCCTTGAGCGAATCCTTGTAGGTGTCCTCGGTATAGCCGTAGGTCTTGAGGGTCTTCTTAAAGGTCTTGGCGCCGCCCGCGCTCTTGCAAGCGTCCTTCCAAGCCTTCTCGACTTCCTCGTCCGACACCGTCACGCCGTTTTCCTTCTGCGCCTGCTGAAGCAGAATCTGCTGCGTGTAGGAATCGATGAGCTGCTTGCGGTACTTCTTGGGCGTGAGGTCGTTGTCGACCAGGTACTGTGCCCAATCCTCGTCCTTGGTGTAGCCGTAGGACGTGCGCATGCTCATGATCTGCTTGGTCACGGTGTCCTCGGTGAGGTTGGTGCCGTTGATGGTGGCAGCCACACCGCCGGTAAGCTTGTAGCCCGTACTGGTGTCCTCGGCCTGCGACATCAGGCCGGAGCATGCCATGGCCGAGACGGAAAGCAGCATCGCCAGCACGCCGATGACTACCAGGACGATCTTGACGGTCTTGGACACGTAGGTCTTACGCTGCTTCTTGCGAGAGCTGGAGGCGGCGCGAGCCTGCTGCTCGGGCGTCGGCGCGGCCCCGGGGTTCTTTTTCTTATTTGCCATGTTTGGCCTTTCGCAAAACGAATCGAACAAACGCCATTGTGTCACAACGCAGCCCCCACGGCACACCTGGCGCAAAGGGGACAGGTCAATCTGCACCATTTTGGTGCAAAGGGGACAGGCCTGGCAGTTGGCAGTTAGGGACAGTCCCCAAGTGCCGGCAAAAAAGGAACGTCCCCAAGTGCCGGCTTAGCCCTACCTTAGAAGTGACGGCGGATGGCGTCGACCATGCCCTGGGGCGTGGTCTGGCCGAGAACATCGGCTGCGGCGTCGGCGTCCATAAAGATATTCATGAGCGCCTGCAGGGCCTCGACCTGGCCGCCCGGCTCGGAAATACCCAGGTTGACGATGATCTGCGCCGGCACCGGAGCGCCCATGCCCGCCATCGCGTTAAACGTCACAGGCGCGGCGGGCTTTACCACGGCAATATAGGGCTTAGCCACAAACCCCGGGTCGGTATGCGGGATGGCGATGTTAGCCGCCGGCATGGCAAGCCCCGTGGGATAGGCGCCCTCGCGTGTGCGGACGGCGTCAAGCCAGCCCTCGGCAATGTAGCCGCGCGGGGCAAGCTCGTCCTCGAGCAGCGCAAACACCTCATCCGGCGACGCACACTCCCAATCAAAAAACACCAGCTCAGGCGAGAATAGCATCTCGGCGTTATCCGCCATACCGTCCTCCAAAGTTGCATGAGGTTCACAATGCCCCATATGATAGCGAAACGAGGCAGGCAAGGTTAGTCGAGGATCCCAATCATCTCGAGAGCGCGGGCAGGCGTCAGGCAAACTTCGGGCATCGCCTCCAGCATGCGCCGGTCGCTCGTGACCACATAATCAATATCTGCCGTCTCGCCCGAAGCGATGATGAGGTTGTCTTCAAAATCCGGCATGCGCTTGCCAAGCATGCGCGCCATCTCGCACTCCGCCAACGAAAGCGGGGAGGCAGTTGCCACCTGCATCATGTGCTCAATGCAGGCCCATGACGCCGAGGCAAACGACACGTTAATCCCATTCGCATTCCGCCGGGCCAGACGACGAGGCAAAATATAGAACACATCCTTTGCCGTCGTAGGCGCATACAGAAGGTCAATCGTTCCTGTCTCGGCTATTTCAACCAATCTCTTCACTTCGTCAAACGCACCCTCTTGCAGGTAATAATCGAGCCAAACGTTCGTATCTACCAAGAGATGCTTTGCCTCAATCATCGACAATTCGCCTCAATGTCGGCAATCATCGCGTCATACATATCATCTCGTACGGCATCCCAGTCTTCCGCAGATGATCCACCTGGCGCAAAATCCGAAGCCCTTAGCCCCAACGAAGAAAAAGCTAGGCCACACCCCTGCTCGGCCAGACTCTCCGCACGGGACGCCTCGCGCTTATCCGCCACCATAAATCCCGGCAACGTTTGATGCTCGACGAGATAGGCCCAAAGCGCACGAATGGCATCGCTCGGCCCCAACCCATTGCGAGTTAGGACCGCATCGCCACCGGCTTTGAGCATCGGATCGATACGCGTGTTGAGCTGCACCGTTGCTGTACCCATAGCGGCTCCTCTCTACTTGCTAGCAGTATAGCAAACACGAAAGGCCACACAAAAGGGCCCCGCCCACGCATGGACGAAGCCCTGTCAGATTGGTAGCGTCGAGAAAGGTGGTGTAGCGCCCGATCCGAAGCGAGTCGGCCTGGCGTCCAAGAACCTAGAATACGGTTGATGCCCTATGCCGCCGACCGGCATATGAAAGCCAGCGGGCCAAAAGCCCCATGGCTTCTAGCCCGCAGAAACATCGATGTTTCCAAATGATCGCAGCTTGTGCTTCAAGCGCTTTTCTACGCTACCGGCGGATGCAAATCCCAATCGGGAAAGCAGTTTGCAAAGCCCGTGAGATTTTGGGTCAAAACATTGTTCTCAGCTTGCTTCAGTCGCTCGTCCTCTTCAAACAGACTATCGAGCTCGCTCAATGCATCGAGGTCCTGCATTGCAGCATCGTTATGGTCGAAATCAGTCACTTCATCAGCCATCTTTTTCACTCCATTCATGGATTATCGAGACAAATCCTACCGGCTAGGCAACCTTCTCAAGCTTAAGCAGGTCGCTGCGCTCGGCCGCAGCTTCCTTCGCGCTCTTCCACTGATTAAGCGCCAGATCGATCTCGGAACAGCCTTCCTGGATGCGTTTGGAGTATTTGGCCTCAATCTCTTCTGCCTCCACAGCGCGCTGCTTGCCCGAGAGGCTCGTCTTTACTAGACAATAGCCAGCCCCCGCAAGAAGCAGAATGCCAATAACCTGGTTTACAAACGCAAAGAAAGCTACTCCCAAAACAGCGAGGACAACGGCCGCTATCTTGTGGCTCTTGTTGCCCTTCGCAACCTTGACATCAAGCTCAGCGAGCTCCTTTTTCTTCTCTTCACCGACATAGCGAACATAATCGCCGCGCAGCGCATTACCCTCATCGCCGGTAACCGCCCTGCTTGTCCATCCGTCGAAGTCAAGGGTGATCGCCTGCGGAAATTCGGGGATGTCGCTCTTGCGATACCGGTTGAAACCACCGTTGATATAGGAACCCAAAAACTGAATCGCGGTCTTCTTCTTATGCACATCCACAGACGCACTCTGGTCGCGCATCGAGCGTGTCATCTGGTCGATGATGTTCATCGTCTGCTGACGCTTCTCATCGCGGCGACGATTGACGAGCTCTCGGGCGCGCTCCACGTCTCCGCCAAATGCCTTGACCGCAAGAAGATACTCCTCCTGGCGGCGCAAATTTCGCTCCTTGGAGTCATCGGAGTTAACGAGCTCCATCAAATGCCTGTCAACCTGCTCGGCAAGCGTCCTCTCGTCAACATCAGAAGCCTTGAGGTCGGCGAAGTCATTGGAGATGCTCTCGATTGCCTCGACTTTTCCGAGATACTTATTGATGTAGTCAAACTCCTTGACCACCACCTTGAGCGCCGGATATCTCGAGCTCATATCCTCCTCGTAGCCGGTAAAGTACTCCGCCCATGACTCTGACTGCTCATTCTCGAACTCAGGGCTCTGATTTCTGATCTGCTCGATCCAGCCCGCCATATAGTCGTCGCACAGGTGCTTTTCGTCGGTTCCGAAGATGCCGTTGATATAGGCATCGATGTAGACCATCGCATCGGCATCGATGCGGGCGGCGTTTTGCGTCGAGAAGTAGCGCGCTAGCCATTCGTAGCACGTAGCCGTGCGGTTATTACGTCTGCAGATCAGAGCCATCGCAAGCGACGTGTGCTCGTTGTCACGTTTGACAGCCTCGCGTATTGCGCGCTCTGCAAGATCTCGGTTGTTGTTGATCCATGCCGCAAGGGCAACCAGGACAGGTGCCAGCCAGTAGTCCGGGGTAGAGATCATTAACTCCTCGGAGACCGTCGAAATCGTCGCCTTGCGCACGAGCGCCGCATCGGTTGCCTGGAGAATACCGACCATGGTGTTTCGAACCACTGAGTAGTTGCCGAACTTTTTGTCCATCTCCTGCCGGACGCTCACGAGCTCCGTAGTCGCCTGCTCAAGTGCGGCGGTACGACGCTGCTCGAGCATCATCTCGAGAAAGTCCTTTCGGAGCTTTTTAAGGTCCTTCCGCACTTCCTCCATTTGCGATTCGACCTTATCGACCTTCGTGGTCATCTGGTCAACTTTTGTTCCAATAGCGGCGATCCTGCGCTCGATAAGGACAGTATCTACTCCCGAATCACTCATCTGTACCACCTTTCAGTTTGCACTGTTTAGATCATCCAATAGCTTTAAGCGAGTAAGCGCCCGCCATCTGCTTTATTGAGAGGCCATGCTTCGGTATTGCTCGGACACCTGCTGATAGGCCACAAGAAACTTCTGTTTGTATTGGCTTGCCTTCATCGAATTGACGATGCGCCCGACGGGCTCCACATAGTGTTCGAGAAAGTACGAGGCCCTTCTTCGTAACGCAAACGAACCAGTTTTATAGGGTGACCCGGGGTTCTCTCTAATGCCCTTGAGTAGTGCGAGACATGTTTTGGGTATGTTGCAGTTGGCGGCGATATCTTGATAGAAACTCTCCCGCTCTGCAGTCATAAAGTCTTCCGAAGCATACCGCGCTATGCAGAACGGGCACACAGCATCGATAAAGCTCTCAAGCCGAGGCCGATCCTCCATGCTCTGCATATTGGCGACCACGAGCGATACCATCTGAACCTCAAAGTCACGCATGTTGTAGAGCGTCGACTCAAACAAGTCGATCAAGTCACGCACTTCGTCATATTCGAGAGGGATATCTTCGGCCCTTTTAAAGAAAACCACCATCGAACCCGAAAGACCTTCACAAAACTCATCGCAGTACGCAACCATAAACTGTGCCGCCGCGTTGTCTTGCATCATATTGAGCACGTCCGCGGCAAATTTGCGGGCCTCCGGAAAGTTACCACCCTTAAAAAACTTGATGGCATTGTCCTTGGCAAACGCGACTTTGCCCGTGGCCCCCAGACGCGCCCGCGAATAATACATCTCGCGGCCGCACTGGTTGCAATGAACCTTTCGCGTTGCGGGGTCAAACTCGACATCGGTGCTGCCGCAGCCCTCGCAAGTTATTCCGTTGATTTCCAATAGCTTCCCCCACTTCAACCATCAAAGTGCCCTGGCAAAAAGCAACACGAGTTCTTATTTGACAGCGGTCAGCGCCGCATTGCGCTTTTTCCAGATACGGCGCGCATCATGGACAAGGCCAACCGTAACATCTGTTGGCTCATCGGCACTCATGGAATTCGAGACGGCCTCGAGCGCAGCGGAGAACTGTCGCTCAATCTCTTGAGCATGGGGCTGCGACATGTTGGAACTAAAGGAGATGTCGTCTTTTAGCACTTTGAGTTCGGCTTTGACCTGAGCGTCTTGCGCTACGGCAAGGAGCTGTCCCACATACGATGCAAATTGCGCCGTTTGAACCGTCTTTGCCGCCACGGCGGCAACCTTTTGGTCCACCTGGCGGGCATTGAAGGCTAGACCCATCTGCACAAGGACAAGCACAGCAAGAAGGACAACGTTTACGACAACTGGAATCGTGCTGCCGCCCCACCCATATGCCGCAAACACAAAGTACGTGTTGGCCAGAAGGGCAACGACAAAGTAGGCACAGCTGGATGCGACCGGCAAATAATGGATTTCGGTCGTGCTTTTGACCGTGGACTGCCTATCGGACATGGTAGCCGAAATCGAAGCCACCGCAAAAGCCAAAACCCCAAAGCCAAGCGACATAGCAAAGACGATAGGATTCATCAGCGCGTTTTTGCAGACAAACATGATTACAAGCCACGCCACCAAGACGATTGCCTCGCCCAAAATGACACGTTTAACAGAACCGTTCATCTTTGTTTCTCCTTATTGGATCTTAGTTCCGCAATCGGGGCAAAATTTGGTCCCCTCGGGCAACTCAGCCCCGCAGCTCGGACACTTTGGCGAGGCCAACCGGTTCCCGCACTCAAGACAGAACTTGGCACCGGCCGGGTTAAGATGCCCGCACGCCAAACACGCAACGCCCTGCTCGAGCTTCTGTCCGCATTCCGGGCAGAACTTAGCACCCATCGGATTAACGTTTCCGCAACTGGGGCACACGGGACCGTTTTGCATACTTGCGGACGCGGGAGTCGTTCCGACCATGGGGGCAACAGTGCCCAGGGTCTGGTTGGCCAAGTTGGAAAAGCCAGCTCCAAATGCACCGCCCATGCCAACGCCCATGCCGAGTCCCATGCCGGCTCCCATGAGGCCCGATGCGGCACTTCCCTCATTGCCCGCAGCGCTCTGCATTACGTCCATACCGCGCTCCTGCTGATAGTCGTAGCCTTCGCGCGCACGTTTCCTGGCAAGCGCCTCGGACTCGATGTCCATCTGGGCGGCGTTACCCTGCGCCTCGAGAATGCTCCGCTTACGTTGGATCTTCATCTCGTTGATGGCGGCAAGATCATCTTCGAAGGGTTTGATGCTATTGAACGAGAAGTTATCGAGCGTGAGGCCAAACTCATCGAAATAGTTAACGAGCCTGCCCTGCATCTGAGACGAGAAATCGCTCAGATGTGTCGCGATTTTTAGAACGGAAACCCCTTGGTCAACAATCGCCTTAGCAAGCAAGTCGGGAACATACTCAAGGATTTTTGCCCGCATAAAGGAGGTAAGTTCTTCTCGCGTATAGCGATCTCGCGTGCCCACGACCTTAACAAGGAACTTCCTCGCCTGAATGGGAACCAGACTCGAGTCGTTCTGCTCGATATGCACGCCAAACAAACCGAAGGCGCGAACGTGAACGTTGACGTCTTCCTCAGGGTCTTGAACGATGATGGGCTCGGTCGTGCCCCAGCGTAGCTCGTTCATGTAGTTGGTATTGATAAAGTACACAACGGAATGAAACGCCGAGCTACCGCCGGTAAGCGAATGAGCGGCATTGCGGAACGGGGCGAATCGGCTGTCTCCCGTGTCGAGCTTGATCTTGCACGGACCGACAAACACGCTTACCTGAGAATCGCCGGCACCCGTAGCGTCAGCAGAACTGCCCGCCCCCATATTGTTGGTAAAAACGGCAATCTGCGATTGCGCAACCTGAAGATAGGACCCGTTGGGGAAATCCTCGTAGGGATAGCGGAATGAGACAAGCGAGGCATCTTCGTTGTTGCCAGGCTCCCATTTGATATTGTCGACAGAAAAGGCACCGAGTATTCCGCTGTGCTTTTCTTCCTTTTCGTTATCGCTATGGAACAGAGACATGCTGATTCCTTTCGTTAATCCCAAACCACGCGCTCCGCGTGTCTAATGAATTGCGAAATGCCGAGCCGACAGGCGCATCGAAAGCCCGTGCGTCTCAATCTATCCCCCGACTTAGCTCGGTTAATTATAGCCCTCAAGTCATCGCATTTAGTCACCCGCCGGCGAGCGGTAATAATGTCGCACCTTTGGTCAACTGACGAAGAACCGGGAGGGTTCGAACCCCAGATACCCTTTTTGGGCATACCCGCTTAGCGGGCGAGTGTCTTCGGACTCTCGGTCAGCTCTTCGTAACGGCCGTTTTAGCTGTAACTAAACTCATCGGATGGAACAAGGGGAAAGGTATAGGAGCCGCGCACGCCGTAATGCCAAAATGCCTCGGCTAAAGTTACTAGCTCTCGCGATAGGCCATAATCGACCGGCACGGATACCCTTCAGAGCCGCATTCCGCGGACGCTACGACCTTTCCGTCTTTATAAAACTCGACGTACCAAACGTACGTTGCCGCCCCCTCCCAATAGCTTGGCCTATCAGCGACCTTGTACGTAATAGAGGCGTCATCTGGCACAATCAACTCGCGCTTGGCGTTTGCAATGAACGCATCCATGTCGGCGATCACGCCATCGTCGCCCGCAGCGGCCTCCCCATCGTCGCCGCTATCGGATGCCGCTTCAGATGGTGCTTGAGATGCGCCAGTTCGATCGCCTGCAGTGCCAGAGCCGTCCTTCAAAGAGCTCTCCGAAGGCTCCGCTCCTTTGAATGCCTTCCACATATCGCTGCTTGCAGACGGCTTTTCAATGTCGGCCTCCGGATGCTCCCCGGCAATCTCGTCAAGAATTTTGCACGCTTCTTCACGCCCCTGGACCATCGTCTCCTGTGGTTTGCCACCATCCTCGACGGTCCTCACCAAATAGGCGCCATTCTGTCTATCAAATTCCTTATTTTGAATTTGCACCGCGTCTACGACCTCAGGACCCTTTGCAGTAAGCGAAATATAGAAATCTGCCTGGTTACAATCCTGACTACAAGTAAATTTAACGATGCCGTCCTTGCAGACAGTAATGACTTGGCTCTCACCCTGAGCAATAAAACCGTCATACCGATTCGTCATATTGCTGGAGCCTTCTACCATCTCTGACGAAGGCATAACCGAAACGGCCTTTCCATCAACAAAGCAGTAGGCACCTACAATCGCCGAAATATCGTTCTGCGCATCGACAGACCCAATAAGCAGCTCGTCAATTCCGTCACCGTTCAAATCATCGAAAGCATAGTAGTAGTTTAAAAAGCCGGGAGCATTCTGGCTGTCATAAACGAATAACTGCCCCAGCCCAGAATCATCGCCGCGCCCCAGAGCCCAGTCGTCGTAGTTGGCAGTACCAGCTCCCTTCTGCTCGCAATAGCTCACAAAGTCCTCGTAACGCGCAACCACGCCCTCGTAGGCCTCGTGCGCTTTCTTGTTAGCTGCCGCGACCTTCTTTTTAGACGACTTATTCTCGACTGCAGCCGGCTGTTCCTGCTGCTGCAGCTGAGGCAGCACAAAGGCCTCGTAAGCTTTGACCAGTGCGTAGGCGACACCAGCGGTAAAGATGATTGCTGCAAGAATGGTGACAAACGTAGGCACGGCAAAACGGCCGATCTGCCGACGCTGCATCATAAAGGCCGCAAAAGACATATGCTCAGAGGACGCCGGAGAAGCGCTCTCTGAGCGAGATGCAGCAGGATCGCTCGTCGCTTTTCTATCAGCAGGCGCCTTTGCTGTACCTGAAGGAAGCGGCTGCTGAGCATTCGCCGGCGCATCATCCACATCCAACGGTTTTCCGCATGCGGAACAGTATCGCGCCCCGTCTTTGATCTTTGCCCCGCAGCTTGCGCAGTACATATATCCCCCTAGAACTTCAGCATATCGAAACGATAGCCCACAGCCTGCAAACAGAAAAGGCCCAGGACAATTTGCTCGACTGTAAACCTTTTCTTTCACCTTTCAAATTCGCCTGACCCCACGCGGAAGGCATGCGACGAGCTACTTGCTAGGCGCGAGCCATGTGCAGCTTGATTGCCTTGAAGATGATGTTGGCAACCGAGACGATAGGCCAAAGTGCCACCATCGTCATCGGGGCTAATTCGGGAACAACCGGAACCGCTCCGTGAATCACGCTGCCCAACCAGTAAAAAAGCATCAGAACAACGACAGGAAGGCCCACGAGAACCACAAGTTCGATTAGCATAATCGTGATACCGATAATGCCGCCACCATAGACAAAGGGAAGCCTTACACCGCTGCGGTACAGCGAGATAATCACCTTCCAGGGACCAATCAGAAGCAGCGCCAGCAGAATCATATAGTCGAGCCCCAGCGAGCCCCCTCCCAGCACGTAATTGAAAAAGAGCACATAGAGCAACGAAATCACCGACGCTCGCGTAAGGGACCCGATGGACTCGCGAAGTGAATCTTGCAGGCAAGCAGCGGCCTCTGCATCCTCCGCCGCTTGAAACTGAGCCTCGACAGACTGGCTCTCAATCGGCCGGGCCTCAACGTAAATCGCATCTCCCGCCGTGCTGGCCGCAGCCGCGACCGTAGGCGTTCCGCACACGCTGCAGAACTTGGCGCCGTCGTTAATCTCTGCTCCACACTGTTTGCAATGCATGATCGGGTCCTTTCTCGTTACCCCTTTTCTTGACGATCACAAGATACGATTTGTCGTTTATCCGATATAGAGATTTTGACCGGGTAATTTTCCTAAACGTGCTACGCTATTAAACCTGCAGCTAGAGACAGGGGTAACAATGTTTGAGTTCTCCCAAACACGCACCGTTGAAGGTTCGATTCCGTTTAAGAAAGTCAACCTCATAGAGAACGAACCCAATAGGCCCGTTGGCGAGGCCCAGCTTGTCTTTGAACTCTACATGCCCACCGAGCTGGCCGGCAGCAAAAGCAACGAAGGGCCCGCACACAGCGAGCGCCATGCCGATCTGATCAGGCTGGCATCATGCATCGAACCCACCGCCGTTAAAGAGCAACCCTTCCACGCAAGCCTCTTTAACGTACTTGATTACGCCGAACAGACCGGGCCGCTTTTTGGCAAGCACGCAATAGAATCCGTACGCGATTGGGCCAATGCCGCGATGGCAGCACTTATTGCCATGCGCATCCAGGAATACCTCAACGGGAGCTGCACCATCGCAAAGGTCTCCGCATTGGAAAGAATCGAGAAATCAGTGGTAACCTGCGCGGCAAACGGGTCATCCTTCAAGATCTACACCACTATCCTGAGGGCGGGCGGAGATTATACCGACTCATTCAAAAGCCTGCCCATCGTGCGCAAAATCGAATCCGATGCGGGATATTTCTACGCCTTTATGTTTATGATCGACGAGGAAGAATCCCTCGTTGCACTCAACGTGCTCTCTTTTGAACACGAGCTCACCGCCAATGACTTCAGTGTTTTGCAGGCGATGTTCTACATGGACGAAGACTCCAGCTCGGAGATTTCAGCGCGACTCAAGGTCAGCAATAGCGAGGAGAGCTTCTATGTAATCGACCCTCAAGCAGATATCCAGGAGCGCCGCGAAGAACTCGACAACGATGACCGCGATGCACTCACCGCTTTGGTGCAAGCGCTCGTGATCTCGCATCTCTCGGGCGCGCACGTGGATGTGTTCCAGGGCAACGAATCCACAGGGTTCCTCTCGTTTGACAGCTATCTCTCGTGGCTCTGGTTTGATTTTTCGCGCAAGCTGAGCACCGTCAAGATCGGCTATTGTGAGCAGTGCGGACGCGCCTACTCACTTGCCGGGCATCGTGGCGTCAAACGGCACTACTGCAGCGATCGATGCAAGACCGATGCCAAAAACGAGCGCACGCGCAAGGAGACGGCAAAGTTACGCGAGTTGTTTGGAACGGGCGCCAGCGTACGCGACATCGCCAACGAGATAGAACGTCCCGCGGCCTACGTGCGCTCGCAGCTCAATAAATGGACCAAGCTCAAGCACGATCTGGATGTAGACATTGAGTTAAACGGCTTTGACAGTTCCGAGCTACTCAAACGCTGCACCATTGAGAAGCTCGACCTCAACAACCTCCTCAACGCCAAGCGCAAAAAGCAGATTCAGGACTATGCCAAACTCAAGCGCCTCGTTAAGTAGAAACGCTGTCATTTCTTTGCCATCCGATTGACGGGTGGAAAGTTACTCATATACGTGTTAGTAATATATATGTTAGTAATATATATATGAACGAGGCGCATCATGTTTGTTGGACGTCGGGAAGAGCTTGAATCCCTGGAAACCGCCTATCAAAAAGGTTCCTTTCAGTTTGCCGTAGTCTATGGAAGGCGTCGCGTGGGTAAAACCAGCCTGCTTCGCGTCTTTACACAGGGCAAACCCCATGTGATCTTCTTTACCGGACAGCAAACCGTTGCAAGCGAAAACCTCGCGCTGCTCAGCCGCGAGATACTTGGCGATAGCGCCGCAGGAGCAGCGTTCCCCTCTATCCAGGTTGCACTCGAATCCGTCTTCGAACACGCCAAAACAGAGCGAATCGTTCTGATTATTGACGAGTATCCCTACCTCGCCGAGAGCGATCCGGGCGTCTCGTCGTGCCTGCAAACGCTTATCGATCGACATAAAGACACGAGCAAGCTGTTCCTCGTGCTCTGCGGATCGTCCATGAGCTTTATGGAACACCAGGTACTAGGACACCAAAGCCCTCTTTATGGACGCCGCACCATGCAGCTGCGCATTGACCCCTTCACCATCTTTGACGTGGCTCTCATGCTTCCCGATGCACCCATCGAAAGGGTCATCGAGCTGTATTCCGTTGTTGGCGGGATGCCGCTCTATCTATCGCAGCTCGATGGCACGCGTTCCACTCAATGGAACCTTGAGCATGCGCTGTTGCGTCAAGATGCGTTTTTGTATGCCGAACCCCAGAACTATCTGCTGCAAGAGGTCCGCAGCCCAGCTATCTACAATGCCGTCATAACCGCCATTGCCAACGGCTGTGTACGCTCCAAAGAGATTGCCGATGTTACCCACCTCGCAACTCCACAGGTCGCGCGACTGCTCGACGCATTGATCGAACTGCGAATCGTTGAGCGCGTCACGCCTGTTGTAAAGGCAACAAAACGCAGGGTAGTCTATCGGATCTGCGATAACCTGTTTAGGTTTTGGTATCGGTTTGTTCCACAGTACGCAGGAACGATCGAAGAGGGACTCGGGGCCGCCGTTGCTGCACGTATCGTCAAACGTGAGCTGCCTACCTTTGTGGGCCCTGCATTTGAAGAAGTGTGCCGCCAGTGGTTGATGCGGCAGGTTGTTGAGAGCGAACTGGATGTGCTGCCCAAGGCAATCGGCTCTTGGTGGGGCACGAACCCGAACACGCGCCGGCAAGAAGAGATTGACGTTGTGCTTGAGGACGCCGATGGGGAGCTCATCGTTGGCGAGTGCAAATGGAGAAACGAGCCCGTAGATACCGACGTTCTTGAAACACTCGAGCGGCGCAGCGCGCTGCTGGGCCGGCCGATCAAACAGTACTACTTGTTTAGCAAGAGTGGATTTACCAAAGCGTGTCAAAATAGAGCGGCTCAAACAAGCAACGCGAGGCTTGTTGGGCTCGAGCAACTACTATAAGAAAGGGGCTTGGAAACAGTTTTCCAAGCCCCTTTCAGTTTTTATTCGATTCCCACCTTTTTGAGCGTATCTTTGGTGACTTCCGCAACTTGATTGGGATCGACGTGGGATTCCCCTGAAATAGAACCGTAACCTGAGGTTGAGAAATCAAGGAAGTAGTATGTCCGGTAATTGTGCCCATAGCCAAATTGCTGATATAGAGCATTATAGTCCGTCTCGGAAATTTCCTTGCCCTCCGACGCATAATATTCTTCGTAGCCATTGCCCTCGCTCGGCTCAACTCCCCAGGACTCGTAGTTGCTTACAAGCGAAAAAACATCGCCTTTCTTGCCATATACCGAAGTATTGTCCCCGGCCAAAGCCTGTCTGCCAGCGAGCAGTGCCGTAATCGCATTGCTCATCTCATATGTTCTTTGGCTTACGAGGATGCTGCCGCCATCCGCTTTAATCAGCGGAAGAAACATCGTTCCTCCGTTGCTGTTATCAAGCCAATTTTGACTGTAAAGTCTCTTGACACCACCATCAGCTGCCGACCAAACCTCTACGGTGTAGGACTTCTGAAGTCCCTCTATATCTCCATTCCAAGCACTCTTTAATTCGTCATCGCTCATACCGTTCACAACGGTCAAGAACTCAGGCTGGCCATCCTGATCAAAATCAACGAGGTCGACAAGGCAAAGCCCTCGCATCGCATAGACAGAATCAGTCACCTCAACAATTTGTGGCTCTCCATAGCACGCTAGGTATTCCTGGCACTTTTGCTTGTAAGCGGCATACGCAGCGGTATTGTCCGCCGCGGCGCCTCCATCCTTCTTGTCGCCTTCGTCTGTCTTTGTATCGGCCTCGTTGACCTTAGGCACCTCGAGGGAAACCTCTTTTACGGCATCAGTGGATTTAGAGTTATCAACGACTTCGACGGGGATAGCCCACTCGACTTTGGAATTAGAGTCCTTAACGGTAAGAGTATATTTTCCCGGTTTAACATCGGGAAACTGGCTTACCGTGAAGCCCTCGTCACCCTTAACCTCAGCGTTGGTGCTGTAGCCGTTGTCGCCGTTCAGGGTCACCGAGTACTTCTTGAGCTTCTCGCCCTTTGCGTCGGTCGGGGTGATCTTGGATTCTTGGACCACCACGATGGCTTTGTCCTGGCCGTAATGGGCAACGTCGCCGGACTTGCAAAAGAACAGCAGATAGCTAAAGATGGCAATGACTGCCACACCAACGACGATACCAACGATATAGAGCGCCTTGGGCTCCTTTTTCCGTGCGGATGCATTCACCGCAGAAACAGGGGCTGGCGCCGCGACGGGCTTGGCGACCGGATTGCTCGGTTTTGGCCGGTCGGCGCGCACGGCAGGAATCGAAGGCGTTGCACCGGACGACACGTCGTCTTTGGGCTGGTCGTCTTCTTCGTCCGCTACGGGCTCGCTCTCCACGGGCGACTTTTCCTCCCCCACCTCGGCACCGGCGGAAGACTCCTTCTCCGTTTCGCCACTAGCTAAAATCTCTTCCGCAGCTTCATTGATAACGGAAGGCTCTTCTGCCACTTCGTTGCTGGCAGAGTTCAGCACCGCCTTCGCATCTTCGAGTGCATAGCCACACTCGGTGCAGTATCGCAAATCGCCATCAAGCTCAAATCCACAGTTGGGACAGAACATGTTAGTCCTCCTTATCGACTTTCGCCGTTGTACCGTCCTTGACCTCATCAGGGGTTACTTCGGACCCCACTTGAGACTCATCATCCCAGGACGCAACCAAAATCTCGCAATTGCCGTCCGCAAAAGTACCGAGCTCATAGTCTTCGGTGCGATACACCAGTCCCTTGGATGTCACATACAAGCATGTTGAACCCTTGATTGAATAGTCTGAAGAATTGCTCCGCATGAGCATAGAGTTGTAGTCAGACGGATACTTTTTGCCCATTTCCGTAAGATACGGCCAAACTGCCGAACTCATAGAACTGGCAAGATCCTCGGTATCAATGCCGAACATGTCCTGAGGACTAACAGTGTCACCCGTATGCAAATCAAAAATAACACCAGTCACAACCGTGTCGCCATGCGGACCCCATCCCGTCGAATAGCGCTCGTCACGGATACAGAAATAGTTCTCATCCATGTACGTAACCGTCACTTTTCTCGATATGCAGGGAAATTCGCCATCGGGATATAACTCTGCACCTGATTGCTCATTATCTGATGCCCGATTCGTTCGCTCCGCATCAATTTGAAGGGGCTCGAGAATCGCCTTGTTAATTTTGTCTGCGACGTCGTCTTGGGCAGAGCTCTTAAGTTGCGGATAAGACCATTCCATGTTAGCCCGCTCGCCCTGGTTGAGCATAGGGTCGACCGGAGCAGACACCGTCAATGACTTTTCCTCCAGCGTATAGACAACTTCTTCGGCCGCTCTCTCGTCCTTCTTGGGCCTTTCGGTCGCTTGCTCCTGTTGCACGGATTGCTGCTGGAGATTGGGCTCGATGACGTTCTTGTAGAGCATGAAAGCAGCGTAAGCGATGCCTGCCGCGGCGATGAAAGCGGCGATCATGATAGCAAACTGCGGCACCAGGCGGTTACCGACCTGACAGCGTCGCATAAAGAAGTTGTACATCTGGGAGTGACCGCTACTCGCGGTCTTCGAGACCGGCTCGGGGCTCGGTTCCGCTGTGGACTCGGCATTCGCGGATCCTATCGCAGAGTCCGTTTTGGTATCTGTGGGTTCCAATATGACTTCAGCGGACGATGATTCTCGCTCCGACGGCTCGGCCTTGGGCCCCTCCTCGGCCGCAGTCTTGCCCGAGAGCCCGCCCAAGGGCAGACCGCATTCGGTACAGAACCGCGCATCGTCGCTGATTTTGCTACCACATTTGGGGCAAAACATGAGCCTTCTTCTCCGATTCCCTTTAGTCTCACTGAGTCGTGAGTTACTCACGTGCTGTTTGTTTCGTAGTTTAACTATTTCTTAAACAAATCGATGGGTCACTTGAACAGACGCATACCCGCTCAAGCGACTCTATACCGGCTAGCTATCCTTGCTCATGATATGGGTGTCAGTGTAAGAAAATCGTTGAACAGGGTTGCTCCCTCGAAGTCCGAACCGATACTGAACTTGAAACCATCTTTATTTACCGAGATGGAGAAATCGCCGCTGATATCCATATCATGCGCGCAGCCAACCACCCCCATTTTTCGGTCCCACCTGTCACGTTATCAGGAGCCAGAAATCGAAGAGATGGTAAAAGCCGCTTGGGGCACATGTGGTTCCATATGCCCCAAGCGGCTATTTCGATTGCTTATGTCACAAAGAAAACTCAGCGACTCTTTTACACACGACTAACGCGCCGCATCAATTGCGACCTTGCCGCTGTCCAGCACGTGGACGCGACCGTCGGCGAGCATCTGCACGACCTCGGGATACAGCACATGCTCGATCGCGTGGATGTGCTCCTCGAGCGTATCGACATCCCAGCCCTCCTCGACAGCCAGCGCACGCTGGGCGATGATGGGGCCGTTGTCGTAGATCTCGTTGGCAAAGTGCACGGTCACGCCGGTCACCTTGACGCCGCGAGCAAACGCGTCGTCAATCGCATGGGCGCCAGTAAAGCTCGGCAGCAGCGCTGGATGCAGATTGACCACGCGGTTGGGGAACGCGGCCAGCAGCGGCGTGTGCACCATGCGCATGTAGCCGGCCATGACCACATACTCGCAGCCGCGCTCGAGCAGCTCGTGCGCGATGATCTCGTCGGCGGCGATGGGATCGGCGTACACATCCTTGGACAGCGTGAGCGTCTGGATACCCGCACGTTCGGCACGCTGCAGACCCTTGGCCGAAGGACGGCTCGACACCACGAGCTCAATCGAGGCGTTGAGCTTGCCGGCGGCGATCAGGTCGATGAGCGCCTGCAGGTTGGTGCCCGAACCGCTGATGAGCACGCCAATCTTGAGCGGCTCGGCCGTATCGGTGCCGGTCGGACGGGTGTAGGGATCCCAGGTCAGGCCCTCGGCAGCAGTCGTCTGCTCGTTAGCGCTCATCGGAGTACACGACCTTACCGGAGCCCTCGACGCACTCGCCCACGCGGAACGGCTTCTCGCCCAGCGCGACCAGAGCCTCGGTCACGGCGGCCTCGTCCTCGGGAGCGACGATCAGGCACAGGCCAACGCCCATGTTGAAGGTCTTGCACGCCTCGTTGGGCGCAAGCTCGGCCTGGCGCGACACGTAGGTGATGACAGGCGGAACGTCCCAGCCCATCTCGGCACCGTTGCGGGTGACCACGGCGTCGACGTCGTCGGCGAGCGCGCGGTTGAGGTTCTCGGTGATGCCGCCGCCGGTGATGTGGGCAATGGCGTGAACGTTGGCGCCGCCGCGGAGCAGCTCCAGAATCGGCTTCACATAAATGCGTGTGGGAGCCAGCAGGGCATCGGCGAGCGATACGCCACCGAGCTCCTCGAGCGGACGGCTCAGCTCCTCGGCCTTAGCGGCGGCCTCGGGTGTGCCCGGCTTGATGCCGTCGACACCGATGACCTTACGCACGAGCGAGTAGCCGTTAGAGTGCACGCCGGTGGAAGGCAGGCCCAAGATTACGTCGCCGGGGCGGACGTTCGCGGGATCGAGCATCTTGGGGCGATCGACGACGCCCACGGTAAAGCCGGCGAGGTCGTAATCGGCAGGAGCCATGACGCCCGGGTGCTCGGCCATCTCGCCGCCCACGAGCGCGCAGCCCGCGAGCTTGCAGCCGTCGGCCACGCCCTTGATGATCTTTGCCATGTGCTCGGCCTCGATATGGCCGATGGCGACGTAATCCAGGAAGAACAGCGGCTCGGCGCCCGAAGCCAGAATGTCGTTGACGCACATGGCGACCAGGTCCTGGCCCACCGTCTCGTGACGGTCCATGATCTGGGCGAGCACGAGCTTGGTGCCCACGCCGTCCGTACCGCTGATCAGGATCGGGTCTTCCATATCCTTAAGCGCGGCGGCCGAGAACAGGCCACCAAAGCCGCCAATGCCGCCGATAACCTCGGGGCGGTTAGTGTCCTTGACCATCTGCTTGATCGCGTCGACGGCGCGGCCGCCCTCGGCGGTATCGACGCCGGCGTCCTCATACGTCACATGCTTGCTGTCGCTCATCTGAGCCTTCCTCTCCCACTACCGTCCGCCGCCCGGGCGCCAAACGGTGCTCATAGTTGCCCTCGATTCGGTGCATGCCATAACAACACGCATCGCTCAATCAACAAAACAGCAGGTAAAACCTGCCAAAATAAACCTGTCCCTTTTTGGCAGGTTTTAGGCCTCGCCGTGCTCCTCTTCCCAGCTGCGATCGACGTATTTCTCGACCACGGCGTCGTCGTCAAAGTGCAGCGGCTTGTCCAGGTTGCGAGGCTTAAAGCCCTCCATAAACTTGTCGCGACCAAAGCTCTCGGGAATCGCCACGGGATAGCGGCCGGTAAAGCACGCATCGCAGTAGCCGCCCTTGGGCATGACCTTCAGCAGGCCCTCGACCGAAAGGAAGGCCAGCGAATCGGCGCCGATGTACTCGCAAATCTCTTCGACCGTCTTATTGGCGCTGATAAGCTGCGACTGCACGTCGGTATCGATGCCGTAGAAGCACGGCCAGATGACCTCGGGCGAGTTGATGCGAATGTGGATCTCCTTGGCACCGGCATTACGCAGCATCTTGACGAGCTGCACCATGGTGGTGCCGCGCACGATAGAGTCGTCGATGACGACCAGGCGCTTGCCCTCGATGTTGTCGCGCAGCGGATTGAGCTTCATGCGCACGCCCATGGCGCGCAACTCCTGCGTGGGCTCGATAAACGTACGGCCCACGTAACGGTTCTTGATAAGGCCCTCGCCAAAGGGAATGCCGCTCTCGTGCGAATAGCCCTCCGCGGGCGGCAGGCCAGAGTCGGGCACGCCGATAACCAGATCGGCCTCAACGGGCTCCTCATGTGCCAGCTGGCGACCCATGTCGTAGCGACAGGCATAGACGCTCTTGCCGTTCATGATGGAGTCGGGGCGAGCAAAGTAAACCTGCTCAAAGATGCAGTTGGCGGGCTCTTCGGCAGCAGGCACGCCCTGCTCGGACACGAGGCCCTCGGCGCTGATGCGCAAAATCTCGCCGGGACGGACGTCGCGGACGTACTCGGCGCCCACGATGTCGAGCGCGCAGGTCTCGGAGGCAACAACCCAACCGCCGGCGCGGGTGACATGGGTGGCAGCGTCGACCGTCGCCGCGTCGTCCTGCGACGGCAGCTGCGAAACGGATGCGGCATCGGCCTGGTCCAGGCCCTCGTCTACGAGCTTGCCCAACACGAGCGGGCGAATGCCGTGCGGGTCACGGAAGGCGTAGAGCGCCTGCTCGTTGATGAGCGTCATGGCGTAGCCGCCGCGCACGAGTTCCATGGTCTTGCGAATGCCCTCGCGCAGATGGCCCGTGCGCTGGGTAAAGTAGCCGATAAGCTTGGTCGCGACCTCGGAATCCGAGTTGGAGAGGAACGGCACGCCGAGCTCGATCAGCTGGCGGCGCAGCTCGTCGGTGTTGACGAGGGTGCCGTTGTGCGCAAGCGCGATGATGACGCTATTGATGGTAGAAAGATGCGGCTGAGAGGCTTCCCAGCTCTTGGCACCGGCGGTGCCATAGCGCACGTGGCCCACGGCCAGCTGGCCGGAGAGCGTCGACAGGTCGGCATTGGAGAACACGCGATCGAGCAGGCCCAAATCCTTGCGGACCATAACCGTGCCGCCGTCACCCACGGCGATTCCCGCCGATTCCTGGCCACGGTGCTGCAGCGCACGCAGGCCAAAGTACGTCAGTCGAGCCACGTCGCGATCGGGCGCCCATACGCCGAAAATGCCACATTCCTCATGCAGCTGGTCGGAGTCCGGATCATACGTCGACATGGTGTTCACCTGTCCCGCGGCACGCTCGGCCGCGCGGATGGTTTCTTGAGACATGGCATCCCCTCAGAGCCTCGTATTTTTGGCGTTACCCGCCTTATTATACGCACGGCACGACGTGCTCCCCAGCGCATGAGCAGCGCTTTTTAAAAGCCCACCGAGCTAATAATCAGTTTTGTTACCAAACATTTTATCGGTCTGTCCAGTGCAAGCGCCCGCCCCCCAGATGGCCGCCGCGTCCACCGTTGGGGATTACAAAGTTGCAATTGGGACGTTCGTCCTGTCTTTTGGCAGGTCGGCGGCGTATCCTTATAACCTACAACAAAGCGAGAAAGGTTCTGTATGGATCGAAACGAACTCGACCCCAGCGTCCCCAGCGCCACGGAGGTCAAGAAGATCCCCCTCATCATTAAGGTGTACGCCGTCCTGTGCATCCTTTCCGGCGTGGGCACGCTCCCGTCGGTCGCTGCCTTTATGTGGCAGGTCATCACGGCACTTGTTAACGGCAACGCCACCGAAAAGCTCGGCGACAACACGCTCGTCGCAGTCGGCCTTATCGTCGCCGGCATCATGCTCTCTGCGGCAAGTGCCGTCATCCTAATCATCTTTGGCCTGGACCTTATCAAGAACCAGCGCCGCAACGCCGCCCGCCTGTCCTACATCCTTATTGCATTCACCGTCGTCGAGCTTTTGGTCGACGTGATGCTCCAGGGCATCGGGCCCTTCCTGCTGCGTCCCGCGATCCAGCTCGGCATCCTCGTTGCACTTTCGGCAACCGTCGACCCCACGCTTCGTCAGGAGCGCGAACTGCAGCGCCGCCTGCAGGAGATGCTCGACCGCGACGCCGCCGCCGAGGGCATGCTCGGCCGCGATGAAACCGGCGAGGGCTACATCAAGCTCAACTACTTCAACCTGTTCTGGGTATTCTTTGTCTGCTGCGTGCTCGGCCTGATCGCCGAGGACATCTGGCACATGACGGTCGACGACCCGGGCGTCTACCAGAACCGCGCCGGCATGCTGTTTGGCCCCTTCAGCCCCATCTACGGATTTGGCGCCGTGCTCATGACCATGGTGCTTAATCGCTTCTACAAAAAGAACCCCATCATCATTTTCCTGGTGAGCGCCCTGCTCGGCGCCAGTTTTGAGGTGTTCGTGGGCTGGTTTATGCAGACCGCGTTTGGCGTGGTCTCGTGGAGCTACTCGCACATAACGCTGTTCGGTTTACCCGATCCGCTCGTGGTCCTCACGGGCGGACGCACCTGCACGGGCTTCGCCTGCCTGTGGGGCCTGGGCGGCCTCATCTGGATCAAGCTGCTGCTGCCGAGGCTGCTCAAGCTTATCAACAAGATCCCCTGGAAGAGCCGCTACTCGGCCACCGTCATCTTTACCGTTATCATGCTGATCGACGGCGTCATGACGCTGCAGTCGCTCGACTACTGGTACCAGCGCGTTAACGGCACGGAGCCGGACATTCCCGTCGCACAGTTCTACGGAGAGCACTTCGATAACGAATACATGGAAAACCGCTTCCAGAGCATGACCATGAGTCCCAAGGATGCGACGCGCGTGTAGCGCTCACCGCGCCCAAAACGCAAAATGCCCGCCGGTATCACACGTACCGGCGGGCATTTTTATAAACGATCCTTCTATCGACGCAAGCCTCTATGCCTCGCGCTCGACCTCACTCACGCATTCGTTCTTGATGGTGCCAACGAGCGTCTGCAGCGCATCGACCACGTGCGGGCGAATGTCCCCGCCGATAAGCACGAGCATGATGTCGTCACCTACGGCAAGCTCGCCGCTTGCCAGCCACACGCGCACATAGCCGATACCCGGCATCGCGCGCGTGGCCTCGATAGCAGACCGTACCTTTTCGGCATCGTAGTCAAAGACCATGCCGCCCACCCTGTGGCCTGGTGCCACGCCATCGGTCTCGACTCCGCGCACCTCGGCCTTGGGCGTCGCGCGCACCACACCGTTATGCGTCAGATACATCCCACAGCCTGCCGCCGAAGCATCGGCCTTGGCCTCGCGCAGCCAAGCATCAATCGAAGGCATCAATTTGCCACTCTCAAGCATCGTTTCTCCCTTACCGTCGTCGAGTAGCCAATTTGGGACGGGGCCTTTTTAGCTACTCTCGAACAACTTATTCCTCGACCGGCGTGAGCACCATGACGGCGCGCGTGTTGCTCAGCGACAGCGAACGGCAGGTCACGAGCGTTACAACCTTAGTTGCCGAAGCGGCACGATCGGTAGCATCACTCGCCACGGCAGAAGCGCCGTCGAGCATCTCGGACAGGTAGTTCTTGAGTCCGTCATCGCCCTCAAAATTGGGCGTGCGCGCCTTGGCATACGTGTCCTCGACAACTTTGGTCGCCAGTGGTCGCAGCTTATACGTAGCATCCCGTGTGATGTAATACACAAACTCGATACTATCGAACGTCGCCTGATCAGTGGTGTCCGAAATCACGTTGAACATCGACCCATCGTTCATATGGTGGCCGTAGATCGTGGTCTGCTGGTCGACCATTCCCGGTGCGGTGTCATCGCTATCCAGGAAAATGGCGCCGGACGCGTTGGACGTGCCATCAAACAACGTGTTGAGGTATTTGGAGTTGTTGTTGGTCTGCACCACGGGATAGTTGATGTTGGTTCCCGGCACGTAAATCCAACCCACAATCTCGGGGTTCGTCTGAGCAAGCGCATCAAAGTCGATAATCGGCACGCCGCTGGCATCCTTATCGCTTACATATTGCTTCTCGATTTTCTGATACGAATCGCTCGCCTGCTTATAGCCAATCTGGGCATTAATAAAAATAGCGGCGGCGGCGACAATCAGACCGATACCGATGATGATGAGCAGAATGGGAATAATGGAGCGGCGCTTTTTGCGCGGCGGCTCGGTGCAATCCGACGGCACGGCATGCGATGAAGACCGGGGCGGCTTCTTAGCGGAGCTATAAGACGAAGGACGATATGCGGCCGGCGCGTCCTGTCGACGATGCGTCGCCGGTGTCACGGGGCGCGGCGCGCGCGGCTGCTGAGGAGAGGATGTCCGACCCTGCTGTGCCGCACGGGCAGCACCTGGCTTCGACGGATCGGGAATCTGAGAAGCCTTGAATCGTTTTCCCTGATAATCGGACATGGCTCTCCTTATACTGCGGTGAAACGGCGGAACGCCTAGGCGTCAGCCATCTCCTGCTTCATCTTCTCGATAACCTTGCGGTACTCGGGGTCGCAAGCACCCAGAATCTGCGTGGCATAGATAGCGGCGTTCTTGGCACCGTTGATGGCAACGCAGGCCACGGGCACGCCCGAAGGCATCTGCACCATCGACAGCAGCGAATCCATACCGCCCAGGTCACTCGTCTTCATAGGCACGCCGATAACCGGCAGCGGCGTAAAGGCAGCCACGACACCACCCAGGTGGGCGGCCTTGCCGGCGGCGGCGATAATCACTTTGATACCGCGATCGGCGGCAGTCGAAGCCCACTCGTGGACCTTCGCCGGCGTGCGGTGCGCGCTCGCAATGACGAGCTCATAGGGCACACCAAGCGCCTCGAGCTCGGCGGTGCAACCTTCCATAACGCCCAGATCGGACTTGGAACCCATGATGATCCCGACAACCGGCTTCTGATCTGCCATAAACAAAGACCTCCTGTTGAGAGCGGCGACGCGGCGAATCCGCGACCCTTAACTACTGAGAGTAGTATAGCTGCTCCCGTCCCTGCGGTCTGTGGGTGCTCTGCGGCGGCCCGGTGTTTTCATCTTCACTCCGGTTGCTGCGCAAAGTCGTTCAGATGAAAACACCGGGCCGCCGCAGAGCACCTTCGACCTACCGGGGATTGCCATGACGTACGTTGGCTGATTTGGTTTTGATGAAAGGTTAACGGAGGGTGGTGAGCTGTTTCGTTACTGGGTTTAGAAATCTTCGCTCGTTCGTTTCAGCCCGCGTCATCGCGTGCTAGACGGCCAGCTCGCCTGATTCACCCATAAGCCATCGTGCCAGGTCGACGACCTTGATGCCATCCCAATCAGTCGTTTCGTGCCCTGTTCGGGCGATGACGCACTTGGGATAGGCGTCTCGAATCCGTCGCAGCGGATCAAGCTCACGCTTAAGCGTCGCTTCTTGGGAAATGTCGTCACTCACCTGGATATAGACACGGCGGTCACGCCTGATGGCGACAAAGTCTACTTCCTTTTGGTAGAGAACGCCCACATAGACCTCCCATCCGCGGCGCATAAGCTCGATTGCCACCATATTCTCGTAAACATGGCCAAAATCGAGCTTTTTCGTGCCAAGCGCGGCGTAGCGAAACGAATGGTCGGCCAGGTAGTATTTATCTCCCGTCGACAGGTATTTCTTTCCTGAGACGTCAAAGCGACGAAACCGGTAGAACGCAAACGCATTACACAGGTAGTCGATATACACAGCCAGCGTCTTGTCGCTTATCTTAAGGTTCGCTCGTGACAGCTCGGCCGCCATCCCCTTGAGAGAAGAGATGTTTCCGACGTTATCCATCAGGAACTCGCAGGAACGTTTAAGCTGCTCCGCATTACGTATACGATATTTTTGTCTGATGTCGCGCAGGATAAGAGTTTCAAGCACATCCGAGATGTATGAGAAACGCATCCTTTCGTCCTGGTAGATATAGGAACCCGGCATTCCTCCCTCGCGGACATAGCGAGCAAGGGCCTCGGCTGGAGAAGCGATCTCGTGATACGCCGAGAACTCCGCAAGTGAAAACGGAAAGACCTCGATCTCCACCGTTCTTCCCGTGAACAACGTCGAGAGGTCGCTTGAGAGAAGAAAGGCATTTGACCCCGTGATGTAAATGTCATATTTCTCTGACGCATGAAGACTGTTGATAGCCCGCTCGAACCCTTCACACATCTGGACCTCGTCGATCATGACGATATTCCGGCAACCCTCGATATAGTGCTTTTCCACATATGTATGCAGAGCATGGTATTCCGCCAACGGCTCGAACTCAAGTAGATTGAAGTTGACGTGTATGACGTTGGCCGAGGGGTCGTTTGAACGAAGTTGGCTGGCAAACGCCTCAAGCAATTTCGATTTTCCGCATCGCCTGATTCCGGTGATCACCTTGATATCAGGCGTACCTGCCACCTTGGAAAGCTTGCTCATGTAGAACGGGCGATCTATAAGTTTCATGGCAACCTACTTCGCAAAATTCAAAACCATTAGGAAACGCGAAGTAAAATATATCATCTACTTCGCGTCTTTGAAACATCTTAGATTTTGCGTAATAATTCCTGTCAAGCTATCGCAAGCACGACGCGGGCGAAGTTGCCCCTCCCCCTAATCGACTCTGTGCGGAAGCCCGGGGTGACAGGTTTCCGCCTTGCTCGGCATCCGGGAGCCCCGTTCGAAGTCGGCGTCCTCATCAGCTGCGACAGTCGAACCCAACTCCACGTGCACATCGCCGCCGGCAAGACGACCTTCACCACGAAGATGCAATAGCCGGGGCGCACGGTCCGTGGGCAACCGAGCGAGGAAAATGTCCCATCAACAAAACGAGCGAGGATTCCGTCCCACGTAGAGCCCAAATCCAAGCTCCCCAAGGAACAAAATCCTCACTCGACATCCGCATCCTCTTTAGCCTAAGTCATCGCGCAAAGCCCCTTCGGCAGCACACGGTGCAGCCAAGTCACCGCAGGCCGGGGCGGGGGATCGAGTTTCCCACTGAGCGACTCTGCTTGCAGCCGGAGCGAAGGGGGAAACTCGGCTCCCCCGCCCCGGCCGGACAGGTCAGTCTACACCGTGTACTGCGGCAGGTCCTGCAGGGCGATGACGTCCATGCCCATGTCGTTGGCGCTGCCGTGACCCTGCTGGTCCTCGCGCACCGCCTCGATGGCGCTCACGTACGTGTTGGCCGCGGACATCGCGGTCACGCAGGTCACGCCGCGGCGCACGGCCTCGGTGCGTAGCAGGTAGCCATCGCCGCGCGAGCCCGGACCGTACGGCGTGTTGATGATCACCGCGATCTTGCCATCAGCGATGAGGTCGCCGATGTTGGGGCGCTCGCCGTCGTGCGGGCCGCTAATCTTCTCCACAATCTCGCACGTCACGTTGCCGCCGCGCAGCACGCGCGCCGTACCCTCGGTGGAGCAGATGTCAAAGCCCAGGTAACGCAGGATACGCGCGACCGAAAGGATGTGGCGTTTGTCGCGGTCGCACACGCTGATGAATACCTTGCCGGCGCTCGGGTCGGGCAGCTTGTAGTCGATCGCCAGCTGCGTCTTGGCGTATGCCTCGGGATAGCTCTTGGCGATACCCATGACCTCGCCCGTCGACTTCATCTCGGGCCCCAGGATGACGTCGGCGCCCGGGAAACGACCCCAGGGCATGACGGCTTCCTTCATGCAGAACCAGTCCAGCTGACGTTCGTCGCTCGGCAGGCCCAAGCTCGCGATGGAATCGCCTGCCATGATGCGCGCCGCGCACTTGGCCAGCGGCACACCGGTGGCCTTGGAGATAAACGGCACGGTACGGCTGGCGCGCGGGTTGGCCTCGATCACGTAGACGGTCTCGCCCTTGATGGCATATTGCACGTTGACCAGACCGCGGACTCCCAGCGCCATCGCGATGCGGCGCGTGGTCTCGCGGAGCTTCGCCTGCAGGCTCTCGCTAAAGCTGAACGGCGGGATGCAGGTCGCGGAGTCGCCGGAGTGAATACCGGCTTCCTCGATATGTTCCAGGATGCCGCCGATGTATACCTCTTCGCCATCGCACAGGGCGTCGACATCGGACTCGATTGCGCCCTCCAGGAAGCGGTCCAGATACACCGGGTAGTCGGGGCTGATGCGCGCAGCCTCTGCCATGTAATCGCGCAGATGCTCAGCATCGTAGGCGATCATCATGCCGCGGCCGCCCAGCACGTAGCTCGGACGCACCAGCAGCGGGTAGCCGATGTGCGCGGCCACGGCCTCGGCCTCCTCAAACGAGGTGGCCTGACCCGCCGGCGGGTACATAATGCCCAGTTTGTCGAGCAGGGCGGCGAAGCGCTCGCGGTCCTCGGCAAAGTCGATGGCATCGGGCTTGGTACCCATAATGTTCACGCCGCTCTCCTCGAGCATGCGCGCCAGCTTAAGCGGAGTCTGGCCGCCGAGCGTCACCACGACGCCGTCGGGTCGCTCGACATCGATGACATCCATGACATCCTCGTAGGTGAGCGGCTCAAAGTACAGACGGTCGGACGTGTCATAGTCGGTCGAGACGGTCTCGGGATTGCAGTTGACCATGATGGTCTCGAAGCCGCGGGCCGCCAGCGCGTAGCTCGCGTGCACGCAGCAGTAATCGAACTCGATACCCTGGCCAATGCGGTTGGGGCCGGCGCCCAGGATCATCGCCTTGGGCTTGTCCGCCGGCGTGGTCTCGTCGGGAGCCACGCACTTCTTGGCATCCGGGCTCGTGCGGTAGATGTGCTCGTACGTCTTGTAGTGGTACTCCGTGGCGCTCGAGAACTCGGCCGCGCAGGTATCGACCGTCTTCATGCTGGGAACCACGCCCAGACCCTTACGATAGGCGCGCACAAAGCGCTCGTCCGAGCCGGTCAGCGCGGCGATCTCGGCGTCGCTCGTGCCGTACTGCTTGAGCAGGCGCATCGCGTCGGCGTCGATATCCTCCACACGCAGGCCGCGGATGCTCTCCTGGACCTGCACCATGTCGTTGATACGGTTGAGGTACCACGGATCGATACCGCAGATGGCATGGATGCGAGCGATGTCCCAGCCACGGCGCAGGGCCTCGACCACAAAGAAGATGCGGTGCTCGGTCGGGGTTGCCACGGCCTGAGCGAGCTCATCGTCGCTCAGCTCGTCGGCACCCTCCTTGCCACCGGCACAAATGCCCTGATGCCCGTCCTCCAGTGAGCGCATGGCCTTGCCGAAGGCCTCCTCAAAGGTGCGACCGATCGCCATAATCTCGCCCACGGCCTTCATACGCGTGGTGAGCGTGGGGTCCGTACCCTTAAACTTCTCGAAGGCAAAGCGCGGCACCTTGACCACGCAGTAGTCGATTGTGGGCTCAAAGCAGGCGGGCGTTGCCTTGGTGATATCGTTGACGATCTCGTCGAGCGTGTAGCCCACGGCCAAGCGAGCGGCGGCCTTGGCGATGGGGAAGCCCGTGGCCTTGGAGGCCAGTGCGGACGAACGGCTCACGCGCGGGTTCATCTCGATGACGATCAGGCGGCCGGTCTGGGGGTTCACGGCAAACTGCACGTTGGATCCGCCGGTCTCGACGCCAATCTTCTCCAGAATGGCGAGCGATGCCACACGCATGCGCTGGTACTCAAGGTCGGAGAGCGTCTGCGCTGGCGCCACGGTGATGGAGTCGCCGGTGTGCACGCCCATGGGGTCGAGATTCTCGATGGAGCACACGATGATGCCGTTGCCGGCGTGGTCGCGCATGACCTCCATCTCGTACTCTTTCCAGCCCTCGATGGACTCCTCGACCAGCACCTCGTGGGCAGGCGAAAGCTCGAGGCCCTGGCTCACGATGGAGACGAGCTCCTCGTGGGTGTGCGCGATGCCGCCGCCGGCGCCGCCGAGGGTAAAGCTCGGGCGCAGCACGCAGGGGTAGCCCACGCGCTCGGCGATGGCCTCGGCATCTTCCACGCTATAGGCATAGCCCGAGCGCGCGACCTCCAGGCCGATCTCGGCCATGGCCTCGTTAAAGAGCTTACGGTCTTCGCCGCGCTCAATAGCAGCAAGGTCGCAGCCAATCATCTCGACGCCGTATTTATCGAGCGTGCCATCCTTTGCCAGCTCAACGGCGGCGTTCAGGCCGGTCTGGCCGCCCAGCGTGGGCAGCAGCGCGTCCGGATGCTCCTTCTTGATCACGCGCTCGATAAACTCGGCGGTGATGGGCTCGACATAGGTGCGGTCCGCAAGGCCCGGGTCGGTCATGATGGTCGCCGGGTTGGAGTTGACCAGGATGACCTCAAAGCCATCCTCCTTGAGCACCTTGCAGGCCTGTGCGCCGGAGTAGTCGAACTCACAGGCCTGGCCAATAACGATGGGGCCCGAACCAATAACGAGGATGCGCTTGATGTCAGTACGTTTAGGCATGTTAGTTCTCCTCGGTCGCAGCGTTCTCGGACTCGGCGAAATTCCAGCCGGCGAGGCGGTCCTTCGCGGTGTCGATGTCCAGGTAGTTCTCCTCGCCGTCCATGAGTCGCGTAAAGGCGGTAAAGAGATAGTGGGCATCGGTGGGGCCAGGCGAAGCCTCGGGGTGGTACTGGACCGAGAAACACGGGGCGTCGAGCAGCTGGATGCCCTCGGCGGTGCCGTCGTTGAGGTTCACATGTGTCAGGCGAATGCGACCAAAGCGCTCGTTCATCACGACCGGCGCGATGCCGCGACGCACCCAGGCGCGCAGGTCGCCATCGGCCGCATGCTCGGTTTCGCCGCCGGAAAGCTCCGGAATCAGTTTGCCCAGACTGGGGAACAGCAGGCCAAAGCCGTGGTTTTGCGCGGTGATCTCCACGCGACGGCTCACCAGATTCATAACCGGCTGGTTACCGCCACGGTGACCGAATTTAAGCTTTTCCATTTGGGCGCCGCAGGCCAGGCTGATCATCTGGTGACCAAGGCAAATGCCAAAGACCGGCACCTTGCCGATCAGCTGCTGCACCTGCTCATAGGTCTCCACCACGGCATCGGGATCGCCGGGGCCGTTGGATAAAAAGACGCCGTCGGGATTCATGTCGAGCACCTGCTGGGCGGGCGTATCCCACGGCACGACGGTGAGGTCGCAGCCGGCACGGACCAGGCCCTCCAGAATACCGCGCTTCACACCGCAGTCGTAGGCGACCACTTTGTGACGGGCAGGAGCGGCAGGAGCCAGCGCAAAGTCATGCGTGGCAGGCAGGTCGGCGGCCACAAACTCGTGAGGCGCGGGGCAACTTACGGTCTTGACCAGGTTCTCGCCGACCAGCGTAGGCGCGGCGGACAAGCGCTCGGCAAGCTCGTCGACGTCGAAGATCTCGGTCGAGATAATGCCCATCTTGGAACCATTGTCGCGCAGATGGCGCACCAGAGCGCGGGTGTCGACACCCTCGATAGCGACGATGCCGTGAGCGTGCAGGTACTCCGGCACGCTGACGGCCGAGCGCCAGTTAGAAGGCGTGGCGCACATGTCGCGAACGATCATGCCGCGCATAGCCGGAGCGCTCGCAGGGCGCACGGCGTCGCCGGGGAAGGCCGACTGGACGTCGGTCTCGTCGATACCGTAGTTGCCGATCTGCGGATAGGTCATGGTTACAATTTGGCCGGCGTAACTCGGGTCGGTCATGACCTCAAAGTAGCCCTCGAGCGAGGTGTTGAAGCAGACTTCGCCGGTCGCGGTGCCCTCGGCGCCGCATGCACGTCCATAAAAAATGGTCCCATCCTCAAGATACAGGATGCAGGGACCGCAGGTGCCCTTGCTGGTTTTGGCCAGCATACGCTGGCAAAGCTCGCTGGGCGCGAAGGTGCGGGCGACGGCGCCCGCGGTATGGTTGTTCGCCATAATTCTCCTTCCCGGTCTCACAGGACCGGCTTAAAGGTGTGTAGTTAGGCCTCGCGGTATTGTAACCGCAAGCATGCCTCATGGCGTTAATTTCATCGAAATGTTTACGAAATGATAATTATGACTTTCTATGCATAATGATTTTTCTGGGACGGGGATTAAAAATCATCCCGCGGGGCTTGTGGCTCACGCGGGATGATGGCGTCTTACTTTTTCTTGTCCTGTTCCAGCAGATCGGACGGTGAGCGATCGGGCTTGCCGCCGCGGAAAATCTCGCGGCCATGCAGACGATGCTCCAGGTCACGTTCGGCCTTTTCCTCGTCAATCTTGGTCTGGCTCACCACCGGGTCCTCGATCAGCGACGAAACCGAGTTCACCTGTTTTTGAATGCGCTCGGCAATGGTGTCGTCCATGCTTACGATGCGCATCTTCCAGTCGATACTCGTGGCGTTGGATGAGCTCTTGGTCCACACGAACGTCAAAATGGCGCTCTGATGACCCCGCGCGGGAAACATGCCAAAAAAGGAATCGTGCTGAATGTTGCTATCCTCGTCGATATAGGCGTGAACGTTATACACCACGCGGTCAATCTTGTCGTTGAGCAGGGCGTTGGTCGCAAGCGCCGCGGCCTGGATCTGCCCGTTGGACAGCAGCTCGAGCTCATTGGCAGACGATGTGTCCAACACCGTCACCTCAACCGTGCCCGTGCGCTCATCGGCCTCGTCGACGGTAAAATCGAGCGGAAACTGCGTAAAGCCGTTGCCCCATTCGAGTCCACCCTTGAGCGCGGTCGAGACGGTATCCACCGAAACGCTCTCGGACAGGTTGGCGGTGTTCAGGCGTCGCATCACGCCGTAGCCGATCTGCATGCCCACGATCAGCACCAGAATACCGATGACCACGGCCATGGCAGTCTTCGTAATGGTATGGCTCACCTGCGAGCCCGAAGGATCGTCCTCGGACAGTGGGTCGATATGTTTTGCCTGGCTCGCGCGGTCCTCGCTGCGCAGCTGCGCTAGCGCCGCTTTGTCACCGCGCTTGGCCGCAGCCTCCTTCTCACGCATGCGCTCGGTTCGCTTTTTGGCAAGCGTGGGATCCAAGACGCCGGATGCATCGATTTCGGAGAATAACTCCGTCACTTCTTCCGGAGTCAAAGGGTTCTTGTCAGCCATAAACTTCCTGTCATATCAATCAGTCGAGCTCGTGCGCACGCGCACCTTCGAACTGCATTCGATAGTAACGGGCATAGGTGCCGCCACGGGCGAGAAGCTCCTCGTGCGTGCCACGCTCCACAACGCGACCATGCTCAACGGTCGCAATCTCATCGGCATGCTTAATGGTCGAAAGACGATGGGCAATGATAATCGTGGTGCGGCCGCGTGCCAGCTCTTCGAGTGACTCCTGCACCGCCTCCTCGCTCTCGTTATCCAAAGCACTCGTCGCCTCGTCCAAAATCAGGATCTTGGGGTTCTTGAGAAACACGCGCGCGATGGCAACGCGCTGCTTCTGTCCGCCCGAAAGACGGCTGCCGCGCTCGCCCACGACCGTGTCATAACCCTGTGGAAGCGACTCGATAAAGGCATCGATGTTGGCACGACGGGCGGCTCCGGCGATCTCTTCTGCCGTGGCGCCCGGCTTGCCGTAGGCGATGTTCTCGCCGATTGTTCCGTCAAACAGGTAGACATCCTGCTGCACCAGGCCGATGGCGCGGCGCAGGCTCTGCTGCGTCACATCGCGCACGTCCTGACCGTCGATGCTAATGGATCCGGCAGCCACGTCATAAAAGCGCGGCAGCAGCGAACAGGTCGTGGACTTGCCACCGCCCGAAGGGCCAACCAAAGCGATGGTCTGCCCGGGCTTGATGGACAGATTCATATGGTCGATAACGGGACGCTCTTCGGCATCACCCTCGCCCAGCTCAACGTCCTCGTAGTTAAAGCACACGTCGTGATAATCCACGGCGCCGGCGGTCACCTGCAGATCCGTGGCGCCCGGCTTGTCCTGGATATCCGGCGCGGTCGAGAGCACCTCGTCCATACGCTTAAAGCCGGCGATGGCCTTCTGATACATTTCGGCCGAATTGACGAGCGTCTCGAGCGGCGTGCAGAACAGCGAAATGTAGAGCGCGAAGGTTGCCATATCGACCGCCTGCAGCTGACCCTGGGCAACGAGCCAACCACCCAGCAGCACCACGATCACGTACAGCACGCCCGAGAGCAGGCCATACGTCGCAGTATAGACGCCCATGGCGTGATACATGTTTTCCTTGGACGAAAGGTAGCGATTGTTGGAGGCGCGGAACTTGGCGCGCTCGGTCTCCTCATTGGCAAAGCTCTTGACCACGCGCATGCCCGCCAGCGAATCCTGCAGCTGCGCATTGATGCCACTGATCTTTTTGCGGTTGTCGCTAAAGACCTCGCGCATACGCATGTTCTGCCAAAACATGATGACCGCAAACGCTGCTGTCACCACAGCCATGGCAAGCGCCAGCACCGGGGCGATGGTAAAGAGGATCACAAACGAGCCGATGATCTCGATGCCGCAGATGATGATCCACTCGGGCACGTGATGCGCCGCCTCGCAGATATCGAACAGGTCGTTGACCACGCGGCTCATCATATCGCCCGAGCTGTTGCGGTCGAAGTACGCAAAGCTAAAGCGCTCATACTGGTCGAACAGGTCCTCGCGCATCTTGGACTCCATGCGCGCGCCCATCACGTGGCCCCAGTAGCTCACAAAGTAGCGGCAGGCGCAACGGATGACATACATCAGCACCAAACCCACCGCGATCATACCGAGCGCTTGCATAATGGCAGCCTGACCCTGAGTAAACAGCCCCCCGGTCAAATTGCGCAGAATAATAGGAAACGCAAGGTCAATGGCGGCAAGCACCAGAGCGCAAACAGTATCGGCAACAAAAAGCCCCATCTGGGGCTTGTAGTAAGAAAGAAACCTCTTCAGCATAATCACCTTACGCGGTTTTACCAAACCGCGTTTCGTCTCGACGCTGCAAGCGCCCCATTTAGACAATCTGGCCTTCAATCGTCGGTCGCGTATATCCATACGCTTCCCTCCTCTTTTAGACCACCTTGTCTCAAATGGAGCACTTTCGCTGACTTACACAAACCTGCGGGATCATCCCCGCTCGTTACAGCTCTGCCCCGCCTAGTCGGTGAGCGATACTGTCGCACGCCAAGGCGCCCACGACGGTCTTGGCATCCTCGATCTTGCCGTCGAGCACGGCGTCGATCAGCTCGTGCAGCGGCACGAGGTCCACGTTGACGAACTCGTCATCATCGGGGTTGGGCGCATCGAACTCGAGCTTGGTGGCCAAGTAGATGTGAATGATCTCGTCGCAGAAGCCGCAGGTCGTGACAATCGACGTCAAAAAGCGAATGCGGCCGGCCCTAAAGCCCGTCTCCTCGTGCAGCTCACGCTTGGCGCAATCGAGCGGATCCTCGCCCGGGTCGAGCTTGCCGGCGGGAATCTCGACCGTCACGCGGTCGATGGCGGTGCGGTACTGACGCACCAGCACAATCTTGCCGCTCTCGGTCAGCGCCACAACGGCCGCCGCACCCGGATGGCGAATGATGTCGCGGGCGCTGCGGTGGCCGTTGGGCAGCTCCACCTCAAGACGGTGGACGTCGAGGATCTTGCCCTTCCAGGCACACTCCTCCGAAAGAATCTTCTCGTGCAGCTCGGCATCGTGCGGGTCGTCATCGCCCAGCACCAGCGCCGGCTCGTCAGCGACCTCGCCACCAGGTTCGCCCTCGGCGTGCCCATACATGCGGCTGTCCTCCTCGACGATCTGCGCATCCACGAGCTCTTCGTTCTTCTCGTCCATCCGTCTCATTCCTCTCGGACTTTAGGCATCCCAGGCGTCACGGCCGCGCAGCGCGCGCAGGCCGATGTCGTGACGCAGAGTCTTGCCCTCAAAATCAATCTTCTCGCAGGCCTCGTAGGCAAGGTTGCGAGCGTTCTCGAACGTGTCGCCCAGAGCGGTCACGGCAAGCACGCGGCCACCATTGGTCACGAGCTGGCCGTCCACCACGGCAGTGCCCGCGTGGTACACGGTCACGTTCTCCATGGCCTCGGCATCGGCGATACCGGTGATGACCTTGCCCTTCTCGTAGCTGCCGGGATAGCCCGCGCTCGTCAGGACAACGGCCACGGCCCACTCGTCACGCCAGTCGAGCTCAATCTGATCGAGCTCGCAGTTGGCGCAGGTGAGCATGACCTCGACCAGGTCGTTCTTAAGGCGCGGCAGCACGACCTGCGTCTCGGGATCGCCAAAGCGGGCATTGAACTCCAGCACCTTGGGGCCGGCAGGCGTGAGCATAAAGCCGCCGTACAGGCAGCCGCGGTAGTCGATACCCTCGGCAGCGAGCTCTGCCACGGTCTGCTCCATGACCGCCACCATGGTGGCGTGCTCCTCGTCGGTCACGATGGGCACCGGGCTGTAGACACCCATGCCACCGGTGTTGGGGCCCTTGTCACCCTCGAGCGCGCGCTTGTGGTCCTGCGAGGTGGCCATGGGGCGCACGGTCTTGCCGTCGGTAAAGGCCAGCAGCGAGCACTCGGGACCGGTCAGCATCTCCTCGATGACCACGGTATTGCCGGCATCGCCAAAGGTGCCGCCAAAGCACTCGCGCACGGCCTCCTCGGCCTGCTCAAGTTCGGTCGCCACGATAACGCCCTTGCCCGCGGCAAGGCCGTCGGCCTTCACGACCAGCGGAGCGCCCTGCTCGCGCACATAGGCAAGCGCCGAAGCCTCATCGGTAAACGAGCCATAGGCGGCCGTCGGGATACCGGCGCGCTCCATGAGCTGCTTGGAGAACAGCTTGGAGCCCTCCATCTGGGCGCCCTCGGCACCCGGGCCAAAGCAGGGAATGCCCGCCGCACGCACGGCGTCGGCCACGCCCGCCACGAGCGGAGCCTCGGGGCCAATTACCACGAGTCCGCATCCGTGGCTCTGCGCAAACGCCGCCACGGCCGCAGGATCACAGTCGTCGAGAACAACGTTCTCGCCGCAGCTCGCGGTGCCGCCGTTGCCCGGCGCGATGTAGAGCTTGCCGGCGCGCGGTGATGCTGCGAGCTTTGCTGCCAAAGCATGCTCACGGCCGCCGCTGCCCAACAACAGGATGTCGATGGTTTGAGTGTCCGCCTTCAAGGGTGCCTCCTCTATGGATGAACGGCCCGCCAACCTTGCGGGCCCATTACAAAGCAAATATACCCCTCGGCCGCCCGCCTGGGCTGCAAAGGGGTATATCGCAATAACCGTAAAGACCGATTACTTCCAGAATCGGTTGATGATCTGCTCGCGACCGGCGCCGACGCCAATAAACGTCACGCGGGTGTGTGCCAGATCCTCGATAAATGCCACGTAGTCCTGAGCCTCCTGCGGCAGCTCGTCAAAGCTGCGGCAACCGGTGATGTCGCACTTCCAGCCCGGGAGCTCCTCGTAGATGGGCTTGGCGTTCTCAAAGCGCACCTGATGCTCGGGCACGCTCGTATAGCGCTCGCCGTCGACGTCGTAGGCAACGCACACCTTGATGGTGTCGAAGGCCGAAAGCACGTCGAGCTTGGTCAGGGCGATATCGGTGAGGCCGTTGACACGCGAGGCGTAGTTGGCGATGGGGCCGTCGAACCAACCGCAGCGACGACGGCGACCGGTGGTCACGCCGTACTCATAGCCCTCCTCGGTCAGCGTGTGGCCGGCCTCGGACTCGTAGGAAAGCTCGGTGGGCATGGGACCCGAACCGACGCGGGTGATGTAGGCCTTCATGACGCCCAGCACGCGGTCGACGTTCTTCATACCAACGCCGGAGCCGGTGATGGCGCCGCCGGCGGTGCAGTTGGAGGACGTCACGTACGGATAGGTACCGTGGTCGATGTCGAGCAGCGTCGCCTGGGCGCCCTCAAACAGCAGGTCCTTGCCCTCGTCAATCATGTTGTTGAGCAGCAGGCTCGTCTCGGTGATGTAGGGACGCAGGCGCTCGGCCATGGGCAGATACTCGTCGCAAATCTGGTCCACGGTGTAGGTGGGCAGGTTGTAGATGAGCTCGAGCTCGGGATTCACGCGGGCAAGAGCGGTCTCCAGCTTGTCGCGGAACAGCGCCTCGTCCAGCATATCCTGCATGCGCAGGCCAATGCGGGCCATCTTGTCCTGGTAGCACGGGCCGATGCCGCGCTTGGTGGTGCCGATGTTCTTCTTACCGAGCTTCTGCTCAAAAGCACCATCCAGATCGATGTGGTACGGCAAGATGACATGCGCGTTGCCACTGATCTTGAGGTTCTTGGTGGTGATGCCGTCGGCCTCGAACATGTCGATCTCCTCAAGGACAACCTTGGGGTTGACGACGCAGCCGTTACCGATCACCGACACGTGGTCGGAATACATGATGCCGGAGGGCACCTGGTGCAGGCCGTACTTCTTGCCGTTGACGACGATGGTGTGGCCGGCGTTGTTGCCGCCCGAGTAGCGCACGACGGCATCGAAGTCGCCGGCGACCAGGTCGCAAATCTTACCCTTGCCCTCATCGCCCCACTGGGCACCGACCAAAACGGTTGACGGCATGTTTACTCCTTACATTCATGGACTGTCTACGCACCACGCCGGCGCGCAGAAGCACAAAACATTCCCAGTATACCCGTGCAACGGGCGCCTGTCCTACTCCTCGGTATGCGCCCCATCAAGCTCATAGAACTTGGTGGATGCCGGCAGGAACATCAGGTCGACGTCACCGATCGGGCCCGAACGGTTCTTGGCCACGACGATACGCGTGACGCCCTCGTCGGGACGATCGTCGCGCGAGGCCTCGGCCTCATCGGCGGAGCGGTCCAAGAACATAACGATGTCGGCGTCTTGCTCGATGGAGCCCGATTCACGCAGGTCGGACAGCTGTGGGCGCTTGCCGGTACGGGATTCGACCTGACGCGACAGCTGTGACAGCGCGATGAGCGGGATCTTGAGCTCCTTGGCCATGATCTTCAGTCCACGCGACATCTCCGAGACCTCGACGGTACGGCTCTCGGAGCGGCGCCCCGGCGGAGGACTCACCAGCTGCAAGTAGTCCAGGATGATGATGGCCTTCTCCTTGTTATGGAGCATACGGCGGCTCTTAGCGCGGATCTCGGTTACCGTGGTGCCGGGCGTGTCGTCGATCAGAATATCGAGCTTGGACAAGGTCTGCGTGGCCTCGTTGATGTTGGCCCACTGCTCGGGACTAATGCGACCCATGCGGAAGTCACTGATCGAAATCATGGCATAGGCGCAAATCAGGCGCTGGGCAATTTCCTTGCCCGACATCTCCAGCGAGAAGAAGCCGACGGTATAGCCCGCAGCGGCGGCGTTGAGCGCCAGGTTCAGAGCGAACGACGTCTTACCCACGGCAGGGCGGGCGCCGATGATGATGAGCTGGCCCTCGCGGAAGCCCATAAGCATGCGGTCGAGCGACGGAAAGCCCGTGGGCACGCCCGCGGCCTGACCACCTGCCTGGCACACTTCCTCGGCCTCGTTATAGGCCTCGACCATAAACTCGGTCAACGTCTTGTAGCTCGACTTGACCTCGCGCGCCGTGACCTTGAGCAGCTTGCTCTCGGCCAGCTCCACGACCTCTTTGGTGTCGGTAGGGGCGTTGTAGGCCAGCGCGTTGATCTCGTTGGTGGCACCGATCAGCTCACGCAGCATCGAGTCGCGGCGCACGATGGCGGCGTGGTGCTGCCAGTTGACGAGCGACAGGGTCTGACCCATCAGCTCCAAAATGTACGCCTCGCCGCCCACGGCATCGAGCTTGTTGATGCTGCGCAGGTAATCGATCAGCGAGATGGAGTCGATGGGGATGCGGCTGTTGTACATATCGACCATCGCGGTATAGATGGTCTTATGAATGGGCCGGTAGAAGTCATCGGGCTGCAGCTCGACCTGGGCCTCCTCGACCACCTCGGGCGATAGCAGCATAGCGGCCAGTACATTGGCCTCTGCATCTTGGTTTTGGGGAAGACCCAACTTTGAGCCGCGGTCCTCAACCGTCAGCCCGGTCTCCCTATCGTCATATGCCATGAGCATCCTCATTCATATCGCTTGCGAGCATCCATAGTATCAGCCACGGTCCCAAAACGCGCCGCGCGCCGCCAATCATCACCGAACCAAACGGATGAACGGTCCTGTATATAGGACTTCGACGCAACGTTCACCATGACACTCACTCAGCGCAAAAAAACAAAAGGGCGCCCTGGTTTCCCAGAGCGCCCTTCTTAGAACAAGATTGTTGCGTTGCAGCAAATGCTACTCGGCAGCAGCCTCAGTCTCGACCTCGGCGGTCTCGGCCTCGGCGACCTCAGCGGCCTCCTCGACCTCAGCCTCGGCAGCGAGCTCCTCGGCGGTAACGCCGACGAGAACGACAACCTCGGCCTTGATCTCGCGGTACAGCGAGATGGCAACGGTGTGGGCACCGGCAACCTTGATGGGCTTACCGAGCTCGACGCGCTTGCGGTCGATGTCCATACCGAGCTGAGCCTTGATGGCGTCAGCGATCATAGCGGCGGTAACGGAGCCAAAGAGGATGCCCTCGTCACCGACCTTGACGTCAACGGTGACCGTCTTGCCCTCGAAGGCAGCCTTGGTCTCGTTGGCGGTAGCCAGACGGACGGCCTCGCGCTTGGCGATGTTGTTGCGACGCTCGTCAAGCTGCTTGAGGTTGCCCTTGGTGGCGGCAACAGCGAGCTTCTTGGGGAACAGGAAGTTCTCAGCGTAACCCTGAGCGACCTCTACGACGTCACCCTCGCCGCCCTTGCCCTTGATCTCATCGAGAAGAATAACCTTCATGATGCGTCTCCCTTCTTAGCCGCGGTCGCGGTTACCACGAGAGGAAACCACGGGGACGGTGTACGGCAGGAGAGCCATCTCGCGGGCGCGCTTGATGGCGTTGGCGATGTCATGCTGATGCTGCGTGCAAGCGCCAGTGACGCGACGGGGCTTGATCTTGCCACGGTCGGTCATGTACTTACGGAGAAGCTGAGTGTCCTTATAGTCGATGAACTCAGTGTTCTCCTTGCAGAACTGGCAGTACTTACGACGCGGCTGACGTGCAGAAAAATCATTAGCCATGTCAAAATACCTTTCATTTGGCAACTTCGGCGAACCGAAGCCGCCTCTCACTCAAAAATAGGTGAACAACCCTTAGAACGGGATGTCCTCATCGTAGACGTCGACCGCGGGCGGCGTGGCCACCGGTGCGGCAGGACGTGCTGCGGGCGCGGGAGCTGCGGGGGCGTAACCGCCCTGATCGTAGCCACCCTGGCCACCACGGGAGCTCATAAACTCGATCTCATCGACGATGACCTCAAGCTTGCTCCGGCGCTGGCCGTCGCGCTCCCAAGAGCTGTAGCGCAGCTTGCCCTCGATCGCGACCTTGTTTCCCTTTGCCAGGAAACGGCTCACGGCCTCGGCGCGGGTGCCGAACATAGTGCAGTCGACAAAGTTGGGATAGTCCTCCCACTCGCCAGTCTGCGGGTTGCGGCGACGATCGTTCACGGCGACGCCAAAGGACAGAACCTGGGTTCCGCCGGCGGTGGCGCGCAGCTCGGGATCACGCGTGAGGTTACCGGTGATGTTCACTCGATTGATGCTCATTACTCACTACTTCCTCTTGGGGCACAAGCCCAGTCCAAAACGACAGTCTTACTCCTGGTCGTCGCGACGGACGATCATGTGGCGGACCACAGCGTCGGTGATGCGCAGGACGCGATCAAGCTCGGCGATCTGGGTAGGATCTGCGTGGAAGTTGATGAGGGTGTAGTCACCATCGGTGAGGTCGTTGATCTCGTAGGCGAGCTTGCGCTTGCCCCACTCGTCAACGGAGTCGACCTTGCCAGCGCCCTCAGCGATCGTGGTATCGATACGCTTCATAACAGCGAGACGAGTCTCGGGGTCGAGCGACGGGTCAACAAAGAACAGCAGTTCATAAGCCTTCATATTGTCACCTCCTCTGGGCAAATGTGGCTTCAGGTCGTGAAGGTGCGCCTGAAGCAGGAAAAGACTTGGTAATAATATCTTTCAACCTCCTAGGCTGCAAGAATATGCAGCTACAACCTCATGACCTCCACATATGTCCATACTTGCACGGCGTTTCATGCGTGTTCTAACCAAATGCCGACCAAGAGCTTGACGGATTTGTGGACAAGATACGATGCCGCGGGGACAATCCAAATCAAACCGCAGGTCAGCAATTGCAAGGCTGTGGTCGCGAAATGCATACCAGTGGCCCGCAGCACCACCCAAAGATTTTTAAATTCATTGCCAAGTCGCTTATGAATACCCCTTTTGAACAATTGAGTTGATCAACCGCGCTGGTCGGATGCCGTTTTTTGGCACCTCAAACCCCACTGCAGCGCCAAGCGCGGCAAGGCGTTTTAAAAAATGCCAACTTTTCTGTTTGCACTTTGCGATTCCTCGTGTATACTGACTTTCGCATTTAACGGAGAGTTGTCCGAGTGGCCGAAGGAGCACGATTGGAAATCGTGTAGGCGTCAAAAGCGTCTCCAGGGTTCAAATCCCTGACTCTCCGCCAGTTAATTCCAAAGCAGGCCTTCGAGCCTGCTTTGTTTTTACCCCACGCGGAGGGGTGGCAGAGTGGTTGAATGCGGCGGTCTCGAAAACCGTTTGGCCTGTATAAGGTCACGAGGGTTCGAATCCCTCCTCCTCCGCCATTAGATGGTATAAGCCCCAGCAATGGGGCTTTTTTCTTTTTGGGCACATTTCAATAACGCGCAGGAGGAGGGATTCGAACCCGCCAGGACGCGGAGCGTAAAGAAAACGCGCCAGCGGCGCGTTTTTAGCGCAGCGCGGTCGGCGTAAGCCGACCGGATAAATTTTGAGCAAAGCTCAAAATTTGGACATCCCTCCTCTTCAACCCACACCCCCATCACGTTCAATCCCAACCCAACATCCCAAACATGTACGTCACCCTCCAAAAACGACATTTTTCGACATCTTTGGAGGCTGATGTACATGTTTGGTGCCTACGCCCCCACCCAGTCCCGACCGTTTACCGAGCAATAGGGTCGCCACGCCCGCCAACCATGTACTATGTACGGGCATTGTCTAAACCCGCAACCAAAAGGACCCCATCTTGCCCGTCGTCGCCGCTATGACCGTTACCTCACACGCCACGGATGCCATGGTCGCTATCCCATTTTGGCTCGAGATGTTCGCTGTTGTCGCTGCATCGATCTCGGGCGTGCTGGTTGCGCGCGAGCACAAGCTCGACCTGGTGGGCGCGGTCGCGCTTGCCGTGGTCTGTGGCCTGGGCGGCGGTCTTTTACGCGACATGACGCTGCAGGTGGGCAACGTCTACATCCTCAACCAGCCGATGGCGCTCCCGCTTTCCATTGCCACGGCAGCCATCATCTATATTTTCCCGGCAATCGTCGACAAACCCGAAAAACTCATTCCCCTGCTCGACATCATCTCGGTCGGCATCTACGCCGCCACCGGAGCAGACAAGGCGCTGGTCTACGGCTTTGCGCCGGCGGTGTGCATCATGATGGGCTTTTTCACCGCGGTGGGCGGCGGCATGCTGCGCGACAGTTTTATGGGCGTGGTACCGGGCATTTTCCAGCGCACCAACTTCTATGCCATCGCAGCCATCGCCGGCTCGGCGAGCTATGTATGCCTTGTCATGAGCGGCGTCGTCAGCAACATCACCGCGTTGATCGTATGCGTTGCGGTAACCATGGGGCTGCGCTGGCTATCGCTGCGTTTTGACATCAAAAGCCCCACCGAGGAGGACATCGCGCGCTTTTTGCACCGCAGAAAGTAGATTGCGCGGGCTCATCCTTCGAAATGCAACCGAGAGGTTCTTTTAGAGCGCCCACGCGTTGGGTACCCTGTTAGGTGCATATCGAGCATCTGACGAAGGATTCACTATGCCCCACATTCAATTCCCGTCGACCCAGCGCCGTAAAGCGTGGGGCCGCATCACCATCCTATTCGCACTCATCGCGCTGGCGATCACCGCACTTCCCACGGCGTCGTTCGCCGGCACGGACACCGCAGGCAACGTACTTGCAACCGACAATGACGCCAATCCGTCCGGCGTCGAAGGTGACCTGTACTGGGCAGGTCAGAGCCTCAACCTGGACGACACCTCCATCGACCGCGATATCATCGCCGCGGGCGATACCCTCTCAATTCGCGACTGCACGGTGGGCGGCGCCATTCGTCTTGCGGCGCGCACCATCGACATTGCCAAGACCACGGTTGATGGCAGCGTCACGGTCGTCGGTCAGCATGTCGTGCTTAATTCCGACAGCACCGCCAACTGCTTCTATGCGATAGGCGAGACGGTTTCCCTGCGCGGCTCTACCAAGTCGGCAGCGCTTGCGGGCGACACGGTGACCATCGATGGCACCGTCGAGGGCGATGTCGAGGTCTGGGCCGACAAGCTCATTCTGGGCAAGAATGCCCACATCACCGGCACCGTGAACGCGCACGTCTCCGAGGACCCCGAGCGCGCCGCGGGAGCCGAGGTTGGCGCCCTCAAGATCGACCGCACCGAGAACGAAGATACTTCCACCGCTAACGATGCCATCGGCGGCATCGTCGCCGCAGCGCTCTCGACCTGCTTTGTCGCTCTGCTGCTCGAGCTCGTCTTTCCGCGCGCGACCGCCAGCGCCGCCGGAATGCTCCACCAGTGCCCCACACCCCTGTGGGTGAGCGGTCTTCTGGGTACGATTGCCATCGTCCCCGCCGTCCTGCTGCTGATTATCTCAATCGCTGGCCTGCCGCTTGCCGGGGCCCTCATGTGTGGTGTCATCGGCATCGCGCTGGTGTCGAGTGCCTTTGCAGGGTGCGCGATCGCGCGCATGGTCGGACACAGTCAGAACCGCTACGCCATGGCAGCCGTGGGCGGCGTAATCGCAGGCGTGCTTACGGCAATCCCCCTCGTAGGCGGCTTCATCAGCGGCGTGGCCTTTGTCTTCACGCTCGGCTACGTTATCCAGATCATCTGGCGCAACGCCCACCTCAAGCCGCAGCAGGCGGCCAACACGCCGGGACTCCCCACCGCTTAGCCGCCAACCACCACAAAGGGGCCAGGCACCTTTGTGGTGGTGCAAAGGGGCCAGGTTACTTTGCACCAACAAACGAAGCGGGGCACCCGGCCACGTTCGACCGGGTGCCCCGCTTTTTCATGTCTCGTGTTGATATTCGAGGCGAACAGCTACTCCTCAGAACCGTCGTCGCGCTTACGACTACGAATAAGATGCGCCACACCAATGCACAGCACCGCGCCACCAGCAATCCAAGTAAACGTCACGCCGTTAAGGCCGGTGAGCGGGAGGTTGGAGCCCTTCTTGTCGACGATGGTGAAGCTGAGCTTGCCGGCCCCAGCCGTTGCGGTGCCGCCCATGACAACATCTTTGCCAGCATCAATGGTGGAAGTATCAAGCTTCACATTCTTACCTGTTTGATCGAACGTACTTTTGATAGTGAAAGTAACGCCATTTGCTGCAGAGTTATTGTAACCGGGCGCCGGGGTGACCTCTTTAAGGATGTAGGTACCCTCATCAAGGCCGACAACGTTAATCTTGCCGTTTGCGTCGGTCGTCAGCTCGGCCAGTTTACCATCCGTCGCCTTGGTGCCGTTTGCCATAATAAAGGTGTCGGCAGCATCACCCCGCTCTTGCAGCGTGAACACAACACCGGCAAGAGGCGGATTGTCAGTCTCTGAACCAACCTTGGTTACATCGATACCATAGGTGTAGTCGTAAGCAGGATGTTTAACCGTGGTACCAGTAGCACCGGTACCCTCGGCGTGAGGATTGTTGGAATAGGTCAACGTAACGGTATTCTCCTGGGGTTCACCCACCAAGCTTCCAAACTCCGGCTTAATCGCACCATCCTTGCCGTTTACAAAAATCTTTGCAGAATCAAGCTTGGCCTGATATTCAACGGTCACATGGGACGATTCGCTAACGGTAATGGGTTGATTATTCTCATCAAAGCATGCCTTAAGATTCGTAAAGCTAACGGTAAGCACGTTATCCCCTGAGAAGGCTTTGGTATAGTCACCGCTCCTAACGGTCTTACCATCAATCTTAACCGTCACAGCAGGGGTCGTGCTGCCGACCTCATCAGTAAACATGGGCGTCATGGATTTGGGCAGCTCATCCGTGAAAATGTACGTATAGGCGCTGTAGGTATTGATGTTGCTCGCAACCGTGCCGGTAAGCTGGTACTCGATAAACTGATCCATGCGGGAGTCGGCGGACTTATTGGGGCTATTAAACACGTCGGTACCAAACGTGCCGTCCTTGTCATCCTTGACGGCCTTAGTCACGTTGGGGACGTTCTTCTTGGGCTCCGCATTTACATCGGCGCCGCCGACAATGGTGAAAATCGGTGAGGTGAACGCGTCGTCATTACCGTTGGTCTTATTGGTATCCTTAGTCGAACCGGGCTGATCGGTCACAAAGAGCCAGTAACCAGCGGGCAGATTGTTGAATTTGCCATCGCTCGAGGTTTTCCAGCCGGTAGTGTCGTCAGTTGCGGTTACCCCTTCCAAGGCTTTGGCGATTTTGTCGAGTGTGCCACCGGCATCGACCTTTACTCCCTCGCCAACGTTATTGCCGGCTTTTTGCGCAATGTAATCCGCCCATTCCTGCGGAGTAGCAGTAGAACCGGGTGCATCGGACGCACCAGCAAACACGCCCTTCACGGCTTTCTCGGCATCAGTCGATGCCCACGCGATATCGGAAAGCGTCTTCTTCCCCGCAGAATCCCAAACATCAGCCCTTGCCTGATCCTGTGTAACCGTAGCGGAGAAGATCTTGATGCCCTTAAAGGTCGTACCCACGTAGCCGCCATTTTCGATCGTCACATTGCCGCTCGTCGTAGCCACAGGCGTACCCGCAGCGAACGCCATACTCGCCGGTGCCATAACTCCACCGAAGCTCAACGCCGCGGTAAGTCCGGCGGTTATTGCCAGGCGGGCGATGTTCTTGGTTGTCTTCATGTTTGGTCCTCTTTCTTGGAGGGTTCTCTAGTAGCTTTTTCAAAACCAATGATCATCAGGTCGGTAGGCCTGCGCGTCACTCGCTACGGAGGCAGTACGCCATTGAGCAAAGGGGGGGGACAATTATTTTTCACGGCGACCTCCTCCCCGCTTGATGACGAGCGCAACAACAATAGCCGCCACTCCGATGGCAGCCAAAACCGCCACCAGCACCAACGTTCTATCTCCCGTCGAGGGCATAAAGCCTCGACTTGCTTCTTTGCTTGGGGTGTTGAGCACCGACAGCTCAATCGAACCCGTCCCGGCATCGGCGGTATCAACCCGCAGGGGGCTTTCGACCGATACGGTCACCTTGGGCTTCGCGGCCGCCACCTGTTTAACGTCCAGGCCCTCGGCCGTAACCGTCACCGTACGTTTGCCCTCGAACGTCGCATATCCCTTGGGAGCCGCGACCTCTTCGACGGTGTAAACACCCGCGTCCGCACCGCTCAATTCCACATGGCCGTCCGCGCCCGTGGTGACGCACGCGTCGGCATCCATCGACCACGAGCCGTCAGTCGTTAGGATGCGCCCACGGTCATCGATGATACGCAGTTTGGCACCCGCGAGCGGCTTATCGTCCGAGCTTGAGCGCTTGATCAGACTGAGTCCCCAGGTGTAGGCGCACGCGTCGTCGCTCGGCGTGCGGGTGAAGCCGGCGTCACCGGACTGGTCGGCGAGGGGAGATCGCGGGTAACGCAGGTAGACCTCGTTGGGATTGCCCTTGGTAGCGCCTCGATTGCAGTTGGCCCCCAACGGCGCATTGTAGACAGCAACCACGCGGGCGCCCGCGGTGAAGGCGTCAACCCCGCCGAGCGAAGCAATGAGGTCGCCGGTGCGCACGGTGAAGGCATTACCCTCGACCGAGACCTTGCACTGTGAAGTTATGTCTGTCCACCCTTTAGCCGGCGCCGAGCTGGCGTTACCGCCCTCACATGTGACGGCGTCGAAGCCGCCGTCCGCGCCCGCCGCCACGTACACGCGCATGCTCGCGGCCACCTTGGAGGGGTCGAGCCCCGCGCTCATGGTGTCGACGAACCGCACCGTATAGGTGTCGTAGACGGCAAGGGCCGCCGGGACCGTGGCAGAGAGGCGCCAGTACAGGTCGTCGCCGACCGTGGCGTCGGCGGCCTTCTGCCATGCGGCGGTGCTGTCCTCCAGCACGTGCTTGGCGACCTTGGGGGTCGCGGCCTTGGGCTTGACGGTAACGGCGCTGCCGCCCACCAGGGCCATGATCGGCGCGGTGCCGGCCTCGCCCTGGGCGATGGCGTCGTCGGCGACGACGAGCCAGTAGCCGCAGGGCAGCTCGGCCGCCGTGTCCGCGGTAAGGGAAACGGACACGGCGCCTGCTTTGACAATTGCGTGGGCAAGTTTTGCCGTCAGCGCCGTCGTCATGTGCCCGTCAGCATTCATCCATTCGGCAGCCGCTTGCGCCGTCAATACCGAGCTATCAAGCCCCGCATCATGAAGCATCGGAAGAACAGCTTGACGAACCGTGTCATTCGCCCACGTTACGTCAGTTGCAATTTTTTGGCCAGTATCGGCGTCGTCGACAACGGTCGCCGAAAAGAGCTGGTACGCGTCATACCGCGTCGCAACCGTACCGCTCACCGTAATGGCACCGGTATCGGTAGCATGAGCCGTCCCAGGGGCAATCGCAAAAGACAGAATAGCGACCATGATTATCGTCGCGGCAGCCAACAAGCGGCGGTTAATCCTACTCACGGCTACCACCTCGACCTTGATCGCGATGGCGACGAGCATGCATCCATGTCGCAGCAAAACACAGCAGCGATGCACCAGCCAGATACGTCATAGTCAAGCCAGCCCCGCCCGCCTCAGGAAGCGTGGTCGAGTATCTGTTGATAAAAGTCGGCGGCTCCCGGGAGCCATTGTCATACGTGACGACGGTGTCGAGCTGCTCATTTTTATTGTCGATAGTCACATTAACCGTGACATTGTGCCCGACTGTGTCGTAAGTGATGTGGTCCTTGACGTTGTTCTCGGCGCCATCGGGGACGACCTCGGAGATGGTGTATGTGTAGGTATCAGCCTTGTTGTAGTCGACGTTGAAAGAGGCATTGCCCCCGGCGTCGTTGGTCACCGTCTGGAGCACCCTGCCGTCGCTATCCTTAAGCGCAAACGAGAACTGCCCCTTCTTGAATGTGCCCCCTTCAAGCACTTTCTTAGCCCGGATTGCTGCGGATCCTTTTAGACGATTGTCATAGACCCAAATCTCGTCCTTTTTGTCATCGCCGATGATATCCGCACCGCCGACGATGGTCTTCGCCTTAGCTAGCGCAGCTTGATAATCCTCGTCGCTCTCGTTGCCCTTGAGCATGATCCACGTAGACTTGGCCTTGGCGTAGCCAACAGGCGCCCTGGTCTCCTCAAGCTGGTAGAGCACACAACTGTTCATCGCACTGCCACTCGTGCCGAACGAAATATTGCCGCTGTCATCGGTCTCAGCGGTGGCAAACAACTTCCTGGCGCTCTCCCCGCCCATATCCACGCTGTAGAGTGCGAACCCCGCCCCTTTGAGCGTCTCTCCAACCTGCTGCGCATCGTACTTGGTCACCATGATGCCGTAGCCGTTGCCACCCGTACTGGCGGAAGCACTCTGGATGGTCCATATTTGATCGTCGATCGCCGTGCCTTCCGTCACGCCCGTAAGTGTCGCGGTATTGGAAAGAGGCACCTTATCATTGGGGTTTCCAGTCGGTATAACCTCGTACTCGACCTTGAGGTATTTCTCGTCGGGCACACTAAGCGTCAACTTCGTGCGAGCGCCAGATTCGCCTGGGATCTGCTCCATCTTCGACGAATAGTCCTTCTGGGACAGCGCAACCCAGCCACCGTTCACGCGCTCATAGACCTTAAGCGTCGACGGCACCAGCGTGCACTTGGCATCCATGGTGTCCACGAGCTCGAGAAAGTCAGTGCCATTCTTAAGGGCAACGCCAGACTCGTTAACAAGAATGGTGTACTTAATACGGTTGCTATCGCTGACTTGCTCACCAGTCTTTTTGATGACGTTGTTCTTGATGGTGACGGTGCCGCTACCGGTATCGAATTTCTTGTCTCCCGACTCGGCGCTTGCCGAGTTGGTGAACTTCACCTCATTCTTAGAGACATCGAGCTCGCTGCGCTTGACCGCCGTTTTGTATGTGAGCTTCGCATAGCCGGCATAGTCGCCAAGCCCAGTTGTGGGGATGGAGAAAGTGACCGTATTACCGGCGCTGCTGACGTTGTCGGTGGCAAGCTGTTGATTATCAACGACCGTCTTGGCCTCACCGCCGCGACCAAGCCCCGTATGCTCTTCGTAGGGATTCTGCACGAGCGTATACTTTGCGGAATTCGCAACATAGCTCATACCATCCGGAAGGCTATCAACGATATTCAGCGGTTTCCCGCCCAGCTTTCCAGCTCCATAGTATTCGAACTCGCCATTTGCGCCCTTATTACCCTTCTGGCGGTTTGCGTACACCGTCCAGTCGATGACCCAGGCGCCCTTCTCATCCGAGCCGTCAACGGTATGCCAATCGAAGTTCTCAACCCAAGACACCTTCGACTCCGTTTCCGGCTTCTCGACCGCAGGCGTCATTTCTTTGTTGACAACGTACTTGACGGGTTCGGTGAACGGCCACCGTAATTGCAGGCCCGGCGCGGTGACCGACGCAAAGTTTGAGTACCAGCCCGACAGCGCTTCTGATGTGGTGTCGTAGGTGATAACGGCGTAGTCCTCGTTCTCGAGGGCGGCTTTCACTTTGTCGTTAACAGAGATGCTGAGGTCGTAATTTTCCTTTGTTTCATTACCCGGAAAGCTAGCCGTTGGATTCCAGTCGGCGCCCCGTACCAGCTCGGTATCGCCGATTTTGATGGTAATGGAGTCTTCGTCGACGCCGAGATCCTGCGACCACGCCGACTGAAACGTATCCTTCACCGTCACCGTATCCGGATGGACCGCATTGACGATCGCCTTCAGCGCGACGCGCGTCTCCCACGTCGCCCTGCCCGTCGTCGCCGCCTCATCGGATCTCACGAGCCTCTTGGTGATCGGCACAACACCCGTCAGCTCCGGCGTGAAACTGCCATCATCTGTACCGGAAGCGGAACCTTCGCGCTCGATGGTCGCGCTGTTGCGCACGGTGTCGTACGAGCTCGTATCGTTCATCTTTGTGTGATAAACGATGCAGTAGGTGGCGTACTTATCCTCAAGGTTATCCCGGAACTTATAGGAAAAGGAATTTTTCTTTGGGTCAAGGTTGCCTTTCCCAATCTCGACTCCGCTCGCCTCCGAGTCGCCTTTGTAAACCGTAAAGTAGTTGCCCGTATACGTCTGTTTTCCGTCCAGATAATCGGTGAACACGTAGCCGCTCATGTCGGCTTTGAGCTTGCCTTGGTTGAGTCTGACCGTCCACTTGATGTCCGACGGTGTGCCCGATCCGTTGGACTTGTCAATCATGTCGTAGCCGAATGTAACAGGCTCAGCCGTAGCTGTTTTGTTGTCGCCGTCGGTTGAACCAGCCCAATTCCACGTTGCCGTATTGTCAGCTTTGATCAAATCGCCGTTGTTTGCCGAAACGCCGCTCTTCAGCACCGTTTCGTACGTGATCGTGTGGTCGCCCAGGGAAAGGTTGCCCAGGCTGTCGAGGATCGCGACCTGGCCGTCGATCATCGGCTGCGGATTAAGCGTCCTATCGTCGAGCGCGAAGCTGCCTTTCACAAAGCTGAAGTTGTCGCCCAGTGTATCGGTGAAGCTAACGTTCGTGGCGTACGACTCAACGGTAAGCGTAACGGTCCAGGTAACCTTGGCTACGCCATCGGATCCCTGGGAGAAGACCCCCGCCTTCGTCCCCGTGACCTTGCCGTCCTTAGTGGGGATATCAATCGATCCCTCACCAGGGAATACTACGGACGTACTGTTGCCTGAACCGGTGCCCTTGTTTGCGAGCTGGAACGAGAAGTTTGCCGCAACGTAGATTTCCGCGGGGTTCAACTTGAGCCACGCCTCGTCAAACGTAAAGACAACCTTATTACCCTCGATCTTCCACGTGCCAGCTTGGGCGGCAGAAGCTTCCGGACCCTCCATGAGGTTGCCGCGTGCGTCATCGACGACGATGGTGTCGGGTAACTTATAGACAGCGATATAGTTCTCGGGCGAAGGCGCCTCACCGTTTTTGAATTGTGCCGAAAAAGCTCCATAGAGCTTCGAAGTAGACGTTACGGCACCATTGAGCTCTTGAGTATGGTACTCGTCGGTATACAGCTTGACCTCAACCGTTGCCGTATCGCCGTTGATCTCAATCGGCGTCGGCGTCGTCACGTCATCGGCGCGCACGGGGGCTGCGCCGTGAAAAACTGCGGCGGTGAGGCTAATTAAAATGAAGATCAGGGCCGCCATACCCAGCGACCGTGAGCGGTGTGCGTCCATAGTTGTCCCCTAATTCCTACAACACGTTGTGGAATACGGCGAATCGTCGGATCGAACACAAACCCCAACATCAACGAGAACCTACCTAGCGCATTGCAAGAACCCATTGGGGAGCAACTTCTAAAACGGTTCGTCTATGCCACAATGCATAAAATACAATATAGATACCAGTCATGTAAACCGCAGGTAAAGAGGTCTTTTTATTTAATACCAGTTGATATTTACCTGTTAACAGTTTTGTATCAAAGCGTTTGTATTTCAATGATTCATGTATATGTTTAAACAACTTAACTTTGCCTGAAAAGCCACTCGGGGGGGGATAACCTCCTCCACCGTGATGCAAAGTAACCTGTCCCCTTGCACCAAAAAGGGCGCCGACCATTGCGGTCGACGCCCTTTCTTATTGGCGGTTATAAGCCCCAGTGCTTATTTGTTGACCTGACCGGCGCGGACAGCAGCCTTCTTGCGGTCGGTGGCGTTGAGCAGACGCTTGCGCAGGCGAATGTTCTTGGGGGTGATCTCGACCAGCTCGTCGTCGGCGATGTACTCCAGCGCCTCCTCCAGCGAGAAGGTGCGAGGCGGCACCAGCTGGACGGAGATATCGGAGGTCGAGGAACGCTGGTTGCCCAGGTTCTTGGTGCGGGCGATGTTGACGACCATGTCGCCAGCCTTGCTGCGCTCGCCCACGATCATGCCCTCGTAGCACTCGGTGCCCGGCTCAACAAACAGCTGGCCGCGCTCCTGCAGCGTACCCAGAGCGTAGGCAACGGCCTTCTCGGTGGTCATGGAGATCATGGCGCCGTTCTGACGGTTGCCGATCTCGCCGGCGTAGGGACCGTACTCCAGGAAGGTGTGGTAGAACACGCCCTCGCCGTGGGTGACATTCATGATACGGTTCTTAAGACCCATGATGCCACGGGTCGGAATCTTGAACTCAAGGTGCGTCACGATACCCGAGGTGTCCATGCTCGTCATGATGCCGCCGGAGGTACCGAAGACCTCGACGACCTTGCCCGAGTACTCGTCCGGGCACTCGACGACGGCCTGCTCGACGGGCTCCATCTTGTTACCGTTCTCGTCCTTCTTAAACAGAACGCGGGGACGGCCGACCTGGAACTCAAAGCCCTCGCGGCGCATGGACTCCATCAGGACGGACAGGTGCAGAATGCCGCGGCCCGAGACCTCGACGCCGCTCTTGTCCTCGAGCTCCTCGATCTTCATGGTCACGTTGTTCTCGGCCTCGTTGAACAGGCGCTCCTTGAGCTGACGGGCGCCCACGATGTCGCCGTCGCGGCCGACGAGCGGGGAGGTCGAGGCCTCAAAGACGATGGACAGGGTCGGCGGGTCGATCTCGATGGGCTCGAGCTCGACGGGGTTCTCGGGGTCGGTGTAGACATCGCCGATATCGGTGCGGTCGATGCCCACGACGGCGGCGATGTCGCCGGCGCCGACTTCCTGGCACTCGGTGCGGCCCAGATAGTCGAAGGTAAAGAGCTGCTTGACGGTAGCGGTGGCGCTGGAGCCGTCGTTCTTCACAACCAGGATCTGGTCGCCCTGGTGGATGGTGCCGGAGTACACGCGGCCGATGCCGATGCGGCCGACAAAGTTGGAGTGGTCGATGGTCACGCACTGCATGGCCAGCGGGGCGTTCTCGTCAACCTCGGGCGCGGGCATGTCGTCGATGATCATGTCGAGCAGCGGATACATGTCCATATTGCCGTCCTCGGGATCGAGGCGAGCAAAGCCGTTCATGGCGCTGGCGTAGACGACGTGCTCCATGGCGAACTCAAGCTGGTCGTCGGTAGCACCCAGGTCGGCCATGAGGTCGAGGCAGTCGTTGTATGCCTTCTCGGGGTTGGCGCCCGGACGGTCGATCTTGTTGATGACGATCATGATCTTGAGACCGGTGTCGATAGCGTGACGCAGCACAAAGCGGGTCTGGGGCATGGGGCCCTCAAAGGCGTCGACCAGCAGCAGGGCGCCGTCGGCCATGCGCAGCACGCGCTCGACCTCGCCGCCAAAGTCGGCGTGGCCCGGGGTGTCGATGACGTTGATCTTGACGTCCTTGTACTCGATAGAGATGTTCTTGGCGAGAATCGTGATGCCGCGCTCGCGCTCCTGGTCGTTAGAGTCCAGGACGCGGTCCTCGACCTGCTGGTTGGCACGGAAGGCGTCCGTGGCACGCAGGAGTTTGTCGACCATCGTCGTCTTGCCGTGGTCGACGTGGGCGATGATGGCGATGTTCCTCAGATTGTCTACGCGCATGTAGTTCCCCTATCTTCTATCCATATACAAACGGCACGCGTATGCGACCCGCCCGGCGACACAACGCTCAGCGGGAATATTGAGCCTTTTACCGAAAACTCGTTTATTTTAGCGATTTTAGATAAGAGGGGTTTCCTCACCTGCAGGTTCAGGGTCGCTCCACATAAAACCATCGCCGGCGCCCATGCCCTCATACAGCACATATGCCGAAAAACCGCTCTCGAGCGTAGTTTCGAAGAAGCTCACGAGCAGGGCATCGTGATAGCCGCCGTCAATTTCGACACAGCCGGTGTAGCCGATGGCATAGCGGGCGATACGGCCCAGCCCCTCGTCCTTAAGACCCATCTTATGCTCGGAGATAAAGTTGGTGGCAGCCTCGAGGCACGCCTCTTCGCCATCCTCGTCGAGCGCCGCCAGATAGCGGTTGGAAGCAGCGTCCTCAATTGCCACGACCACGCCCGGGTTCTCACCCGCGGCCAGGTCGTCCAAGAAGGCGCCAATCAGATCGCACACCATGGCGTCGAGCTCGGCGGAGACGTTACCGGCGTCCTGCATATCCTGTGCCATCTTTAGACCTTCCCATCGAGTCTGGCGTCGTTACAGTTCTTGCGCCTCGGCAGCGATCTTGGCGGCAGCGTCGCGGGCGCGCATCATATCTGCCGCGCGCTTGTCGAGCACCTTGATCTGGTTGGTCAGCATTACCGCATCGACCACACCCCAGATTACCAAGCCTGTTGAAATCGAAAACCCAAGCGCACCAACTGTACCACGAAGGCGCGAGCAGATTGCCGCGACAAGAGCGGAGATGACAACCATCTTGATATAGGAACCGCGGCGCTCGCGAAGCGTGCGGGCCTGCGTCACATAGGCGATGCGAGCCGCCTCGGATGCCTCCGAGCGCACCTGGGCTTCACGCGCAATGGCAGCCGCCTCGGCCGACATGCCGCCGGCCATCAGCGAACGCTCCGCAACCTGGCCGCCACGCATTTAGAAATCATCGGGGGAGAGCGTATGGACGAACTCGTCGAACTTCTCGAACTCCTGTTCGTCGTCGACTTCCTCGGCGTGGGTGGAAACGGTACCCAGGCGATTCATGATGTCGTCCTCCACAAACATGGGGGCATTGCTGCGCACGGCGAGGGCGATGGCGTCACTGGGGCGGGCGTCGATCTTGCGCTCGCCGCCATCGGCGAGCACGACAATCGTCGCATAGAACACCGGCGGCTCGGCGCGCACGATCTCGATGCGCTCGAGCTTGGCGCCTAGGGCGTCAACAGTATCGAGCAGCAGGTCATGGGTGATCGGGCGCTCGGCACGGCCGCTATCGATGCCGCGGCTGATGGCAGCGGCCTCAAACGAACCAGTCTGAATGGAAAGGGAACGCGGCGGCGCGGGCGAATCCGATTTACTGCTGCGCTCGCGAAGCACGATAAGCGATGGCACGGGACCGGCGGCCATGACGATGGTCTCTATGTCGACACGAACCATGGAACACCTCCGGTACGTAGCGGTTAACGCGCGGCAGGGCTGCCGCATTGAATAGCTATACTACCCAATCTTTCGCCCAGCACACAAAATCAAACTAGTTAATTTGAGACGGAGCTCTTTTGACTACTTTTGTTGGATAAGAAAAAAGCCCCGAGGCAATGCCCCGAGGCTCTTCACGTTTTTGATGGTGGACCTGACAAGATTCGAACTTGTGACCTCCCGGTTATCAGCCGGACGCTCTAACCAACTGAGCTACAGGTCCATCATGGTGGAGGTTAGGGGGATCGAACCCCTGACCTCAGGCTTGCAAAGCCCGCGCTCTCCCAGCTGAGCTAAACCCCCACGGAGACAGTAATAAACACCCCAGCGGCGACTCGGCTCTCGCTGGGGTGTTTATTGCGAAAGAAAGTGGTGGACCTGACAAGATTCGAACTTGTGACCTCCCGGTTATCAGCCGGACGCTCTAACCAACTGAGCTACAGGTCC
>CAKUNE010000002.1 GCA_934668345.1 uncultured Collinsella sp. | reverse complement strand
AGCCCGTGGGAGGCCAGGGCGCCGCTGACCGGTGGACGGCACCGAGCCGTACGCTTGAATCGAAGAAGGGGGAGGCCTCGCGGCCTCCCCCTTTTTTGCGTTTTATAGAGAGCTGTAATACAAGAACTCGCCTTCTTTTAGCTTGTCTTACTGTTTGGCTGTATTTTGAGTCCTTCTTTTGTATTTGCGCGATAATAACTCCCATTGGCGTTAGGGAGGACTTGATGTTTACCGTTTTTGTCTTGGGCAATATTGCTTCGGGTAAGTCGACTGCCTGCCGCTATCTCGAATCTCATGGCGCCATGCTTATCGATCTGGACGAGCTTGCCAAATCGCTGTATGTGCCAGGCTCCGATATCGTCAATGCCCTCGCGGAAGAATTTGGCTGGGATATTTTGGACGAGGAGGGCGGCGTTCGCCGTAACATCCTCGCTTCTCGAGCTTTTGTTTCTCCTGATGCGGTCGCGAGGCTCAATAGCATTGTGCACCCCGTTCTCATTGAGCAGCTGTCACTGAGGATTCTTGATCCGGTTTGCTGCACGGTTTCGTCCCCCCGTTATCCCTTTGCGGTTGTCGAGGTTTCTGCCCCGACTGGTTTTGAGGATGCATTTGGTTTGGCTGATGAAATTCTGGTCATCAGCGCCCCTTTGTCAGTTCGTCGCGAGCGCGCTATTCAACGTGGTATGGAGCCATCTGATTTCGATGCCCGTTCTGCTTGCCAGCCCGTTGAGTCTGCGCTGTGCAATCTCGCTACAACGGTGATTGATAATGCCGCAGGCGATAATTCGCTCTTTGAGCAGCTTGACTCTTGGCTTGCATTCCATGGGTTTATAGACACCGCGAATAAGGAGGATGCCGATGCCTAAGACACGTTTCTTTGCGTGGTATCGCCTTATACCGCTGGCTGCCGTTTTTGCCTTCGGCCTTATCTCATTCGTTTACTCGTGTGCTCCTGCCGCTTTCTTTAAGCCGCTGTATCCGATTGACTACGAGGCATATGTAAAAAAATCCAGTATTTCGCATAATCTGGATCCGTATCTGGTGTGCGCTGTCATTAAGTCGGAATCGAATTGGGATCCCAAGGCCGAATCGAATCAGGGCGCTCAGGGATTGATGCAGCTGATGCCCGTGACTGCCCAGGATATGATTGCCAAAGGTCTTGTCGATGGTAGCGAGTATTCAGCCGACAACCTTAACGATCCCGCTACGAACATCGAGTTTGGCTGCGCATACCTCTCGTATCTTCTGACCTATTTCAACGGGTCGACGGATAGTGCCATTGCCGCCTATAACGCCGGTATGGGCAATGTCGACGGATGGGCGCAGCAGAACACGTCACTTCATAATGCAATCACCTTTCCCGAGACGCAGGCGTATCTGATTCGTGTCAATAATGCCTGGGTTCGCTACAAGACCCTCTATCCCGATCGGTTCGTATAGGACTATGCCTGCCGCCTGCGTATACTGCAGATATTATGAGTTAGGAGTATCCATGGCGGAATTTGAAGTTGAGCGTGTTGGAGGAGAGCTCAAACGTTTTGGCGTTGAGGGCTCTGAGGTGCCATTTAAGGTTGTATCTCCTTATGAGCCTGCAGGTTCTCAGCCTAAGGCCATTGAGTCGCTTGTGCAGGGTGTGAGGGACGGAGATCGCTATCAGGTTTTGCTGGGCGTGACTGGTTCGGGCAAGACCTTCACGATGGCCAAGACTATTGAGGCCCTGGGGAAGCCGACGCTGGTCATGGCTCCCAATAAAACGCTCGCCGCTCAGCTTGCGAGCGAGCTCAAAGAGTTCTTTCCCAACAACGCTGTGGTCTACTTTGTCTCGTACTACGACTACTATCAGCCCGAGGCGTATGTGCCGCAAAGCGATACATATATCGAGAAAGACTCCTCGATTAACGAAGAGGTCGAGATGCTGCGCCATCAGGCGACCGCGTCACTGCTCTCTCGACGCGATGTGATCGTTGTCGCATCGGTCTCGTGTATCTATGGCATTGGCTCTCCTGAGGACTATGCGGGTCTGGCTCCAAACGTCGACAAGAAGGTGCCGCTCGAGCGCGATGACTTTATCCATGCACTTATCGACATTCAATATGATCGCAATGACTATGACCTGGCACGCGGTACATTCCGCGTGCGCGGCGATGTTGTCGACGTGTATCCGCCTTATGCCGAGCATCCGTTGCGGTTTGAGTTCTTTGGCGACGAGGTCGAGCTGATTGCCGAGATCGATGAGGTCACCGGAGAGATGCTTCGTGAGTACGAGGCCATCCCCGTATGGCCGGCATCGCACTACGTGACCGAGAAGCCGAAGGTCAAGGCGGCTCTGAAATCGATCAGCGAAGAGTGCGAGAAGCGCGTGGCGGAGCTCAAGGCGACCGACAAGTTGCTCGAGGCGCAGCGTCTGCAGCAGCGCACCGATTATGATCTTGAGATGCTCGAGACGATGGGCTTTTGCAACGGCATCGAGAACTACTCGCGTCATCTGGACGGTCGCAAGCCGGGTGAGCCGCCGTTTACCCTGATCGATTACTTTCCTAAGGACATGCTCTGTATCATCGATGAGAGCCATGTGACGGTGCCGCAGATTCGCGGCATGCACGAAGGTGACCGCTCGCGTAAGGTAACGCTGGTGGAACACGGTTTTCGCCTGCCCTCGGCACTCGATAATCGCCCGCTTCGTTTCGATGAGTTTGAGGCAAGGATACCCCAGTTTATCTATGTTTCGGCCACGCCGGGCGACTACGAGCTGCGGGTGAGCCAAAACGACGTGGAGCAGATTATTCGTCCGACCGGTCTGCTCGACCCCAAGATCGATGTGCGTCCGGTTCGTGGGCAGATTGACGATCTTGAGGACGAGATTCGCGAGCGCGTTGCCCGCAAGGAGCGCGTGCTGGTGACCACGCTCACCAAGCGCATGGCCGAGGACCTGACCGACCATCTGCTTGATGCCGGCATTAAGGTCAATTACATGCACTCCGATACAGCGACGATGGACCGTGTCGAGATCCTGCGAACGCTGCGCGAGGGCAAGATCGATGTTCTCGTTGGCATCAACCTGCTTCGCGAGGGCCTAGACCTTCCCGAGGTCTCACTGGTGGCAATTCTCGATGCCGATAAGGAAGGCTTCTTGCGCAACCGCCGTTCGCTGATTCAGACGATTGGCCGCGCGGCCCGTAACGCCGATGGCGAAGTCATCATGTATGCGGACGTTGTGACCGATTCGATGAAAGAGGCCATCGAGGAGACGCAGCGCCGTCGCGAGATTCAGATGGCATATAACGAAGAGCATGGCATTGTGCCCAAGACGGTGCGCAAGGCCATCAACGACATCTCAAGGTTTATTGCCGAGGCCGAAAAAACCGTGGGTTCCAAGGGGCGCTCGAAGGGCGACTCTCTTGGCCATGGCGCATTCTATACGCCCGATGAGTCGGGCGAGGGTGGCGTGCCGGAAACGGTGGCGCCCGAGCAGACACTTGCGGAGCAGTTGGAAGAACTGCCGCATGACGAGCTTGTGCGGATCGTCGAAACCATGGAAGAGGATATGCGTAACGCTTCTGCCGCCATGGACTTTGAGGAGGCGGCGCGCCTGCGCGATGCCGTCGTTCAGATTCGGGCGATGCTCGAGGGTGCGTCTGAGGACGAGACGATTGAGCGCTTACGTTCGCAGGCCCGCAAGGGTTCCACGTTCGCATCGGGCAGAAAACGCCAGGGTGCACGGTTTAAGAAATAGTGAACAGGACCCGAGTTCCCTGTGGAGCTTGGGGCCTGTGTCTTTTGCGCGCTGGAATTCGTGCGTTAGAGGTCTGCGATCAGGGCTTCGGCACAACGGATGCCGTCGGTGGCCGCGCTCATGATGCCGCCGGCATATCCAGCTCCCTCACCGCAAGGGTAGAGGCCCGGGGTCGACACGGCATGGCACGTTCGGTCTCGGGTGACAGTGACCGGTGAGCTCGAACGAGTCTCCACGCCGGTAAGAACGGCATCGGGGCGGTCGTAGCCGCGTAGCTTTTTTCCGAGTAGGGGAAGTCCCAGGCGGAGCGACTCGACGATATGCTGCGGCAGGGCTTCGTCAATTGCCGTCCAGGTCACACCGAGCGGATAGGTGGGCTTTACCTTTCCGGGCGCCTTGCTGGCACGTCCTGCGAGGAAATCGCCGACGAGCTGTGCCGGTGCGTTCCAGTTGGAACCGCCCAGGCGATAGGCGGCCGCCTCGCAGGCACGCTGGAGCTCGATGCCGGCGAGCGGGTCATCGTTGGGAAGGTCCTCTGGCGTGACGTTAACGAGCAGGGCGGCATTTGCGTTGCGTCCGTCGCGGGCATTGAGACTGGCCCCGTTGACGCACAGATGGCACGGTTCTGAAGAGGCGGCAACAACCTGTCCGCCGGGGCACATACAAAACGAGAACACGCTGCGGCCGTTGGAAAGATGGGCAACAAGTTTGTAGGGGGCTGCTCCGAGGGCAGGATGTCCCGCCGAGGCTCCATATTGGGCTCGGTCGATGTCGCGCTGCGGATGCTCGATGCGAACGCCCATGGCAAAGGTCTTTTGTGCGAGGGCCACGTTGTGGTCCTTAAGGAGCTTAAAAATATCGCGAGCAGAATGCCCGCAGGCGAGGATGAGGTGCTTTGTCTCGATTGGCTCGTAAGCGGCGTCTTGGGACGATTGGACATCAATACCGGTGATGGCGCCAGACGCGTCGATGCGAATGTCGACGAGCTTCGTTCGATAACGGACGACACCTCCGAGCTGCTCGATGCGCTGGGATATAGCGGTGACGACCGTGGGAAGGATGTCGGAGCCAATGTGCGGCTTGGCATCCCACAGAATATCGCGGGGCGCACCCGCCTCGACGAAGGTTTCGAGGATAAGGCGATGGGCGGGATTTTTGGTTCCCGTATTGAGCTTGCCGTCCGAGAAAGTCCCCGCGCCGCCCAGGCCAAACTGGATATTGCTCTCGGGGTCGAGGATGCGCTCCTTTAGAAAGAGGTCGATCGCCCGCGAGCGGCGAAATGCCGGGTCGCCGCGCTCGATGAGCAAGGGCTTAAGACCTGCTTCGGCGAGCGTAAGCGCAGCGAAAAGGCCGGCGCATCCGGCGCCGACAACGACAGGGCGTTCTTGAGGTGCGTCGGAGGCGGGGGAGGGGAATGAAGGCTCATCGTCTTCTATCGCGCGTACGCGCGAGCGGTCACGCTCGGCAACGCTGTCGACCGCTTCTCGCTCGAGGTGGGGACTAGTCAGCTCGACACGAAAGCTCAGGATAAAATGGACGTCTCGTTTTTTGCGAGCGTCGATTGACTTGCGGTGGAGCTCGATGGACTTGATCTCGGAGTCCTTGCAACGTAGGACGCGCTTGGCGACTCGCTTGCCAACAATGAGACAGGCATTTTCATCGCCGGCTTCATCGAGCGACGCGTTGACTTGGGTGATTTCAATCATCGAGGTCTCCTTAGAGGCAAGAAAGAGGCCGTCCGGTATCCCAGACGGCCCGAATGCGTTTTTGATTATAGACTGCGCGGCTACAGGCTGCTTGCAGCGCGAATGCCCGAGATCCAGGCCCACGCAAGGTTAAAGCCTCCGCAATCGGCGTCGATGTCGAGCGCTTCACCGCAGACGTAAAGCGGGGCGTCGACAACGCTGCGCGCGCGTAGGCTGGGTGTTGAGATGCTCTCGACAGATATGCCACCACGCGTGACCTGCGCTGAGCGCTCCTCGGCTGCTCCCTCGACGAGCAGCTTAAAGTGTTTGAGGATCGAGACCAGGTGGATGACATCGTTGGAGCCTGGATGGCACTGCTCGAACGCTGTGCAGACGACGCGGGAGAGTTGCGGGGCGAGCATGCCGTCGAGCCAACGGGGATCGCGGGGCGAAAAGCCGCCGAGCAGCTCAACGCGCCGGTTGAGCATATCGAGCAACTCGTCTTTGGAGAGGTCGGGGAAAACGTCGAGCAGGATCGTATCGCCGTGCTGGATACGACGAGAGAGGTTGAAGACAGCGACGCCCGAGATACCGAAGGTTCGAAACAGCACTTCACCGTCTTCGTGCCAGAGCTCATTATGATTGCGGGCGAGCGTCAAGCGGGCACGGACGCGCAGGCCATCCAACGTCTTGAGTGCCGCCCGATCGCCAACGACCGTTGCCGATACGGGGCAGAGGATGGGGCGCAGCGAAGTGAGGGGGAGGCGAAACGTATCGGCGATACCGGTGGGGTTGCCGCCCGTAGCGATAATTACGGCATGTGCCTGCAGGGCCTCGTTCTTGCGAGGGACATCGGCGAGCGCTTTCCGAAGCGAGCGGAGCTCCGATTTTCGGTCATCGTGCTTTTTTGCCTTGAGCGGCCGCACTGGACGGTCTATTTGGAGTGCCCAGCCTTCGGAAGCTTTGTGCGCCGAGGCAACGTTGGCTCCGCAGATTAAGGTGATACCTAGGCGGTCGCAAACGCTGAGAAGCGCGTCGCGCACCGATTCGGCGCGAAGGGAGCGCGGGTACAGCCGGCCTTCCTCGGAGGTTGTCATGATGCCCAGCGAGGAGAAGAAACCCATAAGCTCTTGTTCGGGCTGGGGACCCATGACGGATTCGACGAATGCGGGGTGGTTATACCGCTGAGGATCAATCGATTCGTTGGAGAGGTTGCAACGGCCGTTACCGGTCGCAAGGAGCTTAAGGCCGCAGGCGACATCGCGCTCAACGATGCAGACGCTTTTGCCAACGCGTGCGGCCGTAATGGCGGCGGCGAGGCCTGAAGCCCCGCCGCCGATTACCAAGACGTCATAGAGGGCGCTCGCGTTCACTTAGGCCTCGTCGGTCTCGTGCGGGGTAATAGCCTCGACGGCAGAGACTGCCTTGGGCAACATGCCATCGGGCAGCGCGGTCTCGACCTCGCCCTTATCGCAGGCCTCGGCGAGTGCCGGATTAATGGGAAGCTGGCCCAAGATGTCGAGGTTATAGCGCTCTGCGACCTCGGGGAGCTTGCTCTTGCCGAAGACCTCGATCTTCTTGCCGCAGTCGGGGCACTCAATATAGCTCATGTTCTCGACAATGCCCAGAATGGGGACGTTCATCTTTTCGGCCATGTTGACCGCCTTGGCGACGATCATCGAGACCAGATCCTGCGGACTTGTGACGATGACGATGCCGTCGACCGGCAGCGACTGGAAGACGGTGAGCGCGACGTCGCCTGTTCCCGGAGGCATGTCGACCAGTAGGTAGTCGATGGGGCCCCACGAGGTCTCGCTCCAGAACTGCCTAATGGCGCCTGCGATGACCGGACCGCGCCAAAGGACGGGGTCGGTCTCGTTTTGGAGCAGCAGGTTGGAGCTCATGACCTTGACGCCGTGCTCGGAGATTTCGGGCAGCATAAGGTTGCCAAGGGCATGGACGTGGCGTCCACTCATACCGAACATCTTGGGGATAGAGGGACCGGTGATGTCGGCATCGAGGACGCCGACCTTGTGGCCGTGACGGGCAAGCTCGGTGGCGATGGCACCGGTGACAAATGACTTGCCGACACCGCCCTTGCCGGAAAGCACGGCGATGACGCGCTTGACCTCGGACAGCGTGTTCTCCTCAAATTGCGACGGCGACGTTTGTCCGCCGGCGGCCTGTGCGTGTTCGCAACCCATGTTTGACTCCTTTGTATATGCTGGGGCCGGGGCCCCGCGATGTGACACGAGCGTCATTGTACCCTCGTTTGCGAGCGGGAGTCATTTGCGATGCGTTTGGGCCGAGCATGCTTGCAATACGATGGGCCCAAGCGAATGGGCGGGCTTACTGAACTTTGCTGGCGAACTCGAGGTATTGCATGCGCTGCAGCTTGTCGATCGTCGAGGCGTAGGGGCTGTCTTCCGATTCCAAGTCGTAGCGCAGCCCGTCGGCACCGAGATAGCCGGCGACATTGATGGTGGGCACATCTGACCTTGTCGCAAGCAGGGCCTTTTGGTAATTGGTGAGCGGGGCGCCGATCTTATTAAGGGTAATGGCTGCAATCTCGTTTGCCCCGACGGTGTCGTAGACGTTGAGCTCGGTATTGCCGGCGATCTCATAGTTAGCCCAGACGAGATATGTCGACTGATAGATACGGAAAGCGTGGCTTGCCGTATCTTCCTGAGGGTACAGCTCGTCGTTGAGGGTCGTTGCGGCGCTCGGCTGATGGTCGCCAAAAAAGACAAGAACAACCGGTCTGCCGATATTGCGGAGCTCGTTGATAAAGTACTCGAGGTCCCGGTCGGATGCGTTGATGCAGGTGAGATAGGTGTTGAGCGCGCTGTTGGCGCCCTCGCTGGCTCCCTCGACCCAATAGTTTGTCAGCTCTTCGGCGGGAACGGTGCCATAGTCGTAGCCGCCGTGATTTTGCATCGTGACGTCAAAGATGAACTGCGGCGCTTCGTCGGTTCTAAGCAGGTCGAGTATCTTGTCGTAGGTGGCGTAGTCGCATACGCCGGCATGGTAATAGGGCGCACCTTCGAAATCGCCGATTGAAAGAAAGTCTCCAAAGCCAAGCTGCTGATAGATTTTATCGCGATGGTAGTTGACGGGGTTTTGCGGGTGCATAGCGGTAGCGGTATACCCAAGCTCTTTAAGGTCCTTTGCCAGGCTGTTGACGCCATTCATCTGATACAGCTGATAGGGAATTTTGCCTAATCCGACAAAGGCCGTTGTCGCTCCGGTCAAAAATTCGAATTCGGAGTTCGCCGTTCCGCCACCGGCGACCGAAGCGAGCATGGTGCCGCGAACAAGTGTGTCGGGAAGCGAGTTGTAGAATGCGGGGCCGGTGTACCCGGCCGCCTGGAGCTGCTCAAAGCACGAAAGGTCGCTAAAACTCTCGTTCATGACGGCAACAATCGTTGGCTTGATTTCATTGAACTGGGCAACGGCCGCCGCGCGCTGCTCGCTCGAGCCATATGTGCTGTCGTAGGCGGCGGCGAGCTCCTGCTCGATGCTCTGCGCCTCATCGGGCGTATAGTTTTCGGGCTTCTCAATGGGCAACTCGTTGACCATTTCGGCGAACGAAGTGATAAAACCCTGAGACGCATACGTGGTGATGGGCTGCCAACGGTCAAATCCAAAATCCAGCGCCTGCTCCAAGTCGATGTTGGAAAAGCCTGAGAGCCCCACAACGGTCACTAGCAGAAAAGCACAGAGGTTAGCGGCGATAGCGGGGAAGACATGGGTGGGCGTACGGAGCTTTCGCGGTCGGATGAGCGAAAGAAGCCCCAGGGAAATCTCCAGCAGGGCGAGAGAGGTTACGATTCCGGCGGTAAAGGTAAACTCGTATCCCTCGCTCACTTCCATTGCGGTGCCAAGGGCCAAGATATCGCTTGGCAGGATGGCTTCGCCTTTAAACGTTATGACGAAGTGCTCGGCAATGCCAAGGATGCAACAGACGACGGGCACGAGGGCCATGACGCCTCCATGACGCTGTCCCAGCAAATAAAGGGAGAGCAGAACCGTCGCGAGCAGCCCGACGGAAAACCCGAATGAGTTGGCGGGAATGCGATAGAACGTTTCGTTGCAGGCAATTTCGAGTGAAACGAACGAGAGCGCTGAAACAGCGGCGATGACAAGGATGTCACGGCAAATACAGGCAACCGTTCCCGTCGCAAGGTCGGTTTGGTCGATAAGTCCCGAAACCAAGGGCTCGACAAGAAGCATGACGGCGGCAGCACCGAGCGCCGAATAAGAAAGGACCCATAGGGAGCTGCCCTCATTTACGAGCAATTGATTCGTAACCCATGCAGCTACCACGCCGAGCGGGATGAGGAGCGTCGCGCACCAAAAGACGCGGGCAATGGGTGGCTTTTCGTTGCGTTTGATTGAAAAATACACGCGCACGACGACGGCGGCCACGATAAGGACGGCGATGAATATGGGCAGATTGGCCATGTCGCTCGAAGTGATTTCAAGGGGGATATCTTCGGTCATGGACGTTCCTCTGGTACAGCAAATTAAGTTCAGTATTAGATTACTGTAACCTTTCCACGGCATTTCGAGAAACAAAGCGCCCGATACGCAAAGCTAAAGGTCTGCGAATCTTGTATTACGAACATCTGTGCGCGTCGAGTGCGCTAAACTCATCGGCAGTATGATTCGATGCAATAGGAGGCAAGGAGCTTCCATGTCTGATTCTTCTATCGTTATTCGCGGCGCTCGTGAGCACAACCTCCGTGATATCGATGTTTCCATTCCGCGTGACCAACTCGTGGTCATTACCGGTCTTTCTGGCTCGGGCAAGAGTTCGCTGGCATTCGACACTATCTATGCCGAGGGCCAGCGTCGATACGTCGAGAGCCTTTCGAGTTATGCGCGCCAGTTCTTGGGCCAGATGGACAAACCCGACTTGGATTCAATCGACGGCCTTTCGCCGGCTGTCTCAATTGATCAAAAGACGACATCCAAGAACCCGCGCTCGACGGTTGGCACCGTAACCGAGATTTATGACTATCTGCGCCTGCTGTTCGCCCGTGTGGGCACCCCGCACTGTCCCGAATGCGGCCGTGTCATTGAGCGCCAGACGACCGACCAGGTTGCCGACAAGGTCTTGGCGGCGGGGGAGGGCCGCCGCGCGTTTGTGCTGGCACCGGTGGTGCGCGGGCGAAAAGGCGAGTACACCAAGCTGTTTGAAGACCTTCGCGCCGAGGGCTTTAGCCGCGTGCGTGTCGACGGCGAGGTTCGCTCGCTTGATGACTCTATCGATTTGGATAAGAAATTCAAGCACGATATCGAGGTCGTGGTCGATCGCATCGTGATCCGTGAGAACTCTCTGGGCCGTATCGCCGAGTCCGTTGAACAGGCGACTGCGCTGGCGCACGGCAATGTGAACGTATACTTGCTGCCCGACCGCGACGCTCCCGAGGGGACCGAAGGCGAGTTGCTGGAGTATTCGCTGGCGTTGGCGTGCCCGGAGCATGGACACTCCATCGATGACCTGCAGCCGCGCGATTTCTCGTTCAACGCGCCCTATGGCGCGTGCCCCGAGTGCGATGGCCTGGGTTTTAAGAAGACGGTCGATGCCGAGGCCCTAATCGAAGACCCCTCGAAGTCGATCGCCGACGGGGTCTTTGGCAGCCTGTTTGGCAACTCTAACTACTATCCGCAGATTTTCGCTGCGGTTTGTAAGCACTTCAAGGTGAGCGTCGATACGCCGTGGGAGGATCTGCCTCCGCGGGTGCGTCGCGCGTTTTTAGACGGCATGGGCGACACGAAGATTTCGGTCGACTATCAAAAGCTCGATGGGCGCCGCAGCCAGTGGGACACCAAGTTCTCGGGCGTGCGCAATATCCTGTACGAGCGCTATACCGAGACGACGAATGAGAACACCAAGGCGCGCTTGGAGAAGTACATCCGCGAGGAGCCGTGCTCGAGTTGCCATGGTGCTCGTCTGCGCCCCGAGATGCTCGCCGTTACCGTAGGCGGTAAGTCCATTTACGAGGTCTGCTGCCTATCGTGCCGCGAGTCGCTCGAGTTTTTTGAGGGCTTGGAGCTTACCGAGCGCCAACAATTTATCGGCGGGCGCATCGTTAAGGAAATCCTGGAGCGTCTGCGCTTTCTGGTCGATGTCGGACTCGACTATCTGACCCTCGACCGTGCCTCGGCGACGCTTTCCGGAGGCGAGGCCCAGCGCATTCGCCTGGCAACGCAGATCGGCGCCGGCCTCATGGGTGTGCTGTATATTTTGGACGAGCCGTCGATCGGCCTCCATCAGCGCGATAACGAGCGCCTGATCAAGACGCTTGAGCGCCTACGCGATATCGGCAATACCGTCATCGTCGTCGAGCATGATGAGGATACGATTCGTGCTGCCGACTATGTGATCGACATGGGCCCCGGTGCGGGCGTGAACGGCGGACACGTGGTCGCCGCGGGAACGCCTGCCGATATCATGGCGTGCCCCGATTCGATGACGGGTGCCTACCTGACCGGCAAGCGAATGATTCGGGTTCCCGATGAACGCCGCAAGCCCGGTCGCGGCTGCCTTAAGATCACGGGCGCTCGAGCCAACAACCTCAAAAACGTTACCGCCAAGATCGAGTTTGGTACGCTTACGGTTGTTACCGGCGTGTCGGGATCGGGCAAGAGCTCCCTGGTTACCGACACCATCGCGCCTGCCCTTACGAATGCCATTCACCGTTCAACGCGTCCTGTGGGCCCGTACAAAAAGCTCGAGGGCATCGAGTGTATCGATAAGGTGATCGATATCGACCAGTCGCCGATTGGCCGCACGCCGCGTTCCAACCCTGCTACGTACATTGGCCTGTGGGATGATCTTCGCGCGCTGTTTGCGAGTACGCCGGAGTCGAAGGCGCGCGGCTACTCGCCGGGACGTTTCTCCTTTAACGTGAGCGGCGGTCGCTGCGAAGCATGCAAGGGCGACGGACAAATTAAGATCGAGATGCACTTCCTTCCCGATATCTATGTCCCCTGTGAGGTCTGCGGCGGCAAACGCTATAACCGCGAGACGCTTGAGGTCACCTACCGTGGTAAGACCATCTCTGACGTGCTCGACATGAGCGTCACCGAGGCGCTGGCCTTCTTTGGGAATATCCCGCAGATTAAGCGCAAGCTCCAGACGCTGTACGATGTGGGCTTGGGCTACGTGAGCCTGGGCCAGCCCGCCACGACGCTCTCGGGCGGCGAGGCGCAGCGTGTGAAGCTCGCCAAGGAGCTTCATCGACGCCAGACGGGCAAGACATTCTATATTTTGGACGAGCCGACGACCGGCCTTCATTTTGAGGACGTCCGCCAGCTGCTCGATGTGCTGCAGCGCTTGGTCGATGCGGGCAACACGGTGCTGGTGATTGAACACAACCTTGATGTCATCAAGGTTGCCGACCGCCTGATCGATATGGGCCCCGAGGGCGGTAACGGCGGCGGAACCGTCGTGGTTTCGGGCACACCGGAGCAGGTTGCGGACTGTCCGCAGAGTTATACGGGCAAGTTTTTGGCGCCGTTGCTCAGGCGTGACCGGGAGCGTCAGGCTCAACTTGATGCTCAATAAATAGGCGATTCAGTTTATGGGCGCCATCGACTCCTTGTGATTCGATGGCGCTTGCTGTGTCGAAGTGACGTATGCAGCCGAATTGGACATATACTTAATCCTTGCGTCCGAATGCGAGGGAAAGGATATGCCATGGCAAAGGCTGTAAAGACGCCAAAAACCAATGCGATGCGCGAGCTGGAAAGCGCCGGCATTTCCTATGTTCTACATACGTACGAAGACGATGGTGATGAGTCGGCGGGCCTGGGGGTCGCGATTTCGGAGCAGCTTGGCGAGGAGCCCGGTCAAGGATTTAAGACCTTGGTCTGCGTGACGCCGTCCAACGACCACGTCGTGTGCTGCATCCCTGTTGCCGACGAGCTCGATCTAAAGTCCGCCGCGCGTGCCGCGGGGGAGAAGTCCTTGGCCATGATGCATGTGAAGGATTTGCTTGCGGCGACTGGCTACGTTCGCGGCGGCTGCAGTCCGGTCGGTATGAAAAAACGCTACCGGACGCTCATTGATGAGACATGTGTCCTTTGGGATACCATTTTTATTTCGGGAGGCAAGCGTGGTTATCAGCTCGAGCTTGCACCTGATGATTTAATTGCATTTTGCGGGGCGACAGTTGCCGCGATTACGAGAGAGGACTGAGCGATGCCGCAGGAAGAATTGAAGCGCGGAGCTCATTTTGCAGAAGAATCTGCGCCTCAGACACCCTCATCCGAAGCTTCTTCGTCGCGAGATGACACTGACGACATGGGCTCGTCGGACTACTCCACGGTTGGTCGTTCCGCCGGGCTTATGACCATCCTGACCATCGTGTCTCGCGTCACCGGTTTTATCCGCACGTGGGCAATGGCGGCCGCTATCGGCATGTCGCTGCTCTCGTCTTCCTATCAGGTCGCCAACAACCTGCCCAATATGCTCTACGAACTCGTGATGGGCGGCATGCTCGTGACGGCGTTTTTGCCCGTGTACATGGGCGTGAGGCGTGAGCAGGGTCGCGAGGCCTCGAACGAGTACGTGGGCAACCTGCTCGGTATTCTGCTATTGGTGCTGGGTGGCATTTCGTTGCTGGGGACCGTGTTCGCCCCGGGCTTTATCTGGACGCAATCGTTCCTTTCGGGTGACGGCGGCAGCATGGATACCGCTGCGTTCATGTTCCGTTTCTTTGCCATCCAGATTCTGTTTTATGGTTTGGGCTCGGTGTTTTCGGGCGTCCTCAACGCACACCGCGACTACTTCTGGTCGACGTTTGCCCCGGTCCTCAACAATGTGATCGTCATTGCGAGCTTTATGGGCTTTGCGCCCGTGTCCGCACAGTTTGGCGAACGTGCCGGCATCATCTTGATTGCGGCCGGTACGACCCTCGGTGTCTTTGTTCAGATGGCATGTCAGATCCCCGCGCTTGGCAAGCACGGCGTGCATCCCCATATCCATATCGACTTTAAGGACCCCGCACTGCGCCAGACGATTGCGCTCGGTATCCCGACGCTGCTCGCCACGGTGTGCATGTTTGTCTCGACTTCTATCACCAACGCTGCTGCGCTGGTGGTCCAGCCCGAGACTGGTCCTTCCGTCATCGCCTATGCGCGCCTGTGGTACACGCTGCCCTACGCGCTGATTGCCGCCTCGCTTTCGACGGCGCTCTATACCGAGCTCTCTCACGACGCACAGGAGAAGGATTACGACAGCGTCCGCACGGGCATTTCGCGTGGCGTCGCCCAGATGCTGTTCTTCCTGATTCCGTTCGCGCTGTACCTGATTGTCTTCGCGCGTCCGCTCAACATGATCTACTGCGCTGGCAAGTTCGATGAGTCCGGTGTGGCGCTGGTGTCGGAGTTCCTTATCTACCTGGCACTTTCCCTGCCGCTCTACGGCGTGGTCGTGTTGATGCAGAAGAGCTTCTCTGCCTTGCTCGACATGAAGCCCTATAGCCGCTATTGCCTGTATTCCGCCATCGGCCAGGCCGGCTCGGTTCTGCTGTTTGGCGTTGTACTGGGCTTCGGTATGCCGGCAATCGCGCTTTCGTATGTCGTCGACTACGTGATCTTGGTCGGTTGTTCGCTGTGGTGGCTGCGTCGTCGCCTGCGTGGTCTTCAGGTTAAATCTATCCTGCATGGCGGTTTCTTTGGCCTTTTGCTCGGTGGCCTGGGCGCTGCCGCGGGTGCCGCCGTCATGTGGGCGCTTGAGCACTTCGTCGGGGCACTTGGCGGCTCGATTCTGATTACTCTTGGCTACGTTTGCGTTGCGGGTGTCGTCTCGCTTGCTGTTACCTTTGGCCTTGCCGTCGTCCTTAAGATGCCCGAGGTCTCGGCGCTGCTTCGTCGCAAGTAGGTGCGCGTGGCCGGTCACGACAACATTCCAACGCTTGCCGAGCAGGTTTCGCGTGTTCCCACGCAGCCCGGCTGCTACCTTTGGAAAGACGCCAAGGGCGATGTCATCTACGTGGGCAAGGCGAAAAACCTGCGCGCCCGTATGCGTCAGTACGTGACGCTGCAGGACGAGCGCCAGAAGATCCCGCTGATGATGCAGCTGGTGGCGAGCTTTGACTATATCGTGGTGGAGACCGAGCACGAGGCGTTGGTGCTCGAGCGCAATTTGATTGGTCAGTACCATCCGTACTTTAACGTCGACCTCAAGGATGACAAGAGCTACCCCTTTATCGCCATTACAAAGGGTGACCTGTATCCCGCTATCAAATACACGCGTGAGCGTCATAAGCCGGGAACGCGCTATTTTGGACCCTATACCGATAGCCGTGCGGCACGAGAGACGATAGATACGCTTCGCAAGGTTATCCCCATTTGTTCCGCATCCTGTGCGGAGTGGCGTCGTTGTCGCCGTATCGTCGAGTCCCACAAGGGCGAGGAAGACATCGTCAATATGATTTGCGCGCAAAACGGGCGCCCCTGCTTCGACTACCATGTCGGGCGCGGCCCGGGTGCGTGTGTCGGCGCGATTTCCCCGGCAGACTATGCCAAGAACGTCAAGCGTGTCGAGCGCTTTTTGTCGGGCCATCGCAAGGATGTCGTCGATGAGCTGACCTCCGAGATGGCGGATGCCGCTGGGGCGCTCGACTTTGAGCGCGCGGCTCGCGTCAAACGTCGTTTGGAGGTCATCAGGGGTCTGGACGATCGTCAGCAAGTCGTTTTTCCCTCCAGTGTCGATATCGATGTCATCGGTTTCTATCGCGAGGAGACCATCTCCGCCGCTTGCGTCTTCGTCGTTCGCGAGGGCCGAACAGTTCGCACCTGCGAGTTCATTCTCGACAAGGGTCTTGATGTTGACGAGGAAGAGCTCCAGTCGGGCTTTCTTAAGCGCTATTACGACGAGACGGCTGATATTCCAGCTGAGGTCAACCTTTCCGTCGAGCTTGAGGATGCGGAGGCGCTGGGGGAGTGGCTTGCGGGCAAGCGTGAGCGTTCCTGCCATCTCCATAGGCCGCAGCGTGGCGAAAAGCACCGTCTGCTCGATATGGCATCCAAAAATGCGCGCCATGCCCTCATGCGCTACATGATGCGAACGGGGTACGCTGACGACCGCACCAATCAAGCGCTCCTGGAGCTCGAAAGTGCGTTGGCGCTGCCATCGCCGCCGTTGCGTATCGAGTGCTTCGATATCTCTACACTGCATGGCACCTTTACGGTCGCCTCGATGGTGGTGTTTACCAACGGGCGCGCCGACAAGGGCCAGTATCGTCGTTTTAAAATCCAGGCCGAATTGGACGAGGCAAACGACTTCGTGTCGATGTCCGAGGTTTTGGGACGACGCTATGCTCCCGAGCGCATGGCCGACGGGCGCTTTGGCTCGCGCCCCGATTTGCTCGTTGTCGATGGCGGTAAGCCGCAATTGACCGCTGCGATCAAGCAACTTGAGGCTCTTGGGCTCGATATACCAGTTTGTGGCTTGGCAAAGGCCGATGAGGAAGTTTTTGTGCCTTGGGACGAGACTCCCGTCGTGCTGCCGACCGGGTCCGCGTCGCTCTATCTAATTAAACAGGTGCGCGATGAATCGCACCGTTTTGCCATCACGTTCCATCGCGAATTGCGCGATAAAGCCATGACGGTTTCGGTACTCGATGACGTTCCAGGCGTGGGACCCACCAGAAAACGTGCCCTTATGCGCCATTTTGGCTCGATGAAGCGTTTGCGCGCGGCGAGCGAGCAAGAGATCGCGGAAGTTCGAGGCATTCCTGCCGATGTCGCCAAAGCGGTTCACGAGGCGCTCGTTGCATGGAATGCCGAGCGCGCCGAGGCGGCGGCAAAGCAATCCGAAAACTAAACACGCCTCTAAACAACTGATATACATGATTGCGTGATTTTCAATCATGTATTTCACGGCGATTACCAGCCGATTTCTGGTTTTATTAACGCTAAAACGTTTGACTAGCCATGGTGAACAACCCTGCTATTCTGCGGGTTGACGAAGACTGATATCTCACCTCGTCGATACATACTGTCTGGCGAATCGTTTGTCAATGAATTCGGTGAACGGTAGTAAATACCGTTCAAGCGTATGTATGTATCGGTCGCCGAGCGCGGCACCTCAGTTGGGCTCGTCGGTAGGTAAGGTATATATCGTCCGCAAGTTGCGCGGGGGCACGTCTAGGTGCTCCCGGGTAAGATTCTCTATTGATAGGAGAAGACATGGCCATCATCAACAAGGGTATGTCCAGGCGTTCGTTCCTCGGCCTCACCGGCAGCGTCGCTGCTGTCGCAGGGCTTGGTCTCACCGGCTGCGGTGGCAGCTCCAGCGACGAGGGTTCCGCTTCCGGTTCCACCGATTCCGCCAACCGTGGCGGCGGCGTGATCACCGCTGGTTCCGCTTACGCTCCGTCCAGCTTCGATCCCGCCAGCACCGGCTCCGCTGTGGGCCTGGGTGCTAACTGGCACGTCATCGAGGGCCTCTACGGCATCGATTACCACGACTACAGCACCTTCAACGAGCTCGCCACCGACGATCCCAAGTCTGTGGACGACACCACTTTCGAGGTCACCATCCGCAAGGGCGCCAAGTTCTCCGATGGCACCGAGGTCACCGCTGACGATGTCGTTGCCTCCTACACCGCTTGCGCCGCTTCCGCTACCTATGCTCCGTTCTTCCAGCCCTTCGAGTCCATCGAGGCCAAGGACGCCAGCACCGTGACGGTCAAGACCAAGGTCCCCAACTTCTCCCTGCTCAAGGATCGTCTGGCCATCGTCCGCGTTACCCCGGCCACCCAGACCGAGGAGGATCGCGCCAAGCAGCCGATCGGCTCCGGCCCCTGGATGTACGACTCTATCTCCGATACCGAGATCACCCTGGTTCCCAACCCCGAGTACAACGGTGAGTATGCTGCCGAGGATAAGAAGATCCAGTACAGCATCCTGACCGACCCCACCGCTCGCGTTACCGCTCAGCAGGAGGGCTCCACGCTCGTTATGGAGCTCGTTACCGCTGACGCCGTCGACCAGCTCGAGAGCGCCGGCTGCAAGATCGATAACGTTCAGGGTTTCGGCACCCGCTTCATCATGTTCAACGTCGCCAAGGAGCCTTGGAACAACGTCAAGGTCCGTCAGGCTGTCATGTATGCGCTCGACACCGAGAAGATGGTCAGCAACACCTTCGCCGGCCTTGCCACCGCTGCCAGCTGCTACCTGCCCAAGAGCTTCACCAACTATCATGAGGCTTCCACGGTGTACAAGACCGACGCCAAGAAGGCCAAGAAGCTCATCGAGGAGTCTGGCATCACCCCGGGTGCCATCACCCTGCGCACCACCGACAACGAGCAGATTAAGGGCATGGCCGCCCAGGTCAAGAACGACCTCGACGCTCTCGGCTTCGATGTGACCATCCAGACCGATACCTCGCCGGCCACCTACGCTGCCATCGACGGCGGCGAGGCCTACGATATCCTCCTTGCCCCTGGCGATCCTTCCTGCTTCGGCGCCGACCCCGACCTGCTGCTCAACTGGTGGTACGGCGACAACGTCTGGATGCAGACCCGTTGCCCGTGGAAGGAGTCCGCTGAGTGGCAGAAGCTCCACAGTCTCATGGACGAGGCTCTTGCCGCCGAGGGCGACGAGCAGCAGAAGAAGTGGAACGAGTGCTTCGACATCATTGCCGACAACGCCGTTCTGTACCCCGTTGTCCACGTCAAGACCGTCTCCGCTTCCTGGGACGATCCGTCCACTGCGCCCAACGGCGAGGCTCTCGATGGCTTCAAGGGCATCGGCACGACGAGCATGTCCTTCAGGGGCGTTGCGACCGTCAAGGCGTAAGACTCGCTTGAGTCTGTATGCAGGATGTCGGTCGTTGGGACCGTATCCTCATAGTTGAAACAAAGACCCGGGCGGCAACGATGTCGCTCGGGTCTTGTAATGAGTATCCGTACTCATATACCAGTTGGTCCTACCGACAAAAGAAAGGGGAGAGAACGTGAACAACTTGCTACGTTTGATTGGAAGGCGTCTTGTGGCGCTGCCGATCATGGCATTGGGCGTCACCGTCCTGGTGTTCTTCCTTATGTCGTTCTCCAAGACCGACCCCGCCTACACGGCGTTGGGTGACGGTGCCTCGCCCGAGGCGGTTGCCGAGTACCATGAGAAGTATGGTCTGGACGACCCCTGGCCCGTGCGCTACGTGCGCTATATGGGCGATCTGATTCATGGCGACATGGGCACCTATGGTGCTGCTCGCAACTCCGTTGCCAAGCGCATCTCCACGGCCCTGCCCGTCACGATGCAGCTGACCTTCATCGGTCTTGCCATCGGTGCGGTCGTTTCGTTTTTACTCGGCGTCATCGCGGCACTGTATCGCGATAAATGGCCGGACCAAGTGATCCGCGTCTTTTCCATCGCCGGCTTGGCAACCCCGTCGTTCTGGCTTGCCGTTCTGTTGATCCTGCTGTTCTCTTCCTACCTTAAGGTGCTCCCGGCATCGGGTGCTCTGCCCCACTTCACCACGAATCCGGTTGGCTATCTGGGACGTATGATCATGCCCGCTATCGCCTTGGCATTTCCGCTGACGGGCCAGATGACTCGTATCGTGCGTACCGCCATGGTCGAGGAGCTCGACAAGGACTATGTCCGTATGGCTCGCGGCGCCGGCGTTCCCGAGAAGGTCGTCGTCGGCATCAACGTTCTTCGCAATGCGCTGATCACCCCGGTCACCACCCTCGGTCTTAAGATCGGTTACCTTATGGGCGGCGCCGTCGTCATCGAGGTTATCTTCAACCTCCCCGGCATGGGCACCGCGATTCTGCAGGGCGTTCAGGGCAACGAGGCGAACCTGGTTCAGGGCGTCGTTATCGTCGTTGCTCTTGCCTTCATCATCATCAACATCGTGGTTGACATGCTCTACCTGCTCATCAACCCGCGCATCAGGACGGTGTAGATTATGGTAAAGATTCGAGAGAAGCAAACCGAGCAGCTCGAGAAGGCTGCCTCCAAGGGGCTCAAGCTCGGTGGCTGGAAGAAGATGACGCTGTCTTCTAAGATTGCCGCCGTCGTGCTGGTGCTGGTCGCCCTGACTGCGATTCTGGCGCCCCTTCTTGCCCCCTATAGCCCGGTCGAGATCTTTACGGCTCGCCAGGCTCCCGGCAACGGATTTATCTTTGGTACCGACGATAAGGGTCGCGATATTCTGTCGCGTATGCTCTACGGTGGTCGTTACTCGCTGATTATCGGCTTTGGCGCCACTGCCATGGCTTTGGTCTGCGGCTCGGTCGTGGGCGCCCTTGCAGCGGTTTCGCGCAAGGCCGTCTCCGAGACGATCATGCGTATCTTGGACATCATCATGTCCATCCCGGGCATCGCCCTCGCGGCCGTCTTCGTCTCCATCCTGGGCAACTCCGTGCCGTCGATCATCTTTGCCATCGGCTTTATGTACACTCCGCAGATTGCCCGTATCGTGCGCGCCAACATCGTGTCCGAGTACGGCGAGGACTATGTCCGCGCGGTCATCGTTTCCGGCGCCAAGGCTCCGTGGATTTTGATCAAGCATGTTCTGCGTAACTGCATCGCTCCGATCATGGTCTTCACCGTTACCCTGGTCGCCGACGCCATCATCTTCGAGGCCTCGCTGACCTTCATCGGCGCTGGTATCCAGGAGCCCACCGCTACCTGGGGCAACATCCTCGCCGACGCCCGCGGCGGCGTGCTTGCCGGCCGTTGGTGGCAGGCGCTGTTCCCAGGCCTGGCCATCATGATCACCTGCCTGGCGCTCAATATCCTCTCCGAGGGCATTACCGACGCTATGGCCGCTGCTCCCTCCGCCGCCCTGGATCCGACCGATTCCTCCAAGCGTCGCGAGGCCGATCTGCTGGTCTCCGACCCCGTTCGCGCCTATAAGGAGCAAGCCCAGTCCCTCTCCGCTCGCCTTGGCGCCCTGCGCGATGTCGAGCTCAAGCGTGACGATCGCCATGTGCCCGACGAGTCTGTCGAACCGATCCTTTCGGTCCGCGATTTCTGCATCCAGTTTGAGCACCACGGCGATATCAACGTCGTCGACCATGTCAACTTTGACGTCCGTCCTGGCCAGACTATGGGCCTGGTGGGCGAGTCCGGTTGCGGTAAGTCCATCACCACGCTGGCCATCATGGGCCTGACCGATGAGGACGAGCACCTTTCCGGCGAGGTCCTCTGGGAGGGCCGTGACCTGCTCAAGATGAGCAAGAAGGAGTGGTTCGGCCTGCGCGGTACCGATATCGCTATGGTCTATCAGGACGCCCTATCCTCGCTCAACCCCTCCATGCTCATCTCTGCCCAGATGAAGCAGCTCACCAAGCGCGGCGGCACCCGCAGCGCCGAGGAACTCCTGGAGCTCGTGGGCCTCGACCCCAAGCGTACGCTCGAGAGCTACCCGCATGAGCTTTCCGGTGGCCAGCGTCAGCGTGTTCTGATCGCTATGGCCCTTACCCGCGACCCCAAGCTGGTCATCTGTGACGAGCCCACGACCGCTCTGGACGTTACCGTCCAGAAGCAGGTCATCAAGCTGCTCAACGACCTTCAGGCCAAGCTCGGCTTTGCCATGATCTTCGTCTCGCACGACCTGGCGCTGGTCGCCGAGGTCGCCCATAACATCACGGTTATGTACGCCGGTCAGGTTATCGAGCAGGCGCCCACCAAGGAGCTGCTCACCAACCCGATCCACGAGTACACCCGCGGTCTTCTGGGTTCCGTTCTGTCCATCGAGAGCGGTTCGGGCCGCCTGCACCAGGTGCCCGGCGCCGTTCCGAGCCCGCGCGATTTCCCCAAGGGTGATCGCTTCGCGCCCCGCTCGAGCCATCCGCGTATTGGCCTGGACACCCGTCCGGTCTTCAAGCGCGTTCCTGGCACCGAGCACTTCTATTCCGAGCTCCCCGACGAGGTGCTCAAGGCAAATGGTTTGACCCCTCACGCGGAGGTGATGTAGATGAGCGAGACCGCAGTCAACGGCGTCGAGCCGATCATCTTCCTTGATGACGTCCACGTCACCTTTAGGACCCGTACCGGTTCGATTCTCCACCCTAACCTGGTTCACGCCGTCCAGGGTGTAACGATTAAGCTCATGCCCGGTCAGACGATCGGCATCGTCGGCGAGTCCGGTTGCGGTAAGTCCACCACCGCCAACGTCATGTGCGGCCTGCAGGCCCCCACGAGCGGCAAGGTCTACTTTAAGGGCAAGGACGTTACCAAACGTACCGCCGAGGACCGTCGCCACATGGGTCGCGTCATCTCGGTCGTGTTCCAGAACCCGGCCACGGCGCTCAACCCCCGCATGGTCGTTCGCGAGCAACTGCTCGACCCCATGCGCGTCCACAACCTGGGTACCGAGGCCGAGCAGGAGAAGCGCGTCAAGGAGCTCTTGGAGCTCACCGGTCTGCCCAGCTCCGCCGCCGAGGTTCTTCCCGGCCAGCTTTCGGGCGGTCAGCGCCAGCGCGTCGCAATTGCCCGTGCCCTGTCGCTGAACCCCGATGCCATCATCGCCGACGAGCCCACCTCGGCTCTGGACGTTTCGGTCCGCGCGCAGATTCTGAACCTGCTGACCGACCTTAAGAAGGAGCTCGGCCTGGCCATGGTGTTCATCAGCCATGACATCCAGACGGTCCGCTATATCTCTGACGACATCATCGTTATGAATGGCGGCAAGATCGTCGAGCAGGGCGAGGCCAAGCAGGTCTTCCAGCACCCTCAGGACCCCTACACCAAGATGCTGCTCGGCGCTGCGCCGTCCCTGCTGCATCCCAAGCTCGGCGAGTAGCCTCGCTTTCCCTCCCGTGCGCCCGGTTCCCTTGCCGGGTGCACCTCCGTTGCGATTTCGAAAGGTTGGGTTCACGAGCCATGCCAAGCGCTCAGGAGCTGCAACATCAATTTGGTGAATATCGAGGCGCCATGCCCCGTCCATCAGATTTCGATCTCTTTTGGAAGGACCGCATGGCCGAGGCCGACGCCGTCGGGCTTGACTATGCGATCGAGACGGCATCGGTCACCGATGCCGTGACCTGCCAGCTTTTCGACCTCTGGTATACCGGCATGTGTGGCGCCCGCCTGCATGCCAAGTACCTTAAACCCGTCTCGGACGAGCCCGTGCCATTGGTACTTCAGTTCCATGGGTATCCGGGTGCAAGCCGCAGCTGGTTTGAGCAGGCGTCGTTTGCGGGCATGGGCATGGCGCTCATCGCGCTTGACTGTCCTGGTCAGGGCGGTCCCTCCGAGGATATTGGCGGATTTGAGGGTACGACGGTCGCGGGCCATATTGTCGCCGGTATCGACGGCGATCCGGCCAACCTCTACTATGTCCGTCTGCACCAGGACATTCGCATCCTGTGCCGCATCGTTCGCGAGCTTGAGGGCATCGATCTTGCCCGTGTGTTTGTGAACGGCGCGTCGCAGGGCGGCGGTTTGGGCATTGCGACCTGTGCACTTAACAGCGAGCTTATCAATCGCGCCGCCATCCTCTATCCCTTCCTGTCAGATTTCCGCCTGGTCTGGGATTTGAATGCCGACGATATCGCCTATGAGGGCCTGCGCTATTGGTCGCGTTGGTTTGACGAGGATTCGACTCGTATCGACGAAGCCTATGCCAAACTGGCGTACTTCGATTCCAAGAACTTTGCCCCTATGGTCAAATGCCCCGTGCTGTTTGGCACCGGCACAGCCGATACCGTCTGTCCGCCAGCGACGCAGTTTGCGGTCTATAACAACCTGACTTGTGAAAAGCGTCATGAGTTCTTTGAAGGCTTTGGCCACGAGGAGATTCAGGATTTTGACGATCTGATCATTCCGTTTTTCTGCAAGGGAGGGGAGGCTCATGTCTAAGTGCGAGAGCAATGTCAATGAGCTGATTGTCTCCGACCTTGTGGGGATTCCCGGAACGGTCTCGTCAAGGCTCGCTGATTTCCGGGATTGGCGCGGTGATGCTTTTGCGGATGTTTCCGAATTAGAGATAGCCGCTTCGGACCTTGAGGTTTGCGGGCCGAGTATTACGGCGATCGATTTCGCCAATCCGTATGCCCGCTACTCCGAGGTTTCCTTTGAGCTTGGTGGCGATGTGGTCCACGCACGTTTGATCGAGCCTGCCGGTCGCGCCCGGGCATCCGAGCTTGTGCCGCTATGTCTGATGTTTCACGACATCGACCGACCCGTGCGGGGATGGCATCACATAACGAGGTTTGCGGCCATGGGATATGCCGTGCTTGCGCTGGACGATGAGGCGATTGGACTCAGCGATCTGCGGCAGGGGATTACCTCGCCTGCTTTTGTCAGGCGCGTCCGTTGGGGCTGCGCGTTGGCGGAGGTCGCGCGCAATCTTGATGGCATGGACCCCGACCGCATCTTTGCATGGGGCGAGGGTCTTGGCGGCGGAGTCGCGCTGGCGGTTTCCGCTCTGGACGAGCGGGGCCTCGCCTGCACGGCGGTTGCCAATCCGCTTCCTGGCGGCCTCGAGGCGTTGTCGTCTCGGGTGCGCGGATCGGTGCTCATGGGCACATCGCTTATGGATACCGTGAGCGATCCCAAGGATCAGTTTGCCGTATTCAACGGTCTTGAGTGTGACCGGAGGCATATCATCTATGCAAAATACGCTCACGAGCGCATCAATGCGTTCGAAAACGAAGTCGTAGACTTTTTTAATCAAACGTTCTACTCGTGTTCTTTGGCCTAGACGGCCTGGACACTGCCAACAAGAGTGGGTGGCATAGGGCCGCCCGCCAGACAACTAAGGAGATTCTTGTGGCAACTCAGAAATTCACCGGCGTTATCCCTCCCGTCGTTGTTCCCGATACCGAAGATCACCAGCTCGATGTTGCCTCCTTTGAGCGCAGCATCAACCGCATGATCGATGCCGGCGTCGATGGCCTGTTCTTCCTGGGCTCTTCGGGTGAGGTCGTTTTCTCCACCGACGAGCGTCGTCGCCAGATCATCGCCGAGGCCGTCCGCATCGTCGACCACCGCGTGCCTGTTCTGGTCGGCATCATCGATACCGAGACCGAGCGCATGATTGAGCACGGCAAGGTCGCTCAGGAGCTGGGCGCCGATGCCCTCGTCGCCACCTGCCCGTTCTATGCCCTGCAGGGCATGACCGAGGTCGAGGAGCACTTCCGCATCCTGCACGAGGAGCTTGACCTGCCCATCTTTGCCTATGACATTCCCGTGTGCGTTCACACCAAGCTTCCTTGGAAGCTCCTTGCCAAGCTCGGCGCCGAGGGCGTTCTGGCCGGCGTCAAGGACTCCTCGGGTGATGACATCTCGTTCCGCTACCTCGTTCAGGAGAACGAGAAGAACGGCCATCCGATGAGCATCCTCACCGGTCACGAGGTTGTTGTCGACGGCGCCTACCTCGGTGGCGCCGACGGCTCTGTCCCGGGCCTCGCCAACGTTGAGCCCGAGGGCTACGTGCGCCAGTGGAAGGCCGCTCAGGCCGGCGACTGGGCTACCGTCAAGGCCGAGCAGGATCGCCTCAACGAGATCTCCCACATCTGGGATGTCACCTCGGGCGTTCAGGGCTATGCCGGCGGCGTCGGCGCCTTCAAGACCGCTATGAACCTCATGGGTATCTTCGACAGCCCGACCATGCCGCGTCCGGTGAAGGCCATGACCGGCGAGAACGTCGAGGCTATTAGGAAGGTCCTCCAGGACAACGGCCTCCTGTAAAGCTTTCCCAGGCACCCGACCTCGCCGTTCAACCGTGTGGCCATGACTATTAGGTCAATGGCCACACGGTTTCTCGGCAATCTCGGGCACCTGGAAAACCTTTACCCGCGCTGTGACGGCTAGCCTGACGGCGCATTTCCTGTAGTTGTTTTTATCTCCGAAGGAGAGCGACATGGAGAACAAGTACGTCTGCTCTGTCGATATCGGCGGAACTAAGATCGCGACTGCCATCATGGAGTACCCGGCTGACGGTAGTGTGCCCCATCCCGTTTTTGAGGCCGAGGTTCCCACAGAGGCCCAAGAGGGCGGCGAGGCCGTCTTCCAGCGTATCGAGGCATCCATCAAGGCTGCTCTCGAGGCGAATCCCGATGTCGAGGTCCTTGGCGTCGGTATTGGCGCCGCCGGTGTCGTCGACCCCAAGACGGGCGCCATCGCGTATGCCAATGAGATCATGCCCGGCTGGTCCGGCGTTCAGTTGGGGCCGCGTCTGCGCGAGGATCTCGGTCTTCCCGTTGCCGTTGTAGGCGACGTGCAGGCTCATGCTCTGGGCGAGGCCCACTGGGGTGTCGGCAAGGGCAAGTTCTCCGTCTTGTGTCTTGGCATCGGTACGGGTATCGGCGGCGCATATGTCGAGAACGGCCGCGTGATGCAGGGCTTCCATGGTGCTGCTGGCCATATGGGCCACATCGAGTGCTCGGCTGCCGCCGGCATTCCCTGCGCCTGCGGGCGTTCCGGCCATCTGGAGTCGGTTGCTTCGGGCACTTCCATTGGTCGTATGTACGATGAGCGCTTTGGCCGCGTCGACCCCAGCCGTCCTTCGGTCGGTCGCGATGTGAACGACCTGTGCCGTGCAGGCGACGCAAAGGCGACCGAGGTCATCCATGACGCCGGCTTTGCGCTGGGTGCGAGCTTGGGCTCGCTCGCTAACATTCTGGATCCTGAGGTCATCGTGCTTTCGGGCGGCGTGATTCACCAAGGCCCCGATTGGCGTTCGCAGACGTGGAAGGATTCGGTGCACGAGGGCTATGCCAGCCAGGCGCTCGATCCGCTTCAGGACACGCCGATCCTCATCGGTTCTCTGGAGGGCGATGCTCCGCTCATCGGTGCCGCTGAGCATCTTCTTGCCTCGTTGAAGTAAACGTATCTGCTGTAGGAGCCTCCCGAGACAACACGCCTCGGGAGGCTGTTCTGAGAAAGGTTGCAGCCTTATGACCGTCGATCCTTTGATTCAATCCCTGAAGGGCAAGCTCGTCGTGAGCGTTCAGGCGTATATGGGTGAGCCACTTCGTACGCCCGAGACCATGGCTCAAATGTCTCGTGCTTGCGAGCTCGGCGGCGCTGCCGCCATTCGCTGCCAGGGCCTTGCCGACATTGCCGCCATTAAGGGTCGCTGTGAGGTTCCTGTTATCGGCCTGTGGAAGGATGGGCACGAGGGCGTTTACATCACGCCGACGCTGCGTCACGCTCGCGCCTGCGTTGCTGCCGGTGCCGATATCGTGGCGATCGACGCCACCGATCGTCCGCGCCCCGATGGCAAGACGGTCGAGGATACCTTCCGTCCGCTGCACGAGGAAGGTGTGCTCCTGATGGCGGATTGTGCCACCATCGAGGATATTCGCCGTGCTGTTGATATGGGCTTCGACCTTGTATCCACCACGCTTTCTCACGGCGTCGCCGCCATCGACTGCACCATGGCCGATGGCCCCGACCTGCCGCTCCTGCGTCAGGCGACTGAGGAATTCCCCGGCCTTCCCATCATTTGTGAGGGTCGCGTGCATACGCCCGAGGAGGCTCGCGCCGCGATCGATGCTGGCGCCTGGGCCGTTGTCGTCGGCACCGCCATCACGCACCCCACGAGTATTACAAGTTGGTTCAAGGCTGCGCTTGAGGCGTAAGACAGACCTCGTATCCGCTCGGGGCGGTATACTCAATATAGGCAATTGACCGCGCGGGATCCGGGTTGCTGGGTCCCGCGCTTGTTTTCGGGAGGCAGCACATGCAAAAGGGAGATGCCATGGATGCGGCGGAGCGCTCGGAGCGCATCCCTGATATCGTCATCATCACCGGAATGTCCGGATCGGGCCGCACACAGGCCATGCACGTGTTCGAGGACATGGGCTATTTTTGCATTGATAACCTGCCTCCGCGTCTCATCGCCCAGCTTGCCGAGCTCGTCGGCATCAATACGGGCGTGGGCAGGCATCTCGCCGTCACCTGCGATTTGCGTAGCCAGGGACTGTTTGACGAGTTGCTCGATGCGGTCGCCGCGCTCGAAGAACGCGAGATGAGCTGCGACATCGTGTTCCTGGAGGCTTCTGACGAGGTGCTGATTCGTCGCTACAGCGAAAATCGCCGCCGTCATCCCATTGCCAAGCCGGGGGAGACTACGGCCGATGCCATTCAGCGCGAGCGCCTTCAGCTGCAGGGCGTGCGCGATCGAGCCGATATGATTATCGACACGAGCCGTCTGCGCACCTCTGCGCTGCGCAACAAGCTACGTATGGCATTTTCCGAACTGTCCGACCAACAGCTCATGGACGTCCATGTGTTCTCGTTTGGCTTTAAGCACGGCATGCCCGTCGAGGCGGACATTATGATCGACGTCCGCTTCCTGCCCAATCCGTTCTACGATCCCGAGATGCGCACGATGACCGGTCTCGATAAAAAGGTTTCCGATTTTGTTCTGGACCATCCCAAGACGCAGGAGTTTTGGAAGGCTTGGACACAGCTGCTCGATACAGTGATGCCGGGCTATATCGCGGAGGGTAAACCGCAGCTTTCTATCGCCATCGGCTGCACGGGCGGACAGCACCGTAGCGTCGCCATTGCCGAGGCCACGGCCCGTTACCTGGAAGGCGCCCAGTATCACGTGAGCATCTCCCACCGCGATCTGTCGCGCGCCAACACGAAGGCATAGGCCTGCATGTCGTTTACCGCTGAGGTGCGCGACGAGCTTGCGCGCTGCGAACCCGAATGTGAATACTGCGACTTGTCGACACTTGCCGCCCTCACGCGCGTGAGTGGTACGCTCTCGCTTACCGGCTCTGGGCGGTATCGTTTGACAGTTGCGACTGAGACGGGAGCCGTCGCGCGCACGATGATCACGCTGACGCATCGCATCCTTAAGCTCAAAACGGAATTCACCGTTCGTAAATCGGTCTTGCATAAGGTCCGTAACTATCTCATTACCCTGCCCGATCAACCCGACCTGGACAAGGCTCTGGTGCTGCTGGGCATTCTCGACCGTAGGGGAGGACTTGTCGCCGGCGTGCCCCGACATATCGTTGCCCGTCCTTGCTGTAGAATTGCCTATATCCGCGGCGCGCTCATCGCGGGCGGCTTCGTGGCCGATCCACGCGGCGATTTTCATTTGGAGATCGCGGTGCAGGGCGAGCAATATGCCAAGGGGCTTTGCGACCTGTTGGGGCAGATTGGGGTCCATGCTCGTGTTAATGCACGGCGGGGGTCATATGCCGTGTACATTAAGAGCGCCGAGGAAATCGAGCATCTATTAAAGCTGATTGGTGCCAAGCGCAGCGTTGCCGAGATTGAGGAGGCACGCGCGGTTAAGTTGGTTAAGAACGATGTGAACCGTCGCGTGAATGCCGAGCTGGCCAACCAGACCAGAAGCGCCGGAGCTGCCCAACATCAGCTTGCGCTTATCGATGAGCTCGAGCAGCGCGGCCTTCGCGATGCGCTTCCGGATGCCTTGGCGGTCTTTTGCGACCTGCGCGAGCGCTATCCCGATCTGTCGCTGCGTGATTTAGGGGAGATGGCTGACCCTCCCTTGTCGAAGTCGGCCCTCTACCATCGTGTTTTACGGCTTGAAAAGCTCATTGAAGCTAACAGGTAGTTTAAAGTATCGACTTATATACGGATTTAGCTGCTATTTTATTCTTTAAAACGTTTTAACGTAAATTTGATTTTCAATTTCGAGCATTCTCGTGAAATTCAAGTCAAAAAAAAGGTATATTAGGCGAGTGGTTAGTTTGTGGGCCTCAACGGCGGGCGCTGTAGCTCGCGGGGGCCTTACGAAAGGAGACACAATGGCAGTAAAGGTTGCTATTAACGGCTTCGGTCGCATCGGTCGTCTGGCTTTCCGTCAGATGTTCGGTCACGAGGGCTCCGAGATCGTCGCTATCAACGACCTCACCTCTCCCGATATGCTCGCTTACCTGCTGAAGTACGACTCCACGCAGGGCAACTACGCTCGCGATCACGAGGTCGTTGCTGGCGAGGATTCCATCACCGTTGACGGCAAGGAGATCAAGATCTACAAGGAGGCCGACGCCAACAACCTGCCTTGGGGCGACCTCGACGTCGACGTCGTTCTCGAGTGCACCGGCTTCTACACCAGCAAGGCTAAGGCTCAGGCCCACATCAACGCTGGCGCCAAGAAGGTCGTCATCTCCGCTCCGGCCGGCAGCGATCTGCCCACCATCGTGTACAACGTCAACCATGAGACGCTGACCGCTGAGGACAACATCATCTCCGCTGCTTCCTGCACCACCAACTGCCTCGCCCCGATGGCCAAGGGTCTGAACGACTTCGCTCCCATCGTGTCCGGCATCATGACCACCATTCACGCCTGGACTGGCGACCAGATGCCGCTCGACGGCCCGCAGCGCAAGGGCAACAAGCGTCGTAGCCGCGCCTGCGCCGTCAACATCGTCCCCAACACCACCGGTGCTGCCAAGGCTATCGGCCTGGTTCTCCCCGAGCTCAACGGTAAGCTCATCGGTGCCGCCCAGCGCGTCCCGACGCCGACCGGCTCCATCACCAACCTCTACGCTGTCGTTGACAAGAAGGTCACCGTCGACGAGGTCAACGCTGCTATGAAGGCCTACGCTTCCACCATCTCCGAGACCTTCGGTTACAACGAGGACGACATCGTCTCCACCGACATCATCGGCGAGACCCACGGCTCCATCTTCGACGCCACTCAGACCATGTGCTCTGACCTCGGCAACGGCCAGACCCTCGTTCAGGTCACCTCTTGGTACGACAACGAGAACTCCTACACCTCTCAGATGGTCCGCACCATCAAGTACTTCGAGAAGTTCGTTGCTTAATTTAGCTTTTAGCGAATAGCTCGTTGAGCGTCTAAAGAAGGGCGCGGCCTTATAGGGCTTACACCCTAGGGTCGCGCCCTTTTTATAAGAAATCGTCTGCCGTAATGGGAGGCAGACACGTACGAAAGGTAGAAGCAAACATGGCCTTTACCAAGAAGACCGTCCGCGACATCGATGTCGACGGCAAGCGCGTTCTCGTCCGCGTTGACTTTAACGTGCCTATCAAGGATGGCGTCGTTGGCGACACCACCCGTATCAAGGCTGCCCTGCCCACCATCAACTATCTCGTTGAGCACAATGCTCGCGTCATCCTCATGAGCCACCTCGGCCGTCCCGATGGCACCGGCTTCCAGCCCGAGCTGTCCCTCGAGCCCGTCGCCAAGAAGCTCGCTGAGCTCTCTGGTCTTGACGTTGCCTTTGTCGCCGACACCTACGGCGAGAAGGCTGCTGAGGCTGTCGCCGCCGTCGAGCCGGGCAAGGTCCTCGTTCTCGAGAACGTCCGTTTTGACAAGCGTGAGAAGAAGAACGATCCCGAGATCGCCAAGAAGCTCGCTTCCTATGGTGATGTCTTCGTTCTCGATGCCTTCGGCACCGCTCACCGCGCCCAGGGTTCCGTCGTGGGCCCCGCCGCTTACCTGCCTGCCGTCGCCGGCTTCCTGCTCGAGAAGGAGGTCGACACGCTGACCGGCATCTTCGCCGAGCCCGAGCGCCCCTTCGTCGCCATCGTCGGCGGTTCCAAGGTTTCCTCCAAGATCGGCGTTCTCGATCACCTTATCGACTCCGCTGACACCCTGATCATCGGTGGCGGTATGGCCTACACCTTCTTCCTGGCTCAGGGCCTGTCCGTTGGTCAGTCCCTCAAGGAAGAGGACTGGGTCGAGCGCGCCGGCGAGATGCTCAAGAAGGCCGAGGAGAAGGGCGTCAAGATCCTGCTCCCCATCGACAACCGCGTTGCCGATCACTTTGGCGAGGACGCTGTCCCCGAGGTTGTCGCTTCCGACGCTATCCCCGACGATCGTGAGGGCATGGACATCGGCCCCAAGACCGAGGAGCTCTACGCCGAGGCCGTCAAGGGCGCCAAGACCGTGTTCTGGAATGGCCCCATGGGCGTCTTCGAGTTCGATAACTTCGCTCACGGCACCCAGGCTATCGCCGAGGCTGTTGCCGAGGCCGACTGCACCTCGATCATCGGTGGCGGCGACTCTGTCGCAGCTGTCAACAAGTTCAACCTGGCCGACAAGATGAGCTGGATCTCCACCGGTGGTGGCGCTTCCATGGAGCTCGTCGAGGGTAAGGCCCTGCCCGGAGTGGAGGCGCTTCTCGATGCCTAATCGCACCCTTCTTATCGCTGGTAACTGGAAGATGAACAACGACGTCGCCGAGGCCGCCAAGCTCGCCGACGAGCTGGCTCAGGCTCTGCCTGAGGTTCCGGCTGGCGTCGAGGTGCTCGTCTGCCCTCCGACCATTGACATCACCACGGTTCATGACCGCATTCAGGCTGCCCCCATCGCCCTCGGTGCACAGAACGTGTACTGGGAGGCCAAGGGTGCCTTCACCGGTGAGTCCTCTTGCGACATGCTCAAGTCCGCTGGCTGCACCTACTGCATCATCGGTCACTCCGAGCGTCGTGACTACTTCCACGAGACCGACGAGGATCAGAACAAGAAGGCCAAGGCCCTCGTTGCCGCCGGTCTTGTTCCCGTCTTCTGCTGCGGCGAGTCCCTTGAGGTCCGCGAGGCCGGCACCTATGTCGAGCACGTCGTGAACCAGGTCAAGGCTGGCCTTGCTGGTCTTGAGATCACCTGCCCCAAGCAGGTCGTCGTCGCCTACGAGCCCATCTGGGCCATCGGCACCGGCAAGACCGCTACCGCCGAGGACGCTCAGGAGGTCTGCGGCGCTATCCGTGAGACCCTCAAGGAGATGTTCGGCGAGGAGCTCGCTAACGGCATCCGCGTTCTCTACGGCGGTTCCGCTAAGCCCGGCAACATTGCCGAGCTCGTTGCCAAGCCTGACGTTGACGGCGCCCTCGTGGGCGGCGCTTCCCTCAAGGCTGCCGACTTCGCCTCTATGGTCGTCAAGGCAGGCGAGTAGGACATATGGCACAGCGTCATCTTCCTGCACTCCTGATCATCATGGACGGCTGTGGCCTGGCTCCGGCCGATGGCGAGAACGCCGTCGCCGCTGCCAAGACGCCCTTCCTTGATAGCCTGTACGAGAAGTACCCCCACACCACGCTCGGCGCTTCGGGCGAGGACGTGGGCCTTCCCGATGGCCAGATGGGCAACTCCGAGGTGGGTCACCTCAACATCGGTGCCGGCCGCATCGTGTTCCAGGAGCTTTCGCGCATCAACAATGCCATCAAGGACGGCTCCATCGCCAAGAACGAGGTCTTCGTCAAGGCTATGGACGATGTCAAGGCCGAAGGCAAGACTCTCCACCTCATGGGCCTTATGAGCCCTGGCGGTGTTCATTCTCACATGAACCACGTCGAGGCTCTGGTCAAGATGGCTGCCCAGCATGGCGTCAAGACCGTTCGCGTCCACGCCTTCATGGATGGCCGCGACGTCGACCCGCAGTCCGGTGCCGGCTACATGAGTGAGTTCTGCGCCTTCCTGGCCAAGCTCTCCGAGGAGACCGGTTGCGATGCTCGCGTTGCCACCGTCTCGGGCCGCTATTGGGCCATGGACCGCGACAACCGTTGGGAGCGCATCCAGCGCGCCTACGACGTCATGGTCAATGCGTCCGATGCCGATACCGACCCTGTTGCCGGTATCAAGGCCTACTACGAGAAGGACCCGCGCGGCGACGAGTTCGTCGAGCCCTTCGCTGCCCACAATGAGGGCATCCACGAGGGCGACGCGGCCATCTTCTTCAACTTCCGTCCCGACCGCGCCCGTCAGATGACCCGCGTGTTCACGGACAAGGAGTTCGACGGCTTTGAGCGCGAGCAGATCAAGCTCTCGCACTTTGTGACAATGACCGAGTACGATCCGACGTTTGACGTCGAGGTCGCCTTCCCCAAGACGTTCCCCGAGAATGTCCTGGCCGACGTCATCGCCGCCAACGGCCTGAAGCAGCTGCATACCGCCGAGACCGAGAAGTACGCCCACGTGACGTTCTTCCTCAACGGCGGCATCGAGGAGCCCAAGGAGGGCGAGGAGCGCGTGCTCGTCGCTTCCCCCAAGGTCGCTACCTACGATCTGCAGCCCGAGATGAGCGCTCCCGAGGTTACTGAGAAGCTTGTCGCCGCCATCAACGAGGATCGCGCTGATTTCTACATCGTGAACTTCGCAAACTGCGACATGGTTGGTCACACCGGTGTCTTCGACGCTGCCGTTAAGGCCGTCGAGGCTGTTGACGATGCCCTGTCCAAGGTTGTCCCGGCGATTCTCGCCAAGGGCGGCTTTGCGCTGATTACCGCCGATCACGGCAACGCCGATCACATGTTTGACGTTGCTTCCGACGGTTCCAAACATCCGTTCACGGCTCACACCACCAACCGTGTGCCGTTCATCATCGTTGATGAGAAGGCACAGCTCACCGGTATCGAGGACGGCCGTCTTTCCGATATCGCTCCGACCATGCTCACCATGGCTGGTATTGAGCCTTCCGCCGAGATGACGGGCCGCGTGCTCGCCACCGAGGCATAAGAGAAAACAAGCACCGTTTTCTAGTAAGGGGGTTGTCCACAATCGGACAACCCCCTTTTGGTGTTTCTGCCATTTCTGCCCCGTCCCCAAATGGCGGGTGGGGGAGCGTTGGGGGTTGTGGTACAGTACTGGAGTTTGAATTGTTCTATTAAGGAGCTTATCTATGGGTCCGTTCCAGATTCTTCTGTTTGTCGTTTGGGCTGTCTCTGCCGTGGCGCTGACGATTCTCGTCCTGATGCACTCCGGTAAGGGTACCGGCGTTTCGGATATGATCGCTAGTTCGCTGTATAACTCCAGCTCTGCAACGGGCGTCATGGAGCAGAACCTCGATCGCCTGACCGTCATCATGGCTGTCGTGTTTGCCGTGTGCGTCGTGCTGTGCATGTTCTTCTTCCCGCAGGGCATCGTCGGCTACTAAGCATCGGCGTATATGCGTTTGTAAGGGGTCCCGCATGTGCGGGGCCCTTTTTGTTTACAGACTTGTAACAGAGTCAAAATATCCCCACATACTTCGCCCAACTAAAGAAATTCTCGACCGTTAACCGGAATTAGCCCCAAATCGTGAATAAAATGCGCTACTGTATTGCAAAACGTTGGCCTGTTGTGCATAACCAGCCATAGCAGCGGGCGGCGTTTTGATGGTTCGGATCGGATTGTCTCGACATATGTCCGACTGAACATTTCTTTGTCCTATCTCATAAGGAGGATGGCATGGCTGATTCTATGTTCCACCAGCCCGTTATGGGTCGTCGCGCCTTTGTCGGCGGTACCCTTGCTGCGAGCTCCATGGCTTTTCTTGCCGCATGCGGCAAGAAGGGCGGCGACGCTTCCGGTTCTGAGTCCGGTTCGACGCTGAACTTCTACATCAACAACCCGGTCTGCATCGACCCCTACAACGTCCAGGAGGACCAGGGCACTCAGGTTAACTACCAGCTGTTCGACGCTCTGACCTCTTATGACGCCGAGAAGGGCAAGATTGTCCCGCTGGCTTGCGAGTCCTTCGAGGCCAACGACGACGCCACCGAGTTCACCTTCAAGATCAAGAAGGCCAAGTTCCACAACGGTGACGACGTTACCTCCAAGTCCTTCAAGCTCGCTTGGGAGCGTCTGGTCAACACCAAGTCGGCTATCGCTACCGAGTACGGCCCTTCCGAGGTCTCCTATCACCTTTCCATGGTCGAGGGCTATGACGACCTGCTTGCCGGTAACGCTACCGAGCTCAGCGGTGTTACTTGCCCCGACGATGAGACCCTCGTCGTCAAGCTGTCTTCCGCTTACGCCGACTTCCCCTTCGTCGCCTCTCACCCGGCTCTGTCCCCGGTTCCCGAGTGCGCCGAGTCCGATGTTAAGAGCTTCTACCTTGCCCCGATCGGTAACGGCCCGTTCATGATGGACGGCAAGTGGGAGGATGGTCAGGAGATCAACCTCAAGAAGTTCGACGATTACTATGGCGAAAAGGCCAAGATCGATGGCATCCACTTCCAGGTCATCAAGGACATGGAGACCGCCTATAAGGAGTTCCAGGCCGGTAACCTCGATATCTGCGACGTTCCCGTTGCTCAGATCGACGCTGCCAAGAAGGATCGCGGCGTGTCCAAGGACGGCTACACCATGGGTGACGGCGAGCACATGCTGCTCGGCGCCGAGCCTTCCACCTACTACCTGACCTGCAACAACACGGCCGAGCCGTTCAACAACGCCGACCTGCGTAGGGGCATCTCCCTGGCCATTAACCGTGAGGCCATCTGCAAGACCATCTTCAAGGGTACCCGTACCCCCGCCGACGGCATTGTTCCTCCGGGCATCGATGGCTACAAGGAGGGCGCATGGGAGTTCTGCGCCTACGACGTCGACAAGGCCAACGAGTACCTCGACAAGGTTGCTCCCGCTGGCGCTAACGGCGATCGTGGCATTAACGTGACCCTTTCCTACAACCAGGACGGTGGCCACAAGGAGATCATGGAGTCCATCATCGGTGACCTCGCCAAGGTGGGCGTTACCGCTACTTCCGATACCCCTGAGTGGTCTGCCCTGCTCGAGCAGTACCAGAACTTCAACTATCAGTTCGGTCGTCTGGGCTGGATTGCCGACTACCCGATCATGGACAACTTCCTGTATCCGCTGTTCCACTCCGACTCCCTCGGTGGCGACAACCGCTCCGGTTACAACAACCCCGAGTTCGACGCCAAGGTCGACGAGGCTCGTACCACGGTTGACGACGAAGAGCGCGTCGCTAAGATGCAGGAGGCCGACGCAATGGTCGCTGCCGACTGCCCGGTCATCCCGGTGATGTTCTACACGCACACCATCGCCGGCTCCGATCGCATCAAGCACCTCTATGTCGATCCGCAGAAGCACGCCGAGCTGGGTACCGCCGAGCTCGCCTAAGAGTTTGCAGCTTCCGTGAGGGTCAAGTATTTACGTAGACCTCATGGGAAACATACAGTTCTCCCTAACCTGGGGTAAACTGGCTGATGGTAATTTTGGGATGCCGGTCTGGCGATCGGCATCCCATTTAGGTTAATCCCTAGATAGGGGAGTGGTATGGGTAAGTACATCGTTAAACGTGTGCTTCAGTTCATCCCGGTATTTTTGGGCGTTACGCTGATTCTGTTCGCCCTCCAGAACATCGTGCCGGGAGATCCGATCAAGCTGATCGGTGGAGACAAGGCTCTGTCCCCCGAGGTGGAGCTTCAACTTCGCGTGCGCTATCACCTGGTCCAGGCGGACGAGGACGGCAACGCGATCCTTGACGAGAACGGCGATCCCGTTCCAACGTCGCTTGTGGACCAATACTTGAATTACATGAATGGTCTGCTTCATGGCGATCTGGGCAATTCGTATCAGCGCAAGCTGCCGGTTGCGGAAATCTTTGCTCAGAAGTATCCGTATACGGTTAAACTCGCCGCGTGCGCCATCGTGCTCGAGGCAATCATGGGTATCGGTGCGGGTATCATTTCGGCAGTAAAGCGTTACTCCTTCTGGGATATTTTGGTAACGCTGACCACGTCGATCCTCGTTGCCGTTCCTGCCTTCTGGCTCGGTATGCTGCTGCAGCTGTTCTTTGGCGTCATCCTTAAGGATGCCACCGGCGGCGCTTTCTCCATGCCGATTTCGGGTGCCGGCGGTGCCAGCTCTCAGTATCAGGATTGGATGCACTATGTGCTTCCGACCATTACGCTGGCTTCGGTTTCGACCGCCTATGCTGCCCGCATCATGCGTTCGCAGCTGCTCGACGTCATGAACCAGGATTACATCCGCACGGCAAAGGCCAAGGGTCTCTCCAATCGCGCGATCATCATCAAGCATGCGCTTAAGAATGCACTCATCCCCGTCGTTACCTATATTGGTGTCGACTTTGGCGGCATGCTTTCGGGCGCCATCCTGACCGAGACGGTCTTTAACTGGCCCGGTATCGGCTCTGAGGTCTACCGCGCCATCAGCATGCGTGACTGGCCCATCGTTATGGGCGGCGTTACGCTCATCGTTGTCGTCGTTATGGTGATCAACCTGCTCGTCGACATTAGCTATGCATTCCTCGACCCGCGCATCCGCCTTGGCGGTCCGTCGGATAAGGCCTAAGGGAGGTACGTCTCATGCAGGAAACTGATTCTCAGTCTCAGGGGCAGGCTACCGCCACTAAGGCCGCATCTGCTCCCGCTAAGTCCCGCACGCTGTGGGGCGACGCTTTTAAGCGTCTTCGCAAGAACAAGCTCGCCGTTATCGGTGTTTGCTGGATCATCATCGTCGTTGTGGTTGCCCTGACCGCCGACCTGTGGGCTAAGCCCTGGCTCGGGTCGCCGACGGCTTCCGACTCGACTACCATGGCCGAGACGTCGCTGCTGGCTCCGTGTGCCGAGCATCCGTTTGGTACCGACGCCCTTGGTCGCGACATTCTCGTCCGCGTTATCTACGGTGCACGCGTTTCGCTGTCCGTCGGCATTATGGCCACCGCCATCTCCACGGTGATCGGTCTGGTCATGGGTGCTCTGGCCGGTTTCTACGGCGGAATCTGGGATACGATCATCATGCGCTTTGCGGATATCTTCCTAGCGTTCCCGTACGTGCTGTTCGTCGTCGCCATGATCGCCGTTATCGGCCGTGGTCTTCAGAATGTCTTTATCGCCATCGGTATTCTCGGCTGGCCTTCTATTGCGCGCGTCTTCCGATCCGCGATCCTGACGGTCAAGGAAAACGACTATGTTGACGCTGCGCGCGCGATGGGTGCATCCGATGCTCGTATCGTCGTGCGTCATATCTTCCCGAACTCCGTTGCCTCCATCGTGGTCTACGCGACTATGAACATTGGTGGCGCCATTCTGACCGAGTCCGCTCTGTCCTTCCTCGGCATGGGCGTTATTCCGCCTACGCCTTCGTGGGGCTCCATGATTCAGGACGGTCAGCAGTATCTTCTGACTGCTCCCTGGATGATGATCATGCCCGGTCTGGCAATTCTCTCGACGGTGCTCGCCTTCACCCTGCTGGGTGACGGTCTGCGCGACGCCCTCGACGTCAAGATGAAGGACGCATAAGGATGAAGAAGAACAAGAACTATGTGGACCTGAAGGACCAGCCGGTTCCCGAGGGCCAGCATCTGCTCGAGGTCGACGACCTTAAGATGTATTTCCACACCGAGGATGGCGTCGTTCGCGCTGTCGATGGTGTGTCCTACACGCTCGATCGTGGCGAGACCCTTGGTGTCGTCGGTGAGTCCGGCTCCGGTAAGTCCGTGACCGCCATGACCATCATGGGCCTTATCTCGATGCCTCCGGGAAAGATTGAGGGCGGCGACGTTCGCTATCGCGGTCGTTCTATCCTCGAGATGACTGAGGAAGAGATGCAGCACATTCGCGGTAACGACATCGCGATGATCTTCCAGGATCCTATGACCTCCTTGAACCCGGTCTATAAGATCGGCAAGCAGGTGGGCGAGGGTCTTCGTCTGCACCGTGGCTACTCCAAGCAGGAGGCGCTCAAGCGCGCCACCGAGCTTTTGGACCTCGTTGGTATTCCCGAGCCCGAGAAGCGCGTCAATGAGTATCCGCACCAGTTCTCTGGCGGTATGCGTCAGCGCGTCATGATCGCTATGGCTCTTGCCTGCGATCCCGATATCCTGATTGCCGACGAGCCCACGACGGCTCTGGACGTTACCATTCAGGCTCAGATTATCGAGCTCATGCAGGAGATGCAGGAGAAGAACGGCAACGCCATTATCATGATTACCCATGACCTGGGCGTCGTTGCCGATATGGCCGATAAGATCATGGTTATGTACGCCGGCCGTCCCGTCGAGTTCGGTACTGCTGAGGAAATCTTCTACGAGAGCCGCCACCCCTACACCTGGGGCCTTATCCGCTCCATCCCGGAGCAGGCCATCGAAGAGAAGAAGCCGCTTACGCCGATTCACGGCAACCCGCCTTCGCTCATGAACTTGCCTGAGGGCTGCGTCTTCTCTCCTCGTTGCCCCTATGCGACGGACAAGTGCCGCAAGCAGCGCCCCGAGCGCGTTGTCACCGAGTCTGGTCATTACTCTGCGTGCCACTACTCCGGTGACCCCGAGTTTCTCAAGAACGCTCCTGAGACGTCCCGTACGCGCAAGGATTCCAAGAAGGGAGGCGAGGCGTAATGGCAGATACCAACGAGCGTACTCCGCTGCTGAAGGTCGAGCACCTCTCTAAGGAGTTCCCCGCAGAGTCCGGCATGTTCGCCAAGCGTTTTTCCAAACGCGTCGTCTCTGCTGTGAACGACATTTCGTTCGAGATTTATCCGGGCGAGACCTTTGGCTTGGTCGGCGAGTCTGGTTGCGGTAAGTCCACCACGGGCCGCACCATCATGCGCCTGACTAAGCCGACGGCAGGCAAAGTGTTCTTCCAGGGCAAAGACGTTGCCGAAATGAGTAAGCTTGAGATCAAGGACATGCGTCGCGAGATGCAGTTCATCTTCCAGGACCCTTATGCTTCGCTCAACCCTCGTATGACCATCGGCGAGATTGTTTCCGAACCCATGACCATTCACGGCGTGGGCACCAAGGAGGAGCGTATTGAGCGTGTCCGCGAGCTTCTCGACGTTGTCGGACTGAACCCAGAGCACATTAACCGCTATCCTCATGAGTTCTCCGGCGGTCAGCGTCAGCGTGTCGGCATCGCCCGTGCATTTGCGCTGAAGCCCAAGCTGATTATCTGCGACGAGCCGGTTTCTGCTCTGGATGTTTCCATTCAAGCCCAGGTTCTGAACCTTCTTAAGGAGCTCCAGGACAAGTTCGGTACCGCATACCTGTTTATTGCCCACGACCTGTCCGTCGTGCAGCACATCTCCGATCGCGTTGCCGTTATGTACCTGGGCAAGATGGTCGAGGTTTCGGACTGGAAGACGCTCTACAGCGAGCCCCACCATCCGTACACGCAGTCGCTGCTGTCTGCCGTGCCGGTTCCCGATCCGGATATCCAGAAGACTCGTAAGCGCATCATCCTCGCCGGCGATCCGCCGTCACCGCTGGATCCGCCGACCGGCTGCCGTTTCCACACGCGTTGCCCGATCGCTCAGGGCATTTGCTCCGAGAAGCTGCCTGAGTTTAAGGAAGTCGCACCGGGCCACTGCTGTGCCTGCCACTTCGCGGAGCCGTTCCCGATTAAGGAATCGCACATCGACCTGTAGTCGGTTGTTTGTCCGGGCCCGTGTTGGACTTAGTTTTCAGAACGTCCTCGACCATGGAAACCCCCTTATCCTGCTCCTTCGGAGCTGCGGATAAGGGGGTTTCCTGGTCTGCGGAATGTTCTGAAAACTAAGTCCAACACGGGCCCTGTGGCAGCTCGGCAGGGGGAGTGCGATTCCCTGATCGCTCACTTAATCTAATAAGAATTTGAGCGAGGCCGGAGCTTTAGCTCCGGCCTCCTTATATATAGGCTCGGCAAAGCCGAGCCACTAAATTTATATCAGCCCCAGAACATGTTTGAGAACGGTGCCTGGAGTACGTGCCCCTAGGGCAGGAATGAGGTTGCTTTCCAACGCATTCCGCAGGGGGCGGCATTATTTTGTAGCGCGAAGCGCGGATCAAAATAATGCCGCATGCCCGAGGACGCGTTGGAAAGCAACCTCATTCCTGCCCGAACAGGTCAGTTTACCTGCACATTTACAAATTCGTAAACTTTTTTCAAAAAAGTGCTTGCACAGTTCTCGAAACATAGGTTATTATCTTCCTCGTTGAACGCGCGGGTCTAACAAAAAGAACTGCGAATCAACAACATAGCATGTCGGAGTGGCGGAATTGGCAGACGCGCTAGCTTGAGGTGCTAGTGACCGCTTTTTGGTCATGCGGGTTCAAGTCCCGCCTCCGACACCATCGCATTTGAGAAGCCTCTTCGGAGGCTTTTTTGTTACCGATAGACGGTGAGGTTCACGATGGAAACGCTTGAGCGCAACGAGTGGGCAGACGTTGCCCAATTGGTCGAGATCACGAGCGATGCTGTCATTATTTGCGAGCTCGACGGAACCATTTTGCATGTAAATAATCGCTTACTTGGTTTGATGTGCGAGGAACGCGTCGACGTCATCGGTGGAGATGTTAAAGACGTCCTGTACTCGTCCGCTTTTGAACGTGCAACGGAACATCGTCTGCCATTTGAAACTGATGGCTCCGAGAACGAACTGATGCTCAAGCTGAGTGACGGCTCTTTTATCCCCGTCTTGGTTCGCGCGGGCTCCGTAACGCCCCCGCGCATCTTTGGGCGCCGTGCGCCGCGTGTTCTGGTGGCGCTTCATAGCATCGAAGAGCAGTATTCGCACGACCGCCAGCTCAAGCGTGCGTTATCGGAGCTTAGAGTGGCGAACAAGCGTCTCTCTGGCACGCTCTCGGTCATTATGAGCACTGTGGGCTCCGATGAGTTACCCAGCCTGCTTGATACCGTTTTGAACCAGCTTGTAGGAACGCTCGATGCTTCGGGTGCCGCTATCTATTTTTCTGAGAGCGGCGGTTTTAAGCTACGCGGTGTTTCCAAGGAGCTGTACGACAGCTACCTGCCCGAGTTTTTGCCGTATGGCGCTGGCATTCCGACGTATGTTCTTCGCGAGTCGCGTGCCTGTCGCTTGTCGATTCAACAGGACCTTGAGGGCGATAGGGCCGCCTCCGGTATGTTCATGGACCTGGACAATCGTTCTAAGCACCTGTTGCGCGTGCAGGATATGCCTCCGTACCGCAGCGAGATCTGTCTTCCCGTTTTTTACGGTACGCAGATCCTTGGCGTGCTGGAAGTTGGTTGGAAACGCCCCCAGGCACCGCTCGCCTATGACGTTAATGTACTCGAGGTCATTTGCGATTACCTGTCTATCCAGCTGGTCGGCATGGCATCGAGCCTTCGCTCTCGTCGCACGGCCGAGCTTGGCCGCTCGCTCAATGTCTTACGTGATGAGTTGTTTACCTTTCTAGACGATTCCGCCGCGGCTACCCAGGCGGTATCGTCCGAGATCTGCAATATGCTCAACTGCCATTTTTGCCCTGTTGAGTATGACGCCAGTCTGGACTCCTATGTCATAGATTTTGAAGGCGGCAGTCGCGTTGCCTTGCCGGACGATCCCGAGAAGCTTTTCTTTTCCACGACGGCGCCAGCGGCACGTCTGGGGGCTGGCCCTGATGGCTTTGAGGCATCTGCTTTGGGCGGCACGAGTGTCGAGGACCTTAAACACGTCCGTATAACTCGCGTTGACGAATCGATGCCTATGGGAGGCTGGCTTAGGGCGCATGGTCTGCCTTGCCAGGGTCTCTACGTCGACACCGGCATCGAGGCGGGGCGCCCGCGCTCTGAGGGTGATGGCAAGCACAGTAACGACGCGATTGTTCCTGCTTCTGTTGCAAAGAGCCCGACGACGCGCGCGCTGCTGCTTCGTGATGGTAGCCAAGAGCCGATTGATGACCTTGAATATGACTACTTGGTGCACTTGGCTCATGACTTTGAACTGATCTATGAAGGCGAATCTCAAAAGCGTGAGGAGCGCCATATCGCTCAGACCCTTCAGATTGGCATGAGAAATTCACTGGGGGATGTTCCGGGTATCGCAACCGATTCGGTGTACCTGTCGGCAACGAACTCGGCGTTGGTCGGCGGCGATTTCTATACGCTCATCCGTCTTCCCGACGATTGCGCCGTCATGATTCTGGGCGATGTGTCTGGCAAAGGCATTGAGGCTGCATCGATGTCCGCGCTCGTCAAGACGGCCCTGACGGCATATGCCTGGGAGGGCGCTGGACCGGCCCGCATGGCACGCTCCCTTAACAGCATGCTCATGGGCTTTTCGAGGGTCGAGACGTTCGTGACGGCCTTTATCGCCAAGATTGACCTTAAAGCCGGACGCGCAACGTATTGTTCGGCGGGCCATCCTCCGACCATGGTCATCAGGCCAGAGTCGATGCCGCTGGGTGGCGACGAGGCTCGTGGGGGAGAGGTCGAGCTGCTTGGATGCCAATCGGGGGTAATCGGTGCCTTTGAGAGCATGGTGTACGAGACAGGCGTGTTTACGTTCGCTCCTGGTGACATGCTATTTATGTACACCGACGGAACAATCGAAGCACGTGACCGCTCGGGTGCTTTCTTTGGCGAGCAGCGCCTTCGTGACCTTCTGCTCTCTGTCTCGGGTGAGGGCGTATCGGGAATCTGCGGCAAGGTCTTGGGCGAGCTCGACCGATTTACCGAATCGGCGCTGGACGATGACATTGCATTGGTGTCCCTTGAGTTTTTACGGGGTCGTTCATAGACGACGCTGGGCGGGCTGAATCCGTACGGTTGGGGAAACGAATGCATCGAGTGGGCTTTTTTGGGGAACCATGGTCGTATGAATGAGTGGAATGACATAGCGGTTTTGACGCCACCAGGCGATATCGACATCGCCACGGTGCCTGCGCTGCGTCGGCGGTTGGATGCTTTGATTGGCCGCGGCGTGCGTCGTGTCGTCATCAACTGTCAGGCTGTTAGCTTTATCGATTCGACGGGCTTGGCATTCCTGCTTACGCGCGCTCGTGAGCTCATGAGGCGAGAGGGCCTGCTTTCGCTCGTCAATGCATCAGGTGAAGTTGTTCGCTTTTTGGAGATTGCTCGTCTTGTCGATATTCTTCATGTCGCGGGGCCGGCACGGGAGTCTATTCCCGCCATTCCGGTGGGGGAGCTGCCTCGCTGGAGTAAGAGCGTCGAGGTCCGTCAGGGTATCGAGAATCTTCCATACTACCGACATCGCATCGCCGAACTCCTTGAATCGCTTCCGTTGCGCCGTGACGAGCGGTACGATGTCGCATTGGCGTCGGGGGAGGCGCTGGGTAATGCCTATGACCATGCGGGCGGTATCGGGTGCGTCCTGACGGTTCAGGCCTATGGCGATCGCGTTGTGGTTGAGGTGCTTGATCGAGGTGCCGGCTATTCTATCGATGAAACGAGCGAACCGGTCGCATCAGAGGAGCGCGGCCGTGGTATCAAGCTTATGCGTATGCTCGTCGATAACGTGGAGGTTGCTCGTCGTACGGACGGCGCCGGCACGCGCGTGCAGATGGTGAAGCTGTTTAGCGGAGCGTTGGAATCGTGTGCCTAGCCAATCGCTTTAGCGCGTTTAGCTGCTAAGAACATGCGGCAGACAAGTTTTTTGAAAAAAAGTACTTGCGTCTTTTGGACAACTCGCGTAAATTAATAACCCGCAAGCGGACATGGCTCAGTTGGTAGAGCACAACCTTGCCAAGGTTGGGGTCGCGGGTTCGAGCCCCGTTGTCCGCTCCATTGCATTTCCGGACCGTTTAGGCGGTCCTTTTTCGGCGAAGTGGCCAAGTGGTAAGGCAGAGGCCTGCAAAGCCTTTACCCCCGGTTCGAATCCGGGCTTCGCCTCCAGGCAACATCCGGGCGCTCCGGCGCCCGTTTTGTTTTACATATGCGGACATGGCTCAGTTGGTAGAGCACAACCTTGCCAAGGTTGGGGTCGCGGGTTCGAGCCCCGTTGTCCGCTCCAACTATGTTACGCGGTTCTAACGAACCGCGTTTTTTGTTGACGCTGCGCGAGCCCCTGGCACCCCATCTTGCCCCTCAATCGTCGGTCGCGTACATAAAGTACGCTTCCCTCCTCTTTCACGGCAACCTGGGGCACCCGGAGCCCGCTCGCTGTCGTGGCCGGGGGAGTGAGTCTTCCATTCTTTTCGCCTCATTGGTCAATCCGCCCCAGGGAGCTCGAACCCGAGAGGGAGCGAGCATTTTTTGGGGCGTGGGTGGGGCGTTGTTTGCCGCGAATGTCCGCTTTGGGCGTATCATCGAGGGCATCTCGCAAAACCTCGTTGCAAGGGAGACTCATCCCATGGCTACAGAAAAGTTCTCGTCGCGCTCATGGATGTCCGATGCCGCGATCTATCAGATCTACCCGCGCTCGTTTAAGGATTCGACTGGTTCGGGTCTGGGCGATATCGCGGGCATTACCCAACAGATGGACTATCTTGAGCAGCTGGGTATCGAGGCCATCTGGCTGAGCCCGTTTTACCCATCGCCTCTTGTTGATGGCGGCTATGATGTGGCGGACTACTGCGATGTCGACCCACGTCTCGGCTCGCTTGACGATTTCGATGGCATGATCGCTGCGGCTCACGCGCACGGCATCAAGGTCATCGTCGACATCGTGCCCAACCATTCGTCCAACCAGCACCCCTGGTTCAAAGCCGCTCTTGCCGCCGGCCCCGGATCGCCCGAGCGCGCCCGTTATATCTTCCGCGATGGTCGCGGCGAGCACGGCGAGCTGCCTCCCACCAATTGGAATGCCAACTTTGGCGGCCCCGCCTGGACGCGCGTCGCGGACGGTCAGTGGTATCTGCACATGTTTACGCCCGAGCAGCCGGACTTTGACTGGTCGTGCCCCGAGGTTCATGCGTTCTTTTGCGACGTCCTGGCGTTTTGGAGCGATCGAGGCGTCGATGGCTTTCGCATTGATGTGGCGCACGGTCTCGCCAAAGATCTCGACCGCGATGACCTCGACCGGTGGCATCTCGCCGAGGGCGATGACATGGTTGACGACGGCACCCATCCGCTGTGGGACCGTAACGAGGTCCATGAGATCTATTGCGAGTGGCGCCGCGTGTTCGACCGCTATAATCCGCCGCGCAGCGCTGTTGCCGAGGCATGGGTGCTGCCCGAGCGCCAGTATCTCTACGCGCGTCCCAGCGAGCTTGGCCAGACATTCAACTTTGAGTTTGCCAAGGCCACTTGGACCTATGATGACATGCACGCTGCAATCGAGGAGGGCTTGAAGGCAGCTATAGAATCCGATTCCGCCTCGACCTGGGTGCTCTCCAACCACGACGTGCCGCGCGTGGCGACGCGCTATGCCCTGCCGCAGATCAAGGCGACGCGCTACCACCAGATTGCGCTCGACTGGCTCTTACGCGACGGGTCGTCTTATGACGAGGACCGTGAACTCGGCGAGCGCCGCGCGCGGGCGGCCCTTTTGCTCGAGCTGGCGCTTCCGGGCTCGGCATACGTGTATCAGGGTGAGGAGCTCGGCCTTTTTGAGGTGGCTGACATTCCGTGGGCTGCACTCGAAGATCCTACTGCGACCAATACGCACGGACCGAAGCGCGAGAAGGGGCGCGACGGCTGCCGTGTGCCCCTGCCGTGGGTGGCGGCGGACGATCCCGCGCAGGGCGGATCGTTTGGGTTTTCACCGGCGGACGCCGATGCGGCGCCCCATCTGCCGCAGCCTGCATGGTTTTCCGATTACGCTGCCGATAGGGAAGAAGCGGACCCGACATCGATGCTTGCGCTCTATCGTGACGCCCTCTGGCTGCGGCGCAAGCTGCGCGGGTGCGCCAACGATCTCGCGTGGCTCGATCTTGACGGGCGCACCGGCCTTGCGGATGGTGCTGAGGGCGCTGGGGGCGGCGTCATCGCCTATCGCCGCGACAACGGCTGGGCGTGTGTGACGAACTTCGGTGCAGCACCCGTGGAGCTGCCGGCGGGCAGGGTCCTGCTCACCTCATCACCGCTTGCAGACGGCAAGCTCGCGCAGGACAGTTCTGCCTGGATCATGCTCGCTGAGTTGTAGGGGCCTCTTGCGGCGAGTTTGCGCTTGCCTGCGCTTTCCGTGGTGGCTGATGTCTTTGCGAGGTTCGCGAGGGCGTCGCAAAACTTTTCAAAAAAAGTTCTTGCATAGGATGCGGGTATCACGTAAGATTAATCCTCGTAAGCGGACATGGCTCAGTTGGTAGAGCACAACCTTGCCAAGGTTGGGGTCGCGGGTTCGAGCCCCGTTGTCCGCTCCATTTGGGCGTTTAGCTCAGGGGGAGAGCGCTTCCCTGACACGGAAGAGGTCAGAAGTTCAAATCTTCTAACGCCCACCAAATGTTCGCAGCTCAGAGGCTATGTCCTCTGGGCTGTTTTGTTTTGGTCGCCAAATGGGTCGCCAAATTTCGAGTTTTTGATCTTCCGGGATGCTTCTCAGTAGTCATCCGAGGAAACTCTCATCTTCTCCGTTTGCATACACATATCTTTTAAGGATTCGTGCCGCGGTTGCATGAGGCACGGCAAGGCACGACCGCAACATGTTGGTCAAGCATAATCTTTTGGATTCTTTTGGCGTGAGCGGCTTGGTTTTGGTAGGATTTGTCAGCGGCGCGGTTGAGGGGGTTTCAAAACTGCCGTGCAGGTAGTCGAGCTGATAACGTTTTAGCACTCTGCCAAGAGCCCTTCATTTTTAATGCGTCTGCAAAATGACTAATTGCTTTGACCTGCTGAAACACTATATGTTGTGTTTGACCTAAAAAAAGAATACAGGATATAGATGCCTCTTTGTCGTATGATAGATGGCGGACAGAGAACGAAGACCTTAACTGCCTCTTTTGAACGTGTCCTTGAGCCGCTTGATCGGCTTCTGGGAATGTCCGCATGGAGGCTTATGGTTTATCGAGAACACAGATTGCGCGACGGCGCCGCAAGACAGGGACAGGCCCTGCCGGGCATCGTTTGGCTCTGAAGCGCAATGAGGCTACGATGCGAAAGAGGCAAGAGGATGAAGATCATCAAGCGCAGCGGCACCGAGGTTGTCTTTGACATCGATAAGATCGTCAATGCCATCCGCGCCGCCAACTTGGAGGTCGAGGAGAGCTCTCGTCTAACTGACCGCCAGGTGGTTTACGCGGCACAAAACGTCGCCGAGGCATGTGAGAACGCGGGCCACACCGTTTCGGTCGAGGAGATCCAGGATTTGGTCGAGGACGAGATCATGCGTCTCGACTGCTACGAGGTTGCTCGCCACTACATCATCTATCGCTATGTTCAGAGCCTGAAGCGCCAGAAGAACACGACCGACGACAAGATTTTGTCGCTGATCGAGTGCAATAACGAAGAGGTCAAGCAGGAGAACTCTAACAAGAACCCGACCGTCAATTCCGTCCAGCGCGACTATATGGCCGGCGAGATTTCCAAGGACCTGACTCAGCGCGTGCTGCTGCCTCAGGAGATCGTGGATGCCCACAATGAGGGCCTGATCCACTTCCACGATTCCGACTACTTTGCCCAGCACATGCATAACTGCGACCTGGTGAACCTGGAGGACATGCTCCAGAACGGCACCGTTATCTCGGGCACGCTGATCGAGAAGCCGCATAGCTTCTCGACTGCCTGCAACATCGCGACGCAGATTATCGCCCAGGTCGCTTCCTCCCAGTACGGCGGCCAGTCCATCTCGCTGACCCATCTCGCCCCCTTTGTTGAGGTGAGCCGTCAAAAGATTCGCGGCGAGGTCGCCCGCGAGCTCGAGGAACTCGGTGTTTCGGCATCTGCCGAAAAGGTCCGTGAGGTCGTTGAGGACCGTCTGCGTGACGAGATCCGTCGCGGCGTCCAGACGATTCAGTATCAGGTCGTGACCCTTATGACCACCAACGGCCAGGCGCCGTTTGTGACGGTCTTTATGTATCTCAACGAGGCTCGCTCAGCGCAGGAGAAGCACGACCTTGCCATGATCGTGGAGGAGACGCTTCGTCAGCGCTATGAGGGCGTTAAGAACGAAGCCGGTGTGTGGATTACCCCGGCATTCCCCAAGCTTATCTATGTACTCGAGGACGATAACGTTCACGAGAATTCCCCGTACTTCTACCTGACCCAGCTGGCTGCCAAGTGCACTGCCAAGCGCATGGTGCCCGACTACATCTCCGAGAAGAAGATGCGCGAGCTCAAGCTGTCGAAGGGCGAGACCGCCGGCAACGGCGATTGCTACACCTGCATGGGTTGCCGCAGTTTCCTGACGCCCGACCGCTCCGGTAACGGATTTAACAACGTGGCCAACGCGCTGAACTATGACCCAAACAAGCCCAAGTACTACGGTCGCTTTAACCAGGGCGTTGTGACCATCAACCTGCCCGATGTCGCGCTGAGCTCGCACCAGGACATGGACAAGTTCTGGAAGATCTTCGACGAGCGCCTTGAGCTGTGCCACCGCGCTCTGCTGTGCCGTCATGAGCGTCTGATGGGTACGCTTTCGGATGCCGCACCGATTCTTTGGCAGTACGGTGCCCTGGCGCGTCTGAAGAAGGGCGAGACGATCGATAAGCTGCTCGTGGGTGGCTATTCCACCATCAGCCTGGGGTATGCCGGCCTGTATGAGTGCGTCAAGTACATGACGGGCCACAGCCACACCGAGAAGGAGGGCACGCCCTTTGCCATGGCCGTCATGCAGCGTATGAACGATAAGTGCGCCGAGTGGAAGGCCGAAAGCGATATTGACTTCTCGCTGTACGGTACGCCGTTGGAGTCGACGACCTACAAGTTCGCCAAGTGCCTGCAGCGCCGTTTTGGCATCATCCCGGGCGTGACGGACAAGGGCTACATTACTAACAGCTACCACGTTCATGTGTCCGAGGAGATTGACGCATTCGACAAGCTCAAGTTCGAGGGCATGTTCCAGCAGCTTTCGCCGGGCGGTGCTATCTCCTATGTCGAGGTTCCCAACATGCAGGACAACCTCAAGGCTGTCATTCGCGTGATGCAGTACATCTACGACAACATCATGTACGCCGAGCTCAACACCAAGAGCGATTATTGCCAGGTGTGCGGCTACGATGGCGAGATTAAGATTGTCGAGGATGACGGCAAGCTGGTGTGGGAGTGCCCCAACTGCGGCAATCGTGACCAGGAGAAGATGAATGTCGCCCGTCGCACGTGCGGCTACATCGGTACCCAGTTCTGGAACCAGGGTCGAACCGAGGAGATCCGCGACCGCGTGCTGCATCTCTAATAACCATCCCAGACTGCCCCGTAGCGAGGCCCCGGACCTTTACTCACTATTTCGGACAGTCCTGGCTCACGACGGAGGCGCCACTGGCGCCTCCTGTTCGTGCGGAACTCATATCGAGCAAAGGTCCGGGGCCTCGCTACGGGGCGGCCAAGTTGACTTAGCTGAGATGCAGCGCGCGGTCTGCTCACTCCTCGAAGTTCTTAGCGGAAATGAGTCGACTTGCAATAACGGTTTGCTTGCAGCAACGGTTGAGCTGCAACAAATTTTTTATTGGACCTCGAACCCTATACTCGATGTTCGCTTCGTTCATTGAGTGTTGCTCGCGAGGGGTCTGGAGTATATCGTTCCGCCCGCAGTTTCGCAGGCCAAAGGCCGAGAATGTTTGAGGACGGAATGATATACTCCAGACCCCCAGGAAGGTTACTTATGAACTACGCGAACATTAAGTATTTCGACATTGCTGATGGGGAAGGCGTTCGTACTTCTCTGTTTGTGAGTGGGTGCCGTCGTGGGTGCAAGAACTGCTTTAATTCTGTCGCGTGGGACTTTGCTGCGGGCGAGCCGTTTGATCGTGCCGTCGAAGACAAGATTATTGAGAGCCTCGACCATCCCTTTATCGATGGTCTGACGATTTTGGGCGGCGAGCCTATGGAACCTGAGAATCAGGCGGGACTCGTTGAGTTTGTCGAGCGTGTTCGTGAGGCTTACCCCGTGGAGTCGGGGAAGACTATTTGGTGCTTTACCGGTGACGTGCTCGAGGAGCTTATGCCGGGCGGTCGTCATCATACCGAGGTGACGGATCGCATTCTTGCCTGCCTTGACATGTTGGTGGACGGCCCGTTTGTTCAAGATCTGTACGATATCTCGTTGCGTTTTAGGGGCTCGAGTAACCAGCGCGTGATCGATATGAATGCCACGCGTGCCCGTGCTGAGCGCGAGGGCGTTGCGCTTTGTGATGCGGTTGAACTTTGGCGTGATGATCCGGTCTATTCGACCCATACTATGTAGCTTGTGGTCGATGCCGGAGGGCGTGGTACCATAGCGCGAACGTGAAATCGGAAAAGTGAGGCCCAGATGGTCGATCAGGAAAAAGTCGAGGCCGCCATTAAGCTGTTGCTTGAGGGCATAGGCGAGGACCCAACTCGTGAGGGCCTGCTGGAGACCCCGGCGCGCGTTGCCCGTATGTATGGTGAGATCGCCGGCGGCATGGACCAGAGTGCCGAGGAACACCTGTCCAAAACCTTTGCCGTCGCTTCGAACGATTTGGTTATCGAGCGCGACATCACGTTCTACTCGCTGTGCGAACATCATCTGCTGCCGTTTTATGGCAAGGCCGCCATTGGTTATATCCCTAACGGTCGGGTGGCTGGGCTTTCCAAGTTCGCCCGCACGGTTGAGGTTTATGCCCGCCGTCTTCAGCTGCAGGAGCAACTGTGCGCACAGGTTGCCGATGCCCTCATGGATTATCTCGCTCCCCAGGGAGCGATTGTGCTCATGGAAGCTGAGCATATGTGCATGACGATGCGTGGCGTGCAAAAGCCCGGCACCAAGACCGTGACGCTCGCTCGCCGCGGTGTCTTTGAGACCGATCCCGCGCTCGAGGAGCGTTTCTTTAGGATGCTGGGCCGCTAACCATGAGAGTCGTCAACGACTTTACATCGAAGACCGATGAGGGGACGTCGCGTCGCGGCTTTATGGCTTCGGGCCTGACCCCCTTTGGCGCCATGCCTCGCATTGATTACATTTGTGCCAACGGGCTGTTCCGGCGGCACCTGGGCAACATTGCACAGTTGGAATCGGGGCGCATCTTCTGCCGCCACGGTATTGACCATCTGCTCGATGTCGCTCGCATTATGTGGATCAAGAATCTCGAGGAACAGCTCGAATTTGACCGCGAGGTCATCTACGCCACGGCACTTCTTCACGATATCGGCAAAGATGAACAGTATGAATCGGGTATATCCCATGATGTTGCAAGCGAACGCGTCGCTGATGCGATTCTCGGCGGTATGCCCGATGACGTGGCGTTTGAGCCGGCCGATGCCGCGGCCATTAAGACGGCCATTCTGGGCCATCGAAAGCTGCGCGTGAACAGCCAACCGCTCGAGCGTCTGCTCTATGCAGCCGACAAAGCGTCGCGCGCCTGCTTTGCATGCCCCGCGCGCAATGCTTGCAACTGGAGCGATGATAAAAAGAACCTGTCGATTCGCGTGTAGTTAGTTTGCGCGGTCGGGGTTCTAAACGAAGGAGACGATCGCGATGAGTAACAAGAAACTGCCCGAGAATGCAACCAAGACTGAAGGCGCCGAGCTCGCCCGCCGTGGAAGGGGCGAAATATCCACCGCAACGGCGGTGCCCCACGTGAGCTATGACGATCTGCGCCATGCCGATCGCATTGTCATTGACGGCCTTGAGGTTTTTGCCAACCATGGCGTGTATCCCGAGGAGAATGCGCTGGGTCAGAAGTTCATCGTTTCTCTGGTGCTCTATGCCGACCTGCGCGCGGCGGGGGAGCACGATAACCTGGATGCCTCGATTGACTACGGCTCGGTGTGCCACGATGTCGATGGCTATCTGCGCGAGCATACGTTTAAGCTCATCGAGGCGGCAGCCGAGGGGACAGCCCAGATGCTGCTGCGCCGTTATCCCTCGCTGCTTGGTGTGCGCATAAAGCTCGATAAGCCGTGGGCTCCTGTTGGCCTGCCTCTGGCAAGCTGCGGCGTCGAGATCGAGCGCGTGCGCTAGTCGACGCTAGAGCTTGTTGAGGGGTGGCTGCTTGAGCCGCTGCGACAGAGCTTTATTGTTGGGACAGTACGTGTCGAGCAGGGCGTGGAATCGCTGATTGTGGCTTGGCTCGAGCAAGTGGACGAGCTCGTGGGCGACAACCATGTCGAGGCATTCGATGGGATAGGCGGCAAGTTCGCGTGCGATGCGAATGGCGCCGGTCTTGGGCGTGCATGATCCCCAGCGCGTTTTCATGCTGCGCACGGAGACGCGGGCCACGGTGACGCCCATTGCGATTTCGTACGCGTGCACCATATCGTACAGCGCCGTGGTGACCTCGGTTGCATAGAGCTGGTCGATACGGGCTTGGAGCTCATCGGACGTTAGGCCGTCGAGGATTGCGTGCCGCTTGGCCTGTGGGCCTTCGTCCGATTCATCGGTACCCATAAAACTTGCGAAGGTGGCCTGTTTGGGTCGCGGTGCGGGTGATGCAAAGTTGTGATCGAGTGCATCCTGTACCGTGATGGGCTTGCCCCAAAGTGCAATGATGGACGAGGGGCTGAGCGGCTCTCGTGCCGTCGCCTGACGCTGCTCGCGCTGGGCAAGTCGACTGATAATCCAGGCGCTGTTGCGCTTCACAAACGCTTCGATACGCTCGCGGGTGGCTCCGAGCGGTGCGCTGGCGTGGACCTCACCGCTCGAAGTGACGCGTAGGTTGAAGTTCTTGACGCACTTTTTGGTAACGACGACGGGGATGGGCATCCCATCCGGTCGGGGTACGGAAATCGTGAATTGCTGCGTCAAAAGTTATCCTTCAGATTGGGGGGCGGGTCGGCATGTCGATTGCTCGGCATGCCGACCCGCTCAAGGGATGCGAAATTAATAGCGCTCGAAGAAGGCAAGGGCATTATCGCTGCAGAGCTTTTGCATCACGGTCTTGCCAAAGTGCTTGGAGAGCATGTTCTGGAATTCGGGCATCTTGCTGGCATCGGAGAGGAAAGCGGGCACCGTGGCACCGTCCCAGTCGCCACCGAGTGCGATGACGTCCTCGCCGCCCAGGTCGAGCCAGTGCTCGATATGTGCCGCTAGCTGGTCGAAGGTGACGTCTGCGGCGGTCTCGTCGGTTGCGTCGTTGGAAAGGAACTCGCTGCAGTAGTTGAGGCCGACGATACCGCCCATGTCGCGAATGGTGCGGAACTGGTCGTCGGTGAGGTTGCGCTTGACGCCGCAAACCGCGCGGGAGTTGGAGTGGCTGGCGACGAAGGGGCGCGTGGCGTGGGCGACAACCTCGTCAAAGCACTCATCGTTGAGGTGGGAGACGTCGAGCACCATGCCGGCGTGCTCCATCTGCGTAAGGGCCTCGATGCCGGCGGCGGTGAGGCCGGCGTGGGTGTCGTGGCCGCTCGCGAGCGGCCCCTGCGCATTCCAGCTGAGTGATGACATGAGCACGCCCAGGCTCTTGAGTACCTCGATCAGCGCGGGGTCCTCGGCAAAGAACGTGGCGTTTTCGATGGTGTGGATGCAAGCGACCTTGCCGTCCTTGAGCGCGGGGCGAATGTCTGCGGCGCTGCGCACGTTGACCATGCGGTCGTGGTTGAGCATTGCCTGGCCGCTCATATGCGCCATGATCTGCGCCTGGAAGCGCGCGGCGTGGGCGGTGGGAATCTCGTCGGGGACAAACGTGGCGAAGCACTGTGCCCACGGAGTTTTGCCGATCTTTGCGAGCGAGATGGCGCAGGCGTTGCCCTCGATGAGGTCGAAATCTTGCGGATGCGTTTCGTCGCCGGGGAAATAACCGTCGGTGCCGGCGGTAAAGCGCAGGTCGAGATCGAGCGTGGCCCAGCCGATGCGGTCGGCGGTGTCACAGTGTAGGTCAAATACGGGATATGCCATAGTTCCTCCGGTTGCAGCGTTTCTTTGCAAACTGTCTTTGAATTGTATGACTAGGGTATAGTTAGCGCCATATGTTCACGGCGGCTTGCGTTGTGCGCCGCCCTTATATACGGAGGTTTCCATGTCCAACCAGGGCAAGAAGGTCAAGACCCATTATCGTGGCACGCTCGACGACGGCACGCAGTTCGATAGCTCCTACGATCGCGGCGAGCCGCTGGAGTTCACCTGTGGCGCCGGCCAGATGATCAAGGGCTTCGACGCCGCTGTTGTCGACATGCAGGTGGGCGAGAAGAAGACCGTGCACATTCCTGCTGCCGATGCCTACGGCGAGCACAATCCCGAGATGGTTATTACCTTCCCGGCCGAACAGGTTCCCAACATCGAGCAGATCGAGAAGGGCATGAAGCTTTTCCTGTCCACGCCGAGCGGTATGCCCGTCCCCGCCGTGGTCATCGACGTAACGCCCGAGGCCGTGACGCTCGACGCCAACCACGAGTTGGCCGGCAAGGACCTCAACTTTGATATCGAGCTCGTCGAGGTCGAGGGCTAGAGTATGCCTGAACGCTTGGTTTCGACGACATGCTTGGGAAATCTCAACGATCCGTCCTATGAACTCCTGCTTCGCCGGGAGCTGGGCGGTGTCTTTGAAGTTGACGAGCTGCTGCTCGATTGGGACCAGGCTGATGTATGCGCGTTTGTGGGCGTGACGGAGCTGGGGCGCACGGTCGATGTTCGGCTGGATACTGCCGACGGCGGTCGTCTTGTCGACGGCGACGTGCTCGCCGTCGACCGTTCGGGCGTGGTGCCCGTGGCGGTTGTCGTGCGCCTGCGCAGCGCCGAGGTTTATTTGGTCGAAGTTGACCGCATGGACCCGATTGCGCTCGCGCATGCGTGCTGGGAGATCGGCAATATGCATGCGCCGCTTTTCCGAGGCGATTCGGACGAGCATACCGTGCGCATGTATACACCGGTGCAGCCTGTTTTGGGCCGCATGCTCCGGGGCGTCGAGGGCGTTCGACTCTCGACGGTTACCCGTGAACTCGATGCGGACCGGCGCTTTGCGTCGTGTGCGGCGGATGCCGTTGTGAGTATGGCTCCAGACTTTACGATCGTAAAGAAGGCGCGCGGTTAACGTGCGTATAAGTAAGACGGACTTTGAGAGGCAACTATTCAAAGTCCGTCTTTCTGTTGATGAGATGCTGTGGGGGAAAGCATATGGGTCTTGAGGGAATCAAGCTGATTGCATGCGATTTGGACGGCACGTTGCTGCATCCGGGGGAGCGCGAGCCGCGTTCCGAGGCCTTTGAGCTCATCGATGAGCTGCATCGTCACGGTATCGTGTTTATGCCGGCGAGCGGCCGTCAATATGCGAGTTTGCGCTATCTGTTTGCCCCGGTGGCCGATGAGCTCGCCTATGTATGCGAAAACGGAGCCCTGGTGATGAGCGAGGGACGTGCCGTTGTCAAGCGTTCCATGGAGCGTAGCCTTGCTATGGATATCGCGAATGCCGTGGTTGCGTATCCCCATGCCGACGTGACCCTTTCGTGTGAGGGACACCTCTACACCATGAGCGGCAACGATGCGTTTGTTGACCACCTGCGCTATGAGGTCCACTGCGATGTGGCGGTGGTCGACCGCCCCGAGGACATCGACGAGGACGTCATTAAGATTGCCTTCCAGACGCCTGAGGTGGATCAGCCGGCGGCCCTGGAGTATTTCGAGCGCCTCTTTAGCGACCGTGTTGACGTGATGACGTCGGGAACCGAATGGACCGACTTTATCGGCTTTGATTCGGGCAAGGGGTCCGCGCTTGCCGATTATGGTTGTGCGCTGGGGATCTCACCTAACGAAATGATGGCGTTTGGCGATAACGAAAACGATCGCGACATGCTCAACGTGGTGGGCCATCCCTATCTGATGGAGAGCTGCAATCCCAGCATGCGCGGTGTCAATGACCGTGTCCGCTACGTGCGCACGGTCGAAGAGGAGCTGCGTCGTCTACTTGCTGAGTAGGCATGTCCCAAACATCTACCGGCAGTCGGGGCAGAGACCCTCGAAGATGGTGTAGTGCGACGTGACGTGCCAGCCGATTTGCTCGGACGCCTTGGCGTCGAGCTGGGCATCGAAGGGGAGCGGTACGTCGATGACGCGGCTGCATGAGGTGCAGATGATATGCGCATGCGGCTCGATCGTGCGATCGAAGCGGCTGCCGCCCGGCGTCTTGATGGAGAGGATCTCGCCGGCGTCGGCCAAGAGATTGAGATTGCGGTAGACCGTACCGCGGCTGATTTTGTCATCCTGTGCGCGCACGACGTTGTAGATTTCGTCGGCGGTGGGATGGTTGTAGCTTTGGCGCACGGCGTCAAGAACCAGCTTTCGCTGCCTGGTATTCCTTCTTTGCACCGCCATGCGCCTCGCCTCTTTTCTACAAACGGTTGTAGGTAAATGATACCGTATTTAGCACACAATACTAATAACGAGGAATGAAACCGTCTTCATTGGCAAGTGGGGCTTGGGCCTGGGCTTCTACGAGGCGAAAGCGCGTTCCCATGCGCTCGTAGGAGGCGTGAAGCGCCTCGAGATGAGATAGGATGTTTGCCGGAGCTCCCTGTATCTCCATCTCGACTGAACCGTCTTCCATGTTACGCACCCAGCCGGTGAGTGCGCGTGCCTGCGCGAGGTTGGTGTTGGTAAAGCGAAAACCGACGCCCTGGACTTGCCCCGCCCAGCGCAGGAAAAAGCGCAGGGGAGTGTCTTGAGTGGCCTCGTCGCTTGCGAGCACAGTAAGCCTGCGGCGCAGTTCGAGCTCGACGTTTGATGGTTTTTGAGGCTCTCGACTGCCGCCGGTGACGCTGGAGAAGAACGTATCGAAGAGGCCCATCGCTATGCCTGCTTGCCTGCGTCGGCCGGGAAGGTTATGCCGGCCTGCTGGCGCACGGCATCCATGATGCGCAGCGAGACGAGCGTGACATCGCGGTAGTGGCCAAGCTCGTGGCGTCCCGCCGGGGTCTCCCAAATCTCTTCCTTAACGTTATCGATGCCGCCGATGGCGGTGATAAAGTCTGTGAGTTCGTATTCCATAGTGTTGCTCGATTTGGGCAGGTCGAGCACGCGGCCGTTGTCGCCCTGTTCGCGCGGCGCCTCGGTCGCCGAGCCGCGTACGACATCGCCGCGATAGTCGATGCGGACATTGCGGGGCGTGGACAGATGGTCGATCTGGATAGTGCCACGCTCGCCTTCGATCTGCGAGGGTAGCAGGTCATTCGTTATTTTGGAGTGCGCGAGCTCGACGGAGATACGGCCACCGCCGTAGCTGGCGAGGATGGAACCGCAGCCGTCGATGGGGCCGTGCGTGAGCTGTCGCGTGGCGGGGTCGAGCAGAGTAGCCATGCTCGTAAGGCCGGAGGGCATGCCGAAAATCTCGACCATGGGCTCGACGGTGTAGACGCCAATGTCCATGAGGGAACCCGATGCCATATTGCAGTCGAAGATATTGGTGGCGCGTCCCGCGAGAATCTCGTTGTAGCGCGAGGAATATTTGCCAAAGCGTAATGAGGCGCGGCGGATGGGGGCGATCTCGCCCAGGGCGTCCTCGATGGCGTGGAAGGCGGGGTCGTGGAGGGGACGCATGGCCTCGAGGGCCACGACACCTGCTGCCTCGGCAGCGCGGAAGACTTCCAGCGCCTGCGCTTCGGTGGCGCAGAAGGGCTTCTCGACGATGACGTGCTTGCCACCGGCGATGCAGACAAGGGCCTGCTCGTAGTGAAGCGCATTGGGGCTGCCGATGTAGACGGCGTCGACGTCGTCGGCGGACGCAAGCTCGTCAAGTGCGGTGAAGTTACGCTCGCCGCCGTGTTCGGCGGTAAAGGCGGCGCCGCGCTCGGCATCGCGCGAGAGCGTGCCCACAAACGCGGCTTGGTCGTTGGCGTTGACGACTTGGATAAAGTCGTCGGTGATCATGGATGTACCGATGGTCGCGATGCGCAGCATACGTCTCCCTTGTGTTGTTTGGTCTACAGGATGAGTGTAGCGCGTGGGGATATAAAGCTGCGCGAAAACGCTATTACAGGTCGCTCTCGTTAAAGCCGGTGTCGATATCGAGGTTGCTGCCGTCGGCCGCCGTGGTGGCGAGCTCATCACAGCGCTCGTTGAGCTCGTGACCGGCGTGACCCTTAACCCAGATGAACTCAACCTTGTGCTTGCTTTTGGCGGTGAGTAGGCGCTCCCACAGGTCGCGGTTCTTGACGGGTTGCTTGTTGGCGGTTTTCCATCCGCGCTTTTTCCAGCCGTCGATCCAGTGCTTGTTAAAGGCGTTGACGACATACTGCGAATCGGAATGGACTTCGACCTCGCAAGGGCGGTTGAGCGCCTCGAGCGCCACGATGACCGCCATGAGTTCCATGCGGTTGTTGGTGGTCTTGGCGTAGCCGCGCGAAAGCTCGGAGGTGAAGGTCTTGCCGGCGGGGTTGGTGTATTTGAGCACGGCGCCGTAGCCGCCGCGTCCCGGATTTGATCGGGCCGAGCCGTCGGTGTAGATGATGACCTTCACGGGCTTCCTTTCGTTGAGTGCATTTCATGTGAGTGACCATTGTAGCGCCATGCCCGTCGGGGGCTAGCAATCTACGATTTCTACCCCGTCTTCCGACTGTTAGTTGGCATGGATGATGCGGTTGAGCTCGTCGAGGTATTGCTGCAAGAGGGGAGAGGGCTTGCGCTCGTCGTGCATGATGTAGCCAACGTGCATCGTTGGGGCGTCTGCTAGCGGGATCGATGCCATGCCCCATTGCATTTCATTGGAGAGGACACCGGTCGACAGGGTGTAACCGTTCGACGTGATAAGTAAGTTAGTAAGTGTTCCGCGGTCCGAGATTCGTATGTTGCGGTCGCAAGGGATATAGCTAAAAGGTTCCTCGGCGTAATAGAAGGAGTTTGAGGTTCCCTGCTCAAAGCTGTAGCGCGTATAGGGCGTGAGGTCGGCAAGGGACAGCTGAGGGCGGCGTGCGAGCGGGTGGCGCTCGCTAACGAAGACGTGGACCGTCGCGTCGAATAGGGGATGGAAGCTTGCGCGGGTATCGGCGAAGGCCTTCTGCAGAACGCGGGCGTTAAAGTCATCCAGATACAGAATGCCGATATCGCTGCGAAACGCACGGACGTCATCGATGATCTGCGATGTGGTGGTCTCGCGCATGATGAACTCGAACTTGCTGTCGCGGCAGCGCTCGACTACGTTGACAAAGGCCTCGACCGAAAAGGCGTAGTGCTGGGCGGAAATGGCGAGGCGGGCTTGCGGGGTGCCACCGTCCTCGTAGCGTGCCTCGAGCATGTCGGCCTGCTCTACGACCTGGCGCGCATAGCCCAAAAGCTCGGTGCCGTCGTTGGTGAGCGTGACGCCGCGGCTGGAGCGCGTAAAGATCTCCAGATGGAGCTCTTGTTCTAGGCTTTTGACGGCGTTTGAGATGTTGGACTGAGCGGTATAGAGGCGCTGAGCTGCGGCGTTGATTGAGCCGGACTCTGCCACGGCGATAAGAAAACGAAGCTGCTGGAGGGTCATCGGTGCCCGTCCTTTCGATAGCTATCTATAAAACCGATAACAGGTTAGCGCTTTTAAGTGATTGACCGAGCGAAACAATGCTCGTACTATTCAAAACACACAAAGGCGGTAGGTAATTAGGCCGACCACGAAACCGGGATGCGAAAGGAGACCCGCATATGAATTGCTTGCCAAGACGAATGCCGGGCTCCTGTTTGCGCCCGTCGGCGTGATCAGGAGACAGCGACTTACTTTTCTCTTATTTATTTACTTTTGTTCGATCAAGGAGATCATCATGAGCCAGTTCATCAACAACCCCGAGCACACCTTTGGTTTCGATACCCTGCAGCTGCACGTTGGCCAGGAGAGCGCCGATCCCGCATCCGATGCCCGCGCCGTGCCTATCTATCAGACCACGAGCTACGTGTTCCGCAACGCCCAGCACGCCGCCGACCGCTTTGGCCTTGCCGACGCCGGTAACATCTACGGTCGTCTGACCAACTCCACCCAGGGCGTCTTTGAGGACCGTATCGCCGCGCTCGAGGGCGGCGTGGCCGGCCTCGCCGTCGCTTCCGGTGCTGCCGCTATCACCTACACCCTGCAGGCACTCGCCCAGGCCGGTGACCATGTGGTGGCCCAGAAGACCATCTACGGTGGTTCCTACAACCTGCTGGAGCACACGCTCTCCCAGTTTGGCGTCGAGACCACGTTTGTCGATGCCCATAACCTGGACGAGGTCGAGGGTGCCATCAAGGACAACACCACGGTCATTTACCTCGAGACGCTCGGTAACCCCAACTCCGACATCCCCAACATCGACGCCATCTCCGAGATCGCCAAGAAGCACGGTCTGCCGGTTGTCGTCGACAACACCTTCGGCACTCCGTATCTGTTCCGTCCGCTGGAGCACGGTGCCAACATCGTCGTCCACTCTGCAACCAAGTTCATCGGTGGCCACGGCACCTCGCTGGGCGGCGTGATCGTCGACGGCGGTAACTTCGATTGGAAGGCAAGCGGCAAGTACGCCCAGATCGCCGAACCCAATCCCTCCTACCATGGCGTCTCGTTTGCCGAGGCTGCTGGTCCTGCCGCCTTCGCAACCTATGTCCGCGCTATCCTGCTGCGCGACGAGGGCGCATGCATCAGCCCGTTCAACGCCTGGATCCTGCTCCAGGGCACCGAGACCCTGTCGCTGCGCGTCGACCGTCATGTCGAGAACACCAAGAAGGTCGTCGAGTTCCTGAACGGCGACAGCCATGTCGCCAAGGTGAACCACCCGAGCCTGCCTGAGCATCCCGATCACGAGCTCTACACGGAGTATTTCCCCAACGGCGGCGCCTCGATCTTTACCTTCGAGATCAAGGGCGGCCAGGAGGCTGCTTGGAAGTTCATCGATCACCTGCAGGTGTTCTCGCTGCTCGCCAACGTGGCCGACGTCAAGTCGCTCGTCGTGCACCCGGCTACCACCACGCACTCCCAACTCTCTGCCGAGGAGCTCGCCGAGCAGAACATCACGCCCTCCACGATCCGTCTTTCTATCGGTACCGAGAACGCCGAGGACATCATTTGGGATCTGAAGCAGGCCTTCGCCGCACTGGACGAGTAAGGCGACTTGTGCAAGGACCCCTTGCGACTCGATAGGTATAACTGCATAAAATGCCTGCTCAAGGCGCCTGTGCGAACAATGTTTGCACAGGCGCCTTTTTTGCATAGAGAGGGCACTAAAACAGGGTTTTTGAGAGGCTTTATGCATTTGAGTTGTGGAAAACTCCTGTTGAGAGGATGTGAGTTTTACGCAATTGACGTGCACCTTTTGAGAAAAACCGCAGGTCGCGATGTGCTCGGGGTACTATGCAGCGCGATCGAATCACACGCAGCTCAAACGCAGCAAAAACGCACTACGGAGGTTTCCAGCTACATGAGGATCGATTCACGAAAACCGAAAGCCGCCGCCCTTTCCGCCGCTCTGGCTGTGGCACTTTTGGCGGGCGCCGGCGCAACTGATGCCCACGCCGCAACACTGTCCGATGCGGTAGGGTCTACGCCGTCCGAGGCGACGCTGGTACAGCCCGTCGACTATCGCGGCGATGGCTATGGCTCCATGCAGGAGTGGAACGCCTCGATGGAGGCCAAGCGCGATTCCCTTGAGATGCGCGCTCAGATCATTCTAAACATGTATGGTGACTATGCCACCGATGACGAGCGCGCTGTGCTGCAGGGCTGTATCGACGGTGCGGGTAGCCTGTTGACGATGGGGGAGGTCGACGCGAAGTCGACCGAGCTCGATGAGCTGCGCACTGCGCTTGAGGATGCCAAGCGCGAAGCGCTCGAGGCTGCCGCCGAGGCGGAGGCTGCCGAGGTCGCCCAGGCTTCGTACTACAACGCCGGTTACACTCCGTCCTACGCGTCTGCCGCGTCCTACGCGAACGGATCGGGCCTGACGCGCTCTGCGGGTGTCAATAACTACAACGGGCGCCGCGAGACCTATTACAGCAGCAATGTGCTTTATCACTATCGTACGGGCGAATGGACTCAGGATTCTGAGGGCTTCTGGCGCGATTCCGACGGCTATTACGTTGTTGCCGCGGGCGATATGGCCCAGGGCTCGACCTTTACGGGCTCCAAGGGTGATTGCAAGGTCTATGACTCCGGCTGCGCCGCCGGAACCACCGACTACTACACCGGTTGGTAATCTGCCATCAGAGCAAAATAGGCACATGATGGGCGGGCGTCTTTACTGAGCTTTTAGGCAACGTAAAGCCGCCCTTTCTTTATGTGCGTTTGAGTTAACAGAGCCCTTACCGTGGCGGTACGCTGGGCGTATGCATGCGGGGCACACTGGTTCATGAGAAATAAGGTCTTTCTCGTGGAGGAAGTGGTCTCATGAACGCTCGAGATATCGCTATCGCCGCCGTCGCATTGGTACTTGGCTGTCTTGGCCCTACAGCTGCGTTTGTCGCAGGCATGCAGGGCTCGTGCGGGGCTGCTCCTATTGTGGTCGGCGCGCTCATCGCAGCAGCGCTGCTGGGAAGTGCGGGCGTGACCCTTTGCCGCGATGACGAGGACGAGACGCCGCAGGTGCGGCGCTAGCCGTTGTGAAGCTGGTTTTGCCCATAGATGAAGAAGGAAGCCGCCGCAAGGGGAGTGCCCTTTGCGGCGGTTTTTGATATTGAGACTGTTGGATGCGGTGCGGCGGCGTTACCAGCTGGCCTCGATTTCGCGGATGCGCGAATAGAGCCATTCGTTTTGCGGCACCTGGATACCGTGCTTGGCCGCGAGGCGGCAGATGGTACCCGCAAATTCCTCGACCTCGGTTCTGCGTTGAGCGATGCGGTCTTGCGCCATCGAGGGCATGCCGGCGGGATCGAGCCCTTTTATGAGACGCACCATCTGCGTCAGGTCTTCCTCGGTGAGCTCGATGCCCTCGGCATTGGCGACTGCAAGCGTCTCGCGCATGGCGGAGACAAAACTGCGGAGCTGCTCGGAGCCCTGCTCCGTAGCGCTTCCGTAGGTGCCGCCGTAGGCCATACAGGTCTGGTTGATGCCGTCGTTGAGCATGAGTTTGGCCCACATGCGATGTGCGATGTCGTGCTCGACGGTATGGGCGATGCCGCAACGCGTGTAGAGCTCGTCGATGGCGATAACGGTTGCGGGGTCGGTGCCCGCTGCCGCACCAAAGCGGATCTCGCCGGCATTGGTATAGGTGAGCTCCTCGTTGAGGAATACGGCGTCCATGCCCTGGCAGATACCAAGGACGGTGTGCTCCCAGCCAAAGCGCTCGGCAATCTTCTGCTCGCTCGTGATGCCGTTGCACAGCGACGCGATCAGCGTGTCGGGTCCCACGACGCTTTCCAGGGTTTTGAGCGCCACATCGAGTCCGGTTGTCTTGACCGTGAGGATGACCAGATCGGCGGGTGTCGCCTCGCTGGCGCGGACGGACGTGAGATCGCAGGGCTTGCCGTTGACGGTGAGCGTGTCGTTCGCATGGCGCTCAAAGCGAGCGTCGTCCATGACGTATTCGACGGCATCGTTGCCGAGTGCCTGGGCGATCATGCTGCCGTAGAGTAGCCCGACGCCGCCCTTGCCGATAAAGGCGACCTTGTTGATCTGCATGTGAATCATCTCCCCATAAAAAGGCGCCCGCGTATGGGGCGCCTGATGGATTGTATGCCGCCGGGCCATGTCGCGTGCACCGGATGGCCGTATTTAGAAGAACAAACGCATGGGAACTTATGACGCGGGGCAGACCGCAAAGACACGTGCGGGATATCCGACGCCATCACGCACCTTGGGGAAGGTGCAGAAGATGACGGCGCCCGTGGCGGGAAGCTCGTCCAGATGGTCCATGACCTCAATCTGGTAACGGTCGACCGAGAGGATGTACTGTTCGCCGGGGTAGGGGTAGGCATCCTCGCGTGTGGTCACGGTTGCGGGGTCGGTGTCTGCCGGTTCGTGGCCGATGGCACCGATGTTGCGCTCTTCTACAAGCCATTTGATGGCATCGAGGTCCCAGCCGGGGTAGTGGGGCTGGCCGTCTTCGTCCTTGTTTTCGAGGTCGGCGAGCTTGGACCAGTCGGAGCGGAAGGCGACAAAGGCGTCCTCGGGAATGCGGCCGTGCTCGTTCTCCCAGGTCTTGAGGTCATCGACGGTCAGAATAAAGTCGGGGTTTGCGGCGCACTCCTCGTGTTTGTCGATGACGCAGAGCGGATGCATAAACTCGATAGGTTCGATCTCGCCAAGGGAGCGGCCATCGACATGGAAGTGGCGCGGCGCGTCGACGTGGGTGCCGTACTGCGAGGCGACCGAATACTGGAAGCAGCGCATGGGCGCGAGCATATCTTCGGGCGTGCCGGGCAGGTAGTCGAAGAGCTTGGTGGACTCAAATGGCTCAAAGCCAAACCAGTGCGGGGTGTCGCACGAGAGCGTATGGGTGAGGTCAACCCAGCGATAATCGGTGCTTTTGAGCTGGGATGCGAGGTTCCAAAGGTCGAGCGCGGGCATGGGTGGCTCCTTTCATCGGGCTTTTTGCTGATATTAAAGCGGTGCCGTGACAGCTCGATTTCTGCTGCGTTACGATACGTTCTCGATTGCGATTCCACGATGTTTCGGCCGCGTGACCATTGTGTTTCGCCTTGCCGGGGCGCTGATGGCGAAGGGAGGGGCCGTGCAATACCGCGTTGACCCCAAAAGTGGTAACCGAATATCTGCTCTGGGTCTGGGCTGCATGAGATTTCCCGGTGCGCCGGGCCATCCGGACGCGAAGACAGCCGATGTCATCATTTCCCGTGCGGTGGAGCAGGGGATTAATTATCTGGATACTGCGTATCTCTATCCCGGTAACGAGGCGTGCGTGGGCGCCTCACTTGAGCGCTTGGGGCTGCGCGACCGGGTGTTGCTGGCGACCAAGTTGCCGCACGCTTCGTGCAAATGCGCGGAGGATTTCGATCGGTTCTTCGACGAGCAGCTGCGCCGCCTGCAGACCGACCATATCGACTATTACCTTATGCACAACATCACCTCGCCTGCGCAGTGGGAGCGCGTGGTGGCGCTGGGCATCGAGGACTGGATCGCGCGCCAAAAGGCCGCGGGGCGTATTCGTCAGATAGGCTTTTCGTACCACGGCAGCGCGGCGGACTTCCTTACGATGCTCGATGCGTATGATTGGGATTTTTGCCAAATCCAGTACAACTACGCTGGAGAGCGATATCAGGCGGGAACGGCGGGGCTCATGGCCGCCGCCGAGCGAGGTCTCGCGGTGTTTGTGATGGAGCCGCTTTTGGGCGGACGCTTGGCAGGCAAGCTGCCTCCGCGGGCCCGCGCCGTGCTCGATGACGCTCGTGACCTGCATTTGCGCACTCCTGCCGCCTGGGGCCTTTCGTGGGTGTGGAACCATCCTCAGGTGACGATGCTGCTTTCGGGTATGACCAATACCGCGCAAGTGGATGAGAACGCGGCGTTGGCCGATCGGGCCCTGCCGGATTCGATGACAGCTACTCAGCTCGATGCCATCGCGCACGTGCTGATGGAGTTTGAAAAATCGAACCGTGCGCCCTGCACGGGATGTGGCTACTGCATGCCATGTCCCAAGGGTATCAACATTCCCGGCTGCTTTGCTGCCTACAACGCGAGCTATGCGCACAGCTGGTTTACGGGGCTGTCGCAATACTTTACGGCGAGTGCGGTGCGCACGAGCGAGCCCAAGCTGGTGAGCAATTGCGTCAAGTGCGGCAAATGCGCGCGCCACTGCCCGCAGCATATCGATATCCCCGAGCGTCTCGATGACGTGCGCCGACGCTTCCAGCCGGGCCCCGTAACGGCCATGCTTAAAGTCTTCGGCAAAACACGCTCCTCATGACCCTTTTATAACTTGCGGTGGAATAGTTCCTGTTTGCGGCAGAATGGGGCTTAAACAGGAACTATTTCACCGCAACTGAAGGGGGCTGTCGTGGGCCATCGGGATTCATATGATGATTTGCGCGAGGTTCGTTGGGGCGTTTTGGGCGCTGGGCACATTTCGCATCGATTTGCATCGTCGCTCAAGGAGGTGGACGGGGCACGGCTTGTGGCTGCCGCCGGTCGCACCCCTTCGCATGTTGAGGAGTTTTGCAGGGCGTTTTCGATTGAAGCCGCGCACAGTTATGTCACGGCTGACGATAGCGGCGATGCGGCTTATGACGCGCTGATTACCGACCCCGATGTCGACGCAATCTACTTGGCTCTTCCGCATGGCATGCATACGCGTTGGGCCTGTCGCGCGCTGCGCGCCGGAAAGGCCGTGCTGTGCGAAAAACCGGCCGTTTTGAGTGAGGAAGAGGCTCTCTCGATTGCCTCCGCCTCTCGCGAGTACGGCGTGCTGTTTATGGAGGCGATGAAGAATCGGTTTTGCCCGATGCGCACTCGCGTGAAGGGTTTGCTTGCGTCGGGCGAGCTCGGCTGTATCGTCTCGATCGAAAGCGTGCAAAAACTCGATTATGGTGAGCCCCCTTCGAGTTATCTGCTCGATCCGTTGCAGGGTGGCTGTCTATATGACATGGGCTGCTATGCGGTCGGGTGGTTTGGGGATCTGCTTGCGGGTGCGTGCGATGTTTCGTCTCGTGAAGTTCGCTGGCGTGACGTATCGGGCGGCCGCGTGGATTGGGCCGATGAGATCCATATGAGTGTCGGCGGTATACCCATTCATATGGTGTGCGACGGCAAAGCAGCATATGAAAGCCGCTTAACGATTGCCTGCGAGCGGGGCTCGTTGGAAATCGAGCGCCTCCATCGCCCCGAGCTCGCCCATGTGAAGTATTCCGACGGACGAATGCTCGAAATAAATGCCCCGTTTGAGGTCGATGATTTCTACGGCGAAGCTTCGCATGCGACCCAGCTCATCCGGGCGGGGAAACTCGAGAGTCCCGTCATGCCCCTTGCCGCCACGCAGCGCTGTGCGCAGATCATCGATGCGATTCGCTTGACGCTCTAGGCTGCGGTACTGGTGCTCAAGGGGGCTCGGCGGACCGTGCCCCTGATGCCCCTTTTATATCTTGCGGTGGAATACGGTCTGTTTGCGCCAAAATAAGGCACCAATAGACCGTATTTCACCGCAACTGATGAGGGGGAGCTGGAGATGCTGACGATCGGGTGTCATCTTTCGACGACGAAGGGCTATCGGGCAATGGGGGAGACGGCGTTGTCCATTGGTGCCAATACCTTTGCGTTCTTTACGCGCAACCCGCGCGGTGGCAAGGCAAAAGACCTTGACATGGATGACGTGGCGGCTCTGCGCGAGCTTATGGCGCAAAACGACTTTGGACCGCTGGTGGCGCATGCCCCGTATACCTATAACCCCTGCTCCGCTAAGGAGCGGGCGCGCGAGTTTGCCTTGGAGGCTATGGCGGAAGATTTGCAGCGTCTGGAAGCACTGCCCGGCAACTACTACAACTTCCATCCCGGTGCGCATGTGGGACAGGGGGCAGACGCCGGCATTCAGATGATTGTCGACACGCTGTGCCAGGTGATGTTTGAGGGCCAGCAGACGATGGTATTGCTCGAGACCATGGCGGGTAAGGGCACCGAGGTGGGCCGTAGCTTTGAAGAGCTGGCGTGCATTATCGAGGGCGTTGCCGCCAAGTGTCCAGAGCTGTCCGATAAACTGGGCGTTTGTTTGGACACCTGCCATGTGAGCGATGCCGGCTACGACATCATCCATGATCTGGACGGCGTACTCGACGAGTTCGACCGCGTGGTGGGCATCGATCGCCTGCATGCCGTACACATCAACGATTCGAAGAACCCTTGTGGCGCCCATAAAGATCGTCACGAGTGCATCGGCAAGGGATACCTTGGCAGCGAGGAATTTGGCGGCGGTATGCAGGTTATGCAGAATATTGTATCGAATAGCCGCTTGCGTGCACTTCCATTTATTTTGGAGACGCCGAACGAACTTGCAGGTTATGCAGCGGAAATTACGCTATTAAGGTCGTTACAGCAGTAACAACTGTCACAAAGTGGAGTGTTCCATTCACGTTATGGGATTGTTTCAATCAGTTTTCTCATTGCAGATTCGTAATTCCGGGTGCATAATAGCCAACAGTTTTTGCAGACCTCTGAATCAAACGGGGTCGCCGGAAGGAGACTGATTATGAAGCTCAAGAAGCTTGGCGCATTTGCCGCCACGGGCGCCATGGCGCTCGCCCTCGCACTGACGGGCTGCGGCTCGTCCAACGCCACCTCTGGTTCCGATGCCGGTTCCAGCAGCTCTGATGACGTGAAGGTCGAGAAGGTCGACGGCTCCAAGGAGTATGCACTCGTCAAGGACGGTACGCTCACCGTCGGCACCTCTGCCGAGTACGCGCCGTTTGAGTACAAGGATGACAATGGCGACTACCAGGGCTTTGACCTTGAGCTCATCAAGGCTATCGGCGATAAGCTGGGCCTGGATGTCGAGTACGTCAACAACGACTTTGACACGCTGGTGCCGGGTGTTGCTTCGGGCGCCAAGTATGACGTCTCCATCGCGGCTATCACCGACACGCCCGAGCGTGAGAAGGAAGTCACTTTCTCCGATTCCTACTACATGGACGATCAGGCTATCGTGACCAAGGTCGATAACACCGACATCACGGCCGACAACTACAGCGAGAAGCTCAACAACGCCGACGCTACCATCATCGTCCAGTCTGGCTCGACCGCCGAGGCCTTTGCCCAGGAGAACTTCCCCAAGGCCAAGATCGTCCCCTACAAGGACGCCACCGAGTGCTTCAGCGCCCTGCAGTCCGATAAGGGCGACGCTGTAGTTACCAACCGCTCCGTTGCCAGCCAGCTGACCGCCGAGCAGTTCAACACCTGCCAGACCATCAAGCAGATCAGCACCGGCGAGGAGTACGCCATCGCCATCAACCAGGGCAATACCAAGCTCAAGGACGACATCAATCAGGCCATCAAGGACCTGACCGACGACGGTACCGTCGACGCCCTCATGGCTAAGTACAATATCAAGTAAAATAGCTACTTGATTGCGCGCGGGCCCTTTCCGTTTTGCGGAGAGGGCCTTTGTGCTTCTCTTGACGGAAAGCGTTTCCGTCTCTTTTTGCCGGCAACTTCTACGATAGGAGCCACCTTGTCTCGACTGAACAAAGGGGCCGCGGAACAGCGTTTTTCACTGCCCGCCTTGCTCCAAAAGCTAGCCTGCGTCATGGCCGTGGCGCTCGCGCTGGTGTGCGCGGGGGCATATGCGCCCACGACCGCCCAGGCGCTTGAGACCGCAAAGATTACCGCCCGACCCAACACCGGTTCGGGCAGCGCTGTGGTCGGCGGCACCGAGACACGCATTACCTGGGAAGTTCAGGCCGATGCCGACGAGGAGCTGAGCGGTCTTTCGCTGACGTTTGTTGACGGTACGACGTTTGACACCGATGACACGCGATTGACGATGCTCTCGGGCGAGGACCTCATGGATCGTACGCCCATGAAGCCCACGTGCAAGGCTGACGGCCAGACGCTCAAGATCGACTTTGGCGAGACGGCGTCTGCCGGCGGCTATTTCCGCGTCGAGGTCTACGGCGTGACCTTCCCCGTCGAGGGTGGCGACGAGGCCTTTAGCGGCACCTACACCTTGGCTGACGGTTCAACCAAGAAGATCTCCAAGATTCCGTCGGTGGAGATCAAGGGCGTGACGGCATTCGATAACTTCCTAGCCGACCTTAAGGAGCAGCCGTGGGTCGAGGCATGGAATTCCAACATGTTCCTTCGCCTGTTCCTGAACCCGGTCATTTTGGTCCAGAGCCTGCCGATCGTCTTCAAAGGCTTCCTCATGTCGCTCTCGATCGTGCTCGTGGCGTTTCCGCTGGCAATTCCCTTTGGCTTTGCCTTGTCGCTCATGCGCATCTCCAAGTCGCGCATCCTGCGTTGCCTTGCCGGCATCTATGTGAATATCATCCGCGGTACGCCGGCGTTCCTGCAGATCTACATCGCGTTCTTTGGCCTGCCGCTTGCCGGCGTCAAGGTTGACGACTATGTGCTGGGTGTCATCGTCATGGCCATGAACTCGTCCGCCTACCTGTGCGAGATCTTCCGCGCCGGTATTCAGTCGATCCCCAAGGGCCAGAACGAGGCCGCGCGCTCGCTGGGCATGAACGCCTTCCAGACGCTGCTCTACGTTATGATTCCGCAGACGTTCCGCAATGTCCTGCCTACGCTGACCAGTGAGTTCATCCTGCTTTACAAGGATACGTCGCTGCTCGCGGCCGTGGGCGTGGTTGAGATCGTCATGAACGCCCGTACCATCGTGGCCACGACGGGTTCCATCACGCCGTATGTGGTTGCCGCCCTGTTCTATCTGGTCATCACCCTGCCGCTTGCGCGCTTGGTGAGCGGTCTTGAGGCGAGGCTTTTGGGTACGGCCGAAGCCAAGAAGAAGCGTCCCGCCAAGAGCGCCGGACAGGTCGTCGCGACGCCCGCCGATCACATCGCCGGTCTGTAAGGAGGTCCTATCATGAGCGAAACCAATAACTCGAACGAGGTCGTCGTCAGCATCAAGAACCTCCAGAAGGCCTTTGGCGATAACGTGGTCCTGCGCGATATCGATCTGGATGTGCACAAGGGTGAGGTCGTCGTAGTCTTGGGTCCTTCGGGCTCGGGCAAGTCGACGATGCTTCGCTGCATCAATCGTCTAGAGCATCCCACGAGCGGCTCGATTGTCGTTGAGGGCGTGGACGTGTGCGCCAAGGGCGTCGACCTTAACAAGGTGCGTACGCATCTGGGTATGGTGTTCCAGCAGTTCAATTTGTTCCCGCACCTGTCAGTCAAAAAGAACGTCATGCTCGCGCAGCAGAAGGTGCTCAAGCGCAGCAAGGAAGAGGCCGAAAAGATTGCCGTCGAGGAGCTGACCAAGGTCGGTCTTGCCGAGCGTATCGACTTTATGCCGAGCCAGCTCTCGGGCGGCCAGCAGCAGCGCGTTGCCATCGCCCGCGCCCTGTCGATGAACCCGCACGTCATGCTCTTTGACGAGGCCACCTCGGCGCTCGACCCCGAGCTCGTGCGCGACGTCCTGGGCGTCATGCGCGACTTGGCGCGCGACGGCATGACCATGATCGTGGTGACGCACGAGATGGGCTTTGCCCGCGATGTCGCCGACCGCGTCGTCTTTATGGACGGCGGCGTCATTGTGGAAGAGGGTACGCCGAGCGAGGTCTTCGACCACCCCAAGAGCGAGCGCACCAAGGCGTTCTTGGGCAATATCTCGTAGCCGGTTGATGTAACTGCCGTTACAAAAGAGCGGGGGCTGGACTTGAATCCAGCCCCCGCTCTTTTGTAGGGATGGGGATGCGCTGTGATACAGGATCTTTTGGAGGCCTGGTTTCGTTACGCGAGCTCGGCTCCGAGGGCCTTGCAGGCCGCCTCGCCCTCATCGTCGGGCGCATCGTAGCAAATGACGGAGTCCACGACGTTGACGCCGGCCTCGTCGGCGTCGGCCTTCCAGTTGTCCATCCACTCGCCCTCGGCCCACGAATAGGAGCCAAAGAGGACGACCTTCTTGTCGCCGAGGTTCTCCTTGACCTCGTCCCACATCGGCTGGAACTCATCGTACTCGAGCTCCTCGGAGCCCATGGCGGGGCAGCCGAAAGCGAAGGCATCATATTCGGCGGCCTTGTCGGCAGAGAAGTCGGCGCAGGGGATGACCTCAGTCTCGGCCCCCGCGGACGTGGCACCTTCGGCGACGAGGTTTGCCATGGCCTCGGTATTGCCCGTGCCGCTCCAGTAGACGACGGCGATCTTGCTCATGTTTTGTCCTTTCGGTCGTGCGGCGCTGGCCGCGGCTTGTACGTTCTATCGGGTTGCCTGGGCAAGTTGCGCCAGGCTGCAGCCCTGCTGATAGATAAAAGTGAAGTATTGGGTGCAGGCACGGTAGGCATCAAACGTCGCAAGCGCCTGCTCGACATTTGCGTAGACCTTCCAGGCTCCAAAGACCTTGTAGTTCTCGCCGCGCTGGGCGATAAACTCGTGCACGTCGTCGTAGGGGTATCCCAGGAAATAGCCTATTTCGTGCGGAAACTCGCAGGTGCAGTCGTTACTACAGCTGGCTTGCTGGGCCAGCGCGCATCGAGTCTGACTACAGGCACATTCCGCGGCGTTATTGCTCGCGAGTGTGATGCGCGATGCCAGGTGCACGAGGCATGTCGCGAGGTCGCCCGTGTCGTAGCCTTCCTTGGTGAGCGCCGTCTGGGCGCGCGGGTCCGCGAAGTAAGTGGCGAGGCTTTTGGGCCGGTATACGTACACGAGCGCTCCGCAGGGCCGCCAGACCAAAACGCTCAGGTGGATGCCGAGTGGGTCAAGTTCGCGATTGCACTGGGCGATAACGTTGAGCAGGCGAGCTCGGCGTTCTGCGATGGTTTCGGTTGCAGTCGAGCCGTCCCCGTGGGCGTAGGTGCCTGGATAGGTAAAGAGCGATGCCGGCTTGATGCCCGCGAGCGTAGGGGAGCAGTTGCGCACGACTGCTGCCTGAAACGTTGGGAGGTCTATGGTTCGAGTCATGACGTCGCTGTCCGTCCTTTCTTGTTAGCCTAGGAAAACTTTTACACGAAAGTAAGCCATGGTCAACAAAAAAGTTTGATGAGGGAAACTAATTGACCGAACGGACATGATTTTAGGTTAAGATGGGGACACCCCATGGGGGTATCTAGAGAAGGCACAGGGAAGAAAGGGGAGCGCATGGAAGACTTGCTAAACCCTGCAAATATTATCGTGCTTGCCGCGATTGTCGTTGGCATGTTCTTTGGCCTGCGGCGTATTGTCGCTTCGGCACACGGAAAGAGCTGCTGCAGCGATGGCGCGAGCGGTAAGAAGGCCAAGAAGGTAGTGGTTGCGGATACCGATCCGTCCCACTACCCTTATAGCGATGAGCTGCTCATCGGCGGCATGAGCTGCGATGGCTGCGCTCAGAACGTGGCCAATGCGCTGAATGCGCTGGACGGCGTGTGGGCAACGGTGACATATGCGGACCACACGGCACGCGTGCGCGCTAAGCAGCCGATCGATCGCGGCGTCCTCGAGGCGGCCGTGAAGGACGCGGGCTACTACGTCATGACGCTGTAGGGCGCGTGCTTGGCGCAGGAAACGTCGCTAGGCTCGTCCGCGCAGCTCAACGTCTTGGATATCGTCGAAGTCGATGGTGATGTCTTTGAGCTTGAGCAGCTTGAAGGCGGGGAGTACCTCGTCGAGGATGCCGGTGCGGGCACGATAGCCGTACGTATCGTAATAGGTGACTCGAACCAAATCGCCGCGTTTGAGGCCCTCGAGCTTTTGGGAAAGCTCGAGGGCTTTCTCCTCTGTGAGCTCGCACTTGGGCTCGACAGTGATCTCTTGTTTGCGTACGAGTTCGTAGTATCCCGTCAGTGCAGCAAAGGGCATAAACTGTGCGGCGCGGTTAGCGCGGACGGACCCGCCGGCGGTGAGCTTTGGGTCGGCGGCGCGACGCCTCCCCTCGGGGTCTGCCAGACGCTCAAAGGCCGTCGGCGGACGCATGGGCTGTTGCTTGGGCTTAGGCACGATGTCCTCCTACCTGGTCGTTGCGCTCACGCGCGGTGGCGCCGGCGGTAAAGCTCAACCCTTTCACCAGGGCGTTCTTGCCGTATTTGCCTTTTACGGCCAGCACGGCGCGGGCTAGGTCGCGTTCACGCTCATCGGCTTCCACGTCGCTAAACAGGTCGATGGTGGCGAACTCTTCGGGCATCAGGTTGCCAAAACCAAGGTTGATGCGTTTGACCGGTCGCTTGGGATCGACAGTCTGTGCCCATAGGTCGTCAAAATAGCCCATGATCTTCTTGAACGAATTGGTGCGCTCGGGCAGCTTGCGCGAGGCATTGGAGTGCGCGAAGAGCGCAGCGTAGCCACCACGCGGCTTGCCGCCGTGCTCGCCCACAAAGACGCCGTCGATCGCTTGTGCTTCTCGCACCAAACGACGTCGTTCGTCATCCTGCTGAACGGGTTTGGGGGCACGGGGCGCGAGCTCGGGGCCGTCAGTCGCTGCGGGTTCGATGCCCGACGTGCTCGAGCGCAGATGCCCACACCCGTCGACGTATTGCGCCGTGCCGCTGGCATCGAGTCGGCGGATGTCGGCGCGCTCGCTCGCATAGCCCACAAAGAGCGAAATGCTGTCGCACACCACGTGTTTATCGACCAAGTCCAGCACGGCGGCATCGACCATTTCGCGCAAAACGGTATAGGCTTGTTCGTAGGCATAGCCCTTCGAGAGCACCTGTCCCGTGGTGGTCGAGGTTGCCTGCGGGCGGTAAGCCTGAATATCGGCGATGGTCGTTGGTTCGCGTCCAAAGGCGTGGTCGATAAGGTACTCGGCATTGACGCCGAGCTCGTCGTAGAGCAGGTTCTCGTCGAGAGCGGCAACACCCATCAGGTCGTAGACACCGTACTTTTCGAGCCGCGCTGCCACGCCGGGACCGATGCCCCAGATATCGGTAATGGGGCGGTGGGGCCAGATCTCCTTGCGAAAGGTTTCGTCATCGAGCTTGCCGATGCGGCTGGGCACGTGTTTGGCGGTGATATCGAGCGCCACTTTTGCCTGGAATAGATTGGGGCCGATGCCGACCGTTGCCGTGATGCCGGTGCGTCCCAAGACCTCGTCGCGCAGCATGCAGGCGAATCCTTCGGCATCGGTGTGATAGAGGTCCAGATAGGGCGTCACGTCGATAAAGCACTCATCGATGGAATAGACATGCACGTCCTGCGGACTGACGTATTCCAGATAGATGCCGTAGATTTGCGCAGACACTTCCATGTAGTGCTGCATGCGCGGCACGGCCTTGATGTGGTCGATGCCATCGGGGATCTCGAACAATCGGCAGCGGTTATGGATGCCGAGGTCCTTCATGGCCTGCGTGATGGCGAGGCAGATGGTTGTGCGTCCGCGCGATTCGTCGGCAACGACCAGGTTGGTGGTGAGCGGGTCGAGCCCACGGTCGACGCACTCGACGCTGGCATAAAACGTCTTGAGGTCGATGCAGATATAGGTGTGCTGACCGTGCGCCATCCGTATCCTTCCATCAAACACATGTTCCTATCGAATACCTGTTCGATAATACCCGCTCGACCGGACACCGTCAAAACCGACCAAAAGGGGACAGGTTTATTTTGGTCGGTAAAACGCTTGACCTGCCAAAACAAACCTGTCCCTTTTCGGCAGGTTTTTAACGCAGCTCTAAAGAGCGCGAAACAGCTCGGAAAAGCTTGCTTCGTAGCATGAGCCTAACGATCGATACCACCATAAAGCACGGAAGGGTTGTGGGGAAAATGGTCAACTATGGGTTTGGTATGCCGACGCGCTTGGTTGCGGATGGGGATGTGGCTCGCTGGTGTGGACGGTTGGTCGCTCACTACGGTGGCACCAAGGCGCTGGTCGTGCTGGGAGGCGACAAGTACACGCGTGATGAGCTTGTCTCGGCAGCGCTTGGTTCGCTCGACCGCGCCCTGCTCGAACGCGTACTCTTTCGTTGCGGCTCGGTCGGTGGCGACGGGGGAGACGAGCTGGTCGACGAAGCCGTAGCCCTGGCGACCGATGAGGGCGTGGACTTTGTCCTGGCGATCGGCGATGCCGATACGGCAGGCTTTGCGCGCGAGCTTGCCCGTCGCATGGCCGTGCTCGATGCCGGCGAGGACGGCTTTGTTCCCTACGGGTGCATTGTCTCGGAGGGCAGAGTGCCTGCCGTCGTGGGTGCCGGTGAGGTTCCCGTTTTTGCCATCATCGCGCCCGAGCTGTTGGAAGGCATCGGCTCTCCCTTGCGCGAGCTGCTCGGCAGCGTATGCGCCGCGGCATAGAACCTGCCCCTTTTTGGTCAGTCGCCGTTAGGGGGCGGATTGGCAACGCTCGCTGATTGCAGTCTTGACATGCGTTAGAATAGGGGCATCTGATTATCCGGGCGCATGGAGGCTTGCGCCCGTATGCTGAGGAGGACTATATGGCAACTGTTGCCGCACCTATCGACGCTACGTCGACCGCCGCTTGGAAGGCACTCGAGGCCCATCAGGAGAAGCTCGAGGCCGAGGGCATCGACCTCAAGACCTGGTTCGCCGCTGATGCCGAGCGCGTGAACAAGCTGAGCTTTGACGCTGGTGACCTGCACTTCGATCTGTCCAAGAACCTGGTGACCGATGAGACCGTCAAGCTGCTGTGCGATCTTGCCCGCGAGGTGAAGCTCGAGGAGCGCCGCGACGCCATGTTCTCCGGCGAGCACATCAACACCACCGAGGACCGTGCCGTCCTGCACACCGCGCTGCGCCGTCCGGCAAGCGAGAAGGGCCAGCTCATCGTTGACGGCCAGGATGTCGTCGCCGACGTGCACGAGGTCCTCGACCGCATGTATGCCTTCGCCGAGCGTGTGCGCTCCGGTGAGTGGAAGGGCATTACCGGCAAGAAGATCGAGCACCTGGTGTCCATCGGCATCGGCGGCTCTGACCTGGGCCCGGTCATGGCCTACGAGGCCCTGCGTCCCTATGCCGACGCCGGTATCGACTGCCGCTACATCTCCAACATCGACCCCAACGATCAGGCCGAGAAGCTCAAGGGTCTGGACCCCGAGACCACGCTCGTGATCATCGTCTCCAAGACCTTCACCACGCTCGAGACCCTCACCAACGCCCGCGAGGTCAAGACCTGGATGCTCGAGCAGCTCAAGGCCCAGGGTGCCATCGATGGCTCCGATGAGCAGAACGCCGAGGCCGTGGCCAAGCACTTCGTCGCCGTCTCCACCGCACTCGACAGGGTCGAGGCCTTCGGTATCGATCCGGCCAACGCCTTCGGTTTCTGGAACTGGGTCGGCGGCCGCTACTCCGTTGACTCCGCTGTGGGCCTGTCGCTGATTGTCGTGCTCGGCCCCGAGCGCTTCCAGCAGTTCCTCGAGGGCTTCCACGCCATCGACGAGTACTTCTGCAACACGCCGCTCGAGAACAACGCCGTTGCGCTGATGGGCCTGCTCAACGTCTGGTACGTCAACTTCTTCGGCTCCAAGAGCCACGCCGTGCTTCCGTACAGCCAGTACCTGCACCGCTTCCCGGCCTACCTGCAGCAGCTCACCATGGAGTCCAACGGCAAGCACGTCCGCTGGGACGGCAGCGCTGTGACCTCCGATACCGGTGAGATCTTCTGGGGCGAGCCCGGCACCAATGGCCAGCACGCCTTCTATCAGCTGCTGCACCAGGGCACCGTGGTGGTTCCGGCCGACTTCATCGCTTTCGCCAACACCGCCAACCCCGCGACCGACAACGGCCAGGACGTCCACGAGCTGTTCCTGGGCAACTTCCTGGCCCAGACCAAGGCGCTCGCCTTTGGCAAGACGGCCGACGAGGTGCGCGCCGAGGGCACGCCCGAGCAGATCGTCCCGGCCCGCTGCTTTGAGGGCAACCGTCCGACGACCTCTATCTTCGGTGACACGCTGAGCCCGTTTGCACTCGGCGAGCTCATCGCCCTGTACGAGCACATCGTGTTTGTCGAGGGCACGGTCTGGGGCATCGACTCCTACGACCAGTGGGGCGTCGAGCTGGGCAAGCAGCTTGCCAAGCAGATCACCCCTGCCTTCCACGACGACGCTGCCAAGGCCGAGCAGGACGCTTCGACCCAGGCGCTCATCGAGTTCTACCGCGCTCACCGCAAGTAAGTTTCGCTGTAAACTAACGTATGGCTGAAAGGGGCCCGTATCCGTTGGGATGCGGGCCCCTTTTCTGTTGTCGGTCGGATTCGATGGGTCGCGTGACGTCATCAGAGGTCGAATTCGTCCTGAGCGCCTTGGGCTTCGGGGAGCTCTGCGTAGAGCGGGTGGTCCTCGAGCCTAAAGCGCTCGACCTGCTGGGGAGCGCGGCCGCGACGAACAGCCAGGATCGGTCGACGGGCGTTGCCATGAGTGTACTGGGCGGCACGTCAGCACGCTCGGAAAAGACGCGAGCGCTCTCGGGGTCCTGAAAGGCTAGCACGAGCTGCGTATCGCAGTTGCCCATGATGGAGCGAGCGCGCGCTTCGCCATAGAGCGCATCGAGCTGGTTTGTTGACTGCAGCAATAGGGTTGCCCAGATCTCGCGGCTGCGGATGATGGACAAAACGTTATCGATTTGTGGCATCTGCAGGTTGGCAAAGTCATCGAGCATAAAGCGGACCGGTATCGCAAAACGGCCGTCGGGCTGCGCGTCGGCGTGGCGGATGAGTTCCGCGAAGGCCTGCGTTACAAACAGGTCGGTGAGCGGATCGAGGCTACGGTCGAGATCGCTGACGGTGACGAAGAGCGCTCGACGCTCGCATCCCAGAGCTGCGAAATCGATCTGATTCGCATCGGTGTATAGACGGCGTGCTCCATCAAAGCCCAGGCACATGACTTTTTCGGCAAGGATGCCCATGATGCTTGCGTGCATCTTTTCGGCCGTGATGGTGGGTGAGTAGCGCCGCCAAAGTGAGAGCGCGTAGCTTGTGGGGTCGATGGTCTGCAGGTCGTCGAAAAGGCGTGTCGTGGCGCGGTCTTGGAGATGTTCGCAAAGGTCGATCACCGATGAAAACGTCTACTCCTCCACGGGCAGCTGTTCACACACATAGGCGATCAGGCAGGAAAGCAGGTTGGCTGTTGCATGGTCCCAAAACGGCTGGGTTTGGTCCTCGACTGGACAGATGGCCTTGGCGACCGAGATGATGTCTTGCTGGTTGGGCTTGCCGTCTTTGGTGCGGCGGATGTGGTTGAGCGGGTTGTAGCCACACTGCTCGATGTCCTCGGGCAGTGTGGTCGCATCGTCAAGATCGGCAAAGTTGAGGCGCTGTACACGATAGCCATGTGCGGCGAGCACGGGGCCGACTTCGCGGCAGAGCGTCCCCTTGGTGTCGAGCACGATATAGCTCGCGTTCATCTGCAGTAGGTTGGGCTTGAGGACGTTGCGGGTCTTGCCGGCGCCCGAAGGACCGATGACGAGCATATTGTTGTTGAGTCCGGTTTGGCGCGTATTGCACGAGAGCATGTGGTTCTGTGCAAGGATGGCAGGAGCGGGGGCGTGCAGGGCTGCGTTGAGGTTAGACATGGGCGGTCTCCTTGGTCGAGGTGAGAATGCTGTGGGCAAAGCCGAGCTCGACGGTGCGCTCGGCCGAAAGGTACGTATCCTTTGCCGTGAGTGTTTGGATACGCTTGGCCGAAAGGCCACTGCGATCAGACAGGATTTGCGTCAGGGCCTTGCGGGTCTGCATGAGACGCCGGCTTGTTTCCTGGAGTGCTAGGGCCGAGCCCCCAGCTCCTTGCGGGATGAGCGGGTCATGAATCATGAGCTCGGCATGGGGAGCCATGCGGCGCTCGTCACCGCCCATAAAGATGATGGCGCCCATAGAGGCCGCAAACTCCAGGCAGATGGTGTGGATGGGGCACGGCGAGAGGCGCATGGTGTCGTAGATGGCGAGGCCGGCGCGCACGTTGCCGCCGGGGCTGGCAACAAAGACCGTGATGGGGGCCGTGGGGTCTGCGGCCTCGAGCAGGCGAATCTGCTGGCACAGATCGTGCGCCATCGAACTGTTGATGTCGCCCACGACGGAAAGCTCACGTCGGGCGAGCATCTCGTCGTAGACGGAAGTGAGCGTTATGCCACGAGCCGACTCGCGCATCGTGAGCGGGCTGATGACAGGGGTCTGAGTGGTGTCCACGAAGGTTCCTTTCTTAACGTAGGACGAGGTTCTATTTGGGTTGGTGAAGCTGGCGCTAAAACTCAAAGGCATGTTCGAGCCTGCGCTCAAGCTCCGTTGTGACTTTGCGGTCGGCGGCTTTTGCCAGTGACTCGTCGAATGCGCCCAATCGCATCAGTGCGGCAATGGGCGCGGTGTAGACGAGACGCAGCTGGCGTTCGAGAACGTCGGGAAACTCGTTGGGGTCGTAGCGCTTCTGGTAGAAGTGAACGATGCCTTGGCTCATCTCCCGATCGTCGCGGTAACGCTTGAACTGTCGCTGTTGGATATCGATAATCCGGATCGTTTGAGCGCGAAGGCCAGCAGGCGCCAGTGCCCGGTAGCCGTCGAATAGACGATTGAGGCTCAGCACACGGAGCATGTCGATCAGGGTGCGCACCGTTGTCGGGCCGGCTTGAAACCGGGCGGTTGCGCGGTTGTAGCGTTCGCGGTCGAGCACCATGACGCCCGGCGGGCCCTGCACGTCATCTTGCCCGCAGGCTGCCTGCTGATGCCGCGCCTCCAGGGCTTTGAGGCCCATGGCGAGGTCATGGATGGGGAGGGTCAGGGCGTTCTGCAGGTCGAATCGATGGTCCATCAATGTCATCTGCGTCTCGTCGTCCATCTCGAGCCGAAGCTTCGTGTCGAGTGCGGTAATCATGTGTGCCACATGGCCCATGGTGTACGGGCCTTCGGTCTTACCGTGGGGTCCGAGATAAGGGTCGGTAAGTTTGTGGACGGCTGGATCGTTCATGATTTCGGCGCAGCGATTTGCCGAAAACTCGTGGTTGCTCAGTGCCTCGTCGACGGGCAGCAGGGCAAAGTTTGCGATCGTTGCGGCGGCGAAGTCGGTGTCGTATCTGCCGTGCAGGGCACGGTCGATGCGTGCCTTGAGGACGGTGTTTGCGGTCTGGGGACGGGTAGTGTTCATAGCGTTTCCAATCTGTGATGTGCTTGCCTGTTTGTTGATGTGTTGGTTGTCGTGAGTGATGTGCTTGCCGTGGGTGATGTGCTGACGTTGGGGTGCTATGCGGTTTTCAATGAGCCCGTGAGGCAGTTGCTGCAGGGGTGGGATGGAACGGCCCATGCAAGGCGGAAGGCATCGTGCTCAAAATCGAGACAGCAATGCTCTGGATGCCTCACATATGGCAGTTACCTCATTAAGTTGTCATTGCGTTTGGGGTTGTACTTTGCCGATCTTCTTTCTCTTACACGCTGAAAACTGAAACTGAATATGCTCGATCAAACGGTGACCAACGTTACGGTCATCTTTAACTTAATCAGGCTCCAGCGATTTGGCAAGTATCTTTTTCAAAAATGTTCTTCGGGGGATGCTTGGCTCGGATATGATGGTGCGCGGCAAACTCAATGCAGGGAGGCATATATGGCAATCAAGGCCATTGCAATGGATATCGACGGTACGCTCACCAACGATCAGAAGGTAATCAGCCCGCGCACGCGCGAGAAACTGCTCGCGGCGCAGGAGTCGGGCATCAAGCTCATCTTGGCTTCGGGCCGTCCCGCGTGGGGCCTTCGCGCACTTGGTCAGGAGCTCGACCTTCAGAATCACGATGGCCTGCTGGTGGCTTTTAACGGTGCGCACGTGGTCGATGCTCAGACCGACGAGGTACTGTTTGACCAGGCCATGCCGGTTGACGAGCTGCACCGCCTGCTCGACCACCTGCGCAACTTTGACGTGATCCCCATGATCTCTCTTGGCCGCGATTTGCATGTCGTGGACTCATATCGCTGCATGATTACGCTGCCCGACGGCTCGCAGAAGAACATCGTCAAGTATGAGCGCGATGCGTGCGATCTTAAGATTCGCGAGGTCGAGAGCCTTCATGAGGTCGCGGATGCCTATCCGGTGGACAAGCTGCTCACCGCGGGCGATCCGGCCTACCTGCAGGCGCATCACGAGGAGATGTACGCACCCTTTACCGAGACGCTTTCGGGCATGTTCACGGCAGATTGGTACTTTGAGTTTACGGCGCCCGGTATCGATAAGGCACGTGCGCTTCAGGGCGCTCTGCCCAAGCTTGGCATCGATGCCAGCGAGGTCGTTTCGTTTGGCGACGGCCAGAATGATAAGTCCATGATCGAGTGGGCGGGTACGGGCGTTGCCATGGGTAACGCCGTCGATGAGGTCAAGGCCGTGGCTCAGATGGTGACCGCCAATAACAACGAAGATGGCATCGCGGTGGCACTCGACAAGCTGCTGGGTTAGAATCGCCGATAGTGCATGGTTCGGGCGTCCGCTTGCGGGCGCCTTTTTGTTAGGGAGGGTGCCGTGTCCGCATTTCCGTTCGACGCCGTTATCTTTGACATGGACGGCGTCATCGTCGATACCGAGTATTACTACCTGGGGGAGACCGCTGCGTTTGCCAAAGAGCTTGGGCTGAACCTGACCCAAGAGGAGCTGAACGGGCAGGTTGGCACCTCGCATCAGTTCTTTTTGCATATGCTGGTCGATTGGTTTGAGCGCGCCGGAAAGGGACACTTCACCGGCGATGAGGCACTGGCCCGCTGGGATGAATGGGCACATAAACGACCGCGCGATTATCAGACCTTGATCAATCCGGGCGCCGTGGAGACGATTCGCGAGCTTCCGCGCCGCGGCGTTCGCGTGGCGCTGGCCAGTTCGTCTCCCATGGACAGCATCGAGGAAGTGCTCGATGCGTGCGGTCTGTCGGATGCCTTTGAGTACGTGGTGAGCGGCGAGCAGTTTAAGGAGAGCAAGCCCGAGCCCGATATTTACCTGCATGCGTTGGATTTGCTGGGGCTGCCCGCGGACCGCTGCTGCTGCGTCGAGGACTCGGTGCCCGGCATCACTGCCGGCAAGCGAGCGGGTCTGACGGTGATCGCCAAACGCGAGGAGCGCTTCGGCTTTAGCCAGGATGCCGCTGACAAGATTATCGACCAACTGCCAGAGCTGCTGGAGCTTGCGTAGGACCCTGTGCAGCTTTTGGGGTCACGGAGCTCCGATTTCCGAATAGCTAAGCGGCCTTGGGGAGTCGTTTTAGCGTCTTCCCAAGGCCTAGTGGGCAAAAAATGCCAAATATGAGTACTGTCACTAATTTAGTGGCAGCAAAATCAGGCTCTTGAGGCATTTATTGAGCGTCTTCGGGCGATTGAAACCTGTTATGGATGGCTTTAAGTATGCTAAAACGACCTGATAATGAACAGTTGTATATTATCAGGTCGTTGTTTTGATGCAAAATAATGTGACTAGTTTTACAACAGTACTCATATTTGGCATTTTTTGCCCACCGGGGTCAGTGGAAGTCGAAAATGGAGTGGGAATTTCTCAGAACGACCGACTTGACGCTCTCCGCGGCGCAGTTTTTAAGCGCGGCAATGATCTCGGATGTTCGTATAAGTGAATCGGCGAGCTGTTGTGCGCTTGCGTCCGTTTGCGGTTCGGCTGGCGCATCAGTTTCGAGCAACAAGCGGTCGAGTGGAATCTGTCGTGTGTATTCGCGCCCGCGTTTGGTCGCAAGCATGCGCTCGTTGATGGAAAAATAGCAGCCTACGTTGCGAGCTCGGTTGAGTTTGTCCGAGGTACCGCTAAACCAGTGAAAGATGATGGCGGGGGAGTCGGGGCTGTTGTTAAAAAGGCTGTTCGTCTCCAGGATATCCAATACGGTTTCTGCCGAGCGAACGGCATGGATGGATAGAGCGCGCCTGGGGATCGAGTGTTGCGATAACGTCTGGCAAAGCCGTTCAAATGTCTGCGTCTGGAGCCCCTCGGTTCCGGCGAAGCGCGGTGAGAAGTCGAGTCCGACCTCGCCGATATATCGTTCTTGAGTAGCGAGTTCGCAGAGCAGGTCAACCTCGGCAGTTCCGCATCGGCCGTCGGCGATCCACCAAGGGTGGAGTCCGACGCCCGCGATGATATTTGGGTAGCGACTGACATACTTTCTTGCCGCGGCAAAGTCACGAGGGTCAACGCCGCAGTCAAAGCAACCCAGCCCCATCGCGGCGGCTTCGCTGGCTACGGTTTCTGGGCGGCCCATCATATCCAAATGGCAATGGGCGTCAAAGAGCTGTAACTCCATCGCGGTGTGCCTTGCTAGTCCAGGCGCTGGCCGTCGGCGCGTACGCGCTCGGTGCCACGCCCACTAATCTGGCGAACGACCTCGCCCGCAATCATCTGACCCATGATGGGCGGCATAAAACTGGCGGTTCCCAGCTCGGTGCGCTCATGAATGTTTGAGGGGTCGCGCGGCTGGGTCTTTACCGACTCTTCGCAGCTAAACAGCACGTGCAAGCTCTTGATGTCACGCTTTTTGCACTCTTTGCGCATGATTCGGCTCATGGGATCGCGAACCGTTTCGAAGATATCTGCAAAACGCAGGCACTCGGGGTGCAGCTTGTTGGCCCCGCCCATGGAACTCACTAGGCGAATGCCGTGGTCTTGGGCGTACTTGGCAATGGCAAGCTTTGCCGAAATCGTGTCAATGGCATCAATGACGTAGTCGAGTTTGCCATCCGTCTGTTCCAAAACGCTGGCAAAGAAGTCGTCGATGTTATCGCTCAGCAGGTATTCGGTGCGCTTGATGACGGTAGCGGCGGGGTTGATATCGTGGATCATCGCCTCCATGACATCCACCTTGCGCTTGCCGATGGTGCTGTGAAATGCGATCGCCTGGCGATTAATATTGCTTGGCGCAATGATGTCCTTATCCAGAATCACGAAGTGTCCAACGCCGCCGCGAGCGAGTGCCTCGCAGCAGTTGGAGCCCACGCCGCCGCAGCCGAGTACCAACACTGTGGCGTTGGCGAGCTTATCGAGTGCCTCGCGGCCCATGATGATCTCGAGCTTGGTGTCGCGCGTCTCGACGGGCGCGGCGGCTACGGTTTCGGTCATAGATATCCTCCGATGGGGAAGTGAAATACACGTTTAGCTATCGCCATTATAGGTATTATCGCGTTTATCGCGGTTTCGTTTGGGGTCTGTGAGCCTGTTGAAATAAGGATGAGGTTCGCATAAGATTGAAGCAGATGGCACCCGTTGCCGCGGGTTAGCCAACTCCGAAACACGTTTATGGCGTGAGAAGTGGCCGTCTTCGCTTTACGCGGGGGCGGCTATTTCATTCGACCTCCAATGTGGATGCCGAGCTCCACAGCCGCGATTACAAGCAATAACAACGTTAGGACATCGTCAATACTCATAGTCCATCTCCTTCTCGGTTAGAGGGAGCTGGCCCATCTGCTTCGATTTCTATTGTAGCTAAACACGAACTAATGTTCTATAAAAATATTGGATTAGATAGTTAGACAAACATCTAAATATCGAGTATAGTGTTCGCGTCATGAGAGATGGCGAGAGGAGGTTCTATGCCGGGAGAGGGTTTTAAAGCGCTGGCCGATCCTACGCGGCGGCGTATTTTGGAACTACTACGCGAGGGCGACCGCACGGCCGGGGAGCTTGCCGAGCATTTTGACATCAGCAAGCCGTCATTGAGCCATCACTTGGCGACGCTCAAAAACACCGGGTTGGTGACCGACGAACGTCATGGCCAAAACATCTTTTACAGCTTAAACACCACTGTCATGCAGGACTTGATCGGCTGGTTTATGGGTTTTACAAACACTGAAGGTGATAAGGATGAATAACGAAAACAAGGACATTCACGCCACGGGGGTATCGCCGCGTGTATGGGCCATGCTTGTTGTGGTTTGCGCTATTAATGTCGCGGCGCACCTTATGGTGATGCCGAGCTTGCCGACGCAGATTCCCACGCACTGGGGAGCGAACGGCGCCGTCGACGGTTGGGGCCCTAGCTGGATGGCCTCCGCGCTCGGCGTGCTGCCTCTGGCACTTCTTGCAATGTTCTATGTGGTGCCGCGCATCGATCCCAAAGGTGAGGCATATCGAACCTCGGGCAAGTTCTATCAGGGCTTCGTAATCGCCTTCACCTTGTTCATGTGCGCCGTAAGCTGGCTGGGGGAGCTCACGGTGTGGGGCGTGGTGCCGGCGGTCGGTTCGGTTAACCTGCTGATTTCCGGTGCTGTCGGCCTGCTGTTTATCGGCGTAGGCAACTACTTGCCGCGCGTGAAGCAGAACTATACGCTCGGTATCAAGACGCCCTGGGCGCTTGCCGATCCCGAGAACTGGCGCCGTACGCAGCGTTTTGGCGGCGCCTGCTTTATGGTGCTGGGTGCTGGTTTGATTGTGATGGGCGTGGCGGGCAGCGTGCTTTCAAGTGAGGTCACGGCCGCGGTGATTGCGGTGCTGGCGTTTGGTTCGGCCGGAGCTGCCTACGTCTACTCGTGCCTGCTGTGGCGCAAATCGCAGCGAGCCGTTCGCTAAGGTTGCGGAAAACTAGCGTACGCAGTTCATAGTATGTTCCGGGGGACTTTTCCCAGGTAGTATTAGGGGGTGTGGGCAACCATGTCCCTTTTTATTAGAACGCGCGGATTGCCTCTCCGTTTTTATCCAAAACGGAGAGAGAGGGATGAAGATTTCCGCAGCTAGATAAGGAGAAATGACTGTGGCAGAGTTCATCTACCAGATGTATCAGGCTCGCAAGGCCCATGGCGACAAGGTGATTCTTGACGACGTGACGCTGAGCTTCTATCCCGGTGCCAAGATCGGCGTCGTGGGCCCCAACGGCATGGGTAAGTCGACCCTGCTCAAGATTATGGCCGGCATCGAGGAAGTCTCCAACGGCGACGCTCGACTTACCCCCGGCTACACCGTGGGCATCCTGCAGCAGGAGCCGCCGCTCGACGACGACAAGACCGTCATCGAGAACGTGCGCATGGCATTTGGCGACATGATTGCCAAGGTCGATCGCTTCAACAAGATCGGCGAGGAGATGTGCGACCCGGACTGCGACATGGACGCCCTTATGGCCGAGATGGGCAGGCTCCAGGACGAGATCGACGCCGCCGACGGCTGGGATATCGATTCCAAGCTCGGCCAGGCCATGGACGCCCTGCAGCTGCCCGATTCCGATATGCCGGTCAATGTGCTTTCCGGCGGCGAGCGTCGTCGCGTAGCCCTGTGCAAGCTGCTGCTCGAAGCCCCCGACCTGCTGCTGCTCGACGAGCCCACGAACCACCTGGACGCCGAGTCCATCCTGTGGCTCGAGCACTTCCTGCACAACTACCAGGGCGCCGTCCTGGCCGTCACGCACGACCGTTACTTCCTGGACAACGTCGCCGAGTGGATTTGCGAGGTCGACCGCGGTCACCTCTATCCCTACAAGGGCAACTACTCCACGTATCTGGAGACCAAGGCCGCGCGTATTGAGGCTCAGGGCAACCGCGACGCCAAGCTCGCCAAGCGCATGGAGGCCGAGCTCGAGTGGGTACGCAGCTCGCCCAAGGCTCGCCAGGCAAAGAACAAGGCCCGTCTGGCTCGCTACGAGGAGATGGAGGCCGAGGCCCGCGCAAGCCAGAAGCTCGACTGGACCGATATCCGCATTCCCGTTGGACCGCGTTTGGGTAACAAGGTGCTCGAGGCCCATCACCTGCACAAGGAATTCGACGGTCGCGTGCTCATCGACGACCTTTCTTTCACCCTGCCGCGTAACGGCATCGTGGGCGTCATCGGCCCCAACGGTGTGGGCAAGACCACGCTGTTCAAGACCATCGTGGGCCTGGAGCCGCTGACTTCGGGCGAGCTCGAGGTGGGCGAGACCGTCAAGATCTCCTATGTCGATCAGAACCGTTCCGGCATCGACCCCGACAAGAACCTGTGGGAGGTCGTCTCGGACGGCCTGGACCACATGATGGTCGGCGAGACCGAGGTTCCGAGCCGTGCTTATGTGGCGAGCTTTGGCTTTAAGGGCCAGGACCAGCAGAAACGCGCTGGCGTACTCTCCGGTGGCGAGCGCAACCGTCTGAACCTGGCGCTTACGCTCAAGCAGGGCGGCAACCTGCTGCTCCTCGACGAGCCCACGAACGACCTCGATGTCGAGACGCTGTCCTCGCTCGAAGCGGCGCTGCTCGAGTTCCCGGGCTGCTCGGTGGTTATTAGCCACGACCGTATGTTCCTGGACCGCGTCGCCACGCACATCCTGGCATGGGAGGGCACCGACGAGAACCCGGGCAACTGGTACTGGTTCGAGGGCAACTTCGAGGCCTATCAGGCCAACCGCATCGAGCGCCTGGGCGAGGACGCAGCCCAGCCGCACCGTATCCACCGCAAGCTCACGCGAGACTAGTTTTGTTACGCGGTTTTACCAAACCGCGTAACTGCTCGACGCTGCGCGGGCCGCAAGCACCCCATCTTGCCGTTCAAGCCGTCGCTCGCGTACCGAAGTACGCGTCGCTCCTCTTTCACGGCAACCTGGGGCACTTGCGACCCGCTCGCTGTTGGTTACGCAACATCAACAAATAAAAACGGCTCAAATCCGGGTTTGGATTTGAGCCGTTTTTCGCTGCTACTTGCGTCGAGCGATATCGTGAAAGATAAAGTAGTCGGGGCGGTGTCGCGAACAGGTGTATTCGAACATTTCTCCGGCGGCGGTAAAGACTTGGTTGGACACAACGGCCATGTAGCAGCCTTCGGGAAGGTCCAGCAGCTCATAGTCGCGCTTGGTGGCGGGTTCGACGGTTATTTGGCGACTGCTTTGGGCAATCTTAAGGCCAAGGTCCTGCTCGAGATATCGATAAATGGAGCTTGAGGCCTTATCGGCATCGAGCCCCTGTACGTCGCTTGCCAAAAAATAGCTTTCATCGTGAATGACTGGGCAACCGGCTATGGAACGAACGCGCTCGAGATGAATGAGATCTGTCCCGACTTCAAACCCCGTTCTGTGGGCTGCCTTTTCGGTGGCTTTGACTTGCTCAAAGAGCGTCACCTTTGTTTCGGAATCAAGCTCCATGCGTCTGACGGACTCGTCGTATGTTTCGATACCTCCAACCTCAAACAGGGCACGACTGCGTGGGCGCCAGATGACGCGGACACCCTTGCCGTGAATCGGTTGCACCAGCCCCTCGTCGGCGAGCGCAGTGAGTGCGCGTCGAAGTGTGTTATGCGAACACTCGTATTTTTGGACGAGTTGGGCCTCGGAGGGGAGAAACGACTGAAACGGATACGTCCCCTCAAGAATGTCGCCCTTGATATCGTTGTAAATACCTTGCCAAATGGCTTTCATAGCCATCCTTTCAATCATTTAAATAAGTTGTGCTTCAGTATACCGTTCGAGCATGATGCCTGCCGTCTACCGCACAAAAACGACCGTTCATCTACTTATTCAAATAAGTCGAGCAACATAGAATCTATCTGATTAAACTAATTGTTGGATAGCAACTTATTCAAATAAGCTGCTATCCAAAAGATGGGTTGGCCACCTATGGTTCTATCGAATAACGCAAAAGGAGGAACGCATGGGTAAGTATGCGGACGACGCGACCAAGCTGCTCGAGCTGGTGGGAGGCAAGGACAATATTGCCGCCGTGAGCCACTGTATGACGCGCATGAGGTTCGTGCTCAACGATGAATCGAAGGCCGACGTGCCGGGTATCGAGGCGCTTCCATATACCAAGGGCAGCTTTACGCAGGCTGGGCAGTTCCAGGTCATCATTGGTAACGACGTCAAAGCCTACTATTCGGAGTTTACCGAGATCGCCGGAATCGAGGGCGTGAGCAAGGACGCAGCCAAGGCTGCCGCCGTCCAAAACCAGAATCCCATTCAGCGCGCCATGACGGTTATCGCCGAGGTATTTGCACCTATCATTCCCGCTGTTATCGTCGGCGGCCTCATTCTCGGTTTCCGCAATTGCATCGATTCGTTGTATGTGTTTGGCGACGGTACGCAGACGCTCGTGCAGCTGAGTCAATTTTGGGCTGGCGTCGACAGCTTTTTATGGCTGATTGGCGAGGCGGTCTTCCATACTGGCATTCCAGTAGGCATCTGTTGGTCGGTCACCAAAAAGATGGGTGGCACGCCTATGCTCGGTATCGTTTTGGGCCTGACGCTCATCTCCGGGCAACTTCTTAACGCCTATGCCGTTGCCGGCACGCCGGCTGATCAGATTCCGCATTGGGACTTTGGCTTTGCCCAGGTCAATATGATTGGCTATCAGGCGCAGGTCATCCCCGCGATTCTCGCCGCAGTTACACTTGGTTTCTTGGAGCGTTTCTTCCGCAAGATCACGCCCGAGGTCGTCTCGATGATCGTCGTTCCGTTCTGCAGCCTGCTGCTTGCCGTCATGGCCGCCCACTTTGTCCTTGGGCCCATTGGCTGGTGGCTCGGTAGCGGTATCTCCGCCATCATTTACGCCGGCATCACCGGCCCGTTCCGTGCCCTGTTCGGCGCTCTCTTTGGTGCGTTTTATGCGCCGCTGGTTATTACCGGCCTGCACCACATGTCTAACGCCATCGACCTGCAGCTGATTGCCGATTTTGGTGGCACTATGCTTTGGCCCATGATCGCGCTTTCCAATATCGCGCAAGGCTCGGCTGTGTTGGGCATGGCGTACCTGCAGCGTTCCAACGATCGTGACCAGCAGGTAAATATCCCCGCCATCATCTCTTGCTACCTGGGTGTTACCGAGCCTGCCATGTTCGGCGTCAACCTTAAGTACATGTTCCCGTTTGTGTGTGCCATGATTGGCTCTTCCCTTGCTGGTCTTTTGAGCGTGGTGACAAACTGCACCGCAAACGCCGTTGGCGTCGGTGGCCTGCCGGGAATCCTTTCGATGCAGCCTGACAGCTGGGCGATGTTTGCGGTTTGTATGCTCATCGTGCTGGTCGTTCCTTTTGTTCTGACGGTTATCGTGGGCTCCAAGAAGGGCATTCGCGAGGAGGCCGAGGCCAGTGCCGCCGAGATTCGCGCGGAGTTGGCCGCTCAGGATAAGTAACCCTACGTGCCCTACGAGCGCCGCGGTGGCTTTGCCCATCAGCGGCGCTCTTGTATTTCATATTCCCTGGTGATGAGCGAGGACGAGCAATGCTCGATATCAGTAATAAGGTCGTGTACCAAATCTATCCCAAGAGCTTTAACGATTCTAATGGCGACGGCTGGGGCGATCTGCCCGGCATCACGCAAAAGCTCGACTACCTCAAGCAGCTTGGTATCGATTACCTCTGGATAACCCCATTTTTTGTCTCGCCGCAAAAGGACAACGGCTACGACGTGGCCGATTACCGAAGCATCGATCCGCGATTTGGAACCATGGAGGAGTTCGAAGAGCTTTCGCGCGAGGCGCATGCGCGCGGCATCGGTCTTATGCTCGACATGGTATTTAACCATGTCTCGAGCGAGCATGAGTGGTTTCAGCGAGCCATCGCGGGCGACAAGCGCTACCAGGACTACTTTATTTTTGAAGAGGGGACACCGCGTGAGCTTCCCTGTAATTGGGAATCGAAGTTTGGCGGTCCCGCCTGGACCTGGGAACCTCAAGTTGGCAAATGGTACCTGCATCTATTTGACCCGGGCCAACCCGATCTCAACTGGAAAAATCCTGAAGTGAGGCATGAGGTTGCCGATGTCTTGCGTTTTTGGCGCGAGAAGGGCGTTGACGGCTTTCGCTTCGACGTAATCAATCTAATCGATAAGCCAGATTCATGGGAAGACGACTACGAGGGCGATGGCCGCCGCTTTTACACGGACGGTGCGCGTGTGGACAGCTACATCCAGGAGCTGGTGCGCGAAGGCGGCATTGGGGGCATGATGACGGTCGGCGAGATGAACTCGACGAGCCTTTCGGCTTGCATCCGATATACGCGTCCTCAAAACCATGAGCTCGCCATGACCTTCAACTTCCATCATCTGAAGGTCGATTTTGAGAACGGGAAGAAGTGGGTTAACAAGGTTCCTGACTTCGCGCTGTTGCAAAAGACTCTTGCCGCCTGGCAGGAGGGTATGCAGGCGGGCGGTGGTTGGAATGCCGTGTTCTGGGACAATCACGACCAGCCGCGCGCCCTCTCGCGTTTTGGGACCGACGGTTCCCTGCGCATTCCCGCGGCAAAGATGCTCGCGCTCTTTATGGACCTGTTGCGCGGCACGCCCTATATCTATCAAGGTGACGAGCTGGGCTCGACCAACGCACACTTTACGAGCATCGAAGAGTTCAACGATGTCGAGAGCCGCAACTATTACCGCATCTTGCTCGAGCAGGGAAAGGCGCCCGAAGAGGCGCTCGCGATCATTAACATGCATTCGCGCGATAACGGCCGCCTGCCTATGCAGTGGAATGGCGAGGTGCACCATGGTTTTTCGATCGCTGAGCCTTGGGTTCCGATGGCTCGCGATGCGAAGGATTGTAGCCAAGATGAGATAACGGCGGAGCTCGAAGTGGGCGTTTCGAATTCAATTTTTGAGTTCTATCGTCAGGTGAATGAGCTGCGGCACGAGTTGCCTGTGGTGGCGACGGGCAAGGTCCGTTTTGTTGACGCGGACAGTGCGCCCGTGCTCGCGTATGGGCGATTTGGCAATCTTCCTGTCGGAGAGCCCTATGATGCGTCGCTGGCGACGATCGAAGACATGTCCGCGCCTGGATCGATGCTTGTGGTTGCCAATTTCTCCGATGATATGAGCGAAGTGGGCCCGGAAGTCCGGGAACTGCTGGCTCAAGGGGAGTGGGACGTGCTGTTGCGCTCTTATGGGGATGTTGAGGACATGCAGGAACTTCGCCCCTTTGAGGGATATGCGCTCATTCGTAAATAGGCGCATGGGTATTGTGCCCATTTGCAGCTGAGCGCGGCCTGATTGGCACAATAAAAACGGCTCAAATCCGGGTTTGGATTTGAGCCGTTTGTCGTTACTGCTCGGGTTCTTCGACTTTATCGATAGTCCAGGCGGCTCCGAGGCCGCCGGTGGTGTTGCGGCGGATGCGCACGGTGACTTCGTGACGCTCGCCGGCTTGCGTGTAGCGCAGCGGGAAGCTTGCGCGGTTGCGTGCGGCGTCGATGGTGCCGCGCTCGCGGGCGATCCAGTAGTACTCGCCGACGATGCCGAGGGTGTCGGCGCCGTAGGGGAGATAGGTCGACAGCTGGTGCAGGAGCGGGCCAGGGCAGAAGACTTCGGTCGCAAAGTCAACGGGGAAGTCCTCGGGGATGGACGGTGCTGCGGGTGCAGGGACCGGGGTCGGTGCGGGTGCGGGCTCCGGCGTGCGAACGGGTTCGACGACGGGCTTGGCGGCAGGCGCAGGCTTGGTGGTCGTCTTCGGCATGGCTGTAACATCAGCAGGCTCGGTGGTCACGGGCGCATCTGCGGTTACGGGTTTAGCTTCGGCCTGTGGAGCGTTTTCACCCTCTGCGTTCGGTTTTGCCTCGACTGGCGTGGACGCCATGGTGGTGATGCCGGCGTTGGCGTTCTCGGGGTCGTAGACTACGGTGAGCGAGATGGCGGGCTGTGGCGCTTCGGGTTCCGGCGTTGCTGCGGATGTGTCCTGCTCAACGGGTTCGTCGGGCTGACCATCCTCGGCAGCGTCGCCAAAGATGTCACTGTTTTGGAACACAGATGTTTCGGGCTGGTCGGCTGGCTCTTCGATTGCCGATTCGGGAGCCTCGCCGGCTTCCGCGATGGCTTTCTGCTCGGACGTAACTTCGGAATCGGTCGTGGCGGCAATTTCGGTTTCGATTTCTACCGCTGTCTCAACAACGACTTCGATTTCTTCCTCAGGCTCCGATACGGCCTCGACTTCAACAGCGGGCTCAGGCTCGGGACGCTTGACGTGCTTGGGACGCACGGCCTTGAGGTCCTTCTCGCCGCGTTTCTTCTTTTTGTAGGACTGCTTGGCGCCCTTGGCAGCCTTGGGCTTGTCCTCGCCCTTGGCAAGGGCAGCATCCCAGGCTTCGTTGGCGATGACCGTGGCGTACAGGCGGCCGCCCTTAAAGACGGTCAGCTTAATGCAGTCGTCGAGTTCCTCGAGCAATTCGCGCGTGGACTCAAAGCCTAGGTCGCAGGCGGCCATATCGCCGGCGGCGAGTGCCTCCTCGACTTGCGTCAAAAACGTTTGCTTGCCGCATCCAATCGCATCGCGCAGCAGGCGATACAGATAGATGTGGTTGCCCAGCGAAAGCGTGGGCTTAACTATTGTCTTGCTCATGGCAAATCTCCTCTTTACATACGGAAGCATCTTACCATCGCACAGGGCCTGCCATGACGGCGCCTAAGGCAAACGGGCGCGAACCGTAGCCGATTCGCGCCCGCTATGCAGGTCGTCTATCAGTGGAGTGGAGCGTCTAGTTGCCCGATGTAGTGCCCTGGCTCGAGCTATCAGACGTCGTGCCGGATGCGGTGCCGCTTGAGCTGCTGGTGTTGCCGCTGTCGGTCGTACCTGCCCCCGATGTGTTGCCGCTCGTCTGGTCGCCCGTGCTCGGCTGCGAGCCGTCGGTCGTCTGGCTTGAGTCAGTTGTGCCGGACTGCGTGCCGCTACTGGCCGTAGAGGAATCGGCGTTCTGCGATTGGTTTTGAGTGTTTGAGGACGAATCGGCAGAGGTGGAACTGTCTTGCGTGTCGTCCGTTTGTGCCTGCTGATCCTGCGACTGCGCGTTGCCATTTGCATCGCTTTCGGTCGTGCGCGATGAAAGGATCGGTTCGGGGCGCGCGCCCAAACCCTCGCCGGCGGTGGTGATGAGAATGGCGCCGGCGCAGGCAATGACCGCAACGATCGCAATCGCGACGGAGAAGACGATGACCTTCTTTTGCGTCTGGCTGCGCTCTGCCGCGGCCTTAGCGCGTAGGCTGTTGGGGGCGACGCGGGCCGTGGTCGCGCGTCCCGCAATCTGGCGCATCTCCTGCGTGGTCGCGGCGCCGCCTAGGTGCTCGTTGGCATTGGACTCAACGGGCTCGTAGGTGCCGGCGGGGTAGTCGACGGCGGCGTGCGTTCCTTTGATAGCCTCGGCGCTGGCGGAGATAAAGTGGCGATAGACCTGCGAAGACACGACGGTGATGACCGAGCTCACGGCGGCACCGATCACCGAGCCGGCGATGCCAATCTTGGAGGCAAGCGCAACGCTTGTGGCCGCAGCTGCGGCACCGGCGATGATCTGGGGAATGGAGATATCATCGAACAGGCCTTTTTTGGGTGCGATAGCCATGGTCTGGCCGATGGAGTGGTTCTCGTGAACGCCGTTGTTGAGTGCGGCGGGAGTCATGACGCGCGTGCGCGGCGCGTCGGTGTACTTGGTCGTCATACGGGGTCCTCCCGGTGTAAATCTGCTCCGTTTCGTGTAGCCATCAGGGTACCCATTCAATGTGAAACGCGTATGTCGTTTGCCAGATACCATCAAGTTATCAATAGCTCACCAAATCTGTGGGATGCGGACGAGCATGGTGATTGAACTACAATGGGACTCGCTAATTATGTTTAGAACGGCGGCTACGCACGGGAGCGTTTTTATGGATCTTCACCTTTCTCAGTCTGATGGCTATTTGCGTGTTGCGGCGGCCTCGCCGCGAATTCGCGTGGCCGATGTCGAGGGCAATGCCGAGGTTGCGCTGGCGGCTGTTCGCGATGCTGCCGAGCGCGGCATTCGTGCACTCGTGCTGCCCGAGCTTAACCTGACCGGCTATACCGCGGCGGATCTGTTCCATAACCGCACGCTACTGCATGCTTGCGAGGCGGCGCTTGTGCGCATCCTTGATGAGACTCGCGAGCTGCCGATCGTCTTTACGGTCGGTCTTCCCGTTGCGGTGGCTGAGAACATTTACAACTGCGCCGCCGTGTGCTGCGCGGGCGAGCTTTTGGGCCTGACGGCCAAGAAGTACCTGCCCAATTATGGCGAGTTCTATGAGCGCCGCTGGTTTGCTCCGGCACCTGCCGATCCCATGTGGATTGAATTTGCCGGCCAGGGTCCGGTGCCGCTTGGCTCGGGGCTTATCTACCGTTGCTGTGACGAGGGTGCCGAGGATATGGTGCTCGGCATCGAGATCTGCGAGGACCTGTGGGTGCCGGTGCCCCCTTCGACCGAGATGGCGCTTGCCGGCGCTACGGTGATCCTCAATCCGTCGGCTTCGGACGAGATTATCGGCAAGGCTGACTACCGCCGCAGCCTCATCTCCAACCAGAGCGCGCGCCTGTACTGCGCCTACGCCTACGCGGACGCGAGCGAGGGCGAGTCCACGACCGACATGGTCTTTGCGGGGGAGAACCTCGTCTACGAAAACGGCTCGAAGCTGGCTGCGACCAAGCTCCTCACCTGTGGTATGGCCGTTGCCGACGTTGACCTCGATCGTCTGGTTGCCGAACGTCGCCGCTCGACGACGTGGACGCGCCCGGATGATGCGCCGGAGGCTACGACCGTTGAGTTTTCGTTTGAGGGCACGCTTGCAGAAGAACCCGCCCTGCGCGATGCCTGCGACATCGACCGCGTCTTCCCGCGCGCGCCCTTTGTCCCGGCAGACCACGGCGACCTGGCCGAGCGCTGCGAGACTATCCTCGACCTGCAGACCGCCGGCCTTAAGACACGCTTGGCCCATACGGGAACCAAGGCGGCCGTCATCGGCCTTTCGGGCGGCCTCGATTCCACGCTGGCGCTGCTCGTGACCGTGCGCGCGTTCGACGCCCTGGGCCTGCCACGCACGGGCATTACGGCTGTCTCTATGCCGGGCTTTGGAACGACACATCGTACCAAGTCCAATGCCGAGTCACTTGCCCGCGATCTGGGCGTGAGCTTCCGTGAGGTCTCGATTCACGCGGCTGTGGAGCAACACTTCAAGGACATCGAGCACGACCCAGCAGTCCAGGACGTGACCTACGAGAACAGCCAGGCGCGCGAGCGCACGCAGATTCTGATGGACCTGGCCAACCAGGCCGGCGGTTTTGTCATCGGCACGGGTGACCTGTCCGAGCTGGCGCTCGGCTGGGCCACCTACAACGGTGACCATATGAGTATGTATGCCGTCAATGCGAGCGTGCCCAAGACGCTTGTGCGCCATCTGGTGCGCTATGCTGCCGATGTCTTTGGCGGCCGCATCGCCACCACGCTGCTCGACATTCTCGACACGCCGGTGTCGCCCGAGCTCTTGCCGCCGACGGGCGATGGCGAGATCGCTCAGAAAACCGAGGATCTGGTGGGTCCGTACGAGCTGCACGACTACTTCCTCTATTACCTGCTGCGCTTTGGCTTTGAGCCGGGCAAGATTTACCGCATGGCGCTTAAGAGCTTTGAGGGCGTCTACGACGAGGCCACCATCCACACGTGGCTGCGTACGTTCTATCGTCGTTTCTTCGCTCAGCAGTTTAAGCGCAGCTGTCTACCCGACGGTCCCAAGGTGGGCTCGGTCACGCTCAGCCCGCGCGGCGATTGGCGCATGCCGAGCGACGCCAGCTCGCGTCTGTGGCTCGCGCAGATCGACGCGCTGCGCCCAGTCGACTAACACCGCGCTCCGATTGGCTAAGGTTGGCTAAATTGAACCAAAACAGGGGATGCAAGCGTTACACTTTTGCAATCTGATGGCCCGTATCGCGCGGCGCTCTGGTCGGAGCGCCGCGTTTTTTGTATCGAAAGGTGGCACCATGCAGGCATCGCAGCGTCTCGACCGCTTTGGCGCGGAGGTTTTTGCCTCGCTCAACAACAAGCTTCTTGCGCTTAAAGCCCAGGGCAAGACCATTTACAACATGAGCGTGGGCACGCCCGACTTTAAGCCATACGATCACGTGGTCGAGGCGCTGACCCAGGCCGCCCAGGACCCCGAGATGTGGAAGTATGCCCTGCGCGATCTGCCCGAGCTCAAACAGGCCGTGTGCGATTATTACGAGCGTCGCTTTGGCGTTTCGGGCATTACGCCGTCCATGGTGCAGTCGTGCAACGGCACGCAGGAGGGCGTGGGCCATTTGGGCCTGGCCCTGCTCGATCCGGGTGACACCATTTTGGTTCCCGATCCGTGCTACCCGGTCTTTGAGGCAGGCGCCAAGATCGCCGACGCCAAGCTCGAGTACTACCCGCTGGTCGCCGAGCACAACTACCTGCCCTACGTGGCGGGCATCGATCCTGAGGTCGCCGACCGCGCCAAGTACATGATCGTGTCGCTGCCCGCCAACCCGGTTGGCTCGGTGGGCACGCCTGAGGTCTACGAGGAGATCATCGCCTTCGCCCGCGAGCACGACCTGTTGATCGTCCACGACAACGCCTACTCGGACATCGTGTTCGATGGCGAGCCGGGTGGCAGCTTCCTGCAGTATCCCGGCGCGCTCGAGGTGGGTGTGGAGTTTTTCTCGCTCTCCAAGTCGTTCAACGTTACCGGCGCCCGCATCGGCTTCTTGGTCGGTCGCGAGGACGTGGTCTCGGCCTTCGCCAAGCTGCGCAGCCAGATCGACTTTGGCATGTTCTTCCCGATCCAGAAGGCCGCTATCGCCTGCCTCAACGGTCCGCGCGATGAGGTCGAGGCGCAGCGCTTGAAGTACCAGGAGCGTCGCGATGCCCTGTGCGACGGTCTTGAGGGCCTGGGCTGGGAGCGTCCCAACGCGCATGGCTCCATGTTCGTGTGGGCCAAGCTCCCCGGTGGCCGCACCGATTCGATGGCGTTTTGCGAGGAGCTCATGGAGAAGGCCGGTGTCGTCGTGACGCCGGGTGCGAGCTTTGGTCCTTCGGGCGAGGGGCACGTGCGTATGGCGCTGGTGCTGCCGCCCGACCAGATTGCGCTGGCAGTCGAGGCTATTCGCGAAGCGGGCCTGTATTAGGGATTCGTTTTCGTGAGTCAATAGCTCGAAACCGATTTCGTGCAGTTATTATACGAATTCTGCAAACAATTTCGGTAAACGGTCGATATTTTGCTGCAATAGGAGCATAATCAAAGTCCCGATTGGATGTATTGGGATTACGGCAAGCCGCTCGGGTCGCCCTGGGCGGTTTGTTTGTGGAGAGAGATGGGAGTTTGTAATGGTTAACGAGAAGAAGGTCGCTATTGTCGGCTGCGGTTTCGTCGGTTCGTCCTCGGCGTTCGCACTGATGCAGAGCGGTCTGTTCTCCGAGATGGTCCTCATCGACGTGGACAAGAACCGCGCCGAGGGCGAGGCCCTGGATATTGCGCACGGCATGACGTTTGCCGAGCCGATGAAGATCTATGCCGGCGATTATTCCGATGTCGCCGATGCCGCGATGATCGTCGTCACCGCTGGCGCTGCCCAGAAGCCCGGTGAGACCCGCCTGGACCTGGTCAACAAGAACGTCAACATCTTTAAGTCCATCATCCCCGAGATTAAGAAGTCCGGCTTTGACGGCATTCTGCTGATCGTCTCCAACCCGGTCGACGTTCTGACCTATGCCGCTATCAAGATGTCCGGCCTGCCCGAGGGCCACGTCATCGGTTCCGGCACCGTGCTCGACACCGGCCGTCTGCAGCAGATGCTCGGCGCCCACGTCGAGGTCGACCCGCGCGATGTCCAGGCCTACGTCATGGGCGAGCACGGCGACTCCGAGTTCGTCGCTTGGTCCAGCGCCCAGGTTGCCGGCGTGCCGCTGAGCACCTTCTGCGAACTTCACGGCCATCTGGAGCACGAGGCTGCCGAGAAGCGTATCGCCGAGGACGTCAAGAACTCCGCCTACACCATCATCGAGAAGAAGCACGCCACCTACTACGGCGTTGCCATGGCCGTTAAGCGTATCTGCACTGCTGTCATGCGTGACGAGCAGACCGTTCTGCCCGTTTCCTCGCTCATGGTGGGCGAGTACGGCCTGTCCGATCTGGCCATCTCCATGCCGACCGTCGTCGGTCGCGACGGCGTTGTCTGCCGCGTTCCCGTGCCGCTGAACGAGTCCGAGCAGAGCGAGCTTACCGCTTCTGCCAAGGCTCTAAAGGACATCATCGACAGCGTCGATTTCTCCTGCTAAATCAAGCTCTTTTGGGCAACAGGCTACAATGAAAGGCGTCCGGGCCCTACGGCCCGGGCGCCTTTTTTGGTGCATTGGGGTCAGGTTACTTTGCACCAGTGTTGATGGGGAGAGGCATGTCGGATTCGCCTAACTTTTTGACGTATGCCCAGACGGCGTTTGATTCGTTTGAGGATCGGCCGTTTTGCGCGGTGGACAGCCTGGTGTTTGCATGGCTGTCGTATTTGCGCTTGCCGGGGGATATGCCGGAGCTTGCCGGCTGGCAGGGGCTGGACGTGCGTGAACTGCTGCGTGCCGAGTGCTACCAGGACATGATTGGTGACCTGTGGGACCCGGAGGAGAGTCGCGCCTTGCTGGAGGCTGTTGCGGCAAGTCCTCGCTACCGCGGCGTGCGCGTTTGCGGTTATCGTGACGTGAACGATGCGTCGATGACGGAGCAATTTGCAGCCATGACGTTCCGATTTCCGGCAGGATTTAGCTACCTTTCCTTCCGCGGGACCGACAGCACGATCGTGGGCTGGAAAGAGGACTTTAACATGGCGTTCCGGTGTCCCGTGCCCTCTCAGAAATCTGCGGCACGTTATGTGGACGAGGCGGCAGCCGCAATAGACGGGCCGCTCTTGTGCGGAGGCCATTCCAAAGGCGGCAACTTGGCGGTGTATGGCGCGGCGATGTGCTCTGACGCCGCTGGTGACCGAATCGAGAGGGCCTTCTCGCATGATGGCCCCGGCTTTGTCGAGGAGTTCCTGAGTGGCGATGCCTTTGCGGGCCTGTCCGGTCGCATCGATAAAACCCTGCCGCAGTCGTCGATTTTCGGCATGATGTTCGAGACGCAGGAGGATTACGCCATTGTCGAGAGCACCGAATTCAGTCTGCTGCAGCACAATCCCTTTAGCTGGGTCATTGACGGCTGCGACTTTGTGTATTGCGAGCGTCTGTCTGCCGGCGCGCGATACGTCGATAGCTCTATTCGTGAGATGTTGCTTGCGGTGGAGCCTGCCGAACGCGAGCGCTTTGTGGACGCGCTGTTTTCCGTGTTTGAGGCTACGGGCGCCGAACGGTTTGCAGATATCGCAGGGAATCTGCGCGAGAGCCTGCCGGTGATGCTTCAGGCTGCCCAAGGCTTCGACAAGGATACGCGCCGCTTTATTTCGCAGACGATCGTAGCAATTCTAAAATGTGCGCTGCTGCCCAAGCGCGCCGAGCTCAATGTTCCCATCGCTGGCAAGAGCCTAGCGGAGCAGCTCGAGGCATGGCAGTCCGAGCTTCTGCACTAGCCACTGGCGCAAAGCGACCTGTCCCCGATGCACCAATCTTCGATGCGCTTGGGACCGGCGCGACCGCTATACTGATTCGTGCTCAATTCGATCTAGAACGGAATGCCGTATATGAAAATCAATCACGCGATCTTGCATATCCTGGACTTTGACTCGGCCGTCAACGTCATGAGCCAACGCGAGCTCGATATCGAGAGCCGTACCGTGCGCAACTTCGTGACCACGCACCTGCGTCGCGCCCGTACTTCGGCAGATAACAAGCGCGCCACATTTGCCGAGAACTCCGCATTCGGCGGCGAGCTCAAGGGTTATTTCTTTGGCGAGCGCGAGTTCGTGGACCTGTCGCAGCAGATTGCGGAGTTCATTTCCTCCGAGCTCACCAAAGCCGAGAAGGCCGAGTCCACCGACGTGCTTGTGGCGGACTTTGACGATGACGAGGACGCCCGCTGGTTTGCCGTCATGCTGCTTGGCTCCAAGCAGGCCTTTATGCACGAGGTGGGCCGCGAGGAGGGCGAGGTGCGCAACGACATCGCGCGTCACTACGCTATCCTGCCGAATCCTTCCCAAAAGGTGCCGAGCTACGCTATTGTGCGTGCGAGCACCATGGAGATCGGCTACGTGGACAAAAAGCGCAAGATCGCCGGCGAGGACCGTATGCTTATTCCCGACGGCCTGCTGCAGTGCGATACAGGCGTGTCGGGCAAGGAGATTATCGACACCGTGACGCGTGTGGTCGAGGAGGTTGCCGAGGAGCACGGCGCCAACACGGCTGTGGCGCTCGCCAAGGTCAAAGCCGCTGTTGCCGAGAAGGTCGAAGACGATGAGGAACTGCCGCCCTGGGATATCGTAGACGAGGTCTTTGAGGACGAGCCGGTCATTAAGGAGAGCGTGCGTGCGGCACTGACCGAGGAAAAGGTTCCCGAGCGCGTGCCCGTGGAGCGCAAACAGGTCGAGCGCGCGGCCGTGCGCAATCACAAGATTCGTACCGATACGGGCATCGAGATTAGCTTCCCGGCCGAGATGGGCTCGAACTCCGAGTATATCGAGTTCGTCAACGAGCCCAACGGCCTCATCTCCATCGAACTCAAGAACATCGGAAGCATCGAGAACCGATAAGCCGCGCTTGGACGCTGCAGAATAAAGAAAGGCCGAAGCCCCAGATTGGGCTTCGGCCTTTTTGCTTGGGATTGAATTGCGCTGCAGGCTGACACGCCTCTAGAGTTGACGCAAACCCTCTTCCAGGCCGGTCTTGCTGTCGGTCTTTTCGTCGCGCATCTTGATGACGCGGGCGGGAACGCCGGCCACGACGGCGCCGGCGGGGACGTCCTCGACGCATACGGCACCGGCGGCTACGACGGCGCCCTTGCCCACGCGCACGCCCTCCAGGACCACGGCGTTTGCGCCAATCATGACATCGTCCTCGATGATGACGGGCGTGGCGCTCGCGGGCTCAACGACGCCCGCCAGTACGGTGCCGGCACCGATGTGGCAGTTCTTGCCCACGGTGGCGCGGCCGCCTAGCACGGCGCCCATATCGATCATGGAACCTTCGCCAATGACAGAGCCGATGTTGATGATGGCGCCCATCATGATGACGGCGCGGTCGCCGATCTCGACGCGGTCGCGGATAATCGCGCCCGGCTCGATGCGGGCGTTGATGCCCTTAAGGTCGAGCATGGGGACGGCGGAATTGCGGCAATCGTTCTCGACGTCGTAGTAGTCGATGGAGTCGGCGTTGGCGTCGAGGATGGTCTTGAGCTCATCCCAGTCGCCAAAGACGGTCTTGCCACGACGACCGCCATAGACGTGCGCATCGCCCCAGGCAACCTTCATGCCGGGCTTCTCGCGCACATACAGCTTGACGGGCGTCTTCTTGGGCGCGGTGGCGATGTAATTGATAATCTCCTGGGCATCCATCTCGGCTGCGTTGCTCATATACTGTTTCTCCTTTACGTGGGCTTGGTTAATGATTGGTTAGGCAAACATGACCTGGTCGAAGGTGTAGAAGCCGGGGTCGCGGGCAACGAGCTTCTGAGCGGCGGCCAGGGCGCCGTTGACGAAGATCTGGCGGCTCGCGGCGCGATGGCTGAGCGTGACTTCCTCGTCCTGGCCAAAGAAGCTCACCTCGTGCACGCCGGCGACGGTGCCGCCGCGTAGCGAATGCATGCCGATCTCCTTGGGGTCGCGGGCGCCGCACATGCCCTCACGGCCGTAGACGGGATGGTATCCGGCCTCAGGCTCGGCTTCGACGACGGCATCGAGCAGCAGCTTGGCCGTGCCGCTGGGGGCGTCGACCTTTTGGTTGTGGTGTGTCTCGACGATCTCGCAGTCAAAGCCGGGCAGCTCGCGCGTTGCCTGGGCTACCAGATGGCGCAAGGCTGCGATGCCGATGGAGTAGTTGCCGGAGTGCATGACGCGGGCGCCCTGACCCAGCTCGCGCAGGCGGTCCATCTGCTCGGGCGTATATCCCGTGGTGCCCGAGACCAGTGCAGCGCCCGTGCGCTCGACATAGGCGACAACGGCGTCAAAGGTCACGACGTTCGAGAAGTCGATGATCACATCGGCCGCCGGGGCGCTCTCGAGCTCGGTCAGATCAAAGCCGATTTGAGCAACGATGTCAAAAACGGGCTGACCGGCGGCATCGACAATGCCCTCGGCGGTGGTGCGGATGAGCGAGCCCATGCGGCCCGTTCCCATAATGACAGTCTTAATCAAGCAGACCAGCTCCCTTCAGAGCATCGGTAAGTGTGGCGCGCGTGTCGTCTGCCATGGGGCACAGCGGCATGCGATAGTTGGCCTCGATCATGCCCATCTGGGCGAGCGCTTCCTTAACGGGGATGGGGTTGACCTCGCTAAAGAGGGCGTTGATGAGCGGCTGACCGGCAATCTGGATCTCGCGGGCGCGCTCCACGTCACCGTCCAGGTAGGCGCGGCACATGTCGTGTACGAGTTGCGGTTGCACGTCGGCCCACACGCTGATAGTGCCCGAGGCGCCCAGGCTCATGAGCGGCACGGTAAGCGCATCCTCGCCCGAGTACATGCGGAAGTCGTCGGACAGCAGATGCGCGATCTTGGCGGCATAGGCGACGTTGCCCGAGGCCTCCTTGATGCCCATGATGTTGGGATGTGCTGCCAGGCGCTCGACATTGCGCTCGCTGATGCCGCAACCGCAACGGCCGGGAATGTTGTACAGGATGCAGGGGATGTCCACGGCGTCGGCCACGGTCTTAAAGTGCTGGTAGATGCCCTCTTCGTTGGACTTGTTGTAGTAAGGGGTGATAAGCAGCAGGCCGTCGGCGCCCAGGCCCTGGTAGGTGAGCGACTTGGTGAGCATCGTCTGCGTGGAGTTGGAGCCCGAGCCGGCGATGACGGGGATACGGCCTGCGACCTGCTTGACCACGGCGGCGACAACGGAGTTGTCCTCGTCATCGGTCATCGTGGCGCTTTCGCCGGTGGTGCCCAAGGTGAGGATGGCGTCGGTGCCATTCTGCAGATGGAAATCAATAAGGCGCTCGAGCGCGTCGAAGTCGACGCTGCCGTCCTTTTTAAACGGCGTAACGAGGGCGACGATTGAGCCCTCGAGGTTGCGGATATCCATATTCTTCTCCTTCGCTTCTGCGATTTGGATGCGTTTGTTCCATTGGGCAGCGACTGCCAGACGCTCGTCCTGAGCACGACGGCGGGCGCTTTCGGCGCGCGATTTGGCCAGCAACTCGCGTCCGCACGGCAGTACGTCGAGCGTGGCGAAGTAGTCGCCCGGGCGCTCGGCGCGACGGATAAGCTCCGCGGAACCGTTGGGACGCAGCAGCACCTCGGCGGAGCGCAGGCGGCCGTTGTAGTTGTAGCCCATGGAGTAGCCGTGCGCGCCCGTATCGTGGATCACCAGCACATCGCCCATGTCGATATGCGGCAGCTCGCGGTCGATGGCGAACTTGTCGTTGTTCTCGCACAGGTTGCCGGTGATGTCGTACGTCTCCGTGACGGGAGCTGCGGACTTGTCGGGGCCACCCGGCTGGCCCATCACTGTAACGTGGTGGTAGGCGCCATACATGGCAGGGCGAATGAGATCGACGGCGCTTGCGTCGACGCCGATATAGTCCTTGTAAATCTGCTTTTCGTGGATGGCCTTGGTGACCAGGCATCCGTAGGGGCCCATCATAAAGCGGCCCATCTCGGTGCAGATCGCCACATCGCCCATGCCGGCGGGAACCAGAATCTCGTCGTAGGCTGCGTGTACGCCCTCGCCGATGGCGTGAATGTCGTTGGCCTGCTGCTCGGGCAGGTAGGGGATACCCACTCCGCCGGACAGGTTGATAAAGGCGACATGTGCACCGGTCTCGCGCTCCAAGCGCACGGCAAGCTCAAAGAGGATGCGCGCGAGCTTGGGGTAGTAGTCGTTGGTGACGGTGTTGCTGGCAAGGAAGGCGTGGATGCCAAAATCCTCGGCGCCCTTGGCCTTGAGCATGCGGAATGCCTCGAAGAGTTGCTCGGTGGTCATGCCGTACTTGGAGTCGCCCGGGTTGTCCATGATGCCGTTGGAGAGCTGGAACAAGCCGCCCGGATTAAAGCGGCAACTGACTGTCTTGGGGATGGGCCCCGCGACACGCTCAAAGAACTCGATATGGCTGATGTCGTCAAAGTTGACGATGGCGCCCAGCTTGTCGGCGAGCTCAAAGTCGGCAGCCGGCGTGTCGTTGGACGAGAACATGATGTCGTGTCCCGTGATACCCAGCGAGCGGGCGATCATGAGCTCGGTATAGCTCGAGCAGTCGCAACCGCAGCCGTATTCGTTGAGAATGGAGATAAGTGCCGGATTGGGATTGGCCTTGACGGCAAAGTACTCCTTAAACCCCGGGTTCCACGCAAAGGCGTCGCGCACCTCTTGCATGTTGCGGCGGATGCCCGCCTCGTCGTATAGATGAAACGGCGTGGGGAACTGCTCGACGATGTGTTCGAGCGTCTCCTTATCCACAAACGGCTGCTTTGCCGCATATGCCTCGCTGGGGGTCAATGCCATGTTCCGTAAACCTCGCTATCCAGACGGCGCCATCGGCGCATCGAATCCGCATAGCGTGGACCCAATGTCCGGATAGCGCTCCCGCATTGCTGCAGACAGTCCTGCGGGTGTTTCCCGCAGGCCCACCAGGTCGTTCGTGCCCGAAAAACCCAGTTCGGCGGGTTTCGCCTCCCCGCAGGGTCAAAGTCTGCCGACTCGCCCGCGGCTCTTCGTGCCCGCGCCTCTATCAAGTGGTAAAGACCCTACCACGTTGCACTTTACCAAACAAGAGTATTCGTATATAACGTTTAAAAAATGCAGCATCATGTTAGAAACAAGGGTGCCACAACCCTGCGTCACAATAGGTAACAACGAGTTGTCCCATGAAAGGAATCCCCATGATCGAGCTCCAAGAACTCCGTCGTTATCGTCGCGACCTGCATCGCATTCCGGAGCTCGACTTCGATCTTGAGCAAACTATCGCCTATATCGAGGGCGTGCTCGCTCCGCTTGCCTGCGAGGTGACCTATCCCTGCCCGAGCTGCGTCTGTGCCTTCTTCGATGCCGGTGTGGGCGCTACGAATGCCACGGCGATTCGCGCCGATATGGACGCCCTGCCCATCGCGGAGGCAACGGGAGCGGCCTTTGCCTCGACGCATCCCGGCAAGATGCACGCTTGCGGCCACGACGGCCACATGGCCATGGCACTGGCGGCAACAACTTATGTCGACCGTACGATTCGTGAGCAGCCGGGCGTCATCAAACGTAACGTGCTCTTTGTGTTTCAGCCGGCCGAGGAGACGACCGGTGGCGCTAAGACGGTATGCGAGAGCGGCGTGTTCGAGCGCTACGGGGCCGATCGCATCTTTGGCTTCCACGTGTGGCCCGATCTGCCTGCCGGTACGCTGGCGAGCTGCTCCGGTCCGCTGCTGGCGCGCTCGAGCGAGACTCACATTCATATCCATGGCACGAGTATCCATATTGCCAAGACCTATGGCGTTCCGGTCGAGGAATCGCACGATGCGGCGCTGGCGGCGGCCAAGTTCTTGGTTGCCGAGCGCGAGCTGATGGACGAGTTGGGCGCCGACGAGCCCTGCATTGGCAAGTTCGGTCTGCTGCGGGCGGGCACCGTCTGCAATGCGGTGGCAGGGGAGGCCCATGTCGCCGGCAGCCTGCGCGTGTTTACGGACGACATGTTCGACCGCGCGCGCGAGGGTGTGCGCCGTGTGCTCGACGAGGCGTGCGCGTCGACGGGCTGCACCTACGACCTCGACTTCGCCGAGGGATACCCGCCGGTCGATAACGACCCTGAGCTGTTTGCCTGCATTGCACCTGCTTTGCCCGAGTTGCAACTGGTGAACGAGCCACTACTGATTGCCGAGGATTTCGCGTTCTATCAGCGCCATCTGCCGGGCGTATTCTTCTTGCTGGGCACGGGCGTGCCTGCCGGCCAAGACAATCCGAGTGACGCCGAGGGCTGCCCCGCCTATGCCGCCAGCGCACTGCATACCGATACCATGCTCTTTGATGAGGAAATCCTGCTCAAAGGCCTCGATGTCTATAAACGATTGCTTTCGCTTGCCTAATGGGCAAAGAAGTAATTGCCTAGAAAATACGAACAGATGTACGGTATAATGAAGATGTAAGTCTATAGAAACGTTTGACGTTATTAACGTAAGGCGATACTATGATTGCATCCTATAAAGATGAAGATACCGAACGCTTTGCCATGGGTGTGCGGGTCAGGAAGTTCATTCCTTTTGAGCGGGTCGCATTGAGGAAGATCCGCCAACTGCAGGTCTGCGCTTCGCTTGATGATCTTCGCATTCCGCCAGGCAACCGCCTTGAAGTATTGAAGGGCGACCGTGCCGGTCAATACAGTATTCGCGTCAACGAACGCTATCGGGTCTGCTTTGAGTGGAGACAGGGGATGGCTTGGAATGTCGAAATCGTCGATTATCATAAATGAGGAGGCTGCGGCTGATTTGCTGTCACCGGTGACTCCTGGTGAGCTTCTCAAAGAGGAGTTTCTTGTTCCCATGGGTATTTCTCAATATCGCCTTGCTAAGGAGACCGGGATTCCGGCTCAGCGTATCGGGCAGATTATTTTGGGGAGGCGCCGTGTGACGACCGACACTGACCTCCGTCTTTGCCGTTATTTTGGCCTGACGGATGGTTATTGGCTGCGCGCTCAGGTGGCGTTTGACCTTGAGGCCGAGAAAAGGCGGATTAAACCTGAGCTCGACAAGATTGTTCCTGTCCAGCAGGCCATCGCATTGTAGAGCCCCAAGACGCTGAGAATGGAGTGGCGATGAGGCGACGTCGGCAATCTGCCGTATATAGTCCGGGTGGTTGCGGGTGTGGTTTGCTACTACTCCCGGTTATTGCTGTGAGCATAGGCGTGATGTTTGCGCTTGCTGGGCTGGCTGCGGTGGCACTCGTGCTACTTATCGCTGCCATTGGCGTTACGATCTGGCTCTATCGTTGTCGCGAACAACGCCGCGCCGACGGCAAGACCAATGTGGGATGGATTGTCTTTTTGGCTATCGCCTATCTGCTGAGCATTAGCTATCTGGCGTTCTTTGTTCTGCTAATGATTAGTGCCTTTACCGGAGAGCCCGTTGCGGTGGGGTAGTGTTTCCCGCGGGCTGCCGCGGAAGGCGCGCTTGCGCGACCGTTTATCGCAGCATTAGCTCCCAGCTAATGAATTCGAACTCAATCCTTCCTACGATGTGCTGTGTGCCGGCACGGTAGCCGGATCGTAGGAAGGATGCATCATGAAAAAGCTCGAGACCGAAATGCTGCTGAGCCGTCGCGCTGCGCTTGGCGCGTTCGCAACTGTCGCCCTGGGGACTGCTGGCCTCCTCGTGGGCTGTGGCAGCGATAAGGCGACTGTCACCGAGGACGCCGGCGATAGTGATAAGAAGGAAGAACCCAAGAAGGAAGAGCAGACGACGACCGATCTGGCCGTCGGCACGACCGTGACTACCAACGCCGGTCTTTCCATTGTCGTAGACTCCGTTCAGACGGGTCTTACCAATTATGACGGCTCGACCATGACGGGCATCCACGTCACTTATACCAATAACGGCGATGAGGGCGCGGACTACAATGTCTACGACTGGAAGGGCGAGGACGCCAACGGCGCTCAGCAGAATCAGGGCTACTATAGCGAGGGTTCCGAAGAGCTGCAGTCGGGCACCCTTGCCGCCGGCGGTTCCGTTGCGGGTAACATCTACTTTGACGGCGACATCAAGAAGGCTCTGTATTTTGCCAACATGTTCGATAAGTCTGCCACTGCAAGCTGGGTGCTGGCCTAGCATGTCGCTGCCGGTGAATCGCGGGGGAGGTGAGGCCATATGCCCGATAAAAAGCTGACCGAAGAGCTGCTCAACGAGCTACTCGATGCGCCCAGTATCGATGGCTATATTAGGGAACATGACTTTGCCGCCCCGTCGCTTTCGGAGTATCTGAAGCAGCTTTTACAGGAAAAGGGCCTGGAGCGATCGCGCGTGGTGCGTATGGCCGACCTCAACGAAACGTTCGGCTATCAGATCTTTACCGGCGCACGCCATCCGAGTCGCAATAAAGTGCTGCAAATTGCCTTTGCGATGGCGCTGTCGATGAAGGAGACCAACCGCGCGCTGACGGCTGCCGGGGCGAGCGTCCTCAATTGCAAGGACCGTCGCGATGCAATCATCATCTTTTGCATCGATCGCGGGTGTAGTCTCCAAAAGGTCAACGAAGAGTTGTATCGCTTTGGCGAGGAAACGGTGAGTTAGGGCCCAATGGCTGAGCCGGCAGTGTCACTAGAACAACCATGCAAACGAACGGGGCGCGGATGCCATGAGGTGTCTGCGCCCTGCGCTATGATGGATGCTATGGACACTCAAGACCCAACATATTCCGACGACGAACTGACCGCGGCGCTTGCCGAGCACCTGGCGTCGTTCGACCGCGATGATAGCTATCGCGTGGAACGCGTACTCAAGTGCTCGTCCGTCGAGACGACCGAGCTCGTGTACTTTGAAGGAACCGGCGGAGGGTCGCTCGGCCCCTTTGTCCGTAAGCGCATCGATGCTTCGGCCCAGATTGGCGGGGCATATGAGCGCCTGTTTGCGGCCCAGCGTGCCGGACGGCGTTTTGAGCACCTGCCCCGAATCGTTGACTGTCGCCGCGCGGGCGATGAGCTGGACGTGGTGATGGAGTATGTTGAAGGCGAGACGCTCGAGGCCTTAGTGGGGCGCTTGGGCGCGACGCCCGATTATGCGCATGAGTTATTTCCTGCTCTCTGCGATGCAGTCGGCGAGCTCCATGCTGGTTTTGCGACGGCGGTGGAGCCGGCCTCGCCGGTAATCCATCGCGACCTTAAGCCGTCGAACATCATCGTGTCGGGCGTGCAGTATGCGCCCGATGCCGGTATGAGCTTTTCGTCGCTGGTGATTATCGATTTGGGAATTGCGCGCGTGTGGCGCGACGGCGCCGATGCCGATACCGTCAAGTTTGGTACGCGGCCCTACGCGCCGCCCGAGCAGTATGGGTTTGGGCAGACGAGCGTGCGCAGCGATGTGTATGCACTCGGCGCGCTTCTCTTCTTTTGCCTGACGGGGGCCGACCCTAAGCCGGGACGCGACATGCACGAACAATGCGAGATGCGCGGCGTTCCTTCTTCTCTGACCGATGTCATTTGCATGGCGATGGCGCTCGACCCAGCCAAGCGCTTTGCGAGTGCGGAGGCATTGGGACGGGCGACGCGCGCGGCATACGACCTGAGTTGCCCTGTGCGACCTCCTGCGCCTGTGCCTGTTTGTACTCCGGCCTCGGAGACGGTGTTAACGCCCCAAGGGCTCCAGAGCTCCGCAGAGCTACCTAAGCCTGCCGCCTCCGCTGCACTCGGTCTGCTCTCTCGCATTCCGGAACCTCTGGGGCGCATTTGGAATACGCTTGTCTGCCTCTCGCTGCTTGTATTCTTTGCCGGAAGCCACTTTGCCGTCTTTCACCCCACAGGAGCAAATCAAAGCTACCCGACGTGGCTTCTTATAATCGAGTACTTTTTCTTTGTCGATGGCCTTATGGTGCTTATGCATTTTGCGCTGCTCGACAAGCGCCGCCTTCGTCGGCGATTCGCACTGCTCGACAGCTATCGCGGCAAGAAACTCGCGAAACTCTGGATTAAGGCATTGGGCGTGCTGCTCCTGTGCATGATCGTCATAGTTGCGGTTGCCAATGCGACCGGTGTCGTCGACACCTCCGCCACCTAAAAGAAAAGGGCCCCGTTTGGGGTCCTTTGCAGTTGAGCTTAGATGCGGTTCATCTGAGCGGCGACCTTGTTGTACCAATCCTGCCACGTGGGCGGGCAGTACTTTTTGGCCGCTGCCGGGGTAAGGGTGGAGCCGTAGTTTGCGCCCAGGTAGGCAACATGAGCGGAGATGCCCTCGCTCCAGCTGCCAAAGCTGCGCCAACCGCCGCCACGAGCGCTCCAGCCCCAGGCGTTGTAGGAATTGGCGCAATAAGTGCCCTTGGTGCTCTCGATGCAGGCGATGGCGGGGGACCAACGGGGGTCGACACCGGTATTCCAAGCGGCGACGGCAAAGTTATAGCCCTGGCCAGCCATGGGGGAGCCGGCAAGATAATTGTCGATGCGGCTCGTCCACTCGTTGATGAACGTATCGTAATCGGAGTTACCGGTATTGGCGTTGTTCACCGTGGTGTCGATGGTGGTGTTGGTGTTGGTGGCCTGGCTGCTGGAATTGCTGCCGCTTACGCCCTCGCCCGAGAGCTTCTCGGCGGCAGCGGCCTTGTCGGCCTCAAGCTTGGCAAGCTCGGCGGCATTTTCCTGCTCGGCTTTTGCCTGCGCCTCGCTGCGGAGCTGCTGGGCCTGTGCCAGCGCATCTTCGGCGTTTTTTTGCTCTGCCTCAAGCTGGGACTTGGCCTGCTGGAGTTCGGCCTTGTTCTGCTCGAGTTCGGTTTGCATGTTGTTGAGCTCTTCGATCTCGTCGACGCTCGAGCTCGTGATCTGGTTGGTGTATTTGCAGGTGGTGATGAACTCGCCCAAGCTCTGCGCGTTGACCAGGAAGCTCACGATGGGATTGGTGCCCTTCTGGTACTTGTACAGATCGCGCATGGCGGAGCTTGCCTTGGCCTGCTGCTCGGGAAGCTTAGCCTCGATTTCCTCGATGCTCGCCTCGTTGGAGTCGATCTGCTTTTGCAGGTCGTCGAGTTTGGTGCGGGCATCGTTGTAGGCGCTCGTGGCGGCTTCAATTTTTTGCTGCGCGGCGGAAAGCTGATCCTGCGTTGCCTGCGAGGCGGCATACGCTGCAACGGGGGAGAGCATCGGCGTGGCAGTCAGTGCGACAGCGAGTGCGGCGCTCGTGATGATACGAGCCGGCTTCGACGCGATGAGCGCTGCGACGCGATGATTCGAATGCTGCATCCAATCCCTCTGCAATCAATCGTAGGTTATGGTTCGAACGGTATTCTACTACTGCTTTCGACCTCAACTTGAACCTTAAAGGTTCCAAAGGGTCAAGTTGAACTTGAGGCTTTGGCTTTGACCTGCAGTTATGGTGAATTGTTGAGAAACCATAGAGTTCAACTTTAACGTTACGGAACTCGCTTTGATCGCAGATTCACGCCTTAAGAGCTACTCCAACATGGGGTTTTGCACCTATAGGGTTCCCTCGCGGCGAGCCTGCTCAACTTCTTCGAGCGCCTCGGCTGGGGTGAAGGAACACGTGCCGTCGCCGAGCTTGACTGTTTGGATAGCGTCTCCGACATGCACCTCTCCGCCTCGAAGCACCACACCGAAAATGCCCTCGTGGGGAAAGATGCAGTCACCGGCGAGATAGTAGATGGCACAGCGGGTGTGGCAGACCTTGCCGATCTGGCTGATCTCGACCAGAACGTCGTTGCCGATCTTGAGCTGTGTGCCCAAGGGGAGCGAAAGCAGGTTGATGCCTTGTGTGGTGAAGTTCTCCCCAAAGTCGCCTTCGTGCACATCGAGCCCGCGATGCTGTGCCGTCTGGATTGATTCTGCGGCCAAAAACGAGACTTGGCGGTGCCAGTGCCCGGCGTGCGCATCGGAAGCGAGACCAAACTGCTCAATGACGGTATCGTGCCCATCGGAGACGGGCGACTTGCGTGTGCCTTTGTGCGCCGACGTGTTAATCGAGACGATGCGGGCGGGTCCTTCGTAGGCGTTGCTGGCGGTGCGTAGGGGAGCGGTTGTCTGTGAGCGTTCTGCTAGCTCGCGTTTTGCAGCGTCAAGGATGGGGTTGTCGGCCAGATGTTCTTGGGGCACGCGTGCGCCTTTCGCTTATGAGATTGACAGTATGTTGAATCCTACAACAACGGTAGGTTCATTGCCCGTTGTCGTACAGCGGTGAGTGCCGTCTTTGCGCCGAGTTTGCTCCTCCGATTGCCATAGATACGGTGGAACTTTGGGCACTGGCGGTTTGGCACGCTAGAATGAATCGGTTGCACTAAGACCGCCCGTTGTGCGGGCAGTTCATGATAGGAAGTTTCCATGGCATTGCAATTTACAGAGCGCGAGTTCATTCCCGTGCTGCTCGGTGGCGACATCAACGCCTATTCGGTGGCGCGCGCTTTCTACGAGGAGTATCAGGTTAAGAGTCTGGTCTTTGGCAAGTACCAGACGGGCCCTGCGTATCGAAGCCAGATTATCGACTACACGCCCAATGTCGACATCGATACCATGCCCGTGATGCTCAAAATCGTCAATGGCATTGCCCAGGCGCATGCCGATAAGACGATTGTCCTGATGGGCTGCGGCGATAACTATGTTGCCCTGGTGGCTCAGGCAAAGGATGCCGATGAGCTGGCGGATAACATCGTCGCGCCCTACGCGCCTTACAGCATGCTCGAGCAGTGCCAGAAGAAGGAGATCTTCTACGAGCTGTGCGAGAAGCATGGCGTGCCGTATCCGCATACCTTTACCTTTACGGCGCAGATGCTCAACGCGCAAGGCGAGGCGCCGGCCGAGGTGCTCGACCAGATTGACTTCCCCTTCCCGATGATCCTGAAGCCGTCCGACGGCATCATGTGGTGGCAGCATGAGTTCGAGGGCCAGAAGAAGGCTTATGAGATTGCCGATCGTGCCGAGCTTGAGCAGGTTATCCGTGACTCCTATGCCAGCGGCTACACCGACGACCTGATTTTGCAGGACCGCGTGCCCGGCAACGACGAGTACATGCGCGTGCTCACCAGCTATTCTGACCGTAACGGTAAGGTGCGCATGATGTGCCTGGGCCACGTACTGCTCGAGGAGCATCAGCCCCATGGCGTTGGCAACCATGCCTGTATCATCACCGAACCCAACGACGAGCTCATGGGCGGCGTGCGCAAGCTGCTCGAGGACCTGAACTTTGTTGGTTATTCCAACTTTGACGTCAAGTACGACGAGCGCGATGGCTCGTTTAAGTTCTTCGACTTCAACACCCGTCAGGGCCGCAGCAACTACTACGTAACCAACAGCGGCTTTAACGTTGCCAAGTATGTGGTGGACGAGTATGTGTTCAACCGCCCGTTTGAGCCGGAGTTTGTGACGGCACAGGACGAGGCGCTGTGGATGGTCGTTCCCATGGGTGTCGTCGACAAGTACGTCAAGGATCCCGAGTTGCGCGCTAAGGTACATCGCCTGGATAAGGAAGGCAAGGGCGCCGACCCCTCGTTTATGAAGGGCGACTTTGTCTTTAACCGCTGGCTGCGCATGTGGCACACCAAGCTGCGCCACTTTAAGCTGTTCAAGACGTATTACAAGTAGATGAGTGCGGCGCCCGTCCGGTTTGCATCGGGCGGGCGCGGGTATGATACGCGCAATTGCGCAAGCGTCACCAAGGAGGCGGCGATGGAAAAGCTGGGAGTTATCGGCGGCATGGGCGCCGAGGCCACGTCGTATTACTACGACCAGGTGGTGCGCCATACGGCGGCTACGTGCGACCAGGAGCATATCGACATGGTGGTTCTTTCCAAGTCGACCATGCCCGACCGCACGCTGGCCATCAAGACCGGCGAGCATGCCGAGCTGCTGGCGACTATGAAGGAGTGCGCCCAGGCGCTCGAGTCGCTGGGCTGTGCGCACATTGCCATTCCCTGCAACACGTCACACTACTTCTACGACCAGATCCAGTCGTTTACGAAGGTGCCGATTATCCACATGCCGCGCGAGTCGGTGCGCTATGCCCTAGCTGGCGCGGTGATGGGGGAGTGCGAGTTCGATCCTAACCTGAGCATGCCGGCCGAGCCGGTGCGCAAGATCGGCATCATGGGCACCGACGGCACTGTGGGTGCGGGCGTCTATGGGCGCGAATGCGAGGCCGCGGGCGTCGAGGTCGTCTATCCCAGCGAGAAGCGTCAGGCCGACGTGATGTCGCTTATCTACGACGACGTGAAGGCCGGACGCGAGCCCGATATGGATAAGTTCGATCGCGTGATGTGGGAGTTTGCCCGCAGCGGCTGCGACCGCGTCATTCTGGCCTGCACGGAGCTCTCGGTGCTGCAGAAGTACCGCGAGATGCCCGAGATTACCCTCGACGCCATGGACGTCCTGGTGCGCGAGTCCATCATTCGCAGCGGCGCCCCCTACCGCCAATAGCTCTCAACCTACCAAAAAGGGACAGGTTTATTTTGGTGGGTTTTATCTGGGAAAACAGTAAAGGCCTCGGCTCGTTTGGTGCGAGCCGAGGCCTTTTGCGTGTGCCGGTTACCGCTGGCGATTGCTAGAAGAGGAAGCCCAGGACGATGAGGGCGATGCTGACGATGAGCACGGTGACATCTAAGCCCTTGATGGGATAGCGCTTGTACGAGCTGGCGCGCGTGCGCAGGTAGAAGCCGCGCTGCTCGGCGGCAAGCGCGGTGGCGTCGGTCTTGCCCACGCTCGAGATAAGCAGCGGTACGCACAACGGCAGCATGAGCTTAAGCTTCTTGATGGGGTTCTTGGTGTCGTACTCGACGCCGCGTGCGGTCTGCGCCTCCATGATGGCGTTCATCTCCTGGCCAAACACCGGCACAAAGCGCAGCGCCGTGGTAAAGGTAAAGGCATAGCGATACGGCACGTGCAGCACCTCGACGCAGGCGTTGGCAAGGTCGTTGAGCTTGGTCACCATGAGCATGAGGATGAGTGGCAATGCCACACCCAGCAGACGCAGGCAGGCCTTTGATCCGGTGATGAGCCCCGTGTCGGTGATAAAGCCCCATATCACGTTGCCATCGCGCATAAAGGCCAGCTGGAGCAACAACATGATAAGTGCGAGCGGAATCAGCAGCTTGAGCAGCGAGAACAGGCGATCGACGACGCCGGCGTAGGCGCCCAGCGCAAGGGTGAGTGCCAAAAAGCCCAACAGCGCAACATAGTTGTCGGACAAAAAGATGCCGATGATGATGGAGGCAGCGAGGCCCAGTTTGACGACGGGGTTCAGGCGATGCAGCAGCGTGTCGCCCGGCATATAGTCGATGACGTTAACCACGGCGGACCATCTCCTTGGTAATGCGAACGATATCGGTGACCTCGCTCACCTGCGCAAAAGCGGGGGAGACGGAGGATGCCAAGCGGCGCGAGAGCTCGATGACCTGGGGCGGCTCCACGTAGGCGCGCTGCATGAGTTCAATATTCGAGAACAGCTCGTGTGTGCGTCCGCGGTCGAGGATACGGCCGTCGGCCATCACAACGATGCGCTCGGCAAAGTCGGAAACGACTTCCATATCGTGGCAGACCATGATCACGGCGCAGCCACGCTCGGCCATGGTTCGCACCGTTTCCATGACGGTCATGCACTCGCGGTAGTCAAGGCCACTCGTGGGCTCGTCGAGCACTACGATCTTGGGTTCAACCACTACGACGGAGGCGAGCGCCACCATTTGTCGCTGGCCGCGCGAAAGCGAGAAGGGCGCCTCGTCGGCGGGCAGACCAAAGCGGTCGATGACGAGCTGGGCACGACGCAGGGCCTCGGCGTGGTCGATGCCGGCAAGTTCCAGGCCAAAAGCGACCTCGTCGAGCACGGTATCCTTGCAGATCTGGCGGTCGGGGTTTTGGAAGAGCGTTGCGACCTCGCGGGCAATGCGACTCGTGGGAACCGCGGCGGTGTCCAAGCCCGTAACGCGCACGCTGCCCGAGGCGGGCTTAAGCAGGCCCGTGAGCAGCTTGGTGAGCGTAGTCTTGCCGGCGCCGTTTTGTCCGACAACGCCCACGAGCTCGCCGGGGTAGAGCGTCAGACTAAGGTCGTGGACGGCGGCACCGCCGTTGGGATAGGCAAACTCAACGTGATCGAAGGTGAGCACGGGCTCGGCGTCCTTAGCATGAGGGCGCAACGACGGGGCGTGCGGTGAGCCCGCGGGCGCTTGGACTTCGCTGGCCGTGTGTGCGGGGTCGACGATGCCCGAAATCAGGCGTTCAGCCTCGTCGACATCCAAGCAAGGGGTGCCGCTTGCCAGGCCATCGGCCGCGAGACTATTGAAGATTCGTGTGACGCGGGGGCAGTCGACGCCAATGGTGCGAAGCTCATCGGTGTGTGCGAAGACCTCGTGCGGCTCGCCCTGCAGCGCGATTTCGCCATGGTTGAGCACGAGCACGCGGTTGCAGTACTCCGAGAGCAGAGCGACCTTTTGCTCAACGACGACGATGGTGATGCCGAGTGCGCGGTTTGCCTCGCGCAGGGTCTCGAAGACCAGCGTAGAGCTGGCGGGGTCGAGTGCTGCGGTGGGTTCGTCGAGCACCAGCACGCGGGGGCGCATAGCGAGGATGGCGGCGATGGCCACCTTTTGTTTTTGGCCACCCGAAAGCGTGGCGATCTCGCGGTCGCGCAGGTCGCTGATGCCGACCGTCTCGAGTGTCTCGCTTACGCGCTGCTCGATCTGGTCGTGGGGGACGCCAAAGTTCTCCAGACCAAAGAGCATCTCGTCCTCGACAACCGAGGCGACCATCTGCGTGTCGATGTCCTGCAGCACGCTGCCGATGATCTGCGATACGTCGGTGAGCGAGACTTCGCAGGTGTCGTGGCCGTCAACCATGACGGACCCAAAAAAAGTGCCGGTGTAGTGGTGGGGTACGGCTCCCGACAGGCAGGCGGCAAGCGTAGACTTGCCGGCGCCCGAAGGCCCGATGATGCCGATAAAGTCTCCCTTGTTCACGTCGAGCGAGATGTGCTTAAGCGCCTGCTCGGTTTGCGCACCATAGGAGAACGAGACATCGTCGACGTTGATGATCGTTTTCATGGATACCTTTCATAGTCATTGGGGACGTTCTTAAATGACGAGTCGTCTAAGAACGTCCCCAAAAGCTAGCTGTTTGGGACAGTCTTTAGTGACGGGGCCGCTTGCGCGCGGCCCCGTCCATCATATCAGGCTATTTGTTGAGCACCTTGCGCAGGGGGAAGAAGAGGGCCTGGACCACGACGGCGTTGAAGACGGCAGTGCCGAGCACGATGGGCACCTTGGCAAGCGCCGTGGGCAGCGCGGCACCCATGATGACGGTGCCCAGGACGGCGAAGAGGGCACCCGAGACCAAGGTGGTGAGCAGGCCGGCGATGAAGGGGTTGAGTTTGCTACCGCCGATGTTGGACTTGATGAGCGCCGCCATCGTCAGCGCGCCGGCAAGCTCGGTGACAAAGTTGAGGCCGGGGATTGACGTGGTGATCTGGATGACGGCGGCCGACAGGATGCCAAAGATGGCTGCCTGGGCAAAGCTTGCCTGCGTGAGTGCGATGGCCAGGGCATAGGCGGCAATGATGAACTGCGGCTTAATACCCGTTGCGGCAAGAGCGTTGCCGACGGTCATGTTGAGGATAAAGCCGGCGGCAAGGAGGATGGCGAGCAGGACGAGCGAGGTGATGTCGAGGATGCCTTTGTCGGAAGCGGCGTTGGCAGAAATGGTACGAGCCTGAGTGTTGGTGGCCATGATGTTCTCCTTAAGGTGGGATTTGAGATAAGCGTGTCCTAGACCCCCACGAAAGGGGTTAAATCAAAGGGGATTAATTTTGAATAATGGAGCACGAAGACGGCTTTACGAGGGGCCCCAGGTTGGCGCGAAAGAGGAGCGAAGCGTACTTGGGTACGCGAGCGACGAATGAACACCAAGATGGGGTGGCTCGTAAAGCCGAGCGGGTTAGTTGAGCCTAAGGGCCTTCTGGATGGGCAGGTAGAGGGCACCGACCAGGATGGCGTTAAAGACGGCGGTCATGGCGACGACAGGCAGCATGGCGGCGGCGAGCTCGCCCACCACGCCGAGCATGGCCATCTTGATGACCATGAAGATGACGCCGGAGACAAAGGTAGTCACGAAGGTGGCGACGATGGCGACGGCAGGCTTAACCTGACCGCCCTTGCCGGCAGCGTTGACGATGGCGGCCATGAGCATGGCGGCGATGCCCTCAGCGGCAAAATCGATGAACGGCGAGGTGGTGGTGATCTGGATCACGGCTGCCGAGATAAGGCCGATGACGAGCGCCTGACCAATGTTGGGGCGCACGACCAAGATGGTGAGGCAGAAGGCCGAAATGATGAACTCGGGGCTGATCATGCCGCCCGAGATACCCGAGATGGCCTTGCCGACGGTGAAGTTGAGGATAAAGCCGGCGGCAAGCAGAATGGCGAGCAGGACGAGGGCGCGGACGTCAAGTTTGCCGCGGTCGGCGGCCTGGACGGTGCGGGGCTGGGTGGCGGTGGTGTTCTGAGACATGGTAAAGATCCTTTCGGAAGGGGAGTGTAAGAGAAAAGCGGAGGCGCGTGATGCGAATGCGATCGGGCTCGAGATAGAAAAAGGCCCCCGGTCGAAACCGGAGGCCTTCCAATCACCTAGAGCGCAAAAACAGGCGTGAGGGACTCACCGTCGACCGATCGTATTCGCATCACGCCACCACCAGTTGTTGAGAGACTTCATCGTGTTCTTCATGTTGGTGGCTCCTTTCGTGATGCCGTGGCGCGGTTGCACCTGATTGCTGTTGCGCTGCACTATAGCACAGCAAAGTGTGTGCGGGGAAATCTTTTTTGAAAAGATTTCAGGCGGGTTTCCCGCCGGTCAAAAAGGCGGGCGGGACGAACCGTGCCATCCCGCTCGCACCAGTGAGGGATTACTCCTTGTTGCGGCGATAGAGGATATAACCGCCTGCGGAGATGACGGCAACGCCAGCGATGGCGAATGCGGCCACCATGCGGCCATCAAAACGATCGCCAGTGGTGGGCAGGCCGCCCTTGGTGTTCGTCTTGTTGGTGGTTACCGTGGTCGTGGTGTTGTCCGACTTGCCAGGCTTCTCAGGCTTGGTGGCTGGCTGCTCGGGCTTAGCGGGCTGCTCAGGGGTGCTGGGCTGCTCGGGCTTGCCGGGCTGCTCGGGGGTGCCGGGCTGATCCGGGGTGACCGGGTCGGTGGCAAGAGCGTCCTTGGCGTAGGTGATGGACTCCTTGAGGCCGTTGGTCTCGGTATTCAGATCGCTCGGGGTGAAGGGCTGTTCGAAGTTTCCGGCCTTCTGATAGGCGCGCATCTCCTGGAGCAGGGCCTTGCACTTCTTGTACGTGTTCTCGGTAGCAGCCTTGCCGGCCTTGTTGGCCAGGGCGGTGCGGCCCTCGGTGGTCGTTTCAGCCAGCATGGCCTTGTCGACTTCCTGGTTCTGCTCGATGAGCTCGTTCTGGAGCGCTTCGAGGTAGGTGCGGACACTGGTGCCAAGGGTGTCAGGGTTCTCAAAGCAGAGTGAGCTGATGTCCATGAGGACGTAGTTAATGGAGTTCGCGGGCTCCTCGTTGTTTACGATATCGGTTTCTTTGCAGTGGTCGAAGGAGACAGTCTGATCGCTGAAGTACGGGCTGACCTCAGTCATCAGAGCGGAGTACAGCGGGATGGCGACGGAGTATCCGGCGCGGGAGAGCATCTCCCACTGGATGGTGGCGACTTCGGGATCAAGGCCGCGACGAATCTGGAAGAGGTTGATCTCGGTGTTGCGCTCGGTGCCGATGGCGTAGGCGCCGTCTTTGTTGGCGTTAAGGCCGGGGACGTTTTCGCCACGGTTACCAAAGGCGCGAATCAGCTCAAAGGTGCTCCAGCCAGACTTACCAGGCTTGAAGAACAAGGGCTGGATCTCGCTGACGGCTGCGCCGACGCTGCCGTCGTTGACGATGGTGTAATCGGCGTCCTTAGTAAGCGGGTTCATGAAGTAATCTCGACCCTGGATATAGCGGGTCCACTGATGCCTGCCAGTCTTATCGAGCCTCTCGCCATACGTTTGGGCGACATCGAATTTGCCGTCAGCGGAGTACTTGGCGATACCCTTATCTTCGGGCATAGACTGGATTTTCTCAGAGTGGAGGCAATTCTCGGTATCATTGAGGTCGACATCGTAGCTGAGGTTGCCGATATTGGGGTTGACCGATGCGACGTCGTCAGCGAGCTTCATGGCAATCCACTGATGGCCGGAAAGCGCGGCGAACAGCCAGGTCTCATTGTTGTCGGCGATGACAATCTGGTCGTTGGAGCAGACGCCCTGCGCGTCGATCAGGCTGCCGATTAGCTCGACGCCCTCGCGGGCCGTGGCGCTTTCGCCCAAGATGACGCTGGCGTAGCTGTACTCGCCAATGCCAGTGCCGGTCAGGGGGTCCACGGCTTTGACATCTTCATTCATGCTAGTGCTTAGCGTGGCAGAGCAGGATACACCCTTCTCATTGATGCCTGCCTCGGAGTAGGCGTCCCAACGCTCATCCCACTGCGAGGGGTGATCGCGCACGTAACTGTAGCGGTACGTGGTTTTGTTCGAGGTGTACACGAATCCAGACTCATCGGAGCTGTAGGTGAAGCCGGGGGCGTGCGATTCTTCGATACCGTAGTGCTTGAGGTAGCGCTTGGCATAGTCCTCGGCGCGGCCGTAGTACGTGTTGCCGTCGGCCGTTAGATCTTTGCCCATGTACATCTGCGTGCAGGCGAGCGCAGAGGTCGGCATGGACATGATGGTTGCAGCTCCAAATGCAAGGCCTATGCCAAGCTTTTTGAGCGCGTTGACGGGGTGAGTTTTCCTCATATTCCCTCCCAGCGTGCGAAAGCCCTCTGCAGCCAGAGGGCTTAAGCCAATAAAGACACTCCCTTAGCGTAACGAATCGGAAACAATATTCATCTATGAAAGAAAACTACTCGATAAGCGTAATGAAATATACGATGAGCGGTTAATAATACTCAATATATAGCTTTAGTTAAATAAAGAAGCCCTGCAATTACTACATCTGAATAGAGTGTCGTAAATTGCCGAAAAGAAAATCCCCCGCTGTTTGGCAAATGCATAAACAGCGGGGGAGACGATAATTGGATGAATATCATACCAATGTGGAGTTACTTCTTCCGACGGTGGATCACGTTGATCGCATAGCCGACGAGCATGGCCAGAACAATGACGATAAAGCCGAGCAGGGGATTGTCGTTCATGGGGTCCTCCTATTTTCCGAGCGGTGAGAATTCGTCGACGATCAGGTCGAGACATTGCGGAAGCGCGCGGGCGCCAAAGACGCCGGAGTTGCTGGAGATAATCTCGCCATCGAACTGCATGCCCAGCGACGGTGTACAGGTAATCTTAGCTTCCTTGGTCTGGATGATCTTGAACTGCGGGCGACCGAGCACCTTGCCGGCGGGGTCGAGCGCGGCGGTGATCACGGTGGGCAGCAACTGCACGGTTTTTACGGGCTCGATGACCGCGATGTCGACCATGCCGTCGTTCATGCGACAGTCGGGGAACAGGTTGATGTCGTTTTGGATGACCGAGGTGTTGCCGGCCATGCAGCAGATGCCGTCGAGCTCCTCGACAATGCCGTCATGCTCAATCGTAAAGTGCGCCACTGTGGGATTGGGCGTGGCAAGCGCCGACAGGAAGTAGGCGATCTCGCCGATGTCGTTTTTGGTGGGAGCGGCCTTCATCATGATCTCGGCGTCGTAGCCTGAGCCGGCAATGATGATAAAGCCATGGCGCCTCTCGTTACCGTTCTCGTCGAGCCAAAAGAGTTCGCCCATGTCCGCCTTGACGGTGCGGCCGGCGCGGCAGGCCTTGGCAAGCGCCGCCGCCTCGGGGGCATTGCCGATGTTGTTGAAGAACAGGCATGCCGTGCCAGAGGGGAAGACGAGTGTGGGGACGCCGCATCCGCGCATCTGGTCGAGCACGTTGGAGACGGTGCCGTCGCCACCCGAGACCACCACGCGATCGAACTCGCGCACGTCCGCCACGGCGTCCTCGGGCTCCATGCCATCGCCGATAAAGCGCATCACGACCTCGTCGCCGCCCTGCGCGAGGGCGTGCGTGAATGCGAAGATTTCATCTGAGCTGGGGCCCGATGCCGGGTTGTGGATGATAAGGCAGCGCATACTTACGTTCCCGTTCTGTGACTAACCGAGTATAGTTGTAAGGCAATGCCGATATCCTACCCGTGTTTTTCGGGCCTAACCTTATTTGATGGGTTGATATGTACATTTCCACACATCAGGCTCTACTCGACTTTTGCCAGCGCGCCCGCGAGTTCGACGCGATTGCCGTCGATACCGAGTTTTTGCGCGAGCGCACGTTCCATCCGCGTCTGTGCCTGGTTCAGATTGCCACCCCTGCCGATAGCGTCGCGGTCGACCCCCTGGTGATCGACGACCTGTCGCCGCTCGCCGAGCTTATGGCCGATGAGAGCGTAACCAAGGTGTTCCACGCCTGCTCGCAGGATATGGAGGTCATGCTCCATACTGTGGGCGTGCTGCCGCGTCCTATTTTTGATACGCAGGTGGCCGCCGCCTTTTTGGGTGAGCGCCAGCAGATTTCCTACGGCGCGCTCGTGCAGACGTTTTGCGGCGTCTCGCTGCCCAAGACCGAGTCACTGACCGATTGGTCGCGCCGCCCGCTGACCGATAAACAGATTGAATATGCGATCGATGACGTCAAGTACCTGATCGTCGCCTATACCGAGATGATGAGCCGCCTGCGCGAGCTGGGCCGCGTGGACTGGGTGCTCGACGAGCTCCGCCCGCTGGCCGACGAGTCGCACTATCGCGCCGACCGTCACGAGGCATTCCGCAAGGTCAAGCGCATCAACTCGTGCAGCCGCCATCAACTGGGCATCGCGCGCGAGCTCGCCGCCTGGCGCGAGGACCGCGCCGAGCGCCGCAACATCCCGCGTAAGTGGGTCATGTCCGACGATACGCTGCTGGCGCTCGTCAAGCGCAATCCCGTGCGTGTCGAGGAGTTCCGCAGTATCCGCGGTACCGATCAGCTGGGGGAGCGCGACGTGGACGGCGCGCTCATGGCCATCAAGCGCGGCGCGAGCTGCCCGCACGATCGCCTGCCGCTCATGGTGCGCGGGCACCGTCAGATCTCGCCGGAGCTGGAGAGCGTGACGGACCTGATGTACGCGCTCATCCGCCTGGTTGCCGAGCGCTCGGGCGTGGCAACCTCGGTCATTGCCTCGCGCGATGACCTGGCCGATTACATCGAGCATCCCGAGCAAAGCCCCCTGCGCGAAGGCTGGCGTTTTGAGCTCGTGGGTTCGCGTCTGGACGATTTACTCTCGGGCAATATGGGACTGACGGTCAAAGATGGCAAAATTGAATTGCTGTAAGGAAGCCTAGCCGCTTGAGTGGGTAAAATGCCTCCAACGTGTAACTCGATTCGGAGGAATTCGCATGCCCTATTACTATGGATACGGCTTTGGTATCGACCCGCTGTACCTGCTGGTTGTTCTTGTCTGCACGGTGCTTGGTCTTGCCGCGCAGAGCTATATCAACTCGACGTACAGGACGTGGTCCAAGGTGCGCTCGGACGGCGATACGGGCGCTACGGTCGCTCGCCGCATGCTCGATGCCAACGGTTGCAACGCCGTGGGCATCAAGGGCGTTGCCGGCGAGCTCACCGACCACTACAACCCGCAGGACAACAACCTGTATCTGTCTGACGCTAACCGTTCGGGCGGGTCGGTCGCAAGCGTTGCCGTCGCCTGCCACGAGGCGGGCCATGCCGCCCAGCGTCAAAGCGGTTACGCCATGATGAAGGTGCGCAGCGCCCTCGTGCCGGTCGTCAACTTTACCCAGAATACCTGGACGATCGTGCTGCTCATGGGCTTGTTTATGAACATTGCCGGGCTCACGACCCTCGCGCTGGTCTTCTTCTCGTTTAGCGTGCTGTTCCAACTGGTTACGCTGCCGGTCGAGATTGACGCCAGCCGCCGCGCCGTGGCGTATATCGAGCAGTCGGGCATGAGCTCCAAACAGGTCAACGGTGCCAAGAAGGTGCTGACGGCCGCCGCGCTTACCTATGTGGCTGCGGCGCTCACCTCGATTATTCAGCTGCTCTATCTTATGGCTCGCTACAACAGAAACTCCAACCGATAACAAATTGGGTCGCTGGGCGCCGCGGGGATTCGTGTCCCCGCGGCGCTGTACTATGTGTGGGACTTGAATTTACACAGGGCTGGAGCCCGTGTACACAATGACGAAAGGAGGCTGCGTGGCAGGCTGGAATCTAACCGGCAATAGCGTTTCTGCCGAGTTCGACGGCTCGGACGAGCAGGAGCGCAAAGAGCTCAGCGTGAGCCAGGCGGTGGAGATCGCCGCTGGTGCGCTCGATGCCATTCCGCAGCTGAGCGTCCTGGGCGAGGTCACCGGCTTTCGTGGCCCCAATGCCCGAAGCGGCCACTGCTACTTCCAGATCAAGGACGACTCGGCTGCCGTCGATTGCATCATCTGGAAGGGTGCCTATCTTAAGCGCACCTTCGACTTGCGCGACGGTATGCAGGTGAGCTTTAAGGGCAGCTTCAATCTCTATAAGCCCACGGGCCGTATGAGCTTTGTCGCCCGTTCGTTCTCGCTGGCGGGGGAGGGCCTGCTGCGTCAACAGGTGGCACAGTTGGCCGAGAAGCTGCGCCGCGAGGGGCTGATGGACGAGTCCTGCAAGCGTCGCATTCCGGTGTTTTGCTCGCGCGTGGCGGTCGTCACCTCGCTTTCGGGTGCCGTGATCGACGACGTCAAACGTACGCTGCGCCGTCGCAACCCACTTGTCGAGCTTGTTTGCGTGGGTGCCAAGGTCCAAGGCGAGGGTGCGCCGGCGGAGCTCATCGAAGGCTTGCACCGCGCCGCTTCCATTACGCCCGCGCCCGACTGTATTTTGCTCGTGCGCGGCGGCGGTTCCTTCGAGGACCTCATGACTTTTAATGACGAGGAGCTCGCCCGTGCGGTGGCAGCCTGCCCTGTGCCTGTAGTGACAGGTATTGGCCACGAGCCCGATACCTCGATCTGCGACATGGTGAGCGACCGTCGCGCCTCCACGCCCACGGCGGCGGCAGAATCGGTGGCGCCGGCCATGACAGAGCTGGCCGACGTGCTCGAGACGCGCCATCAACGTCTGGGCGCCGCGATGGCATCGATGATCGGGTCGGATCAGGTCGATCTGGAGATGCTCGATCGGCGTGGTCGTCGTGCCTGGGACACCTATACGGCTCGTCTGGGTGATGCGCTCGATGCGGCTGCATGCCGTCCGTGCCTCAACGACCCCACGTTTATGGTCGAGCGTCGCGAGTCTGAGCTTGCACTGACCGCCGACCGCCTGTCCGGTGCAATTTTGCGCTCGGTCGGGGCTTTCCGCTCCAACTTTGAGCGTCTGCCCGAGCGTCTGGTCGCAAGCACTTCGGGGCTTGATGGCAAACGTCATGCGCTCACGCTTGCGAGCTCCCGTCTAGAACACCAGGGGCGCACGATGCTCAGCAAGCCCGCCTCCGACTTGGGCCGAGCTGCCGCTTCGCTCGATGCCCTGTCGCCGCTCAAGGTGCTTGCCCGTGGCTATTCCATCGCGTACGGCGACGATGGTGTGGCTACAAGCGCCAAGGCGTTTAAGCCCGGCGATGCCATCCGTGTTCGCATGGCAGACGGCAACGTGGCGGCAACCGTCGATACGGTCGAGTAGGCCGTGTATTAATGTGATAGACCTTTAGGAAAGGAAACAGATATGGCAGAGAAGACCCCGGTCGAGCAGCTTACGTACAAGCAGGCCTCGCAGGAGCTGGAGCTCATCATCCGCAGCCTGGAGTCGGGCGATATGGAGCTCGAGGAGTCGCTCGAGAGCTACACCCGCGGCGTTGAGCTTCTCAAGAGCCTTCGTACCCGCCTGGCCGATGCCGAGCAGAAGGTCTCGGTGCTCCTTAAGGACGTCGACGGCAACGACGTGCTCGCCGACGGCGAAGCCGCTAACACCGAGGACAACCTCTCGTTCTAACCACCTCGCAGCCCACTTTGGGGTAGTCTTTTGGGAGGGGGCTTTTTTGACTACCCTTGCGCGATAGCTCGCCGAACGCTTGTGTTCGCGCCAAAAGTAGTCAAAAAAGCCCCGTCCCAAAAGACTACCCAGGTGGGTGGGTCATTAGGGGTGAATGTGGCTTGCCTTTCGGCGCGCTAAAGATGAGTTGAGATGCTATCGCTTCTCAATTACATTGGGTTCAACCATTATTTCAAGCGTGTGTAAATACTCATCTTGATTGTCGGATATGTATTCGCTTACATACCAGAATTCTAAAAGGGGACCCGTGGCAACGAGGCGATTCCGGTCCATGAATTCGTTCATTTCCCTCCATACTATCGGCGTTATTTCTGCAGGGCCGGTGGTTGTCCTGCAAAGATAGTCGCCTTCCGGGAAAATCTCACACCCTTTATCGTCACTTGACCCGAGCGAAAGCAGCGTTTTCTTTGCTACTAAGCAACCGTCGGTGCTCCTGCGCGATGGGTCAAGGATGAAGCATGGAACCGTGTGTATCGAGTCGATTTCCATCCCGAGTTCTTTCATGCGTTTAATGGTGGCGTAGGGAATTATGTCGCCGCTTAGCTCGTCTTCGCTTACGATGACATATCCTCGGGGTCCCTTATGAACCACCCTCGATTGCTTCTCCTCGCGCGCTCTTAACGACATGGATATATTTTGCATGCAATGCTCGATCTTTCGGCGCCGTTGCGATAGCTTTGCAATGGCTGCGTCGATGCTGTCAAGTTCGTTGCTGAACAGCTCGAAGCTCGTTTCGAGTGAATGGTTATCTAGGAAAGATCTGATTTCGCTAAGCGTGTAGTTCATGTTGAGCATTGACATGATGATATTGAGTCTGCCGAAATCGTCCTTCCTGTATTCACGGTAGGCATTCGCTCCGCGCTTTGGAGCAACTAAACCAATTGACTCGTAATAGCGAAGAGTGTCTGCGCTTACGCCGTAGAGGCCGGCCGTCTGCTTGATATTAAGGGAAAACTCGCGTTCCATGTCGCACCTTCCGACTGCCCTAGGGCCACTCAAAACCTTGGAGTTATTCTAATGTTTGTTACTCCGTCATTGTCGGGCAAGCGGTCGTTTTGACGGGGCGAACGGTCTTAAGCGCTTGGTATCCAGCAGGTATTCCGTCGAAACACGTCGTTGACCTTTGACTTTCTCCAAATTTTAAGATGACTTCAAGCCAGCTAGCTTAAATCATATCGATCTAGCATCTTTAATTGTGAGGAAGGACAAGCAATGAAGGTCAAGACTAGGACGGGCATAGTTTCGGGCAAGACGCTCGAAAACGGGGTTGAAGCATTTTTGGGAATCCCCTATGCAAAGCAGCCGGTAGATGATCTTCGCTGGCGTGCCCCCGAGCGCCTTGACGATTCCGATGAGGAAATTGAATGCGTGGAATTCGGGCATTCTGCCAGGCAGTTTATCGATGAAGTCGAACTCGCTTCGCTTCATGAGCAAGGGGAGGATTGCCTGAGCCTTAACGTGTGGGTCAGGGGACACGAGCGCAAGAACCTTCCTGTCATGGTGTATATCCATGGAGGTGCCTACTTCTCAGGCGGATCTGCCGACCCGCTATATAACGGCTCCAATTTTGCGGCAGCGAAGGATGTCGTTATTGTTTCGATTAACTACCGTCTGAACTTGTTTGGATCGCTGCTGCTCGATTGCCTGCCGGGTGGAGAGGATTACAAAGAGGCTGGTTATCTTGCCATTCTTGATCAAATCCGCGCGCTCGAGTGGGTGCATGAGAATATTTCCGCCTTCGGCGGTGACCCCAATTGCGTTACGCTTTTCGGTGAGTCGGCAGGTTCTTCCAGCCAGGCTCTTCTATCCATTTTGCCAGAGGCAAATAAGTATTTCCAACGTGCGATTTTGGAATCCGGCCCTATCCAGCTTTATAAGACCCGTGAGCGCGGCGAGCACTTTGCTCGGGAGTTCGCCGAAATCATGGGATGCAAAACCGCCCAAGATCTCTTGGCGAAGTCGGCAGACGAGCTCATTGAGGGCATGCAGGTGTGGTGCGATCGTCATACTTACGAAGTGTCGCTAATTTTCTCGCCGGTTTGCGACGGTACTTTCCTTCCTAAAAAGCCGATGAAGGCCTGGGCGGAGGGCGCAGCCAAGGATATCGATATTATGATTGGGTGTACCGAGGACGAGTTTACGTATTTCCATTTCTACTTCGATGACCTTCCCGGATTCTGGCACGGCCAATTCCCGATTCATTTTGATGATCAGATTGATATTGATTACTGGGAGCAGGCATATCGAGAGGCATGGCCTGAGCGCGATTTTGCCGAGAATTACACCAATTTTATGAACTCAACCGGTTTCTTTGTCGGCACCGACCTTATGGCTGAAGAGCAGTCGGCGTTTAAACCCGTGTACAACTATTTGTTCCGTTATAAATCTCGTGTCGAGGGAATGGGTTCTTGCCACGCAATCGAGGTGCCGTTCGTTTTCAAGAATCTTGATACCGCGAGTGGTCTGATGTTTACGGGCGACAATCCTCCAGCGCATCTCGCGGATGAAGTGAACGATGCGTGGTTCAGCTTTGCGAAGACGGGCAAGCCGATTGTTGAGGGCAAGGCGCCATGGGACCCCTATACCGCTGAGAACCACATTCATATGGTAATTGACGACAACGAGTGGAAGCCGGTGCATTCGCTGCATGCGAAAGAAGATTCGGTGTTCCGTCCTATGTACGAGGTGCTACTCAACGATTAGTGAAAGAAACCGCAATGGAGTGGGCTGATTAGCCCCATTGAATTCAGCTTGAACTATCCCTGCGTAAGGAGAAAGAAATGGCTCAAGAAGAAAAGCTATCGGGTTATCGATGGATGATTTTATTCGTAGTTTGTCTCATTTGTTTTATGGCAAACTTCATGCAATATCAGGTTTCAGCGTGGGGCGTCGTTGTGATGACGACTCTCGGTATCGATGCTGGTGGACTTACCAATCTTATGCTGATGCCGATGCTCACCGCTGTGTTTTTGTCGATTCCAGCAGGATCTCTTGCTGATCGCTACGGCGTTAAGCTTGTCGTGTCAATTGGCATGGTGCTTTCTGCCGTGGGCGGCTTTCTGCGCTATTTCATGATTAATGACTTTACCATGCAGATCGTTTCGATGTTTATGATCGGCTTTGGCATTGCGGCGCTCAATGCCAACCTGGCAAAGGTACTGGGTTCCTGGTTTAAACAGCAGACCTCCCTTGCCGTGGGAGTTTTTTATGCCGCCTCATGTGTGTCCATCGTGATAGCCCAGGCATTCAGCACTTATTTTCCTTCGCTTGACGTGTCTTATCTGGTTGCTGCTATTGCCGAAGCTGTAGCTGCTGCTCTGTGGATCTTCTTTATGAGGAACGTCCCGGAGGGCGAGCCCATGCCCGAGCCCGAGCCGGTCATGAAGTACATTAAGATTGCCGCAAAGTCGCGCGGCGTTTGGTGCATTGCCTTGGCTTATGGCCTAACCCTCGCTTCAACCACGGCATATTGTGCAATTCTCCCGTCTGCACTCGAACTCGTTCGCGGTGTTGATACTGCTACTGCTGGATCTATGGCAGCAATCATTACTGTCGGCAGCTTCTTTGCCTGTTTTGCGGGACCGGCTGCCGTCCTCAAGCTCGGTAAGAACAAGCCGTTTCTCATTGTAACGACGGTGATTGCCGCTGTTGTAATGGTTGCAAACTGGTTTTTGCCGCTTGGCACCGTCATGTGGGTGGCTCTCGTCCTCAACGGTTTTATGACGGCTCTTTCCGGCCCTATTATTCAGGCAATGACTCCTGACCTTCCCGAGATTGGTGCAAAATATGCTGGTAGCGCTGGCGGAATAATCGGTACCGTTGGCCTTCTTTGCTCCTATTTTGTTCCCGTTATTGTCTCGTCAATTTCTGGCGACAATTGGACGTTGAACTTTACGATCGAATCGATTCTCTTCCTCGCCAGTGTTTTGCCTATTGCGATGCTGCCTGAAACTGGCGCTGCGGCAAAAGCCGAGATGCCTGAGGCCACTGAAATATAATAGAACGCTGTTTCGCATGGTCGCGGCCTCCTGATGATAGGGGACGCGACCATTTTTAAAGTGAGGTGGGCACCATGGACGGTGACGCACGGGAAATAACGCTCAGGGATGAGCAGGGGCCGGCTTCGAGCGGTTACCGCTGGTTAATATTGCTGTTGACGTGTGGCCTCTGTTTTTTGGGCAACTATATGCAGTATCAGGTCGCCGCCTACGCCACGGTCATCATGCCTCAGATGAATATCGACCCTGTCGGATTCTCGTCTCTCTTTCTGGCGCCAATGCTCGCGGCGGTTTTCTTTAGTCTTCCGTTCGGATCACTTGGAGATAGGTTTGGGCCCAAAGTAGTGATACTTGGCGGGTTTTGCGTTTCCTTAGTTGGCGGCGCGATCAGAATAATCAGCCTATCGAACTTTCCTGCTCAACTTGTCTCGATGTTTTGCATTGGCGTGGGGATGGCGGCATTGACTGCCAATAATGCAAAGACGCTTGGACTTTGGTTTGCAGATAAGACGGATGTTGCGATGGGCATTTACTATGCGGCGACTTGCTTTGGCATCGCGGCGGCCCAGGCGTCATCGGCGTTTATGCCTTCCGTGCTAATGGGCTATACAGCTGCAGAAGGGTTGTTGGCCGTTCTGACTATCTTCTGGAGCATATTTGGTAGGAACGTGCAGAATGACTCACTTATTCCTGATGGCATTGAGCACGACCAAGCACTTTTGACTGCATTTCGCTCGCGCAACGTTTGGCTTTGCGCGATTTGCGCCGCTTTCTCACTTGCTGCCACGACCGCCTTTTCTGGTGTGCTGCCTCAGGCTCTTGAGCTTGTGCGAGGCACCGATGCCTCGACGGCCGGCGAAATGGCGGCGCTGACAACCGCTGCTGGGATTGTCGGTTGCTTGATTGCTCCGATTCTTTACGGCAAATGCCGCCTTACGCGACCGTATCTTGTGATTGTCGGGCTTCTTGGTTCCATTTCAATTGCGGTTGCGTGGTTTGCCTCGGGCTTAAAGTCCATGGGGGTATTGCTTGCGGTGTGCGGCATCGTTACGAGCATGATGGGTCCAGTTGTTCAGGCTCTGCCAGTCTCATTTGCAGAAATCGGCACTCGTTATGCAGGCAGTGCTGGCGGCATTATGGCCGAAGTTAGCCTTTTGGGTTCTTATATGCTTCCTATTGGGATTGCGGCTATTTCCGGTTCAGATTACGACAAACAAATGATGCTTATTACTCTGCTTTATGGTCTATCTGTCCTCCCGGTATTGATCATTCCCGAGGTCAAACGCTCTGAATAGGTACGAGCATATGGATGGATGAAGCCCTCTGGCCATTGCGATTGCCGGGGAATAGAATTCGCTCAATTGGGATCTTTGAAGTGGGCTAAACTGTTTTGGTGTTTCACTGAACAACACGACTTTTTGCGTTGTCACTAGAAAGGAACCAGCTATGTGTGATTGCATCTTCTGCAAAATCGCCAACCACGAGATCCCCTCGACCGTCGTTTACGAGGACGACCAGGTCATCGCGTTCGACGACCTTAACCCCCAGGCGCCGGTCCATACGCTCGTGATTCCCAAGAAGCACTACAGCGACATCGCCGACAACGTGCCCGCCGAGACCATGGGCGCCATGGCCCACGCCATTCAGGAAGTCGCCAAGGCCAAGGGCCTGGAGGACGGTTTCCGTGTCATCTCCAACAAGGGCGTCAACGCCGGCCAGACCGTCATGCACTTCCACATGCACGTCCTCGGCGGCAAGAACCTGGGCGAGAACCTCATCTGAGGGCGCCTGGCCCGTCGACTTGGCTGCCTTTGGAGTAATCTATGCAGCTTTCTCAACTCGGATACCTTCAAGCGGTAGCGAACTATGGCGGCGTGCGCAAAGCAGCTCGCGCCGTTCATGTGAGTCCGCAGGCCGTTTCGTCGGCAATCAAAAAGCTGGAATCTGAGTATCAGATTGTTTTGCTCGACCGATCGGCGGGGGAGGCTGTTTTGTCTCCGGCGGGCAGAGAATTTGCGCGTCGTGCACGCGTGATCCTGGCGCAAGTCGACGATCTCAAAAAGTACGCTCAATCGAGGGGCGATGGCGTTTCGCCCGACGGCCACTTTCGTCTTTACGCCCCTTGCCTTCATGGACGGGGGCGTCTTTTTGCTGAAAACTGGTATGACTCGTTTGAGCGCTTGCATCCTCAGATCCACCTCGATGTGTGGCATCAGCCAACTGCAACATGTTTTGAGTCGCTCATGCTTGGCATTTCGGATGCAGCCATCTCATTTGAAGAGCCCCGGGACAGCGCCCTTTCTTCGAAATGCCTGGGTGAAAAGGAGCTCAAGGTTCTTTCGTGCCCGGTGGGCCATCAATCTGTGGACGCTATGACCATTCGTGAGCTACTGGGCGGCAGGCTCGCTGTTCCAATTAATTTGTCTCCCTGTCTCAATGCAATCAACCAATGCCCCGAAGCTCAGCTCGTTAATTTCCGCTTCCGTGATGTCGAATACGGAAGCAGGGCTCAGGTTGAGTTTCTTCAAGCCGGGGGATTGATACTGAGCTTCTCTGGTTCTTCTCTCGCATCGGATGGATCAGAAGTGAGCGAGTGTTCCATTGAAGGATCGCGTGACGTAACTCTGCCTATCTACTTTTGCTATCGGCATAATGCGTGGACCGATCGACACCAGACGGTTTTCCTTCACCTATTGCGTCATCTCGCTTCGTGAGACTATTTGGCATTGCGTCGTCAAGTGAATAGTGACGCTTCGTAACGCATGGTTGACGGCTTTGCCCTCATGCTTTTCCAAGATTCCGATTTAGATTGCTGGCTCTTGGAGGGCGGAGCATGAAAAACCGTACGGTTTTGCTTTATATGACGTTCGTTTTTCTGTCGAACCTCAGCACCATTTTGTATTTTCTAACTGTCTACCTTGAGTTCGTCGGGCTTTCGATGGTAGCGATTTCTAGCATGATGATTGCGTATCAAGTGAGCAAGTTCATCCTTGAAGTTCCCACTGGCTATATTGCTGATAGGTTTGGACGAAAGGTGAGCGGCCTCGTTGGCATTGTGGGGATGCTTGGGTACTACGCCGCCCTGCTTCTCATCCGATCTCCCCTGCTTTTAATCGGCGCGTTTGCTCTCAAAGGTTTTGCCGTTGCATGTGTGAGCGGATCCATCGAAGCGATTTACATTGACAGCGTCTCTCAGGACCAGCTCGTAAGACTTAATGTCGTTGAGCGATTTGTCTTCTATGCGTCTTATGCCCTCTCCGCTTGTGTGGGCGGTTTCATTTCGTCCGTCGGTGCATACCTCATTGGTCTTTCGGCAGATATCATCGCAATGGTGTTGACGTTGGTTGTTGTTGTCTGCATTCCTGAGATGCGAAGAGAGGGCACTGCGACGACAACTGAACGTGGAATGAGCCCGAAGATGATCGGGGACGCAATTGCGGGTAACGGCATTCTTCGCTCAGCGTTCATCATGGACTGTTCTCAGGCATTTGCTTTCGTCGCTCTGGAAGACTTTTTCTCACTGCTGCTTGCGGGTCGCGGAATGAATGCCGTCGCTTCGGGTGTGACCATTGCGGTCCAGCTCTTTGTCTCCGCCTCCATAGGGTTTATTGTGCCTAGCGTGATTGCTCGTGTCGACAAGGGCCGTTTTGCGCGCATTTGCGGCATAGCGCGTCTTTGCCTAACCGCTTTGTTTTTGATCCCCCTTACTCCAGCCTATTTATTGCCTGTGTTTTATGTGCTGCAGACGGTTGCGTACTCGTTGTTTGCCCCAATCAAATACTCAGTTTTCCAAAATGCTGCCGATTCAGCGATGCGCTGTTCGCTGATTTCGGTTCAAAGCCAGATGGTGGCGGTGGGCGCCGTTCTTTTCTATCTGCTCAATGCTGTGTTGAGTAGCGTTGTGGGTATTCGGGTTGTGCTGCTTGTTGCGCTTGTGATTTCTTCTCTGGCGTATGTCCCCGCGTTATTTCGCCTTACAAGTCAAAGGTCATGAGCATGCATGCATCGATAACTTATATATCAACGCAATAAACCCGAGCGCGAGGGCGTTTGGGTTTATTATTGAAACGTATGTAACCTGGCGGCGCCACACCGCCTGTTAGTAGGGAGACACATGAACGTTCTGGTCGTCAACGCAGGATCTTCGACCCTTAAGTATCAGGTCATCGATACCAAGTCCCACAAGGTGTCCGCAAAGGGCTCCTGCGAGCGCGTCTGCTTTACCGGCGGTACCTTCACCCACGCTGCCAACGGTTCCAAGAAGGTGACCGAGAACATCGAGTTCCCCGACCACAAGGTTGCCATCGAGGTCGTCCTGAAGGACCTCGAGGCCAACGGCGTCAAGATCGAGGGTATCGGCCACCGTATCGTTCAGGGCGGTTGGTACTTTGGCGATTCCTCCCTCGTCGACGAGGACGTCCTCGCCAAGATCCGCGAGGTCGCTCCGCTCGCTCCGCTGCACAACAACCCCGAGGCCAACGTTATCGAGTACTGCCTCGAGCAGTATCCCGACCTGCCCAACGTCACGGTCTACGACACTGCTTTCCACTTCAATATGCCCGAGGTCGCCAAGACCTACGCCCTGCCCAAGGACGTCTGCGACAAACTGCACATCCGTAAGTACGGCGCCCACGGCACCAGCTACCGCTACATCTCCAAGAAGGTTGCCGAGATGACCAACGGCGAGGCCCGCAAGGTCGTCGTGTGCCACATCGGCTCCGGCGCTTCCCTGTGCGCTATCGAGGACGGCAAGTGCATGGACACCACCATGGGCTTGACCCCGCTCGACGGCGTCATGATGGGCACCCGCTGCGGTTCCATCGACCCGGCTACCGTGTGCTACCTGCAGCGCGAGGGTGGCTACACCTTCGACGAGGTTGACGAGATGATGAACAAGAAGTCCGGCCTCATGGCTGTGACCGGTGGTAAGACCAACGACTGCCGCAACGTCGAGGAGCTCGCCGCTGCTGGCGATCCCGAGGCTCAGCTCGCCTTCGATATGTTTGTCTACAAGATTGCCGCCAAGGCCGCCGAGATGGCAACCTCCATGTGCGGCATGGACACGCTCGTCTTTACCGCCGGCATCGGCGAGCACGCTCCGGCTGTCCGCGCCGGTGTGGCCGACCGTCTGGCCTTTATGGGCGTCAAGATGGACCATGCCCGCAACGCCCTGCGTGGCGACGGCGCGTGGTGCCTGTCCGCCAAGGATTCCAAGGTCAAGATCTTCGTCATCCCCACGGATGAGGAGTTCATGATCGCTTCCGACGTCGAACGCATCGTCAACGGCAAGTAATTGATGCAAGGGGAGGGGACTGGATGGCCTTGTGCCGTTCAGCCCCCTTTTATGCGCTTTGGGCGAAGAGTTTAATAGATATTTATTGAATTCTGATAACTTCTTATTAAGGATACGGCCGCCTTATGGGTTTGCCGACCGTACTGTAATTACGAAGGAGTCTCATGAACGTACTTGTTGTCAACGCCGGTAGCTCAAGTCTTAAATATCAGCTTTTGGATACCGATACCCGCGAGGTTTTCGCCAAGGGCAACTGCGAACGTATCGGTTCGGACATGGGCATCTTTGGCCACTCCGAGAACGGCGGCGCCAAGCAAACCGAGGAGGTCCCCTTCCCGGATCACCGTTCGGCTATCGCACGTGTGCTCGAGGAGCTCGAGAAGACCGACTTTACGATCGATGGCATCGGCCACCGTATCGTTCAGGGTGGCTGGTACTTCGATGATTCCGCAGTCGTCGACGATGAGGTCATGGCTAAGATCCTCGAGGTGGCACCGCTTGCTCCGCTGCACAACTACGGCGAGGCAGCGGCAATCGAGTATTGTCGCGAGAAGTATCCGGAGCTGCCCAACGTGGCCGTCTTCGACACCTCGTTCCACATGACTATGCCCGAGGTCGCCTACACCTACGCCCTACCCAAGGACGTGTGTGACAAGTACCACGTGCGCAAGTACGGCGCCCACGGTACGAGCCACCGCTACGAGTGGATGATGGCCAAGGAGATCCTGGGCTCGCGCTGCCACCGTCTGCTTTCGTGCCATCTGGGCAACGGTGCCTCGCTTGCCGCCATCGAGGACGGTGTATGCCGCGATACCACGATGGGCCTCACGCCGCTCGACGGCCTGATGATGGGCACCCGTTGTGGTTCCATTGACCCGGCTACCGTGTGCTACCTGCAGCGCGAGGGCGGCTACAGCTACCAGGAAGTCGATGACATGATGAACAAGCAGTCTGGTCTGCTTGCCATCTCGGGCATCTCCAACGACGCCCGTGACATCCGTACGCGCGCCTCCGAGGGCGACGAGCGCTGCCTGCTCGCCTTCGATATGTTCGCCTACAAGGCCATGCAGCAGGCCGGCTCCATGATCGCCTCCATGGCGGGCGTGGACACCATCACCTTTACCGCCGGCATCGGCGAGAACGACTGGTCGATCCGCAAGGCCTTCTGCGACTGCTTTGAGTGGCTGGGCGTGCGCATCGACAACAACAAGAACCGCGAGGCCGTGGGTAACGGCCCGCAGGTCATCAGCGCCGCCGGCTCTTCCGTCACGGTCATGGTCATCCCCACCGACGAGGAATACATGATCGCCCACGACGTCGAGCGCCTGACCAAGAACAACTAGCGCATTCGTCTGCAATTGAGAGAAAGGCCTCCAGAGCAACAGCTCCGGAGGCCTTTTTGCTAGCAAGCGGAAATACCAGTCCCAAAGTGACCATCACTAGCAACGCTCGCGCTTCCAGCAGTGGCACCCGATCATTCAGATTCTCTGCCCCAGCTCGTAGCCAAGCCGTCGTCCACCCCAGATTCCCTGAGCACCACGTAGCGGCAGGGTCCCTGCAGGGTAAAGCTCTGAAAACATCCCGCAGGACGGAGGAAGCCCCCGCCGCACGTAGTGCGCAGCGGGGGCTTCCGACATGTCCGAGGACGTTTTCAGAGCTTTACCCTGTAGGGTCCCGAGGGGATACGTCCGCTACTCAGCCATCTGAGCCTGGACGGCGGTGATGGCCACGACACCCACGATGTCGTCGGCAGAGCAGCCGCGCGACAGGTCGTTGACCGGCTTGGCGATGCCCTGCAGGATGGGGCCGTAGGCATCGGCGCCGGCGAAGCGCTGGACCAGCTTGTAGCCGATGTTGCCGGCCTCGAGGTCGGGGAACACGAGCACGTTGGCCTTGCCGGCGACAGAGGAGCCGGGAGCCTTGAGCTGGGCGACGGTGGGGACGATAGCGGCGTCGAGCTGCAGGTCGCCATCGATGGCGAGCTCGGGAGCCTTCTCCTTGCAGAACTTCACGGCCTCCTGGACCTTCTTGGCGACCTCGCCGCCGGCGGAGCCCATGGTGGAGTAGGAGAGCATGGCCACGTGCGGCTCAACGTTGCCCATGAAGGTGGACCAGGAGTGAGCGGAGGCGATGGCGATCTCGGAGAGCTCGTCAGAGGACGGGTTGATGTTGAGGCCGCAGTCGGCGAAGATCAGCGTGCCGTCGGTGCCGAACTGCGGGGTGTCGGTGCACATCACGAAGAAGGCCGAGACCAGCTTGGTACCCGGGGCGGTCTTGAGGATCTGCAGCGCGGGGCGCAGGGTGTCGGCGGTGGAGTGGCAGGCGCCGGAGACCAGACCGTCGGCGTCGCCCATCTTGACCATCATGGTGCCAAAGTAGGTGGCGTCCATCACCTGCGCGCGAGCCTGCTCGATGGTAACGCCCTTCTTGGCGCGGAGCTCGGCAAACTTCTGTGCGTACTCCTCGTGCTTCTCGGCGTTGCGCGGATCGATGACGGTGGCGCCGGGGACGTTGATCTCGTTGGGATCGCCCAGGATGACGATGTTGGCCAGGCCTTCCTCGATGATCTTGTTGGCTGCGACGATGGTGCGCGGATCCTCGCCCTCGGGCAGGACGATGGTCTTAAGGTCGGCCTTGGCGGCAGACTTCATACGGTTTAGGAAATCGCTCATGTTACTCCTTACAAGCGTTTCGCTAAGCTCCAGGCGCCCGGCTGTTCACGAATAAACCCGCTGCTAGCGGGTTTACCTTTCAATTATGTACGCCGCGGTGCTTGAGCTTTCCTTGTGTGGCAAGCTCATTATAGGACGCATTAGCGCTATAATCGCTCTGATAAATGTGTCTCGAAGAATGTTCGAGAAAAGCCCAGCTAACGAGCCCGTGGCTTTTGACAAGGAGTATCGATGCAGATTACCTCAGGCCTGCCTGAAGGCTTTAACGCCGGCGCGTACGACATGATTGTCGTCGGTGCTGGATATGCCGGTGCCGTTTGCGCCCGCCGTCTTGCCGAGACCATCGGCTATCGTGTTGCCGTTTTGGAGCGCCGTAGCCACATTGCGGGCAATGCCTATGACTGCACTGACGAGGCCGGAATCCTGATCCACGAGTACGGTCCGCATATCTATCACACCTTTAACGAGCGCGTGCACAATTTCCTGTCGCGCTTTACCAAGTGGACGGATTATCAGCACAAGGTGCTCGCCAACATCAATGGCACCCTTATGCCCGTGCCCTTCAACCATGCGAGTCTCAAGCTCGCCTTTGGTGATGAGCGCGGCGAGGAGCTGTATCAGAAGCTCGTGGAGACCTTTGGCAAGGATGTCAAGGTGCCCATTATGGAGCTGCGTAAGAAGAACGACCCCGACTTGGCCGAGGTCGCCGATTACGTCTACGAGAACGTCTTTTTGCATTACACCATGAAGCAGTGGGGTCAGACGCCCGACCAGATCGATCCCTCGATCACCGGCCGCGTTCCCGTCTTTGTGGGCGATGATGACCGCTACTTCCCGCAGGCCCCCTTCCAGGGTATGCCGCAGGATGGCTACACGGCGCTGTTTGAGCACATGCTCGACCACGACCTGATTGATGTGTTCTGCGACGTGGACGCTCGCGATCTCTTCGAGATCGACGAGACAACCGTCAAGGTCGACGGCAAGGTCTACGGCGGCGAGATTGTCTATACCGGTCCGCTCGATGAGCTGTTCAACCTCGACCTGGGCGCACTGCCGTACCGCACGCTCGACATGAAGTTCGAGACGCTCGATATGGACCAGTTCCAGCCCGTGGGCACCGTCAACTACACCACGAGCGAGGATTACACGCGCATCACCGAGTTCAAGAACATGACCGGTCAGGTTTTGCCCGGCAAGACCACCATCATGAAGGAGTACTCCAAGGCCTATACGCCCGGCTCGGGCGAGACGCCCTATTACGCCATTCTGGAGCCCGAGAACCGCGAGCTCTATGAGCGCTATCTTGAGCGCGTCCAGAACCTGACAAACTTCCACCCGGTGGGTCGTCTGGCCGAGTATCGTTACTACGATATGGATGCCGTGACCAATTCCGCCCTCGATCTTTCGGATGAGATTATCGCCTGCCATGCATAAAGTCATAACATTCGGTATTCCCTCGTATAACGCCGCTAAGGACATGGACCATTGCATCACCTCCATCTTGGAGGGGAGCAATTGTGCCACCGATATCGAGATTATCGTGGTGGACGACGGCTCCAAGGATGAGACGGCCGCCAAGGCCGACGAGTGGGAGGCCCGTTATCCTGGAATCATCCGCGCGGTGCACCAGGAGAATGGCGGCCACGGTATTGCCGTCCTTTCGGGTCTGCGCGAGGCGCAGGGCACCTACTACAAGGTTGTCGACTCGGACGACTGGCTTGACGGCGCTGCCCTTTCGACCATGCTGTCGATTCTGCGCGGCTTTGAAGAGCGCGACCAGCGCGTTGACCTGTTTATCTCGAACTACGTGTACGAGAAGGTTTACGAGGGTACGCATACGGCCATTGGTTACAAGTTTGCCCTGCCTCGAAAAAAGATCTTTACCTGGGACCAGATCGGCCATTTCCGCCTGGACCAGAATCTGCTCATGCACAGCCTGTGCTATCGCACGGATGTGCTGCGCGAGTCCAACCTTCCCATGCCGCCGCACACGTTCTATGTGGACAACATCTACGCCTACGTGCCGCTGCCGCGTTGCAAGACCATGTACTACGCCGACATCGACCTCTATCGCTACTTTATCGGTCGCGAGGGCCAGAGTGTCAACGAGGCCACGATGGTCAAGCGTCTGGACCAGCAGTTCCGTGTTACGCGTATCATGATGGAGTCGTACCACCTGTACAGCGATGTCGAGTCGTCGCGTCTGCGTTCGTACATGATGGGCTACTTCACCATGATGATGGCGATCTGCTCGGTGCTTACTAAGCTTTCCGAGGAAGATTGCGCCGACGAGCGCCTAAAGACGCTGTGGAATGATTTGAAGGCCTATGACGAGCGTATGTATCGTCGTGCACGTTACGGTGTGGTCGGCTTCTTCACTAACCTCCGCGGCCGTGCCGGAGACAAAACCACACTCGGCCTATACCGTCTTGCCTCAAAGATCTTCAAATTCAACTAGCTGCTGAGTAATCGCCGCTGATAGGTTGACTGGGCCTCTTGGCCTTTAGTTTGCTACTGCGAACAGTCCTGCTCGCACGGAAAGCACATTAAGTGCTTTCCGGCTCGTGCGGAACTTGTATCAAACTAAAGGCCAAGGGGCCTCTGCTATAAGAATCGATTGTCAGGTTATTTGAATTTGAAGATCTTAGACGCGCGGTACACAGGGGCCTGGGCTGAAAAGATTTTGGTTGGTAGGTTGCCCGGTGGGTCTTGGTTATGTTTGTCGCGAGTTCCGCACGAGCCGAAGAGCACTTAATGTGCTCTTCGTGCGAGCCAGGACTGTAGAGCAGCAAACATAACCAAGACCCACCGGGCAACCGGACGAGCTAGTTTACTTCGCGGCGCCGGGGATGCCGTGGGAGGTTTTGGCGGTTTTGGCTCCGTTTACGATGGCGGTTTGCAAAGCCCTTACGGCGAGCATGCCCAGCAGGTCTAGGGGAACGGCGGCGCTTGCCTGGGCGCCCAGTTTGCCGCTGGCGAGGGTGTAGATGGTGTCGCCGTCGTTGGTGGTGTGCGTGGGACGGATGGCGTGTGCGTAGGCGTCTGCGGCCATTTGGGAGACCTTGGTGGCCTGGGCCTTAGTGAGCTCCATGTTGGTGACGATGCAGCTGATGGTGGTGTTGGTGCGGTCGAGCGGCATCTGCATGGATCCGGCGGCGGCAAAGGCTGCGAGTTCCATGTCGACGATCTGGTCGCTATCGGCTGCGGCACGCATACCGGCGACCCACTTGCCGGTGAAGGGGTCGACAACGTTGCCGCAGGCGTTGACCGAGACCACGGCGCCCACCTTGACGGGGCCGAGTGCCACGGCGGCGGCTCCAAGGCCAGCTTTCATGCAGGTGGCAGGTCCCATGAGCTTTCCTACGGTGGCGCCGGTGCCGGCGCCCACGTTGCCCTGCTCGAGCGAGGCAGGGGTGTGGTCGAGCGCCTCGCGCACGGCGGCGATGCCGGCCTCAATGTCGGGGCGAACGGTGGGGTTACCAAAGGCGAGGTCGAAGATACAGCTGGAGCACACGATAGGCACCTGCGTGGGGCCGACGGGCAGACCAATGCCGCGGCTCTCGAGTTCGCGGGCCACGCCGCTTGCGGCTTCGAGGCCAAAGGCCGATCCGCCCGAAAGGCAGACGGCGTGGACCTTATCAACGGTGTTTTCGGGACGCAGCAGGTCGGTCTCACGCGAAGCGGGAGCGCCACCACGTACGTCAACGCCACCGGTGGCACCCTCGGGCGCCACGATTACGGTGCAGCCGGTGCCAGCCTCCTCGTCCGTATAGTTGCCAAAGCAAAAGCCATCGACATTGCAAACATCGATGGCTTCGAGCAGTGTGTCCATGTTTTCTCCTATCGGTTTTCCGCCGGGCCTTATGCCCGGTCGGGATCCGTACGGTACGGCAAAATTGTAGGCGCCGGGGGATACCCAGCGCCAGATGCAATTACGAGAGTTTTTGAATCGCGCGTGCGACGCGAGCGATGGGCAAGCCCACCACGTTGTAGAAGTCACCCGAAATATCGTGCACAAGCATGCGGCCGCCTGTGCCTTGGATGCCGTAGGCCCCGGCCTTGTCCATGGGTTCGCCGGAGGCAACATAGCGCTCGATCTGCTCTTCGGTAAGCTCATAGAACGTCACGTCGGTCACATCGACAAACGACAGGCTCTCGGCGGCATGCGGAGCTGTAGCGTCGCCGGCTTTAACAATGCAGACGCCGGTTGCGACCTGGTGCGTGCGGCCCGAAAGCTCGCGGAGCATGGTGCGCGCCTCGTCCTCGGTTGCCGGCTTGCCCAGAATCTTGCCATCGAAGGTGACAATAGTATCGGCCGCGACGGTCAGTTCGTTGGGCTCGGCATGCTCGGCGGCAATGGCGGCGGCTTTGGCGCGTGCTAAGCGTTCAACGAGCGTAAGCGGGGCCTCGCCATCAAAAGGCGTTTCGTCGATATCTGCGGGAATCACGCGAATGTCATAGCCCGCCTCGCGCATCAACTCGATGCGGCGCGGTGATTGCGAAGCCAAAATCATAGCTGAATGCCCTCGGCGACCTTCTCGACGGCCTTGTCGCCGGCGAGCGTACGCAGCAGCTCAAGCGCAAAGGGGAGCGACTGGGCCATGCCGCTGGCGGTGATGATGTTGCCGTCTTGCGTAACCTTCTCGCCGGTATAGGCGCCTTCGGGGAAGCTTTTCTCAAAGCCAGGGAAGCACGTGGCGTGGCGCCCCTCGAGTAGGTCGAGCTCGCCCAGGATAAACGGGGCGGCGCAGATGGCGGCAACGTGCTTGGTCGCGGCGAACTCGCAGACCACGTCGCAGACGCGCTGATCGGCGCGCAGGTTGGTGGCACCGGGCAGGCCGCCGGGCAGCACGACGCAGTCGTACTCGTCAAAGTTGATCTCATCAAAGAGCGCATCGCAGGTCACGGGGATCTGCAGCGAGCTTACGACCTCACGCGTGGGCATGATCGAGACGAGCGTGGCACGCACGCCGCCGCGACGCATGACATCGACCATGGTCAAGCATTCAATAGTTTCAAAGCCATCGGCGGCGAGAACGGCAACGCTGGGCATGAGGGTTCCTTTCATAGGCGGCATACAATTAGCCGTCTTATACCCCGAAGACCTCCGCTTGCCACGCTCGATTTCCCAATGATTTTTCTGAGCAATGATTAAGTGGCTAGTTGCGCCTAAGGTGGACGACGGTCTCGCAGTGGAAGGTTTGCGGGAATAGGTCGACCGGCGTGATCTTGACGGGGGAGAAGGTGCCCTCCTCGACAAAGCGCTTGAGGTCGCGGGCCAGAGTCGCCGGGTCGCAGCTCACGTAGGCGACATCGCGGGCACTCGTGCTCGCGATGAGGTCGATGGCCTCGGGCGCCAAGCCCGCACGCGGCGGGTCGACCACCAAGACGTCGGCATCCTGGTCGGGGAACTCGCGCACCGCGTCTCCGCCGATGACGTCGACGTTATCGAGCTTGTTGATCTCCAGGTTACGGCGTAGATCGCGCACGGCCGGGCCATAGGCCTCGACGGCGGCGACAAAATCGCAGCGGCGGGCGAGCGGCAGGGTAAAGGTGCCGGCGCCGCAGTACAGGTCCACGGCCAGCTCGTCTTCCTGCGGGTCGAGGGCGTCCATAACGAGATCAATCAAAATCTCGGCGCCCTTGGTGTTGACTTGGAAAAACGACGGGGCAGACAAGCGCATCTGGCCCTCGGCGATGTTCTCGGTCCACGAGCCCTCGCCGGCGAGCATCTCGACTTTGGAGACGCGGCGGGCCTTCTTCTCGCCCTTGCTCATGACGCGCACGATGCTCGTGGGATGAGCGGCGTCCGCCAGCACGCGGGAGACCTGCGAGCGCGGAAAAGAGCCCGTAGGCGTCCAGAGTGCGACCTCGAGCGCCTTGGTGCGGCGCGATGCGCGAATGCCCACGCGTTCGAGCCCCAAGTCATGGCTGCCGCTTAGATAGTTGAGTGCGCCGACGACCGATTTGAGCGCCTTCGGGAAGCGCTTATCGAACAGCGGGCACGCATCGACGGTCACGATTTTGCTGGGGTCGACACCGTGCATGCCAAGGCGCACGCGACCGTTGACGACGGTCGGTTCGAGCTCGATTTTATTGCGGTAGCCCCAGTCGTCCTTGGTGCGGCGGATGGGCTGCACCAGCTCATCGACCTGCTCAGGAGCGAACTTGCCGATGCGCTCGAGCGTGGAGCGCAGGTTTTGCTCCTTGGCGGCGAGCTGTGCCGTGCGTGAGAGATTGCCCCACGAGCAGCCGCCGCAGATGCCCACGAAGGGGCAGGGAGGCTGAATGCGATCGGGGCTTGGCTCCAGAATCTCGGTGGTGCGGGCGCGCATGAACGACTTGCCGTCCTGTACGACCTCGGCCTCGACGGTGTCGCCTGCCACGGCGCCCTGCACAAAGACGGCCTTGCCGTTGTCGGCGTGCGCCAGCCCGTCTGCGCCGTAGGTCATCGATTCTATAGTGAGCTTCATATCCCTGCCTGTCATTCGTGTTGTTGTTCGCACCATGGTAGCAGGGAAAAGCGCCCCGCATCCGAGGCTTTCCTCAAATGCGGGGCGCTTCTACAAACAGCTTCTACAAACGACTATTTCGTCTTGCCGGTAATGAGCGTCTTAAGACCCAGGCCGATCAGGCCCAGGCCCATGCGCACACGACCGGGGCGATGGCGCTCGATGGCCTTGGTCTTGGCGGCGGGCTTATCGCGACGGGCGCTCGTCTCGGGTGCGGGCTTGGTGACCTGCGGCTCGGGCTGAGGTGCAGGTGCGGGCTCGGGCTCAATGACGGTCGCCTGGACCTTTTGGACCTTGGGTGCTACCGGCTGCGGCTCGGGCTCGGGGGCGGGTTTCGCCTCAATGACGGGCTCGGGCGCGGCCTCGGCGTTGCGATAGGCACGCTCCAGCAGGGCTTCCTGCGAGTTGAAGGGTTTCTCACCTCCTGTACGCTCCACGGGAACCCAGGTGCCGTCACTTGTCAGGCTGCGGGCTTTCACGTTGTCGTGCAGCTGCATGCCCATGTACTCGTGCACCAGGGCGCGGCAGGTGGGGTCGAGCACGGGGAAGGCGATCTCCACGCGGTGCTCGGTGTTGCGCGTCATCATGTCGGCCGAGCTCAGGTAGATCATGTCCGAGTCCACGCCAAAGGCGTAAACGCGCGCATGCTCCAAAAAGCGTCCGACGATAGAACGGACATGCACGTTTTCGGTCTTGCCAGGAACGCCCGGCTTGAGGCACGAGATGCCGCGGATGATCATGTCCACGCGGACTCCTGCGCACGATGCCTCGGCGATCTTGTCGATGACCTCGCGGTCGGTGAGCGAGTTGAGTTTAAAGAACACGCGGGCGGGCTCGCCAGCGAGAGCGCGCTGAATCTCGCGATCCAGACCGCGCATGATGAGCGGCTTGAGGCCTACGGGCGCCACACCCAGGAAGCGGTAATCGCCGCGCAGATTGCCCAGCGACAGGTTGCGGAAGAACAGGTTGGCATCCTCGCCGATGCCGGGGTGGGCGGTCATGAGCATAAAGTCGCTGTAGAGTTTGGCCGTCTTCTCGTTAAAGTTGCCGGTGCCCAGCAGCGTCAGACGCGTTAGCGCCATGCCTTCGCGATAGGTGAGCTGGCAGATCTTGGAGTGGCACTTAAAGCCCTCGGAGCCGTAGATGACGGTGCAGCCGGCCTCTTCCAGGCGCTCGGCCCACTCGATGTTGTTCTGCTCGTCAAAGCGCGCGCGGAGCTCCATGAGCACCGTGACTTCTTTGCCGTTCTCGGCGGCATCGATCAGTGACTCGCACAGGCGGCTCTGCTTGGCCACGCGGTAGAGCGTGATGCGCAGCGAGATGCACTCGGGGTCATAGGCGGCCTCGTGCACCAGGTCCAAGAACGGATTCATGGCCTCGTAAGGGTAAAAGAGCAGCTTGTCGTGCTGCAGCACCTGCTCGCGGATGGAGCGGGTCATATCGATGGTGGGGTTGGGCTGCGGCTTAAACGGCGTAAAGAGCAGCTCGTTGCGTAGATGCTCGGGAATCTTGCCCTCAATGCCGAAGACGTAGCCCAGGTCGAGCGGGATATCGCAGGTAAAGACCGAGCGGCGAGAAAGCTCGAGCGCCTTGCGGATGGTCTTGAGCGTCGCCTTCTCGAGCGACCCCGAGACCGCGAGCACTACCGGCTGCAGACGCAGGCGCTTCTTGAGGATGCGCTTCATGTGCTGGCGGTAGTCCTCTTCCTCTTCGACGCCCTCGCCGTCCGGATCGATGTCGGCGTTGCGGGTGACGCGGATGAGCGCGCGGTCGAGCGGCTTATAGGAGCCAAAGCAGCTGTCCAGGCAGGCGAGGATGACGTCTTCGAGCAAGATGTAGGAGTAGGTGCCGGTGGGCGAGGGGATCTCGACCACGCGGTTCATCGAGGCGGGAATCTCGATGAGGCCCAGCAGGCTCTCCTCGTCGGTGACACCGTCCAGGCCGCAAGCCAGGTAGAGAGCGCCGTTACGCAGGTTGGGGAAGGGGTGACGCGGGTCAATCACCAGCGGCGAGATGACCGGCGATACGTAGGCCTGGAAGTAGCGGGTGACAAAGGTGCGCTCCTCGGGCGTAAGCGAATCGACGTGAGCGCGGTGGACACCCAGGGCGTCGAGCTTGCCCTCGATGCTCTTGAAGATGGACTCCCAGCGGTCGAGGAGCTCGGGCAGCTCCGCCACGACGGCTTCAACCTGCTCAGAGGCAGTCATATTGCTTTTGTTGTCCACGGGTTGCTTTTTGAGCTCCGCCAGGTCGGATAGGCCGCCCACGCGCACCATAAGGAACTCGTCGAGGTTGGACTCAAAGATCGAGACGAACTTTAGGCGCTCGAACAGCGGAACGGTCTCGTCGAAGGCCTCGTCGAGCACGCGGTTGTCAAAGCGTAGCCAGCTGAGCTCTCGATTCTGCGTGTACGAGAAGTCGCGCGGCGGCTTGCGCAGCTTTGCGGCGGCTTGCTTCTTTTCGATTTTGCTCGGCATATGCATCTGTCCGTTCAGTCCCCACGGGGGACGGTAGCCTAACACTAATTACTATTGTCTCAATTTAGTCGACTTGTGGCACGGACGTATCGCGTGAACGGTATCTTTACCTACTTCTTACGCTGCCAAGGCATACAACTAACTGCCTGCTTCGTTTTGCAAGCAATCTATATCCACACTCAACTGGTGAGTATTTGTGAATAAGAATGATAGGTAGCTGAATATCATCGAATACAGACAGAAACACGAACAAGCGTCATTTATATACATAAAACCGTTTTAGATATGCAATTCTTAATCGAAAGATTGGAGTTGTAATTGCGAATGATTTTTGAGAAAAAAGAGCGTTTACCTTAGAAAAGTTACTTTAGAACGCCGAAGTACATCATGGGGGAATCACATGCGATATACCGTTCATCGCACTTTGTTGACCGTTCGGGGGCGAGGTGGAATTGCGGGTGATTTTTGGATATAACTAGAGCTGTCAGCAAGCAGCGTCCCATATGGAGGGGCGCTGATACATTCGGCCAGTAAGGCCCGAAAGAAAGGTAGGAGGCCATGACGAAAGGTCTGCACGTGCCTTCCGAGATCGGCAAGCTCAGGAAGGTCTGCCTGCACCGTCCCGGCGACGAGCTCCTCAACCTGCCGCCCGACGAGCTCGAGCGACTCCTGTTCGACGACGTCCCGTTCCTGGAGGTCGCGCAGCAGGAGCACGACACCTTCGCCCAGATCCTGAGGGACCAGGGCGTGGAGGTCCTCTATCTCGAGAACCTCGTCGCCGAGGTGTTCGACCAGGTCCCCGGCGCCCGCGCCGAGTTCACCGACCAGTACATCGCCGAGGCCGGCATCCGCGGCCAGCACATGCCGCAGATCGTCCGCGAGAAGCTGGACTCCATCGAGGACAACCTCGAGTTCGTCAAGAAGACCATGGCCGGCATGACCAAGGCCGAGATCGACATGCCCCTCACGGCGTCCACGACCCTCGACTCCCTGGTCAACTCCGAGTCCGAGTCCGACCTGATCATCGACCCGATGCCCAACCTCTACTTCACCCGCGACCCGTTCGCGGTCGTCGGCGAGGGCGTCAACCTCAACCGCATGTACTCGGTCACCCGCAACCGCGAGACCCTGTACGGCAAGTACGTCTTCAAGTACCACCCCGACTACAAGGACGTCTCCCTGTACTTCCGCCGCGACTGCCAGTTCCACACCGAGGGCGGCGACGTGCTGAACATCAACGAGAAGACCCTCGCCGTCGGCATCTCCCAGCGCACCCAGGCCGCCGCTATCGACGTCATGGCCCAGAACATCTTCTGGAACTCCGACTCCAAGGTCGAGCGCATCCTGGCCTTCGACATCCCGGTCTCGCGCGCCTTCATGCACCTCGACACGGTCTTCACCCAGATCGACGTCGATAAGTTCACGATCCACCCCGCCATCATGGGCACCCTGCGCGTCTACGAGCTGACCGCCGGCAAGAACCCGGGCGACGTGAACATCCGCCTGATCGAGGACACCCTCGAGCACGTCCTGGAGGACGCCACCGGCGTCGACCAGGTCAAGCTGATCCCCTGCGGCGGCGGCGACCCGATCGCGGCCTCCCGCGAGCAGTGGAACGACGGCTCCAACACCCTGTGCGTCGAGCCCGGCAAGATCTGCGTCTACGCCCGCAACACCGTCACCAACGACGTGCTGTACAAGGAGGGCCTGGACCTTCTCGTCGTGCCCTCCGCCGAGCTCTCCCGCGGCCGCGGCGGCCCGCGCTGCATGAGCATGCCCTTCTGGCGCGAGGACCTCTAAGGTCTTCAAGGACCCGTACAGGTCTTAATACATACATCTAGCTGCTATTAGATGTCTCCCATTGGGGCGGTGCGGGTATTCGCGCCGCCCCAATCTTCTATGAGGAACGTCAGCACGATTGGATGACTGCTTTTGTAAGGAGCTTGGTCATGGACATCAAGACAATCGGCGTTGAGGAGTGGCTTAACGTTTGGGAGAAGAGCGCCACGTGGGATATCGCCCAGTCGACGATCTCCTCGCTTACCATGGGCGAGCTGCGTGCGCTCGACGAGCAGGATGGTGCTACGTTCTACGAGCGCCTGGATCGCGAGAAGATGAATTACGGCTGGATCGAGGGTTCGCCGGAGTTTAAGACCGAGGTTGCCAAGCTGTATCGTCGCGAGGTCAATCCCGACCACATTCTGCAGACCAATGGCTGCACGGGTGCGAACCTCAACGCCATCATGGCCGTGGTCGAGCCCGGCGACCACGTTATCGCCGAGTGGCCTACCTATGCGCCGCTCTATGAGATCCCACGTACGCTCGGCGCCGAGGTCGAGTATTGGGAGCTTCGCGAGGGGCTCGGATGGAAACCCGATATCGAACAGCTCAAGCGCCTCGTTCGTCCCAACACGAAGCTCATCTGCATCAACAACGCATCGAACCCCATCGGTACGGTGCTCGATGCCGATATGCTCGGCCAGATTGCCGAGATCGCCCGCTCGGTGGGCGCCTATGTGCTGTGCGACGAGGTGTACCTGCCGCTTGAGAACACCGAGGCCTTTATGTCGATGGCTGACGTGTACGAGAGGGCCATTGTCACCAACTCGTTGTCGAAGACCTATTCGACGCCTGCGGCACGCGTGGGCTGGGTCGTGGCAGACGAAGAGATATCCAACCGAATCCGCACCTATCGCGATTACACCATGATCTGCGGCGGTGTGTTCAACGACGCCCTGGCGACCTATGTGCTTGAGCACAAGGACAAGATCCTCGAGCGCAATCGCAAGATCGTGTTTGGCAACCGCGATATCGCGCAGGCTTGGATCGATACGCAGCATCGCGTTTCCTGGACAGCCCCACAGGGCGTGTCTACCTCGTTAATCCAGCTGGATATTCCCGAGGACGACGAGGAGTTCTGCAAGCGTCTGCTGTCCGAGAGGGGAGTGCTGCTGGTACCCGGCAGCCGCTTTGAGCTTCCCTGTGGCGCACGCCTGGGCTACTGCGCGAGCGAGGACGTTCTGCGCGAGGGCCTGAGGCTTTTGGGCGAGGCGCTGGCGGAGTTTGATCGCTAGGATTCCGATGATCTTCGAGGGCCTTATCTAAATTGGCCGAAGATAATCGAAAACGGACCCGTTCCCCTAGGGGAAGCGGGCCCGTTTTTCTATACCGAGAAGTCAAGTTGTTACAAATGGGGCCGTAAAGCGAGCCGGTATCCGCTGGGCCTTATACTGAGTTTCCGGTGAACGGTATCAAGCGTCTGGTAAACGGTAATTTATTTACCAGAAATGAATAGGACAAACTTTTTTCTGAATAAAAATGAAAATGGTTGAGACGCGGTATGAACCGCTAATTCTATTCATAGCTTTAGTGGAAATATGCAATTTGAGGATGGTTTAACAAAGTTAAGTTCCATTTGATTTTAGGATTGAAAACGCGTTTAAGCACGTAAATACGCTTTATTAAGATGAAGTGTGCCATGCGTGAAGTATATGTGTATGCCGTTCACCCCCTATAAAAAACCGTTCGGGGGCAAGGTGGAAGTATGGGCTGATTTTGGATATAAATATGTCGTCAGCAATAACGCCTCACACGGAGGGGCGCTAACGAATCGGCCCTGACAAGGGCCCGAAAGAAAGGTAGGAGGCCATGACGAAAGGTCTGCACGTGCCTTCCGAGATCGGCAAGCTCAGGAAGGTCTGCCTGCACCGTCCCGGCGACGAGCTCCTCAACCTGCCGCCCGACGAGCTCGAGCGACTCCTGTTCGACGACGTCCCGTTCCTGGAGGTCGCGCAGCAGGAGCACGACACCTTCGCCCAGATCCTGAGGGACCAGGGCGTGGAGGTCCTCTATCTCGAGAACCTCGTCGCCGAGGTGTTCGACCAGGTCCCCGGCGCCCGCGCCGAGTTCACCGACCAGTACATCGCCGAGGCCGGCATCCGCGGCCAGCACATGCCGCAGATCGTCCGCGAGAAGCTGGACTCCATCGAGGACAACCTCGAGTTCGTCAAGAAGACCATGGCCGGCATGACCAAGGCCGAGATCGACATGCCCCTCACGGCGTCCACGACCCTCGACTCCCTGGTCAACTCCGAGTCCGAGTCCGACCTGATCATCGACCCGATGCCCAACCTCTACTTCACCCGCGACCCGTTCGCGGTCGTCGGCGAGGGCGTCAACCTCAACCGCATGTACTCGGTCACCCGCAACCGCGAGACCCTGTACGGCAAGTACGTCTTCAAGTACCACCCCGACTACAAGGACGTCTCCCTGTACTTCCGCCGCGACTGCCAGTTCCACACCGAGGGCGGCGACGTGCTGAACATCAACGAGAAGACCCTCGCCGTCGGCATCTCCCAGCGCACCCAGGCCGCCGCTATCGACGTCATGGCCCAGAACATCTTCTGGAACTCCGACTCCAAGGTCGAGCGCATCCTGGCCTTCGACATCCCGGTCTCGCGCGCCTTCATGCACCTCGACACGGTCTTCACCCAGATCGACGTCGATAAGTTCACGATCCACCCCGCCATCATGGGCACCCTGCGCGTCTACGAGCTGACCGCCGGCAAGAACCCGGGCGACGTGAACATCCGCCTGATCGAGGACACCCTCGAGCACGTCCTGGAGGACGCCACCGGCGTCGACCAGGTCAAGCTGATCCCCTGCGGCGGCGGCGACCCGATCGCGGCCTCCCGCGAGCAGTGGAACGACGGCTCCAACACCCTGTGCGTCGAGCCCGGCAAGATCTGCGTCTACGCCCGCAACACCGTCACCAACGACGTGCTGTACAAGGAGGGCCTGGACCTTCTCGTCGTGCCCTCCGCCGAGCTCTCCCGCGGCCGCGGCGGCCCGCGCTGCATGAGCATGCCCTTCTGGCGCGAGGACCTCTAAGTCTTTAACGTTCCGGTGCGGTCCCCCTACAACCGCACCGGTTTCGCCCGTCAAACGGGCAACACTATTACTTATGTAATTCATTTTTTCGAAAGGAAACGAACCATGGGTGTTAACCTCTCCGGCCGTAGCTTCCTCAAGCTCCTCGACCTCTCCACCGAGGAGATCGAGTACTTGCTCAAGCTTTCCAAGAACTTCAAGGACATGAAGCGCGCTGGCGTTCCGCACCGCTATCTCGAGGGCAAGAACATCGTTCTGCTCTTCCAGAAGACCTCCACTCGTACCCGCTGCGCCTTCGAGGTCGGCGGCATGGATCTGGGCATGGGCGTCACCTACCTCGATCCCGGTTCGTCGCAGATGGGCAAGAAGGAGTCCATCGAGGACACCGCCCGCGTTCTCGGCCGTATGTATGACGGCATCGAGTTCCGTGGCTTTGCCCAGGACGACGTCGAGGAGCTCGCTGCCAAGTCCGGCGTGCCCGTGTGGAACGGCCTGACCACCGAGTGGCACCCCACCCAGATGCTCGCCGACATCCTGACCGTCCAGGAGAACTTCAACTACGACATCAAGGGCAAGACCCTCGTCTTCATGGGCGACTGCAAGAACAATGTCGCTCGCTCCCTCATGGTTGTCTGCTCCAAGCTCGGCATGAACTTCGTGGCCTGCGGCCCCGAGGAGTGCATGCCCGCTGACGACGTCATCGAGGCCTGCAAGCCCATCGCCGAGGCCAACGGCTGCACCATCAAGCTGACCACCGACGTCAAGGACGGCGTCACCGGTGCCGACGTTATCTACACCGATGTGTGGGTCTCCATGGGCGAGCCCGACGAGGTCTGGGCCGAGCGCATCGCTCAGCTCACCCCGTATCGCGTTACCTCCGAGGTCATGGCTATGGCCAACCCGGGTGCCATCTTCCTGCACTGCCTGCCCAGCTTCCACGACACCAACACCACGATTGGCGCCGAGAAGTGCGAGCAGTTCGGCATCACCGAGCAGGAGGTCACCGACGAGGTCTTCGAGAGCCCCGCTTCCAAGGTCTTCGACGAGGCCGAGAACCGCATGCACACCATTAAGGCTGTCATGTACGCCACGCTCAAGTAAGAGCATCTAGCATCTCGCTCGGGGTGTATTACTGCGCACCCCGAGCGGTTTTATCTGGTAATAATCTCGCATCAAGCGGCAGGCACGGCACGGAAGAGCCGCTTCTGGCGAGATCAGTAAATGATTTATGAAGGGGGGATGAGAACTATGACTGAGACCGCTAAGAAAAAGCGCGGTATGCCTTCATCGTTCACCATTCTTCTTGCTCTGCTGGCAATTGTCGCAGTGATTACCGTTATCGTCTCCGGCACGTCCGGTGGCGCGGTTACTGCCGCCCGTCTGAGCGATTTCTGCACCGCCCCGATCCTGGGCTTCGCTGACGCTCTGCCCGTCTGCCTCTTCGTTATGATCCTGGGCGGCTTCCTCGGCATGATGACCGAGACCGGCGCCCTGGACAACGGCATCGCCGTCCTGGTGCAGAAGCTTAAGGGCAACGAGATTATGCTCATTCCCGTGCTGATGCTCATCTTCTCCCTCGGTGGTACCACCTATGGTATGTGCGAGGAGACCGTTCCCTTCTACGCCCTGCTCGCCGCTACCATGATGGCCGCTGGCTTCGACCCCATGGTCGGTGCCGCTACCGTCCTGCTCGGCGCTGGCTGCGGCTGCCTGGGCTCCACGGTTAACCCGTTCGCCGTCGGCGCTGCCGTCGACGCTCTGACCGGCGTTGGCATTGAGGTCAACCAGTCCATCATCATCGGCCTCGGTGCCGTCCTGTGGATTGTCACTACCGCTATGTCCATCTTCTTCGTGATGAGCTACGCCAAGAAGGTCAAGGCTGACAAGGGTTCCACCATCCTGTCGATGCAGGAGCTCAAGGACGCCGAAGAGGCTCACGGCAAGGCTGCTTCCGAGGTCCACAAGGAGGTCAAGCTCACCGGTCGTCAGAAGGGTGTTCTGATCGCCTTCGCCTTCACCTTCGTCGTCATGATCGTCGGCTTCATTCCGCTGGCCGACCTCAACGAGGGCGTCGCCAACTTCTTCGACGCCGGCGCTGTCTACGACGCCGACGGTAACGCCGTCGTCCAGGGCTGGTCTGCCCTGATCACCGGCCTGCCCATTGGCCAGTGGTACTTCGACGAGGCTTCCACCTGGTTCTTCCTCATGGCCGTCCTGATCGGTATCATCGGTGGCCTGTCCGAGAAGCAGATCGTCAACACCTTCATCACCGGCGCTGCCGACATGATGTCCGTTGTTCTCGTCATCGCCCTCGCCCGTGGTATCTCCGTCCTCATGGCTAACACCGGCCTCGATGTCTTCGTCCTCGACGCTGCCGCCAATGCCCTGGCTGGCCTGTCCGGCGTGATCTTCGCTCCCATGAGCTTCCTGGTCTACTTCGGCCTGTCCTTCCTGATCCCTTCGACCTCTGGTATGGCCACCGTCTCCATGCCCATCATGGGACCGCTGGCTGTTAAGCTCGGCTTCTCGCCCGAGGTCATGGTCATGATCTTCTCCGCCGCCATCGGTGTCGTGAACCTGTTCACCCCGACCTCCGGCGCCATCATGGGCGGTCTCGCCCTGGCCAAGATCGAGTGGACGACCTGGCTCAAGTTTGCCCTTAAGCTCATCGTCGCTCTCTCCGTCGTCTGCGCCGTCATCCTGACCGTCGCCTGCGTGCTGCTCTAAGTACCCAACGGGTACCCCACGGAAACCTTGACGATCCTGTAGAGGATCACCTGGTCATCGTCTGTCCGGTGGGGTAAACCCACCGGTAGACTCCTACCTTTAGCCCCCTTCCGTTCCGTGCGCGGGAGGGGGCGCTTTTTTGTTCCGCGGTTTTACCAAACCGCGGAACCGGTCGACGCTGCGCGCCCGCCAGAGCGGCAATCTGACGTTCAATCGTCGGGCATGGCCAAAAGGCCTATGCCCTCCTCTTTCACGTCACCTTGCTCGCTCTGGCGGGCGCTCGCTGACTTATGCTCCACCTGCGATGTTTCCATTATTGATGCAAAGGGGTCAGGTTAGCTTGTACCAAAAAGGGGAAGTTGCGGTGGAATAGTTCCTGTTTGTGTGTCCTGAAGGGCTAAGCGGGAACTATTCCACCGCAACTTATCGAGCGCGTGTTTGGTTGGTGCCTGTTGATGGCCTGGGCATCGGGGAGGGTCTGCTCCGTTATAATCGCCTAGAACATTAAATGGAAACGGGACGGGAGCCATACATGCGCCAGGGTTTCGACAACGCGAAGTATATCGAGCTGCAGGCTGCTCATATTAAGGAGCGCATCTCGCAGTTTGGTGGCAAGCTCTATTTGGAGTTTGGCGGTAAACTGTTCGATGACTATCATGCCAGCCGTGTGCTGCCGGGCTTTGAGCCGGACAGCAAGTTTCGCATGCTCAAGAGCATTGCCGATGACGTCGAGGTCATCATCGCAATCAATGCGAACCATATCGAGAAGAACAAGGCACGTGGTGACTTGGGCATTACCTATGACGAGGATGTGCTGCGCCTGGTTGACCTGTTCCGCGGCAACGGCTTTGCCGTCGCGGCTGTGGTCATCACCCAATATGCCGGCCAGCCCGCTGCCGATGTGTTCCGCAACCGCCTGAACGCGCTCGGTATTCCCGCCAAGCTGCACTATCCCATCGAGGGCTATCCGCACGATGTCGATCTGATCGTTTCTGACGAAGGCTACGGCAAGAACGAGTTCGTCGAGACCACGCGTCCGCTCGTTGTCGTGACGGCGCCCGGCCCTGGCTCGGGCAAGCTCGCCACCTGCCTCTCTCAGCTGTATCACGAGCATAAGCACGGCACCGCCGCTGGCTATGCCAAGTTCGAGACCTTCCCGGTCTGGAATCTTCCTCTGACGCATCCGGTCAATATTGCCTATGAGGCCGCCACGGCAGATCTCGACGATGCCAATATCATTGATTCGTTCCACCTTGAGGCCTACAACAAGACCACGGTCAACTATAACCGCGACGTCGAGGCCTTCCCGGTAGTCCGTGCCCTGATGGAAAAGATCCTGGGCAAGAGCCCCTACCAGAGCCCTACGGACATGGGCGTCAATATGGTCGGCTTTGCCATCACCGATGACGATGCCTGCCGCGACGCTTCAAAGATGGAGATCGTCCGTCGCTACTTTACCGCGGTCGAAAATGTGCGCCGTACCGGCGTGGGCGATGAGCAAGTCGACCGTCTCAAGATCATTATGAAGAAAGCCGGCATCGATAAGAACTACTCACCGGCGCGCTCGGCGGCCCTCACCAGGGAGCAGCTGACGGGTGGTCCCGTGGGTGCCATGGTCATGCCCGATGGCACCGTGGTGACCGGTAAGACCTCCACGCGCCTGGGCGCCGCAAGTTCGCTCATTATGAACGCCCTCAAGCATGTCTCGGGCGTCGACCTTGAGCTCGAGGTCATTAGCGATGAGGCGATCGAGCCCATCAGCAAGCTCAAGACGCATTTCCTGGGCAGCAAAAACCCGCGCCTCCACACCGACGAGACGCTTATGGCGCTGTCGATCACCTCGGCCACGAGTGAGACGGCCGCTCGCGTCCTTTCGGGCCTTGAGCAGCTGCGCGGTTGCGATGCCTTCTTTAGCGTGATCATCTCGCCGACGGACGAGACGGTACTGCGTAAACTGGGCATCAACGTGTGCTGCGAGCCCAAGTTTGAGCGCCGCGGTTTCTTCCATCGCTAAGTTTGAAGCACCGCGGTAATTGCATTGCATTTTGGCCGTATCGGGTTAGCGCCCGGTACGGCTTTTTGATCAATAAAGCGTCTATTTCGGCGAAAAATAGCTGTTTACCTGCCTAGAAACAATTTGAGCGGTATACAATAACCGTAACTGTTTCATCCTTAGCGGGATGCCGCATGATGGATATTACCTGCCATCGTGAGGTGTGTCGGTCGCGCACGGCGCGTTAGATGCTCGTGCTCGGTTTGAGGAGGCTGCTATGGCGGGCAAGGGTCGTGCGAGTGTTAACGATATGAAGCGTGTCGAGGTGCTGGTGTTGATGGAGATCGACCAGCAAACCGAAGACAATGGCGGGCCGTATGGTTTCTCGCGCAAAACGCTTGCCGAGCGCGTGGGGGTTTCGCCGTATCGTGCCCGCGCCGCAATCGATCGCTTGGATTCCGAAGGTATGATCGATGTCGTCTCGCGTTATAGCGACGACGGCGGTCAGCTTGCAAATGGCATTTGCCTCACCGAACGTGGTGAGTGGTATCTTGAGGGCGTCCGTACCGGCATGCTCGTTCAAGAAATGCTTGAGGACGAGGTTACTGATCGATAGCAGCATGTAACCCTTGCCATAGCGACGCCGCCTGGGAAACCGGGCGGCGTTTTGTTTCAAGATTGAGAAATGCAATCGCACGCGAGAAAAATTGCGGACGGTCCGCGGCGCGAGTATTACAATGAAGACCCGTAAGATGTGGATAAACAACTTCTACGGGAAGCGCAGGTAACTCAATATGACCAAGCATGTGTTCGTAACCGGTGGCGTGGTTTCGTCCCTGGGCAAGGGTATCACCGCGGCCTCGCTGGGCCGTCTGCTCAAGTCGCGTGGCTACAAAGTAACGATGCAGAAGGCTGACCCGTATCTGAACGTCGACCCCGGTACCATGAGCCCGTTCCAGCATGGTGAGGTCTTTGTAACCGAGGATGGTTACGAGTCCGACCTGGACCTGGGTCATTACGAGCGCTTTATTGATGAGAACCTGACCCGCGATTCCAACTTTACGACCGGTGCCATCTACAAAAGCCTCATCGCCCGCGAGCGTCGCGGCGACTTTTTGGGCGGTACCGTGCAGGTGATTCCTCACGTCACCAATGCCATTAAGGATAAGTTCCGCCGCATCGAGGAGCAGACCGGCTCCGATGTAGTCATCACCGAGCTGGGCGGCACGATCGGCGACATCGAGTCCCAACCGTTTGTCGAGGCCATTCGTCAGTATCGCAAGGAGGCCGGCCCCGAGAACGTCTGCTACATCCACGTGTCGCTCGTTCCCTATATCGCCGCCGCCCACGAGGTCAAGACCAAGCCCACACAGCATTCCGTCAAGGAGCTCCGCAGCTTTGGCATCCAGCCCGATATTATCGTGTTGCGCTCCGACCACCATATCGATGACGCTATCCGCGGAAAGATCGCAAGCTTCTGCGACGTCGACACCGATTGCGTCTTTACCAACGAGGACTGCGCGAGTATTTACGATGTTCCGCAGCTGCTTGCCGAGCAGGACTTTGACCTGCGCATTTGCGAGCGCCTGGGTCTGGACCCGCGTGAGCGCGACATGAGCGAGTGGAACGAGTTCCTGCGCAAACAGAATCACGCCAACCATCACGCCGACAAGGTGAAGATCGCCGTCGTTGGCAAGTACACGCAGCTGCCCGATGCGTACCTGTCGGTTATCGAGGCCCTGCACCATGCGGGCGTCTTCTACGATCGCCATGTGGACGTCCAGCTGGTCGACGGCGAGAGCCTCGACGAGCAGAATGTCTCCGAGGTTCTGGGCGACGCTTCGGGCATCCTGGTTCCCGGCGGCTTTGGCAAGCGCGCCCTGGAGGGCAAAATCCTCGCGGCCGAGTTTGCCCGTGAGCACAAGATTCCATATCTGGGCATTTGCCTGGGTATGCAGGTCGCCGTGTGCGAGTTCGCCCGCAACGTCGTCGGCCTTGCCGGTGCCAGCTCCTCCGAGTTTGATCCGGACGGTCCGTATAGCGTCATCGATCTGATGAGCTCGCAGGAGGACGTGACCGAGAAGGGCGGCACCATGCGCTTGGGCGCCTATCCGTGCAAGCTCGCCGCCGATACCCTCGCTCGCGAGGCATATGGCGAGGAGCTTGTCTACGAGCGTCACCGTCACCGCTTTGAGTTTAACAACGCCTTCCGCGACCAGCTCGAGGACGCCGGTTTGGTTATCTCGGGTCTGTCGCCCGACGAGCGCCTGGTCGAGATGGTCGAGCTGCCGCGCGACGTACATCCGTGGTATGTGGCCACCCAGGCTCATCCCGAGTTCAAGAGCCGTCCGACCAACCCGCAGCCGCTGTTCCGCGAGTTCGTGCGCGCCTCGATCGGCCAGCACGAGGGTGTCGACCGTCTGCAGGTGACGCCCAAGAACCTCGCTACGGACTAAGGGTGCCGGAGGACCAAGAACATACCGAAGCTACTCCCTCGTCGCTCGCTGTGGTGGCGGGGGAGTATCTCGATTACCTTGCGGTCGAGCGGGGTTTGGCGCGCAATACGATTGCGGCCTACCGTCGTGACCTGACGACGTACTGCGCCTATCTGGAGCGGGCGGGCATTGTGTCTTTTGAAGAGGTGACCCGTCAGGTCGTGGAGGACTTTGTTGCCGATCGCCGCGACGGAGGCTATTCCGACGCCTCGGTGGAGCGCGCGCTTGCTGCCGTGAAGGGCCTGCATGCCTTTTTGGTGCGCGATGGGGCCGTGGCCCAAAACCCGACGGCGGCGTTGCGCCTGCCCAAAAAGGCAGATCGCCTGCCGGAATACCTTTCGGTGGAGGATGTCTCAGCACTGCTCGATCAAGACTTTCCCGAGGGCGAGATGGGACTGCGCGACCATGCCATCTTGGAAGTGCTCTACGGATGCGGTTTGCGTGTGAGTGAGCTGGTTGGGCTCGATGTGGGCGATATCCATATTGACGATGGCTTTGTACTCGTTCGCGGTAAGGGCTCAAAGGAACGCCTGTCCCCACTGGTGGGAAGCGCGGCGCGAGCTCTGACGCTCTATGTAACTGAGGGACGTTCTCGCTTGGCGGCCCATGCCCGCGGAACCGAGACCTCGGCGGTCTTTTTAAATAAGAACGGACGTCGCCTGTCGCGCCAGGCCGTGCATGCGATATGCGAGCGGTATGGGCGTCAGGTGGGGCTGGTGGGGTTCCATCCCCATACCTTGCGCCACTCCTTTGCCACCCATATGCTTGCGGGCGGCGCAGACCTCCGTGTGCTACAGGAGATCTTGGGGCATGCCGATATATCGACCACGCAGGTCTACACGCATGTCGATCGTACGCAACTGACCGAGGTCTATCTGGCGGCGCACCCGCTGGCACATCGTTAACACATCGCTGGCCTGCATATTTATAGGTATTTGGGGACGGGCCCCAGATTGCCGCGGCGTGCTTTTGCGCGCGCATGGGCAATCTGGGGCCCGTCCCATTTTTCGCCACTTGTCGTCGTGGTGGTGGGGCGCACGTGCCTTGGGTGGGGGAGTTTGGGGGCGATGTGAACGGCGTGTAAAGGGACGTAAAAATCGCCTCAAGGTCAACTTGAAGGTTGAGGTTCGCGGGCGTGGTTCTACAGGTGGCATCCCGCCTTTGCTGCAAACACAACATATTGTGTTTTCGAACATATGCTCGGGGGTGTTTTACAACATATTGGGGGTGGAATAGTGGGGCGGGGTGGGGGAAGGGGTGGGGAAAGGTGTTGAAAAATGGGGCGGTTCCCCATATTATTGATGACGTCGACAGGCGGGGTGGTTCCCCGCGTACGTGCCATCTGAGTAACCGAGGGGAGGGCGCACATGGGAATGACTGGTGCATACGAGCGCAATCTCGATGCAAAAGGTCGTCTGTCCCTGCCTGCACCCCTTCGCGAGGAGCTTGGAGAGCACGTTCGCGTGTTCAAAGCCCTGGATGTCGATGCTCTGTACGTGTTCTCTGCCGAGGCCTTCGATAAGTGGGTCGAAGGACTCTTCGCGGGTCGTGAGGGCCACGAGGGTTTTAACCCGCGTGACATTAACGACCAGAAGCTCATGAGGGCGATCAACAAGCGCACCACGTCGATGGACGTGGACAGCGCCGGTCGTATCGGTCTTTCCGAGTCTCTCCGCAAGCAGGCGAACCTCGACCGCGAGGTCACGGTTGTGGGCAACTACGACCACCTTGAGGTTTGGGATCGCGCCGCGGCCGATGAGGACGATGACGATGAGGCCCTGCTGGACCTCTTCTTCTCGTAAGGGCAAGGCACGGGTAACGGATGGAGCGTGGGATCTTGACACAAGAATATCGGCATGAACCTGTCATGCTCGGCGAAGTGCTTGAGTCGCTGCAGCTCAAGAGCGGCTCCGTTGTCTGCGATTGCACCCTTGGCGGTGCCGGCCATTCGGTAAAGATGGCCGCGCAGGTGGGGGAGACGGGCCTTTTGCTCGGCGTCGATCAAGACGACATGGCCCTCGAGGCCGCTGGCGCCCGTCTGGACCGCGAGGTTCCCGGCGTTCCGCACCAGCTGCTGAAGGGCAACTTCGGCGACTTGGACGAGCTGCTTTGCTCGGCCGAGGTGCCCGGGGTCGATGGCTTCCTGTTCGATTTGGGCGTTTCGTCACCGCAACTCGATATCCCTGGCAGGGGCTTTTCGTATAACGAGGACGCCCCATTGGACATGCGGATGGATCCGGGTAATAACACCTTAAACGCAGCTGAGGTCATCAACACCTATAACGAACACGACCTCGCCCGGATTCTACGCGTCTACGGCGAAGAGAAGTTCGCCTCGCAGATCGCGCGCGAGATCGTGCGCCGCCGCGAGCAAGAACCGATCGAAACCACCGGCCAATTTGTCGAGATCATCAAGGCGGGTATCCCGGCTGCCGCTCGTCGGCATGGCGGACACCCGGCCAAGAAAAGTTTCCAGGCCATTCGCATCGAGGTCAATCACGAGCTCGATGTGCTCGAACGAGGGCTTGATGCCGCCACCAGGTGGCTCAACCCGGGCGGACGTATCTGCGTCATCTCGTATCACTCGCTCGAGGACCGTATCGTAAAGAACCACTTTAAGGAGATGAGCCAGGGGTGCACGTGTCCGCCGGAGATTCCGGTGTGCGTGTGCGGCAACGTGCCGATACTCAAGGTCATCACCCGCAAACCCTTGGTTGCCCAGCCTGATGAGGTTGAGCGCAACCCTCGGGCGAGATCAGCCAAAATCCGCGTGGCGCAGCGTCTGTAGGCGCGACCGTGCGATATTGGACCTCCCGCTCGCACCATAAACGAAGCTTAAACACACTACCAACGTACTCGGGATGGGAGGCGGCATATCATGGGCTACAACACTTCAAGCGCAGCACTCGCCTATGATATGAACGCCATGCCCGCCTATCGTGAGACGCCGCAGGCCTCCGTTGCTCCCCGTGAGCAGCGCACGCCGCGCTTTGATGTCTACACGGGCGCGGGCCGTCAGGCAAACCAGGCGGTAAGCCCGGTTTTCATGAGCGTTCTTAAAACGTTTTGCATCATTGCGGCCATCTTCATGACGATCGGTGTCGCCCGCGTGGCGCTCGCCGGCATTACGGCCCAGGTGCTCAACGGCAACGCCGAGCTTACCAACACGCTCGAAAAGGCGACCGATGAGAGCTCCGACCTAGAGGTCATGCATTCTGTCTATGGCGCCGACACGCGCATCCGCGACCTTGCGGGCGCTTATGGCATGGTGGAGCCCAGCGAGAGCGTTACACTTGACTTTTCGCAGGATGCAGCCGCGGGCGCTAACGCGACCGCGACCGCTCAGTAGCAAGACGGTAGCTGAGTATGACAAATGACTATCGCCGCGGTTCCGATGGGGGCCGCGGTTCTGGACGTCCCTCGTCGCGGGGACGTTCTGGTTATCAAGGAACGGGTCGGCAATCTTACAACGCCGGGCAGTCCCGTGGCAACGACCCGGCGTCGCGACTTCGCGGCTCGGGCGGCCCTCAAGTGCATAACACCAGGTCGCGCAAGAGTTCGTCGACCGAATGGCTCACAGGCGCGCCTCTGCCTCGCCGCAAAGCCGTCATGGGATTCATTGGGCTTGCCTTGGGCTTGGGCGTCTTTCGCCTTGCCGACTATCAAATTGTCGAAGCCGATAAACTGCGCGAGCGTGCCGATGCGCGCCGCCTGCTTGCGCAGACCCTCTATGCCAAACGTGGCACCATCTACGACCGCAACGGTAACGTGCTGGCGTCGTCGGTCGAATGTCGCAACATCGCCGTGAACCCGCAGCTTGTCGAGGATGTCGACAAGACGGTGTCGGCGCTGGTCAAGGCAACTGGAATCGATAAAAAGACCTGCCGCAAGCTCGTCGAGTCCGATGGCACCTGGGTGTATATCAAGCGCCAGGTGGACGAAGACGATGCTGCGGCGCTGGAGAAGAAGAACCTGCCCGGCGTGCTTTTTGAGCAGGCCATGAAGCGCGTATATCCATACGGCAATCTGGCATCGCAGGTGCTGGGTGTAGTGAATGTAGACAACGACGGCTTGACGGGTCTCGAAAAGCAATACAACAAGCTTCTGACCGGCACGAACGGTTCTCTTGTGCGCGAGCGCGCGAGGGACGGCAGCTATATCGCGGGCGGTGCCTATAAAAAGGTGGCTGCGGTCGACGGCGTTGATATCGTGACGACGCTCGACGTCAATATCCAGCGAGCGGCCGAGGATGCCCTGGCAGAGGCAGTTGAGAAGACTAAGGCCAAGAACGGCTCGGCGCTGGTCACCGATCCCACGACGGGCGAGATTTTGGCAGCCTGCTCGTACCCGACCTACGACCAGACCGATCTGGAGAACGCCAAGACCGAGGATATGAACCTGCGCCTGGTCACCGACGCCTACGAGCCCGGCTCGGTCTTTAAGACGCTCGTGGCGGGCGCCGGCTTCGACTTGGGCGTCGTGCGATCGAGTACGTCGTTTGAGGTGCCGGCGAGCATCAAGGTGGGCGACGATACCGTCACCGATGCCGACAAGCGCGATTATGCCATGACCATGGATGTGCGCGAGATGATGCGCCGTTCGTCCAACGTGGGCTTTGTTCTGGTGGGGCGCAAGATCGGTGCCGACGACTTTGCCGCCTATGTGGACAAGTGGGGCATAGGCCACAGCTCTGGTGTCGATTTTCCGGGCGAGAGCCTGGGCATCGTCAAGGAGCGTGACCAGTATGACGGCGCCACGCTTGGCTCGATGAGCTTTGGACAGGCGTTGTCTGTCTCTCCGATTGAGATCGCACGTGCCGTGGGCGGCATCGCCAACGGCGGCGTGATGATGACCCCGCACTTCTATAAGTCCAGCAAAGGCGACGAGAAGGACTGGGGCGAGGGCGAGCGCGCGATTTCTGAGGATGCTGCATCCCAGGTGACATCGTGCATGCAGACGGTCGTGTCCGAGGGAACGGGCGTTGGCGGCGCGGTCGACGGCTATGACGTGGCGGGTAAGACCGGTACGGCCGAACGAGCCGACGAGAACGGCGGCTACCTCAAGGAGAACTACATGTCGTCCTTTATGGGCTTTGCACCGGCACAATCGCCCAAGGTGCTGTGCTATATCACGCTCGACGGAACGCCGAGCGGCTCAGATGCCGCTGCAGTGCCGTTCCAGTCCATTATGGCCAACGCGCTCGACGTGCTGGGTATCCCGCACACGAGGTAGGGGGTTACAATCTTTGGGGCGTGGTTTGTTGTCCCATATGAGGGGTGTTCACATGCCCTGCACCACGCATGCGCGGCGCTGGGATACAATACGCCGATAGCATTATTAGGTTTACAGGGGAGCTGCAATGATAGAGATCGCCGTCAACAACCTCGCGGCCGCAACAGGGGCCCGAACCGTGACGGGAGAAGCCGATCGGGTTTGCCGCGGGTGCGTTATCGACTCGCGTCAGGTCGAGGAAGGGACGATTTTCGTCGCCTTTCCCGGTGAAAACGTCGACGGCAATGATTTTGCTTCCCGTGCCGTCCAGTCGGGTGCCGGCGCCGTCGTAATGACGCGTGAGCCCGAGGCCGAGCTGGTCTCGCTGGCGCAGGACAAGGGATGCGCCATCCTGCTGACCGATGATCCCGAGGAGTTTCTGCTGCGTTTGGCGCACGCGTACCGTCTGGAGCTTGGCTGCCTGGTCGTTGGTATTACCGGTTCCATCGGCAAGACGACGACCAAGGACGTGCTCGCCGCTGTGCTCGCCAAGCGCTATCGTGTCTGGGCCACCAAGGGCAATTTCAATAACCTGATCGGCATGCCGCTCACGGTGCTTTCCGCTCCGGCCGATACCGAGGTCCTGGTGCTCGAGATGGGCATGAACCATTTCCACGAGATTGAGCGCCTGTCCCAGTCCGCCAATCCCAACCTTGCCATCGTGAGCAAGATCGGCACCTCTCATATCGGCATTTTGGGCAGCCGCGAGAACATCGCCCGCGCTAAGGCCGAGATTGTCCAGGGTATGTGCGCCGCCGGCGACTTCTTGCCGCTGCTGGTTTTGGGCGGTGAGGACGACTTTACGCCGTTCATTCGCGATACGTTCGCCCAGCCTGCTGGTATCGATGTGATGCTGGCCGGCGTCTCGGACGATGATGAGGTCCGCGCCCGCGAAGTTCGTGTTGATGACGAGGGCCGTCCGGTCTTTACGCTCGATTTTGGTCAGGGCGAGACAATCGATACCATGCTTGCTATCCCCGGCGTGCAGTCCGTTCCAAATGCCGTTAAGGCCGCCGCGGTTGCCTATCGCCTGGGCGTGACGCCCGAGCAGATCGATGCTGCCTTTAGGGGCCTCACGATTACCGGTCACCGCCAGGAGATCAAGCGCGCCAAGAGCGGTGCCCGCGTCATTGACGATTCCTATAACGCCAGCGCCGAATCCATGGCTGCTGGTCTCGATCTACTGTGCTCGCTTTCGTGCAGGGGGTCTCGCATGGCGATCCTGGGCGAGATGGGCGAGATGGGCGATGAGGCTCCTCGCATGCATGAGCTCGTAGGCGCCTATGCCGCCGCCAAGAAGCTCGACATGCTGGCGTGCGTGGGTGGTGAGCTGGCCCAACTTATGGCCGATGCCGCGCGCATGATGGGTATGGACGAGGACCGCATCCAGGTGTTCTCCGATTATCAGCAGGTGCTCGACCGCATGGGCGGCGCGCTTGAAAAACATGATGTTGTACTGGTCAAGGGTTCCCGCTTTGTTGAGCTCGACCGCTTTGTGGAAGGTGTGTGCTAGCCCATGTTCGGCAATCCCTCGTATCCAACGTATCAGGCTTTTTTGGGGCTTGGCATCGCCGCTGCCATTGCGCTGCTGCTCATGCCGTGGTGGATCAAGCTGCTTAAGGTCGAGGGTATCGGCCAGCAGGTTCGTGCCGACGGCCCCAAGCGTCATTTGGTTAAGCAGGGAACGCCCACCATGGGTGGCGTTGTCATCCTCGTCGCGATCTCGCTGACCTGCCTGCTGATGGGCAAGCTCACCACCGAGCTCGTGCTCGTGCTGCTCGCCACGCTGGCGACCGGCGTGCTGGGCCTGATTGACGACCTGACCTCCGTTACGCATGGGCGCTCGCTCGGTCTGACGCCCCATGCCAAGATGATCGGTCTAACCATTATCTGTGTCACCTTTACGGTACTTGCCGTTAACTGGTGCGGCGTCGCCCCCGAGATTCGTTTTCCCGGCGGCCTGACGATTGACCTCGGTGTTCTTTCGACCACTATCTGCGGCCTTTCGTTCCCGTGGCTCTACATTGTCTTTTGCTGGCTGATGATCGCCGGTCTTTCTAATGCCGTGAACCTGACTGATGGCCTTGACGGTCTTGCTGGCGGCACCTCCATGATTGCCATGCTCGCCATGGCTGCCATGGCGTTTTTGCACGGAGACGTGAACCTGTCCATCTTCTGCACCGCGTGTGCCGGTGCCTGCTTGGGCTTTCTGTGGTTCAACTGCTATCCGGCGAGCATCTTTATGGGCGATACCGGCTCGCTTGCCCTGGGCGCCGCGTTTGCCTGCACGTCCATCATGACCAACACCGAGGTCGTCTCCCTCATCATCGGCGGCCTGTTTATCGTTGAGACCCTGTCGGTCATGATTCAGGTTGTCTACTTCCACTTTACGCACAAGCGCGTCTTCCTTATGGCGCCCATCCATCATCATTTCGAAAAGAAGGGCTGGGCCGAGACCAAGGTCGTCATCCGTTTTTGGATTATCGCTGCGGCCTTTGGTGCCGTTGGCCTTGCTTTGTTCTTCCAGTTGGGATAGTGGTCTTTCATGCCTCTTGCTGATGTCTTTAGCCTGCTCGTTTTGGGTCAGGGCAAATCCGGTCTCGATGTCGCCCGCTGGGCGCTGGCACATCCCGAGCGCGTAAGCGCCGTTACCGTGTATGGCGGCGGCACCTCTGAGCCCAATGACGCCACGCGTGCGCTCGAGGCTGCTGGTGCGTCGTTTGTCTATGGGACCGAACAGGTCGAGGGCGCCTATGACGTATGCGTGACGTGCCCGGGCATCTCGGAGTTCTCGGGCTTCTTTAAGGCCGGGCGCGAGCATGCCGCCCAGATTATGGGTGAGCCCGAGTTTGCCTATCGCCTGTCGCCCGATAATTGGATTGCCATCACGGGTACCAACGGCAAGACGACCACCACGTCGTTGACTGATTATCTGCTCAAGGCTGCCGGCGAGGCCAGCGTAGCTGTCGGCAACATCGGCGAGCCGCCGGTCAACGAGATTGACGGCCGAGCCCACAACGAGTGGTTTGTGGCTGAGCTCTCGAGCTATCAGATTGCTACGACCACCGAGCTCCACCCTCGTGTGGCGGTGCTGCTCAACATCACTCCCGACCACTTGGGCTGGCATAAGAGCCATAAGAACTATGCGCTTGCCAAGATCAAACTGTTTGACAATATGGTCGATGACGATCTGGTGGTTGTCGACGTCGAAGACGCCGGCATTCACGAGTTCGATGAGTACATCTACACGCCGGGTCGTCGCATCTGCAAGGTTGCCTTTGACGAGCCAAAGGGTGAGGATGTCGCCTTTGTGCGCGATGGCAAGATGATCGTGCGCCTGAAGGGCGTCGAGACCCCGCTCATCGCTACATCCGAACTCAAGATCTCGGGCCATCACAATGTTATCAATGCCCTGTGCGCTGCCACGGTTGCCCTGGCAGTCGGTGCCGATGTCGATGGTGTCCGCCGCGGTCTGGCCTCGTTCCAGCCGCTCGAGCACCGCGTGGAGCCGTGCGGCGAGATTGACGGAGTGCGCTACGTCAACGATTCCAAGGCGACCAACACCGACGCGGTCGAGAAGGCACTGACGGCATTTCCCGATGACGACGTGATCTTGCTGCTCGGAGGCCACGATAAGGGCACGCCGCTCACGGACTTCGCGCGCGTTGTTATGGATAACGTGCGCTCGGTTGTCTGCTTTGGCGATGCGCGCGAGCGCTTCACCGCCGCTATGGACGAGGCCGATGTCGATGGCGATGTGGATATCGCCCAGGCGGATGACCTACGCGATGCCGTGGACGTTGCCCGTTCGCTGTCGAGCCGTGGCGACGTGATCTTACTTTCTCCTGCGTGCTCTTCGTTCGATGAGTTCTCGGGCTATGAGGAGCGCGGCCGCGTGTTTAAGGACTATGTGGCCCAGCTTGCCGCTGCAGCGAAATCGCAAATGGAATAGGGGTTGCCGGTGAGAGAGGAGAGCCCCCGACAAGGTATGAGGAGGCCCGACTCGGACCGTGCTTCCTCGCGGCGTAGCACACCGCGTTCCGGTCGCGGCGGGCAGTCGTTTAGCGAACGCTATATTGCCGGCGTTCCCGCCCGCATCATGCGCCCCCGTTTGATATTTATGGCCTGCCTGTTTACTTTGGTGTGCTTTGGTCTGCTGATGGTGTACTCGGCGTCTTCGGTCGAGGCGCTGCACGAGAATGGCTCGGCGACGTTTTTCCTGGGTCGACAGGCCGCGTTTGCCGTGGTCGGTGTTCTGGCGCTGATTGCCATCGTGCGCGTTTTGCCGGACAGCTGGTTTGGGGAGGATGTGCTTAGGATCTTCCTTATCGGCATGATGTTCTTGCTTCTGCTGGTGTTCTTGGTGGGCAGCGGCAGCCGTGGCGCCACGCGCTGGCTCAACATCGCCGGCATTCAGTTCCAGCCTTCCGAGTTTTTAAAGCCATTTGCCATTGCGTATTCGGCCATCATGCTTGATCGTTTCTTTTCGCCCGGTGGCAACATCAACGAATTCCTTCGCAAGATGGGCATCTACCTGGGCATTTCGCTCTTTCTGATCTTTATCCAGCCCGATTTCGGTACCGTTCTGATCATCCTGTTGACCCTCATGTGCATGGCGTTGTTTGCAGGTCTCGACCCCAGATTTATCATCGGCGTGCTAATCTTCGGCATTCTCGTGATCGTGATTGCGCTTGTCGCAGAGCCGTACCGTATGGTGCGTATTCAGGTTGCCTTGAACCCTTGGGCCGACGAGTATGGTGACGGCTATCAGGCCACGCTTGCCATCATGGCCTTTGCCTCGGGCGGTCTGTTCGGCCGTGGCATCGGCAACTCAACCATGAAGTACTCGTATCTGCCCGAGGCGCACAACGACTACATCCTGGCCATCATTGGCGAGGAAGTCGGTTTTGTCGGAACCGTGCTGTTCTTCTTGGTGTTTGCGATGCTGATCTACTCGGCGTTTCGCATTGCCGAGCAGGCGACCGATCGTCGGGGCGCGCTCATGGCGTCTGGCTCCGCAGTCATTCTCGCGGTGCAGTTTTTGATTAACGCGCTGGGCATCCTCAACGTATTTCCCATGACGGGCAAACCGTTGCCGTTTATTAGCTACGGCGGTTCGTCGATTATTGTGTCGCTCATGCTTGCCGGGTTGATCCTGCGCGTTTCGTACGAGAGCGCCCGCCGCGATGAGTACGACCGTCGCCGCGAGAGCTTTGCCGTTATGGATGAGAGCACCGCCGGCGTGCCCCACGTGCGCGGCGAGCGATCTACGCGTAGCGGCTTTACCGTTCTGGATGGTTCTGCATCCGAGCCGGCAGCTCGTCCACGCCCGCGAACGGCTCCGCAAGATCGTCCGCAGCGCCCCAGCCCTCGCAACGCGGGCGGCGGATATAATCGAATCGATTTGAACTCGGACCCGTCGGCGCGCTTGCGCACCGACGACCAGGGACCGCGTGTACGAAGGGACTACCATGACCGATAAGATGACCGTTGCTATTGCAGCCGGCGGTACGGCAGGACACATCAACCCCGCGCTCGCCTTGGCCGAAGAGCTGCGTGATCGTGGCCACCACGTTGTGTTCGTGGGCCAGTCGCGCAAGCTCGAGGGTCGTCTGGTCCCTGAGGCTGGGTTTGATTTTGTGCCCATTACGGTCACGGGCTTCGACCGCTCCCGTCCTTGGACGGCGCTGACCTCGCTATGGCGTGTCAACAAGGCCAAGCGTGCGCTCGCCAGTCATTTCTCAAAGGTCGGCAAGCCCGATGCCGCCATCGGTTTTGGTGCCTATGTCGAGGTTCCGCTGCTGGGGTGGTGCAAGGGCGCGGGCGTTCCGTATCTGCTGCATGAGCAGAACTCTGTTCCGGGCCTGGCCAACAAGATGATGAACTCCCATGCCGCCCGCGTGTGCATCTCGGTGCCGGCAGCGCGCTCGGTCTTTGAGCGCGAAGGTGACCCTGACCATGTACTCATGACCGGCAACCCCGTACGTCGCTCGGTGATCGAGGGCGATCGCGCTCGCGGCCGCAAGGCACTTGGCGTTCCCGAGGACGCTACGCTGCTGCTCGTCTTTGGCGGTTCACTCGGCGCCCAGCACCTCAACGAGCGCGTGGTTTCGCTCAAAAACGAGCTGCTTTCGCGCAAGAACCTCTATGTGTTGCATTCGACGGGTGCCGATGGCTTTGAGGACACCGAGTGCGCTTTAGCGCTGACGCCCGAGGAGGCAAAGCGTTACCGCGTCCAGCCTTACATCGACAACATGGGCGATATGCTGGCTGCTGCCGATTTGGTGCTCTCGCGTTCGGGCGCATCGAGCGTGGCCGAGATCGCTGCGCTCGCCGTGCCCTCGGTGCTCGTGCCGTATCCGCATGCGACGGCCGACCACCAAACCACCAATGCCCGTTATCTGGTCGACGCCGGGGCCGGTGTGCTCTGCGCCGATGCCGATATCGATGGTTCTGCCTTTTCCGATGAGCTGCTGCACTTGGTCGATGACGCGGCGGCGCGCGACGCCATGCGTCAGGCGGCACGTGGTCTGGCTCAGGATAGGGCCGCCGCTCTTCTGGCGGATGCGGTAGAGGGTTTGCGTTAGTTAGACGGGATATCGTCGGTCGCCCTCGCGCTGATGCGGTAGGTGCGGTACAGTTAACGGGTTACAGGCAGTGTTTACGCAAGGAGTACACGAGCACATGGCTGATTCCCAGACTGCAACCTCCGCGCCCGAGTTTAAGAGCGCCCACTTTATCGGTATCGGCGGCGCCGGCATGAGCGGCATCGCCCTCGTTCTGCACGAGCGCGGTTATGCCGTTACCGGCTCCGACCTTAAGACGTCACGTTATATCCGCCAGCTTACCCGCGCTGGTGTGAAGGTGCATGTGGGCCATGAGGCCGCCACGATCGACGAGGTCAAGCCCGACGTGGTTGTTGTCTCCACCGCTATTCCGGAGTCCAACCCTGAGCTTGTGCGCGCTCGCGAGCTGGGCATTCCTGTGTGGCCCCGTGCCAAGATGCTCTCTGCATTGGGCCACGGGTACACCACCGTCGCTGTTGCCGGCACGCATGGCAAGACCACCACGTCTTCGATGTGCGCCACCATGCTCGACCGCATGGGTCTGGATCCGAGCTTCTTGATCGGTGGCATCGTCGAGGGCTATGACACGAACGGCAAGAACGGCTCGGGCGACTACTTTGTCGCCGAGGCCGACGAGTCCGACAGCTCCTTCCTGTTCCTGAACCCCAACGTAGTCATTGTGACCAACGTCGAGGCCGACCACCTCGATCACTACTCGGGTATCGAGGAGATCGAGGCAACTTTCGCCAAATTCATGAGCCTGGTGGGCGAGGACGGCACCGTCATCGTCTGCGGTGAGGACCCGCATCTGGTCGAGCTCGCCAAGTCGACGGGCCGTCACGTGCTTTCCTACGGCTTTGCCGAGAGCAACGACATCGTCTGCATGCACCCGGATGTCAAGGGCATCCAGAGTGACTTTATCGTTCGCTTTGAGGACGGCACTGAGCACGCTGTGGAGATCAAGAGCAATCCCGGTCGCCACAACATGCTCAACGCCACGGCCGTGCTCACCGTCGCCCATGTCCTGGGCCTTGACATCGACGCCGCCGCCAAGGCGCTCTCGAGCTTTGAAGGCGTCCGCCGTCGCTTTACCCACGTGGGCGATATCGATGGCATCACCGTGGTCGATGATTACGGCCATCACCCCACCGAGATCAAGGCGACGCTTGCTGCCGCTTCGTCGCTGGGTTACAAGCACGTCGACGTCGTGTTCCAGCCGCACCGCTATTCGCGCCTGCAGGCCCTGTGCGACGACTTTGCCGATGCATTTGCCAATGCCGATAAACTGCTGCTGATTGATGTGTTCTCGGCTGGCGAAATGCCCATTCCGGGTGTCACCTCTAAGATGCTCGCCGATACCGTGCGCGCCAAGCATCCTGGCAAGGAGGTCGTGTACTGCTCCAGCCGTCTTGAGCTCAATCAGGAGCTCGAGCAGATGGTGGGCGAGGGCGACCTGCTGCTCACCATGGGTGCCGGCGACGTTACGACCGTCGGCCCCGAGTTCATTGAGTATCTGACTGCCAAGAAAGACGCTTAAGTCTAATGGGTCTGTTTAACGCCGTCATGGCGCTCTCGGGCATGATCGACACGGATGTGATCGAGGACGAGCGCCTTGCGCGTCATACGAGCTATCGTATCGGCGGCAAGGCCGACCTCTTTGTGACGTGCCATAGCTATCATGCCCTCCGTCGCGCCGTGGCGGTGCTCGATCGCGAGCAGGTGCCGTGGGTCATCATCGGCAAGGGCTCCAATCTGCTGGTTGCCGATGGCGGTTATCGCGGTGCCGTCATTTCGCTCGGACGTGAGTTTCAGCGCACGGTTGTTGCCGATGACGGTTGTACGCTGACGGTCGGTGCGGGCGTGATGTTTGCGCGCTTGGTCAACGATGCCCTGTCGCGTAGCCTTTCGGGCCTTGAGTTTGCCGTTGGCATCCCTGGTTCGGTCGGCGGTGCGATTTCTATGAATGCCGGCACACGGACCGAGTGGATTGGCTCACTGGTTGAGGATGTCGTAACGTTTGACCCGGCATCCGGTATCAAGCATTATGCGGGGTCCGAGATCACTTGGGGCTACCGCGAATGTAGCCTTCCCCGCAATGAGATCATCCTCGAATGCGTGCTCAAGCTTAAACCGGCGCCCAAGGCCGACATTCGCGAGCGCATGGAGCGGTACCTTACGAGGCGCAAGCGTACGCAGCCCATGGGTCGCGCATCCTGCGGGTCGGTCTTTCGCAATCCGCCCGATGCGAGTGTGGGCAAGCTTATCGAGGATTGTGGATTAAAGGGTTTTTCGATTGGCGGCGCGGAAGTTTCGCCCGTTCACGCTAATTTTATCGTTAATAACGGAACTGCCTCGGCCGATGACGTTGCCGCGGTTATCAGACATGTGCACGGAAAGGTGAGGGAGGCGTATGGCATCGAGCTCAGACCGGAAGTTAAATTCCTCGGCTTCTAGAGCATCGAAACCCACCTTCCGCCGCGCCGGAGGGCGTTCCGGCGCGCCTGCCAAACCTCAACGCAATACTGTCGCGCACTCTAAGTCTGTCGGGCATGCTCGACAGACCAGTCGACCGGTCGTCGGCTCGCAGCTCGGTAATCGTCCGGCCGCAAAAAAGTCCTCGCGTCCCTCGGTGACGTCAAAGCCTGTTATGGGCGCCAAGCCTGCCCGTCCCATGGCAACTCCCAAGCCCTCGACGGGAACTAAAGCGGCGCGTCCAGGTCGCACGCTGGGCGCATCGAAACCGCGCTCGCTGACATCGGTGCCGGCTACCGCCAAGAAGCCTTCGAGTAAAAAAGGTTTCAACTCGTTATCTTCACTTGGAGCGATGGCAAATAAAACATCAGACGCCGCTTCTGTCGTTACCGGCAAAGGCAAAATCGTGGGCGGCGTTCTGGCCGTCTTGGCCGTGCTCGTCGTCGTTGCCATCGTGGTGATCAACTCTGGATTGTTTACTGCCACTGATATTCAGATTCAAGGCAGCGAGCATGTGACGAAGCACGATGCTATCCAGCTGATCGACTTGCCCGAGGGAACGTCGCTTTTTAACGTCGATCCCGACCAGATTACCGAGGATCTCAAGCAGAACCCGTGGGTCTCGGGCGTGGATGTCCAGCGCCAGTTTCCCCATACGCTTATCATCACGCCGACGGAGCGTAAGGTTATCGCCATTGCGTATATCAGCTCCGACGACCTTGCCTGGGCTATCGGAGATGATGACACCTGGATCGCCCCGCTGTCGACGTCGGTCGAAGTGGACGACCAGGGCAACGTCATCACGACAGGGCAGGGCTCAAATACCTTGACCGGAATCGATGCCGCGCTGGCGCTCGCCAAGCATTATGGCGCGGTGTTGTTGACTGATGTCTCGGCGGATGTCGCTCCGGTTTCCGGCCAGGCGGTGAACTCCAAAGCCGTTAAGGCCGGCCTGGATTATGTGCGTGGTTTTTCGAGCGAGTTCTTGGGACAAGTCAAGGATATTTCCACGCCTTCGGTCGAAGCCATCTCGGCAAACCTCAATAACGGCATTGAGGTGTCGCTGGGCGATTCGGACGATATCGCCAAGAAGGAACGCGTAGTCACCAAGTTGCTTTCGCAGGTAGAGGGCGTAACGTATATCAATGTGCGCTCTCCGGGCAACTACACATTTAGGAATGCTCCGACCTCGTAGCGCTGGTTGATGCTTTGTTGAGGGGCCATACCACGCCGTTTATCTGGTTTGTTTGGTTTTCACGGTCAATTATTTGACTGATACGTTCATAATGTGCAAACATAATACGGTTTACCTTTGCATTTACTTTCAACCTGAAGGTTAATGTGCGCAGGGGTCGACCCATGCTATGGCTATAACCTTTGTTCGGAGGACCGACATGCACGAGACAGAGATCAACAACTACCTTGCCGTCATTAAGGTGGTCGGCGTCGGCGGCGGCGGTACCAACGCGGTCAATCGAATGATCGAAGAGGGCATCCGCGGCGTCGAGTTTGTTGCCATCAACACCGATGCTCAGGCACTCGCGATCTCTGATGCCGATATCAAGGTGCACATCGGCACCGACCTTACCCGCGGCCTGGGCGCCGGCGCCAACCCCGAGGTTGGCCGCAAGGCTGCCGATGAGTCCCGCGACGACATTGCCGAGGCGCTCGCTGGCGCCGACATGGTGTTTATCACCTGCGGTGAGGGCGGTGGCACCGGTACCGGCGCTGCTCCCATCGTTGCCGATATCGCGATGAACGAGGTCGGCGCACTGACCGTCGCCGTCGTGACCAAGCCCTTCACCTTCGAGGGCCGCAAGCGCAAGAAGAGCGCCGAGGAGGGCATCAAGACCCTCTCCGATTGCGTCGACACTATGATCGTCATCCCTAACGATAAGCTGCTCGACATCGCCGAGAAGAAGACCACCATGCTCGAGGCCTTCGCGATTGCCGATGGCGTCCTTTCCCAGGGCACCCAGGGCATCACCGACCTCATCACCGTCCCCGGTATCATCAACCTGGACTTCGCCGATGTTAAGACCATCATGAAGCAGGCCGGTACCGCCATGATGGGTATCGGTACCTCTTCTGGGGATACTCGTGCCGTCGACGCTGCCCAGCAGGCCATCTCCAGCCCGCTGCTCGAGAGCTCCATCGATGGTGCCACGCGCGTGCTGCTCTCCATCGCTGGTTCCAAGGACCTGGGCATCCAGGAGATCAGCGACGCCGCCGACGTTGTCGCCAACGCCGTCGACCCCGAGGCGAACATCATCTTCGGTACCGTTGTCGACGAGTCCCTGGGCGATCAGGTGCGTATCACCGTCATCGCTACGGGCTTCTCCGATTCCAACGTCAACCGTCAGGACGAGCTCTTTGCTGCTCAGCAGTCTCAGAGCAAGGCCGCTGCCTCCGCTGAGCCGCAGCGCACCGCTCCGGCTGCCAGCCCGGCTCAGGCCGCTCCGACCCGCAACGTCGGTGGTACCGAGCTGCCCAACTTTGGCAACGACCAGTTCGAGCTTCCCGACTTCCTGAAGCGCGGTAGCTTCTAGTTCGTTTTTCTCAACGACCTGTACGGGGTGTGTCCATTTGGATGCACCCCGTTTTGTTTCCCGTTTGTAAACGAAAGCCTCCAATCTCCTTACGTTCCCTTTACGTTTGGTCCCTACCGCTGCGGGTATCCTTTTAAGGAAGTATGACAGCCGTATAAACGCGGACTGCGCGGCGACGCCGCGGTACTTGTGTTATTAGGAGGCTTTAGTATGGCAGCACGTGCGGACAACGTTTCGCGTGTCGACCATGATGGAGTTACGTTGGTGGAGGGCGCGACATCCGATGTCCGCTTTGCCTTTACCGAGCGCACCGGTGGCGTTTCTGAAGATGCGTACTCCTCGCTCAACTTGGGCTCGCATGTAGGCGATGACCCCTTTGCTGTTCAAGAAAATCGTCGTCGAGCGCTCGAAGCTATGGGCGCCACTGAGTGCGAGCATAATCTGCTCGTGCCCAATCAGGTACATGGTGACCATATCGTTACGGTGACTTCGAACGGCGCCGACGATCTTGAGGCTGTTCGCGAGCAGATTGCCGAGGGCTGCGATGCCATCGTCTGTACGGCCCATGACGTGCCCGTGCTGCTCTGCTTTGCCGACTGCGTTCCCGTGGTGCTGGTAGCCCCCGGCGGATTTGCCGTGGTGCACTCCGGTTGGAAGGGCACGATTGCACGTATTTCCGCCAAGGCGTGCCAGGCGCTTTGCGATGCTGCCGGCTGCGATGCGAGCGACGTTTCCGCCTATATCGGCCCCCATATCTTGGCTGACGAATATGAGGTATCCCAGGAACTCATGGATCGCTTTGCCGTCGAGTTCTCTTGCATCGATGCGAGTGCCTCTCGCATGCTCGATCTTTCCGCTGCCATTTGTGAGGCACTGGTAGATGCCGGTGTGGACGCGGATAATATCGTGGATACCCAGCTTTCGACTGTGCGTCAGAACGACCGCTTTTATTCCTACCGTAACGAGGACGGCACCTGTGGGCGCCATGCTGCGATCGGCGTGATGCTATGAGAAAGATCGTATCGGTCCTGAGCGCCGCTGTGCTTACGCTTACGCTGTGCGCCTGTTCTTCGGGATCTTCTACCTCTTCCATTACCGTGGCCGGCTCCACGACCTGCCTTCCTATCGCCGAGATTGCGGCAGAGGGCTTTAAGGAGGAGACCGGCATCGACGTGCTCGTTTCCGGTTTGGGCTCTTCCGCTGGCATCGAAGCCGTCAGCGCTGGCACGGCCGATATCGCCAGCTCCTCCCGTGGACTCAATGCCGACGAACAGGATCTGGGCCTGACTCCCATCGTCATTGCCCACGACGGTATCGCGGTCATCGTGAACGACGATAACCCGGTCGATAACCTCTCGACCGAGCAGCTCCGCGATATCTATGCCGGCAAGATTACTAATTGGAAAGAGGTCGGTGGCGAGGACCTGAAGATTCAGGTTATCAACCGAGACGAGGCGTCCGGCACGCGTGAGGCCTTCCGCACCATCGTGATGGACGGCACCCCGTTCGATCGCCGGTCCGCCGTTCTTTCGGGCACGGGCCAGGTGCGCGACGTGGTATCTCGTTCGCGCGGTGCCATCGGCTACATTTCGCTGGGCTTCGTCGATAGCCTCAACGCCAAGACCTCGGTCAAGGCTGTCTCGGTCAATCATGTTGAGGCGTCCGAGAAGACGGTCGCGAGCGGCGGCTATCCCATCTCGCGCGACCTTTACTTCTTTGTGAAGGGTGCGCCTTCGCAGCAGGCGCAAGATTACATCGACTACGTGACGTCCGAAAAGATGGACAAGCAGATTCGCGAGGCGGGCTTTATTCCCGTCACCAACGACGAGAAGGGGAGTGAGTAGCATGGAAGCACAGGAAAACTCCCAGACTGAGCAGAATGCTCAGGCGCCCAAGAAGCGCGAGCTGGCGCTCGTATCGCGCAGCACCTATATCAAGGAGAAGGCGCTGCAGTGGATCTTCTTTGCCTGCGCGTTCTTGGCGGTTGTTACCGTCATCCTGATTTTTGTCTTTACCACGTACTCGGCGCTGCCCGTCTTTACCGACATCGGTCTGGCGGATTTCTTTAGCTTTACGTGGGCGCCCTCTGAGGGCCACTACGGCATCGTGTCGCTGCTTGCCGGCTCGGGTCTGGTGACTGTCGGTGCGCTCGCCATGGGTGTGCCCCTGGGCGTGGGCACGGCCGTGTATCTGGTCGAGATCGCCGGCAAGCGCGTACGCAAGCTCATCAGCCCTGCCGTTGACCTGTTGGCCGGCATCCCTTCTATCATCTATGGCTTCTTTGGCATGATCATCATCCGTCCGTTTATCGCGCAACTGACCGGTGGTCTTGGTTTTGGTGCGCTCACGGCGTGGTTCGTGCTTGCCATCATGATCGTCCCTACCATCACCACGCTCACCATCGATGCCCTCAATTCCATTCCCATGGGTATTCGCGAGGCATCGTATGCCATGGGTGCTACTAAGTGGCAGACCATCTATAAGGTCGTGCTACCTGCCGCCAAGCTGGGTATCGTGGATGCGATCGTGCTGGGTATGGGCCGTGCCATCGGCGAGACCATGGCCGTGCTCATGGTTGTGGGTAACGCCCCGGTTATTCCCGACAGCATTGCGAGCCCCATCTCGACGCTCACGAGCCAGATCGCGCTCGACATGAGCTATTCCTCGGGTCTGCACCGCTCGGCGCTGTTCGGCATGGGCGTGGTCCTGTTTATCATCTCCGCCACGCTGGTGGGCGTCGTCCGTCTGATTTCCAAGAAAAAGAGGGGGTAGGCTATGTCCGATTCCGTTGACACGACGGTCGATACGACCTCGTCGCGCGAGCGCATCAAGCGTGCCCTTTCCCACGGCAAGAAGGGCCGCATCAACAAGGACCTGTCCAACAAGATCATGCTTGGCGTGTTCCGTGCCGCGGCATACATCACCACGCTGGTGTTGGTCGCTATCATCGCCTACGTGGTCATTAACGGCCTGCCGCATATCTCGCTCGACTTTATCTTCGGTTGGCCCCAGGGCGTCAACGCCGAGGGCGGAATTTGGCCCACGATCGTCTCGACCGTCTATGTGACGGCGCTCGCCATGCTTATCTGCACGCCGATCGCTGTGCTGGCAGCCGTCTATCTGGCCGAGTACGCCAAGCAGGGCAAGGTCGTCGAGCTCATTCGCTACGCTGCCGACGCTTTGGCTTCGGTGCCCTCCATCGTTATGGGCCTGTTTGGTTACGCCTTGTTTGTCGAGGCCATGGGCCTGGGCCTTTCGATGGTCTCTGCCGCTCTGGCACTCGCGCTCTTGATGCTTCCCATCGTCATGCGCACCACCGAAGAGGCCATTCGCGCCGTTCCGCGCTATATCCGTTGGGGCGCGTACGGCCTGGGCGCCACCAAGTGGCAGGTCGTCTCCAAGATTGTGCTTCCTTCTGCCTTTGGCCGTATTGCCACGGGCATCGTCCTCGCCATCGGCCGTGCCATTGGCGAGACCGCGGTGGTGCTCTACACCATGGGCCAAGCCATCAATCTACCTATTTCGCCGCTCGATTCCGGCCGCCCCATGACGGTTCACCTGTACCTGCTTGCAAACGACGGCATCAACATGAACGCAGCCTACGGCACCGCGCTCTTGCTGATGGTGATCATTCTGGCCTTCAACCTGTTTGCGCGCTTCCTGTCGCGCAAGCGTCGCTAGTTAAGGAGTCCCATGTCCGTTTATCAGTCCGCTCCCACGCTGGAGCAAGCGGCCATTACGGCCAAGGATTTCAACTTTTGGTACGGTGACTTTCATGCGCTGACGGGGCTTGACCTCAACATCGCCAAAAACGCCATCACCTCCTTCATTGGCCCTTCGGGCTGCGGCAAGTCGACGTTTTTGCGCTGCATCAACCGCATGAATGATCTGATCGAGGGTACGCGCGTCGAGGGCACCATGACGCTCGACGGCAATGATATCTATGCCGAGGGCGTCGACCCGGTCGACCTCCGTCGTCGCGTGGGCATGATCTTTCAGCAGCCCAACCCGTTTCCCAAATCCATCTACGAGAATGTCGCCTTTGGCCCTCGTCTGCAGGGCGTGACTAGCAAAAGCGACCTCGATGACATCGTGGAAGAATCGCTCAAGCGCGCCAACCTCTGGAAAGAGGTATCCAATCAGCTCAACAAGGATGGTTTGGCGCTCTCGGGCGGTCAGCAGCAGCGTCTGTGCATCGCGCGCGTGCTTGCGGTGCAACCCGATGTTCTCCTGATGGACGAGCCCTGCTCCGCCATCGACCCCACGTCCGTCTCTAAGGTCGAGGATCTGATGGCCGAGCTGGCGCCCGAGATGACGATCATCATCGTCACGCATTCAATGCAGCAGGCAGCTCGTATCAGCGACTACACCGCATTCTTCTTGCAGGAAGTTGCCGGCGAGCCGGCCACGCTCATCGAGTATGGTCAAACCGACGCGATCTTCACCAGCCCGGTGGACTCGCGGACGGAAGACTATATCACCGGCCGCTTTGGCTGATCGGTGCGACTAGTCCCAAGCCGATCGGACCTGGTCCGGTGCGTATTCACTGTGCGGGCGGCATGACCGCACCCAACTGATTGGAGTGAACCATGCGCAAACTGTTTTCCCGTCAGCTCGTCGAGGCCCGTCACGAGATGCTGAGCATCTACGAGGCCGTCGATCTGGCCCTCCACGATGCCGTGAAGGCCTATGTGACCGACGACCGCAAGCTCGCCACCAAGACCAAGAAGCGCACGCTTTCGATTGACGCGCGCTGCGCCAACCTGGAGGCCGTCTGCTACAACCTGATCGCCACGCAGTCACCGGTCGCCTCCGACTTCCGCCTGCTTCAGACGATCATCTACGTCGACTTTAACCTGCAGCGCATGACCGATAAGGTCCGTCAGATCTGCCGTGCCACGCGTCATATGATCAAGGCCGACATCTCGCTGCCCAAGGAGCTTGTCGGTACGGTCGAGGCCGAGGCTGAGGCCGTCTACCAGGTGCTGGGCTCTTCGCTTTCCGCGCTCGTCACCAATGACATGTCCGTCATCTGCAACCTGGCCGTCGAGGACGAGCCGGTGCACGCCGCCTACGAGAAGTTCTTCCGCACCTTTAACCGTATGGATACGGGCGACTTTATGGACGACGACAGCAACTATGACGACCTGCGCCGCGCCATCATGGTTTCGCGCTACCTCGATCGCATCGCTTCCATTTCCATCGATGCCGCTTGCCGTCTGACCTTCCTGTTGACTGGTCAGCGTATGAACGCCGGCGATATCGCCCGTGTGGACGAGGATGAGCTCGAGAGCATGCGCGTGCCTTCGGGCGAGGGTGTTATCATGAGGCCCGCCGTCGACGCGCGCTACGTTGCCAAGGTGCCCGCCAACGAGGTCAGCGAGGGTCTTCGCTACCTGCTCGATCATCTTGAGGACGAGGACGATGGCGAGGACGACGAGGAGTAAGTAGCCCCGTTCGTCGAAAGATTGTAAATACCTAAGTGAGCGCGGCCTTGCACATGCGGGGCCGCGCTCTTGCGTTAGCATGGGACTACTTGTTTGGCTGTCAGCGGAGGCGATTAGCAATGGATAACTATTTGGACTTGATGCGCGCTCGCCGCGAGCAGATTCTGGAACGTTTTTATGCGGCGCTCGATCACGCGGGCCGCCCCCACGACGCCGCCCGCCTCATTGCCGTGTCCAAGACCGTTGGTGTCGATGAGACCGTTGCCGCCATCCAGGCGGGGTATCGCCATTTTGCCGAGAACCGCCCGCAGGAGCTGGTTCGCAAGCTCACGGGTCTGGCGGAGCATCCGGAGCTGCCCGAGGTGCGCTTCGATATGATCGGCAACCTGCAGACCAATAAGATCAATGCGGTGCTGGGCTCAGCCGAGCTGATTCACTCGGTGGGTTCGCTGCATCTGGCACAGGCGATCTCGAGCCGTGCTGTCCGCAAGATTGAGGCAGGCGAGCTCGCCGGTCCCCAGCGTGTGCTCATCGAGGTCAATGTGAGTGGTGAGGAGTCGAAGGGAGGCTTTTCGCCCGATGAGATTCGCGCCGCCGCGGGTGAGCTTGCGGAACTTGAGGGAATTTGCGTACAGGGGCTTATGACTATGGCGCCCCGGGGGAATAAGGATGTGGCACGCCGCACCTTTGCGGGGCTTCGTGAGCTGAGGGATGAGCTGGAGGCGGCGCATCCCGATTTGAACCTGCCTGAGCTTTCCTGCGGCATGAGCGAGGACTTTGAGCCTGCCCTTGAGGAGGGCTCTACGCTCGTTCGCCTGGGCAGGGTAGTATTTAGCCCGGAGTTTGCAGTAAAATAAGGCTCTGAAGTGCGCACTGATTATCGGGGCGCCTGCACTAAACCGCGAGAGGACACAACCATGGGCTTCCTTGACGAGATTAAAAATAAGATGCACCTGGGCGGCCAGCAGGGTTACGACCAGGGTTATGGCCAGGACGACGACTACGGCTACGATGACGGCTATGACGATGGTTATCAGGGCAACGGCTACAGCGGTGCTTCGGGCGAGGGCTTCTACACCCAAGACGAGCCGAGCAACGGCCTGCTTGGTCAGACGCGCCGTGGTGAAGCTGAGTCGGTTGCCGTGTATACGCGCTCCGGTCAGCTGGTCGGCGATGACTCCCGCCATGCCACGACGTATAACCCGCCTTCGCGCTCGCAGGACAGCGTTGCGAGCGGTTATCGTCCTGGTGCCTATGACACGCCGTCGAGCTACGCCGAGAATACCCGCGCCCGTGCCGCCGCTGCGCCCGCGCCTGCACCGAGCGATGCCTCGGCCTATGCGAGCAACATCATCAACGCCACGCCGCAGCTGCCGGCCTATGTCCTGCGCCCCGAGAGCTATGACGACGTGGAGACCGTAGTGCGCCGCGTTCGCACCAAGCAGCCTGTCGCACTGATTTTTGTGGGCGTACGCACCGAAGTTGCTAAGCGCGTCTTGGACTTCTCTTACGGCTTTGCCTGCGGTCTGGGTGCCACGGTCAAGGAGGTGGGCGACCGCGTGTTCATGGTGCTGCCCGCCGGCTGCGAGGTCAAAGATTCCGATCTCAAGAAGCTTCGTGCCGACGGCTACCTTAAGTAAAGACAAGACGAGGAGATTCCCATCAACATCTACACTATCGTCCAGCTGGTCAACACGCTGTTCAACTTCTATTCCACGCTCATTGTCGTCTACTGCTTTATGACGTGGATTCCCATGAAGCAGGGTGGTTTGCTTCAGGATATTGCCGCGGTGCTTGATAGCGTGTGCGGTCCGTGGCTCAACCTGTTCCGTCGTTTCATCCCACCGATGGGCGGTATCGATTTTTCGCCGGTCGTTGCGATTATTGCGTTGCAGTTGGTGCAGAGGCTGGTTCTGCAGCTTCTTATAGGTATACTCGTGTAGAACTGACTTAGTAACTTACGTCGGGCGTGTAGCGCCGAGGCGATGAAAAAGGAGACTTGTTATGGCTATTACCCCTGCAGACATCCAGGCTCAGACTTTCTCTGAGGCCAAGCGTGGCTACGATCCTGCTGAGGTCGACGTCTTCTTGGAGACGCTGTCCTCCGAGGTTGACGCTATGCTCGCTAAGATCGTCGACCTTAAGGGTCGTCTGACTGCTACCGAGCAGCAGCTTGCCGATGCGCAGGCTCAGCTTGCCCAAGCTCAGGATGCCACCGCCCAGGCCGTTCCTGCCGCCCCCGTGGCTGCCCCCGCCCCCGACTTCACTGCCCAGGAGCGCCAGATTTCCGCTGCCCTGATCGCTGCCCAGCAGACCGCTGAGACCATCGTCAACGATGCCAACGAGAACGCTGAGCGTATCCGCAACGAGGCTGACGCTAAGGCCCGCGAGGTTATCCGCCAGGCTCTGACCGAGAAGCAGGCCGAGCTCGAGGAAATCGATCGTCTCAAGGCTTCCCGCGAGGAGTTCAAGGCCGAGTACCTCAAGCTCATCCAGCACTTCATGGATGATGCCCAGAACTCCTTCCCGGCCGACCTCATGGCCTCCACGCCGGTTGGTTCCGCCGCTTCTCCGGCTGTGACCGTCCCTGCCGCCGAGCCCCTGCCCGTCGCCGATCCGGTTGTCCCCGTGGCCGATCCCTTCGCCCCGATCGACAACTTTGCCGCCGACGACTTGGACTAGCATCAGAGCTACAATCTAGTGTCCTTAAGAGGAGCTCGCACCTGCGGGCTCCTTTTTTGTGGCTGTATACGGGTTGGGAAACAAAACGCCGAGCTCTGCATGCGATAGGACAGAACTCGGCGAAGGGCGCGTGGTAAAAGGTAGATTTTAAGGTATGTCTAAAAACTACTTGAGGAGGAAGTTGGGGAGGGGAATGGTGCGGGCCTCGCGATGCTCGGGATCGGCGATGTGGTCGGCAGGATAGCCACAGACGAGCATGTGATAGGGATAGACGCCCTTGGGCAGGTCGAACTGCTCCTGTGCCACCTCGGGCTTAAAATGGCATACCCAGCACGTTCCCAGGCCCTGCTCGGTGGCCTCCATCATCATCTGATCACACACGATGGACGTATCGATTTCACTGGAATTCATCTGGTCATACGGGCGTACCCAAGCATCATCGGTAACGCTGCAAATAAGGAAGACAAGCGGAGCCCCAAAGATAGACCCATCACGAGCAAACCGAGGCTGACAAGCAGCAGCCTTCTCCAACAGCTCAGGCGTATCCAGCACCATCACACGGGCTGGATGATTATTACAAGCAGAAGGAGCAATACGCCCAGCCTCAACAATGGCATCCACAACAGCTTGCTCAACAGGACGGTCCTCAAAAGAACGACAAGAATACCGACCACGAGCCAAATCCAAACAAGACATACAAGCCCTCCTAAAATTAAAAATCAAACAAACCCAAAGTAAACCAAAGAGTACCCAAAGCAGCAATCGGCCAAACGCTCATCAAGGGCCAAAGTGTCCGAACGAGTACCAAAGGTCCCTTCAGCCAAACCCCCATTGCGCTACAACTATCAGCCAAAGTTCCCAATGGTGGTACGTAAGGGAGCGGGCCCGACCACTAATACCTTTTGAACGACTCTGCTTGCAGCCGGAGTGAAAAAGGTATTAGTGGTCGGGCCCGCGACCGGTGGGATACGTGCCCCCAATTAACTGTTCTTCATGACAATCGAATCCACAACATCGGCCACATTCTCACAGCAGTCAGCGCAGTACTCCAGGAAGGCGTACACGTCACGCCAGGCGATGACCTCGAGCGGATCTTTGCCGTTGACATGCAGGTTGCGCATAGCATTGATGTAGAGGTCGTCGGCCTCGGACTCGATCGTGTTGATCTGGATGACGAGCTCGCGCAGCGTCTTGGACTTGCGGTAGTTAGGCAGCTCGACCATCAGGTCCTTCATGGCGCGGCAGGCGTCGGTCACCTTGTGAGCGATGACGATGGCATCGGGGTGGATGCTCTGGATGTTGGTGAAGTAGACGCGCTGCACGACGCCCTCGATGCGGTCGAGCACGGTGTCGAGCGAGCAGCTCATCAGGTCCAGATCCTCGCGCTCAAGCGGGGTGATAAAGGCGGTGAGCAGGGCGTCTTCGAGCTCATGGTGCTTCTTGTCTGCCGCATGCTCGATCGCATGCATCTCCTCGAGCATATCGTGAATCTTCGCGGGATCGAAGTTCTCAAAAATCTGGGTAAGCAGCTCGGCGGCCTGGACGGCGAGGTCGGCGCAGGCGACGTAGTTGTCAAAGTAGAACGAATCGGGTTTCTTTGCCATGAGTGGGTCCTTTCGAGGCGAAGACGGGTGGGCGAGGCATTACGGTCCGGATGGACGCTCGGTTTGACTAGATGAACATCATGAACAGCTTGGCCATGACAAAGCTGATGAGTCCGCAGGCGGGGAAGGTGAAGAACCAGGTGAACATCATGTCCTTGACGACGCCGAAGTTGATGGCCGAAAGGCGCTTGACGGCACCGACGCCCATGATGGCGCAGGTCTTGATATGGGTGGAGGACACGGGGATGCCGGTAAGGGTGGCAAGCAGCAGGTTTGCGGCGCCCGCGAGGTCGGCGGAGAAGCCCTGGTACTTTTCGAGCTTGACCATGCTCTGGCCAACGGACTTGATGATGCGCTCGCCGCCCACGCTGGTGCCGATGCCCATGGTGGCCGAGCACAGCAGCATAATCCAGATGGGGATGCCGGCATCGCCGACGCTCGTCTGGCCGCTGGCAAAGGCCACGCCTAAAAAGAGCACGCCGATGAACTTCTGTCCATCCTGCGCGCCGTGCATAAAGCTCATGGCCGCAGCGCTCGCGATCTGAGCGTATTTAAAGAAGACATTGGCACGTCGCCTGTTGGCGGCGGCGAAAAGAATCGAGACGAGCTTGCACAGGACCCAGCCCATGACAAAGCCCAGGCCGATGGAGAGCGCCAGGCCGTAGATGACCTTCATCCACTCGTGGACGTTGACGCTGCTCGCACCGCCGAGGGCGATGGCGGCACCGGTCAGGCCGGCGATAAGGCTGTGGCTTTGCGAGGTGGGGATGCCAAAACGCGACGCTGTGGCGCCGTAGACGACGATGGAGAACAGCGCCGCGCACAGGCAGGCGAGCGCCATGGTACTGTTTCCGCCAAAGTCGACAATATGGGAGATGGTGTTGGCGACGCTCGCGTTAAAGTGCGTCATGATGAGCACGCCGAGGAAGTTGAATGCGGCACTCATGAGAATGGCGGCGCGGGCGGGCATGCAGCGCGTGGTGACGCAGGTCGCGATGGCGTTGGGTGCGTCGGTCCATCCATTGACGAAGATGGCGCCGAGCGCGAGGATCACGGTGACGGCAAGGACTGGGTTCGACACAAGTTGGCCGAGGAAGGTTGAGAACGTTACGTCCATATATGGGCTTTCTCGAAGTTTGCAGGCACGTTACAGAAACATGATAAATCGTATCACCTCCTGCGGGTTTCTTTACCGAGTTCTGATGGGAGCAGTGAATTTTTTGGCACTAAAAATGAATATTAGCCCTGTTGACCGCGGGTGTTCTTTTTGCTAACACACCATGAGGACACGTGCGCGCGCCCCAACACCCCAAAACCACAGTCTGTTCGCTTTACAATATGCAAACATGCGTTCGATAATAGGAGGCATGGAATATCGACAGACAGACGGCAAAACTCGGCGCGTACACAAGCAGTATGTGGACGTCGTGGCTCGCATCCTCGCGGGCGGACAGGTTGTGCCGGTCACCGTCTGCTGGGTCGACGGCCGTTGTTTTACGATCGACGAAATTATCTCGACCACCGGGTTTGGCCTGACGGTTCACGGCATTCGTACGGCAACCTATAAGGTACGTTTTGGCGGACATGCGACCGAGTTGTATCTGGAGGACCAAACGCGTGAGCGGGCGGACGGCTCGCAGGCGCACGTGATGCGTTGGTGGGTCTGGGCTTTTGATCGTACGCTCGAGGGCGAGCGCCGCAGGTAAGAGCGCACGGCATTCGGGTACAATGGCAGGGATCTTGTCACCTACGGCGCTGTCGTGGCGCTTTTTGAAAGGACGAAGTATGAACGATATTCAGGGCTATCAGAACGGCCCCGTCGAGACCGGCGCAAGCCGCGCCAAGGAGATGTCGCCGCGCGCGTACAATCTCGCCATGTCCGCCCTCATCTTCTTGGGCTTTTGCGCCATGGGCGCTGGCGCCTACTTTACGAGCACCATGTCGTTTGCGCGCATGATGATGAGCGGCGCCGCCCTACCGCTGGTCTTTGGCTCGTTTATTTTAACCATCGTTGGCATGGTCATGATGTCGGCTGCTGCGGGCAAGCAGTCCGTGGGTCTGTCCCTTGTGGGCTACGTAATCTTTGCGAGTACCTTTGGCCTGACCGCGTCGTTTGGCCTTGCCAACTACGACCTGCCCACCGTCAACACTGCCTTTATCGCCACGGCCGCCATCACCTTTGTCTTTGGCGCCTTGGGCGTGACGTTCCCCAAGTTTTTCCAGCGCGTATATGGCATCGGCTTTGGCATTCTGCTCGCCACTATTCTGGTTGAGATCGTGCTGATGTTTATGGGCGTCTCGCAGACCATCACCGACCTGATCGTGATTGTGGTGTTCGCCGGCTTTATTGGCTACGACACCTATGTTGCCACGACGGTGCCGCCCACGCTGCCCAATGCGGTGCTCATGGCGTCCAATCTGTTCGTGGACATTATCAACGTGTTCCTGCGCATCCTGAACATCCTCGGTCGTCGCGACTAGCGCGGGGATTGCAGCGTTTCTTGTCGGACGCGATAAAACGATGTGAAAGGCGGTCCTGCGGGGCCGTCTTTTTTGTACGCGGCGGGGTATCATGGATGGGAAAAGCCGATAGCGGCAGCGACAGGAAAGGTGACCACTTATGGCAGACGTCGACAACAGGAACCGTAACCGCAGGTCCAACCGAGCGGGTCAGCCCAATCCCAAGCGCGAGGCCCGTGCCAAGGCCGCCGAGCGCCATGTGGCGACTGTGTCCGAAGCGTGCGCCAAGGATATCGGGCGTTCGCTTGCTGGTGTTCGCGAGTTTGACGGCATGCCCGCCGGCTTTGTCGCGGCGATGAAGGCCAAGGTTCAGACTACTGTGGCCCCCGAAGAGCAGGTCGCCGAGGACGTCGAGAACGCGGAGACTGCCGAGGTCGAGGCAGCGCCCGAGACCGAGGCAGCGCCCGAGCCCGTCGAGGAGCCTGCCGAGGAAATCGCCGAAGCTGAGTCCGCGCCTGCTGAGGAGCCCGCTCCGGTCCTGCCCGAGGTCACTGTGCTTGATGCCTCCGCCACGCAGGCAATCCTCGATAACGGTCGCGGCTATGCGCAGTTCTGCGACATGGCCGTGCTCGCCTTTGCCTCGTTTACCAATCCGGGCGGTGGATATATTCAGGGTTATCTGGGCCAGGAGGCCACGCTGTGCGCCGATTCGTATCTGTACAACGTTCTCGATAAGCAGCGTAAGTGGTACGGCGAGAACCGTCGCCGCAACATCAACTGCGAGCTCTATCGTAACCGCGCCCTGGTGGTGCCTGCGGTGCGCTTCGACCGCAACCACGTGCATGCATACGCCGACGTGATCGTGGCCGCCGCGCCCAACGTTAGGCGTGCCCGCCAGGAGTATCGCGTGAGCGACGATGCTCTGCTGGATGCCCTGCGCGACCGTATCCGCTTTGTGCTCGCCATCTGCGACGAGTTGGGTCGCGAGAAGCTCGTGCTGGGCGCATGGGGCTGCGACAACAACGGCTTTGATGCCGAGGCCGTGGCCGAGCTCTTCCGCAAGGAGCTCGCATCGGGCGACTTCAAGGTCAAGCAGGTCTTCTTTGCCGTGCCCTCTACGCGCTGGGACGAGGACTTCGCCAAGTTCGAGCACGTGCTGGCAAGCTTCCCCGAGCGCAACGAGGAGTCCTATGCTCAGGTTGCCGCCCGCGCCGCAGCCGCCCGTGCCGCCGAGCAGGCTCAGGCCGCTGCCGAGGATGACGAGGTTGACGACGACTGGCGCAAGTACCTGTAAACGGTGCGTGTGATGCGATATACCGAGCCGACGGGGGCTGCTCCCGTCGGCTTTTTATTGAGTGGGGAGCTTACGATGAAAAACGTTCTGTGCTTTGGTGACAGCAACACCTATGGCTATGATCCGGCTGGTATGCGCGATGGCACCGCGGTGCGCTATGCGCAGGATGTGCGCTGGTGCGGCGTGGCCCAACGTGACTTAGGCGAGGGCTGGCATGTAATTGAAGAAGGCCTCAACGGCCGCACGACGGTACGCGACGATATGTGCCATCTGGACACCAATCTTAACGGCATCCGCGCGCTGCCGATGCTGCTCGAGGCTCATAAGCCGCTGGATGCGATCGTTATTATGCTGGGAACTAACGATTGCAAGACGGTCTTTAACGTGACAGCTTCCGATATCGCCCGTGGCGCCATGGCGCTGATTCGCGCCGTCCGCGCGTTTCCGTGGACCGACGCTGCGCCTTGCCCGCGCATCCTGCTGATGGCTCCTATCAAGATCAAGCCGCAGATCGCCGATGTGTATATGACCGACTTTGACGAGCATTCCGTTGAGGCATCTGAGCATTTTGGCGAGTACTATGCGCACGTGGCCGAGCAGTTTGGCTGCGACTTTTTGAATGCAACGGAGTTTGCCGAGCCGGGCGATATCGACTATCTGCATATGATGCCCGAAAGCCACGAGAGCCTGGGTCACGCCGTGGCAGCCAAGCTCAAAGAGATACTCGGTGAGTAGCACGGCCCCAAGCCACCACAAAGGTACCCTTGTGGTGGCTTGTTTCGTTGGTTTGTCTCGATCTATAACAGGTGGGCTGAAAAATGGGCTCTAACTGTTACAGATCGAGATGTTTGTGGGAGCCACCGCAAAGGTGCCTGTCCCCTTTGCGGCGGTTTTGGGCTGCAAATCTTAATATTGCCACATGTGGTTGACGGGGCCAGAGCCTTTGCCCATGTCAAAGCCGGCGGCGAGAGCGCCGGTTAGGTAGGCCTTGCCGGCGTTGACGGCATCGGCAAGATCCATGCCCTGGGCCAGCGCGCAGGCGATGGCGGACGAAAGCGTGCAGCCGGTGCCGTGTGTGTTGTCGGTCTCGATGCGCTTGTGGCGGAACCACGTGGTGAGCGGATCGCCCAGATGGTTGCCCTCGTCATCGAGTGACGCGGGTTCGGCCAATACGTCGTTGGCCTCGTTGACAAGATGCCCACCCTTAACGAGGGATGCGCAACCAAAGCGGCGGGTGAGGAGCATGGCAGCATTTTGCTGTGTGCGCTCGGAGTCGACCTCGTAGTCAAGCAGGGCCATGGCCTCGGGAATATTGGGCGTGATAACCGTCGCCAGCGGGAACAGGCGGCGGGTGAGCGCCTCGGCGGCATCTTCGGCAATCAGCCGTGCGCCCGAGGTGGCTACCATGACGGGGTCGACGACCACGTTTGTCGCGTTCCAGGCGCTCAGGCGGTCGGCGATAACCTCGATAATCTCGGCAGAGGAAACCATGCCGATCTTGACGGCGCTGGGGCGGATATCGTCAAATACGGCGTCGATCTGCGCAGCGACGATATCAGGGGAGATATTCTGCACGGCGGTGACACCGAGCGTGTTTTGTGCGGTGATGGCGGTGATGGCCGTCTCGGCATACAGGCGGTGCGCCGTGATGGTCTTGATGTCGGCCTGAATGCCGGCGCCACCGCTGGAATCGGATCCTGCGATGGACAGGACGGCAGGTACCTTACTGCGATCCATGTTTGCTCCCTTGTTCGGTCGGAATCAAATGGGTCTTTAAGCCAGCATTATAAAGATGCCCGGGCCGACTCTATGTCGAACCCGGGCGGGCGATGCAATCTTTACGCAAATGTAAGCAAATGTTCACACGTCAACAATTGACGAACACCATGTTACCGATTGTGGCTCCGGTGACGAGTTAGTCCTCCATGCCGAGGTCGATCGTCGTGCCTTCGAACACCTTGTTAACGGTGCGGACGGCGCACATCTTGCCGCACATGGTGCAGGTGCCCTCGGTGGCGGCGGGGGATTCTTCGTAGCGTTTCTTGCCGGTAACCGGGTCGAGCGCGCACTTCCACATGGCGTCCCAGTCGAGCTTGCGGCGTGCCTGACCCATCTTGTCGTCCATGTCGCGGGCGTGGGGCACCTTCTTGGCGATGTCTGCGGCGTGTGCGGCGATCTTGGTGGCCATGAGGCCGTCGAGCACATCCTGGGCGTTGGGCAGGCATAGGTGCTCTGCCGGTGTCACGTAGCACAGGAAGTCGGCACCGGAGCTGGCGGAGATGGCGCCGCCGATGGCAGCGGTGATGTGGTCGTAACCCACGCCGATATCGGTCACCAGCGGCCCGAGCACATAGAACGGAGCATTGTGGCACAGGCGCTTCTGCAGTTTCATGTTGGCGGCGATCTCGTCGAGCGCCATGTGACCCGGGCCCTCGACCATGACCTGGACGCCGGCGGCCCAAGCGCGCTTGCACAGCTTGCCCAGCTCGATCATCTCAGCGGTCTCGGTGGCGTCGTTGGAGTCGTAGAGGCAGCCCGGGCGGCAGGAGTCGCCGAGCGAAATCGTCACGTCGTACTCGTGGCAAATCTCGAGCAACTCGTCGTAGAACTCATAGAACGGGTTCTCGTTACCGGTGACCTCCATCCAGCCAAACAGCAGTGAGCCGCCGCGGCTCACGATGTTCATCAGGCGGCCGGTCTCCTTAAAGGTCTTGGTGACCGACTTGTTGATGCCGCAGTGAATGGTCATAAAGTCCACGCCGTCCTCGGCATGCGCGCGCACGACTTCGAACAGGTCGTCCTTGGTGAGCTTGACCAGCGGCTTTTCCATGTAGCCGATGGCGTCGTACATGGGGACGGTGCCTACCATGAGCGGCGTCTCGTCGATGAGCTGCTGGCGGAACTGGCGCGTCTTGCCCGAGTTGGAGAGGTCCATGATGGCGTCGGCGCCAAAGTCCTCGGCGATCTTGACCTTCTTCCATTCCTCGGCGGCATCGGCCTTGTCGCCCGAGATGCCCAAGTTCACGTTGACCTTGGTGGACAGGCCTTCACCGACGCCAAAGGCGCGCATGCCCTTTTTGATGTGCACAATATTGGCGGGAATGGCGATGCGGCCGTCGGCCACGCGCTCGCGGATGTACTCGGGGTCGCGATGCTCGCGCTCGGCGACTTCCTTCATCTGCGGCGTGATCTGCCCGGCACGGGCGAAGTCGATTTGCGTGACGAGCTTGGGCTCGGTCTGTGTGCTCATTGGCACGGCTCCCTTCGTTGGCATTACCCATATCAGGTTTGCGGGTCAGGGCGGGCGCGCCCAATCTCAGCCTGCCGTCTTGTCCTGCAAGCTCCCCGTTTATGTAATGGGCTCAAGTATAGCTCGAATGGGTACGATTGGCCTAACGAGCGTGCCTGTGGGGAGGCGAACATGGAAGACAAGCATCTATATCGAGAGACGCAATGGGACGTATCGGCCGAGGAGGGCCGTGCGCACCATGGCCTTGTCGCGATTGGTTTTGCGGTGCTTGCCGTGCTGGTGATTGCCTTTTGTATCTGGACGTTTGGTGGTCGCGGCGGCGCTGCCTGGGAGTTCGAGGCTGATGATAGCCTGCCGATCATGACGGTGAAGGTCGCTGGCGGTAACACGGTGGCCGCACCGGGCGACTACTGGTATCCGCGCGACGAGTTTGTGCAGCTGCAGTTGAGCGGCGGGTCTATTCCGGGTGAAGAAATCGAACGCGTGACGTTTGATGAGGCACTCAAAACACTCATGGTGAAGCTCAAAGATCAGGGCGATGTGCCCACGACCATGGATATCGCTCTGACGGAGTGGCGTCTTGAACCTCCGTCGGGCGTTACGGTATCCGACGTAGAGCACGTTAAGATTACCTACCAAGATGGCTCGACGAGCGAGATTGCAAAGGCCGATGGCTTGGCGGAGTAATGGGGTGTTTGGAAACGGCGGGCCTATTGTGCCTGCGCGTTCATGAAAACCAGGGTGTTTTTGTCTGAAAGCTCGGGGATGTGCCGATAGCCGATGTTGAATGCGGTAAGTTCGCTTGCATCCTCGAGCTTGTTTTCTGCCATCCACCGCACCATGGAGCCGCGCGCCTTTTTGCTGGCGGTCGAGCGCTGGATGGGCTTGCCGTTGCGGATACCCTCGCCAAAGAGGCATGTGACGGCCGTGGCGTCGCCCGTGAGGTGGGGCAGAACGGCTTTGGCATACTCTACGCTGGCGAGGTTGACGATCGTGGTGTTTGAGCCTGCTGGGGCGATAGCCCGCGCGAGCTTGTCGCTCCAAAACGCGTAGAGGTCTTGGGCATCGTCAACGGCGAGCTTTGCGCCCATCTCCAGCCGATACGGTTCAACGGCATGGAAGGGGCGTACGCATCCGTAGAGGCCGGAGAGGATCCACAGATGGTCTTGCAGCCATGCGAGCTGCACTGAATCCATCACCTCGGGTGCCATGCTCTGGTATTGAATGCCGCGATAGGACATGACGGCGGGGGAGAGGTGACGGGCGAGTGCGGGATTGTCGAGATCGCCGTTCCCCAAGATGGGCTCGAACTCATGCAAAATGTCGAGACAAGGGCCCAGCAGCTTGTCGCTGACGTTCCACAGAGCTTGTAGGCCGCTGTCGCCTTCGGTTCGTTCGATGTCCAAGAGCGCATGGTGCAGCTGGGCGGTCTCGCGCGCAAAGGGCGGAATCCCCTGAACTTCAAAAGCATCTTGTGCCGCGCGCATTTGCTTGGCGGGCGAAACGATGACCTGGAACATGAACTCTCCTCTGCCAAAAAGAAGTTGCGGTGGAATGCGGTCTGCGCGGGCCGGTTGAAGGCCAGGTTAGTCCGTATTCCACCGCAAGTTATAAAGGGCTGGTTTGGTGCGCCTTACGAGGGTTGGTTAGGCGCGCTCGAGGAAGGCCTTGTAGCCGCGATAGGCCTCGTAGATATCGGCCTTGTTGGCGACCTCCCACAGGGCGTGCATGGACAGGACGGCAACGCCGGAGTCGATGACGTTCATACCGTACTTGGCCATGATGTAGGCGATGGTGCCGCCGCCGCCCGCGTTGACGCGACCGAGCTCACAGGTCTGGAAGTCCACGCCGGCCTCGTCCATGATGTCGCGGACGAGGGCCACGTACTCGGCATCGGCGTCGTTGGAACCGCCCTTGCCGCGGCTGCCCGTGTACTTGTTAAAGCACAGGCCGCGACCCATAAAGGCCGCGTTCTTGGTCTCGAACTTGCCGGCATAGCCCGGGTCGAAGCCGGCGGACACGTCAGAGGAGAGCATACGGCTGCGGGCGAGCGCGCGGCGCAGGGCCAGCGGGCTATCCTCGCCGGCGAGCGTCATGATCTCGGCGACGGTGTTCTCGAAGAAGCGACTCGTCATGCCGGTGGCGCCCACGGAGCCGATCTCCTCCTTGTCGACGATGAGCGTGATGCTCGTGCGCTCCACGTTGGCCACATTGATCTGGGCGAGCATGGAGGGGTAAGCGCAGACGCGGTCGTCGTGGCCATAGCCCAGAATCATGGAGCGGTCGAGGCCCATGTCACGGGCGGGACCGGCGGGCACGACCTCGATCTCGGCGGAGAGGAAGTCCTCCTCCTCGACGTCATACTGCTCCTTGAGGATGTCCAGGAACATCTGCTTGACGGGCTCCTTGGGGGCGTCCTTATCGTCCTCATCGAACTTGACGGGACGGCCGCCCACGATCACGTCGAGGATCTCGGCATCGACGGCGTCCTTGGCGGGCTTGGACATCTGCTCGCTCGAGAGGTGAATCAGCAGGTCGGAGATGGTAAAGACCGGATCGTCTGCCTTGTCGCCGATATTGATGTCGACGGTGGTACCGTCCTTTTTGCAGATGACGCCCACGAGTGCGAGCGGGGAGGCTACCCAGTGGTAGCTCTTGACGCCGCCGTAGTAGTGCGTGTCGAGGTAGGCCATGTCGCCGGCCTCGAAGGCGGGATTCTGCTTAAGGTCCAGGCGCGGCGAGTCCACGTGGGCGCCCAGGATGTTAAAGCCCTGCTCGAGCGGGGCGGTGCCCAGATTGACGAGCATAAGGTCCTTGCCGTGGTTGGCGGCGTACACCTTGTCGCCTGCCTTGAGCTCGCGGCCTTCGGCGATCACGGTCTCCAGGTCGACGTATCCCGCCTCTTCGGCCATCTTGATGCCGGTTTTGACGCACAGGCGCTCGGTCTTGTTCTCGCTCAAAAACTGCTTATAGCCGCGGCAAAGCTCCTCGAGCTCCTCGACTTGCTGTGGCGTGTACTTTTTCCATGCGCAGGGACGCTCCATGACGCAGGCTCCTTTCGGATCGATCGTGCTGGTTGATGTACCGTGAGCCATCGTATCACGCGCGGGGTCACGGTGGCGGGGGAGGTTGATGTGCGGTGGCTGCGGGGCGGGGAGCGTGTAAACTGGAGTGAGCAAACCGTGCCCAGCCCAAAGCGAGGTATTTAATATGTCTGACACGCGCCGCACTTTTGCCGTTATCGACGGCAACTCGCTCATGCATCGCGCCTTCCACGCCGTGCCGCCGACCATGAACGCGCCGGACGGTCGCCCCACCAACGCGATTTTCGGCTTCCTGAACATGTTTCTCAAGATGATCGACGCCTTTAACCCCGACGGTGTGGTCGTGGCGTTTGATAAGGGCAAGCCGCGCGTGCGCATGGAGATGCTGCCGCAGTATAAGGCGCAGCGCCCGCCCATGGACCCCGATCTGCATGCGCAGTTCCCTATGATCAAGGAGCTGCTCACCGCGCTCAACGTGCCGATTCTGCAGTCTGAGGGCTGGGAAGGCGACGATATCCTGGGAACCATGGCGCGCCTGGGTGAGGAGGCCGGCTGCGACATGCTGCTGGTGACCGGTGATCGCGATATGTATCAGCTCGTGACCGAGCATGTCAACGTGGTCTCGACTCGCAAGGGCCTGTCTGACGTGGCGATCATGACGCCCGAGAGCGTGGACGATCTGTATCACGGCATCACGCCGGCGCTCGTGCCCGATTTTTACGGTCTAAAGGGCGATACGTCGGACAACATTCCCGGCGTACCGGGCATCGGCCCCAAAAAGGCGAGTGCGCTCATCACACAGTACGGCAGCTTGGACGAGGTCATCGCGCATGCCGACGAGGTCAAGGGCAAGATGGGCGAGAACCTGCGTGCGCACATCGACGATGCGCTGCTGAGCCGCAAGGTCGCAACCATTCGCACCGATGCGCCCGTCGAGCTCGACTTTGACGAAACGTCCTTCCCGGCGTTTTCTGCCGACGAAGTGTCCGCGGCGCTGGGCACGCTTGGTATCACCGCCATGCAGAACCGTTTCTTGGCGCTGATCGGCGGCGGGGGCGGGGCTGCTGCTGCCTCCAATGTGTTTGAGATACCTGCGATGGTTCGCGTAGCCGCCGGCGATGCTGACGCGCTTGGTGCCGTTGCGGCTGAGGTCTCCCGCGCGATTGATGCCGGCGAGTGGGTCGCCGCCGTGGTGGACGACGACAAGGAAGAGGGCGCGCTCTTTGGACTGACGCGCACGCTGTGGTTGGCGACGTCCAAGGGCCTGTTCGCGCTCGAGGAGGGCGACGGCGCCTCCACTGCCGTAGTCGATGGCTTCAACTTCGCTCACGGTGTGATCGCCGGTGTGCTTGCGCGCCTGTTTATGGAGGGCCGCGTGGCGAGCCCGGATACGAAGGCGCTGCTGCACGAGCTTTCGCCCATCGATTCTTCTGAGCCCGAGCTCATGGATCCGCTCGCTGCCGATTCCACGCGTATCTTCGATACCGTGGTCGCTGCCTATCTGCTGGATTCTGATCGCTCCGAGTTCGATGAGGCATATCTTGCCGATACGTATCTGCAGATGGCGCTGCCTGCGGCGCGCGGCGCAGAGGGTGTTGGTGAGGACGCTCCAGCGCCTGCCGCCCGTACTGCGGCTCTGACGCTGGCGCTCGTGACGCCGTTGCGCGAGTGCATGGCCCGTGAGAATGCCGCCAACGTGTTCGATGGCATCGAGATGCCGCTCGTGCCGGTGCTTGCCAAGATGGAGCGCGCGGGCATGCTTGTAGACCCCGACCGCCTGCGCAATCTGTCCGAGGGCCTGGCGACCCAGATTACCGAGGTTGAGCGCAGTATTCGTGACCTGGCGGGTGACGAGACCTTTAACATCGGCAGCCCCATGCAGCTCTCGCACGTGCTGTTTGATGTTATGGGGCTTCCGACCAAGGGCCTAAAAAAGACCAAGCGCGGCTACTATTCGACCAACGCCAAGGTGCTGAGCGACCTTGCCCGCGACCACGAGATCGTGCGCCTGATTTTGGACTGGCGTGAGAAGTCCAAGATTAAGTCGACCTATCTGGACACGCTAGGTCCGCTGCGCCGTGGTGACGGGCGTGTGCACACCACGTACAACCAGACCATCACCGCGACGGGGCGCCTGTCTTCGAGCGACCCCAATCTGCAAAACATTCCGACGCGCTCGGAGCTGGGGCGTACCGTCAAGACGGCGTTCTCGGCGGGCGAGGGAAGCGTCTTTTTGGCGGTGGACTACTCGCAGATTGAGTTGCGTTTGCTGGCGCATCTTTCGGGAGACGAGCACCTGGTGCGCGCCTTTAACGAGGGTGAGGACTTTCATGCCGAGACGGCCGCGCGCGTGTTTGGCGTGCCGGTGTCCGAGGTAACGCCCGACTTGCGCAGTCGCGCCAAGGCCGTGAACTTTGGCATCGTGTATGGTCAGCAGGCCTATGGTCTGTCGCAGTCGCTGCATATCTCGATGGCCGAGGCGCGCGACATGATTGATCGCTACTACGAGGCCTACCCGGGTGTGCGCACGTTCCTCGACAACGTGGTGGCGCGTGCCAAGCAGACGGGCTATGCCGAGACCATGTATGGCCGCAGACGCCATATTCCCGAGCTCAAGGCCAAAAATCCGCAGCTCCGCGGCTTTGGCGAGCGCACGGCCATGAACCACCCCATGCAGGGCACCGCCGCCGACATCATCAAGATCGCGATGGCACGCGTGAGCCGCCGTCTGGAAGAAGAGGGTTTTGCCGCCCACATGATCCTACAGGTACACGACGAACTGGACTTTGAGTGTCCCGTCGACGAAGTCGAGCGCCTCACCGCCATGGTCCGCGACGTCATGGAACACGTAGTAGACCTCCGCGTCCCCCTAATCGCCGAAGCCAGCACAGGCATAACCTGGGCCGACGCCAAATAGGGAAGCACTCCGTAAGGCAAGCTCGCCCAAGACGCAAGCCCCCCACATACTTAAGATTTGGGACAAACACTACTGATTAATTTGTCCCACAGTAACCAAAGCAGAGGGGAGCCCCTTCCAACAAGGAGCTCCCCTCTGTTCAAATCATTTCAGCTAAGTATCTAGACACTCAAGACGCCATCTTGGCGGCAGGAAAGTAAACCTAGGGCCTGGCCGGGCGGCACGGGATAACTTTTCGTAGATTCCGCACGCAAAGAAAGCCACTTAATGTGGCTTTCGTCTTGCGCAGGACCTGACCGAGCGAAAAGTTATCCCGTGCCGCCCGGCCAGGCCCGATGGGACGGCTACCGAGCCGCCAAGATGGCGTCGATGAGCGTCAGTACGCCCCCGTCGTTGTTGCTCGGAATGCGCCACTTGGCGTGCGTGTTCATGTGCTCCTCGGCATTGTCGACGATAAAGCTATGCCCGACGCGCTCCAGCATGGGAATATCGTTGTAGGTGTCGCCCACGGCGGCGGCGTCGGCGATATCGATGCCCAGGTGCTCGCACAAATGCGCCACGCCCGAACCCTTGTCGACGCCCAGGTTCATAAAGTCGATCCACTCGCGGCCCGCATTGGTGACGTAGAGCTGATCCGAGAACGCGGGGCTATAGGTCTCGCGGAATGCGGGCTCGGCATCGTAGGCAGGGAAAAAGACCGAGATCTTATTGGACTCGATATCAAGGCCCTCAAAGGTATCGACATAGTTGATCGTGTTGTAGTACACGCTGATCTCGTCGTGGTACTGATGGTCGCGGGCGAGCACATAGAACTCGTCGTAGCAGCACAGGACGGGAACGGCGCGCGGGTCCTCCGAGGCACGAGCGAGCACCTGCTGATACAGCGCCACATCGATGTTGCTCTTATAGATATAGCTGCCGCGATAGATGACGCAGGCTCCGTTGTCGGGACAAAAAGCAAGGCGGTTCTTAATACCCTCGAACATCTCCTCGAGCTTGGGGGCAGGGCGTCCGCTGGCGGGGCAGAACACGATGCCAGCCTCGGCGAGCTTGTCCAGGCGCTCGTCGAGGCCCTGGGGTAGTACACGCTCGTCGGTGAGAAGCGTCTTGTCCATATCAACGGCGAGAATCTTAATGCTGCCGATATTGGTGTCCGATTCGTAAGTTTGCATAAAAGCGCGCCTTTCGTTTCGAAATTGTTTCAGACGTTATAACCATCAACCAGTAACCGAGCGTATTGTCGCAGGGACGGAGCGTATTTGCACTGCAATTCACAAAGTAATGAAAAAACTTTTCAGAAATTTGAATTTGTCGCTTGTGCTGCTGGCACTTTAGCGTAATATAGCGAACATCGAAAACGGAGACGGAAAAACAACCGCTTACCGAGGAAAAGGTACCGTTTACGATATATGAATTGCGCCCGGCGATAGGTGAAAGGAGAGGCAGATGCAGTTCGTAAAGATCATCACTACTGCAGACAATGCCATCCGACGCCAGCGCGCAATTTCCCGACGACGATAATAATCGTCTCTGTTCATATGGGGTGAAATGCCCCAACAGAGTCATTTTGAGGTCGTTGGGTTTTAGCACGACATAGACGCATGTTTCTAGGGCATGTTGTGCTGCTTTTTGCTATTTAACCTGATATTGCACGGTTTTTGACCTCGAAATGACTTGCAACTGACCGATGTTCTAACTAGCTACCAAGGGCGAAAGGAAACAGCCATGAGCAAGGAAAAAGTCGTTCTCGCATATTCCGGTGGTCTTGATACATCTGTATGTGTCAAGTGGCTCCAGGACGAGAAGAATCTCGATGTCGTTTGTGTCTGCGGCAATGTGGGCCAGGAGGAGACCGGCCTGGACGCCAAGAAGCAGAAGGCCCTCGACCTGGGCGTTCTGGATTGCCAGGTGCTCGATCTGCGCGACGAGTTCTCCGATGAGTTCCTGACCAAGGCCATCGCCGCAAACTCCATGTACGAGAACAAGTATCCGCTGCTCTCCGCTCTTTCCCGTCCGCTGCTCGCCAAGAAGCTTGTCGAGGTCGCCCACGAGTTTGGCGCGACCTACGTCGCCCACGGCTGCACCGGCAAGGGTAACGACCAGGTCCGTTTTGAGGCCGCCGTCAAGGCCCTCGACCCCGAGCTCAAGGTTATCGCCCCGGTTCGCGAGTGGGACCTGAAGTGTCGTCCCGACGAGGTCGCCTACGCCCATGCTCACAACGTGCCGGTTCCCGAGGGTGCCAACGACAACCCCTACTCCATCGACGACAACCTGTGGGGTCGTGCCATCGAGTGCGGTCACCTGGAGGATCCTTGGAACGAGCCGCTCGACGACGCTTGGGTTATGACCAAGAACCCCGAGGACACGCCGGACACCCCGACTTACACCGAGATTGAGTTTGAGGCCGGCAAGCCCGTCGCCGTCGACGGCAAGAAGATGAAGCTCTCCGAAATCATCATCGCGCTCAACAAGATCTCCGGCGACAACGGCTTTGGCCGTCTCGATCTGGTCGAGGACCGTCTAGTGGGCCTCAAGAGCCGCGAGTGCTATGAGGTTCCCGGCGCCCTGACGCTCATCACCGCCCACAAGGCGCTTGAGGACATTTGCGTCGAGGGCGACCTGCTCAAGGCCAAGATTAAGCTCGAGCAGGATTGGGCCACCGCCGTGTACAACGGCCAGTGGTACAGCCCGCTCAAAAATGCGCTCGATGCCTTTATGGCTGACACCCAGAAGTTCGTGACCGGTACCGTCCGTCTGAAGTTCTTTAAGGGCAACTGCCATGTCGTCGGCCGCAAGAGCCCCTTCAGCCTCTATGACTACGGTCTGGCTACCTACGACCGCGACACCACGTTTGACGAGAAGGCCAGCGCCGGCTTTATCGAGATCGATACGCTGTCGCTCAAGACGTGGGCAAAGGTCCAGGGTCCCAGCTCTGCTGCCGCCCAGGCCTAGCGCCTCCTTCCCTTGGTATCCGCGCGGCCCATCCGCGTGATACATAACGGGCGCACGGGGTCCCTACCTTTCGTTATGCTTGCTGACACTTCTTAACATCGGTGGCCCCTACGTTCCGCCCGCATATATGATGCCGCGACTGCGGCTGAGTCCGAGCCCCGCCGGGGTTGTCCGGCGGGGCTCCTTCTATCAATTTGGCGGCTCTGCGCCCATATATATGAGGAGTATCCATTATGTTCAATGCTATCGCGCATGCTTTACTTTCCCTCGCGCCCGAGCTCGATGCTGCGAAGGTCGAGGACGTCCCTATGAGCCTGAAGGCTTGGATTGACGGTTCGCAGGGCAACATTCGGAGGGAGACGTTGGGTGCCAAGTGCATGGTGCGTCACTTCTTTGCAAATTAGCTACATGGCCCCGCGCACGGTGGGGAATGTGTAAAACTAGCGGTTGAAAAATCGCTTTAGCGACATGGCGTATTGCTTTGGGCGCTTGTTGGTAATTGGAGAAAGGGGACGGTTCTATGGCTCTTTGGGGCGGTCGTTTTGAGGCGGGAGTGGCCGAGGTCACGCAGGAGTTTGGCGCGTCGCTGCCGGTCGACAAACATCTCTATAAGCAGGATATCGCCGGTTCTAAGGCGCATGCCAAGATGCTGGCGGCCCAGGGCATCATCAGTGCCGAGGATGAGCAGGCGATTGCCGAGGGCCTGACCGGAATCGAACAGGATATCGATGCCGGCAACTTCACCTTCGATATCAACGACGAGGACATCCATATGTCCATCGAGAGCGAGCTGACGCGCCGTATCGGCGAGGCCGGTAAGCGCTTGCATACTGGGCGTTCGCGCAACGACCAGGTGGCGACCGATACGCGCCTGGGCGTCAAGGCGTTGGCCAAGGAGCTCATGGAGGCCAACCTGCAGCTGCGTCACGTGCTGGTGGACGCCGCCAAGAAGTATGACAAGGTGATTTTGCCGGGTTATACACATATGCAGCATGCTCAACCTGTGCTGCTCTCGCACCATCTGCTGGCGTATTCCTGGATGTTCGCGCGCGACTTTACGCGCCTGAAGGCTGCCTTTGATGCTGCCGACAACTGCCCGTTGGGTGCCGCCGCGCTTGCTGGTACAAGCTATCCGCTCGATCGTCAGATGACGGCTGCCGAGCTTGGCTTTGCGGGCGTGATTCCTAACTCGCTCGATGCTGTTTCGGACCGTGACTTCCTGCTCGATCTGCACTATGCCGGCTCCGTTATGGCCATGCACCTCTCGCGCCTCTCTGAGGAGATCGTGCTGTGGTCGAGCTCCGAGTTTGGCTTTATTACGCTGTCCGACTCGTACTCCACCGGCTCTTCCATCATGCCGCAGAAGAAGAACCCCGACTTCGCCGAACTCATCCGTGGCAAGAGCGGTCGCGTGTACGGCAACTTGGTCCAGCTGCTGGTGACCATGAAGGGCCTGCCGCTGGCTTATAACAAGGACCTGCAGGAGGACAAGGAGGGCGCGCTCGATACCGCCCATACGCTCATGCAGTGCCTGTCCGTTATGGCCGGCATGATCTCGACCTGGACCGTCAACGAGGACGCCATGGCGCGCGAGTGCGGCGTTGGCCACCTGGCGGCCACTGACGTTGCCGACTACCTCGCTAAGCGCGGACTTCCGTTCCGCGAGGCGCACGCCGTGGTGGGCCACCTGGTCCTGATGTGCGAGAAGCGCGGTTGCAATCTTGAGGACCTGCCGTTTGAGGTGTTCCAGGAGGCAAGCCCGCTCTTTGAGCACGATATTACCGAGGCGCTCGATATCCCGTCGATTGTCGCCGCGCGCACTACCGAGGGCGGTACCGCCCCTGCCGCCGTTGCCGTGCAGCTGCAGCGTGCCGAGGCACAACTCGTTGCCGACGAAGGTGTGTTTGGCTCGTTGACCAAGGTCGTCGAGATGGGCCACGGAGCTAATTAGCTTATTGGATGCGTCTGTCTGGTGCGTTCATCATATCTTGCCTTTATGGGTGCTCGCTACGGTGGGCGCCCGTTTTGTTATAGGGAAGGAAGGAGCTTGTCGAGAACTTTTGTAGGACCTTTGGGCAGGTTGTGATGGGGGTGCGTTCACGGGCGGCAATCGACCGTCCGTTCTGTTCGTTGCAGTTGGAAGTGGGGCGGATGGTACTCTAGTCGGGCTTCGGAACAGAAGTGACACATATGGAGCGCTTCAATTAATAATAACGCTTCAATAAACGGCTTTTTGTTTAACTGCAGCTAGAACTCTGTTACGATGCAGTCCAGGCGGGTGCCGGAATGGGACTTGGGCACGCGCGAACCTACTTGAAAGGCTACCTTATGGCTATCGAGAAGACCTTCATCATGATTAAGCCCGACGCCGTGCGCGATCGCAAGATCGGCGAGATCGTTGCTCGTATCGAGCGCAGCGGCCTTGTCATCGAGCGCATGGAGATGACCACGCTCGAGCGCGCTACCGTCGAGGAGCACTACGCCCATCTGGCCGACAAACCCTTCTTTGGCGGTCTGTGCGACTTTATGACGAGCGGTCCGGTCGTCAAGATGGTTGTTTCCGGTCCTTCTGCCGTTGCTAAGATGCGCACCCTTATGGGTGCTACCAACCCGCTTGATGCTGCCCCCGGCACCATCCGCGGTGACTTCGCCGTCGATGTCAACGCCAACGTTATTCACGGCTCCGACTGCCTGGAGAACGCCGAGATCGAGATCAAGCGCTTCTTTGGCTAAACCAGCTTTGACTCCTTAAAGCTGTTAGCGTGTGGCTTGGGCGCCGCGGAACTCCATCCGCGGCGCCCTTTTATTCCAAAATCTATGAAGGGGCCCGCTCGGACATGTGTTCCGAGCGGGCCCCTTGCTGTTAGTTTGTGGCGCTGAGTAGCTTAGGCCTCGTCGACGACCTTGAGGCCGCGGGTCTGGTCGATCTCATTGAGGAGGTTAACGCGACGCTCGTGACGGCCGCCCTCGAACTCGGCGTCGAGCCACTCGTCGACAATCATTTTGGCGAGCTCGGAGCCCACGACGCGGGCACCAAAGGCGAGCACGTTGGTGTTGTTGTGCATGCGGGAGAGCTTGGCGCTGAAGGGCTCGGAGCATACGACGGCGCGTACGCCCTCGACCTTGTTGGCAGCCAGGCTAATCCCGACGCCGGTACCGCAGATCAGGATACCCAGGTCGACGTCGCCGTTGGCAACTGCCTTGCCCACCTTGTAACCGGCGATGGGGTAGTCGAAGCTCTCGGAGGTGTCGGTGCCAAAGTTCACGACCTCGCAGCCGCGCTCCTTTAGGTGCTCGGAAATGATGTTCTTGAGCTCGACGGCGGCGTGGTCGTTACCGATACCGATCTTCATGGATGGTTCCTCTCTGGTCTGTGCGGCGCAAATGCTAAAGGTGTTTACCGCGTTCGACTGCATGATAGCGCGACTTTTGTGTAAACGCTCGGGCGTTTTTTGGTCAAACGCTTTAGCAGGCAACAAGACCTGCTTTTCATGAATGAATGCCGCCAGTTTGTGCTTGAGCGCCGTCCGCCGGAACCATGGTTGCGGTTTTTGATGCATTGTTATCAAATAAAAGAGCTAATTATTTTCGAGAGCCCAGCCCGTTATGCAAGTAGGAGATACCTATGCCTACCGATTCCCTTCGTGATGCCGCGTTTTGCGATGTTTTGAACCGCGAGCTTGTCTGTGCGCTCGGCTGCACCGAGCCTATTGCCGTTGCCTATGCAGCGGCGTTGGCGAGCCAGACGCTCTGTTGCGAACCCGATCATATGGACGTTGCCTGCTCGGGCAACATCATCAAGAACGTTAAGAGCGTGACCGTGCCCAACTCGGGCGGTATGCACGGTATTGAAGCTGCGGCCGTGCTGGGTGCCGTGGGCGGCGACGCCAAGAGCGCGCTCGAGGTGCTCGAGAGCGTTAACGACGAAGATCGTGCTCGCGTGACCGAGCTCCTCGCTGACGCCGGCTACTGCGATGTGTCGCTTGTCGAGGGTGTGCCCAACCTCTACATCAAGGTGACCGCCACGGCCGGGGGCCATACCGCGGTCGTCGAGATTACCGACCATCACACCAATGTCACGTGCCATACGCTCGACGGTATTCCGGTGTGCGGCAAGTCGGCGGGGGAGTGCGCCGCCTGTGCCGAGCGCGTCGTGGCTGAGCGGGCGGCGGATAAGGCCGACACGCCCATGTCGATTGAGTCCATAATCGACTTTATCGAGGGCGGCGACATTGAGGGCGCCCTCGCTGCCGTTGAGCGTCAGATTGAGCTGAACGGCGCGATCAGCGCCGAGGGCCTCGCGCACGCTTGGGGCGCCGAGGTGGGCCGTACGCTGCTGGGCGCTCGTGCCGATGACGTCGCCTGCCGGGCCCGTGCCCGTGCGGCCGCCGGGTCCGACGCCCGCATGAACGGCTGCGCGCTGCCGGTCGCCATTGTGTGCGGCTCGGGCAATCAGGGCATTACCTGCGCCTTGCCCGTCATGGAGTATGCCGAATACCTGCGCTGCGACCACGAGCGCCTGGTGCGTGCCGTGATGCTGTCCGATCTTATCGCCGTGCATATCAAGAGCTATATTGGTGCGCTTTCGGCGTTTTGCGGTGCTATCTGCGCCGCGTGCGGCGCCGGCGCTGCGATTACCTGGCTGTGCGGTGGCACGCGCGAGCAGATTGGCGCGACGGTTTCGAACACGCTCGGTAACGTTGGCGGCATCGTGTGCGATGGCGCCAAGGCGAGCTGTGCCGCCAAGATTTCGGCTGCCGTCGATGCGGCGATTCTGGGACATGACATGGCCATGCAGGGGCGTGGCTTCCGTGCCGGCGAGGGTTTGATCCAGGATACCGTCGAGCAGACGATTGCCAGCATGGGCTACGTGGGCCGCGTGGGCATGAAGGACACCGACGTCGAGATCCTCAACATCATGATCGGCAAGACTCGAGTCTGTTAAGACAGTTCGTCGGCTACTTGGTGTTCGTAGAAGGCTTCTACTACGGCGTTGAAGTCGCGGGCGAAGTCTTCCATGGTTCCGCGCCAGGTGGCTCGGCCGGGTTTTCCCTGACCAACATAGGCAGTCTGAATGCCGCAGGCGGGGCTGGGGAAGTCACGCTTGGGGTCGTTGCCCACCATAAGGACCTCGTGCGGCTCGAGCCCCATCACCTGAAGCTGCTCTAGATAGTAGGTGGCATCGGGCTTGCAGCGGGTGGTGTTTCCCATGTGCGTGACGAGCTCAAAGGGGGCGTCGGCCAGGTCGCCCCAACCCATGCGGCACTCGATGGCTCCCTGCGGAAAGCTGGGGTTGGTGAAGAGCGCGCAGCGCAGCCCTGCGTCCTGTACGGCCTGAAGCGCGGCGTGTGCGCCCGGCATGGCGTGGGCGTTGATGACGTCGTCATTCTTATGCGGAAGAACTTCGCGGTCGTAGTAGGTAAATGCCTCGTAGATGATAGGATCGGAGAGGCAGATGCCGCACCTGCGCTCGACCTCGGTGCGGTAAAACTCAAGATTGGTGCGATTGTCCGTGCCGCTTCGGCGGTTGGCGTTGAGGTCGACCAGGATGGTGCCGAGGCGTGCCATCGTGCCACCGCGGCTGCGGCGCCCGATATCCGCGAGCATCGACGAGACATCCTTAAAATAGCGAAGGATGAACGCGTTGAGGTTGATGCTAAGAAGCGTCTCGTCCATATCGAAAACGACTGCTTTGAGCACGCGGGCGCCTTTCTCGAAAAATCGTTCCAGAATCGTTGGTTCCGGATACTTTACCCCAAAGCCGTATGCCTAACGGCCTATCGTCAACTTACGGAGACGGTCGTCCACAAGATTGCGAAAAAGTCTCCATACGAGTAAAAAATCGCAGTTCGCGCTTGAAATCGAAGTAATTTCCCCGTAATCTATACGAACGTGATTGCATAAGCGTCACATTAGTATCTGTCGGCTCCCGAGTGTTCCTAAACGTTGTGTGCTTGTCGCACCCTTCTGTAGGTCCTAGCAATCGGGGCCCCGTAGTTCGAAAGGGGTCCACCTTTGAGTGAGATTCAGAACTCGTCCATTTTCTCTCTTGACGATGTCAACGAGGAGGAGATGAACAACCTCATCGACGGTACGATTACCGACTTTGATGAGGGCGATCTCGTTAACGGCACTGTCGTTAAGATCGAGCATGACGAGGTGCTCGTTGACATCGGATTCAAGTCCGAGGGCGTTATCCCGGTCCGCGAGCTGTCCATCCGCAAGGACGCTAACCCTGCAGACATCGTTGCACTCGGTGATCCCATCGAGGCCCTGGTTCTCCAGAAGGAGGACAAGGACGGCCGTCTGGTCCTGTCCAAGAAGCGTGCCGAGTACGAGCGTGCTTGGAACCGCATCGAGGAGAAGTTCAACTCCGGCGAGAACGTCGAGGGCGAGGTTATCGAGGTTGTCAAGGGCGGCCTGATCCTCGACATCGGCCTGCGTGGCTTCCTGCCCGCTTCCCTCGTCGACCTCCGTCGCGTCAAGGACCTCACCTCTTACATGGGCACCCGCATCGAGGCCCGCGTTATCGAGATGGACCGCAACCGCAACAACGTCGTCCTCTCCCGTCGCGTCGTGCTTGAGGAGTCCCGTAAGGCCGAGCGCTCCGAGATCCTGTCCAAGCTCAAGTCTGGTATGCGTCTCCAGGGCACCGTTTCCTCCATCGTCGACTTCGGCGCCTTCGTCGACCTCGGCGGTATCGACGGCCTCATCCACATCTCCGAGCTCTCCTGGAACCACGTCAACCATCCTTCCGAGGTTGTCAAGGTCGGCCAGGAGGTCGAGGTCGAGGTTCTCGACGTCGATCTCAACCGCGAGCGCATCTCCCTCGGTCTCAAGCAGACCACCGAGGATCCGTGGCGCGCACTGGTCAAGAAGTACCCCGTCGGCGCTATCGTCGAGGGCACTGTGACCAAGCTTGTCCCGTTCGGCGCTTTCGTCGACCTGGGCGAGGGCATCGAGGGCCTGGTGCACATCTCCGAGATGGCCAACAAGCACGTCGATCAGCCTTCTCAGGTCACCCACGTGGGCGACAAGGTTCAGGTCAAGGTCATGGAGATCGACCTCGACCGTCGTCGTATCTCCCTGTCCATGAAGTCCGCTGCTGAGACTCTGGGCGTCGAGATCGAGGTCACCCCGCTGCCTTCCGAGAAGAGGGACGAGGAGACCGACGCCGAGTAAATCGGTTTGACGATCACTTGTTTTAAGGGATCCGCCTGAGAGGGCGGGTCCCTTTTTTGTGTTGATGCTGAATTGGCGGCGGATTGCCGCCCAATTCGCCGGTTTGCTATTTGGTTGTCGCGGTATGAAAAAACGCCGACATCCCGCCTCGGGGAGGAGGCGGGAACGCACCGAGTAGACGGAGGGGTGCGGAGCGCGGTCGCGTCTCGACTGACGACGTTGCCCATCGACGGGACTATTGTAACGCATGGGCGGTTCTTGGTTTATCGTGTCGAGCGCTTGTGTTGTGCCATTGCCTGCAGTGGCGGTGTGCTACACTCTTTCACTGCTGAGTGGGCCAGACGGTCGCGCGATGTACTGCTTGCAGTGCGCGTGAGGAAAGTCCGGGCTCCAGAGGGCGGGATGCCGGCTAACGGCCGGGCGGAGTGATCCGACGGAAAGCGCCGCAGAAAAGAAGACTCCCACCTGCGCCGCAAGGCGTAAAGGGAAAAGCTGAAACGGTGGTGTAAGAGACCACCAGCGTCGTGGCAACACGGCGGCTTGGCAAGCCCCATCCGGAGCAAGCGCGAATAGGAACGCTATGGGCCGGCCCGGTCCGCGTTCGGGTAGCGTGCGTGGAGCTGCGCGGTAACGTGCAGACAAGATAAATGACCGTTCACGACAGAACCCGGCTTATCGGCCCACTCAGCACTTTGTTGACGCTGCGAACCCGCCAGCGCGGCAATCTGCCTTTCAAGCCTTCGGGCATGACCAAAAGGTCAATGCCCTCGGCTTTCAAGGCACCTTGCTCGCGCTGGCGGGTTCTCGCTTTCGTTGACGGAATCATTGGTGTTTCCGTTCTTTTTACTGAGATTATCGATGCGCCCTTTGCCTTATGATTGAGGCTGTTTGTTGCCGTGCTTGATCCTTTGAGGGGCTTTTTTGGACAGCTATTTTACGTTGCAATCGAATGTTGAGGCTTCGGGCGAGTTTGTGGACCGCAAGAGTCGGTTTATTGCCCAGCTGGTCCATATTGAGTCCGAGGACGAGGCAAATGCCTTTATCGAGATGGTTCGCAAACGCCATTACGATGCGCGCCATAATGTGCCCGCTTGGATTTTGGTCGATGGGCGCGAGCGCCAGAGCGATGACGGCGAACCGAGCCGCACAAGCGGCATGCCGACGCTCGAGGTGCTTCGTGGTGCGGGGCTCAAAAATGTTTGCTGTGTGGTGACGCGCTATTTTGGCGGTACCCTGTTGGGGCCAGGTGGCCTGGTGCGTGCCTATACGGCGGCGACACAGGCGGCGGTTGCGGTTGCTCAAGAAGCAGGCCAGATCGTTGAGATGACAAGCGTCGTGCCCGTTGACGTGCATGTTGCCTATTCGCAGTATGAGCAAGTGCTCCGTTTGGCACAGGACTCGGGTGCCAAGGTTTCGGACACTGACTACGCGGACGCTGTGACACTTCATTTGGTATTTAAGGCGGGGGAGCAGGAGCCGTTTTGCGCAAAGATGCGCGAGCTTATGGCTGGCCGCGAAGATATTGAGGTCGGTGCCCCCGAGTTTGCCGAGTTTTAACGGCGACGGCCGGCGTGCCATGGGATATCCCAGGCGCGCCGGCCGTCGTTTTTCTGGTGCTGTTATTTACTCGGCGAGCTGCTTCAACACGTCGCAGGCAATCTCGACGGCATCGTCGATGCAACCGGGGCAGCTACGGAGCGGGCCCTGGTCCGAGCCGATGCCCTTGAGCGTGCCGCAGATGGTCGTCGTGTTCTTCTCGCCAAAGCGCTTAGCGATCTCACGCGACAGCTTGTAGGTCTGCCCCTTGGTCTTGGGGTTTTCCATGCCGTCGCTCATCACAAAGCCCATGACGGCCACAGCGCCCGAGATGGCACCGCAGGTCTCGGTCATGCCACCCATGCCGGCACCGAAGCCCTCGGTGAGCGTAAAAGCGGTCTCGGGGTCGAGTCCGACAGCGGGTGCGAGCGTGCAGGCGACGGCCTGCGCGCAGTTAAAGCCGCGGGCGTGGTATTCGGCAGCCTGAGCCTGGCAGGCGGCGGTATCGAGTTGGGTGGTATCGATCTGTCTCATGTGCTTCTCCTTGGTCACGGTGTACCCGCCTATAGTACCCTCGTCAGCGCGTTTGCTCACCGAGACACGCATGCATATTTGCTCGACGAATGCCATCGAACATTTTCTTAAGATTCGGGACAAATAAACCTGATTACTTTGTCCCATAACCTATCTGCGGGATGGGTTGAGAGGGGTGCGGGGTAGCGGTATCGTGAACCGAATAAAAACAAAACCCAAGTAAGGGAGTTGGATATGAGCGAGCAGACCATCGGTACTACATGTGTTCAGGGCGGCTATCACCCGGGAGATGCCGAGCCGCGTCAGGTGCCCATCTACCAGTCCACCACGTGGAAATACGATACGTCCGAGCACATGGGCAAGCTGTTTGACCTGGAGGAGTCGGGCTACTTCTACAGCCGTCTGCAGAACCCCACGTGCGATCTGGTTGCCGCCAAGATCTGCGAGATGGAGGGCGGCACCGCTGCGATGCTCACGAGCTCGGGTATGGCTGCGAACTTCCTCGCGATCTTTAACGTGGCCGGTGCCGGCGATCATGTGGTCGCGAGCTCTGCCATCTACGGCGGTACGTATAACCTGCTCGCCCACACCATGGGCCGCATGGGCGTGACCTGCACGTTCGTCGCCCCCGACTGCACCGATGAGGAGCTGGAGGCTGCCTTTCAGCCCAACACAAAGCTCGTCTTTGGCGAGACGATCGCCAACCCCGCCCTTGCCGTGCTCGATATTGAGCGCTTTGCCAAGGCCGCACATGACCACGGCGTGCCGCTGATGGTCGACAACACCTTCCCGACACCCGTGATGTGCCGTCCCTTTGAGTGGGGCGCCGACATCGTTACGCACTCCACCACCAAGTACATGGATGGACATGCTGCCTACCTGGGCGGCGTGATCGTCGACCACGGCCAGTTTGACTGGATGGCCCATGCGGATAAGTTCCCGGGTCTCACCACGCCCGACGAGAGCTACCACGGCGTGACGTATGCCGAGAAGTTCGGTCGCGAGGGTGCCTTCATTACCAAGGCCACTGCGCAGCTTATGCGCGACCTCGGCCCCATGCAGAACCCGCAGGCGGCGTTCTTCCTGAACAGCTCGCTCGAGAGCCTGCACGTGCGTATGCCGCGCCATTGCGAGAACGGTCTGGCGGTCGCCAAGTTCCTGCAGGGCCATCCCAAGGTGCGCTTCGTGAGCTATCCGGGCCTGGAGGGCGACAAGTACTACGACATGGCTCAGAAGTACATGCCCAACGGTACCTGCGGCGTCGTGAGCTTTGGCTTTACCGGTGGTCGTGCGGCGGCCGAGACCTTTATGAAGAGTCTTAAGCTCGCCCAGATTGCCACGCACGTGGCCGATGCTCGCACCTGCTGCCTGCACCCGGCAAACGCCACCCATCGCCAGATGAACGACGAGGAGCTCATCGCCTGCGGCATCTCCGCCGACATGGTGCGCCTGTCGTGCGGCCTTGAGGACACGGCCGATCTGATTGCCGACCTTGAGCAGGCGCTCGAGCAGTGCTAGGCTAGCGTGCGTGCGAGGCGTGGGACGGCTTTTCGGCTGACGACGTCCTCATAGTTCCGATTCCGTAGGCGGGACCCCGATCGTGTCCGTTTGTAGGCGATTGGGGTCCCGTTTTTGCGTTGCACGATAGAAAGGATATACATGGAGAAAACTGCCGAGCAGCTGCGCCGCGAACACATTGCCCTAGAGGGCGACACCCACGGTAAGAATAAATGGGCGATTCTGTTCACCGTGCTCGTCATGACCTTTATGGCGTGTCTGGATGCGAGCATCGTGACGGTGGCGCTCCCAGTGATGCAAAAGGAGCTGGGGGTGGGTCTCGACCGCATTCAGCTCGTGAGCTCGGTGTATCTGCTCGCGACGTGCGTCGCCATGCTGCCGTTTGGCCGCTTGGGCGATGTGCGCGGCAAGGTGAATGTGTTCCAGCTTGGTGTAATCGTCTTTACGGGTGGCTCGTTGCTTTGCGGGCTTTCGGCTTCGCTTGAGGTGCTTATCTTGGCGCGTTTCGTGCAGGGCATTGGCTGTGCCGCCGCGATGGCCAACAATATGGGCATCATCACCGAGTCGTTTCCGGCGCGCGAGCGCGGTCGTGCCATGGGCATTCTGGCGACCTTTGTGGCTCTTGGCATGATGTGCGGCCCCGTGCTCGGCGGCGTGCTGGTGGCGAGCTTTCCCTGGGAGAGCATCTTCCTTATCAATCTGCCCATTGGCGTAATCTCGTTTATCGTGGGACTCTATACGCTGCCGCATGTGAAGCCGGAGGCTGGCGAACGCCCTATGCCGTTGACAGAGGCGGCGCGTCGCTGCTTTGCGAGCTCGGCTTTCACGATTAACCTGGCTTGCATGCTTATCGTGTTCGTGGGTATCGGTGCCTCCGAGTTTGTGCTGCCTTTCTACTTTCAGGACGCCCACGGCTTTAGCTCCGATATCTCCGGCCTGTTGTTTTTGGCGATGCCGGTCGTGAATGCCTTTGTGGGCCCGCTTTCGGGCTCGGTGTCCGACCGTGTTGGTTGTGAAGCGCCCACGGCCGTTGGCCTGGGCGTGTACGTGTGCGGTCTCTTTGCGGTGAGCACGCTTGACGAGCACTCTTCCATCTTGATGATCGTGTGCTGCGTTGCGTTTATGTCGTGCGGCACGTCGATCTTCCAGAGTCCCAATAATTCGCTGTATATGGGTTCGGCTCCGCGTGAGGCGCTTGGCTTTGCGGGCAGCTTGAGCAGCTTGGCGCGCTATGCGGGCATAGCGCTGGGTATTACGGCGGCGTCGCGCATCCTGTATGGACAGACGAGCGCGGCGATGGGCAAGACGGTCACGAGCTATGTGGCGGGTCGTCCGGACGTGTTCCTCTTTGGCTTCCGTTTGGTATTCTACGTGCTGATGGCCGTTGCTACCGTGGGCTTTGCGCTCACATTGGTACGTTTGGTGAGGACGCGCACCCGGCATTAGCGTGTTGGGAGGCTGTCTGCCACGAATCGGGCCTGTCTACTGGTCTTGCAGCTTTATGGTGCGATACGGCTTGTGGGGCGGTCGGGGGTCGGTCCGTGGTAGACTATCGAACAACGTTTATTAATCGCGCGGTATCGTTGCCGCGAGAAGGGGTTGCGCCATGCAGGAGCTTGAGGATCGTATTCGCCATGACGGCATCGTAAAGGCCGGTAACGTCCTTAAGGTTGATGCCTTCCTCAACCACCAGTGCGACGTTGAGCTGTTCGACCACATGGGCGCCGAGTGGGCCCGTCTGTTCAAGGATGTCGAGATCAACAAGATCCTGACGATCGAGGCTTCGGGCATTGGTATGGCTTGCATCGCGGCTCAGCATTTTGGCGGCGTGCCGGTGGTCTTTGCCAAGAAGGCGCAGTCCATCAACCTCGACGGCGAGCAGTACGCCACGACCATCTACTCCTTTACCAAGCAGAAGGAGTACCCGGTCATCGTTGGCAAGCGCTTCCTGTCCGAGGGCGACAAGGTCCTGATTATCGACGACTTTTTGGCCAACGGCTGCGCGCTCGAGGGTCTTATCAAGATCTGTGAGGCTGCGGGTGCCGAGGTGTCCGGTATTGGCATTGCCGTGGAGAAGGGCTTCCAGGGCGGTGGCGATAAGCTCCGCGAGCGCGGCTTCCGCGTTGAGAGCCTGGCCCGTATCGCCGATATGGACTGCGAGACCGGCGAGATTACCTTCGCCTAAGCGCGCAACACAAGCGATTGGTGTGCGATGTGACAAAGGGATTTTCCCTTTGTCACATTTTTTATGAGGTGAGGTGTTGATATGGACGAGAACAAGATGGGATGGCGCGAGTATGCGCGCTATGCCGAGATGTCGGCCGAGGAGTTGGCGCGTGATTGCGAGGTGCAGGTGTTTCGCGCGACGGGTCCGGGCGGACAAGGCGTCAACACGACGGACTCGGCGGTGCGTATGAAACATATCCCTTCGGGAATTACCGTGACGTCGCGCGAGAGCCGCAGTCAGTTTCAAAATCGTAGTAGCTGCCTGCGTAAACTGCGCGCTGAGCTTGAACGTCGCGGGCGTCCACCGCGCCGACGCGTAAAGACCAAGGTGCCTCAGCGCTCGCGCCAGCGCAGACTCAACGACAAACACTTCAACGCCATGAAAAAGGCCAACCGTCGCAAGCCGGGCAGCGACGACTAGCCTCCTCATAAGTTGCGGTGAAATAGGGACTGTTTGGGGGTGCGGACGATTTCCTGGACCGCCTAGGCGTATCCAAGCTTCCTGCGGTACTCCATCGGGCTCA
>CAKUNE010000001.1 GCA_934668345.1 uncultured Collinsella sp. | reverse complement strand
ACATCGTCGTCTTCCTGAACAAGTGCGACATGGTCGACGATGACGAGCTCATCGACCTCGTCGAGATGGAGACCCGTGAGCTCCTCTCCGAGTATGATTTCCCCGGCGACGACATCCCCGTCATCCGTGGTTCCGCTCTGGGCGCTCTCGAGGGCGACGCCAAGTGGATGGACGCTATCCGCGAGCTCATGAACGCCGTCGACGAGTACATCCCGACGCCTGCTCGTAACAACGACCTCCCCTTCCTGATGGCCGTTGAGGACGTTATGACCATCTCCGGCCGTGGTACCGTTGCTACCGGCCGTGTCGAGCGCGGTGAGCTCAAGCTCAACGAGCCCGTCGAGATCGTCGGCATCAAGGATACCCAGAACACCGTCGTTACCGGTATCGAGATGTTCCGTAAGTCCATGGACTTCTGCGAGGCTGGCGACAACGTCGGTCTGCTGCTCCGCGGCATCAAGCGCGAGGACATCGAGCGCGGCCAGGTTCTCTGCAAGCCCGGTTCGGTTACCCCGCACACCAAGTTCACCGGCGAGATCTACGTTCTGACCAAGGAGGAGGGCGGCCGTCACACCCCGTTCTTCGATGGTTATCGTCCTCAGTTCTACTTCCGTACCACCGACGTTACCGGTACGGTCAAGCTCCCCGAGGGCACCGAGATGGCTATGCCTGGTGACCACATCACCATCGAGGGCGACCTCATCCACCCGATCGCTATGGAGGAGGGCCTGCGTTTCGCTATCCGCGAGGGTGGCCACACCGTCGGTTCGGGCATCGTCTCCACGATCATTGAGTAAATTAACTCTCTGATATAGCTGACTTAGAGAACCCGGCACTTATATGGGTGCCGGGTTCTTTTCTGCAATGGATATTGAGCCGTTGCTGGTGTCGAGAGGATCGATAATGATCCTTGGTGCACCGTCGATTAGCTCTCGCTGGCTTCATTGATGTGTTCCAAATATGAATGGATCCACCGAGAACCAATTGACTCGAGGTTTTCATTGACAGCACTTACGTGGAGCTGATAAAGTAACAACTCGTGCCCGTACGGGGCGGAAATGAAAGGTTCAGGATACATGCGTACTCTAGTTACTCTTGCGTGCACTGAGTGCAAGCGCCGCAACTATACGACCACCAAGAACAAGTCGACCATGCCTGATCGTATGGAGATCAAGAAGTATTGCCCCTGGTGCCGTCACCACACGCTGCACAAAGAGACTCGCTAGTCTCTAGTCACATACGCCAGTAGTTCAATTGGTAGAGCATCGGTCTCCAAAACCGAGTGTTGAGGGTTCGAGTCCTTCCTGGCGTGCCAGTCATTATTCCGTAAGCTCCCACTTGGGGGCTTACGGTTTACTCATGTATAAGCGCATTGCGCGGAGGTAACCCAAATGGCCAACAAGAAGAACAAGAAGAAGGCTCAGCAGCCGGCACCTGCCAACAACGCTGCCGCCAACTCCAAGGTTGAGGCCAAGAAGGCCGTTGCCAAGAAGAACGAGAAGGCTGCGAAGTCCAAGAAGAACGAGAAGCCTGGTTTCTTCGCCCGCACCAAGAAGTATTTCGCTTCGGTCAAGTCCGAGATGAAGCGTGTCACGTGGCCCGATAAGAAGGAGCTCGTGAACTACTCGGTCGTCGTTTGCGCTTCTCTGATCGTCGTCGGCGTCGTCATCGCTCTGCTCGATGCTGGCTTTGGCGAGGCTCTTGCTCTGTTCTCTGGATTGAGGGGCTAAACCATGTCTAAGCGTTGGTACGTCGTTCACACTTACTCTGGATACGAGAACCGCGTTAAGTCCGATCTCGAGCATCGCATCGAGACTATGGGCATGCAGGACCGTATCTTTGATATCGAGATTCCTATGGAGCGCGTCACCGAGATTAAAGAGGGTGGCAAGCGCGAGACCAAGGATTCCAAGATCTTCCCGGGTTATGTCCTGGTCCGCATGGAGATGGATGACGATGCATGGACGTGCGTTCGCAACACGCCCGGCGTCACCGGTTTCCTGGGCGGCAACGGCAAGCCCGCTCCGCTTTCCCGCGACGAGTACAACAAGATGACTCGTCGTCCCGGTAAGGGCGATTCGCCCAAGCGCACCTCGGTTGATATTCAGGTCGGCACGTCCGTCCGCGTCACCGATGGCCCGCTTACCGACTTTGATGGCAAGGTCTCCGAGGTTAACACCGAGGCTGGCAAGCTCAAGGTCACGCTGATGATCTTTGGCCGCGAGACGCCGGTCGAGCTCGACTTTAACCAGGTCGCTGTCATCGCTTAAGTTTTCGTCCGTTCGCGCGAGCGTGCTTCTTCTGTGACTGCTCATCTCAGGAGTGCTTCTAACACGTGCGTGCTTACGATATAGCAAGTACTTCACACTCGTGATTCGAAAGGAATGACCATGGCTGAGAAGAAGGTTGCCAACGTCATTAAGCTCCAGATTCCTGCTGGTGCCGCTAACCCCGCTCCTCCCGTCGGCCCCGCCCTGGGCGCTGCTGGCGTGAACATCATGCAGTTCTGCCAGGCTTTTAACGCCGAGACGCAGGACAAGAAGGGCGACATCATCCCCGTTGAGATCTCTGTCTACGAGGATAAGTCCTTCTCCTTCATCACCAAGACCCCGCCGGCGGCTCACCTCATCAAGAAGGAGCTGAACCTCAAGTCTGGTTCCGCTAAGCCCCAGGCCGACAAGGTCGGTCAGCTCTCCCAGGAGCAGCTCACCAAGATCGCCGAGATCAAGATGCCGGACCTCAATGCCAACGACATTGACGCCGCTAAGAAGATCATCGCCGGTACCGCCCGCTCCATGGGCGTCACCATCGCTGAGTAGCGATTTCTTTAGGTAATGACGGGTGCTCCGACCGGGGTGCCCGTTATATGTGTGCAATAGGGCATACGATACGATGTGGGAGGGCTCACGCCCGTTTAACCACAGGAGGTAATGCACATGGCTAAGCATGGTAAGAGCTATAACGCCGCTGCCGAGAAGATCGACCGCGCCACGCTCTACACCCCCCTTCAGGCTGCCAAGCTCATCAAGGAGCTCGACACCGCCAAGTTCGACGAGACCGTCGAGGCCCACTTCCGTCTGGGCATCGATACTCGTAAGGCTGACCAGAACATCCGTGGTTCCATCTCCCTGCCCCACGGCACCGGCAAGACCGTTCGTGTTGCCGTCTTCGCCGAGGGCGAGAAGGCCCGCGAGGCCGAGGCTGCCGGCGCCGACATCATCGGTTCCGACGAGCTCGTCGCCCAGATCCAGAAGGGCGAGATCAACTTCGACGCCGCTATCGCTACGCCGAACATGATGGCCAAGGTTGGCCGCATCGGTAAGATCCTTGGTCCCCGTGGCCTCATGCCGAACCCCAAGCTCGGCACCGTGACCATGGACGTCGCCAAGATGGTCTCCGAGCTCAAGGCCGGCCGCGTTGAGTACCGCGCCGACCGCTACGGCATCTGCCACGTGCCCCTGGGCAAGAAGTCCTTCTCTGAGCAGCAGCTCGTCGAGAACTACGCTGCCCTGTACACCGAGATCCTGCGCGTCAAGCCCTCTTCTGCTAAGGGCAAGTACGTCAAGTCCATCTCCGTGTCTTCCACCATGGGCCCTGGCGTCAAGGTCGATCCCGCTGTCCAGCGCGACTTCCTGGCTGAGTAACTTTTAGTTACTGCCTGAGCAAAGCAAGCATTGCTAAAGAAACCCGGTTCTGCCTCGTGCAGGACCGGGTTTCTTGCTATCTCAGGGCAAAACCACCTCAAAGGGGACAGTGTCCCCTTTGAGGTGGTTACCAGGGTGTTCTGGCGGTAGAGGACTCGATGGCCTCGTGGCGCTTGAGCTCGCGGCGCATAGTTTGCGAGTTGAGCCAGGCTGCCTGCCAGCCACGGATGGGGTAGCGCGTCTGGTCGAGCTCAAACTGCGTATAGCCGCAGGCGTTGATGACCGTCGTCCCACACGTGTGTTGGCGCTCCCGTTGAAAGTTGGGCCCGTAGCTCTGGTGCACATGTCCGTGCACCATGTAGTCGGGGTTCCAGGACTCAAGCGCCGTGTTAAAGCATTCAAATCCTCGGTGCGGCAGATCGTCCAGATCGCCCATGCCGGCAACGGGGGCATGGGTCAGTAGAATGTCGCAGCCGCCGACCATCCTGATCTTGCGGGACAGCTTACGCACGCGCTTGGACATCTCGCGCTCGGTATACATGTTGGCGCCATCGCGATAGCGCATGGAGCCGCCGAGGCCCGCGATGCGAATGCCTCGGTACGTGTACACACTGTCTTCCACGCAGATGCATCCTCCCGGCGCATGGCGTGCGTAGCGATCGTCATGGTTGCCACGTACGTAGATGAGCGGCTTGTTGATAACGGTGACCAAAAACTCAAGATAGTCAGGGTCTAGATCTCCGGCGGACAAAATCAGGTCGATACCTTCAAAGCGCTCCTTGCGAAAGCACTCCCAAAGGCATCGCTCCTCGGTATCGGCTATGGCAAGGATCTTCATAGGGCGGTGACTCCCGGCTCATCGTCGAGCTGCGGAATGGTGCCCACCACGTTATCTGCCAGCCAGTCCATCTCAACAATCTGCGTGCTCGGCAGCGGGGGAAAACCCTCGATCTGCACCACGCCGTCCTGGCTGTGGAGTTCGCCGCCAAAGGGGTTAATGGAGCCCTCGACAATGCCGTTGCGGAGCAGCTGCACCAGCTTACGCGTTTGATAGGGCAGGCCCGGGGCATAGCGAATGTCGATTACACCCGAGCTCATGCCGTACCAGTAGTTGACGGCGCGCACTTGGCTGTCGTCACTCGTCTCGTCCCACGTGCCGTGCAGCAGGCTGCGAACGATAAGCTCGTAGTAACGGCCCCAGTTCCATACGGGCATGGCGATGCCGGCGACTTTGCCGTCGACCAGGCGATGGAGCCCGTAGGCGGTGGGGTCTTCCAGCGACTTGGACATGTCGGCGCCGGTCATGACGCTCACGCCTTCGCGGCACATGGCCTCGGCAAGGCCGCCGGCGGGCACATCGCCCCAGGTGAGGATGACCTGTGCGCGCGGGTCGAGCAGCGAGGCGCCGATGGCAAAAGCGTTGATCTCGCTGAGCGCGCCCGATGCGAAGACCGACGCGTGGTAGCCAATGCGGTGGTTGTCCGCCATGCTTGCCGCAAGGGCGCCCAGCAGGAACTTTGCCTCGTACATCTTTCCAAAATACGAGCGAACACTTTGATGGGGCAGGCCGATGGAGCAATTGAGGAACCGTACCTGGGGATACTCGACGGCAGCCCTGAGCGTGTATTCCATCAGGCGGTGCGAAGTCGAGAAGATTACCTTGTCTCCGTGCTTGACGGCCGTCTCTACCGCAGCGTAGAACGCGTCCGGATCGTGGCAGTCCTCAGACGCCTCGGTGCGCACGATACCGCCAAAGTGCTCATCGAGATACTGGCGTCCCTGGTCGTGCAGGCTGTCCCAGCTCGACGTGGCGCAGGGGAATTCGTGAATGAAGGCAATGCGCAGGGGGTTGGCTGCCGAGTAGACGGTCTTGCCCATAAAGAAGTTGAGCACGCCGGAGGTGGACTTGGCGGGCGCCTCTTCCTCATCGACGCTCGGCGCCTCGACAAGATCAACCTTCTCCTCGTCGCTTTTACCGGCAATAACCAGTTCGCGCCAGATCTTGCACAGGCGGTTTACGACGATATCCGTCGGCGTGTCCAGCAGACGGTCCTGGTTGTACACATTGAGATAGACGAGCATGGCGTCGGCGGGCGTAATGTCCAGGTGGTCGCCGCCGGCGCGAAGGTAGGCGCGTTTAAAGAGCAAGAAGGTGTGGCGCAGGTAGTCGACCTTTTTCTGCGGCCACTTTTCGGTCAGATTTTGGCCGAGCATCTTAGCGAGCGTTTCGTAGCTGCCCTCGCGTGAGAACTCGATCTCGTACAGGGGGCAGACGTACCAAAACGCGCAGAACTCGCCGTAGAGGCGGCTCTCGACGGAATCCCACTTGCCGGGGTAGAGGCGGGTGACCTTGGCCGAAACCGTCGGAGCGTCCAGGAATTTGAGGACGCTGACGCGTTTGTTACCCTCTTGGACGTAAAACCGGTGCATGAACTCGGTGACGATGATGGGGTCGCGATAGCCCTCGGATATTTGGATGTCGTAGAGGTTGGACCACTTGCGAGCGAATTCGGTGTTAAACGGCAGCAGCGGCATAAAGTTACACGAGAAGGCGGACTGACGGCCCTTGGTAACCGTGCCGACGACCATCTCGAGTGGAATGTCCCTCAGGCCGATGTTCTCGCGTTGGCCGCAGGGAAGCTGGGCAACGAGGCTATCGAGATCCGTGAGGTACGGATGCTCACTTTGGCTGATGGCGCGACGGCGTCCCTGCTCGCCGCGCTTGCGTGCTTGACGATAGGCCTCTTCCATGGTGCTTGCTCCCTTAGTCGTTTAAACAACTATATGAACCATGATATCACGAAGCAAAACCACCACAAAGGTGCCTGTCCCCTTTGTGGTGGTTTTAGGCGATGATGGGGGCGATGGCGCGGATGCAGGCGTCGGCTGCCGTGAAGGTCGTGCTGTCATCGCTGACGATAAAGATGATCTTGCCCTTGATGCCAAAGTCGCCGATCTCGCTAAAGAGCACGTACGGTTCCTTGTCAAAGCCCGAGATGGGAAGCACTGCGGCTTTGGTGGCGCCCGCGAGCTCATCTGCCAGCGCGTCCAGCGATGCCCACTTGGACGTATCCTTTACGGCAACGGGTACGGCGACGCGCCCAAAGGGCATGAGGTGTACGAGCGTGTTTTTGGAGATGTTGGAGTTGGGGACGATGATGGTCTGTCCGCAAGCATCTTCGATGGTCGTGTGACGCCAAGTGATGTCCTGGACCACGCCCGACACGCCGCCGACCTCGATGTTGTCGCCGGGCTTGATGATGCCCATAAATGTCACCTGCATGCCGCCGATGAGGTTTGAAAGCGTGTCCTGAAAGCCCAGTGAGATGGCGATGCCGCCAACGCCAAGAGCAGCGACGAGGGCGTTTGCGTTAATACCAAAGCAGTTGTCGAGGATAAAGCTGCCGCCGATCATCCAAATGACGGCGCGCGCGATGTTGATGAAGATGCTCGATGACGGGAGTGGATTGTCATCGCGGTTGAGCAGATGGTGCAGGGTCTTGGATGCGATCTTGGCGGCAACGGCGGTGCCGATGGCCAGGATGCCGGCCCAGATGATGTTATGGACCCATCGTTGCGTAAAGAAATGAAGAATCGGATCAAACAATTCCATGTAGGGAAAACCTCCTAATGATCGTCCAACCATGATACCCACCAAAAAGCCCGTCCGATCAAATTCGGACGGGCTTCTGTGCTCGGTGTAAGGTTGGCGTGGCGCGGAGCGCGCGGACCGACGGTGCGGCTTAGCGGCGACGCTTCCAGATGATACCGAGGATAATGACGAGGATTCCGCCGATAAGGCAGGCGCCGACCACGACCAACGTGCGGTCTCCCGTTGCGGCGAGCTTGCCGGCGGTCTTCTTGGTGGTGACCTGCGTGGTTGTTTGCGTGGTCGTGCCGGGCTTGGACGAGGGATCGGGCGTCGGGGCCGGCGTGGGCGCGGGGTCCACGGCTGCGGAGCCAAAGCTGATGGTGCCCGCGAGCGAGGCCATCTTGCTTTCCCAGTCGCTTTGACCAATCAGTGCCCTCAGGGCCGCCTCGCACGTGCCCCACTCGGTGTGCTTGGTGGCGTTTGCGAAGGTGGGGAAGTCGGACGTATTGGTGATGATGTAGTTGTTGGTGGCGACGGTATAGAACTTGGCGGGGTCGAGCGCACTTCCGTCCTTGGTGAGCGTGGCGCTCACGATGCGCTTGCCTTCGGGCTGCGTCCAGTCAATCGTTACGTTGATGCCACCAAAGGAAAGGACGCTGCCGGAGTCGTCGGGCATCTTGTATTCGTCTTGCGCCTCCTGCTCGGTGTGGCCCGCCGCTACGTAGGCTTGCTGCAGTTCGTAGATGGTGTTGCATTTGTCGCTGATCTGCAGCGAGTGCTCAAGCGCGGCGAGGAAGTCCGCGCCGGTCATGGTCCAGGTTTCCACGGTGTTGCCGTAGGGCGAGATGGAGATGACATTGCCGGCAGTCACGTCTCCCGCCGCGATGCCGCCGCGGATGCCGCCGGCGTTTTCGATGGCAAGGTCGGCACCTGTCAGGTCAAGATAGGAGCTGCAGATCACGTGGCCGATGGTCTGCTCCTTGGTGGTGTCGCCTGTCTTGCTGGGGCGGAAATCGGTGGTGCGTACCATCTCCCAGCCGTGCGTGCCAGACGCGTCCTCGCCGTAGAAATAGTCGGCGGCTGACGTGCCGAGCACCTTGTTCGATTCGGCTTTAAAGTCATCGTCGAGCGGCTTGATTTTGCTGTCGTGGACATCGTTAAGGAGGTTCTGGTAGTCGGAACCCTTGTCGGGGTCTGTCAACAGGTCGTTGACGTCCTTGGCGGTATAGAGTTTCTCGTCGCTTTCGCCTGCGTATACCGCCACCGTGTCGTCATCGGTTGCCTCGGTGCCCTTGGTGTCGTACTCATAGGGGATGGAAAGCAGTCCCACCTCGGCAAAGGCACTGCCGGCCTCGACGACGCGGACCGGCTTGCCGTCGGCACCCGTCACGTTTTCGTCCAGGTTGATGTGCTCGTGGCCTGCGATAAGGGCATCGACGCCGTCGAGCTGCGCGGCAAAGGTCTTGGCGTTGAGCGTGTGCGCGATGCAGACAACGACGTTGCAGCCCTCAACCTCGCGCAGTCGCTTTGCCTCGGCATTGATAGCGTTCGCTGCGCTTGAGAAGCTGGTACCCGCGACCAAGTCTGCGCGCAGTGAGGAACCCAGCGATTCATCCATGGCACCCACAACGCCGACTTTAATCTGATAGTCAAACGTGGAGGTGCTCTCGCTGTCCTTCCAGGTGCGGCTGAGCTTCTTGGTGAAGCTTGAGCTCCATGTGCCATTTGTAGACGTCGCGTTCGCGCAGAGCATGGCGAAGGGCGTGCTCGTGGTGGTGTAGCCGGTCATGGTGCGAAGCGTATCCGCACCATAGCTCCAATCGTGGTTGCCCGGCGTGGTCGCGTCGTAGCCGTTTGCGTAGAAAGTGTCCATGAGCTCGGCGATGCTCTTACCCTCGCTCATGGTGGCGAAAGACTGCCCGTGGAAGGTATCGCCCGCGTCGAGCAAAAAGTCGGGAGCGGTGCTTTGGGCGCTATAGAGAACCGCCAATCCGTCAAAGCCGACGGTGCCGGTGCCCTTGCTCGCGTTGTAGCTGTACTTGTAACTGCCGTGGATGTCGTTGGTGTGCATGACGGTTACGTCGCCGTTGATGACCCCGGACAGGCTGCCCGCGAAAGCGAAACTGGGAGCGCCGGCGAGCGCGCCGGCAAGCAGTGCAGTGGTCAGTGCAAGGCGGGGGAGGAGTCTTTTCATGTCACTCTCCTTAGTTCGTAACTAAAAACCACCACAAAGGTGCCTGTCCCCTTTGTGGTGGTTTTCCAAGGTGTTAGCTCAGCAGCATGCGGTCGTTGGCGAGTTCGCCGCCCGAGACCTCCTCGAATTTCTGGAGCAGGTCGGCGACGGTGAGCGATTTCTTCTCGTCACCGGCCACGTCGTAGATCACGTGGCCCTCGTGCATCATGATCAGACGGTTGCCCAGACGGATGGCGTCGTTCATGTTGTGCGTGACCATGAGCGTGGTCAGGTGGTTCTCGTCGACGATTTCCTCGGTGAGGTTGAGTACCTTGGAGGCCGTCTTGGGATCGAGTGCGGCGGTGTGCTCGTCGAGCAGCAGCAGGCGCGGCTTGGTGAGCGTGGCCATCAGTAGGGTGAGTGCCTGGCGCTGGCCGCCCGAGAGCAGGCCGACCTTAGCGTTGAGGCGCGTGTCCAGACCAAGGTCCAGGCGCTTGAGCAGCTCAACGTACTCGTCCTTCTCGGCCTTGGTGACGCCCCACGAAAGGCCGCGACGCTGGCCGCGACGCTTGGCGAGGGCCAGGTTTTCGGCAATCTGCATGTCGGCTGCGGTGCCGCGCATGGGGTCCTGGAACACGCGGCCCAGGTACTTGGCGCGCTGCGACTCGCTCAGACGCGAGATGTCGTTGCCGTCGAGCTCAATAACGCCCGAATCGAGCGGGTACACGCCGGCGATCATGTTGAGCAGCGTGGACTTGCCGGCGCCGTTGCCGCCGATCACGGTTACAAAGTCGCCGTCGTTAAGGGTGAGGTCGACGCCGGTGAGGGCGCGCTTCTCGGTAACGGTGCCCTTGTTAAAGGTCTTCTTGACGTGCGAGAGCTTAAGCATCTGCCTCATCTCCCCTCGTATAGGAGCTGCGGAGTTTGTAACGCTCCCAAACCACGGGCACGCACAGGGCCACGGCGACGATCACGGCGGAGAGCAGCTTCATGTCGTTGGCGTCCATGCCCAGCTGCAGCACGATGGCGCGGATAAGGAAGTAGACCACGGAGCCAAAGACCGCGGAGGCCAGGCGGACGCCAAACTGCGTGAGACCGCCGGGCAGCAGGCGTCCGAGCACCTCGCCGATGACGATGGCGGCAAGGCCGATGACGATGGCGCCGGTGCCCATACCGATATCGGCATATTTCTGGCTCTGGCAGATGAGCGCGCCGGCAAGGCCGATGAGGGCGTTGGAGAGCACGAGAGCGATCATCTTGGTAGTGTTGGTGTTAACGCCCAGGGCGCGGATCATGTACTCGTTGTTGCCGGTGGCACGCAGCGCCGAGCCGATCTCGGTGCCAAAGAACCAGTACAGGATGGCGACGATGGCCACGGCCAGAACGATGCCCAGGATGATGGCGACGGTGGACTGCGGCAGACCCGTCATGTTGCTGACGGACGAGAAGATGGTGCCCTTGGCTAGGATGGGCGTGTTTGACTTGCCCATGATGCGCAGGTTGATGGACCACAGGCTGATCTGCGTAAGGATTCCGGCGAGGATCGCGGGGATCTCAAAAACGGTGGTCAGAATACCCGTCACCGCGCCCGCGATGGCGCCGGCGCACATGCCGGCCAAAACGGCGAGCAGCGGATCGACGTTGTTATTGACGATGAGCACGGCGCAGACGCAGCCGCCGAGGGCAAAGCTGCCGTCGCAGGTCATATCGGGGATGTCGAGCAGGCGGAACGTGATAAACACGCCAAGCACCATAATGCCCCAGAGGACGCCCTGCGAAACGGCGCCCTGCAATGCAATGAGCATGCTTCATACCTCCTAGGATAGGGTGGACACGTGAGTCACCATAATAGCGGTAACAATGCATAAAAGAGTTGCGGACAGACGTTTTGTTTTACCTGAAACAAGCAGGGCGGACGCCGGTCTACGACGTCCGCCCCTGTGGCTCAGATATTGAATAACACGGCTGTAGCGCGAGCACAGGCTCTAGACGCATCGCCGCGCATGACGCTACTCGTCCAGAGCGGAGAGATCGATGCCCAGGGCCTCTGCCATCTCGTCGTTCTTGACGACGACCAGGTCCTTGCTCGAGAGGTGCTTGATAGCCATGTCCTCGGGCTTAGCCTCGCCCTTCAGGATCTTGACGGCCATCTCGCCTGCGGCATAGCCCAGGTCCTCGTAGTTGATGGAGAGGGTGAACAGGCCGCCGGCCATGCACATGCCCTCCTCGCCGGTCACGAAGGGAAGCTTGTTCTCCTTGCAGATCTGGCCGACCTGCGAAGCGCCCGCGGCGATGGTGTTGTCGGTGGGGGAGTACAGCGCGTCGACCTTGCCCACGGCAGACTCGACGACGGACTGGATCTCGTTGGAGCTCGAGACGGTGAAGTCGGTGTACTCTAGCCCCAGCTTGTCGAGCTCCTTCTTGGCGGCCTTGATCTGGACGTCGGAGTTGGACTCGGCGGTGCAGTAGAGCAGGCCGACCTTCTTTACGTCGGGCAGGACCTTCTGCATCATCTCGAGCTGCTCGGCGACCGGGGTGAGGTCGGAGGCGCCGGTGACGTTGGTGCCAGGCTTGTCGTTGTCCTGGACCAGGCCGGAAGCGGCGTAGTCGGTGATTGCACAGCCCACGATGGGGATATCGGCCGTTGCGCCGGCGGCAGCCTGCGCGGCGGGCGTGGCGATGGCATAGATCAGATCGACGCCGTCGCCCACGAACTTGTCGGCAATGGACTTACACGTGGACTGGTCGTTCTGGGCGTTCTTCTGGTCGATCTTGACCTTGAGACCGCTCTCCTTGATGGCCTTGACAAAGCCGTCGTTGGCGGCATCGAGTGCGGAGTGTTCAGTGAGCTGCAGAACGCCGATGGTGTAGTCGGAACCGGCGGCAGCGGAGCCGGAACCAGAATTGCCGCCGCATCCGGCGAGCGGAGCGAGCGCGAGCATGCCGGCGGAGACCAGAAGGCTCCTGCGGCTGATGGCGATATCCTTCATATCATTACCCCCAGTATAAAAATGGCTGGAAACACTGCACTAGGAAAAAGTGCAAGTGGGTCTATAGTAGCGCGGATGTCCATTTTTACAACATCTGGGCGGGTAATTTAATTCTGAATCGGATGGGCGGCGCTGAGGAACGATGGACGGTAGCCGGGCTTACGCGGCCGGCGCGGGACGTTCGTCCTCGTCCAGGGCGGCAAAGAGCTTCTTGCCATCGAGTAGGCGTGTGCTGACGTTTCTCATTCGGGCTATCTCGACGGTGCGCAGCGTGTCGTCGGTGCCTCGGGCGTCGTAGACCGTTCCCAGCAGATACGAGATACCATCGCGTTGCCTGATGGCAAAGGGGCGCAGCGTCATTCGTACTGCTTCGGTTTCGCCACGAGTCGTGACGTTCGAGATATCAAAGCTCACCGTGGTCCCGTGATCGATGGCCTGCTCGACGAGCTCGCACGTGTCGATGCGCTTGACGGGCGTGTGTTTGGTCTTGGTAGATTTACTGTCTGCGCTTGGTGCCGGTTCGGGCGTATCGAGATAGCCGCGAACGTCGGCGCTCGCCATGGCGACCAAGTGCTGCGCCATGCTCTTTCGAATCGCTATGGGCGTGGAGCGGTTGCGCATGACCATGCCATGGAGCCGTATGATCTCCTCGTCGGTAAGCGGGCGGGTAAGCAGTCGATAGCCCATGCCGCGTTTGTAGTCAATTTCGTATCCGGCGTGACGAAGCGCGGATATCGAGGTGTAGATACTGCGGCGTGCTGCCGAGATGGGCATGCGGGCGGGGTCGTCGGGATGGGCGAGGCGCTCGACCAACTCGTCGGATAGCAAGGCTTTGTCTTCACCGGTGTTCTCGCTCAAGAGCTGCAGGATGCGCACGGCGCGATAGGCTGCCATCGAGGCGGCGCCCCTAGTCGTGGTCTCGTAGTTTTCAACAACGGCTTCGGTCATAGTGCCCACGTCCTTTCCGTTTTAGGTGATGCCGGCTCAGAGCCTAGGGCGTGGGGGCTGGCTAAGGACGTGCGACACCTTGGGCGGTCGATGGCTGCCGGCAAGCGGCGGGTTGAGTTTTCAACAGCCCTGCTCAACTGACCAAAACCTTGCCAAAAGCTTGACGGATGCTGTTGAAAAAAAGCGCCCCTCGGCTTGCCGAGAGGCGCTGGCGTGATGCGCTGGAACGCGTTTGGTGGCACTGTGGCGATTAGAAGTCGGCGTTGCCTACGGTGCGCGGGTGCGGCAGGACGTCGCGGATGTTGCCCACGCCGGTCAGATACATGACCAAACGCTCGAAGCCCAGACCGTAGCCGGCGTGCTTGCAGGAACCGTAGCGGCGCAGGTCAAGGTAGTACTTGTACTGCTCGGGATTCATGCCCAGGTCCTTGATGCGGGCCTCGAGCAGATCCAGGCGCTCCTCGCGCTGGGAGCCGCCGATAATCTCGCCGATACCGGGAACCAGACAGTCGGCGGCGGCGACGGTCTTGCCGTCCTCGTTCATGCGCATGTAGAACGCCTTGATCTCGGCCGGGTAGTCGGTCACAAAAGTCGGTCGCTTAAAGTGCTCCTCGGTCAGGAAGCGCTCGTGCTCGGTCTGCAGGTCGATGCCCCAGCTCACGGGATAGTCAAACTTGTGACCGGCGGCGACGGCCTGCTCCAGGATTTCGACGGCCTCGGTATAGGTGACGCGGGCAAAGTCGGAGTTTGCCACGTGGTCCAGGCGCTCGAGCAGACCCTTGTCCACAAACTTGTTGAGCATATTGAGCTCGTCGGGGCAGGTTGCCATGACGTCCTTAAGGACGTACTTGAGCATGGCCTCGGCGTTGTCCATGTAGTCGTTCAGATCGGCAAAGGCCATCTCGGGCTCGATCATCCAAAACTCGGCGGCGTGGCGCGTGGTGTTGGAGTTTTCGGCGCGGAAGGTGGGGCCAAAGGTGTACACGTCGCCAAAGGCCATGGCGAAGTTCTCGGCGTTGAGCTGGCCGGATACGGTAAGGCTCGCGTGCTTTCCAAAGAAGTCCTGGCTCCAGTCAACCTCGCCGGATTCGGTGAGGGGCGGATTTTTGGGGTCGAGCGTGGTCACGCGGAACATCTCGCCGGCGCCCTCGCAATCACTCGTGGTGATGATGGGGGTGTTGACGTAGACAAAGCCCTGCTCCTGGAAGAAGCGGTGGATGGCGGCAGCCGCGACAGAACGGATGCGGAACACGGCGCGAAACAGGTTGGTGCGCGGGCGCAGGTGCTGCTGGGTGCGCAGGAACTCGACGGTTGCGCGCTTCTTTTGCAGCGGGTAGTCCGGGGCGCTGGCGCCCTCGACCTCGATGGAAGTGGCAGAAAGCTCGAAAGGCTGGGGCGCATCGGGGGTCAGCTTGACGGTGCCGGTGCAAATGAGTGCGGCCGAGACGTTTTGATGGGCGATCTCGTCGTAGTTGTCGAGTGCCTCGCGGTTCATGACGACCTGCAAGTCGCGGAAGCAGCTGCCGTCGTTGAGCGTGACAAAGCCGAAGTTCTTCATGTCGCGGACGGACTTGACCCAGCCGGCGACGGTGACGGTCTGGCCGCCGAGCGACTCGGCATCGGCATAGAGCTGCGCGATTTTGGTGCGGTTCACGTATCCTCCCATAACGGTTGAATGATAGTTATCCATACAGTTCGATATTCTAGCAGCTCGGCTCATTTGGGCTATACAGATAAGGCATTGGCGGGATGGTTTTTCAAACGAAAAGCGCCCGCGGCCAAATGGTCGCGGGCAGCTTGACGAGGTGCCTTTTGGCTGTGTGGCGCGGGGCCTGGCTACTTGGTCTTGGCAACCAGCAGCGGGTCGCCAAGCTTGACGAGCGGGTTGCCGCCGATAAGCGTTCCAGATTCGCCGACATGGTCGATGCTCTTAAGACGATCGAGCTCGGAGACGATGACGGTCACGATGTCCTCGTGGCCGGCGGCCTTGATGGCCTCGCGATCGAAGCTGATGAGCGGCTGGCCTGCCTTGACCGTGTCACCCATCTCGACAAAGCGGGCAAAACCCTTGCCGTTCATTTCCACGGTGCCCAGGCCAACATGGATGAACACGCGAAGACCGTCCTCGGTGATCATACCGATGGAGTGGTTGGTGACGGTGGTGGCACCGATGCGGCCGTTGGCGGGCGCATAGATGGTGCCGGTAATGGGCTCGATGCCATAGCCCTGGCCAAGCATGCCCGAGGCGATCGTCTCGTCAGGAACCTCGTCCAGGTTGACGAGCACGCCGTTGACGGGGGCATAGATGACGCCTTCGCGGGTGGCGAAGCTTGCTGCGGGCGGAACGGACGCCTCGCCGGTCGAGGTGAAGGTGGACTTAAGCGAATCGAGCAGACCCATAGTTGCCTCCAACTTAAATAGGCGCATATCGCGCGTTTGGTTTGCCGGAAACGTTTCATATCTGTTTCGCGGCTTGGTCAACACCCCTATTCTACGCTGCTCAGCGATACCTCTGAGCTGGGATTATGTGATATATCAGTTGAAGGGAAACTTATTGCTGGCGTGTTTCTGCGTCACGGGTTCAAGTGGGGTACGCTTGAAGGCGAAAAACAAGGGCGCCTAATTTGCGCGAAGGGAGCACATATGATTGTCGAGAACCATGCACTGTGGGGCGAGGAGCCGACCGAGGAATATCCGGCGACGTTTACGTATTTGGGTGCCGAGCCGCTGCCTGATAAACCGAATGGCCGCCGCCCTGCCGTGATTATCTGCGGCGGAGGTGCGTTTACGCATATCGCTCCGCATGAGCAGGATCCCGTGGCGTTTGCGTTTTTGGATCACGGTTACCAGGCCTTTGTGCTCAACTATGTCACGAGTTCTACGGGTGACGTGAGCTTTCCGCACCCCCAGGCAGATCTCGCCAAGATGGTCGCCACGGTGCGTGCGAATGCCGACGAGTGGCATGTCGATCCCAAGCGCGTGTGCGTCGTGGGCTTTTCTGCTGGCGGCATGATTTGCGCCTCGCTGGCAACACAGTGGAAGACCGGCCCCTTTGCGGCACTTGCCGGGGCGTGTCCGGACGACATTCGTCCCGATGCCGTGGTGCTGGGCTATCCATTGCTCGACTTTGCCTATGTGCGCGACATGCAGACGCGCGATCCGCGCATTGACTTGCGTGTGCCCAAGACGGGCGGCAAGACGGGGCGCGATCTGCTCAACGACTACCTGTCGATGGTGACGGGTGGCGAGGCAACTGACGAGCATTTGGCCGATATCTGCCCCACCACGCATGTTTCGCGTCAGATGCCGCCGACCTTTGTGTGGGGCGTGTCCGACGACAAGACGGCGCCGATCGCGCAGGTCTATCCGTTTGCGCAGCGCATGGCCGAGGAGGGCGTCGCTTGCGAGATGCACGTCTTTGACCAAGGTGGTCACGGGCTTTCGCTCGGCAACGCCAACACCGCGGTCGATAACGAGGACAAACAGGTGGCAGTCCGCCCTTGGATCCGCCTGGCTTTCCGCTTCCTGGAGCGCCACGGTTTTTAGTTACGCGGTTTTACCAAACCGCGTAACCAGTTGACGCTGCAAGTCCGCCAGAGCGGCAATCTGCCTTTCAGCTTCGGCGGCATGACCAGAAGGTCAATGCCACCTCGCTTCAAGGCACCTTGCTCGCTCTGGCGGACTTTCGCTGTCGTTGCCAAAACATCGGCGTTGCCGCTGTTGTCAAGAGCTTGGTGCAAGGGGGTCAGGTTAATCTGCACCAAGTTGGTGCAAAGTAACCTGACCCCCTTGCACTAATCTGGCAATTGAACGTCGCCTTGAGTTCGCGCTATCATGCATGGTTACAATTGGTTAGCCGTGGCAAACGGTTAGCTATGGCAAACTAAATGCAACGCCCTGTGGGCGCCGGGGGAGGAACACGGACGTGAAGCTCGATACACTCGAGATCGGAAAGGACGCCGTTGTCGCATCGGTGGCATCGGACGATCAGGCACTCCGACAGCATATTTTGGACATGGGTCTAACGCCGGGCACCGAAGTCACCATGATGAAGTACGCCCCCATGGGCGACCCGCTCGAGATTCGCCTGCGCGGCTATGAGCTGACGCTACGTAAGGACGATGCCGCCCGCATTGAGCTCGAGGGCATTCACGATACCGACATGGGTCCGCGCGCTAACGCTGCAATCGGCACGACGGAGCATCCGGCCCTGGGCGAGGGGACGTATTCGCCCCGTGCGGCAAAGACGGCCGTGCCCGAGGGCGCGCCGCTGCACTTTGCCCTCGCCGGCAACCAAAACTGCGGCAAGACCACGTTATTCAACCAGCTGACGGGCTCCAACCAGCATGTCGGTAACTTTCCCGGCGTGACGGTCGACCGCAAGGACGGCACTATCCGTAACCACCCCGAGGCGAGCGTTACCGACTTGCCCGGTATTTACTCGTTGTCGCCGTACACGGGCGAAGAGGTCGTGAGCCGTCAGTTCATCTTGGATGAAAACCCCGACGCCATCATCGATATCATCGACGCCACCAACATCGAGCGTAACCTGTACCTGACGCTGCAGCTCATGGAGCTCGACCGCCCCATGGTCATCGCGCTCAACATGATGGACGAGGTGACTGCCAATGGCGGCGCCGTAGACGTCAACCTGCTCGAGAGCCTGCTGGGCGTGCCTGTTGTTCCCATTAGCGCTGCCCGCAACGAGGGTATTGGCGAGTTGGTTGATCATGCCTTGCACGTGGCGCGGTTCCGCGAGCGCCCCGGTCGCCTGGACTTCTGCGCGCCCGATGGCCCAGACGGCGGCGCGCTGCATCGCTGCATTCACGGCATCGCCAACCTTATCGAGGACCATGCCGCGACGGCGCATATCCCGGTGCGTTTTGCGGCGACCAAGCTGGTTGAGGGCGACGAGCTGGTGACCGAGGCGCTTCATCTGGACCGTAACGAACTTGACGCCATCGAGCACATCATTACCCAGATGGAGGGTGAGGCCGGTACCGACCGTCTGTCTGCACTGGCTGACATGCGCTTCGGTTTTATCGGCGACGTGTGTGGGCGCTGCGTCGTCAAGCCGCACGAGAGCCGCGAGCACGTGCGTTCCGTCAAGATCGACCGCATCCTGACGGGTCGCTACACGGCCATTCCGGCGTTCCTGGTGATCATGGGCCTCGTCTTTTGGCTGACGTTTGGCGTGATCGGCGCGGCGTTGCAGGGACTTATGGAGGACGGCATCGCTGCCATCATCGCCTCGGCCGATGCGGGCCTCAAGGCGTTCGGCACCAACGACGTGGTGCGCTCGCTGGCTGTCGACGGCGTGCTTACGGGCGTGGGCAGCGTACTGACCTTCCTGCCGATTATCGTCGTGCTCTTCTTGTTCCTCTCCATTCTGGAAGACTCCGGCTACATGGCGCGCGTGGCCTTTGTCATGGATAAAGTGCTGCGTCGCTTTGGCCTGTCGGGCCGCAGCTTCGTGCCCATGCTCGTCGGTTTTGGCTGCACCGTGCCGGCTATCATGTCGACCCGTACGCTCCCATCCGAGCACGACCGCAAGATGACGGTCATGCTCACGCCGTTCATGAGCTGCTCGGCCAAGTTGCCGGTCTACGGTCTGCTGTGCGGGGCGTTTTTCCCGCAGGCGACGGTCCCCGCCATGGTCTCGCTCTACCTGATTGGCATTGCGGTTGGTTGCATCGCGGCTTTGGTGCTCAACCGCACGGCATTTAAGGGCGACCCGGTGCCGTTTATCATGGAGCTTCCCAATTACCGCCTGCCGAGCGTCAAGACGACGGTGATGCTGGCATGGGATAAGGCCAAAGACTTTATTACCAAGGCCTTTACCATTATCTTTGCCGCTACCGTGGTCATCTGGTTCCTTCAGACGTTCGACATTCGCTTTAATGTGGTCGCCGATCAGTCGCAAAGCCTGCTTGCGGGTCTCGGCAGCATCATCGCGCCGGCGCTGGCGCCGCTTGGGTTTGGCGATTGGCGTGCATCCACGGCGCTCGTCACCGGACTTATCGCCAAGGAGAGTGTCATCTCGACCCTCACGGTGCTTTTGGGCGCAACCTCGCCTGCGGCACTGTCGACCATGTTTTCGCCGTTTACTGCCTATGTGTTCCTGGTCTTTACGCTGCTGTACCCGCCCTGCGTGGCGGCCATCGGCGCCGTCAAGAGTGAACTGGGCGCGCGCTATGCCGTTGCCGTGTTCGCGTTTCAGGTGACGGTCGCCTGGATCGTGGCGTTTGTCGTGCACTCGGCGGGCATATTGCTGGGGTTGGCTTAGTTATTTATTAACGGCGCAACCTTTGTGTATTGAGTTGATTTCGGCCCTGCATCTGTACTGACGGATGCAGGGCCGTTGCTATATAATCGCCCCCGCTCAAAATGATTGGAGACGCTATATATGACTCAGGCAAGGCAAGACGGCATCACGCTCAAGCAGTGGCTCCCGCTCATCGGGCTCACCTGCTGCGCGTTCGTGTTCAACACGTCGGAGTTCATGCCCATCGGCCTTTTGACCGACATCGCCGCGTCGTTCTCGCTCACCGAGGCCCAGGCCGGCATCATGATCTCGGTCTACGCCTGGGGCGTCATGCTGCTGTCGCTGCCGCTCATGGTGTTCGCCTCGCGCTTCGAGTTCAAGCGGATGCTGCTGGGCGTGCTGGCCGTGTTCTCGCTGGGCCAGTTCCTGTCCGCCCTGGCACCGACCTATCCCATCTTGGTCTGCGCGCGCCTGGTGGTCGCCTGCGCGCACGCCGTGTTTTGGTCGGTCGCCTCGATCATGGCCTCGCGCCTGGTCGATACGCGCCACGGAGCGCTTGCCATTAGCATGATCGCTACGGGCTCGTCCATCGCGCAGATCTTCGGCCTGCCGCTCGGCCGCGTCATCGGCCTGGCCGTTGGCTGGCGCATGACGTTTGCCGTGGTCGGAGCCTTTTCTACTGTTGCGGTGGTGTACCAGGCCGCCGTGTTCCCGGCCATGTCGGCCGGCGAGCGCTTTACGCTCAAGCAGCTGCCCGAACTGCTCAAGAATCCGTTCCTCATTGCGCTCTATGCGGTCACGGTGTTCATGGCGACCGGCTATTACGCGGGCTATAGCTATATCGAGCCTTTCCTGGCTCAGGTCGCGCATGTCGATGCGAGCGCCATCACCATGACGCTGACGGCGTTTGGCTGCTCCGGCCTGCTGGGCAGTTGGCTGTTCGGCCGTCTGTTCGACGGGCACCGCTTCCCGTTTCTCGCGATCACGCTCTCCGGCGTGCCGGTTGCCTTGCTGCTTATGGGTCCTGCTGCGTCGTCGCTTGCCGCGGTTCTTGGCGTCTGTGCATTGTGGGGCTGCTGCGCCACGGCCTTTAACGTGGCGTTCCAGGCCGAGCTCATCAAGTACACGCCGGCGGATTCGTCGGCCGTCGCTATGTCGATCTTCTCGGGCCTGTTTAACCTCGGCATCGGTACGGGCACCGCGATCGGCGGCGCCGTGGTTTCGGGCCCCGGTATTGCCTGGATCGGCTACGCAGGCGGCGCGATCGCCGTCGTAGGCGTCATCCTCGCCATCACCGTGATGTTCCCTGCCATCCGCCGCGCCAAACCTGTCGCCTAACCACATCCCCTCATCAGTTGCGGTGAAATACGGACTGTTTAGCCCAATAAACCTGGCAAACAGTCCGTATTTCACCGCAACTTATTTTGGGGGAGGGAGTGCGCGGCGGGCATACAATGGATGTCGTTGTGTTGAGCTTACCGGGAGGTTGCTATGTGGGCATACGAGACGACGTTCTATCAGATCTATCCGCTGGGCTTTTGCGGTGCCCCGCGTGAAAATGCCGCGCCCGTTGCCGAGGATGAGCTCGCCCAAGCCGCCGATGCCGCAGCCAACCCCGATGCTCCCATCATGAAGATCGCCCGCTGGGCAGAGTATCTGCAGAATCTCGGCATTGGCGCCGTGCTCATCAACCCGCCGCTCGAGTCCGATAGCCATGGCTACGACACGCGCAGCCTGCGCCATATTGACCGTCGCCTGGGTGGGGACGCCGACTTTGCCGCCGTGTGCGAGACGCTGCACGCCCATGGTATCCGTGTGGTGCTCGACGCCGTCTTCAACCATGTCGGCCGCGGCTTTTGGGCCTTCCGCGATGTGCAGGAGCGCAAGTGGGATTCGCCCTATAAGGACTGGTTCCACATTAGCTTTGACGGTGACTCGTGCTACGGCGATGGCTTTTGGTACGAGGGTTGGGAAGGTCATTTTGAGCTTGTGAAGCTCAACCTGCAAAATCCCGCCGTAGTCGATTATCTGCTCGAGTCCGTGCACCGCTGGGCCGAGGTCTTTGGCATCGACGGCCTGCGCCTGGACGTCGCTTATATGCTCGACCGCGACTTCATGCGCCGTCTGCACGCTTTTTCCCGCGAGCTCAAGCCCGACTTTGTGCTGATCGGCGAGACGCTCCACGGCGACTATAACCAGATCGTCAACGACGAGATGCTCGACTCCTGCACCAACTACGAGTGTTACAAGGGGCTGTACTCCAGCTTTAACTCGGTCAACATGTTCGAGATCGCCCACTCGCTGCATCGTCAGTTTGGCGGCGACCCGTGGTGCATCTACCGCGGCAAGCATCTGTTGTCGTTTGTCGACAACCACGATGTGCCGCGCCTGGCGAGCATCCTTACCGACAAGTCCTGCCTACGTCCCGCCTACGGCATGCTCTTTGGTATGCCGGGCATCCCGTGTGTCTACTACGGCAGCGAGTGGGGGATTGCCGGCGAAAAGGGCGGCCCCGATGGCGATTGGGCGCTGCGCCCTGCGCTTGACGAGCCGGCACCCAATGATCTGACGGAATGTGTCACGCAGCTCGCGCACCTGCGCTCGGCAAACGATGCAGCGGCCCGCGCCCTCAATTACGGCGCCTATCGCAACGTGGTGATTCAGAACAAACAGCTGCTGTTTGAGCGCGCCTGTGACGACGCAACGGTGCTCGTGGCGGTGAATGCCGTGGACGAGACTTACACCTTTGGAGCCGGCGAGCTCAACGGGTCCTTTGTCGATCTGCTGGCTGATAACGCGCCCACGGTCGAGCTTGCGGGCTCCCTTGAGCTTGCGCCCTACGAGGTGCGCTATCTGCTGAGGGTCTAGCTCATGACTGCGCCGGACGAGGGATATCAGCATATTGAGCATGGGTTTGAACCCGTGTTTGACGAACGCTCGCGCGTTTTGGCGCTCGGGTCGTTTCCCTCGGTGCTTTCGCGCGCCAAAGCCTTTTACTATGGAAACCCACAGAACCGCTTTTGGCGCGTAATGGCGGCGTGTCTCGGTGTGCCTGTACCGCCCAACGAGGGCGACCCTTAAAACGGAGTATTTGAGCATGAAAAAGAAAGCTTGGTCAGTCCAGATAGTGAGAAGTTAAAGCTGAAAACCATCGCAGAATTGACAAATCGAAATTTGTGGAGAGGAGAAATATCGATGGAGTGGACAAGTGAAAAGTATAAAAACAACCTAATGGAGTATGAAAAAAAGGATGGTATAAAAGCAATTATCATATATTGCCTCATAATGGGCAGTGCATTTTTTCATGGCTGGCTTTATACAACAAATACAAGCGTGCTCATATTAAATCTGTCACAAGTTTGGATTCCTCTTGTCTTGATTTTGCTTTTCGCATGCTTTTTCCATTGCAACAAACAGAAAATAGACAGTGTTGGAATTAACACCGATAAGCTAAAAAACAGCATTATTCTAGGCGTTATTGGTGGAATTTTTCTGCTTGTTATACAAACGGTGCTGTTTAAGGCACAAGGGAAATCCATATCGTTTACGGAACCCTTATTGATAAACTGGATTATTTTCTTCTTCGCTGCTCTCGAAGAAGAAATTATATTTAGGGGATACATTCAAACAAGATTGTCAGGATTGATAAGAAACCAGTGGATAGTTGGTATTATCAATTCGGTCTTTTTTCTCTCGATGCATTACCCGGTAAGATGGGTAATTATTGGAAAGCTATATTTTGATGTGTTGCCGGTAGAGTATGTGATCTCCCTTCTGGCTTTGCACTTTTTTGTGATGCAGTGTATAAAAGAACAAATTGTTTATGGGGCTCAGTGGTGCTCCATATTATCTATAACGCAGTAGGGGCGATGATTGCTGTTTAATAACTTCCTGCTTGTAGCGATGACATGAACAAGTGAAGTTTAAGGAACAGAGCTTTACCCTCTTTACCTATACAAATATACAGGGCAATTCAAGGTTTCACATGCTCGAAACCCTAGGTTTTAAGGGAAAAGGTGCGCTCCACTATTGCCTTGTGCAATAGGGATTGAGTATGTTTTTCCTTGACCAATCGAGTCATGGCACCTGGAGTGCCTTATTGAGCGCTGGCGCGAGGCCGTTGACTGAGAAGCTTTGTAATTTAGATATTTGATTGAGCATGGGCGCCGAGGCGTTTGATGATGGCACGCCAGATTAGTGCGGGCACAGCAGGCCTAGCGCGCGCCATGCCGTCGGTGTCGACGCTACCGGCATTGCCGCCGCCAAGTCGCTGCGCATGCTCAACCGAACAGCCCATGCGAATGGCGCCCACCAGCTTGTCCATGGCTTCGGAAAGCGGCCGGCGCAAGAGGCCCATGCGCGGGGAGCGGCGAAGCGCCTCGATGCCGCTGCCACTACAGACGATAACGCCACCGCACCACGACAGATCGCGAAGGTCGCACGCCGCTCGCAGCCGCTCGACGAGCCCGCGTGCTCGCTCGGGGCCACTAACGTTAGCCTGGACGACGACATAGGTGCGCGTTCCTGCGCCACCAAAGCGATCAAATGCCTGTTCAATGGCTGCCATCGCTTCATCATCAAATGCATCATCAACGGCGAGCACGATGCCATCGACGGTGGCATCGGTATCATCCGCCTTTAAATCAACCGGGCAGGGGAACGCAGTGCCGGAAAGCCGGGCATACGCTGCGATGGCATCCTGCAGGTCCCAAAGCAAAAACTCAAGATCGGCGCTATTGGGAATGCTGATATACGCGATGGTTTGCAGCGTTTTGGGCTTATCGCCGCGCGCGGTCGCCTCCATGCCATCTCCTTTCCGGTTGGTTTCCGTTTAGGTTACACCGTCTGGTGGCGTCCCGCCGCGCTATCCTAGTGCAACCCTTACGAAAGGAATGCCATGCGTCTGCCCATGAACACCTCGCTTGCCACGCTCAAGCCTTCCGGCATCCGCCGAATCAATGCACTTGCCGCACAGCATCCGGGATGCATTGCGCTTGCGCTTGGTGAGCCCGATTTTCCCACGCCCGACGTGATCAGCGTCGAGGTGACCGCCTCGCTCGACCGCGGCGACACGCACTATCCGCCCAACAACGGCCGTCCCGCCCTGCGCGAGGCGCTGTCCACATATATGGGCGACGCAGGCCTTTCGTTTTCGGCTGACGAGGTCATCCTCACGGACGGCGCAACCGAGGCCCTGTCGGCTACGTTTATGGCAATGCTCAACCCCGGCGACGAGGTCATTATCCCCACGCCGGCTTTTGGCCTGTACGAGAGCATCGTCGTGGCCAACCACGCCAAGGCGGTCTTTTTGGATACGGAGCCCGCGCAATTCCAGATCGACGAGGAAGCGCTTCGTGCCTGTGTGACGCCGGCAACCAAGGCCATCGTCATCTGCTCGCCCAACAACCCCACGGGCTGCATCCTCAACGCGGTATCGCTCGACGCCGTGGCGCGCGTGGCAGAGCAGGCGGGCATCTACGTAGTCTGCGACGATGTCTACAACCGCCTGGTCTACGTTGACGGCTACGAGCGCTTTGCCCAGCGCCACCCGGAGCTGCGCGAGCAGACGGTGGTCATCGAGAGCTTCTCCAAACCCTGGGCCATGACCGGCTGGCGCTTGGGTTGGCTCGCAGCCGCAGCCCCCGTTATTGCCGAGGTCGCAAAAGCTCACCAATACCTAGTATCGAGTGCCGTCTCCTTCGAAATGGACGCCGCAGCTCGAGCCCTCACCGTCGATCCCGCCCCCATGCTCGAAGTCTACCGAGCCCGCCGCGAACGCGTGCTGACCGCTCTCAACAACATGGGCCTCGACGTAGTAGAGCCCGAAGGAGCCTTCTACACTTTCCCCAGCATCAAACAGTACGGCCTAACCAGCGAAGACTTCTGCATCAAAGCCATCAAAGAGGCCAACGTAGCCCTAGTTCCCGGAAACTGCTTCGGCACCGAAGGCCACATCCGCCTAAGCTACTGCGTCTCCGACCATGATCTAGACGAAGGCCTCCGCCGCCTGTCCACCTTCGTTTCAACCCTGTAGTCATCAGGGATGCAACGCATCAGCCCACCGACATAAGGGTTATGTGTGGGGGCGTCGGCCAACGGAAAACCGGGCTGCCCAAAGTCAACGCAGGCACGCGCCGCCGAAGGCCGGGCGCAAGGTTTTCGTAGATTCCGCACGAGCCGGAAAGCACTTAATGTGCTTTCCGAGCGAGCCCAGGACTTGACCGAGCGAAAACCTTGCGCCCGGCCTTCGGCGGCGCGTGCCGGATGGTGGAATTGTGTGCAGCCCGGATTTACGTTGACCGACGCCGGGGTCCCCGCCATAATACTTTCGGTTCACGCACGAATCCGCTGCCAGAGACAGCCGGCGCAAACGGGTCTTACCCGCGAGCTTAATGGGACATCCCGCCAGCCGAGGTGGTCGAGTAGATATGTCTTCTCGCCCCCGTCGCTCATGCAGCGCGGGGGCTTTCTTTTTGGACATGCCCCCGTCACGTCCTTGTGGCGGACCGTGCCCGGAAAGAATTCGAGGAGGTGTAATTCATGCCCCAGCAGTACAAAATCGACAAGGTTGCAGAGATCGAGTCCCGTATCGCCGAGAACGCCGGTCTGTTCGTCGTCAACTACAACGGTCTGACGGTTAAGCAGGCTCAGGAGCTGCGTCATCAGCTTCGCGAGTGCGGCGCCGAGATGAAGGTCTACAAGAACAACCTGGTCAAGATCGCTCTCAAGAACCAGGAGCAGCCCGAGCTCGACGAGATTCTCGCCGGCCCCGTCGCTTATGTGTTCTACGAGACCGAGCCGGTCGAGGCCGCTAAGGCCCTTAAGGACTTCTCCGCTAAGTCCAAGGGCGTCCTTGAGATCAAGGGCGGTATCTCCGACGGCAAGGCCGTTTCCGCTGATGATGTTAAGGCTATCGCCGAGCTGCCCACCAAGGATCAGCTTCTCGGCCAGATCGCCGGTCTCATCTCCGGTTTCGCTCGCGACATCGCTGTCTGCGTCAACGGCGTTTCCTCTGGTCTCGCTCGTTCGATTCAGCAGGTCTCCGAGCAGAAGGCAGCCTAGTCGCTGTTTTCACCCGCGGCGGCAACGCCGCACCCCTGGCGCATTCGCGCCGTGTTTTAACTGATCTCCGCGCATTCGCACGGAAACCGAAAGGACTTAGAAATGGCTAAGCTTACCACCGATGAGATCATCGATGCTCTTAAGGAAATGACCCTTCTCGAGGCTTCCGAGCTCGTCAAGGCTATCGAGGACACCTTCGGCGTTTCCGCCGCTGCTCCTGCCGCTGTTGTCGCCGCTCCTGCTGCTGGCGCTGCTGAGGCCGAGGAGAAGACCGAGTTTGACGTCGTGCTCGAGGGCTTCGGCGACAACAAGATCCAGGTCATCAAGGCCGTCCGTGAGCTCACCAACCTTGGCCTGAAGGAGGCCAAGGAGGTCGTCGAGGGCGCTCCCAAGGCTGTTCTCGAGGGTGCCAAGAAGGAGGACGCCGAGGCTGCCAAGGAGAAGCTCGAGGCTGCTGGCGCTGCTGTCACCCTCAAGTAATCAGGCTTTCTCGCCAGATTTCTTTGCAGACGGGGTTCGCATTGCGAGCCCCGTCTTTTTTCATTTTGACCCCTCGGCAGCTGCTACTCGGCGCATCCCCGGCAGTCCGCCAGGGGCAATAAAATTGCGCTATTCAAGCAATAATTTGCGTTGACCTGCTGAAGAATTGTCTTTGCCTTGTAGTGATACATGGTTTCGGCAGTAAGATACTTCGGTATCGCAATTTGGTCTGCGGCTGTGTGCCGCACGCATGAGGCGCATGTGCGCCTGCGAAAGGATCTTTGAATAACATGAAGGCAATCATCCCCGCCGCCGGTCTTGGCACGCGTTTTCTGCCTGGCACCAAGTGCACGCCTAAAGAGATGCTGCCGGTGCTCGACAAGCCCGTTATCCAGTATGTCGTCGAGGAGGCACTCGACCCCGAGGAGGTCGATGACGCCATCATCGTTACCTCTCCTGGTAAGCCCGAGCTGCTGAGTTACTTCCAGCCCGATCGTTCGCTCGAGAACCTGCTGCGCGAGCGCGGCAAGAACGCTTACGCCGACGCCGTCGCCCATGCGGGCGGCATGCCGGTCGACTTCCGTTATCAGTACGAGCCCAAGGGCCTCGGCCACGCCATTCGCTCTGCCGCAGACGCTGTGGCAGGTGAGAACTTCCTAGTTCTTCTGGGCGACTACGTTGTGCCCAACCGCGACATCTGCGACAAGATGCTCGCCGTCTCCAAGGAGCACGGTGGCGCTTCGGTTATCGCTGTCGCCGCGTGCGCTCCCGAGGAAGTCAGCCGTTACGGCGTTATCGCCGGCGACCGCGTGGGCTCGCTCGAGGGCTTCGAGAATGTTGCCGATGCCGAGCCGGGCGCTGTCTGGCGTATCGGTGGTCTGGTTGAGAAGCCTGCCCCCGAGGCAGCTCCCTCCAACCTGTACATCGTCGGCCGTTACCTGCTGAGCCCGCTGGTCATGGACCTGCTGGCCGATCAGCAGGCCGGCAAGGGCGGCGAGATCCAGCTCACCGACGCCATGGCCCGCTCGCTCGACCGCGAGGCCATGTACGCCGTCGTCATCGACCCGCTTTCGGGCTACGACACCGGTACGCCCTCTGGCTGGATGGCCACCAACGCCCTCATGGCTGCAAGCGACCCTCGCTTCGCCGACGCCTTCTGGGACGCCATCGACGAGCGCGGCGGCTTGATGCGCAAGTAAGCCTTCGGGCAACGATATTTACGGGTGCGGACCTCGGTTCGCGCCCGTTTTTTATAAGAGCTGCGATTGCTGGCTCTCTGTTCACAGAAAATATATGAACAGGTGTTCGATACACATACATCTACCTGCGCATTTTCTGTCGAAAAACTTTGCTACTCCAAAAACTCAATCGCGTCAAGGCTTTTCTTGCTCAACGGTCGGTACCTGATAAACTATTAGGTTGCGATAACTGGCGAAGCTATGCCTCGCCAACCCACCGAGCATTTCCGTGAAGGAGGAAAAACCTGGTGACCTACGCATACACTGCCACTGAGCGCAAGCGCGTCAGCTTCGGGAAAATCCCGGAGGCCATGGAGCTCCCCAACCTTATCTCTGTTCAAAGGGAATCCTTTGAGCGTTTTAAGGACGAGGGCCTTCGTGAGGCGTTCAAGGAATCCAGCCCCATCCAGAGCCAGAACCATGTTCTCGAGGTTACCTTCGGCGAGCATCAGTTCGGCGACCCCGCGCACACCGTCGAGGAGTGCCGCGAGAAGGATATGACCTATCAGGCTCCGCTTCTGACCGACGTCCGTCTTACCAACAAGGAGACCGGCGAGATCAAGGAGCAGCTCGTCTTCATGGGCGACTTCCCCATGATGACCGATCAGGGCACCTTCATCATCAACGGTACCGAGCGTATCGTCGTCTCGCAGCTCGTCCGTTCTCCGGGCGTGTACTACAGCTCCGAGATGGATTCGGGCAAGCAGATCTACAAGGCCCAGATCATCCCGTCCCGCGGTGCCTGGCTTGAGTTCGAGGTCGACAAGCGCGACCAGCTCATGGTCTCCATCGACCGTAAGCGCAAGCAGAGCGCCACGATGTTCCTGCGCGCCCTGGGCATTGCCGTCACCAACGACGACATCATCGAGCTGCTCGGCAACTCCGATGTGATCAAGCGCACCCTGGAGCGCGACACCGCCCTCACCCGCGAGGACGCCCTCATCGAGATCTACCGTCGCCTGCGCCCGGGCGAGCCTCCCACCGTGGACGCTTCCCGCAGCTTGCTCGAGGGTCTGCTCTTCAACCCGCAGCGCTACGACCTGGCCCGCGTCGGTCGTTACAAGGTCAACAAGAAGCTCAACCTCACCACCGAGGAAGAGGTCACGGTGCTCACCGACGAGGATATCGTCGCGACGCTGCGCTACCTCCTGTCCCTCGCTGCCGGCGAGCAGGGCTTCAAGGTCGACGACATCGACCACTTTGGCAACCGCCGTATCCGCACCGTCGGCGAGCTCGTCGCCAACCAGTTCCGTATCGGCATGAGCCGCATGGAGCGCGTCGTCCGTGAGCGCATGAGCTCCCAGGACATCGACGAGATCACCCCGCAGTCGCTCATCAACATCCGCCCGATCGTGGCCTCCATCAAAGAGTTCTTCGGTTCCTCGCAGCTCTCGCAGTTCATGGACCAGGCGAACCCCCTGACCGGTCTGACCCACAAGCGCCGTCTGTCCGCACTCGGCCCTGGTGGTCTTGCCGGCCACAAGTCCGGCTCCAGCCGCCGCACCAACGTGCCGACGGCCGTCCGCGACGTTCACAACTCGCACTACAGCCGCATGTGCCCGATCGAGACCCCCGAAGGCCCCAACATCGGCCTGATCGGCTCGCTCGCCCTCTACGCCCGCGTCAACGAGTATGGCTTCATCGAGGCCCCGTTCCGTCGCGTCGAGAACGGCGTTGCCACCGACCAGATCGACTGGATGACCGCTGACGAGGAAGAGAAGCACGTCATCGCGCCGGCCAACACGCCGCTCGATCCCAAGACCAACGAGTTCATCACGACCGATGCCGAGGGCAAGATCGTCCGTCCGCACACCGTGATCGCCCGTACCCGCGACTTCGACGGCTCCTTCGGCGCTCCCGCCGACGTGCCCGTCGAGGACGTCGACTACATGGACGTCTCGCCGCGTCAGATGCTCTCCGTCGCAGCCACGCTGATCCCGTTCCTTGAGCATGACGACGCCAAGCGTACGCTGATGGGCGCTAACATGCAGCGCCAGGCCGTGCCGCTGGTTCACCCCGCCGCTCCCTATGTCGGTACCGGCATGGAGCGTCGCGCCGCTCTGGACTCCGGCGAGGTCACCCTGGCCAAGAACGCCGGTGAGGTCATCTTTGCCGACGCCGCCAAGATCATCGTCAAGCATGCCGGCGGCATGGACGAGTATCACCTGGCCAAGTACCAGCGTTCCAACCAGTCCACCTGCATCAACCACCGTCCGCTCGTGCGCGTCGGTGACACCGTTGAGCAGGGCGAGCCTCTGGCCGACGGTCCTTCGACCGATCACGGCGAGCTCGCACTGGGCCAGAACCTCACCGTGGCCTACATGCCGTGGGAAGGCTTTAACTACGAGGACGGTATCGTCGTGTCCGAGCGCCTGGTGGCCGAGGACCTGCTGACGACCATCAACATCACCCGTCACGAGATCGACGCCCGCGACACCAAGCTCGGCCCCGAGGAGATCACCCGCGAGATCCCGAACCTCTCCGAGGACATGCTTGCCAACCTCGACGAGGACGGCATCATCCGCATCGGCGCCGAGGTCGGCCCTGGCGACATCCTGGTCGGCAAGGTCACGCCTAAGGGCGAGAGCGCTCTGACCGCCGAGGAGCGCCTGCTGCGCGCCATCTTCGGTGCCAAGGCCCACGACGTCCGCGACACCTCCCTTAAGATGCCTCACGGCGCTTACGGTCGCGTCATCGACGTTGTCCGCTTTAGCCGCGAGAACGGCGACGACCTGGCCCCCGGCGTCAACGAGCAGGTGCGCGTCTACGTCGCCCAGCGTCGTAAGATCCAGCAGGGCGATAAGATCGCCGGCCGCCACGGCAACAAGGGTGTTATTTGTAACGTTCTGCCGGTCGAGGACATGCCCTACATGGCTGACGGTACCCCGATCGACGTTATCCTCAACCCGCTGGGCGTTCCTTCGCGTATGAACGTCGGCCAGCTGCTCGAGTGCCACCTTGGCTGGGCTGCCGCCTGCGGTTGGGATACCGAGCAGGCCGACTCCGACAAGTACATCCCCGGTCCGTTCTTCACCGCGACGCCCGTCTTCGACGGCGCCAAGGAGGACGAGATCGCCGAGGTCATCCGTCGTGCCAACAAGAACATGCTCAACAAGGCCACCGCTGCCTTTGGCGATCACATGCGTCCCGAGTTCGTCACCCAGCTTGACGAGCGCGGCAAGACCCGTCTGTTCGACGGCCGCACCGGCGAGGAGTTCCGCGAGCCCATTACCGTGGGTACGTCCTACATCCTCAAGCTCGGCCACATGGTCGACGACAAGATCCACGCCCGTTCGACCGGCCCTTACAGCCTGGTTACCCAGCAGCCTCTGGGCGGCAAGGCCCAGTTCGGCGGCCAGCGCTTCGGCGAGATGGAAGTTTGGGCACTGTACGCTTACGGTGCTTCCAACGTCCTGCAGGAGATCCTGACCGTCAAGTCCGACGATACCGTGGGCCGCGTCAAGACCTACGAGTCCATCGTCAAGGGCGAGAACGTCCCGGTCCCGGGTATCCCCGAGTCCTTCAAGGTTCTCGTTAAGGAGATCCGCTCCCTCGCTCTGGACATCGAGCCCATGCACGATGCCGATGAGGACGCCTCCGCCCCTGTGACCGCCGAGGAGACCTCTGCTCTCGACGACCTGGCTGCGCTCGCCGGCGTTGACGCCGACGTCGAGGCCGAGGATGCCGAGACCGCCGAGGCACCCGAGGCTGTCGCCGCCACGACCACTGATAAGGAGTAGTTGACTGTGGCAGATTTCGAAGCTACTGATTTTGACTCGGTAAAGATCTCCCTTGCCTCCGCCGACCAGATCCGTTCCTGGTCGCACGGTGAGGTCAAGAAGCCGGAGACCATCAATTACCGTACCCTCAAGCCCGAGAAGGACGGCCTGTTCTGCGAGAAGATCTTCGGTCCCGCCAAGGACTGGGAGTGCTCCTGCGGCAAGTACAAGGGCATCCGCTTTAAGGGCATCGTCTGCGAGCGCTGCGGCGTCGAGGTCACCTCGGCCAAGGTGCGCCGCGACCGCATGGGCCACATCGAGCTCGCCGCTCCCGTGTCCCACATCTGGTACTTCAAGAGCCCCACGAGCTTCCCGATGAGCCGTATGCTCGACATCAAGTCCAAGGACCTCGAGAAGGTTCTGTACTTTGCCAGCTACATCATCACCGAGGTTGACTATGAGGCCCGCGAGGCCGACGCCGACGACCTGCGCGAGGAGCTCGCCGCCGATCTGGAAGAGATCGATGCCGAGTGCGCCCGCCAGATCGAGTCCCTCAAGGAGCAGGGCGACCCCGAGAACTTTGACGAGTTCTCTGACGAGGAGCCGCTGACCCCCGAGGAGATCGCCTCCGGCATCGTCGACATCGAGGAAGAGTGCAAGGACGAGAAGCAGCTCCGCACGGACGCCTTCAACGCCTTCATGAAGCTCACCGAGCGCGACCTCATCTCCGATGAGCCGCTGTTCCGCGAGATGACCCGCTACTACTCCATGTACTTCAAGGGTGGCATGGGTGCCGAGGCCGTCCGCGACCTGCTCGCTGCCATCGACCTTCCTTCCGAGGCCGAGAAGCTCAAGGCCATCATCGCCGACGAGGACTCCCAGAAGCAGAAGCGCGAGAAGGCCGTTAAGCGCCTCGAGGTCGTTGACGCCTTCCTGAAGGGCGGCAACAGCCCCGCGAACATGATCCTGGACGTCATCCCGGTCATTCCGCCCGATCTGCGCCCGATGGTCCAGCTCGACGGCGGTCGCTTTGCCGCGTCCGACCTCAACGACCTGTATCGTCGCGTGATCAACCGTAACAACCGACTCAAGCGCCTGCTCGACCTGGACGCCCCTGCGATCATCGTGAACAACGAGAAGCGCATGCTCCAGGAGTCCGTGGACGCCCTGTTCGACAACGGCCGCCGTGGTCGCCCGGTCTCTGGCCGTGGCGGTCGCCCGCTCAAGTCGCTCGCCGAGGCCCTCAAGGGCAAGCAGGGCCGCTTCCGTCAGAACCTGCTGGGTAAGCGAGTCGACTACTCCGGTCGTTCGGTTATCGTTACCGACCCCAAGCTGCTGCTGCACCAGTGCGGTCTGCCCAAGACCATGGCGCTGGAGCTCTTCAAGCCCTTCGTCATGAAGCGCCTGGTCGAGCTCGGCAAGGTCGAGAACATCAAGGGCGCCAAGCGCGCTATCGACCGTGGTGCCACCTTTGTGTGGGACATCCTCGAAGAGGTCATCGACGGCCGCGTCGTGCTGCTCAACCGTGCACCTACCCTGCATCGTCTGTCCATCCAGGCCTTTGAGCCGGTGCTGGTCGAGGGCAAGGCTATCCACCTGCACCCGCTGGTCTGCTCGCCCTTCAACGCCGACTTCGACGGCGACCAGATGTCTGTCCACGTGCCGCTGTCCAGCCAGGCTCAGGCCGAGGCTCGCGTGCTCATGCTCTCTGCGAACAACCTGCGCTCGCCGGCATCCGGCAAGCCGGTCAACATCCCCTCGCAGGACATGATCATCGGTGTGTACTACCTGACCCAGGTCCGCGACGGTCTGCCGGGGGAGAACCACGTGTTCTCGAGCTTCGACGACGCGCTGCACGCCTATGACTGCCGCTCCGAGGTCGACATGCAGGCCAAGATTCAGGTCCGCGTATCCGCCGAGAACGCCAACGTCATCAACGAGGACGGCACCCGTATCTTCCGCGTCAAGAACGGCAAGAACGAGTTTGTCGACTACGACGTCACCGGCAACAAGACCGCGCGCTTCGAGACCTCTATCGGCCGCATCATCTTCAACCGCCAGTGCCTGCCCGAAGACTATGAGTTCATGAACTACAAGATGGTCAAGGGCGACGTGGCCAAGCTGGTTGCGGACTGCTGCGATCGCTACCCCGAGGCTAAGGTCGGCCCGATCCTCGACGCCATCAAGTACTCCGGCTTCCACTACGCTACCCGCGCCGGCCTCACCATCTCGGTGTGGGACGCTCTCATCCCTGCCGAGAAGCAGGAGCTGCTCGACCGCGCTCAGGCCAACGTCGACCAGATCAACGAGTACTTCGAGGAGGGCTTCATCAACGAGACGGAGCGCCACATCGAAGTCGTTAACGAGTGGACCGCTTGTACCGATAAGGTCGCAGCGCTCATGCTCGACTTGTTCGACGAGGAGAACCCGCTGTACATGATGGCCGACTCCGGCGCCCGTGGTTCTAAGACCCAGTTGCGTCAGCTCGGCGGCATGCGTGGCCTGATGGCAGACATGTCCGGCGAGACGATCGACCTTCCCATTAAGGCGAACTTCCGCGAGGGCCTGCTGCCGCTCGAGTACTTCATTTCGACCTACGGCGCCCGTAAGGGCCTGGTCGATACCGCGTCCCACACCTCGGACTCTGGTTACCTGACCCGTCGTCTGGTCGACGTGGCCCAGGACGTTATCGTCCGCGAGGAGGACTGCGGTACGCACGAGGGCGTCACCTACAACCTCATCATCCCCGGCACCACCGACCTCAACACCGACCTCGTCGGCCGTTGCTTCATCGAGGACGTCGTGGCTCCCGATGGCACCGTGCTCTTTGAGCAGGACGGCTACATCGAGAAGGTCGCAGACATCCAGAAGATGGTCGATGCGGGCCTCAAGAAGGTCAAGCTCCGCGCGCTGCTCACCTGCCGCTCCAAGTACGGCGTGTGCCAGAAGTGCTACGGCTGGGATCTTTCCACCCGTCGTCCGGTCGCCATCGGTACCGCGGTCGGCATTATTGCCGCCCAGTCCATCGGCGAGCCCGGTACGCAGCTTACGATGCGTACCATTCACTCCGGCGGCGTCGCTGGTGTCGACGATATTACGCAGGGTCTGCCTACGGTCAGCCGTATGTTCGATATCGTCGGCAACGTCAACGAGAAGATTCTGGGTCGCGAGGCCGAGCTGGCTCCGTACTCCGGTCACCTCTCGATTAAGCCCGAGAAGTCCGAGTACGTGCTGACGCTCACCGACTCCGAGGATCACACCCGTGTCCTCGACGAGCGTCGCGTCCCCGCTTCGGTGCGCTTCATGCCCGAGATCGAGGACGGCTGCGAGGTTCGCGCCGGCGACCAGATCACCAAGGGCTTCGTCAACTTCCGCAACCTGCGCAAGCTGACCGACATCGAGTCGACGATGCACACCTTCGTCGAGAGCGTCAAGGACGTCTACACCAGCCAGGGCGTCGACCTGAACGACAAGCACATCGAGGTACTCGCACGTCAGATGCTGCGTCGCGTTCAGATCACCAACCCCGGCGACTCCAAGTACCTGCTTGGTCAGTACGTCGACCGCTACGAGTTCGCCGACGAGGTCGAGCGCGTTGCCCGTCTGGGCGGTCAGGCTCCCGTGGCCGAGCCCGTCATCCTGGGTACGCTCAAGGTCGCGTCCAACATCGACTCTTGGCTGTCGAGCGCTTCGTTCATCCGTACCGCCGGCGTCCTTACCGAGGCTGCCATTGAGGGCAAGGTCGACCACCTGCTCGACCTTAAGTCCAACGTCATCGTCGGTAAGAAGATCCCGGCTGGTACCGGCCTCAAGCCGTACGCCAACGCCAAGCTGACGTATCGCACGGCCGACGGCTATGTCGACATCGACGGTCCGGCTTCGCCCAACGCCAAGTCGCTGCCCGAGTGGGCTCCTGTGGAGCTCAAGGACCTGGACGAGCAGCTCCCGCAGCAGCTCGACTGGGCCGGCTACGACGAGTTCGGCGGTGCTGACGGTTCGTTCACCCGCAACGGCCACACCATCTCCGCCGAGAAGGCTCGCCTGTACCTGTTCGACGACCTGGGCGTGTCGCAGCGCTGGACCAACAAGTTCAGCGAGGTCGGCATCGAGACGGTCGGCGACCTGGTCGGCAAGTCCGAGGAGGATCTGCTGCGCATCGATGGCATCGGTGCCAAGGCGATCGAGGAGCTCCGTGACGGCCTGGAGGCCCACGACCTGCTCTACATCCTCGAGAACAACGACGACGTTGCCGACGAGGAAGACCTCTCGCAGCTGCTGCAGATGGTCTTTAGCCCCGACGGTCCGGACGACATCCTGCTGGGCACCTCCGCCACGCCGACGCATCACGCCGACGCCGACGAGGAGCTCCTGGGCGCCCCGATCGACGACAAGAAGGCTCCTGCCAACGGTGCCATCAACGAGGACATGGCTTCCCTCGACGAGCTGCTCAACCAGCTCGTAGACACCGACGACGCCGAAGAGGCCAAGGACAACGACGAGGAGTAACTAGTTCCGCCGTTCTAACGAACGGCGGCAACCTCCGTCGCTGCGCGGCCCCCAGAGCTACAATCTGTCATTCAAAAGGCAGGGCATGACCAAAAGGTCAATGCCCTGCCTTTTTCATGCCACCTTGTACGCTCTGGGGGCCGCTCGCTTGCGTATGCTCAACCTGTTGCGTTCCGTTGATCCCTTGCCAAAAAGGGACGGATTAATTTTGGTAGGTTTTTCCTGCTTGAATTTGAAACATTCTGTTCGGTCAAAGCGTATCTATGGTGAGGGCCTCATCGAGAACCAATAACGTCACCGGGAGGTGATTATGGAAGAACAAGCATTTAGACAGGCGGTCGAAGATCACCGGGATGTCGTGTTTCGAATCGCATTGACGTACCTGCGCGATCGCGCCGATGCCGACGATGTTGCACAAGACGTCTTTCTTAAGTTGCTCAAAAGCGATACGCATTTTGAAGGCTGGGAGCATCTTCGTCGCTGGCTTATCCGGGTCACGATTAATGAATGCAAATCGCTCTTTCGAAAGCCATGGAGACGCGTGGAGGATATTGAGAACCTGGCCGATTCGCTTTCGACGGCGCAGGATGAGACCAAGGCGATCCTGTCAGACGTTATGCGACTTCCGGAACGATTCCGTATCCCCATCGTGCTCTATTACTATCTGGGCTTCTCGACTTCAGAGATTGCCGAGTTGCTGCACGTGCCAGCCGCGACCGTTCGAACGCGTTTAGCTCGCGGTCGATCGAAGCTCAAGTTCATCCTAGAGGAGGGCGACCGTGAAATCCAACCAAATCAAGCAGGCCTTCGAGTCCGTCCAAGCCGATAGCGATCTTGCTGACCGTGTTCTTTATGCCGCTGCTGGTGAGCCGCTTCGCCGAAAGGGTCACGCGAAGCCTCTGTACGTTGCCGTGATCGGATGCCTTGCCGGAGTGCTGGCGACCGGAGGGGTCGCCTACGCCGTCGTCAATTCCAGTTATTTTGCCTCTGCCTGGGGAAACCATGGCAACGGAGAGTCCATTACCTGGACTCAAGGTGGCTCGTCGGGGACTAAATATACCTACACCAGAGAGTTTGGTGATGGTATCGCGCCCCAAAGCTTGGAGGGTTCAGTACAGAAGGTCAATCTGTCCGTCGAGGGCAACGGCTATACACTCGACATTCATGATATGGCTATCGATAAAAACGGTTGCGGTGCTGTGACGTTTACATTGTCCAATCCGAATGGCGTTAACTACTACAAGCCGGCGGCAGAGCTTGGCGAACTTGTTCTCTATGGTGAAGAAGAAGGGGGCGTCAGTACACCCAGCATGAACTTCGGCGAGGAATGGGCTGATACACGCTGCACCATTGATAAAGACACATCAAGCGACACGGTCATTAACGGCACGATGTACTTTGCATCTTGGAATCGCGATCGAGATTTACGACATGCGGTCACCTGGAATATCAGTTGGACGGAGGGCAAAGGTGAGGATGCGAAGGTGATCGAGGTATCGACGCCAGAGTTTAACGTCGGAGCGCACGTCGATACAAAGGAGCTCCGCTCCGACGACTCGCCTCTCGAGATCAGCCCGTTTTCCATCCAGACGCACATCGATGATCTGGGCTATGAAGCAGTTGATCATAAACTGACCGTCAGCTACAAGGATGGATCGGAGCAGATTATCGAAGATGACGACGCAGGGGCGTACAATTTCTATGTTTCGATGGCGCGCAATAGCGGAGAGAACATCTGGGTTCCGACAAGGCTCATCAATGTCGATCAGGTTGTATCGGTAACCCTTGAGGGAACGAGGTGCACATCAACAGGAGAGACCGAAACAGAAGTACCCTTTACCATCGTCTACTCGTAAGGCTTGAGGCCGCTTCCCACTAGGGGAAGCGGCCTATTTTGCGTTATATGGACGGTTATTTTGAGCGATATTCGCCTGAATTTCGGAAGTATGCGGCAAAATCTCGATGGGCCGACCACACCGCATATGCTCAAGCGCTCTACCTGCGGGTTTATTATCGCAAAACCCCGGCGTGCTCGGCAGGTCCAGAATTTGCCGCATACTTCCGAAAGCGCCGCCGATTTCCCTATGACAGATGAGGGCGGATCACCGCTGGAGCGCGACGTTTCCGCAGATAAAACCGACCAAAACAAACCTGTCCCTTTTTGCCAGGGAACGTTGCCCCGACGAGCACGTCGGATTCCCGGACCGGGCGGCACAGGGGTTAAGTTTGTCGTGAGTTCCGCACGAGCCGGAGGCCACTTAATGTGGCCTCCGTGCGAGCCAGGACTGTAGAGCAGCAAACTTAACCCCTGTGCCGCCCTGCCCGGGAATCCGCCCCCGCGCACAGCAGGGGATTCCACTTTGTGTAGGCTTTGCGGAAATGTGCCTATTTTAGGATACGCCCGGCGGCGTGGTCTGTTGACGGCACAGCTAACGCCACGTATCCTATCGAACTGCGTGTTTCGTAGGGGGATGCTGACCCCTCGATTCAAGCCGTTGCACTTTACAGAAAGCTGGAATCATTCGAGAAGGAGTACGCTTTGCCTACTATTAACCAGCTGGTTCGCCAGGGCCGTCGTTCCGTGCCCAAGAAGTCCAAGAACGCTGCTCTGCAGCACAACTCCCAGAAGCGCGGCGTGTGCACCCGCGTCTTCACCACGAGCCCCAAGAAGCCGAACTCGGCTCTTCGTAAGGTTGCCCGTGTTCGCCTCGTCAACGGCATCGAAGTTACTGCTTACATCCCGGGTGAGGGCCACAACCTGCAGGAGCACTCCATCGTGCTCGTCCGCGGCGGTCGTGTCCGTGACCTCCCTGGTGTCCGTTATCACGTCATCCGTGGCGCCTACGACGCTGCTCCGGTCCAGAACCGTATGCAGGCCCGTTCCAAGTACGGTGCTAAGCGCCCCAAGGCTAAATAAGCCAGATAACGTTTTGATACTTTCGCCGTGTGCCGCCTAAGCGCCGCACGGTAGACACTTAAGGAGATTTCACATGCCGCGTCGTGCAGCAGCTAATCGTCGTGAGGTTCAGCCTGACGCCGTTTACAACAACCGCCTGGTGACTCAGCTCATCAACAAGGTCCTTCTTGACGGCAAGAAGGCCACCGCTGAGCGCATCGTTTACACCGCTTTCGAGATCGTTGCCGAGAAGTCCGAGGGTGGCGACGCTCTCGCTACCTTCAAGAAGGCTATGGACAACGTCAAGCCCACGCTCGAGGTTAAGCCCAAGCGTGTCGGTGGCGCTACCTATCAGGTCCCGATGGAGGTCAACTCCCGTCGTTCCACCGCTCTGGGTATCCGCTGGATCGTTAACTTCTCCCGCGCTCGCAAGGAGAAGACCATGGCCGAGCGTCTCGCTAACGAGATCCTCGACGCTTCCAACGGCCTGGGCGCTTCCGTCAAGAAGCGTGAGGACGTCTTCAAGATGGCCGAGGCCAACCGCGCGTTCTCTCACTATCGTTGGTAAGTTAAGGTAAGGAACTAACATGGCTAAGCCTAAGTACAAGCTTTCCGATACCCGTAACATCGGCATCATGGCCCACATCGATGCTGGTAAGACCACCACGACCGAGCGTATTCTTTACTACACCGGTAAGACCCACAAGATCGGTGAGGTCCATGAGGGCGCTGCCACCATGGACTGGATGGTTCAGGAGCAGGAGCGCGGCGTAACCATTACCTCCGCTGCTACCACCTGCTTCTGGAACAAGGACGGTAAGGACTACCGCATCCAGATCATCGACACCCCGGGCCACGTTGACTTCACCGCCGAGGTCGAGCGCTGCCTGCGCGTCCTCGATGGCGCTGTCGCCGTCTTCGACGCCGTTGCCGGCGTTCAGCCCCAGTCTGAGACCGTTTGGCGTCAGGCTTCTACCTTCAACGTCCCCCGCATCGCCTTCATCAACAAGTATGACCGCGTGGGCGCTGACTTCTTCAACGCTATCGAGACCATGAAGGATCGTCTCGACGCTAACGCCGTGGCCGCTCAGGTCCCGATGGGCGCCGAGGACAACTTCTGGGGCGTCATCGACCTGGTCACCATGACTGCATGGGATTTTAAGGCCGACGAGAAGGGTATGACCTACCCCGAGCCGATGGACGAGATCCCGGCTGAGTTTGCTGACATCGCTGCCACCAAGCGCGAGGAGCTCCTCGACGCTGCTGCCAGCTTTGACGACGAGCTCATGGAGAAGATCCTCATGGAGGAGGACTTCACCGTCGAGGAGCTCAAGGCTGCTCTGCGCAAGGGCGTTCTGGCCAACGAGCTCAACCTCGTCTTTGTGGGCTCCGCCTACAAGAACAAGGGCGTTCAGGAGCTGCTCGACGCTGTCGTCGACTACCTGCCCAGCCCGCTCGACGTTGAGGCCGTCACCGGTACCGATCCGGACACCGGCGAGGAGATCCAGCGTCATCCTTCCTTCGACGAGCCCTTCTCCGGCCTGGTCTTCAAGATCATGACCGACCCGTTCGTCGGTAAGCTCACCTATGTCCGTGTTTACTCCGGCCGCGCCGAGTCCGGCTCCTACGTGGTCAACGCTTCCAACGGTCAGCGCGAGCGCCTCGGCCGCATCCTCGAGATGAACGCCGCCGAGCGTATCGACCGTGACGACGCTGCCGCCGGCGACATCGTCGCTTGCGTCGGTTTCAAGAACTCCACCACCGGTGACACCCTGTGCGCCGAGGGCAAGGAGATCGTCCTCGAGAAGATCGAGTTCGCCAAGCCCGTTATCGACGTTGCCATCGAGCCCAAGACCAAGGCCGAGCAGGACAAGATGTCCCTGGCTCTGACCAAGCTCGCCGAGGAGGACCCGACCTTCCAGGTGTCCACCAACCACGAGACCGGCCAGACCATCATCGCCGGCATGGGCGAGCTGCACCTCGAGATCATCGTCGACCGTCTGCTCCGCGAGTTCAAGGTTGACGCTAACGTCGGTAAGCCCCAGGTTGCCTACCGCGAGACCGCTGGTCACGACGTCGAGAAGGCTGAGGGCAAGTTCGTCCGTCAGTCCGGCGGTCGCGGTCAGTACGGCCACGCCGTCATCAAGCTCGAGAAGATGGAGGAGGGCTTCGGCTACGAGTTCGTCAACGCCATCGTCGGCGGCGTCGTGCCCAAGGAGTACATCCCGTCCATTGACAAGGGCATCCAGGAGGCCCTGAACACCGGTGTTATCGCCGGCTTCCCGGTCCTCGACGTCAAGGTCACCCTGTTCGACGGTTCTTACCACGAGGTCGACTCCTCCGAGGCCGCCTTTAAGATCGCCGGTTCCATGGCTATCAAGGACGCCCTCAAGAAGTCCGATCCGCAGCTGCTCGAGCCGATCATGGCTGTCGAGGTCGAGACCCCCGAGCAGTACATGGGCGACGTTATGGGCAACCTCTCCGGTCGCCGCGGCAAGATCGAGGGCATGGAGGATCGCAAGAACAGCAAGCTCATCCGTGCCAAGGTGCCGCTGGGCGAGATGTTCGGTTACGCTACCGACCTTCGCTCCCAGACCCAGGGCCGTGCATCCTACACGATGCAGTTCGACTCTTATGAGCCCGCGCCCAAGTCCATCGTGGACGAGGTCATGAGCAAGAACGCCTAAGTTCGAGCTCCCTGTTACGTAATCCGCGAGAACATCTCTCGCACTCTTTGGAGGTTTAAGTTGGCTACCCAGAAGATCCGCATTCGCCTCAAGGGCTATGATCACGAGGTCGTCGATCAGTCCGCGAAGCTCATCGTCGAGACCGCTCAGAAGACCGGCGCTCGCGTTTCCGGTCCTGTCCCCCTGCCCACCGAGCGCAACCTGTACACGGTTATTCGCTCGCCGCACGTGAACAAGGACTCCCGTGAGCAGTTCGAGATGCGCACCCACAAGCGCCTCATCGACATCCTCGACCCCACCTCGGGCACCGTTGATTCGCTTATGCGTCTCGACCTCCCCGCTGGCGTCGACATCGACATCAAGCTCTAAGCGATATCGCTCATAGCTTACAGGGCCCCGCTGCCATTACGGTAGCGGGGCTCTTTTGTTTTGAATGATGGTTTGGACTGCCGGGTAATGCTGCCGAGTAGGTGGCTGCGGCGCTCTATTCGCTCAATGGGCGCAATGACGCCTCCTCAAAATGGAAGGAACGCAAGCCGTCTTCCGTTTCGATACACGCGCGACCAAAGGCATCGACCGTTTGAAAGATGCCACGCGCCAGCTCGTCACCGGCAGGGGAACGGGCGATAACGTGCTCCCCAATCCAATTGAGATGAGCGACATAATCATCGTGGACGGGCGCGATCGGACCAGCGTCTTCTTCCATGGCGTTGAGCAGATCTGCCCACGCGTCCACAGCGTTTACGACGGTGTGATAGACCTCCTTGAGCAGCACATCGACGGCTGGAACGTTCTCGTTGAGGTCCGAGAGGCCGATTGCCGGCAGGCCGCCATCGGGGACCTCAGAGGGCGTGTAGTTCACGTTGACGCCAATGCCGCAGACGGCGAAGGGCTGGCCTTTGTTGTCGCGAGCCGCCTCAACCAGGATGCCACCGAGCTTGCGCTCTCGCGCGACGAGGTCGTTGGGCCATTTGAGGCCGATCTCGTTAGCAAGACCTTGCGCCTCGAGCGCCTCGAGCACCGCTAAGCCGCTGACGGCGGCAAGACCAGAGTACTTGGTGGGATCAACACGTGGACGCAGGACAATCGAAAGCAATAGGTTGCCGGCGGTTGAATCCCACTTGTGGCCGCGTCGGCCGCGTCCTGCTGTCTGAGCCCGGGCGGCAAGTCCTGTGCCGTGCGGCGCTCCCTGTTTTCCTGCTTCGAGCAGGTCATCGTTGGTCGATCCGGTTACGTCGACTATCGTTAATTTGGCATCCATAACGGCTGCTACCTCCTTAATGAATAAGTGAATAACGCAATGGTGTCGAGAGATAGACACAATGTGAAGCCTTTGTCGCATTTGGGCAATTTAATGTTAACACGTCAACAACGACTGAAATGCGCTATCCTCTCTTGGTCGATGTAAACACGTCAACAACTCAAAGGAGGTTAGTGATGGGTTTCACGATTCTTGGAACGGGCTCGGCGCTTCCTAAGCGCAGTGTTTCCAATGACGAGCTGTCCGAGTTTCTCGATACCTCGGATGAGTGGATTTTTACCCGCACAGGTATCAAGAGCCGCCATGTGTGCACCACCGAGTCACTCGACGACCTTGCCGTGACAGCGAGCGAGCAAGCGCTCCAGACGTCTGGAATCGATGCGAGCCAGCTGGATTTGATCGTTTGTTCGACGACGACGGGCGATCATCTCGTTCCTGCCGAAGCGTGCGCCGTCGCTGAGCGACTAGGCGCGACGTGCCCTGCCTTCGATGTTTCGGCGGCCTGTGCCGGCTTCGTATTTGCGCTCGATGTTGCCGAGGGCTATATCGCCCGGGGTCGTGCCAAGCGCGTGCTTATCGTTGCTGCCGAGCAGATGACGCGCGCGCTCGACTGGACCGACCGCGCCACCTGCATGCTCTTTGGCGATGGGGCAGGCGCCGCGGTGATTGAGGCTGGGGGAGACAGCCCCCTTGCCGTTGAGCTTTCGACGGCGCCCGACGTCGAGACGTTGCGCGTTCCCGGTCTGGTTGGCACCTCGCCGTTTAAGGCCTCCGCAGATAGCGAGAGCGTGCTGTCCATGAATGGCCGCCGCGTGTTCAAGTTCGGCGTCAACGCCATCTGCGACACGGTCCATAAGCTTGCGAGCGATGCGGGCATTTCGGTCGAGGACATCGACCATTTTGTATTCCATCAGGCTAACGAACGAATCCTGAGTCAGGCGGTCAAGCGCCTCGGTGTGCCAGACGAGCGCGTGGTTCGAACGCTATGCGAGACCGGCAACATTTCGAGCGCCTGCATTCCCTTTGCGCTTGACCGGCTGGCACGCACCGACGCACTGAATGCGGGCGACACCATCGCCCTCGTTGGATTTGGCGCCGGCCTGGATATAGGTGGCTATCTGCTTCGTTGGAAGTAGTCGCACATAGGAAATAAAAACGCCCCTGGGGCACAAACAAAGGAGAACTACCATGTCAGATCAGAAGACCTTCGAGCGCGTTTGCGACGTTATCCGCGAGACCGCTGGCCTTGACGACGTCGAGATGAAGCCCGAGTCCACGCTCGAGGAGATTGGTCTCGACAGTCTGGGCACCGTCGAGATCCTCGTCGCCGTCGAGGACGAGTTTGGCATCCAGCTCGATACCGAGGAGAACCCCAAGACGGTCGGCGAGTTCGCCGATACGGTCGAGGCGGCATTGGAGAAGTAGAGATGCTCAAGACTCCTCTCTGCGATCTGCTCGGCATCGAAAAGCCCGTGTTCCAGGGCGGTATGGCCTGGATTGCCGACGCCTCGCTGGCGTCCGCAGTGTCCGAGGCGGGCGGCTTGGGGGTTATCGCGGCCATGAACGCCGATGCCAACTGGCTGCGCGACCAGATTCACGAGCTGCGCGCCAGGACGGATAAGCCCTTTGGCGTCAACGTTATGCTCATGAGCCCGTTTGCCGACGAGGTCGCGCGGGTCGTTATTGACGAGCGAGTGCCGGTCGTCGTGACGGGCGCCGGAAATCCCACCAAGTACATGAAGGCGTGGAACGAGGCGGGCATCAAGGTCATCCCGGTTGTTGCATCTGTGGCGCTGGCGCGTCTCGTGGCGCGTCGCGGAGCCACTGCCGTGGTTGCCGAGGGCACCGAATCAGGCGGCCATATTGGCGAGACCTCGACGATGGCATTGGTGCCGCAGGTTGTCGATGCGGTCGATATCCCCGTCGTGGCCGCCGGCGGTATTGCCGACGGCCGCGGCGTAGCGGCCGCCTTTATGCTGGGCGCCGCCGGCGTGCAAGTGGGTACGCGCTTTCTGGTCGCAAACGAGTGCACCGTATCCGAACAGTACAAAGAGATGGTCTTGAAGGCCAACGACACCTCGACGCGTGCGACCGGCCGCTCGACGGGACACCCGGTGCGTGCCCTCAAGAGCCCCTTTACTAACGCCTACGCCAAGAGCGAGGCGGCGGGCGTAAGTGTCGAGGAGCTCGGGGCCATGGGTACGGGCGCCCTTCGCAAGGCCGCCAAGGACGGCAATTACGAAGAAGGTTCGTTTTTGTGTGGACAGATTGCCGGCATGGTCAACGAACGCCAGAGTGCACGTGAAATCGTTGACGACCTGGTCGATGGCGCCGAGCGCGTCCTGAGGGGTGCGTGCGCATGGGTAGCGTAGCGTTTCTGTTTGCCGGCCAGGGCGCCCAGCACCCCGCGATGGGCGTCGACCTGATCGAGGCATCGCCGGCGGCTTCCGAGGTGTTCGCCATTGCCGACGAGGTGCGCCCGGGGACGAGCAAGCAGTGCCGGAGCGCCTCGAAAGAGGAGCTCTCGCAGACCGAGAACACGCAGCCTTGCGTATTCGTCCACGACTTAGCTGTCGCCGTCGCCCTGCGCGAGCGCGGCGTGGTGCCTGCCGCCTGTGCGGGATTCTCGCTGGGCGAGGTCGCAGCACTCACCTTCGCGGGGGCATTCGATACGCGAGCGGGTTTTGAGCTCGTGTGTGAGCGCGCGGCATTGATGGCCACGGCGGCCGAGCGTCACCCCGGCGGCATGCGCGCCGTCATCAAACTCGATGCGGCGCAAGTCGAGGGCCTGGCAAAACAGGCCGGTGAGGACTGCTGGCCGGTCAACTACAACAGTCCGCAGCAGACGGTTGTTGCCGGAGCGCCCGAGGCGCTGCAGGAGCTCGACGTCCTAGTAAAAGAGGCTGGCGGCCGCGCTATGAAAGTCGCGGTGTCGGGTGCATTTCATAGCCCCTATATGGCCGAGGCGACTGAGGGGCTGGCGACGTATATCCAAGCCGGCCACGCTCCGTCTTCGCTGCTCATTCCGGTCATGGCAAACATGACGGCGGCGCCCTATCCGGCGGACCCGCGAGCAGCATCGGATGTCTTGGCCAACCAGGTGAGCCATGCCGTTCGCTGGGTCGACACGCTGCATACTCTGCAGGATCAGGGCATCGACACGTTTATTGAGGTCGGCCCTGGCAAAACGCTGTCGGGCCTGGTCAAGCGTACGCTGAGCGACGTTCGCGTGTATTCGTGCGAAACGGCCGAGCAGGTCGCAGCTATTGCCGACGAGCTCGCATAGTCCACAGGGCTGTAACCCGAAAGGAATGACATGGGCAACTTGAACAACGGCGCGCTTGAGCGCAACGGCTCACGTCGCGTGGCACTGGTCACGGGCGGCTCGCGGGGTATCGGCCGCGCCTGCGCTGTCGGTCTGGCGGAGGACGGCTTTGATATCGCCGTCGTCTATGCCGGCAGCGTCGATGCGGCGCGCGAGACGTGCGAAGCCTGCGAGGCCGCTGGTGCCACAGCTCGCGCATATCAATGCGACGTGGCCGACCCCGCTGCCGTAAACGCGTGCGTGGAAGCGGTCCTCAACGACTTTGGCTCCATTTGGGCGCTCGTCAACAACGCCGGCATCACCCGCGATGGCCTGCTCATGCGCATGGGCGATGACGCCTTCGATCGCGTGCTCGATGTCAATCTCAAGGGAACATTCAATATGACGCGCGCGCTCACCAAGACCTTTATGCGCCAACGCGGCGGCTGCGTCGTCAACATGAGCTCGGTCGTGGGCCTGATGGGCAATGCCGGGCAAGCCAACTACGCTGCTTCCAAGGCGGGCGTGATCGGCCTGACCAAGGCGGTGGCGCGCGAGCTTGCGCCCCGCGGCGTACGAGTGAACGCGGTCGCCCCCGGGTTTGTCGAGACAGATATGACGGCAAAGCTCTCGGAGAAGGTGCGTACGGCAACCGAGGAACAGATTCCCCTTAAGCGTATGGCGCATCCCGAGGAAGTGGCCGGCGTGGTGCGCTTTTTGGCGAGCGATGCGGCTGCCTACATTACGGGCGAGGTCGTGCGCGTCGACGGCGGAATGGCGATGTAGAAACCAGGGCCGAAGAACGGCTTGGATGAGGAGACCATGATGGAACAGAGAGTTGCAATCACCGGCATAGGTGCCGTATCGCCGCTCGGCAACACCGCGCTTGCCACCTGGGCGGCAATGTGCGCCGGCACGTGCGGCATCGGCCCGATCACGCACTTCGATACGGATGCGTTTGCCGTCAAGGTGGCGGCCGAGGTCAAGGGCTTTGACGGCAACGACTGCTTTGGCAAGCACGACGCCAAGCACCTGGACCCCTGCGTTCAGTTTGCACTGGCGGCGTCGGACGAGGCCATGCACGATGCGGGCTTTGATGTCGAAGGCGCCATCGATCGCGAACGCCTGGGCGTCTACGTGGGGTCGGGCGTGGGCGGCATGCAGACGCTCGTCGACAACGTCCATACGATTGCCGACCGTGGGCCCCGCCGCGCATCGCCTTACATGATCGCGATGATGATCCCCAACATGGCATCGGGCAATATCGCGATCCGTCACAAGGCAAAGGGACCGACCCTGCCTGTCGTGACTGCGTGCGCGACCTCGGCCCATGCGGTGGGCGAGGCGTTCCGTGCTATCAAGCACGGCTATGCCGACGCGATCCTCGCGGGCGGTGCCGAGGCGGCCATTATCCCCGATGCCGTTGCAGGCTTTACGTCCTGCCGCGCATTGACCACCAACCCCGATCCCGCGACGGCCTGCCGCCCGTTCGATGCAGACCGTGACGGCTTTGTGATGGGCGAGGGCGCCTGCGTGTTGGTACTCGAGAGCATGGAACATGCGCAGGCGCGCGGTGCGCACATTTATGCCGAGGTCGTGGGCTACGGCAACACCGATGATGCCTATCACATCACGAGTCCCGATCCCGAGGCTGCCGGCATTGCCCGCGCGATATCGCTGGCGGTTGCCGAGGGCGACGTCAAGCCTTCCGAGGGTCTCTACATCAATGCCCACGGCACCTCGACCAGGCTCAACGATTCGTCCGAGACGGCGGGCATTAAGCGTGCGCTCGGCGAGGACGCGGCACGCGCCGCGCACGTCTCGTCGACCAAGTCGATGACTGGGCATATGATCGGCGCCACGGGCGCCATCGAGGTCATGGCCTGTGCCATGGCGCTCGAGCAGGGCGTGGTACCTCCGACCATTAACTACCACACTCCCGATCCCGCCTGCGATCTTGATTACACGCCCAATCGCGCGGTTCGCGCCGACCTTACCTGGGCGCTTTCGACCAACCTGGGCTTTGGCGGCCACAACGCTGCCATCGCGCTGCGTAGATATGCGAGGAGCTAGAGCATGGATTCCAAAAGACTTGCCGAGATAGCCGATGTGATGGAGGACCGCGGCCTCACGCGCGTGCGCGTTGAGGAGCCCGATGGCACCGCGGTCGAACTCGAGCGCGCGAGTGCCGCGCAGCCGGTTGCCGTGCCCATGCCTATGCCGGGTGCCGTGACTGCCCCGGCAGTGGCTCCTGTCGCTATGCCTGCCGCCGCACCGGAACCCGCCGCGCAGACACCTGCCGCCGCACCGGAGCCCAAGGGCACCGAGGTGACCGCTCCCATGGTCGGCGTTTTCTATGCTGCCCCGGCGCCGGGCGACGAGCCGTTTGTGCACGTGGGCTCTAAGGTCAAGGCCGGCGAGACCCTCTGCATCATCGAGGCCATGAAGGTTCTCAACGAGGTGACGGCAGAGGCGGATGGCGAGGTGCTCGAGATCTGCGTGGCCGACGGCGACCTCGTGGAGTTTGACAGCTGCCTCATGAGGATCGGATAGGTGATATCCATGGACAAAGAAGAGCTCAAGAAGCTGTTGCCGCATCGCGAGCCGATGCTTTTGCTCGACGAGGCCGAGCTGGTGGGCGACGAGGCCCACGGCAAGATCACGATTACGGGCGACGAGTACTTTTTGCAGGGGCATTTTCCGGGAAACCCGGTCGTCCCCGGCGTGATTCAGTGCGAGATGCTCGCCCAGAACTGCTGCGTGCTGCTGATGGGCGATGAGGAGGCGCGCGGCGCGACGCCGTTCTACACGAGTCTGGACAAGGTGCGCTTTAAGCGTCCGGTGCGCCCGGGCGACACGGTTGATCTGGTGTGCTCCATCACGCGTGCGCGCGGGCCGTTCCGCTTTGCGACGGGTACCGCGAGCGTCAACGGTGAGGTTTGCTGCCGCGCCGATATGTCTTTTGCACTCGTGCACGAAAGTTAAGGAAGGCTTCATGTTCGACAAAGTGCTCATCGCCAACCGCGGCGAAGTCGCGGTCCGTGTTATCCGCGCGTGCCGCGATATGGGCATCAAGACCGTCGCCGTTTATTCCACGGCCGATGCGGACGCGCTGCACGTGCAGCTTGCCGACGAGGCGTATTGCATCGGCGGCCCGCGTCTTGCCGAGAGCTACCTCAACGACGATGCCGTGCTCACCTGTGCCGTGAAGTCGGGAGCTAAGGCAATTCATCCTGGCTATGGCTTTTTCTCCGAGAAGGCGAGCTTCGTGCGCGACTGCGACAAGTACGGTCTGGCGTTTGTCGGTCCTTCGGCCGAGGTCATCGACAGCATGGGCGACAAGGATGCCGCACGTAGAACGGCTGCCGCGGCGGGCGTGCCCATCGTGCCGGGCTGCGATTTGCTCAAAAGCCCCGAGGAGGCGACGGCTGAGGCCGAGCGCATCGGCTGTCCCGTGCTTATCAAGGCGCGCGCGGGCGGCGGCGGTCGCGGTATTCGCAAGGTCGAGCGCGTGGAAGATGCGGCAAAGGCGTTCATCGAGGCGCGTGCCGAGGGCGAGGCCGTTTTTGGCGACGGCGAGTGCTACATGGAGAAGTTTGTCGCGCCGGCGCACCACGTCGAGGTGCAGATTATGGCCGATAAGCAGGGCCATGTGTTTTCACTCGGCGAGCGCGAGTGCTCGGTGCAGCGCCGCAACCAAAAGCTGATCGAGGAGAGCCCCGCGCCGTGCCTCGACGGACGCGATGATATTCGCGCGCGCATGCACAAGGCCGCGCGCGACCTGGCTCGTGCCGTCGGCTACGAAGGAGCCGGCACCATCGAGTTCCTGTATTCGGACGACGGCAATTTCTACTTTATGGAAATGAACACGCGCCTGCAGGTTGAGCATCCGGTCACGGAGTTTGTGACCGATATCGACCTGGTCAAGTGGCAGCTACGTGTGGCTGCTGGCCAGTCCCTGCCCTTTGAGCAGGAGGACATTCCGGTTTACAACCATGCCATGGAGTGCCGCATCAATGCCGAAACGCCGGACTTTCTACCGTCATGCGGAACGGTCACCGCGTTGCGTGTGCCGGGTGGTCCGCGCGTGCGCTGGGATTCCGCCATGTTTACCGGAGCGAAAGTTCCGCCGTACTACGACTCCATGCTCGGCAAGCTCATCGTGTGTGCGCCCACGCGTGACGGCGCCATTCGTAAGATGCGCTCGGCCCTGGGCGAGCTCGTGATTGAGGGCGTGAGCGAGAGCAGCGAGCTTCAGCTCGACGTGCTGGCAAACGACGAGTTCTTGTCGGGCATGTACCACACCGATCTGATGGGGCATCTCTATGCTGATGAATAGAAAAGCGAAGACGGTCAACGTCCTCGAGGGGCCGATAACCGAGTCGTGCGCCGAGTTTCCCGCGCGCCACGTGTTTATCAAGTGTCCGGAGTGCCGCCGTGTGATAGATGAGGCACGCCTGCACGACAACCTTGAGGTCTGCCCTCGTTGCGGCAAGCATTTTCGCGTGAGCGGGCGCGACCGTATGCGCATGACGGTCGACGAGGGCACGTTTGAGGAATGGGATGCCAGTCTGGCGTCGGAGGACTTCCTCTCGTTTCCCGGTTATGCCGACAAGCTTAAGAGCGCGTGCGAACGTTCGGGCGAGCGCGATGCCGTTGTGTGCGGCAGGGGCAAAATCTGCGGCTGCGATACCGCGCTCTTCTTTATGGATGCCAACTTTATGATGGGCTCGATGGGTTCCGCGGTGGGCGAAAAGATCTGTCGCGTCTTTGAACGCGCGACCGAGCTGGGATTGCCGGTCGTCGGCTTTACCGTTTCGGGCGGTGCGCGCATGCAAGAGGGCGTGACCTCGCTTATGCAGATGGCCAAGATTTCTGCGGCAGTTAGGCGCCACAGCGAGGCGGGCGGCCTGTATATCACGGTGCTCACCGATCCCACGACCGGAGGTGTAACCGCGAGCTTTGCCATGGAGGGCGACATTATCCTGGCCGAGCCCGATGCCCTGACGGCATTTGCCGGCCCGCGCGTGATCGAGCAGAACATGCACAAGCGCCTGCCCAAGGGATTCCAGCGCTCCGAGTTTTTGCTGGAGCACGGCTTTTGCGATACCGTTGTTCCGCGTGGCGAGATTGCGCTCACGGTAGGCGAGCTGCTGGCGCTGCACGAAGGGCACGCGCCCGGCATGGGGGCACCGCATGAGATCGTGCATACGGGTCGCCGCGGCAAAAAGCTGGGGCACTTGTTTAAGCGCACGGCCGCGCCAAAAACCGCGCTCGAGATTGTCAAGCAGACCCGCTCGGCAGATCGCGCCACGGCGGGTGAGATGATCTCGCTGGGCCTGGATGGATTTGTGGAGCTGCACGGCGACCGTTACTTTGGCGACGATGCCGCCGTGGTGGGTGGCATTGGCTGGAAAGACGGACGTCCCGTAACGGTCATCGCCATCGAGCGCGGCACCACGACCAAAGAGCGCATGCGCCGCAACTTTGGCATGGCGCATCCCGAGGGCTACCGCAAAGCGCGTCGCCTTATGCGCCAGGCCGAAAAGTTTGGTCGACCGGTTCTGTGCCTGGTCGATACCTCGGGCGCGTTTTGCGGCATCGGTGCCGAGGAGCGCGGCCAGGGCGAAGCGATTGCCCAGAATCTCATGGAGATGAGCGGCCTTAAGACGCCGATTGTCTCGGTGGTGACAGGCGAGGGCGGCTCTGGTGGCGCGCTGGCGCTGTCCGTGGCCGACCGCATCCTGATGCTCTCGAGCTCGGCCTATTCGGTCGTGAGCCCCGAGGCCTGTGCGTCGATCCTGTGGAAGGATACCGAGCGCGCGAATGAGGCCGCTGAGGCGCTTAAGCTCACGGCCCCCGATCTGTTGGCGCTCGGCATCATCGACGGCATTGTTGACGATAGGGGCCTGTCGCATGAGGAGATCGCCGGTGTCGTCATGTCCTCGGCATTTGATGCCTTCGATACGCTTGGGCAGCTCGACGACGCGACCCTCACAAACCTCCGCTACGAAAAGTACCGCGCAATCGGTCAGTACCGCACGATGTGACAAAGGGACAGTCCGCATGTCACATTGGGAAAGGCGTTCCATGTCACAAGTTTCTAACACCTCGTTTACAACGACGGTTTCATCAAACGCCATGGCCGTGGTGGACTATCTGTCCAAAAGCATGATGTCGGCGTTGCCGTTTATTGTCTGCGCGGCGCTGTTCCGCACCGTTGCCGTCATTATGGGCGAAGGCATGCTTGGTCTATGGCCTGCCGATTCCGAAATCTATCGCCTGTTTTACAGCTGGCTGTATAACGCTGGCTATTACTTTTTGCCCATCTATCTTGGTTGGGCCGCTGCCCGCCAGCTCGGTTGCTCGGAGCAGCTGGGCATGATGCTGGGCGGCGTATTGATTGTGCCCGATCTGCTTAAGCTCGTTGATGCCGCATCGACGACGGGGGCATCGATGACTTTCGTGTATGATCTACTTCCCGCGCCGGTCAACGATTACACGACGACTGTTATTCCGGTTCTCATCTCGGTGCCCGTGCTATGGCAGGTGGAGCGTTTCTTTAAGCGCACTATCCCTCAGGCTGTGGCGTTTTCTTTTGTACCGTTTGCAACCATGCTTGTCATGGTTCCGGTGTCGCTGTGTGTTACGGCGCCGGCAGGCAGCTATCTGGGCATGCTGTTGGGACAGCTTATGTTTATGCTTGGCAATTCCGGTGGCATCGTGTCGCTGCTCACGCTCATGGGGCTTGCCGCGGGCTGGGAGTTTCTTAAGATCGCGGGTGTCAGCAACGTTGTCCTATCGCTCGCCTATGCGCAGTTTATGAGTGTGGGAACGGATTCGTGCATCCTGATCGCCGCGACGATGGCAACGTTCGCCGTTTGGGGTATGCCCTTTGGCGCGTCGCTCCGCGTTGCGGATAAGGACGAGAAGGCGCTCATGCTGGGCTATTCAATCTCGGGGATTCTTGGCGGCGTAAGCGAGCCAGCGCTGTACGGATGCGGCTTTAAATATGGCAGGTGTCTGACGTGCATGGCCGTTGGCGGCGCCGTCGGAGGCCTTGTTGCGGCCGTGGGCCACGTTACGGCTTATACCATCGGTATGACGAATGTCCTCATGGTCATTGGCTTTGCCACGGGCGGCATCTCGAATCTGCTGTGGTGCTGCGCTGCCGGCGGCGCAGCATTTGCGGTGTCTGCGGCGCTGAGCTGCTGTTTTGGCGTGGTGCCGACAAAGATGCAGGCGGCAGAAGACGCAGCTGATTCGCTCGAAACAGTGGCGAGCGCTGCTGAAGCAAGCGCATAAATCTGTGCGACAAAAGGACGATTCCTTTGTCATATTCCAAGGCTGCGGCCCGTGTGGGCTGCGGCCTTTTTGTATCTGGAGGACAAAGTGGCTACACTACAATCCGTTTGAGCAATAGATATATAGGTAGTACCGTGGGGACTGATGAGGATGGTCGAGTGGATTGTTCGTCGTGCGCAGGGCGACCGTGCGCGCGTGGGAACGTTGACGGGCATAGTGTGTATTCTCGCCAATGTTGCGCTTTGCGCTGCGAAGGGTGCAATTGGCGTGCTGTCGGGATCGGTTTCGATTGTGGCGGACGCCATGAACAACCTGTCCGATGCCAGCTCGAACATGGTGAGCGTGCTGGGATTTAAGCTGGCGAGCAGGCCGGCCGATCCCGAGCACCCCTACGGTCACGGTCGCTACGAGTATCTTTCCGGCCTGGTCGTGGCAGCGCTCGTGCTGCTCATCGGCCTTGAGCTGGTGAAGTCCTCGTTTGAGCGCATCGTTCACCCCGAGCCTGTCGAGTTCTCGCTTGCCCTGGTGGCGGTTCTGGTGCTTTCGATGGTCGTTAAGCTGTGGATGGCGGCGCTTAACCAAAAGCTCGGCGATCGCATTGAGTCCGAGACGCTGCGCGCGACCGCCCAGGATTCCAAGAACGATGTCCTTGCTACGGGCGCCGTGCTGGCATGCGCAATCGTCTCGCAGGTGACGGGCATCAACCTCGATGCTTGGGTCGGACTCGCTGTTGGCGCCTATATTGGCTGGAGCGGCTTTGAGCTTATCCAAGATACGGTGAGCCCGCTTTTGGGTCAGGCGCCCGACCCCAAGCTCGTTGAGCATATTCGCGGCAAGATCATGAGCTACCCCGGCGTTTTGGGCGTGCACGACCTGATGGTTCACGACTACGGCCCGGGCAGGAAGTTCGCAAGCGCCCACGCCGAGATGGCGGCGGAAGCCGACCCGTTGGAAAGCCACGACACGCTCGACAATATTGAGCAGGCATTTAGGAACGAAGACGGCATGATCGTCACGCTCCACTACGACCCCATCGTGACCGACGACCCCAAGGTGGCGAGCATGCGCTTGCGCATCAACGCCATGGCTCAACAGATCGATAGCCGTCTTTCTATTCACGATCTGCGCTGCGTGCCGGGCCCCACGCACACCAACGTGATCTTTGACTGCGTGCGCCCCTCCGATTTGCAAATGAGCGCCGAAGATCTAAAGCGAACACTGGCAAAACAGGTCGAATCCGAATACCCCAAGTCATTCGCAAAGATCACGATCGACGAAGACTACGTAGGCCATACTCACGAATAGGGCTGCATCGCCCAAGCTATTCATGCAGAAGGGGAGAGAATGAAGAAGCTGTATCTACTGCGCCACGGTCAGACGGAATTCAACGTTAAAAAACTCGTCCAGGGCCGCTGCGACTCACCGCTCACCGACTTAGGCCGTCAGCAAGCCGAAATGGCAGCCGCATGGCTCAAAGCCCACAACGTCGTACCGGACAAAGTGGTCTCGTCTCCCTTAGGCCGAGCCATGGACACGGCAAGTCTCGTCGCAACCGAGCTTCTCGGCCAGAACGCAGCTGTTGAACCCTGCGAAGGCATCATCGAACGCTGCTACGGCACCTTCGAAGAAGGCCCCCACGACGCCCTCCCCACCGACGTCTGGGAACCCGGCGAGGACCTACTCCCCTTTGGAGGAGAAGGAAGCCAAGCCCTGCAAGCGCGCATGGTGGCCACCCTCACCAATCTCATAAGCGCTGAGGACACCAAAACCCTCCTAGCGGTAAGCCACGGCAGCGCCAGCCGCCAATTCATAAAAGCCGCCGCCCCAGCCGACTTCAAGCTCCCAACCAAACTCCCCAACTGCGCCATCATGATTTTCGATTTCGCTGAGGGAGAGCCAGGAGAAGAGGGCAAATCGCCCCAATGCAAGTTCACCCTCCAGCAAATCGTAGATCCCCAACAAAGTATTTAGCCGAGCGAGCAGAGTTAAGCAGGCATCAACGTGTCGTCTCCCGAGCTTGGCAGAGGGCCGGCGAAATATATTAAGTTTGTCGCGAGTTCCGCACGCAAAGGAAAGCACTTAATGTGCTTTCCGTCTTGCGCAGGACTGTAGAGCAGCAAACTTAATATATTTCGCCGGCCCTCTGCCAAGCCCAGGAGACATCCACGCACTTTACCTGCGTAAACAATGTGAGTGAAATATGAATCTCGATGGATACGCCCGCAGCCGTGTATACTAAACAGCTGTGTGAAACCAGGGGAGTATTCTGGCTGGACAAAATGCCTGCTTAATAGGGTTGTCAGGTAGTCCGGACGCAATACAAGGCTGGGGAGCACGTCGTGTAAGTAGTGGTCCTCTAGGGGCGTACGCTCGGTGGTGTACGCATTGTCCCAAGACCACGCGAGAGTTGGGATCATATCTTGATCAGCATGATTCTCGGCCGCAAGATTGGCATGACCCAGGTTTGGGACGAGAACGACAACGTCGTCCCCGTCACGGTCATCCAGGCTGGCCCCTGCGCTGTCTCGCAGGTTAAAACTCAGGCAACCGACGGCTATGACGCCGTCCAGATCGGTTTCGGCGACATCAAGGCCAAGAACGTGAACAAGCCCATGGCTGGTCACTTCGCCAAGGCTGGCGTCGAGCCTGTCCGCTTCCTTCGTGAGGTCCGCGTCGAGAACGGCGAGGAGCACAAGGTCGGCGAGGTCGTCACCGTCGCTGATTTCGCTGATGTCGAGAAGGTCGACGTCATCGGTACCTCCAAGGGTAAGGGCTTCCAGGGTCGCATCAAGCGCTGGGGTCAGCGCCGCGGTCCTATGACGCATGGTTCTCACTTCCAGCGTCACCCCGGTTCTATCGGTCAGTGCGCCTATCCTGCGCGCGTCCTCAAGGGCGTCAAGATGGCCGGTCACATGGGTAACGAGCGCGTTACCGTCAAGAACCTTTCCGTTGTCCGCATCGATGCCGAGCAGAACCTCATCTTGGTCAAGGGCGCTGTCCCGGGTGCCAAGAATGGTCTCGTCGCCATCCGTATGGCCTAAGGGCCCAGCCCATTTAGCCCAGCGTCATACCAAGGAGAACACTTAAATGGCAAAGTTTGAAGTAAAGAACAGCGAGGGCAAGAAGGTCGCCGAGGCCGAGCTCGCCGCTGAGGTGTACGGCATCGAGCCGAACATCCACGTTATGCACCACATCGTCAAGTGCCAGATGGCCTCTTGGCGTCAGGGCACCCAGTCTGCTAAGGGTCGCTCTGAGGTTTCCGGTGGCGGCAAGAAGCCTTGGCGTCAGAAGGGCACCGGCCGTGCCCGCCAGGGTTCCATCCGTGCTGCCCAGTGGCGTCACGGTGGCGTTGTCTTCGCCCCCAAGCCCCGTTCCTACGCTAAGCGTATGAACAACAAGGAGGTCAAGCTGGCTATGCGCTCCGCGCTGTCCGCCAAGCTGGCCGATGGCGAGCTCGTGCTCGTCGACGACTACGGCTTCGAGAAGCCTTCCACCAAGGCTGCCGTCGCCATGCTCAAGGCTCTCGGCCTTGAGGGCAAGCGTCTGACCATCATCGTTCGCGATGAGGACGTCAACGCCTACCTGTCGTTCCGCAACATTCCCAAGACGTTCATCATCACTGCCGACGAGGCCAACACCTACGATCTCGTCAACAACAACGCTGTGCTGATGCCCGCCGACATCGCCGCTCACTTCGGGGAGGTGCTTGCATAAATGACCGCCCACGAGATCATCATCCGTCCGATCGTGTCCGAGCGTTCCTTCTCCGGCATGGAGCTGAACAAGTACACGTTCGAGGTCGCCAAGGATGCTAACAAGTATCAGATCAAGGACGCTGTCGAGGAGATCTTCGGCGTCAAGGTCGTTCGCGTGAACACCTTGACGGTCAAGCCCAAGATCAAGCGCGTGCGCTATGTCGCCGGCAAGACCCGTTCTTGGAAGAAGGCCATCGTCACGCTGGCCGAGGGCGACACCATCGAGGTCTTTGGCAACCAGGCCTAAGACTCGCTGCTGTTGAGTGAGCTCATGCCTCCCAAATAGGGGAGGCGAGAGCTCAAGGTTTCGGGCGTATAAAATGGACACGCCCGGAACCGTGTATACGTCCGGTGTCATCGCACCCGAGGCAGAACCTCGAATCCCTGTCTGCGATGGCTAACGGATTCCTATTGAAAGGGATTGTAATGGCTGTAAAGCACCTTAAGCCGACCTCCGCTGGTAGGCGTTGGCAGACGATCTCCGACTTCTCCGAGATCACCTGCACCAAGCCCGAGAAGTCCCTTCTCGAGCCCCTGCCCAAGAAGGCCGGTCGTAACAACAACGGCCGCATCACCACCCGCCACCAGGGCGGCGGCGTGAAGCGTCGTTACCGCGTGATCGACTTCAAGCGCAACAAGGACGGCGTGCCCGCCAAGGTTGCCACGATCGAGTACGATCCGAACCGTTCCGCTCGCATCGCTCTGCTGCACTACGCTGACGGTGAGAAGCGCTACATCCTGGCCCCCAAGGGCCTCGAGGTCGGTCAGACCATCATGTCCGGTTCTGACGCCGACATCAAGCCGGGTAACGCTCTGCCCCTCGCCGACATCCCCGTCGGTACGCTCATCCACGCCGTCGAGTTCCAGCCGGGCAAGGGCGCTGCTATCGCCCGTTCCGCCGGTAACTCTTGCCAGCTGATGGGTAAGGAAGGCAAGTACGCTATCGTCCGTATGCCTTCCTCCGAGATGCGCCGCATCCTCGTTACCTGCCGCGCCACCGTCGGTGAGGTCGGCAACGCCGATCACGCCAACATCGTCATCGGCAAGGCCGGCCGTAAGCGTCACATGAACGTGCGCCCGACCGTCCGCGGTACCGTCATGAACCCTGTCGACCACCCGCACGGCGGTGGCGAGGGCAAGAACCACACCTCTGGTCGTCCCTCTGTTACCCCCTGGGGTAAGCCGACGAAGGGCCTTCGTACGCGCAAGAAGAAGAAGGTCTCGAACCAGCACATCATTCGTCGCCGTAAGAAGTAATTTCGGATACCGAGTTTTAGGAGAAAGCACTTATGAGCAGAAGTCTCAAAAAGGGCCCGTTCGTGGAGACTCGCCTTCTCTCGCGTATCACCGCGATGAACGAGGCTGGCAAGAAGGACGTCGTGAAGACCTGGTCCCGCGCGTCCACCATCTTCCCCGAGATGGTTGGTCACACCATCGCCGTCCACGACGGCCGCAAGCATGTGCCCGTGTATGTTACCGAGTCCATGGTTGGTCACAAGCTCGGCGAGTTCGCGCCGACTCGTACGTTCCGTGGCCACAAGGCCAAATAGGGGGTTAACCGTAAATGGCAACTAAGTCTATTGAAACTGAGGCCACCGAGGTTCGCGCCGTCGCTAAGTACGTGCGTGTTTCCCCCAGCAAGGCCCGCCTGGTGGTCGATCTGATCCGCCGCAAGCCTGTCGCTCAGGCCTTCGACATCCTCCACTTCTGCGACCGCGCCGTCGCCGTGGATGTCGAGAAGGTTCTCCGTTCCGCCGTTGCGAACGCCGAGAACAACAACGGTCTGCGTGCCGACAACCTGGTTGTCGCCGCTGCCTATGTTGACGAGGGTCCGACGCTTAAGCGCATCCGTCCCCGCGCCAAGGGTTCCGCTTCTCGCATTCTGAAGCGTACTTCCCACATCACCGTCGTCGTTGCTCCTCGAAAGGAGGCGTAAAGCTGTATGGGTCAGAAAGTCTACCCCACCGGCTTCCGTCTTGGCATCACCGAGAACTGGCGCTCCCGCTGGTTCGCAGAGAAGGATTACGCTAAGACCCTCGGTAACGATCTCGAGATCCGCAAGTACCTCGAGAAGCGTCTTTCCCGCGCAGCTGTCTCCCGCGTCGAGATCGAGCGCGCTGGCGACAAGGTGAAGGTCATCATCCTCACCGCTCGCCCCGGCGTTGTCATCGGTAAGAAGGGTGCCGAGATTGATACCCTCCGCACCGAGCTCGAGAAGGTCGCTGGCGTCTCCAAGGGCCAGCTCTCCGTCGACGTTGTCGAGATCAAGCGCCCCGAGCTCGACGCCAACCTCGTTGCTCAGTCTATCGCCGAGCAGCTCGAGGGCCGTGTTGCCTTCCGTCGCGCTATGCGCAAGGCTGTCCAGTCCGCCCGCAAGGCCGGCGCTAAGGGCATCCGTATCCAGTGCTCCGGTCGTCTCGGCGGTGCCGAGATGGGCCGTCGTGAGTGGTACCGCGAGGGTCGCGTGCCCCTGCACACCCTCCGTGCCAAGATCGACTACGGCACGGCTGTCGCCAGCACCACCATGGGCGCTTGCGGCGTGAAGGTCTGGATCTACCTGGGCGAGAAGCTCCCGGGCCAGCCTGTTCCCAACCCTGCACTCGAGGGCTCTTCCCGTCCTCGTCGTCGTAACTCCGAGAGGAGGGGTCAGTAGTGCTTGCCCCTAAGCGTATTCTTCACCGCAAGGTGCAGCGTGGCTCCATGAAGGGCCAGGCCAAGGGTAATACCGAGCTGCATTTCGGCGAGTTTGGTATCCAGGCTCTCGAGGCCCATTGGATCACCAACCGTCAGATCGAGGCCGCTCGTATTGCCATGACCCGCTACATGAAGCGTGGCGGTCGTGTCTACATCACGATCTTCCCCGATAAGCCCATCACCAAGAAGCCTGCCGAGACTCGCATGGGTTCTGGTAAGGGTAACCCCGAGGAGTGGGTGGCCGTCGTCAAGCCCGGCCGCATCATGTTCGAGGTCAAGGGCGTGCCCGAGGAGGTCGCTCGCGAGGCTCTGCGTCTTGCACAGCACAAGCTTCCCATCAAGACCAAGATTGTTGCTGCTAAGAACGCTGAGCAGCGCATCGAGAAGGAGATGGCTGAGGAGGCCGCTCTCGAGGCCAAGTGGGCTGCTGAGGACGCCGCCGCCGCCAAGGAGGAGAACTAATGAAGCCCGCAGAGATTCGTGAGCTCTCGGACGCTCAGCTCGTTGAGAAGCTGAAGGAAATGCGCGCCGAGCTCTTTAACCTTCGTTTCCAGATGGCCACCAGCCAGCTGGACAACACCGCTCGCGTCAACACCGTGAAGAAGGACATCGCTCGCGTCCTCACGGAGCAGCGCGCCCGCGAGATCGCAGCGGAGAAGTCCGCTGTCGCCGAGTAGGACCTAAGGAGAGAACATGACTGATTCGCGTAACTCGCGTAAGGTCCGTACGGGTGTCGTTACCTCCGTCTCCGGTGCCAAGACCATCGTTGTCACCATCACCGAGCGCAAGCGTCACCCCAAGTACGGCAAGATGATGACCAGCTCCAAGAAGCTGCACGCTCACGACGAGGAGTGCACGGCTGGCGTGGGCGACACCGTCCGCGTTATGGAGACCCGTCCTATGTCCAAGATGAAGCGTTGGCGCCTCATCGAGGTCGTCGAGCGCGCTAAATAAGCAGTCGCTCTTACGACTTGTACGTTTCCGAAGATGTGCGTATGCCTGGCTTGCATACCACAGGCCGTATACAGGCTGCGCACCTCTCTTCGGTTCTTAGTTCGGAGGAACATCTACCATGATTCAGATGCAAACCATGCTGAACGTCGCCGACAACTCCGGCGCTCGCAAGATTCGCTGCATCAAGGTGCTTGGCGGTTCCAAGCGTCGTTATGCAGGCATCGGCGATGTGTTCATCGGTGCTGTCCAGGAGGCTACCCCTGGCGCCAACGTCAAGAAGAAGGACGTTGTCCGTTGCGTCGTCGTTCGCACCGTTAAGGAGATCCGCCGCAAGGATGGCTCCTACATTCGCTTTGATGAGAACGCCTGCGTTGTCATCAACAACGATGGTTCGCCCGTCGGCACCCGTATCTTCGGGCCCGTCGCTCGCGAGCTTCGTGACAAGAAGTACATGAAGATCGTCTCGCTCGCTCCCGAGACCCTGTAGTTAGGGGAGATATATGTATATCAAGAAGGGCGATAAGGTCCAGGTTCTCTCTGGTAAGGATCGCGGCAAGCAGGGCGTTATCCTGCGTGCTCTCCCCGCCGAGAACAAGGTCGTTGTCGAGGGCGTTTCGGTCGTTAAGAAGGCCGTCAAGCCCAACGCTGCCAACCAGCAGGGCGGCATCGTTTCGCAGGAGGCTCCCATCGATGCCTCCAACGTCAATCTCGTTTGCCCCGAGTGCGGTAAGGTTACCCGCGTCGGTCACGAGAAGGACGGCAAGAACAAGCTGCGCGTCTGCAAGAAGTGCGGCCACAAGTTCTAAGCTGCCCGCAACATCAAGTTGCTAGCAAAGGCCCGGATGCCCCACGGCACCCGGGCCTTTTTCTATCCCTACTCATTGCACTCATTGGGGACAGACTTAAATGAGTGGGCATACTGTTGGCAGTTAGGGGCGGTCCTTTGAGCTGCAGCGCGCCATGAGTGACGAGGCTAAGCGGATCATCCTGTCTTTTGAGTTCTAAGCATAAGCCCCTGTCTCTGAGCAATGACCAATGCGCATTTGTGCGTATTTGCGTGCGTGGGATTGCGTGAATATGCGTATAGATGCGCCGTTTGCGGGGCAAAAATGACCGTTTAGCGGTGAGATACGCAAAAACGCGCACAGACGCGCGTGTTTGTGCGAATATAGAGCTGTCCGAAATGCAAGACGTTCTATGACACAGGAGGCACATGATGGCAGATTCCAAGCAGGCTCCACTCGACGCTGCGGCAGCCGCCAAAGCAGCATTCGCTTCGGTCCAGGACAAGCCGTTCCCCGAGGACATCTTTACGGCTCCCGAGCTCCGTTGGGCTGTGATCGGTTGCGGCGTTATTGCCAACCAGATGGCCCAATCTCTCGCTCTTGCCGGCCGCAAGCTTGCGGGTGTCGCTAATCGTACGCTGTCCAAGGCCCAGGCTTTTGCCGCGCAGTATGGCGTCGAGAAGGTGTACGACACGGTCGAGGACCTCTACGCCGATCCGGACATCGACGCCGTCTATATCACCACGCCGCACAACACGCACATTACCTACCTGCGAGCCGCTCTGGCCGCCGGCAAGCACGTGCTCTGCGAGAAGGCCATTACCCTCAACTCAGCTGAGCTCGATGAGGCTCGCGCCATTGCAGATGAACACAACGTTGTCCTTATGGACGCTACCACGGTGCTCCACATGCCGCTGTATCAGGAGCTGCGCCGCCGCATGGATGCCGGCGACTTTGGTCGCATGAACCTCGCCCAGCTCAACTTTGGCAGCTTCAAGGAGTACGGTGATCTGACAAATCGTTTCTATAACCGCAACCTCGCCGGCGGTGCCATGCTCGACATCGGTGTCTATGCCCTTTCGGTCATGCGCCTGTTCATGGCTAGCCAGCCCACCGAGGTCGTGTCTCTGGGTAACACCTGCGAGACCGGTGTCGACGTTGCGGGTGGCATTGTGTGCCGTAACGCCGAGCAGCAGCTGGGCGTCGTGAGCCTTACGCTTCACTCCAAGCAGCCCAAGCGCTCGGTCATCAGCTTCGACAAGTGCTATATCGAGGTCAACGAGTATCCGCGTGCCGACCATGCGACCATCGTGTGGACTGCGGACGGTCATCGCGAGGAGGTCCACGCTGGCACCGAGGCCTATGCCCTGTGCTACGAGATGGCCGACCTGGAGAAGGCGGTTGCCGGTGACGATTCGAAGCGCAAGCTCCTGGGCTATGCTTCTGATGTTATGGAGCTTATGACCAAGCTCCGCGCTGATTGGGGGGTCGTGTACCCCGAGGAGGAGTAAGCGATGCTTGCGGAAGATAGGCTTAACGCGATCGTCTCGATGGTGCAGCAGGCTGGCTCGGTTACCGTACCGGATCTTGCCGAGGCCCTGGGTGTGACGCCGTCCACCATTCGCCGTGACCTGCAAACGCTCGACCGCGCGCACCGCATTGCCAAGGTGCATGGAGGCGCGACGAGTCTTGAGCGCGCACACGTGACGCGCGACCTGACGATCAGCGAGCGCAGCGATCTCCATAACGACGACAAGGAGCGCATCTGCGCTCGCGCCGCGGCACTCGTGGAGCCCGAGAGCTTTGTATACATCGATTCGGGTTCGACGACGCTCAGGCTCATCGAGCATCTTCCCCACCTGGAAGATGTCACCTACGTGACCGATTCCGTGCTCCATGCTCAGTGCCTTGCTTTGCGGGGTATGCGTACCGTTGTGCTGGGCGGCGAGCTCAAACCCGAGACCGAGGCGCTCGTTGGCCCCGATGCCTTGGCAACCTTAGATCGCTACAACTTCAACTGTGGCTTTTGGGGCTCTAACGGCATCGCCGCCGAGCAGGGCTTCACGGCGCCCGATATCGAGGAGGCCCAAGTAAAGCGCATCTCGATGCGTCATACGGCCAAACGCTTCGTAATCTCGGACGCCAGCAAATTTGGCATGGTGGCGCCCGTCAAGTTCGCGGACTTCCGCGATGCAACGATCATTACCGCGGGCGAGGTTCCCGCCAAGTACCAGTCGATGGACAACGTCATCACGGTCTAGTGACAGGGGGCAGACCAAGGTCAAAACCACCACAAAGGTGCCTGTCCCCATTGTGGTGGTTCAACAATGAAAGCGGCAACGTCCATTATAGGCGTTGCCGCTTTGTCTCAATCTGTAACATCTGGGACCGATTTTGCCGAGTTATCGTTACAGATTGAGATTTTCCCTTGAGGGGGATTTGAATGTCTCGATTTGTAACAGATAGATCGGAAAATGGGGCTCTAACTGTTACAGATTGAGACGGTTTGGAACCGCGGCTGAACCATCGGGCTAAAACCACCACGAAGGGGACAGACGCCTTCGTGGTGGTTTTGACGTTTGCCCAGATAAAACCTGCCAAAATAAACCTGTCCCTTTTTGGCAGGTTTTAGGGCTCCCAGGGGCAGGGGGCTTCGATGTGGATGTGCTCGCCGGTTACGGGATGCGTAAAGGACACGCTGTGGGCATGGAGCATGAGGCCGCAGGGGCGCGGCGTTCCGTACAGGTCGTCGCCAACCAGGGGATGATGCTCGCTTGCCAGATGCACGCGAATCTGATGCTTGCGGCCGGTGAGCAGCTCGACATCAATATACGAGCGCGTGGGCAGGCCGCGGCGGCTCTTAAGGCGCTTGAGTACCTTGACGCGCGTCTGAGACGGCTTGCCGCTGGCGCCAACGCGCATCTTGCGGCTATCGTGGCGGTCGCGGGCGATAGGCTTGTCGATGAGCTTCTCGTTCCAGTTGATTTTGCCCTCGGCGAGCGCCAGATAGTGCTTTTCGAATGCGTGGTCGATGACCATCTGGTCAAAGGCGGGCTGCGTCTGCTTGTCGAGCGAGAACAGCACCACGCCGGTGGTGTTGCGGTCCAGGCGATTGAGCGGCTGCATGTCGGTCGCGGCAAAGCCGTCGCCCATCGCCAGCAGCAGGTCGCTGGCGTAGTCGGTAAGCGTGCGCTCGCCGGTGCCGTCACCGTGGACGATCATGCCGGCGGGCTTGTCGATGGCCATGAGCCAGGCGTCGCAGTAGAGGACTTGAGGTTCTTCGTTCACGTGTAAGCCTTTCGGTTAGCTGATTCCCACAAACATGCAGCCCGAGGTCGCCCCGCGCAAGCGGGCGGCGGGCTTGCGGCCGGCCTGCGCGGCCTCGACGGCGCGACGGACGCGGGCGACGGCACGGCCAATCTCATCGGCCTCGAGCAAGGTTCCGTCGACCATAAGACGGCGCACGCCGGCGTCGAGCAGCTGTGGAACCTGCGGTGTGAGGTCGATGGGGTAGGCGTCGTACAGGCGAGAGCGGCCGTGGATGTCGGTGCGGACGGGCATGACCTTTCCGTCGATATTTTTGAGCGAGAGCTTGCGGGCACGCAGGCGGCAGTTGGCACAATCGTGGATGCAGCCGTTGGCAACCTGCAGAATGCAATGCTCACTTGTCATGACGCGCGGGCGGCCAAAGACGGTGATGCCTAGAGCCGCGGGCGCGGCGGCGCCGAGCGAGACAATCTCGTCGAGCGTGATCTCGGGCGAGAGCCAAAACGCACCGGCTCCGCGCTCGGCAAGCGCCTCCATGCAGGGCGTGTTGTGCACCGGCAGGCAAGAGCGAATCTCGGCCGTGGCGCCGGCATGCGCGGCTACGGCGAGCTCGGAGATATTGCCGATGGCGACGGTGGCTCCGGCATTGATCCAGGGATCGACGCGCTCGTGGTCGACGGCGCGGCAGACCTCATCGAGCACGGGTACGATGCCCTGCTCAAACGTATCGGCGGGGGAGAGCTTGGCCGCATCGAGCGCGTCGGTGGTCATGTAGATGCGCGTTGCACCCTCCGCCCGCGCTGCCTCGGCGGCCTCGAGCGAGGTGACGGTGGCGCAGATCTGCGGCTCGTCGCGGTAGTGCTCGGGCGCGGGGCGGGAATCACTGGTGACAATCGCCGGCAGCTCGAGCGTTTTCGCGCGCTCCGCGTACGGCGCCAGAATGGCCTCTTCCAGCGCCTTGCAAACGGCGGCGCGCACCTTATGTACGGCGGAGAAACCCATGCCACAGCCCTCATCGAGTGCCACATCAAAGCTCGCGGCCTCAAAGGGCGAGGAACCCATGCGGCCAACGTGCTCAACCAGATCGGCGGCCTCGACGGCGCGGGTCTTGGCGGCCTCGACGGTAAAGCCCGTGGCCGTTGCCGTGAGCGTGGGGCCGTCGCAGCAGGTGAGCGTGACGGTAAACGGCTCGCCCAAGCGCGCCACGACGGATACATCAACAGCCCGGCGACGCAACACGTCGCGCTTGAGCGCGGCGCCGGCGGCGTCGATGGCGCGCTGGCTGCGAATCACGCGCACGCGGCAGCCCTCGGGCATGCTGCGGGGTACACGGCACTCAATGATGTCGCCCGCGGCGGCATCCTCGGCGGCGATGGTGGTCAGGAACTGGTCAAACTCGTCATCGTGGCGAAGCTCCAGCAGGTCGCCCTTGCCCACGGGCTCATACAGCTCGATGCGGGCGATGGCGGCGCGGCGACGGCGGTCGTCGGGCTTAAGGCCGCGCACATCGCGGTTGGCCAGGCGGCTGCCCAGCACCGTGCCCACGATCTGGCCGCGGTTGTTGGAGCGCTCGTAGCTCATCATCTCGTCGCCCGAGGTGCCGTCCTGGTAGGCGTGCGTAAAGTCGCGGTTAAAGCAGCGCTTGAGCTGGCGCTGGCGGGCGGCTTCCTCGTCCTTGGCCACGGCGGCTCCGGCCAGCATGTCGTCTATTTCGTGACGATACACATCGACGATGGAGTACACGTAATCGGGCGCCTTCATGCGGCCCTCGAGCTTGAGCGACGCGGCGCCGGCGTCATACAGACGGCGGACGAGCTGGGAGGTGTTGGTGTCGCGCGGGCACAGCGCGCGCTCGCGACCGGCAGGGGAGAGCGAGCGGCCGTTCTCGTCGATCAGCTCGTAGGGCAGGCGGCAGGGCTGGGCGCACATGCCGCGGTTGGCCGAGCGGCCCGCCATGGCAAAGCTCGAAAGCAAACACAGACCCGAATAGCAAAAGCAGATGGCGCCGTGGCTAAAGACCTCAAGGTCCACATCGGGCGCAGCGTCGTGAATGGTGGCGATTTCGTCGATGGAGAGCTCGCGCGAGAGGGTCACACGGTCGGCGCCCTGCTCGCGGCACCACACGGTCCCGCGGTCATCGTGGATGTTCGCCTGGGTCGAGATGTGCGTCTCGATGCCGGGCATCGTGCGCTTGACCTCAAAGAATAGGCCCCAGTCCTGGATAATGAAGGCATCGGCGCCCAGCGTGGAGCAGCGATGGATGAGCTGCAGCGCGTCGCCCATCTCGGACTGTTTGATGACGATGTTGACCGTGACGTAGACGCGCGACCCGGCTAGATGCGCGGCACGGCATGCCTGCTCAAAGGCCTCGTCGGTAAAGTTGGTGGCCTTGCGGCGGGCGTTAAAGCTGCCCATGCCGCAGTAGATGGCGTCGGCGCCTGCGGCGAGTGCGGCGGCGAAGGGCTCGGGCCCTCCGGCGGGCGCCAAAAGCTCGGGTCTGCGGTTGGTGGTTCGACTGGCGGTTGCGGTCATATCCTGCCTTTCAAAATGCTCAGATACTCAAAAGTATAGTGGGGCCGCCGCGGCGGGCGAGCCCTGTGGCCCAAGCAGGATAAAGTTTTCAGCAGGCTTGCTAGCCGAGTCGCCGCACATGCCGTTCAGCGGCCGACAGGCGCCGTTGGGCGATAAATTATTCTCGCAACGTGATAATTATCTTGCATCAAGCAAGTTGCTCCCTTAATATCCCAATCAAGCGCGGTGTTCAGACCGAACTGTGCCTCCCGGTGTGAACACCGCGCTCACGCTCTCTCAACTGTTCGTAAGGAGATAACCATGAGCAAGACCGTTGTGTCTTCTGATAACGCACCCGCAGCCATTGGCCCGTATTCCCCCGGCATCCAGACCGGCAACATGGTGTTTCTGTCCGGCCAGCTGGGCATCGACCCCGCAACCGGCAAGATGCCCGAAGGCGTCGAGGCCCAGGCCAAGCAGTCCCTCGCCAACGTCGAGGCCCTGCTGACCGCTGCCGGCGCCACCTTTGCCGATGTCGTCAAGACCACGGTCTACCTGGCCGACATCGCCGACTTCGCTGCCGTCAACGAGATCTACGCCTCCAAGTTCGAGGCTCCGTTCCCCGCGCGCAGTGCTTTCCAGGTTGCCGCCCTTCCGGCCGGCGGTCTGGTCGAGATCGAGGTCGTCGCCGCTCTCTAAGATGTAGGCGAAACAAGACATGACATGCAAAAAGACCCTGCAGCACGTGCGAGCTGCAGGGTCTTTTGTCAAGCGATGCGGCAAAAATGATCCGTTTCCCTCCGTCTCCAAGGGATCAGGGGGCTAACCCTCCTTGCGGACTTTTTGCAGGTAGCGGTAGACGCTGGGCTCCGAGATGCCCAGCGCGGTGGCGGCGCAGGCAACGGCGCCCTTGAGCATGAACACGCCGTTGCCGTTGAGGTGGCGGATCACGTCCACGCGGTCACTCTGGCCAAGCGAGGCCACATCCAGCCCGCGCGCGCTCAGCAGCTCGGCAATGCTGCGGTCGATGAGCTCCTGCGTAGATTCCGAAAGGCTCTCGACCTCGATAGACGCGGGTTCCGTCTGCCTCGGCGCCGCGTCGAAGCATGCCATGAGCTGCTGCGCCATGGCATTGATATTGCGCACGGTCGAAAGATCGGTATTGACGCAGAGCATGCCGACGATCTCGTCACCCTCGCGGATAAAGAATGTCGCGGACTCCAGCGTCTTGCCGCCAGCGCCGCGGCCCTCGTAGCCCGTAATAAACGGCAGCTCGCGATACTTGGGGTCATGCATAATCTTGAGCGCCAGATCGGTAGCGGGGCCGCCGACTTTGCGGCCGCTCACGATGCCGTTGCGAATATCGATGATGGCATGGTCGATATCCGAGAAATCGTGCAGGACAATCTCGCTGTTCTTACCGAGTATCTGCTCCAGGAAATCGACCATCGGCAAAAAGCGACGTACGGTCTCGTTCATGGGCAACTCCTTTGCGATTGAAATCGAAAAAATTCGAGGGCGTTCATAACAATTTTTTCTCATGGTAACACGGCGCTTATCATTCCGTATATCCGCAGGTATATCGCGTAATGCAGACGAACGGTAGGAATTTGGCGGTAAACGGTCGACCAAAAGAAATGTAAGATGCTACTCAGAGCAAGCACGTTTCTGACCTGCGAAAACGCTTTATCCGAGCTGAAGAATAGTCTGATAACAAAAAATTATTATTGAGTATAAGAAAAATCTTTAATACGATATGAAACGAAGGCACAACCTCAACCACGCACTGCGTCAAAATAGACGTCTAGATGCGAAAATTCTACTTCGAGGATTGGTGGTCAAATGGCCCAGGAGACGGTAACGAACGGCACTGAAGCCCTGTTTACTCGTGAAGGCAAGCCCCCTGTACAGGAAATGATCCCGTGTGCGCTTCAGCACGTGCTGGCATCGTTTGCCGGCATCATCACCCCCGCTGTGATTATGGCCGGTGTCTATGGCTTCGATAGCCAGCAGAGCACCGACATCATTCAGGTCGCGCTCATTCTTTCGGCAATCGACACGGCCCTTCAGGCCTTCGCCCCCTTCCGTCGCATTGGCGGCGGCCTGCCCATCGTCATGGGCGTTTCGTTCGCGTTCCTCCCGGCCCTGCAGGCCATGGGCGCCTCGGGCTTTAGCTTTGGCGCGCTGCTGGGCGGCGAGATCGTCGGCGGCGCCGTCGCGGTCCTGTTTGGTCTTGCCTACAGCAAGATCAAGTGGCTGTTCCCGCCCGTCGTGACCGGTACGGTCATCTTCTCCATTGGCGTTTCGCTGTATCCCACGGCCGTCAAATACATGGCCGGTGGCATGGGTACGCCGCTGTGGGGCACCCCGCAGGCCTGGTGCGTCGCTCTGATCACCTTCGCCGTGGTCTTTGCGCTCGCCAACTTTGGCAAGGGCACGCTCAAGCTGGGTTCCGTGTTCTTTGGCATGATCGTCGGTATGATCGTCTCGATCCCCTTCGGCATGATCGACTTCTCCAGCGTCGCCACCGCTCAGGTCTTCGCCCTTCCCAAGCTCATGCCCTATGCGCTCGAGTTTGATCCCGAGGTCTGCATTACCCTCGCTGTCGTGTTCCCCATGGTCGCCATCCAGGTCATCGGCGATGTGTCCGCAGCCTGCCTGGGCTCCATCGACCGTATGCCGACCGAGCGCGAGCTCTCCGGCGCCATCGTCTCCCAGGGCCTCACCTCTATGGTCGGCGGCTTCCTCGGCGGCCTTCCCACGAGCGCCCTTGGCCAGAACGTGGGCATCATCTGCTCCAACAAGGTCGTCAACAAGTGGGTCTTTGTGATCATCGCGGCCGTCTTTGCCATCGCCGGTCTGTTCCCGCAACTCTCTGCCGTGCTCTCCGCCATCCCGCAGCCTGTCATCGGCGGCGCGACCGTCGGCGTCTTTGGCACCATCACCATGAACGGCGTGCGCATGTTCACCCGCGAGGGCCTCACGCAGCGTACCACCACCATCGTCGGTACCTCGGTCGTCTTTGGCCTGGGCATCTGGATGGCCAGCGGCTGCCTCGCCGGCGAGGGCATGCCCACCTGGGTGTCTACCGTCATCGGCTCCAACGCCGTGACCCCCACTGCCATCATGGCCATCGTGCTCAATCTGATCCTTCCGCAGACGCCGGTCGTGGCTCAGCACATCGACGCCGCCAAGGACGCTGCTGTGGATCTGGTCTTGCCCGAGGGCAAGAAGTAACCAATTCGGTGCTATTCGTCGGCGGACGTATCGCCTCGTCCGCCGACGTCATGCGGCGCCAAGCCGCACTTCAAAGGGCTTGCCCCTTTGGTGAAGCGTTGACGGGAGAGGGCCCGTTTCCGGTGTAGGCCGGCGCTTCGCACTTCCGCTATGTCAGAGGTGTCAAACCCCGCCCCTGATGTTGAAGGGAGCATCTATGCTTCTGGTCGCAAACGGTTCCGTCTTTACCCGCAACGCTCAGACCCCGTTCATTCCCAACGGTGCGGTCGCCATTGACGGAGATACGATCGTCGAAGTAGGCCCCGAGCGCGAGCTCAAGGCCAAGTACCCGGATGCCGAGTACGTCGACGCCCAGGGCAACCTCATCATGCCCGGACTCATCAACTGCCACACCCACATCTACTCGGGTCTGGCCCGCGGCCTTGCCATTAAGGGCTGCAACCCCACCAACTTCCTGGAGAATCTTGAGCAGCAGTGGTGGAAGATCGACGACAACCTGACGCTCGACGGCACCAAGGCCAGCGCCTATGCCACGATCCTGGATTCCATCCGCGACGGCGTCACCACGATTTTTGATCACCACGCGAGCTTCTGCGAGATTCCGGGCAGCCTCTTTACCATTAAGGACGCCGCTCAGGAGCTGGGCATGCGTTCGTGCCTGTGCTACGAGGTCTCCGACCGCCGCGGTCAGGAAAAGTGCGATCAGGCCATTGCCGAGAACGCCGAGTTTGCCCAGTGGGCCGCCAAGGAGCGTCGCGATAACGACAACCATATGATCGCTGCCATGTTTGGCGGCCACGCGACCTTTACGCTGTCGGACGAGACCATGGATAAGATGGCCGAGGCCAACAACGGCCTGACCGGTTTCCATATCCATGTGTGCGAGGGCATGAACGACGTGTGGGATTCCCGCCTCAACCGCGGCGGCATCAGCCCCGTCGAGCGCCTGCTGCAGCACAACCTGCTCGGCCCCGACACCATGCTCGGCCATTGCATCCATGTGACGCCCGCCGAGATGGATATCGTCAAGGAGTCCGGCACCTGGCTCGTCAACAACCCCGAATCCAATATGGGCAACGCCGTGGGCTGCGCTCCCGTGCTCGAGTTCTTCCGCCGTGGCATCCCCGTGTGCATGGGCACCGACGCCTACACCCACGATATGCTCGAGAGCCTCAAGGTCTTCCTGATCATCCAGCGCCACAACGCCGCCATGCCCAACGTGGGCTGGTGCGAGGCCATGACCATGCTGTTCGAGAACAACGCCAAGATGGCGAGCAAGTACTTCGATCGCAAGCTCGGTGTGCTCGAGGCCGGCGCTGCCGCCGACGTTATCGTCATGGACTACAAGCCCTTTACGCCGCTGAGCGAGGAGAATATCGACGGCCACATGCTTTTTGGCATGATGGGCAAAAACTGCCGCACCACCATCATCAACGGCCGCGTCCTGTACAAGGATCGCGAGTTTGTCGGTATCGATGAGGAAAAGATCAACGCGTGGACCATGGCTGAGTCCAAGAAGCTCTGGAGCACGCTCAACGATCGCGTGTATTAATCCAATTGGAGATTCGCGCGCGTCGGATGTTTCGCCGCATCCGGCGCGCGCATAGGCGGCCTCCGCGGGGTCGCCGGCGCTGTGCTAGCGCTACACCGTATTTGCGCCCGTCGCGCGGTCTCGCCGGGCGTTGCAGAGAGGAGCTCACTATGAGCGACATCATGAGGCCGATCCCGTTTTCGCAGCTGATGAACTGGATCATCGAAGAGCACAAGACTCAGGGCGCCGTCTTTGGCGTGCGCAAGATGGTCACGGCCAACCAGGAGGGCGCGCTTCCCATTTTTGACGAGCGCATCGAGACTCCGTTTGGCCCGGCCGCCGGTCCCAACACGCAGCTTGCCCAGAACATCGTGGCATCCTACGTGGCCGGCTCCCGCTTCTTTGAGCTCAAGACCGTTCAGGTTATGGACGGCGAGGAGCTTTCCCGTTGCGTCAACAAGCCCTGCATTGTGGCGCAGGACGAGTGCTACAACTGCGAATGGTCGACCGAGCTCGAGGTTCCGCAAGCCTTTGCCGAGTACGTGAAGGCATGGTTTGCCTGCCACCTGATCGCTCGCGAGTATGGTCTGGGCAGCCCGGACGGCTTTGTCTTCAACATGTCGGTGGGCTATGACCTGGAGGGTATTAAGAGCCCCAAGGTCGATGCCTACATCGAGGGCATGAAGGACGCCAGCGGCTCCGACGTCTGGAACGAGTGCCGCACATGGGCACTCGCCAACCTGGACAAGTTTGAGCATGTCGACGCCGCGTTTGTCGAGTCCATTCCGGCGCGCGTGTCCAACTCCATCACCGAGTCTACCCTACACGGCTGCCCGCCGGCGGAGATCGAGCGCATCGCGACCTATCTGATCACCGAGAAGGGCCTCAACACCTACATCAAGTGCAACCCCACGCTGCTGGGCTATGAGTTTGCCCGCCAGCGCCTGAACGAGCTGGGCTTTGACTACATCGTTTTCGATGACACGCACTTCCGCGAGGACCTGCAGTGGGTCGACGCCGTGCCCATGTTCGAGCGCCTGATTGCCCTGTGCGCCGAGCGCGGCCTGGAGTTTGGCGTCAAGCTCACCAACACCTTCCCCGTCGACGTGACGAGGAACGAGCTGCCTTCCACCGAGATGTATATGTCCGGCCGTTCGTTGTTCTCGCTGACCATCGAGGCCGCCCGCCGCATTACCGAGCAGTTCGATGGCAAGCTGCGCATCAGCTACTCCGGCGGCGCCACGGTCTACAACATCCGCGCCCTGTATGATGCCGGTATTTGGCCCGTTACCCTGGCGACCGACGTGCTCAAGCCCGGTGGATACGAGCGCTTTAGCCAGATGGCCGGCGAGTTTACCGACCTGGATGGCAAGCCGTTCGCGGGCGTCTCGCTCGAGGCCGTGACTGCGATCCAGACCGACTCGCTCACCAACCCGCTCTACAAGAAGCCGCTGCGCCCGCTGCCCGACCGCAAGGTCGCCGGCAAGAGCCCGCTTTCCGACTGCTTTACCACGCCTTGCCGTACGAGCTGCCCCATCCAGCAGGATATCCCTGCCTATCTGGCGGCTGTTGACGAGGGCCGCTACGAGGACGCGCTCAACATCATCATCGAGCGCAACGCCCTGCCGTTCATTACCGGTACCATCTGCCCGCATCCCTGCGGCCGTGCCTGCGAGCGTGCATTCTACGAGCCCGAGGGCGCCCAGATTCGCGCCAGCAAGCTCAAGGCCGCCCGCGAGGCCATGACCGCCGTGCTGCCCAAGCTGCGCGCCCAGGCCATTGCCAACGACGCCGAGCGCAACGTTGCCGTTATCGGCGGCGGCCCGGCCGGTCTGGCGACGGCGTTCTTCCTGACGCGCGCCGGCGTGCCCGTCACTATCTTCGAGGCCCGCGACTCTCTCGGCGGCGTGGTCCGTCACGTGATCCCCGAGTTCCGTATCGCGAGCGACGATATCTCCCACGATGCCGAGCTCTGTCTGGCCTTTGGCGCCAAGGTACAGCTCAATGCCCGCGTGGAGTCCATTGACGAGCTCAAGGCCCAGGGCTTTACCGACGTGGTCGTGGCCACCGGTGCCTGGATGCCCGGCTCTGCGGGCTTGGGCGAGGGCGCCGAGCTCGACGTGCTGGAGTTCCTCGAGGCCGCCAAGAAGGGCGAGAAACTCGAGCTGGGCGAGGACGTCGTGGTCATCGGCGCCGGCAACACCGCCATGGACGCGGCTCGCGTGGCCAAGCGTCTGGCTGGCGTGAAGAACGTGCGCCTGGTGTATCGCCGCACCAAGAAGCAGATGCCCGCCGACGAGGAAGAGCTCGATTTTGCTCTTGCCGATGGCGTTGAGTTCTGCGAGCTGCTGGCGCCCAAGGTGCTCAACGGCGCCGTGCTGACCTGCGACGTTATGGAGCTTGGCGATCCGGACGCAAGCGGCCGTCGCAGCCCTGTCGCCACGGGCGAGACCGTCGAGCTTTCCGCCACCACGGTGATCTGCGCCGTGGGCGAGGGCATCGATGCCAGCCTGTACGATGCCGCGGGCGTCGAGCACGACCGTCGCGGCCGCCTTGCCGCCACCTCCACCGGCGTCGAGGGCGTCTGGGCTGCCGGTGACTGCCGTCGCGGTCCGGCCACCGTGGTCGAGGCTATCGCCGACGCCGCCGAGGTCGCCCGTGCCATCGCTGGCGTGGACTTTAACAAGTACGCCGACCAGAATGCTCAGGCCGGTCGCGAGGACGCCTGCTACGAGCGCAAGGGGTCGCTGTGCCGCGACAAGCGCAATTGCGCCAAGACCCGCTGCCTGGGCTGCGGCTCGGTGTGCGAGGTCTGCTGCGACGTGTGCCCCAACCGCGCCAACGTGGCAATTAAGGTGCCGGGCCTGGCCAAGCATCAGGTCGTCCATGTCGACGGCATGTGCAACGAGTGCGGCAACTGCGCCGTGTTCTGCCCCTATCAGGAGGGTCGTCCCTACAAGGACAAGCTCACCCTGTTCTGGAGCGATCAGGACATGGAGAACTCCGAGAACGAGGGCTTCCTGGCCGTGGACGAGGACCACTTTAAGGTTCGCGTCGCCGGCACGGTTCGCACCGTCTCGGTCGATGCCGTCAACACCGGTCTGCCCGAGGCCGTCCGCCTGACCATCAAGGCCGTGCGCGACAGCTATTCGTATCTCCTTAAGAAATAGGCGAGTCTCTTATGGCCAAATCCATTCAACATAACGTGGCCTACGTTGCCTGCGGAAGCGGTTGCGCCTCCGCAGGCGGCGACGCCCGCTGCAGCGAAGGCTGCATTGGCTGTGGTGCCTGTGTCACGGCCTGCCCCCACGGTGCCATTGCGCTGGTCGATGGCATCGCCCGCGTGGATCGCTCCAAGTGCACGGGCTGTGGCCTGTGCGGCATGGCGTGTCCACAGCGCGTGATTGCCTTCGTTCCCGGCTACCAGAACATCCTGGTGCGCTGCAACAACACCGACAAGGGCGCCATTGCGCGCAAGATCTGCGACACGAGCTGCATCGGTTGCGGTATGTGCGCCAAAAAGTGCCCTGCCAACGCTATCCGCATCGAGGACAACTGCGCCCATATCGACGGCGTGGACTGCCTATCGTGCGGCATGTGCGCCGTCGTCTGCCCGCATGGCGCCATTCACGACCGCACCGGCATCGCCGCTGGCGTGTAGAAGGGAATCACCATGGCACAGGAATTCACTTTTACCGTTAACGGCGTCGAGCGCACGACGACCCAAAACAAGCCGCTGCTGCGCTACCTGCGCGACGACCTGCACATCCATTCCGCCAAGGACGGCTGCTCCGAGGGCGCGTGCGGTACCTGCACCATCCACGTGGACGGTGCGGCCGTCAAGGCCTGCGTGCTGACCACCGCCCTTGCCGCCGGTCGCAACATCGTGACCGTCGAGGGCCTGCCCCAGAACGTGCGCGAGGCCTTTGTGTACGCCTTTGGCGCCGTGGGTGCCGTGCAGTGCGGTTTTTGCATCCCCGGCATGGTCATGGCGGGTGCTGCGCTCATCGCCGAGGACCCCGAGCCCACCGAGGAGCAGATCAAGTACGCCATCCGCGGCAACGTCTGCCGCTGCACCGGCTACAAGAAGATTATCGAGGGCATTGCGCTGGCCGCTGCGGTGCTCCGCGGCGAAAAGCAGATCGACGAGGACCTGGAGCGCGGTGACGACTACGGCGTAGGCAAGCGCGCCTTCCGTATCGACGTGCGCAAGAAGGTGCTCGGCGAGGGCAAGTATCCCGACGACATCGACGAGCTCGATCAGCCGGGTCTGACCTACGCCAGCGCCGTGCGCTCCAAGTATCCGCGCGCCCGCGTGCTCTCCATTGATACCTCCAAGGCCGAGGCCCTGCCCGGCGTGGTGGGCATCCTGCGCGCCGAGGACGTGCCGGTCAACCAGGTCGGCCACCTTATCCAGGACTGGGACGTCATGATCGCCCAGGGCGATATCACCCGCTGCGTGGGCGATGCCATCGTGCTGGTGGTTGCCGAGGACGAAGCGACGCTCGAGAAGGCCAAGAAGCTCGTGAAGATCGACTACGAGCCACTGGAACCCGTGCGCAATATTGTCGAGGCCAGGGCCGAAGACGCCCCGCGCCTGCATGACAGCTTCTTTGCCTTTGGCAATACCGTGGAGCTTAAGGACAACGTGTGCCAGAGCCGTCACGTGACGCGCGGTGATGCCGCCAAGGCGCTGGCCGAGAGCGCGTTTACCGTGACGCAGCGCTTTACCACGCACTTTACCGAGCATGCCTTCTTGGAGCCCGAGTGCGCCGTGGCCTTCCCGTATAAGAACGGCGTCAAGGTGCAGTCGACCGACCAGGGCGCCTACGACACGCGCAAAGAGTGTGCCCACATGTTTGGCTGGGACAACGAGCCCGAGCGCGTGGTCGTCGAGACCATGCTCGTGGGCGGCGGCTTTGGCGGCAAGGAGGACGTGTCCGTCCAGCACCTGGCCGCGCTTGCTGCCTATAAGCTCCAGCGTCCTGTGAAGTGCAAGCTCACCCGCGCCGAGTCGCTCGCGTTCCATCCCAAGCGCCACGCCATGGACGGCACCTTTACGCTGGGTTGCGATGCCGAGGGCAACTTTACCGGCCTGGACTGCGAGATCAACTTTGACACCGGTGCCTACGCGTCGCTGTGCGGCCCGGTGCTCGAGCGCGCCTGCACGCATGCCGTCGGCCCCTACAAGTACCAGAACACCGACATTCGCGGCTTTGGCTACTACACCAACAACCCGCCGGCCGGCGCCTTCCGCGGCTTTGGCGTGTGTCAGTCCGAGTTTGCGCTCGAGAGCCTGATCGACCTGCTGGCCGAGAAGGTCGGCCTGGATCCGTGGGAGATTCGCTACAAGAACGCGATCGAACCGGGCGAGGTGCTTCCCAACGGCCAGATTGCCGACTGCTCCACGGCGCTGAAGGAGACGCTGCTCGAGGTCAAGGATGCCTATTACGCGCATCCCGGCCACGCCGGCATCGCCTGCGCTATGAAGAACGCCGGCGTGGGCGTGGGCCTGCCCGATGCCGGTCGCTGCAAGATTCGCGTTGAGAATGGTCGTGCCGTGGTCTATGCCGCCACGTCCGATATCGGCCAGGGCTGCAACACGGTCTTTTTGCAGGACGTTGCCGAGGCCTGCGGTCTGCCGCTGAGCTGCATTGCCAACGGCGAGTGCTCGACCGAAAACGCGCCCGACTCCGGCACCACGTCTGGTTCGCGTCAGACGGTCGTGACCGGCGAGGCCGTTCGCGGCGCCGCCTTCTTGCTGCGCGACGCCATGTTTGGTGTCGAGGCCGGCAAGCCCGCGCCTGCCGCCCCGGTTGCCGCCCATGGCGACGGCGTCAAGATCGAGTACGACGACGGTCGCGCCTATCAGCTGCGCTCGCAGGAACTCGTCGCCGGCCAGGGCATACATCCTCAGGACCCCGCGACCGCCATCAAGGCGCTCGAGGGCTGCGAGTTTAGCTACGTGTACTTGGAGCCGACCGACAAGCTGGGCGCCGACGTGCCCAACCCCAAGAGCCACATCTGCTACGGCTTTGCCACACATGTGGTCATCCTGGACGACAACGGTCGCGTGAGCGAGGTCTATGCCGCGCACGATTCGGGCAAGGTAGTCAACCCCATCTCCATCCAGGGCCAGATCGAAGGCGGCGTGCTCATGGGTATGGGCTATGCGCTTACCGAGGATTGGCCGCTCAAGGACTGCGTGCCCCAGGCAAGGTACGGCACGCTCGGGCTGTTCCGTGCGCCCGAGATTCCGGATATCCACGCCATCTACGTGGAGAAGGACGAGCTGTTGCCCGTGGCATACGGCGGCAAGGGCATTGGAGAGATCGCAACGATCCCCACGGCGCCCGCCGTACAGAACGCCTACCGCGCGTTTGACGGCAAGCTGCGTCCGGATCTGCCCATGGTGGATACGCCGTACAGCCGCGCCCGCAACCGCGGGTAGGGTAGGGCGCGGACAGCCATTGCCGATGGGCTGTTCGCGCTCACCATCAACTGCATATGCTGCGCTTTTGGCCCCGGCTCCATCGCGAGCCGGGGCCTTTTGTTTGGAGCGGAGGCAGCATCCCGGAATTGGCGCTCAGAATGGGGTGCAGTTTCCGGAGCGGTCCACGTGCGGTGGTGTACTGCCCCCTTTTGTGTGCGTCGGTCGTCGAATTACGTTATAGCTAGCTATATTATAGGAAGGTATAATATAGCTAGCTATAACGTAAAGGAAGGATGGCCCTATGTTTATCGGAAGAACAGCGGAAATGTCCGAGCTCAATCGACTGTATGACACGGGCTCCTTTGAAATGCCTGTGATTTACGGCCGCCGTCGTGTGGGTAAAACGCGCCTTATCACAGAGTTCATCCAAGGCAAGAAGGCTATTTACTTTCAAGCTCGTCGTACCAATGCGGAAGCAAACCTGCACGGCTTTAGCCAGGCGATACTTGCAGGCTCGGTTGGTGCCGCAGACGTGTCGTTTCGTAGTTTTGACGAAGCGTTCGATGCATTGGCCACCATGGCTCGCACGGAACGTTTGGTTGTCGTGATTGACGAGTATCCCTATCTCGCCCAATCGAATCCCGAAATCAGCTCGTTGCTGCAAGACAAGATCGACCACTTGTACAAAGAGACCAGGCTCATGCTGATCCTATGCGGCTCGTCTCTTTCGTTTATGGAGGAACAGGTGTTGGGCTACGAGAGTCCGCTATACGGTAGGCGTACGGCCCAGTTTAAGATCATGCCGCTCGATTTTACGACGACCCTCGGCCTGTGGCAGAGCATGAGTCGCGAAGATGCTGCAGTTTGCTATGGCATGACGGGCGGCATTCCTGCATATATCGAGAAAGTCGATCCTGCCGCACCGCTCAAGGATAACATCAAACGTCTTTTTCTTACTCCTACGGGCTATCTCTTTGAGGAGCCGAGTAACCTGCTATTGCAAGAGTGCCGCAATCCTGAGCAATATGATGCGATCGTGCAAGCAATTGCTCAGGGGCGCTCGAGGATCTCGGAGATTGCGAGCTCTACGGGAATCCCTGCGAGCAATGTAAAGAGCTATGTGGATAAGCTGGCGTCGCTTGGGATTGTCGAGCGCGAGCTGCCCCTAAACGAGACGAGCAATAAGCGAGCCGTGTATCTGCTGAGCGATCAGATGTTTAGGTTCTGGTACAAGTTTGTTCCGCAGAACATCGGGCTGATTCAAAACGATATGGCCGAGATGGCGTATAAACGCATTGAGTCGCACGTATCGGATTACATGGGTACGGTCTTTGAGCTTATATGCAGGCAATATGTGTACGAACTCGCGCGCGCAGGCCGGCTCGATGTGGTTCCGGCGAGCGTCGGGCGCTGGTGGGGGACGGATAATCGCACGCATACGCAGGAAGAAATCGACTTAATTGTTGACGATGGCGAGGGCACTGCTCTGTTTGCGGAGTGCAAATGGCGCAATGAACCGGTGGGCGAAGACGTGCTGCAAAAGCTCGTGCACCGAAGCGAGCTCTTTAGACGGCAACGAAAAAGCTATGCACTATTCTCAAAAAGCGGCTTTACGCAGGGATGTCGGGATGCCGCGGATAGCAGGGGAGACGTCAAGCTGATCTCGTTTGCCGAGATGTGCGAGCGGAGATAACCAAGCGCGCTCTGATGTGATGCTCGGAATGGGACGCGCTTTCCGGATCGCCCCTCAAGCGGAAGCTGCGTCCCGGATTCTGGCTCCAGAGTGGGATACCGTTTCCGGTTGAGGTCTCTGGCGGAAGCTGTATCCCGGAATCGAGCTTCAGAGTGGGACGTGCTTTCCCGTCAGGAGCTCAAGTGGAGACTGCGTCCCGGACTCATGCCTCGGAATGGGACGTGCTTTCCGGATGGGCTTCAAGCGGAAACTGTGTCCCAGAATCGACATGGCTTCAAGTGGAAAGCGCGTCTCAGAATGCCTCGCCGGCGTTTTTAGCGGTCGTGGTTGGAAAGGGAAGCATTGCCTACACACGTGACGACGGCGTGGCGGTGATCCCCATGGCGGCACTTGGGGCGTAGTGGTTTTGCGGGCGTGCCGTGCTTCCTTTACCGAAAATCCATTTGGTAAACCAGATGCTCGCAGATAGAATAAAGTTGACGGCAGCCCAAGTGGTGAAGAGCTGGGCAGCGCCGTTGCTTGGTCAAGAGGTCAGTGCCTTAATGGCAGCGACTTGTTGTGCTTCGAATGCTGCTTGAGTGCCTCGGAAAGTTCGACAAGCGCCGTGAAGAGCAAGACCAAAGCAACCAAGAGCTCTACGAGCTCTGATGGGCCCGGGATGACCGCTGATTCAAGTCACCGGGCCTAAATCTTTTTCATGCATTTGAATAGAGCGGGCGACTCTCTTGGGACCGCCTGCATGGCGTGCGACCGGCGCATGGCATTGCGCCCCGCTTTCATGTCCGCGCGGGCGCCTATCCTTACGGCAATGTAGCCGCCTATGTAGCAAGCGGCAAGCAACGGAGGAAGGCCCTAACCGTGTCATCTGAAAAAGGCGCCGTGTATCTCGGCTATCGATACGACGAACTTTGCGCGCCAGATTGTGCTGGACTTTGAGTTTGCGCCGGTGCCAAAGCAGCGCCAGCGCCGTGGACTGCGCAATGAGATTATCGAGGTCGGCGCCGTCAAGCTCGACTATCACGGCAACGTTATGGGCGATTTCTCGCAGTTTGTGCAGACAGAATTTACCGAAGGCGTTGCGTTTCCCGTCCGCGAGCTTGCGGGGATATCGGCCGTGGACACTGCGATGGCCGATCCGCTCTATGTGGTGATCAAAAGGCTCGGCGATTGGATCGGTCGCTACTCCGCCCAGGTGGTCTGTTGGAGCGGGGCGGATCGTCGACAGCTTTTGACCGAGTGCCAGGCAAAACACATCGATCTTGCCGCATTTCCTACGGATTGGGCCGACCTGCAGGCGTTTTACACTTCGATTATGGACGTGGGCAGCCACGGGTGTGTTTCTTTGAGTGACGCGGCGACGTGGTTTGGCATCGAGTTCGACGAGTCGACGGGCCACGCCCACAGCGCCCTGGCCGATGCGCGCGTAACCGCTAAGCTGCTCAAGCAGATGATGGAGGGGGACTATCACGTGAGTCCGCGCGCCCAGGAAGTCCGTCAGCGGTGGGGGATAGGCGAGCGAGCTCAGACGCGCCTTTCCAGCAAGTGCCCCGAGCTGGGCGATCTGCTGCTGAGGCCGAAGGCGGAGGGGAGGCAGGCCTTTTGAGAACGCCATTCGGTTTGGCATGGCGGGGCTGTAAGCGCGACTCCGCCCTGCTGTTTGAATCGAAGCGTCAATCAGTATGACGAGTGGCTCGGTCCGCCTACCTGCACCTCCGCAATCCCGCGCGCTGCACTCAGCAGCCCGTACTCCCTTTGGCTCCACTGGCACAGCTCGGCCGCGTCGACGGCGTCGCGGCACAGGTCCAGGAACACCTCGGCTCCCTCGCAGAAGCATTCACGGGCAAATTCTCCTGAACCGTTCGCGATGCATGCGCCGTCGGCGAAGAGCTTCCAGTTGGATGGTTCGCGCGAGTCGTCTCCGAGCAGCTTGATCTGCAGAACATGTAGGTTGCCAGCAGCACAGAGCTCTTCCTCGAGCTTCTGTATGGTAAAGCGCATCTGGTGGGAGAGGCCGTTCTTCACCAAAGCCGAGGTGTAGCCGCTCGGCTCGTCTAGAAGATGCATTCGTTTTGGCTTGGCTGTCAGGTTGTGGAAATTGCGCTCGCTGCGCACGGAGAAATTGTCCATACGGACTCCTTTCATCGATGTTGGCAGGGCCACCGTGCCTCTTGGCCGGTTGGCGTCGGGATCGTGGAGCCAACTCTCTACCCCGACTCTGGATAAAACGCGCCCGCTCCTTGCGGGCAAGGGGAAGTCTATCAACGTGTACGGACAGAAATCAAGCGCCATCCGCGAAATGACGTGCGGATGGCGCTTGATTTCCCAAGTGATTATTCGGCTTTCATCCGAAAAAGTGTCGAAATATCCCGTGTAAAAGTACGGAAAAGTGTCGAAATAGACACCTTAAAACTTCGGAAAAAAGTGTCAAATTCGATAGGCAAATTATCCGGAAAAGTGTAGCTGGATGACAAAACAGCACTTAGAAGCCGGTGCTGGATGCGGGATCCTGCGGCCGCCTTCAGCCCTCGCTACTCGTCGTCTCCGTCGTTGGGGTCGCCCTTGAGGGTGTTGATGTCCAGGTACTCGTCATCGTCCTCTTTTTGCTGGGTCTCCGACTCCGCTTGGGTGGGGCCGGAGAACAGCCGGAATCCCTCAAACGCAATGACACCGAGCAGGGCAATGACAATGGCGATAAAGGCAACCTTGACTGCCTGCGGAAATTCCGAAAAACGCAGCGCCTTTTCCTCGGCGTAATAATCGGCGAAGCGCTCTTCGCCCGTGCTTTTGGTATACGCCGGCGCGGACGCGGCCTCCGGGTCATATTCCGGTGCAGGCGTGGCAGCGTACGGATCGTTGAGATAATCGCTCGATGCGGTGCCATAATCCTCGGTCTCGATGCGATCGGTGCCAGCATAGCCATCGGAATAATCGCAATATGCCGCACCGCCCTCATAGTCCGCGGCGCTCGCGTTGGCGGCAAAAAGCGGGTTAACTGGAACGTCGAGCGCCGGCATGCCGGTAGAGGTCTCATCCAGATCGGCTGCAGCCCAGGAATCGTAGGCAACCTGATGGGCAACGGGCTCATCGAGCCTTGTGACCGGAGACTTGCGTGCCGCAGGAACGGGCAACTGCTGGGCGCTGTACATAACGGTGCTGTCGGCCGATTTGCTCCGCGTCGCCGCAGCGAGAAATGCCGCCGTCTCGGACGGGTCGCTTGCGGGGCGGGGAGTGGGCGTGGGCGCCGAAATGGGTGCGGGCGTAGACGCGGGCGTCGAAACAGGCGGCTGCGCGGGAGTCGGCGCAGATGCGGGCTTAGGCGCAAGTGCGGGATTGGGGCTTGACGGGCGAGCCCCACCGCCCATGAGTTCGTCGGCGGTCCACGGGCGATCATCCATCACGTCGTCAAGGCTCAGCGAAAACAGGTCGTCTTCACCCTCATCGAACATGCGGTGCACATGTCCACCAATTGCCGGAATCAATCCGCGACCGGAGCATGATGCCTTGCTCAACGCCATTCTGTTCCACCCTTTCGAAATACTAATGACAACGATTATATGGAACTTTCCAAGCGGCTCGGTCTTGGATTCATGCTTTCCAGAACTCGCGCCCAAAAGGGGAGGGGCAATCCAGGCGAGTGCCTACTTGTCGCCTGCTGCCGCCTTGGCCTCATTGAGGTAGCTATAGAAGCTGTACTTGGAGATGCCAAAGAACTCGCAGGCGCGTTCGCTCGACTTGGAAATGAGGAAGGCGCCGCGACGGTCGAGGTAGCCAATGGCACGAATGCGCTCGTCTTTGGTCATGAGCGCCGCGGGCTTGCCCACAAACTGCTCGCACTCGTGCAGCAGGTCCTCGAGCAGGTCGCCGATGTTCTTGGTAATGGGCTCGGGCTCGGTGTAGCCCGAGCCGCCGGTGCCGGTAAAGGCGTCGAGCGAACGCTCAAAAGCCTTCATAAGCGTAATGTCAAAGTTGATGCCCAAAATGCCGACGGGCTTGCCCTCGTCGTTGCGGATAAAGATGGTCGAGGACTTGAGCAGCTTGCCATCGGCGGTTTTGGTGAGGTACGGCTCGCGGTCGTGCACGTCGGCGGTGCCCTCGTGCATGGATTCAAGCACAATATGGCTGGGGCCGTCACCCAGTTTGCGCCCGCTGACGTGGCCGTTTTCGATCACTACGATGGAGTGGTCCACGTCATCGGTCTCCAGATCGTGGACGACGATTTCGCAGTTGGGGCCAAATTGGAGCGCCAGGCCGTGTGCAAGGCGCTTGTAGAACTCAATCTGTGCGGGGGTCATGGGTGCCTTCCTAAAAATTAGTTTGGGCTCACTGTGCCATAAACCCCACTTGACCGCAAACAAATCCATCAACAAGGCAATTCATGACCGTTCGGCGGCGAAAAAGTACCGATTACGGCAACAAACAATTCGTTAGGTATGCCAATCAAAAAGTGTGATAGAACATTACTAACAAACTTTTTGTTTGGCATCCACATAAAAGTTTAGTCGCATGAATGGGAATGGGCTGAAACGCGTATGCGGGGGCCGGCAAGAGAGGACTTAAGGAGTTCACCGTATGGCCGATAAGATCCAGTGGGCGGGCAACACGATGCCCAAGAGCGATGACAAGCACTTGGGAATCATGAGTCTCGACCACGTGAAGAAGGCCCGCGCCTTCCACCAGTCGTTCCCCCAGTACACCGTCACTCCGCTTGCCCGCCTGGACGGCCAGGCCGCGCGCCTGGGCCTGTCCAACCTGTGCGTTAAGGACGAGAGCTATCGCTTTGGCCTCAACGCCTTTAAGGTCCTGGGCGGCTCGTTTGCCATGGCCAACTACATTGCCGACGAGACCGGCAAGGACGTTGCCGAGTGCACCTTCGATTACCTGACCTCCGATCAGCTTGCCAAGGACTTTGGCCAGGCCACCTTCTTTACCGCCACCGACGGCAACCATGGCCGCGGCGTGGCATGGGCTGCCAACAAGCTGGGCCAGAAGGCCGTCGTGCACATGCCCAAGGGTTCCACCAAGCCCCGCTTTGATAACATCGCCGCCGAGGGCGCCACGGTGACCATCGAAGAGGTCAACTACGACGAGTGCGTGCGCATGGCCGCCGCCGAGGCCGACGCCTGCGAGCGCGGCGTCATCGTTCAGGACACCGCTTGGGAGGGCTACGAGAAGATCCCGTCCTGGATCATGGAGGGTTACGGCACCATGGCATCCGAGGCTGCCGAGCAGCTGCGCGAGATGGCCATCAACCGCCCGACGCACGTGTTTGTCCAGGCTGGCGTGGGTTCGCTCGCCGGCGCCGTGGTGGGCTACTTCACCAACCTGTATCCCGATAACCCGCCCACCTTCGTCGTGGTCGAGTGCGCTCCGGCCGCCTGCCTGTACAAGGGCGCTGCCGCCGGCGACGGCGATCCGCGCATCGTGGACGGCGACATGCCCTCCATCATGGCCGGCCTGTGCTGCGGCGAGCCCAACATCCTGGGCTGGGATATCCTGCGCAACCACACCACCGCCTTTGTGTCCTGCCCCGACTGGGTCACCGCTCGCGGCATGCGCACCCTGGGCGCTCCCGAGAAGGGCGACCCGCGCGTCATCTCCGGCGAGTCCGGCGCGGTGACCACCGGCCTGGTCGAGACCCTCATGCTCGATCCCGAGTACGCCGAGCTCAAGGAGCTCATCGGCCTGGACAAGACGAGCTCCGTGCTCTGCTTCTCCACCGAGGGCGACACCGATCCGGATCAGTACCGTCGCATCGTCTGGGAGGGCGAGTATCCGACTTGCTAGCAGACTGACCTGTCCGGAGGCAGCCGGAGGACTTTACTCCCTGCTCGGACAGTCCTGCTCGCACGGAGAGCACATTAAGTGCTCTCCGGCTCGTGCGGAACTCGCGACGGAGCAAAGTCCTCCGTCCGCCTCCTATGGTTACTTGCTTGCCGGGTGCTCAACCTCACGCTGCTTGGCACAAGTGATCTATCTGAAATATCTACCTGTAGGTAAACCCTTGTAGAAAGGTTGACTGTTATGACTAAAGAACTCGATTTTGATGCCATTAAGGCTGCTGCTGAGTCTCATCGTGCTGATATGACTCGCTTCCTGCGCGCCATGATCTCCCACCCCTCTGAGTCCTGCGAGGAGGGCGAGGTTGTCGCCTGCATCAAGGCCGAGATGGAGAGCCTTGGCTATGACGAGGTCAAGGTCGACGGCCTGGGCAACGTCATGGGCTTTATGGGCGAGGGCGACAAGATCATCGCCATCGACTCCCACATCGACACCGTCGGCATCGGCAACATCGAGAACTGGGATGCCGATCCCTATGAGGGCTACGAGACCGACGAGATCATCTACGGCCGCGGCGGCTCCGACCAGGAGGGCGGCATGGCTTCTGCTACCTACGCTGCCAAGATGATGAAGGACATGGGCCTCATCCCCGAGGGCTACAAGATCATGGTCGTCGGCACCGTCCAGGAAGAGGACTGCGACGGCATGTGCTGGCAGTACATCTACAACAAGGACGGCATTAAGCCCGAGTTCGTCATTTCCACCGAGCCCACCGACGGCGGCATCTATCGCGGTCACCGCGGCCGCATGGAGATCCGCGTCGACGTTCACGGCACCTCCTGCCACGGCTCCGCTCCCGACCGCGGCGACAACGCCATCTATAAGATGGCCGACATCATCGCCGACGTCCGCGCCCTCAACAACAACGGCTGCGACGAGTCGACCGACATCAAGGGCCTCGTCAAGATGCTCGACCCCAAGTACAACCCCGAGCACTACGAGGATGCCCGCTTCCTGGGCCGCGGCACCTGCACCGTCAGCCAGATCTTCTACACCAGCCCCAGCCGCTGCGCTGTCGCTGACTCCTGCGCCATCTCCATCGACCGTCGTATGACCGCCGGCGAGACCTGGGAGTCCTGCCTGGACGAGATCCGCAACCTGCCGGCCGCCAAGAAGTACGGCGACGACGTGAAGGTCTCCATGTACATGTACGACCGTCCGTCCTGGACCGGCGAAGTCTACGAGACCGAGGCTTACTTCCCCACGTGGATCAACAAGGAGACCGCTCCGCACGTCAAGGCCCTCGTCGACGCCCACAAGGCCATGTTCGGTGACGAGCGCATCGGCTGCGAGCCCAGCATGGACAAGCGCACCGGTCGTCCGCTGTGCGACAAGTGGACCTTCTCCACGAACTGCGTTTCCATCCAGGGCCGCTACGGCATCCCCTGCGTGGGCTTTGGCCCGGGTGCCGAGTCTCAGGCTCACGCTCCCAACGAGGTCACCTACAAGGACGACCTGGTCACCGCTGCCGCCATGTATGTGGCTGCCCTGAACCTCTACGATCCCAGCCAGGCCGACGGCGACGCCACCGTGTTCCGCGCCGGTCTGACCAACAACAAGATCGACTAGTCCCATTCCTTGATCTTGTTGAGCCGGGGGCCGCTCGTGTCCCCGGCACCCCCCCTGTTGACTTGGGGCCCGCAGTCGTTATCTCCCATGCTTCCTCGACGGTGGCGGGTCCTCGTCATAGTGCTCTGCATGTTCTAGCCACACGCGCATGACGGAGCGCATCTACTCATTGCAATCGTTTCATCTTTGGAAAGGATATTTACATGGACGCCAAGTTTACCGAGCTCGTCGAGCAGCTGAACGGCCTCGATTTTAAGGGCATGTACGGCAGCGACTTCCTGCACACCTGGGATAAGACCACCGATGAGCTCAAGGCGCTCTACATCGTCGCCGACGCTCTGCGCGAGCTGCGCGAGAACAACGTTTCGTCTAAGATCTTCGACTCGGGTCTGGCTGTCTCCCTGTTCCGCGACAACTCCACCCGTACGCGCTTCTCCTTCTCTAAGGCCGCCAACCTGCTCGGCCTTGAGCTGCAGGACCTGGACGAGAAGAAGTCCCAGATCGCCCACGGCGAGACCGTCCGCGAGACCGCTACCATGATCTCCTTCATGGCCGACGTCATCGGCATCCGCGACGACATGTACATCGGCAAGGGCGACGCCTACATGGCCGAGGTCTCCGAGTCTGTTCAGCAGGCCTACGAGGATGGCGTTCTGGATCACCGTCCCACGCTCATCTCCCTGCAGTCCGACTCCGACCACCCCACGCAGTCCTCTGCCGACATGCTCTACCTCATCAACGAGTTTGGCGGTCTCGAGAACCTCAAGGGCAAGAAGGTTGCCGTCACCTGGGCCTATTCGCCCTCTTACGGCAAGCCGCTGTCCTGCCCGCAGTCGCTGATCAGCCTGCTGCCCCGCTTTGGCATGGACGTCACCCTGGCCCACCCCGAGGGCTACGACCTCATGCCCGAGGTCGTCGAGCGCGCCAAGGGCTATGCCGCCGAGTCCGGCACCACCTTTAAGCAGGTCAACACCATGGCCGAGGCCTTCGAGGGCGCCGACATCGTGATCCCCAAGAGCTGGGCTCCGTTTGCCGCCATGGAGAAGCGCACCAACCTGTACGCCGAGGGCGACGACGCCGGCATCGCCGCGCTCGAGAAGGAGCTGCTCGCCCAGAACGCCACCCATCAGGACTGGTGCTCCACGACCGAGCTCATGGAGAAGACCGCCAACGGCCAGGACACCATCTTTATGCATCCGCTGCCCGCCGACATCTCCGGTGTCTCCTGCGAGCACGGCGAGGTCAACGCCGACGTCTTCGACATGCACCGTGTGGGCATGTACAAGGAGGCCAGCTACAAGCCGTACGCCATCGCAGCCATGATGTTCCTGCAGAAGGTTGCCGATCCCGCCGCTACCCTCAAGGCCCTCGACGAGCGCAACACCGCCCGTTGGTTCCAGGCCTAAAGCTGGGCTGAGGTAAGCCATGTAAAGGGGGCGCTCTGCCAACCGGCGGGGTGCCCCTTTTTGCATCGTGGGCGTGCGGGATAAGCGCTTTCGATGTAGATGCCCCGCGACGCGAGTTATGGGTACGATGGTTTCAGGGGAGGTATCGCCATGAAACTTGGTTGCGTCATTATGGCTTCGGGCGAGGGCAAGCGATTTGGCTCTAACAAGATGCTCGCCGATATCTATGGCGAGCCGCTGATTGCCCGGACCATTGATTCGGTTCCCCGGGGCTTTGACGTCGTGGTTTCGACGCGTTGGCCCGAGGCCGCTCAGATTTGTGATGACAAGCATTGCCCGTGCGTGCTGCACGATGGCGAGCTGCGCAGCGAAAGCGTCCGTGCGGGCCTTTCGTGGGGAGTCGAACGCAACTGGAAAGGTTGCCTCTTTTTGCCGGGCGACCAGCCGCTTGTGAGCGCGGATTCTTTTGAGGCTATGGTTCGTGCATTTGATGAGCGTGGCCGCAAGCATCCGGTGCGTCTTGCGTGCAATGGTGAGCCTTCGAGCCCGGTGCTCTTTCCGGCGGAACTGTTCGATGTACTTATGTGTCTTGAGGGCAAGGACGGTGGCGGTTCGATTCTCAAGGACCGTATCGACGTGGTGCTGGTCGAGGCGCGTGCCTACGAGCTGTGGGACGTCGATACCGCCAAGGGACAGCAACGCGTAACGGAGCATATCGCCGCCTGCTCGTATTTTGATCGCGTGGCCAACTGCATCAATCAATAAGGAGCAATTATGATCATCATCAAAAACGGCGCGCTCGTGACGCCCCAGGGGCTTCGCCGCGCCGATCTTGCCATGGAGGGCGACAAGATCGTGCGGATTGCCGCGGCGATTGAGCCGGCCGAGGGCGATACCGTCCAGGACGCCACCGACTGCTGGGTGTTTCCCGGCTTTATCGACGGCCACACGCACATGCAGTGCTGGACCGGCATGGATTGGACGGCCGATAGCTTTGAGACCGGCACGCGTGCGGCTGCCTGCGGCGGCACGACGACCATTGTGGACTACGCGACGGCCGATCGCGGCGTGACCATGCCCGATGCCTTGGCCGAGTGGCATTGCCGCGCCGACGGCACCTGCACGGCCAACTACGCCTTTCATATGGCACTCGCCGAGTGGAATGAGCGCAACCGTGCCGACCTTTCGGCCATGCGCGAGGCGGGCGTATCGTCGTTCAAGACCTACTTTGCCTACGACCACCTGCGCTTGGACGATGCCGAGACACTCGAGGTGCTTGAGGAGCTCAAGCGTATTGGCGGCATACTGTGCGTGCATTGCGAGAACGGTACGCTCGTGAACGAGCTGCAGAAGCGCGTGTTTGAGCAGGGTATCCACGGGCCCGAGGGCCATGCGCTCAGCCGTCCGGACGTGTGCGAGGCCGAGGCCGTGAGCCGCCTGCTGTATCTGGCACACCTGGCCGGGGACGCTCCGGTCAACGTGGTGCACCTTTCGACCAAGTTGGGGCTCGAGGCCATCCGTGCCGCCAAGGCGCGCGGGCAGAAGAATATCTATGTCGAGACCTGCCCCCAGTATCTGATGCTCGACGACATCTGTTATCTGGAGCAGGGCGAGGACGGCTTTGCGGGTGCCAAGTATGTGATGAGCCCGCCGCTGCGCCATGCCGGTGACCGTGCCGCGCTGCGCGAGGCGCTTGTGGCTGGCGAGATCGATACTATTGCGACCGATCATTGCAGCTTTAACCTGCACGGGCAAAAGGACCGAGGACGCGATGATTTCCGCGCGATTCCCAACGGCGGGCCCGGCGTGGAGCATCGTCCCGTTGCGATTGCCACGAGCTTTGAGGGACAGCTGGGCCCCGAGGACCTCTGCCGCCTGATGAGCGAGAACCCGGCGCGCGTGTTTGGCATGTACCCGCGCAAGGGCTGTCTTGCCGAGGGCTCCGATGCCGACGTGTGCGTGTGGGATCCGTTCGCGCGTTGGACGATCAGCGCCGCGACGCAGCATCAGGCCGTGGACTACACGCCGCTCGAGGGCTTTGAGGCACATGGCCGCGCCAAGGCCGTGTTTGTGAACGGCGTGCTGGCGGCACGCGACGGCGAGCCCACCGGAGCCCAACCCGGCCGCTACGTCCCCCGCTAGCGGCAAAGATGCAGTGTCCCCTCCGCAGTTGCGGTGAAATACGGACTGTTTGCGGCCATTAGGTGGCCAAACAGTCCGTATTTCACCGCAACTGCGGAGACTGGGGCTGGCTACTTGAGGTTGGTGGCGACGACGGGGCGGCCGAGGGCTGCTTGGAAGCGATCTGCCATCGTTGGATCAGCAAGCGTGTCGACTTGGTTGAGCATGATACGGGCATTGTTGAGGTTCAGCATCTGCAGCTCGGCATTGAGCACCTGGGCGACGCGCTCTGGGGTGGCAGCGTCGGTGGGCTCGCAGCCGCAGCGCTCGCAGAAGAGCTCGGGGCGGTGGACAACCTCGGCGACGGGCTTGCCCAGCCCCGAGGCGCCGACGACCCAGACAACGTTTGTCGCGGCGGCGGGAATTACCGGCTCCCAGACGGCATGCGCCTTGAGCGGGAGTTGCTTGCTGCCATCTGCCTCGGCCAACACATAGTCAAAGCGCTGTGCCAGCTCGTTGAGCGGCTCGGCGGGGGCGGAGAGCTTGCCTGTCTCCGGGTTCAAAACACCCGCCTGGCAGATACTTCCGCGGACAAGTCCCGCGCATGCCTCGCAGGTGCAGCCGGGAACATGTAGGGTCCCCGGCTTCCAAGGCGCGGCGTCCAGGCGACGGCTCGACCCGTCCCATGGCACGCCGGCGACGGGAAACATGTGCGTGGTGGTACAGAGGAGCACGCGGCCGCCAGTGCGCATGAGCTCGAGACCCAGCGTCTTCAGCAGCGTCGACTTGCCGCCACTGCCGATAATCGCGGTAATGCCCGGCTCAATCCTGAGCACAGAGGCAAGATTGCCGCTAACCGTTTCCATCTGTTCACCGCCGTATAATACTGTGATAATAAATAATCATCAGAGTAGCGGCCGAACCGCTTTTGCTCTGCTCAAACCGTAGCACAGGGAGGTGCCCCGGGAATGCTCGTTTATGTTCGCGGCGCCGGCGATATCGCCACGGGCGTCGCCGCTCGCTTGGTGCGCGCCGGCGTTTCGGTCGTTATGGCCGATATCGCGGTTCCCACGTGCATCCGCCGCACAATCTGTTTTTGCGAGGCCATTCGCCTGGGCGAGGTCGAGGTCGAAGGCATTCGCGCTCGCTTGGCACGGACGCCGGCTGAGGCGCTTGAGATTACCGAGGCTGGAGACGTCGCCGTTGTGGTGGACCCTCAGGCCAAGATGCTCGATGAGCTTAAACCCGCGGCTGTGGTCGACGCGATTTTGGCTAAGCGCAACTTGGGCACCACGCGCGACATGGCGCCTGCCGTCATCGCTGTGGGGCCGGGCTTTACCGCGCCGGTCGATTGCGACGCCGTGGTCGAGACCATGCGCGGACATTTTCTCGGCCGTGTCATTACCCAAGGTTCGCCCCAGCCCAACACGGGCGTGCCGGGCATTATCGCCGGCTATGGCAAGGAACGTGTTATCCACAGCCCCGCCGCCGGCGTGTTTAGGTCCGACCGCACCATCGGCGACATCGTGAGTGCCGGCGATGTGATCGGGTATGCGGGTGATACTCCCATGGTCACGCAGATTGACGGCTGCTTGCGCGGCCTTTTGGCCGACGGTGTTCAGGTGACCGAGGGCTTTAAATGTGCCGACGTCGACCCGCGCGGCGATGCCAGCTATATCAACTATATTTCGGACAAAGCGACGTCGGTCGGCGGCGGCGTGCTCGAGGCGCTCGCTATGCTCACCGATGTCTTTAGAGGATAGAAGGCGGCAATGGAAAAGCTCGATGTTGTGAATGCGGCGCTTGCCGCCCTGCGTGCTGGCGAGACGTGCGAGCTGGTGGTCGTGGCCGGTACGGCGGGGTCGTCCCCGCGCGGTGTGGGCGCCTGGATGGCCGTCTTTGCCGATGGCAGCCAGGCGGGCACTATCGGCGGCGGCAAGATTGAGCTCTTTGCGCTGGATGAGGCGCGCGAGCTCCTGGGCGTGGGACAGTCGCGTCTGGTCCGCTACACCATGGGCGGCGAGAACTCCGATACCGGCATGATCTGCGGCGGAGCCATCTGCCTGTGCTACCTGCATCTGGATGCGACCCAGGTACCGTTGTTCCAGTCGATTGCCGACGTCTTGGCCTATCGGCGCATCGGCGACTTCGTCATCGACTTTGAGCCGTTTATCGCAAGCGCGCTCGAGGGCGATGTGGCCGAGTGCCATGGCGAGGAATCGCGCCGCACCATTGCGGGCTGCCCCGGGCTTTCGCTGGCGGAAGAGGGGAGCAGCGTCACCTACACCAACGCCGCCTCCGAGATTCCTCCCGCGCACATCGAGACGCTCTGCCCCGAGGGCCTGACCTATATCTTTGGCTGCGGACACGTGGGTGCTGCGACGGCGCGGGTGCTCACGGCGGCGGGCTTTGCCGTCGTGGCTTGCGACGACCGCCCCGGCACGTTGACGTCCGAATGGGTGCCCGGTGTCTACGACCGTCGTCTGGTCGACTACAAGAACCTGAGCAAGCAGTGCCCCATCGGCCCGCGCGACCTGGTGGTCGTCGCCACGGCGGGTCACAAGTCCGATATCGACGTGGTGATTCAGGCCATGCGCGCCAAGCCAGCCTATCTGGGCTGCTTGGGTTCGCGCCGTAAGACGGCCTTTGTGCGCGCCCGCCTGGAGCAGGAGGGCTTTACGCAGGACCAGATCGACGGGCTGCACCTGCCGATCGGCGTTGCCATCGAGGCCGAGGATCCCGAGGAGATTGCCATCTCCATCGCTGCCGAGATGATCCACCTGCGCCGCACCAAGCTCGTCCCCCGCAAGCGCTAGTCGCATCCCCATCAATAAGATGCGGTGAAATACGGACTGTTTAAGCCAGTTAAGCCGTCAAACAGTCCCTATTTCACCGCAACTGCCAAGGGATCCGTTTTCCTCCGTCGCATGCGGACGCATTTGTGCGGGGGAGTTGTGGAGTTGTGCAGGCAGACGAGGTTTTTCTGGAAATACGCTCCCGATGCGCGTATAGTACCGATTGTTTTGTCGGCTCCTGCTGCGTCGAGTCCAAACCGCAAAATGCCATGAGCGGCGCGGATGCAGCCAGGAGGCACGAGGACAACCCATCGTGGCCACGCCCCGTGCTTAAAACCCCAAGAAGGAGTGAACAATGGCAGAAGAGAAGTATGTGCCGCGTCTGAAGACCAAGTACAACAACGAGGTCAAGCAGCAGCTTCAGGACAAGTTCCAGTACGAGAACGTCATGATGATCCCCAAGTTTGAGAAGATCGTCGTGAACATGGGTGTCGGCGAGGCCGCTACCGATTCCAAGGCCATCGACGGTGCCGTGCGCGACCTGCGCGCCATCACCGGCCAGCAGCCGATGATCACCCGTGCCCGCAAGTCCATCGCTACCTTCCGCCTGCGCGCTGGTATGCCGATCGGCTGCAAGGTTACCCTGCGTGGCGACCGTATGTGGGAGTTCTTCGATCGTCTGACCTCCGTCGCGATCCCCCGTATCCGCGACTTCCGCGGCATCTCCGCCAAGAGCTTCGACGGCCGTGGTAACTTCTCCATGGGCGTCACCGAGCAGCTCATCTTCCCCGAGATCGACTTCGACTCCGTCGATCACCAGCGTGGTATGGACATCACTTTCGTGACCACCGCCAACACCGATGAGGAGGCCAAGGCCCTTCTGGACGCCTTCGGTTTCCCGTTCAAGAAATAGGTTCACCTGCCCTATAAGCGCCGTTCCCACAAGGGGGCGGCGCTTGGGGCGAACAATACTCTATGTGAGGAGGATATAAGTGGCTAAGACATCGATGATCGTCAAGTGCAATCGCAAGCAGAAGTTCTCTACTCGTGAGTACACGCGCTGCCAGCGCTGCGGCCGTCCGCACTCTGTGTACCGCAAGTTCGGCCTGTGCCGTGTCTGCTTCCGCGAGCTTGCACTCAAGGGCGAGCTTCCCGGCGTTAAGAAGGCCAGCTGGTAAGTCACTACCAGCGTTTCAAGCATCAGTTTGGAACAGGGAAAACGCGCTAAAAAGGCTTTGCCGTTAAGGGCGGCGAAGAACCAAGAGCACGTGTTCATCAAGAACGAAGGAGAATCTGTATGAACCTTACAGACCCGATCGCAGATATGCTTACGCGCATCCGTAACGCTAACTCTGTGAACAAGGCCACGGTCTCCATGCCGAGCAGCAAGAAGCTCGTCGAGATCGCTCGTGTTCTGCACGAGGAGGGCTACATCGAGGGCTACGATGTCGAGGACACCGTTCCCCAGAAGACTCTGCACATCACGCTTAAGTATGGTCCCAAGAAGGCTAAGGTCATCAACGGCATCCGCCGCATTTCCAAGCCGGGCCTGCGTAAGTACACCGGCGTTGCCGACATGCCCCGCGTCCGCGGTGGCCTTGGTACCGCCATTATTTCCACCAGCCATGGCGTCATGACCGACCGCGATGCTCGCAAGCACAACGTCGGCGGCGAGATCATCGCTTACGTCTGGTAATTCGCTCGGTAGGTAGAAGGAAAGGAGATCACCGTGTCTCGTATCGGTAATAAGCCTGTCCAGATTCCCGCCGGAGTCGAAGTGGCAGTCAACGGCAACAACGTTGTCGTCAAGGGCCCCAAGGGCCAGCTCGAGCTCGATGTCTTTGAGAAGCTCGCTATCAACGTCGAGGACAACGTCCTCACCGTTTCCCGTCCCGACGACGAGCGTGAGACCCGTGCCCGCCACGGCCTCACCCGCGCCCTCATCCACAACATGGTTGTTGGCGTTTCCGAGGGCTTCGAGAAGAAGCTCGAGCTCGCCGGCGTCGGTTACCGCGTGCAGCAGAAGGGCAAGAACCTCGAGTTCTCCCTGGGCTTCTCGCACCCCGTGATCGTCGAGGCTCCCGAGGGCATCACCTTCGAGGTTCCCGACAACACCCACGTGAACGTCAAGGGTATCAACAAGCAGCAGGTCGGTCAGATCGCCGCTGAGATCCGCGGCCATCGTCCTCCCGAGCCTTACAAGGGCAAGGGTATCCACTACGTTGGCGAGCACATCCGCCGCAAGCTGGGTAAGGCCGCCAAGTAGTCGTAACCGACTCACTCGCATAAGACCAGCACCCCGTCAGGTGCTGGCAAGATCAACCTTTTTAGGAGTTTACGTATGAACAAGCATAAGGCGAAGCTGGAAGGCCTCAAGCGTCGTCAGCGTCGTGTTCGCGGCAAGGTCTCGGGTACCTCCGAGCGTCCGCGTCTTCGCGTGACCCGTACTAACGCCAACATCTATGCCCAGATCATCGACGACAGCAAGGGCTCCAGCCTGACGCTCGTCTCTGCCTCGACCCTCGAGGCCGAGTTCAAGGGCACCCACACCTCGAACAAGGAGGCTGCGGAGAAGGTCGGTCAGCTCGTTGGCAAGCGCGCCATCGAGGCCGGCATCACCAAGGTCGCCTTCGATCGCGGTGGCCGTATCTACCATGGCCGCGTCAAGGCCCTCGCCGACGGTGCTCGTGCCGCCGGTCTCGAGTTCTAGGAGGTATGTAGCACATGGCTCGTAATCAGAAGCAGCAGCGCGAGGCCTCCGAGTTCGAGGAGCGCGTCGTTTACATCAACCGCGTGTCGAAGACCGTCAAGGGCGGTCGTCGCATGAGCCTCGTCGCTCTCGTCGTCGTTGGCGACGGCAAGGGCAACGTCGGCGTTGGCATGGGCAAGTCCGCTGAGGTGCCCCTGGCCATCTCCAAGGCGTCTCTCGATGCCAAGAAGAACATGTTCCACGTGCCGGTGACCGAGCAGGGCACCATCCCGCACGAGGTTCTCGGCCACTTTGGTGCCGGCCGCATCATCATCAAGCCCGCTGTCGAGGGTACCGGCGTTATCGCCGGCGGCGCTGTGCGTCCCCTCTTTGAGCTTGCTGGCATCAAGAACGTCCTGTCCAAGTCCCTCGGTACCGACAACGGCCTCAACATCATCAAGGCTGCCGTCGAGGGCCTCAAGGAGCTCTCCAGCCCTGAGGACGTCGCGGCTCGCCGTGGCCTGACGGTCTCCGAGATGTTCGTCGGTAAGGAGAACTAAGCATGGCTGACACCATCAAGATCAAGCAGGTCCGCAGCACCAACGGTTGCAAGCAGGACCAGGTCCGTACTGTCCGTGCCCTCGGTCTCCACAGGATCCGCGAGGTTCGCGAGATTGCTGACAACGAGTCCGTCCGCGGCATGATCTTCAAGGTCAAGCACCTTGTCGAGATTGTAGAGGAGTAGCAAATGCAGCTTCACGATCTTACTCCCGCGCCCGGTTCCACCAAGAACCGTAAGCGCGTCGGCCGTGGCAATTCTTCGGGTCACGGCACCACTTCTGGCCGCGGCCAGAAGGGCCAGGGTTCCCGCTCTGGCGGCACCAAGGGTGCCGGCTTCGAGGGTGGCCAGACTCCGCTGGCTATGCGCCTGCCCAAGCTTCCGGGCTTCCGCAACCCCCGTCGTATCGAGTACACCGCTGTTAACGTTGAGCGTCTCGAGCGTAAGTTCGAGGATGGCGCTGTGATCGACGGTGCCGCTCTTAAGGCCGCTCGCATCACCAAGAGCGAGTTCGAGCCCGTCAAGGTGCTCGGCAATGGTGAGCTCACCAAGAAGTTCACGGTCAAGGTCGACAAGGTCAGCGCTTCTGCGCAGGCCAAGATCGAGGCCGCCGGCGGAAAGGTCGAGCTGCCGTGCTAAATGGTCTTAAGAATGCTTTCCGCATCAAAGAATTGCGCGAAAAGATTCTTTTTACCATAGCTATGCTCGTCGTGTACCGCATTGGTGCGCACGTTCCTGTGCCCGGCATTCCCTTCCAGGGGATGCTGGGCCTTTTCTCGACCGATAACAATTCGGTCGCCGCAGGTGCTATGGCCCTCCTGAATCTTTTCTCTGGCGGCGCGTTGAGCTATGTGTCGGTGTTTTCGCTGGGCATCATGCCTTACATCACCAGCTCGATCATCCTCCAGATGCTCCAGGCCGTCGTGCCTTCCCTGCATGAGCTTGCCCGCGAGGGCGAGGTCGGTCAGACCAAGATTACGCAGTATTCGCGTTACCTCACCTTGGCTCTGGCAATCCTCAACTCCGTGGGTTACCTCTTCCTCTTTAAGAGCTTCGGCATCAGCTTCAATGGCGCCGGCGCTCCCGAGATCATCTTCGACCTCATGATCGTCGGTACGCTCACCGCGGGCGCCATGCTGATCATGTGGATTGGTGAGCTCATCACCCAGCGCGGTATCGGCAATGGCATGTCGCTGATCATCTTCGCGAACATCATGGCCGGTCTGCCGCAGGCGATCTTTTCCAGCACCGAGGGCAATGCCGGTGGCATCATCACCATGGCGATCATCTGCGCCATCATCCTGCTGGTTATTCCGCTGATTGTTTTCCTTGAGCGCGGCCAGCGCCGCATCCCGGTCTCCTACGCCAAACGCGTCGTTGGCCGTCGCATGATGGGTGGCCAGACCACCTACCTGCCCATCAAGGTCAACACCGCGGGTGTCGTGCCGATCATCTTCGCTTCGGCGCTGCTGTACTTCCCGGCTCAGATTGCCGTGTTCTTCCCCGGCATCGGCTGGATTCAGGCAGTTGCCTCCGCGCTTTCGACCGGTTGGCTCAACTGGGTGCTTAACGTTGTCCTCATCGTGTTCTTCGCGTACTTCTACACCTCCATGGTGTTCAACCCCGATGACACCGCCGACAACCTTAAGAAGCAGGGCGGCTTTATTCCGGGCGTGCGTCCGGGTAGGGCTACCGCGGCCTACATCAAGAACGCGCTCAACAAGATTACGCTTCCCAGCGCTGTCTTTTTGGCGCTCATCGCCATCGTGCCTTCGATCATCTTCTCCTTCACGGGTAACCATCTGATCCAGGCATTTGGTGGCACGTCCATCCTCATCATGGTCGGCGTCGTGCTCGACACGGTCGATAAGCTCGAAGGCCAGATCAAGATGTATGATTACGATGGATTCTTTAAATAGGCTAGAGGAGGATTGCTCATGAACCTCGTATTGCTCGGAGCTCCGGGTGCCGGTAAGGGTACCGTCGCACAGGAGCTCGTCGCCGAGTTTGGCGTCGCCCACATTTCCACGGGCGACCTGCTGCGTGCTGCCGTCAAGGGCGGCACCGAGCTTGGTATTCAGGCTAAGAAGTACATGGACGCTGGCGAGCTCGTTCCCGACCAGCTCGTGATCGACCTTGTCAAGGAGCGCCTTGCCGCCGATGACGCCCAGCAGGGCTTCATTCTCGACGGCTTCCCGCGCAACACCGCCCAGGCTGTGACGCTCGATTCCGAGCTCTCCGCCATGGGTCGCGAGATCGATTGCGCCCTTCTGGTCGATGTGGCCCCTGAGGTCATTATCGATCGTCTGTCTTCGCGTCGCACCTGCCGCGCCTGCGGTTACACCGGCACTGCTGCCGATGCCACCTGCCCCAAGTGCGCCGGCGAGATGTATCAGCGCGATGACGACAAGCCCGAGACCATCAAGAACCGTCTCGACGTCTACGAGAAGTCCACGAGCCCGCTCGTCGACTACTATCGTGGCCAGGGTCTGCTCAAGTCGGTCAACGGTGACCAGGCTCGCGAGACCGTGTACGGGGATGTCAAAGAGGCTCTCGGTCTATGATCAAGATTAAGTCTGCAACGCAAATCGAGCAGATGAAGAAGGCAGGAGCGCTATCTAAGATGGCGCTCCGCCACGTTGGAGCCATGGTGCGCCCCGGCGTTTCGACTTTTGAGCTCGATCAGCTCGCGGAGCAGATTATCCGCATGCATGGCGGCACCCCTGCCTTTAAGGGTTACGGCGGGTTCCCGGGAACCATTTGCGCATCGATCAACGATGCCGTGGTCCACGGTATTCCCAACCCCGACATGATCCTGCGCGATGGCGATATCATTTCCATCGATACGGGAGCCGTTGTCGACGGTTGGGTCGGCGATAACGCTTGGACGTTTTTCGTCGGCACCCCCACGCCCGAGGCCAAGGCCCTGTGCGAGGTTACGCGCGATTGCCTTAAGGCTGCCATCGAGCAGGCTGTCCCCGGTAACCATATCGGGGACGTCGGTTATGCCGTTCAGTCCCTCGCCGAGTCTCACGGATACGGCGTGCTTCGTGACTATGTGGGCCATGGCATTGGCCGCGTGATGCACGAGGACCCCAACGTTCCTAATTATGGAAAGAAGGGGAGGGGCGTTCGCCTCCAGGCTGGCATGGTCATTGCCATCGAGCCGATGGTTACGATGGGTTCCAACCATGTGAGCACGGGCTCCGACGGTTGGATTGTTACGACCAACGACCACCTGCCCGCCGCGCACTACGAGAACACCGTCGCCATTACCAATGACGGTCCGGTGATTCTCACCACCGACGCACAAGGTGCTTGGTGTTCGCTCCAAGGCGGAGAAATGTAACAAGTTCCGCTTAGATGTGGAGCCATTACGAAGTTATTACGATGCGTGCATACGTGTTGTAGAATACTCAATCGCTGTCGTTTTCTAGAGAAAGATGATTGCTTGTGAAGAAGGAAGACGCAATTGAGCTCGAGGGTACGGTAAAGGAGCCGCTGCCCAACGCCATGTTTAAGGTTGAGCTCGAGAACGGTCATTCGGTTCTGTGCAACATTTCTGGCAAGATCCGAATGAATTACATCCGTATTCTCCCCGGTGACAGGGTTGTCGTGGAGCTTTCCCCGTACGACCTGACCCGCGGTCGCATCACCTATCGCTACAAATAGCGGCACGCATACACGCACTCCATTTCCGGCTGCAGGCTTAGCTCAACCTACGGTCGGATTGTGTGTGAAGACCAGCCATAGTTTTAAACGCCTGCGGCTGGGCGAGTAGATAGTAGGGAAGTAGTTTGAGCGCTACCGAAAGGAAGAACGATGAAGGTACGTCCTTCGGTCAAGAAGATGTGCGATAAGTGCAAAATCATTAGGCGCCATGGCAAGGTCCTCGTCATTTGCGAGAACCCCCGTCATAAGCAGCGTCAGGGTTAAGAGAGGAGACTACGTTGGCCCGTATTAATGGTGTCGACCTCCCGCGTGAGAAGCGCGTTGAGATCGGTCTGACCTACATTTACGGCATCGGCCGCACCACTGCGACGAAGATCTGCGTCGAGTGCAACGTTAACGTGGATACGCGCGTTAAGGACCTCACCGAGGATGAGGTTAACGCCATCCGCGATTATATCGATAAGAACCAGATCATGGTTGAGGGCGACCTCCGCCGTGAGCGCAACCAGAACGTCAAGCGCCTTATGGACATCGGCTGCAACCGCGGCCTTCGTCACCGCAAGGGCCTCCCGGTCCGCGGCCAGCGCACCCACACTAACGCTCGTACCCGCAAGGGCCCGAAGCGTCAGATCGGTGCTAAGAAGAAGAAATAAGGAGCGCTAGATAGATGGCTACTGCTAAGAAGAACGTTCGCGCTGCCCGTCTGAAGCGCGCGGACCGTAAGAACATTTCCGTGGGCCAGGCTCACATTCGTTCTACGTTCAACAACACGATCGTTTCGATCACCGATCCCCAGGGCAACGTCATTTCCTGGAAGTCGGCTGGCCAGGTGGGCTTCAAGGGCTCCCGTAAGTCCACGCCGTTCGCTGCCCAGATGGCTGCCGAGGCTGCTGCCAAGCAGGCCATGGAGCACGGTATGAAGAAGGTTTCCGTCTTCGTCAAGGGCCCCGGCTCCGGTCGTGAGACCGCCATCCGCTCCCTCCAGGCTGCTGGCCTCGAGGTCTCGAGCATCCAGGACAAGACCCCCATTCCGCACAACGGCTGCCGCCCCAAGAAGCGTCGCCGCGTGTAACTGAAAGGATCGTATCAATATGGCAATCGACAGGACTCCTGTTCTTAAGCGCTGCCGTCAGCTCGGGATCGATCCCGCTGAGCTCGGTTACAGCAGCAAGAAGGAATCTATCCGTCAGCCCAAGCGCCGTCGCAAGGAATCTGAGTACGGCATGCAGCTGCGCGAGAAGCAGAAGGTCAAGTTCATCTATGGCGTTCTGGAGAAGCAGTTCCACGGCTACTTCAACAAGGCCCGTAAGATGAACGGCGTCACCGGTGAGAACCTCATGATCATCCTTGAGTCTCGCCTTGACAACGTCGTCTTCCGTCTTGGCTTCGCCCGCACCCGCAAAGAGGCTCGTCAGTCCGTCCGTCACGGTCACTTCACCGTGAACGGCAAGCGCGTGGATATTCCGTCCTACCGCGTCAAGGCCGGCGACGTCGTCGCTGTCGGCGAGAAGTTCCGTGACCTCCTCCCCATCAAGGAGGCTCTGATTTCCTCCGAGCGCTTTGAGGTCCCTGGCTGGCTCGAGGTCGATATCGAGAAGCTGTCTGGTAACGTGCTCGCTCTGCCGACGCGTGAGCAGATCAGCGGTGATATCAACGAGCAGCTCATCGTCGAGCTCTACTCTAAGTAGTCCATCCGGGCTGCTGAGGCTGGAGGTAATACATGTCAGAATTCATTAGGCCTCAGGTTCAGGTCGAAGAGATCAACGAGACGTCTGCTCGTGTCTCCGTCGAGCCGCTCGAGCGTGGTTACGGCGATACGCTGGGTAACTCCCTTCGTCGCGTTCTTCTGTCCTCGCTCGAGGGTGCCGCCGTCGAGGCTATTCAGATCGATGGTGCGCAGCACGAGTTCATGACCATCCCTAACATGGTCGAGGATGTCACCGACATCGTCCTGAATGTCAAGGGTCTTGTCTTCAGGGCTCTCGGCACGACCGACGAGGCGACCGCCACCATTTCTGTTGACGGCCCCTGCGAGGTCACCGGTGCGGACTTCTTTATTCCGTCCGAGTTTGAGCTGGTCAACCCCGAGCAGCACATCGCTACGCTTACCGAGGGTGGCCATCTCACCATGAGCATGCGCATCGGCTATGGCCGCGGCTATGTCTCTGGCGAGGCTAACAAGCGCGACAACGATCCCATCGGTGTGATCCACGTCGACTCGCTGTACTCGCCGGTTTCCCGTTGCGCCAAGCTCGTTGAGGCTTGCCGTGTCGGTCAGCACACCGACTACGACCGCCTTGTCCTCGAGATCGAGACCAACGGCTCCATCGCCCCGCGCGACGCCGTGGTCCAGGCTGCCAATATCATCAACCAGCATATGGCCGCCTTTATGAACCTTGCCGAGACCCCCGAGGTCGAGGAGGAGGCTTCGATCTTCGCTCCCGAGGTCACCAACGACAACGCCGAGCTGGACAAGCAGATCGAGGATCTGGACCTTTCCGTCCGTTCCTACAACTGCCTTAAGCGCGCCAGCATTCACTCGGTCCGTCAACTCGTTGAGTTCTCGGAGAACGATCTGCTCAACATCCGTAACTTCGGTGTTAAGTCGATCGAGGAAGTGAAGGACAAGCTTGAGTCCATGGGCCTGAGCCTGAAGGCTTAATGCTTCGCATATTTGAGGAGAAACTAGACCATGCGTCACAACGTTAAGAAGGGCCTGAAGCTCGGCACCGATGCGAGCCACACCAAGGCCATGAAGAAGAGCCTTGCTAAGGCCCTCTTCGAGAACGACCGCATCAAGACCACCGAGACCCGCGCTAAGGCGCTGCGTTCGGTCGTCGATCCGATCATCACCTGGGCCAAGAAGGGCGACCTGCACTCTCGTCGTCTGGCTATCGCCAAGCTCGGCGATAAGCAGCTCGTTGCCGAGATCTTCGACAAGGCTGCTCAGGGCATGTGGCAGGACCGCAACGGCGGTTACACCCGCATCATGAAGCTCGGTAACCGTAAGGGCGACAACGCTCCCATCGTTATCATGGAGCTCGTCACCGAGCCTTGCACGCCTAAGGCCAAGAAGGCTGCTCCGGCCCCCAAGAAGGCCGCTGCTCCCAAGAAGGTCGAGGCTGTCGAGGAGACCGCTGCCGAGGAGGCTCCTGCTGAGGAGACCGCTGAGTAGACATTCCGTCTGCATAGGCTATATTCGAGGGGTACGTTCGCGTACCCCTCTTTTTTTGTCGCGATACCGTTGCTTGTTTGTTGGGAGCGCCCATGACTGCGCCGTCTGATTTCAATTCGATTTCCGAGCTTGATGCTACGCTCGTATTTCGCGTGGCCTATGATGGCTCGTCGTATAGCGGATTTGCCGAGCAGCCGGGACAGATGACGGTTGCGGGTGAGCTACGTCGAGCCATCGAGACGCTGCTTCGCCGCCCGATCGATCTGACGTGCGCGGGGCGTACCGATGCCGGCGTGCATGCCGTGGCTCAGTACATCAGCGTGCCCGTAACGGACGCTGAGCTCGCTTGTACGCGCCGTAGGTGGCTGCGGGCTATGGATGCCCTACTGCCCAAAGATATCGCCATTAACGAGGTCTACAAAGCCCGTAAAGGCTTTTCTGCGCGTTTTGACGCGCGCACCCGTACGTATACGTACCGTATTGCCGATCGAGATGCGCGCCCCGTGCTGTCCCGCGGTGCCGTGTGGTGGCATCGCTATCCCTTGGATGTTGAGGCTATGTCTGCTGCCTGCCCCGCACTGCTGGGCGAGCAGGACTTTAATAGCTTTTGCAAGGTTGCTTCGGCCGTTGGCAAGCCCACGCATCGCTGCGTGATGCGTGCCGAATTTGGCCATGAGGTTGCGTTTGGCGAGGACATCCTGACGTTCACCATCGAGGGCAATGCGTTTCTGCATTCGATGGTCCGTACGATCGTGGGCACGCTTGTCGAGATTGGCATGCATCGCCGTGAACCCGAGTGGATGCGCGAGGTTATCGATGCTTGCGACCGCACCGCTGCGGGCCCCACGGCTCCTGCCTGCGGCCTTACGTTTATGGGCGTGGATTACGATCCCGCCGAGCTTGTCGTGCTCGACTAGGGGAGGGCTCGACGTGTCGTGCGTCGACACCTGTCATCTGTGGGCTGCGCGTGTGCAACATCTGTTCTTGGCGTGCAATGCAACCGGTGTCTCATTGCTTTTATTGCCGGGGTGTACCATGAACCACGGTTTGATTCATTGCTGTCGAGAGGACGGATAATTTGGTTCGACGTGGCTCGCATCCGCGACTTTCGGTGATCCTTGTGGTAGAAGGTTCGCCCAGCTATGCGATGCGTGCGCTCGAGAGTGTCCAGAACCAAGACCTCTACGATTTGCAGATTGTCGTTGTCTGCCGCGATGCTGCGCCCGGTGTGCGCCATTCGCTTCAAGTTGCTGCCGACAGGGATATCCATATTGATTTGATTGACGTCGAGGACGCGAAGCACGGCGCTTGTCTTCGTGCCGGTTTTGCTGCCTCGCGCGGCTCTCAAATCATCGCTATGAACGCCGATGAGTGGTTTGCTCCGCAATCCCTTTCCAAGATGGTCGATATCGCGTGCGATACTGCGGCAGACATAGTGTTCCCCACGGTGTCGCTCGACCGCTATGATGCACATCGAGAGCGCCATTCGCGCGTCTTGGATGCTACTCATATTTCCATTGATAGCAAATCTTCGATGGTGGCCGGGCTGCCTCAGTTGATTTTAGGCGGCTTGGTTGCTCAAGTCTCTGGCGTGATGTATAGCCGTCCGCTGTTTGAGGCATGCCTTTTGTGCGACAAGGCGTTTCGCACAGTTGGGTTTATGGCATGCGCGCTCTCGCAGGCGCAGCGTGTCTCCGGATGCGGCGACGCTTGTTTCCACGCGGTAGCGCCTAAGCTTACAGATGCCTTTGATCCCACCATGTATGCCAGGGTATCCGATGACACCCGAGCGCTCGACGAGCTTGCGGACTCACTCTCGGAAGCAGATAGCGGTGGTCGGCTCAAGCTGGCAAGCCAAAAGTTCTACTTTGTCGGACTGGTCGCCTGCATCGAGAATTTGTGTCTGAGCCCGCATGGGGTGTCGTCAATCGAGCGTTCCGCCCGCATGCGTGATATGCTCGAGGCGCCTCGAACCCGTCAGATGGTCGCCGCGCTCAAGGACAACCATCGGGGACTGGGTCTGTTGTTTGGGCCGATCGCTGGCGCCAAGCCCGCGCGCTGCGTGATGTGTACGCATCTGGCAGCTTTTCTTAACCGGACGGGCGCAAAAACCGCCTAAACGGCTCATTAAGAAACAAACTTGCATAGAATTGTTTCGAAATGCGTTCTTATACACAAAAGCCTTCAAATAGCGTTAAACTATTCAATCACTGATTGATTGTCTCCGCCATCTTTTGGAGAGAGGGTTTGTATGGCTAAAAAACGCAATGGGCGCCAGGATGCCATTAGAGATATTGTGCGCAATAAGGATGTCCGCACGCAGCGCGTGCTGGTTGATGAGCTCCGTGCTATGGGCTTTGATTGCACGCAGGCGACTGTCTCTCGCGATATTGCCGACATGGGGCTGCGTAAGCTCCCTGAGGGCATCTATGTTCTGGCAGAGGACTTGCACCTGCAGCGTATGGTTTCCGAGCTCGTAACGGGCGTTCTGCGTACCGATAATCTGGTTATGATCAAGGCTCAGCCTGGCACGGCTTCCGGCATCGCCGCCGCCGTTGATGCGGCAGAGTTGCCCGATGTGCTTGGCTCGCTTGCCGGCAACGATACGATTTTGGTTATTGCCCAGACGGCCGAGGACGGCGAGCGTCTCGAGGCGCTGATCAATAAGCTGAGCAATTCTCGCAAGTAGGCGTGCGGGTCGTGCGTTCGGCATTGTGTGCGCTGACATAGTGGCTTGTAAGGGGTATCGACGTTGGTCGGTACCCCTTTTTGTTTGCCGGTATAAAGACCGCCCACCAGGTCGCTTCAAACTAAAAGGCCCCGAGCAGTTCAATAAGCTGCTCGGGGCCTTGTTGGCTTTAGTCGCGTACTTCTTAGCCGACCGTATCGTCAGGCGTGGGCGAGGGGTCGGGAGTGGGCGTAGGCGTAGGCGTGCCGCCATCGCCGCCGGTCGAACCACCAGTGGAGCCGCCCGTCGAGCCACCGGTCGTACCGGTGCCGCCGGTGGTGTCGCCGCCCGTGGTCTCGGTGGTCGTGGTCGTCGTGGTAGTCGTTGTGGTGGTTTCCTCTTCCTCTTCGTCCTTGTCCTTGTCGTCGTTCTCCGACTTCTTGGTGTTGTTGGTGCCGTAGAACTTCCAGACGCTGTTGTTCTTGTAGGTGGGCGCCGTTCCGGTCGCAAACTCCTCGCGCTCGGTACCGGTCAGAACGGTGTTCATAAACCGCTTAAAGACAGGCAGGTTGGTGCTGTCGCCCAGCAGGTCCGTGCCGTACTTTTGGATGGGGATCTCGCCCGCGGAATAGCCGGTCCACAGGGCGCACGCCAGCTGCGGGGTATAGCCGCAGAACCACAGGTTGGTGGTGTTGTCGGTGGTGCCCGTCTTGCCGGCATAGGGCTGGTTGACACTCAGGGCGCCGGCAGCACCCGTACCGCTGCCCTTCATGACGTCGGACAGAACATCGGTGACCGCGGCGGCCTCGCCCTCGGTAAGCACCTGTGAGGGATTGTCGGTGTGCTGGTACAGCACCGAACCGGTACGAGAGTCAATCTCGGTGATGGCGATCGGCTGGCGATAGTAGCCGCCGTTGGCAAACGTCGCGTAGGCGGCGGCCATCTCGAGCGGCGAGATCGAGCCGGTGCCGAGCGTCATGACGGGAACGTCCTCGATGTTGTCCTTGGCGGGATCGATGCCGAGTTTTTTGACGAGCGAGATGATCTTGCTGTTGCCGACGGCTTCCGCCACCTGGATGTAGCCGGTGTTGGAGGAGTATGCCGTCGCCTGCCTAAGCGTGATGTTGCCATAGCTCTGGTTGGCGTAATTTTGGACCTCGGTCGTGGTGCCCTTGGCCTTGAGCGGCGAGTTGCAGTTGAGGGTGACGTTGGGGTTCATGCCGTTTTGGATGGCAGTTGCCAGCGTAAAGGCCTTAAAGGTGGAGCCAACGGGACGCTTGGCCGTGGCATGGTTTACGTGGTTCTCGTCAGCGTTGTAGTCGTAGCCGCCCACCATGCACTTGATGTAGCCGGTCTTGGGGTCGACGACGACCATGCCCATGTCCAGGCCGTCGAGCGAGAGCGTGTCGAGCTGCTCCCGGACGGCATTCTCTGCCACCTGCTGCATCGTGGGGTCGATGGTGGTCTTGACGGTCAGGCCGCCCTTAAAGAGCACGTCGGTCGAGAACTCCTGCTCCAGCAGCTGCTTGACGTAGGAGACAAAGTAGGGCTGCGAGTATACGTCGACGCCGCTGCCCGAGATTTCGGTCACATTGAGGGTGATGGGCTCGGCCTGTGCGGCATCGTGCTCCTCCTGGGTGATGTGGCCCAGGCGCAGCATGTTGTCGAGAACCTTGTTGCGGCGAGACAGTGCCAGATCGGGATTGACCGTGGGGTCGTACTGCGAAGGCGAGTTGGGAAGGCCGATGAGTAGCGCGGCCTCGCTCAGGGTGAGGTCGGCGGCGCTCTTGGACAGATAGGTCTCGGCTGCGGCCTCGATGCCGTAGGCGCCGTGGCCGTAATAGATGGTGTTGAGGTACATCATGAGGATCTCGTCTTTGGAGTACATGTCCTCCATCTTGATGGCGATGTAGGCCTCGCGCACCTTACGCTCGATGGTCGAGTCGAACTGTTCCTCCTGCAGGATGGTGTTGCGCACCAGCTGCTGGGTGATAGTCGAGGCGCCTTCGTGCCCGCCGCCGAGGGTTGCCACCGCAGCACGCGCGATACCCCACAGGTCGATACCGCCGTGCTCGTAGAAGCGCTCGTCCTCGACGTCAACGGTGCCCTGCAGCACGTAGGGGGAGACCTCGTCCTTGGTGATGGACTTGCGGTTTTGCGTGTAGAAGCTCGCTATCTTGTTGCCGTTGCAGTCAACGATCTCGGTGGGCTCGCTCACCAGATACGCGTTGGCGTCGGTGTAGTCGGGCAGATCGGACAGCCAGCGGTTGACGTTGCCGACCATGCCGATGCCAAACGCCACGCCCGCAATCAGCAGAAAGCCCAAAAACGAGAGCAGGATTATGGGCAGGGCGTGCGTCTTTGAACGGCTGTGTCCCTGTCGTTGGCGAGGACCCATATATTGACCTCCAGGTATGTCGTGCCGGACGGTGGATGTGCCGTCGGGGCAGGATGGACATAAGTTATTACACGATAAACCAAACGGGGCGCGTGAGGCCTCGTGTATGCTGGAAGACGGCATTTTTCAGAGTGAATGCATACCTTGGTAAGGAGTTTGTCGATGACGATTCGGGCGATGGGGCCGAACGGACAATACAAGACTGGATTGGATGTTGTCAGTGCGGCGCTGCCCGAGCTGCTGGCGCCGGCGGGCGGGCTCGACCAGATGCTTGCGGCCATCGCCGCGGGTGCCGATGCCATCTATGCGGGGTTGGGCGGCTTTAACGCCCGTGTGAGCGCCCACGGCTTTACGGATGACGAGTTTGCGCGCGGCTGTGCTGTGGCGCATGCCCATGGCGTGCGTGTGTACGTGACGCTCAACGTGTTCGTGTTTGACGATGAGTTGTCCGACGCGGTGGCGTTGGGAGCTCATGCACTGGAGCTGGGCGCCGATGCTCTGATTGTCGCCGATGCCGGGCTGGCTTGTGTACTGCGCACGGCGATTCCCGGGGTCGAGATTCACCTGTCCACGCAGGCGGGCGTTCATAGCGAAGGCGCCGTGCGGCTTGCCGCCGATGAGCTGGGGGTCGAGCGCGTGACGACGGCACGCGAGCTGGCGGTCGACGAGATTGCGGCGCTATGTGCCACGGGCGTGCCCATCGAGGTATTCTGCCACGGTGCGATTTGCATCGGCTATTCGGGGGCGTGCGGGTTCTCGGCCCTGCGGCGTGGGCGCTCGGCGATGCGCGGCGACTGCACGCAGCCGTGCCGTCTGGCGTACGACCTGGTGGACGAGGCGGGGCAGAGCGTTGTCGCCGTCGAGGGGGATCGCCTGCTGTGTCCGCGCGACTATCTGGGTATTGCGCATCTGCCCGAGCTTGTAGATGCCGGCGTGGCGTCGCTCAAGATCGAGGGGCGCATGAAGAACCCCGATTACGTATTCAACGTGGTGCGGGTTTGGCGCCGGGCGCTCGATATGCTGCGCGACGGCGCGTGGGACCCCGGTGCCGTGGAAGAGCTTGAGCGCGAGCTGGGAAGGTCGTTTAACCGTGGGTTTACCGACGCGTATCTGCGGGGGCGTTCGGGTGCCGAGCTGATGAGCTTTGAGCGTGCAATTAACCAGGGCGTGCGCGTGGGGCGCTTGGTCGCTGTGGGCCACGAAGAGGTGACCGTTGAACTCGATGCCGCCGTGGCGGCGGGTGACACGCTCGAGATTCGGTTCTATCCGGGCGTCGACGCGCGTCCCGATGTGCCCAAGCGCTGGCCGCAGGTGCCCTGCCCGGTGGATGCCGCAGCGGGGAAGCGCGTCGTCGTGCATTGCAAGCGTAAGGTGGACACGGGCTGCGAGGTATACCTGATTCGCAGCGCCGGCGTGTTGGATCAGACAGCGGCGGTGTTGGAGCGCATGCGGGCCGAGGCGGATGCGATTGCGCCCGTTGCGCGCGCCGTTGAGGTGCTGCCCTTTGAGGACGTTGCGGTGGATGGCGGTGCGTCGACGGAGTTGGTGGAGCGCGCGGTTCCCGCTCGCATGGTTTTTGCCTGGCAGCTGATGGATGCCGACCCGCGCGGAGAACTCGATTTGTCCGACACTGTTGTGGTGCTTGACGAGGTGTGCCGCACGGGTGACGCTGACCGGACCCGCTCACTGATGCAGCGTGCCGGGCGCGTCGTCTGCCGCAACCTGGGTCAGGTAGTGATCGCTTGCAAGCTGGGCGTGACGTTTGACGTGGCGGCGCCGGTGTTCTGCGCGAATCGGGTCACGCTTACCTGGCTGCGCGGACTCGGGGCGGGGCGGGTGTACTTGCCGGCCGAGTTGCTCGGCAATGATGCGGAGCGTGTTGCCGGGCTTGCCGCTTGTTCCGGTGTCTTGGGGCCTGTCGATGCCGACCGTCCCGAGCTCATGGTGTGCGAGCACTGCTTGCTGACTGCCGAGGGCGCCTGCGCCACGGATACAACGGGGCAGGTTCGTTGCCGTGACTGCTCGCGCCGTCAGCAGGCGCGCTTTTTGGTCGAACGTGACGGCACGCGTTTGCCGGTCGTTATCGACGCGTGCGGCAGGACGAGGATTTTCCTGTCGTAGGTGCTGCGTCGCGTCAGTTTGTTATCATAAGAGAGTTTATGGACTTCCAGCACCGCCGTTTTCGGCGAGGGTGCTATAGCAAAAGGAGGATACCCAATGCTGTCTGTTGACGAGCAAATGCGTATCATCACCTCGGGCGCCGCGCAGATCGTTCCCGAGGCCGACCTTCGCAAGAAGCTTGAGAAGGGCGAGCCCCTCAACATCAAGCTCGGCGTCGACCCCACCAGCCCCGACCTGCACCTGGGCCATGCCGTGCCGCTGCGCAAGATGCGTCAGTTCCAGGACCTGGGCCACAACGTCACCCTCATCATCGGCAACGGCACCGCGCTGATCGGCGACCCCTCGGGCAAGAATTCCACCCGCCCGCAGCTTTCGCAGGAGCAGATCGAGGCCAATGCCGAGACCTACGTGAGCCAGGCCATGAAGATCCTGGATCCCGAGAAGACCACCATCGTGCACAACGGTGACTGGATCTTGTCGATGGATCTGGCCGGTCTGCTGCAGGTGTGCTCCAAGTTCACCGTCGCTCGTATTCTCGAGCGCGACGACTTTACCAAGCGCTACCAGTCCCAGACGCCGATCGCCCTGCACGAGTTCCTGTATCCCGTGATGCAGGCATACGATTCGGTCATGATTAAGGCTGACGTGGAGATGGGCGGCACCGACCAGCTCTTCAACCTGCTCGCCGGCCGCGAGCTCATGGAGAAGATGGGCATGGAGCCGCAGATTGCGCTCACCATGCCGCTGCTCGAGGGCACCGACGGCGTGCGCAAGATGTCCAAGTCCTATGGCAACTACATCGGCCTGACCGACGCTCCCAAGGATATGTTCGGCAAGACCATGTCCATCCCCGACGAGATGATCGGCAAGTACTATCGTCTGGCCAGCTCGCTCGCCCCGGCCGAGGTCGACAAGATCGACGCCGCCCTGGCCGACGGTTCTGCCGACCCCTACGAGCTCAAGCGCGCTCTGGGCCGCGACCTGTGCGATACCTACCACGGCGCCGGCGCCGGCGACGAGGCCCAGGCCGAGTTCGACCGTGTGTTCAAGGAGGGCCAGCTCGCCGACTTCCCCGAGAAGCACGTTGAGCTGACTGTTAACGACGAGGGCCAGATCTACCTCGCCGGCCTGCTCAAGGACTTGGGTCTTTCGGCCAGCGCCGGTCAGGCCCGCCGCGACATCGACGGCGGCGGCGTCAAGATCAACGGCAAGGCTGTGGCTCCCAAGAGCTACAACATCGATCCGAGCGCCCTCAAGCTGGGTGACACCCTCTCCGTGGGCAAGCGCAAGGGTTTCAAGTTGGTCTAACGAGCGAGTTGACCTCACAAGTGCAATAAGGCCGCAGCCGGGAATCCCGACTGCGGCCTTTTTTGGTTACGACGATCCCTTGGGGACGGAGGGATCATTTGGCGGTGCCGTTAAGCGGAAGGGGTGTTAGCGGGGCTTCCTTTTGGGCATACAATGGCTATTGGTTTGCTGCGGTGAAGGTCTGTCCGCTCCGTAGCTTTTTCTACGGTTAAAGGAGTATGTATGTCCGTTGAGGTCATGAGGACTGTGATCGACGCTGCCGAGGGCCGCGTGCCCGTCGACACGCTGTTTACCAATGCGCAGATCATCGACGTGTATGGCCAGCGTGTGGCGTCCGGTAGCGTTGCCGTCAAGGACGGTGTGATCGTCGGCGTGCTCTACGATGGTCGCGACGATGCCGCTGGCACCTACGAGGCAACTGAGGTCATCGACTGCCAGGGTCGCTATCTCGCTCCCGGTTTTATTGACGGGCATTTGCATATCGAGTCTTCGAACATCCGTCCCGCCGAGTATGCTCGCATGGCCGCGACGCGCGGTACTACCACCGCCATTGCCGACAGCCACGAGATTGCCAATGTTGCCGGTCTCGACGGCTTGCGCTTTATGATCGAGGACGGCCGCCGCGCACCCATCTCCATCAAGTACATGATGCCTTCGTGCGTGCCCGCGCTGCCCGATGAGCAGGCCGGTGCCGTCATTACCGCCGCCGATATGCAGGCGTTTTTTGCCGAGCATCCAGGCGATGTCTTTGGTCTGGGCGAAATGATGAACCTGCCGGGCGTCTTTATGGCCGACCCCGAGACCTGTGCTCGCATCGATGCTGCCAACCAGACGCCGTCCAAGCAGGTTGACGGCCACGCGCCGCTCGTTGCCGGCAAGGACCTCAACGCCTATGCCGCAGCGGGCATTATCGCCGACCACGAGTCGACGATTCCCGAGGAGGCGCTCGATAAACTGTCCCGCGGCATGTATGTGATGCTGCGTGAGGGCACGTGCAGCCATGACCTGGCCAACCTGTCTCCGATGCTGCTGGAAAACCCCGCCCGCGCCCGCCGCTGCTGCTTTGCGACCGACGACCGCGCTCCCTCCGACGCGCTTTCGACCGGCATGATCGACAACGCCTGCCGCGTGGCCATCGAGGCCGGCGTCGACCCGGTGGTCGCCATCTCTATGGCGTCCCTTTCCACGGCTGAGGCGTTTGGGCTAGATCACGGCTGCCGCGACCCGCACGAACTACGCGGTGCGATTGCCCCGGGCAAACGTGCCGACCTGCTGGTGCTCAATGACCTGACGTTTGCCGCGGCTCCGCATCGCGTATATGCCGCCGGTGCTCTGGTGGCGCAGGACGGCACCTTTGTGGGCGAGATTGCACCCGAGATGGCCGAGGTTACGGCCCTTGCCGATGAGCTGCGCGCCTCCGTTAAGCTGCCGAAGCTTTCGCTCGACGTATTCGACTATGCCTTTAAGCCGGGCGAGGCCGTGATTGACGTGGTGCCGGGTAAGGCCATCACGGGTATGGCTCGCCCCGAGAGCGCCGAGGGCCTGCGTCGCATTATGCTGATTGAGCGCCATGGCCGCGGCATGTCGCTGCAGGCCGAGGGCGCCGACGGCGATGGCCCCGCTGGCCTGGGCCTGGTCGGCAAGCATATCGGTCGCGGCTGGGTGCGTGGCTTTACCATCACCGGTGGCGCCATTGCCTCCACAATCGGCCACGACTCGCACAACGTGTGCGTGGTGGGCGACAACGCCGCCGATATGATGGCTGCTGTCGAGGCCGTGGGCCAGGGCGGTCACGTGCTGGTGCGCAACGGCGAGGTCGTGGCTCGTATTCCGCTGGCGCTCGGCGGCCTGATGAGCGAAGGCACTGCCGAAGACGTCGCGGCGCAGCACGACGACTTTATGGCCAAGGCGCGCGCCATGGGTATTGAGCCGCCGCTCGACCCCATCATGGGCATCATCTTCCTGCCCCTGCCGGTGATCCCGACGCTCCGCATCCGCCCCGAGGGCATGTTCGACGTTACAACCTTCACCTACGCCGACTAGTCATCGGGGACGTTCTTAAACGACTAGTCGTTGGGGACACTCTTTGGCGTGTCGCCTGACGCTGCGATTGTGGGACCTCTGGCATGTGTGAGCTATTTGCCAGGTCCTTGTAACGTTTACGCCCGCGGAGTCTTATTTGAGCTCCCTTTGGGTACGTTGGAATCGGATACACGTTCGATTCCAACAAGCCCGAAGGGAGCTTTTCTATGTTTAAACTGATTGCATCCGATATGGACGGCACACTGCTTGACGAAAACGGCCAGGTGCCTCCCGAGACCTACGAACTGATTCTGGCACTACACGAGCATGGCGTGCATTTCGCCGCATCGTCAGGTCGTCGCTACGATCGCCTGTGCGAGTTCTTTGCGCCCGTTCGCGACAAGATGGACTTTGTCGCCGCTAACGGCGCCCAGGTCTATGCCGACGGTAAGATGGTAGACCGTGAGGTGTATTCCCACCTGGCGATTCGAAGGCTCGCCCAAGCCGTCAGGACGTTTCCCAATCTGCATCTTGCGCTCTTTGACCGAACCAAGTCCTTTTTGCTCGATGACGAGTGCAAGTTCGTGCGTGAGGTCGATAAGGACCTTCCCAATGCCGAGCGTATTTGGGAGCTGCCCGATCCCAGCGTAAATATCATCAAAGCGAGTATCTTTTGCGACGACAGTGCGGTTATGGACAGTGCGTACGTGCTACAGCGCGAACTTGGTCAGCTCTTTACTTTTGCGCCTTCGGGCAACGCGTGGATCGATGCCATGCAGCCTGGTGTGTCGAAGGCCTCGGGTATCGCGCAGCTCGCGGAGCATTACGGCATTGGTCGCGACGAGGTCATGGCGTTTGGCGACTCGATGAACGACTACGAGATCATTCGCTTTGTCGGCACGGGCTGCGCGATGGAAAACGCGCGCCCCGCGCTTAAGGCGGTGGCCGATCGCGTGGTGGGTTGTAACCGCGACCACGCCGTCCAGCAGGAGCTCCGTCGCGTGCTGGAGAGCCTCGCTTAATCCGGCAGATGGGGACGTTCCTTTTCTGCCGACAGTGGGGGACAGTCCTTGCAGATTTTTCGCGAAGGCTGTCCCCAACGACTAGTCGTTTAAGAACGTCCCCAACGACTAGGCGAGGGCGGCCATGATGGTGCGGGCGACGCCGTCGTGGTCGTTGTCGTATTCGGTGACGGCGTCGGCGGCCTCGCGGTCTTCGGGCTCGGCGTTGATCATGGCCATGCCGTGGCCCGCTGCCTGCAGCATGGGGATGTCGTTGATGTTGTCGCCGAACGCCCAGACGTCGGCGAGACGCTCGCCCAGGTGCTCGCATAGCCACGTGAGGGCCGTTCCCTTGGTGGCGCCCTCACCCATGACCTCGATATTCATGGCGTAAGAACGCGTGACCTCAATTCCTCCGAGCGTGTCGAGCGCCGCCGCGATGGCGTCGCGATCGGCGGGGTCGTGCCAGTACATAGCGATGCGTTCGAGCGTCTCGACCTCGTCGATTTTGCTGTCGATATCCATGTCGATCGGCGTTCGTGTGCGCTTGAGCGAAGCCGCGATGTGGGGGTCGCCGCCGCAGAATTCGTCCAGGCGCGTGTAGAGCGAGCGGGGGAGGAAGCACTGCCCATCCGCGAAGATATCGAAGGTCACATCGTGGCCGGCGGCGATGCGACGGACGCGATGGGCAATGCCGCGATCGAGCGGACGGCTCAAAATGCGCGTGGCGCGCGAGGCATCGTTGGGCACATCGTCGTCGAGCTGCCAGACGCTGGCGCCATTGGCGCAGACGGCATAGTGCACGGCGGGATGGGCGAGGATGGGCTCAAAGATGCCCGACAGCGGGCGCCCCGTGCAGGGCACAAACTCAATGCCGCGACGTGCGAGCTCGTCGAGCATCGCCCAGGTGGCGTCGCTCATCTGCTTGTCACTCGTCAACAGCGTCCCATCCATATCGGAAAACACAATCATTTGATGCAGCCCTTTCCACTGGCATAAAAAGCGTGGCCGAGGGCTTGGGTCCCTGGCCACGCTCGAGTTCTATAACGGTCCGCGTCCTAGCGGTCGGCGAGCGGCTTGTACTCCAGCGGCTCGATCACCGGACGATAGGCGGGGCGGATGATACGGTGCGCGCAGAAGAGCTCTTCCATGCGGTGTGCCGACCAGCCGGCCATGCGGGCGACGGCGAATAGCGGCGTAAAGAGCGTTTCGGGCACGCCGAGCATCTTGTAGATAAAGCCCGTGTACAGGTCGATGTTGGCGCAGATGGGCTTGGTCATGCCGTGGTCGCGCATGACCTGGGGTGCCAGGCGCTCGATGCGCTCGATGAGCGCGAACTCATCGCCCAGGTTCTTCTTGGCGGCAAGTGTGCGCGCGTAACGACGGCAGACCTCGGCGCGCGGGTCGCTGAGCGTATAGACGGCGTGGCCCATGCCGTAGATGAGGCCCGTGCCGTCGAAGGCCTGCTTGTCGAGGATCTTGCCCAGGTAGGCTGCGACCTCGTCCTCGTCCTCCCAGTTGGAGACATGCGCGCGGATGTCCTCGTGCATAGACACGACCTTGGCATTGGCACCACCGTGGCGCGGGCCCTTGAGCGAGCCGATGGCCGCGGCGTAGGCGGAATACGGGTCGGTGGCCGAAGACGACAGCACGCGGCAAGCGAAGGTGGAGTTGTTGCCGCCGCCGTGCTCGGCATGCAGCATGAGCATCACGTCGAGCAGCATCGCCTCATCGCGGGTGAACGCCATGCCGCCGCGCAGGACCTGCAGAATGGTCTCGGCGGTGGAGAGGCCGGGCGTGGGGTGCGGCACGTGAACCTCGGAGCCGCGAAGCTTGGCAATCGAGGCCATGTGGGCGAAGGCGGCGATGCGCGGGAGACGTGCGAGCATGGAAATGGCGACGTCGATTTCGTGCTCGGGCGTGATCACGTCTGGTTCGGCATCGAAGGCGTAGAGCAGCAGCACGGCGCGCTGGAGCACGTTCATGATGCTCGACGACACCGTGGTCATAGGGAACTCTTTGACGTACTCGTCGCTCAGATGTCTAAAGGCGCCCAGGCGCTCGCAAAAGCCGTCGAGCTCTTCTTTGTTGGGCAGCGAGCCCGTGATAAGCAGATAGGCGACTTCCTCGTAGCCGTAGCGATTCTCGGCCTGGGCATTGTTGACCAGATCCTCGATGCTGTAGCCGCGAAGCGTGAGCTTGCCCTGATCGGGCACGACCTTTCCGTCGACCTTGTTGTAGCCGTGCACATCCGAGATGCGAGTGAGGCCCGCGACCACGCCCGAGCCGTCGGCATTGCGCAGGCCGCGCTTGACATTGTGCTCGACAAACAGGCCCTCGTCATAAGGGTCGGTCGGCAGGCCGTGGTAGAGGTTTTCGCTCTCAGGCGAAATCTGGCGGCTTGCTTCGTAATCCAGAACCAGGCGGCTCAAGTGGTCATCGAAGCGGTAATAGATTTTCTTGGCGTCGTAGGCCATGCGCGCTCCTCTCCGGGCCGCATCGGGGTGACTTGCATGGGCATGCGCGCGTCAGGCTATCCCCAGCGGCTTGCTCGCTACAGGCGGTACATAAAGTTGAAGACGTCCTCGCGCTGGATGGACACGTTGACGCCCGAAAGCTCGCCGGCCTCGGCCAGCGCCTTCTGCAGCTCAGCGAAGTCGAGCTTGGACTCGGCGGTATCGGCCAGCATGGTCATGGTGAAGATGTCCTCGATAATGGACTGCGTGATGTCGCGGATGTCGACGTTGGCCTCGCCCAGGACACGGGTGACGCCGGCGACGATGCCGGGGCGGTTCTTGCCAAGGACGGTGATGACGATACGGGAGGACGAGATCTCGGCCATGGGAAACCCTTTCGCGTGGTTGCGGCGCGCGCGGGGCGCTCCGCTACGGTACAGTGTTCATCATTGTACCTGTCTGGCGCCAAAAGAGGTGCGCTTACAGCGGCGTTACACGTCTGCAACATGGGCGAAGGGGCGACAGGGTGCGTGTCCGCTGCGGTTGGCCACGCCGCGTTGCACAAAGACCGTGAACCTTTTGTGGGACGCGCGGCGCCGTGGTACCATAGCCGAGTTTGTTGTCTTGGTCGGAAACCAAGACGCCTTATGCGCTGATCGGTAACCAGCGCCTGACCAATAAGGAGTCCTACCATGAAGCAGGGTATCCATCCCCAGTATGTCGAGTGCACGGTGACGTGCTCCTGCGGCAACACCTTCAAGACGCACGCTACTGTGTCCGAGATGAAGGTCGAGCTTTGCAACGAGTGCCACCCGTTCTACACCGGCCAGCAGAAGTTTGTCGACACCGGTGGACGCGTCCAGCGCTTCGCCGACAAGTTCGGTGGCGCCGCTGCCGCCCAGCTCAAGAAGGCCGAGGAGGCCAAGGCTGCCAAGGCCGCCAAGGCTGCTGAGGCCGAGGCCGCTCGCAAGGCCGCCGCTGAGGCTAAGGCTGCCGAGAAGGCTAAGCGTGCTGCTAAGTTTGCCGAGGAGGCTGCCAAGCAGGCCGCCGAGGCCCCCGCAGAGGCTCCCGTCGAGGAGGCCGCTGCCGAGGCCGAGACCACCGAGGCTGCTGAGTAAATAGCTCGCCGCGGAATCACTCGCATTCATGGCATGAGGGCCGTGCATCCATTTGGATGCGCGGCCCTTTTTCTTTTTAAATTAGTGCAAACTAACCTGTCCCCATGGCACCACATGGCAGAGAGGCGGCGTTTGCCCAGATAGACCTGCCAAAATTAACCTGTCCCATTGTGGCAGGTTGGTCGTAGTTATTACGTGGCGGTCGAGCTCGACCGTATAGGCCGCGTCCTGTTTGGCTAAAGTACATTTATCTGTGTTTAACTCGCCCGAGGCTGCATGGCGTGGGCGATGGCCAAAAAGGAAAACCACATGGGATTCATGTCAAAGCTGCTGTCCTTTGGATCCGATAAGGACCTTAAGCGCTACTACAAGATCGTCGACCAGATCAACGGTCTTGAGCCCCAGTTTGAGAAGATGACCGAGGAGGAACTCCGCGCCCAGACCGATAAGTTCCGTGAGCGTTACGCCAACGGCGAGTCGCTCGACGACATGCTCCCCGAGGCTTTTGCCACCGTGCGTGAGGCTTCCAAGCGCATCACGGGCATGCGTCACTTTGACGTACAGCTCATCGGCGCCATGGCGCTTCATGAGGGGCATATCGCCGAGATGAAGACCGGCGAAGGCAAGACCCTGGTCTCCACGCTGGCCGGCTACCTCAACGCTATCGCCGGCAAGGGTGTACATGTCGTTACCGTCAACGATTACCTGGCCAAGCGCGACTCCGAGTGGATGGGCCGCATCTACAAGTACCTGGGAATGACCGTCGGTCTGCTCCAGAACAACATGCCGCTCGAGCTCAAGCGTCCGGCCTACCAGGCAGACGTCACCTACGGCACCAACTCCGAGTTCGGTTTCGATTACCTGCGCGACAACATGGTCACCCGCCCCGAGCAGCGCGTGCAGCGCGGCCACCATTACGCCATCGTCGACGAGGTCGACTCCATCCTGATCGACGAGGCACGTACCCCGCTCATCATCTCGGGTGCCGGCACCAAGTCCGCCAGCACCTACAAGGACTTCGCGCGTGCCGTGCGTGGCCTTGAGCGCGGCGAGGACGTGTCGCACGACATGCTTACCGCCACCGAGGACGTTGAACCCACGGGCGACTACGTCATGGACGAGGCCAAGCACACCATCGCCGCCACCGAGCGCGGTCTTAAGAAGATCGAGCGCCGCCTAGGTATCGATGACATCTATGCCGATCTCTCCGGCCAGCTGGTCAACCACCTGCAGCAGGCGCTGAAGGCCCAGTACATGTTCCACCGCGACAAGCAGTATGTGGTCACCAACGGCGAGGTCAAGATCGTCGACGAGTTCACCGGCCGCATTATGGAAGGCCGCCGTTACTCCGAGGGCCTGCACCAGGCCATCGAGGCCAAAGAGGGCGTGCTCGTACGCGAGGAGAACCAGACGCTGGCCACCATCACCCTGCAGAACTACTTCCGTCTATATGACAAGCTCTCTGGCATGACCGGTACGGCACTCACCGAGGATGCCGAGTTCCGCGAGATCTACAAGCTGCCCGTCGAGGTCATCCCCTCCAACAAACCCGTTCAGCGTGTTGACCACGAGGACCTGGTGTACCGCACCATTCAGGCCAAGTACAACGCCGTTGCCGACGATGTCGAGCAGCGCCATGCCAAGGGTCAGCCGGTCCTGGTGGGCACCGTCTCCATCGAGAGCTCCGAGAAGCTGTCTGCCGCCCTTACCAAGCGCGGTATCGCGCACGAGGTCCTCAACGCTAAACATCACGAGCGCGAGGCTCATATCGTTGCCCAGGCCGGACGCTACGGCGCCGTGACCATCGCCACCAACATGGCCGGTCGTGGTACCGACATCCTGCTGGGCGGCAACCCCGACGAGCTGGTGCGCGAGCGCCTTGAGTACGAGGGCCTGACCATGGAGGACGTGACGCCCGAGCAGCTCGAGCAGTTTAACGCCGAGGCCAAGGAGACCTGCAAGGCCGAGCGCGAGCGCGTGCTTGCCGCCGGCGGCCTGACCGTTATCGGCACCGAGCGCCACGAGTCCCGTCGTATCGACAACCAGCTGCGCGGCCGCTCCGGCCGTCAGGGCGATCCGGGCGAGACCCAGTTCTACCTGTCGCTCGAGGACGACCTCATGCGCCTGTTCGGTGGCGACAAGATGGACCGCGTCTCCAAGATGATGGTCACGGCCGACATGGGCGACGACATGCCCATCCAGCACAAGATCATCTCCAAGGCCGTCGAGAGCGCCCAGCACAAGGTCGAGAGCATCAACTTCTCCATGCGCAAGAGCGTCCTTGAGTACGACGACGTCATGAACAAGCAGCGCCAGGTCATCTACGCTGAGCGCAATAAGATTCTGGACGGCAAGGACCTGACCGACCACATCACCGAGGTCATGCACGACACCGTGTACCGCTGCGTTCAGGAGTTCTGCACCAAGGACAGTCACGATGGCGAGCGCGACCTGGAGGGCCTGCGCAAGTGGGTTGTGGAGCTCACCGGCCACATCGATACGCCGAAGTTCCCCGACGAGGATTATGAGGCTCTGGCTGCCGATGTCCTGGCTTACGTAGAGAAGTGCTACAACATGAAGGCCGAGCGCTTGGGCGAGGACCTGATGCGCGAGCTCAACACCCAGGTCATGCTGCGCGTCATCGATACCCGCTGGATGAACTACCTGCAGGAGATGGACTATCTCAAGACCGGCATCGGCCTGCGCGGCTTTGGCCAGCGCGACCCGCTGGTCGAGTACAAGACCGAGGCGTACGGCGCGTTCCAGATCCTCGTCGACACCATGTACGAGGATTACCTGCGCACGGTTCTGCGCATCGAGATCAAGGCTGCCCCGCGTGCCGTGGAGCACAAGGAGGAGCCCGCGCTCGAGGGTGCGCACTTCTCCGGTCCTGCCGAGGTCGATGGTGACAACGGCGACTCGGTGCTGCGCAAGCAGGCGCAGGTGCAGGCCCGCACGGCTGTCCAGGGTGGTCCGGCTGCCGTCAACAACGGTGGCAAGGTGACGACCTACCGTAAGTCCGAGAGCGACGACCCCTATGTCAACGTGGGCCGCAACGACCCGTGCCCCTGCGGTAGCGGCAAGAAGTTTAAGTACTGCCACGGCAGGAATCGTTAATGGCTGAGGCTTTAGAGGTAACGCCCGCCGAGCTGGACGCGTTTGCGGACCGGCTCGGCGAGGTCGAGTCGTATCTCCACTTGGACGAAAAGCGCACGCGCGTGACCGAGCTCGAGGCCAAAAGCGTGGCCCCCGGCTTTTGGGATGACGCCGACGCCGCCCGTGCCACCATGGAGGAAATCGCGCGCACCAAGGAAGATATCGCTGCCGTGGACAACGCGCGCGGCGAGCTTTCCGATGCCCGTGCCGCGCTGGAGCTTGCCGAGGAGATGGGGGATGACCCCGATGCCGCCGCCCTTCGCGAGGAGGCTACAGCCACGGCTGAGCGCCTGGCCCGTGCCATCGATGAGCTTGAGCTTTCGAGCTGGTTTACCGGTGAGTTCGATCACGGCGATGCCATTGTGACCATCAAGCCCGGACAGGGTGGTCTGGAGGCCCAGGACTGGACCTTCATGCTATTTAAGATGTACATGAAGTACTGCCAGCGTCGCGGCTGGAAGGTCACGATTAACGACTGCCCCGCCGCTGAGGTCATCGGCATCGACCGCGCGACCTTTACCGTCGAGGGCAAGGACGCATTTGGCATGCTGCGCGCCGAGGCCGGCGTCCACCGCTTGGTTCGCATTAGCCCCACCGACGACAAGAAGCGCCGCCAGACCACGTTTGCCGGCGTCGAGGTCATCCCCGTGCTACCCGATGATATCGATATCGAGATCAGCCCCGATGACATCCGCGTGGACGTGTACCACGCGAGCGGCCCGGGCGGTCAGGGCGTTAACACCACCGACTCCGCCGTGCGCGTGACGCATTTCCCCAGCGGCATTGTGGTCACCTGCCAAAACGAGCGCAGCCAGATCCAGAACAAGGCCGCGTGCATGCAGATCCTCAAGGCTCGCCTGTACGAGATTGAGCTCGAGAAGCGCGCCGAGGCCCTGGATGAGATTCGCGGACCCAAAACCACGATTGGTTTTGGCAACCAGATCCGCAGCTACGTGCTCTACCCGTATCAGATGGTTAAGGACCTACGCACGGGCGTTGAGACCAGCAACGTCGAGGCAGTTCTTGACGATGGCGACCTGGACCCGTTTGTTATTGGCTACCATCGCTGGGCCACTGGCAACGCTGACGCAGAGATCCCATCTGCATAAACCGCCCGGTTTATGTGGAAATGGATAAAACCCTCCGAGCAGGGTGGTTTTGTATCCAAAGCAAACCCTGCGCAGGGGTGGTTTTTGTTCGGCGAATCGGTAGAATCGAATACAGCAAGAAGTTCGAAGCGCATCCGTTTGGGTGCGCTTTTTTGAGGGAGGTAGCATGGCATATCGTCTGGACATCAAGCGCATTCTTTCGATGAACTTCTTTCACGATCTGCCCCAGATCATGTTGGGGTGCGCCTTGGCCGCCATCGCGACCGACCTGTTTTTGATTCCCAACGGTCTTGCCGCCGGTGGCGTTACGGGCCTTGCCACCATTATCCAGGCGGTCGGCGCGGCGCGAGGCGTGTCGCTTCCCGTTGGTATTCAGACGATCGTGATGAACGCCTTGCTGTTGCTGGTCGTTATGCGCGAGGGCGGCATGTTCTACGTGGTGCAGACCGCGACGGGCTTTGTGCTGCTGGGCTTCTTTACCGATCTGTTCGCCCCGTTTGTAGCGCCTCTGGCACATGCAGACCTGATGCTTCCCGCTATGTGGGGCGGCATTATCACGGGCATCGGTTACGGCATGGTGTTGCGCGCCGGCGCCAACACCGGCGGCTCGGACACGATTGGCCAAATCATCTCGCGTAACACCTCGCTGCCGGTGGGCTCGACCGTCATGGCAATCGACGTTGCCGTATGTGCAGCATCGGCGCCGGTCTTCTCGCTCGAAAATGCTCTGTACGCAGGACTTTCGATGGTGATTAGCGGCTATGTGATCGATGCCGTGGTCGATGGCGGCAATAAGCGTCGTATGGTACTCATCATCTCGGACAGTTTCCCCGATATCGCGGCCGACATCATGTATGGTCTGGGACGCGGCTGCACCAAGTTTAGGGCGACTGGCATGTACTCGGGTGCCGAGAAGCCGGTGATCATGGTCATTGTGAGCCGCCGCGAGCTCAATACGCTCAAGACGATCGTGCGCGAGCGCGATCCTCATGCCATCGTGACGGTTGCCGACGTTACGGAAACCTTCGGTGAGGGCTTCAAGGACATTAACGCGTAGGGCCGACCGCGTCCCATCCAAAAGACGTTCACATTGATAAACCGTTTCATCAGCGGTTCTGCCTGCTAAATTGTTCAAATAATGATAAAAACTCTGGTAAAGCTTCCAGTTTCCAGCATAATGAAGGACGTACGTGCATCGCGGCTGGGTTGGGACGACCTTCTGTGCCGTGCGCATCTTGTCTAAAGAGGATGAAAGGAAGGCACAATGAGCGACGAGGAGCTCAAAAAGGTTGCCAACGAGGTAAGGAAGGGCATCGTCACCGGCGTGCACGCTGCCAAGTCCGGCCATCCGGGCGGTTCGCTCGGCGCTGCCGACATCATGACCTATCTGTACTTTGAGGAAATGAACGTCGACCCGGCCAATCCCCGCAAGGCCGACCGCGATCGCTTTGTGCTTTCCAAGGGCCACTGTGCTCCTGGTCTGTACGCTGTGCTCGCCGAGCGCGGGTTCTTCCCCAAGGAGGATCTTGAGACGCTGCGCCACATCGGCAGCCACCTGCAGGGCCATCCCAACATGAACGACACTCCGGGCGTTGACATGTCCACCGGTTCGCTCGGCCAGGGCATCTCCGCCGCCGTGGGCATGGCCGTTGCCGCCAAGCACTGGGGCGATACTTACCGCACCTACGCCCTGCTGGGCGATGGCGAGAGCGAGGAGGGCCAGGTCTGGGAGGCCGCCATGTTTGCCGGCAACCAGCAGCTCGACAACCTCTGCGTGATCGTCGACCACAACGGCCTGCAGATCGACGGTCCCGTCGAGGAAGTCAACGACCCCATGCCGCTCGCCGACAAGTTCCGCGCCTTTAAGTTCCACGTGGTGGAGCTCGCCGACGGCAACGATTTCGACCAGATTCGCGCTGCCTTTGCCGAGGCTCGCGCCACTAAGGGGCAGCCGACTGCCATTATCGCGGAGACCACAAAGGGCAAGGGCGTCTCCTTTATGGAGAACCAGGTTGGTTGGCACGGCAAGGCCCCCAACGATGAACAGTTTGAGCAGGCCATGGCAGAGCTCACGGCCGCCGGAGAGGAGCTCTAGGATGGCAGACGTCAAGAAAATCGCCACGCGCGTAAGCTACGGCGAGGCCCTCGTCGAGCTCGCCAACGAGCACGATGACTTTGTGGTCCTCGACGCCGACCTGGCCGCCGCCACGCAGACCGGCAAGTTTAAGGCCGCCTGCCCCGATCGCTTCTTCGATGTGGGTATCGCCGAGAGCAACCTGATGGGTGTTGCCGCTGGTATCGCAACCACCGGTCGCGTTGCCTTCGCGAGCACCTTTGCCATGTTCGCTGCCGGCCGCGCCTTTGAGCAGGTCCGTAACTCCATCGGCTACCCGCACCTCAACGTTAAGATCGGTGCCACGCACGCCGGTATCTCGGTGGGCGAGGATGGCGCCACGCACCAGTGCTGCGAGGATATCGCCCTCATGCGCGTCATCCCCGGCATGACTGTGATCGTTCCTGCCGACGACATCGAGGCCCGCGCCGTGACGCGCGCCGCCTACGAGTGCGACGGCCCCGTGTACATGCGCTTCGCCCGCTTGGCCTCGCCGGTTATCAACGACCCCGAGACCTATAAGTTCGAGTTGGGTAAGGGCATTGTCATGCGCGAGGGCGCCGATGTGACCATCATCGCCTGCGGCCTGATGGTCGGCGAGGCTCTCGAGGCCGCCGAGCAGCTCGCTGCCGAGGGCATCGACGCCGAGGTCATCAACATGCACACCATCAAGCCCATCGATGCCGACCTGATCGTCAAGAGCGCCACCAAGACCGGCCACGTCGTGACCGTCGAGGAGCACTCTGTGATCGGTGGCCTGGGCAGCGCCGTTGCCGACGTCCTGTGCGAGCAGTGCCCGACGCCGCTCAAGAAGATCGGCGTCAACGACACCTTCGGCGAATCTGGCCCGGGTGCCGAGCTCTTGCACAAGTATGGCCTGGACGCCGCCAACATCGTGGCGACCACCAAGGAGTTCTTGGCATAAGGCAAGACGGATCTCAAGGACTGCTTCGCCAGTACTATGGAAACCCGGCAGGGGCGCTCTCTTGGAGAGCGCCCCTGTTTCAGTTGCGGTGAGATAAGGACTGATTAGGGCTTTTAACTGCTAAAACAGTCCCAATTACCCCGCAACTTCTAAAGAGGCCGTATCAAGCAGGATTTCTATTGGGATAAGGGCTCATTCCAGCCACGTGCAATTCAGCCCCAAGCATAGCGCTGCTGCACCCAAATAAAACGCAGCGACCCCTTAGTTACCGCAGGCCATGCGCGAGGACGATTTGGGAGGTAACCCTGCGCCCGGCCGGTGAGACCCAAACCCCGCCATGCTTCTTATGTGCAGCAAAGCTAATGCTGCTAAAATACAAAGCGCTCATGTAGTTTAAACGCACGACGATAAGGAGCACCAGTGGGTAACCACTTCCGTACCTCCGGTGCGGGCGATGATGCCCCCAAGACGCAGACAGGCGTCCAGGGCAGTCGTTTCGCCACTCCGGATTCAGAGGGCCAGCCTGTTGCTCAGGCCCCCACTCAGCCGGCAGATCAGGCACAGCCGGCATCCGATCCCTTTGCCTACAATCCCACCAGCGATGTCGCGCTTTCCGGCACGGCGGGTTTTGAGCCCGTTCAGGCTGTGACCGCTCGCGTGGAGCAGCCTCAGGCTGGCGCCGCCGCGCCGCAGCCTAGCATGGCCGGCATTCCCGACCCCATGGCTCCTGCGACACCGGCTCCTCAGCCTGCGCAGTCCGGCCTCTTTGCCGCTATTCCCGATCCCACGCAGCCTGCTGCCCCGGTGGTCGAGAGCGATCAGGCAGCCGAGGTCGCAAGCCTCGATAACGCGCTCAACAACCCCGATTTTACGTCGGTGTTTGCGCCCATCGATCCGCAGGCCAGCCGCAAGAAGATGGCCAAGCAGGCCGGTGTCGAGCCCGTCATCCTTATGGAGCATGTCACCAAGATCTATCCGGCACAGCCCAACAAGCCTGCACTCGACGACATCAACATCGAGATCTATCCGGGCGAGTTCGTCTTCCTGGTCGGTCATTCCGGCTCGGGTAAGACCACGCTGCTGTCGACGCTCAACCGCGACGTCAAGCCGACGAGCGGCCGCATCTTGGTTGCCGGTCAGGACCTCATGAAGATCAAGAACCGCAAGGTTCCGTTCCTGCGCCGCCAGATTGGCGCCGTGTTCCAGGACTTTAAGCTTCTGCCGCAAAAGACCGCCTACGAAAACGTGGCGTTTGCCCTGCAGTGCATCGGCAAGCCCAAGGGCGTCATTCGCAGCCAGGTGCCGGAGGTGCTGCGTCTGGTCGGTCTGGCCGATCAGATGGATTCGCTGCCCGACCAGCTTTCCGGTGGCGAGCAGCAGCGCGTCGCCGTCGCCCGCGCTATGGTCAACCGTCCGCCGCTGCTGATCTGCGACGAGCCCACGGGCAACCTCGACCCGGCGATCTCGCTGGGCATCATGAAGCTGCTCGAGCGTATTAACCGCACCGGCACCACCGTGATCGTCGCCACGCACGACCGCGAGATGGTCGATAGCATGCACCGTCGCGTGATCGCCCTCGAGGGCGGCCACGTTATCCGCGACCAGGAGAGGGGAGGTTACGGCAACTATGGCACCAACTAACGTGGGCTACTCCTTCAAAGAGGCAATCAGTCACTTCTTCCGTAACTGGACTACCTCGCTCGGCGCCGTCATCACGATCTTCCTTTCGCTGTTTATCATCGGCCTGTTCATCATGGGCTCCGCGATGCTGAACTCCGTGATCGGCACCGTCGAGGATCAGGTTGTCATCAACGCGTTCATTAGCGATGACGCCGATCAGGCCGATGTTCAGGCTTTTGAGGCCGAGCTTAAGACGTGGAATAACGTCAAGTCCGTGACCTATAAGGACAAGGACGACGCGCTGGCCGAGTATACGAGCAAGATGTCGGGCAACGCCGACGCCACCATGAGCGCGCTCGATGGCCAGAACCCGCTGCCGGCTTCGTTTGCAATTGAGATGGACGATCCGTCCAAGGTCGAGAGCACGGCCCAGAAGCTCAAGAAGAACGCCGACTTCCAGAAGATCGCGGATGACGGCGACGTCAACGCGAGCGTGCTGTACGGCCAAGAGGAAGTGAGCCGCCTGTTCCAGGTGACCAACTACATCCGCATCGCCGCCGTGGTGCTCGTTGGCCTTTTGACCTTTATCGCATTCATCTTCATCAACAATACGATTCGCCTGTCCATCACGGCGCGTCGTCGTGAGATTGCGATTATGCGTCTGGTCGGCGCCGGCAACGGCTTCATTCGCGGCCCGTTTATCACCGAGGGCGTACTGCAGGCCATTTTGGGCTCGCTGCTTTCCATCGGCGTTCTGGAGCTGCTGCGCAATCTGATGATTCCGCGTTTGCAGGAGAGCATCGGCTGGATGTCGTTTGCCCTGCCGATGCAGTACTACCTGGTGACCTATGCTGCGCTGATTCTGGTCGGTGTGATTATCGGTCTCTTTGGTTCTGCCATAGCCATGCGCCGCTACCTGCGCGTGTAGGCATGCCTGGAATTCATCCCTTCCAACGGGTCGTCTCTTATGGGGCGGCCCGTTTTTTGATCTCTAGGGGACGGCAGGAAAGCGAATCATTTGGGTAGACTCTTTGGAGTTCGTCATCGATAGCAAGGAGGCGCCATGGGGCGCAATAACAAGCATAAGCGCGGTGCTCGCAATAAGCGTGGGCCGGTGCGCAGCGAACGCCGTCCGAGCCTGACCGGGCGCGTGCAGCTCCATGAGCATGGCGCCTATGTCATAACCGAGAGCGGCGACTACAAGGTTATGGGCCGCGGTAAGCGCGAGATCATGGATGGCGATACCGTTGCCGTGAGCATTAAGAATAGCCCGCACGGTGAGCGGCGCGCCGTGATCGAAGGCGTGGTTGAGCGCGCAGCCATAAGCGTGGTGGGTACGTACCAGACCGCTGGTCCGCTCGGTGTGATCGAGCCGCTCGATTCGCGCCTGAAGGCCGACTTCTTCATTCTGCCCGAGGATACCTCGGCGGATCGTCTGGGCGTCCACCCGGGTGATGCCGTTGTCGCGCGCATTTTGACCTACCCGACGCGCCTGGAATCGGGCACCGTGACGATCGAACGCCGCATTGGCGGAGATGACGCGCCCGATTTGGGCGTTCAATACGTGATGGCGCGTTACGGCTATACCGATAGCTATCCCGAGGCCGCGCTGGACGAGGCCGAGGGGCTTTCGCTCGATGTGTCCGCGGCGCTTAAGGACCCGCTCCGCCGCGATCTGCGCGACCGCTTTGTCATCACGATCGACCCGGTCGACGCGCGCGACTTTGACGATGCCATTTCGCTTGAGCGCACGCCCGAGGGTGGCTACAAGCTGGGTGTGCATATCGCTGACGTTTCTCACTATGTGGCTTGGGACGGGCATATCGATCTTGAGGCTCGCCATCGTACGACATCGGTGTATCTGGCCGATCGCGTGCTTCCCATGCTGCCCGAACGCCTGTCCTGTGACCTATGCTCGCTTCGCCCTGACGAGGACCGTCTTGCGTTTACCGTTGACATTGAGCTCGATGCGCAGGGTCGCGTGCGGCATTACGATCCGTACCCCAGCGTGATTCGCTCGCGTGTGCGTATGGACTATGACGGCGCCGAGGCGCTGCTGGTGCGTGCCGACGCTGTTGAGTATTCGGTGCTGGAAGGCGCCGCTGAGGATGTTGCGGCTGCTGAGGCCTCGCGCGAGGAGGCGCTTGAGCGCGGTCTTGCGTGCGAGGAAACTGCTCGCGGCTATAACGTCGACCTCGGCGATTTCCTTGTCGCCGCCAACGAACTCGCCGAACTTCGCCGTCGTATTCGTCGTGCCCGCGGCTCAGTCGATTTTGACACGGCCGAGATTCGCGCTCTATTGGATGAGGACGGAGTGCCCGTGCAGATTGTGGCGCGCGAGCGTTCGTGTGCCACGTCGCTTATCGAGGAAGCCATGCTACTCGCCAACGAGTGCGTTGCAGAGTGGCTGGCAGACCGTGATATCGAGGCCTGCTATCGCGTGCATGAGGATCCGAGCCCCGATAGCCTGCACGGTGCCGCCGTTGCGCTGGCGCAGCTAGGCATCATCGACGATCGCCGTGCTGCCGGTATCGCCCTGGGGAGTCCCGATGAGCTACAGGCTGCAGTTGATGCTGCCGCCGGTACGGCCAACGCACCGCTCGTCAACACGCTGCTTCTGCGCAGCATGCAGCGCGCACTGTACAAGCCGCGCAACGAGGGCCACTTTGCGCTCGCCGCGCCGTGCTACTGTCACTTTACGAGTCCCATCCGTCGCTACCCCGATCTGGTGGTGCACCGCGTGCTCAAACTGCAGTTGGCCTATGAGCAGCTCGGCGGCAAGGACGCCCTGGTCCGTACGCCGCGGCTGATCGGCAAGGGGCGCGAGTCGCTGCCGCGCATTCTGCCGCAGATCTGCCGCGCATGCAGCGATGCCGAGCGCGCGGCAGATGCCGCTAGCCATGCGACGCAAAAGATCAAGATTGCCCAGTACTATGAGGACCGTCTGGGCGAGCGCTATGCCGGAACCGTCTCGTGGGTTAGCAGCATGGGCCTCTTTGTGCGCTTGGACCTGACGCAGGTCGAAGGCTTGGTTTCGATCAAGAGCCTGGGCAACGAGTGGTTCGAGTTCGACGAGGATGCGCTTACGCTGACGGGCGCCGACACGGGGACTCGCTATGAACTGGGCCAGCGCGTGATTATCGAGGTCTCGCGCGTCAATACCACGCGTGGGCACTTGGACTTTAAGCTTATCCATTAGCCAAATCTCGACTCATGGCGGGAGAGCGGAGGGCGGTCTTTCGGGGCCGCCCTCCGCATTTGGATCATGGCTACCTTGCCGTCTGCTCGGCCGCCCGCTTACCTGCTATTTGAGAGGTAAAACCTACCAAAATAAACCTGTCCCTTTTTGGCAGGTTTACAAGAAAGCGGGGATGAGATGGCGACGGTGTATGGTTATGCGCGGGTGAGTTCGCGCGATCAGAATCTTAATCGGCAGCTGGATGCGCTGGGCGCCTATGGCGTGGGCTCGGCGAATATTTATGCCGACCATGCGAGCGGCAAGGACTTCGATCGACCGCGCTATCGCGAGCTGCTGCACGTCCTGGGAGACGGGGACGTGCTGGTGGTGCTTTCTATCGACCGACTTGGCCGTAATTACTCCGAGATTCTTGAGGAATGGCGACGCATTACCAAGGAGCTCGGGGTTGCCATTGTGGTGTTGGACATGCCATTGCTTGACACGCGCGCCAGGGCCAGCGGCGCGCCGGATGTGACCAACACCCTGATTGCCGATATTGTGCTGCAACTGCTGAGCTACGTGGCGCAGGTGGAGCGCGAGAATATCCATCGGCGCCAGGCGGAGGGGATTGCGGCGGCGCGGGCGCGAGGGGTTCGTTTCGGTCGACCTCGCAAGCCGTGCCCTCCTCAGTTTGAGCTGGTGCGCGATAGCTATGAGGCAGGCGATATTACTCGCAGCCAGGCAGCAAAGTGTCTGGGCGTGTGCGTGGGGACGTTCGATCGCTGGATGCGCGAGGCGGGGTAGGGGTTTGCGTCGCTTTGTCGCTTCCTGTTGCGATTCAAATTTTGATACGGTGACGATGTCATTTGGGGCTACACTCGCTGATATTCAAAAAAGGAGGTAGGCCCTTGGCGCGCGTAAAACAAATAATCGGATGGACCGCGATCGTTCTGTTCGCTGCAACGCTGGCGGGCATCTGGGTGCTGACGGAGCAAAATGCGGTGGAGACGTCGTTGCTGAGCGAGTCCACCGCGCGTGTGGTGGAGGGTCAGGCTACGGGCGTACAGGCTGCCGATGCCACGGGTGAAGCTCAGACGGAGAACGGAATGACCGGGGGCACCGATTCGGCTGCCTCGAATGTACGGTCTGGCCGACTTGCTTCCATTCGCATGTGGATGGGCACGAACGTCCGTCGTGTTGCCCATACCGTAGAGTTTTTCTTCGTCGGATTGTCCGCCTCGGTGGTCGTGGTTTGCTTTTCCAGGCGTCCGTGGAGCGTATGCTCCCGTTGCCTGCCCGTATTGCTATTTTGCGCCGCCTGCTCCATTGGCGATCAGGTGCATAAGATCTTTGTTCCCGGCAGGCATTTCGACGTTATCGATTTAGGATTCGATGCTGCGGGCTATGTCACCGCGATGCTGTTGGTATTGCTGGCAGCGGCGTTGGTGCGCCATGCGACTCGGCCGATCGGCGCCCATGCGAGGCGCTAGCCGGTAACAAACCCGTTTCTGATAATGCGACCTTGTTGAATTATTTTGTGTCGCGCGTATTTCCGAGCGGTCGGATTTGAGGGGCGAGCGGTAGAACGCTCGCCCTTTGTGCGCCACGATGCGGCACAATGTACCGTAAAAGCTGTTTGTATCCGGTACGAATCGTTCGTTGGTCTTTAATTCTTCTCAACGGAGGTGTTTGAGATGGCAAACGGATTGCTTTTGCGGCTTCGCGAGCGTGAGCTCAGCGCGAGCCCGGCGGAACGCAATGTCATCGCATATGTAAGTGCTCATCCGCACGAGGTGGTCGGGCTGTCCGTCCGCGGTCTTGCCGATGCCACGTTCTCCTCGCCCTCGAGCATTTTGCGCTTTTGCAAGCGCTTGGGTTTTGCGGGCTACAAGGAGTTCCAGCGCGAACTGATTGCCGAGCTGGCGCTCTTAGGTGACAAGAAAGACGTAGCCCTCGAGGACATCTCCATGGATGACAGCGTCGAACGTATCGTGGGGAAGGTGATGAAAAGCAACGTGCGCACGATCGAAGCGACGGCGCGAACGCTCGATTACACCGTCTTGGAGCGATGTGCGGCCTATCTTAAGCGGGCACGCGCGGTCAATCTGTTCGGTATCGGTGCCTCTCGTTTGGTCGCGCACGATCTGGCGCAAAAGCTCATGCGTGTCGACAAAGAGTGCCATCTGTACGACGACTGGCATGATCAGCTCCTGTGTGCCAAGAACATGCATGAGGGCGATATGGCGATCGCCTTTAGCTATTCGGGCTTGACGCAAGAGGTGCTGGACTGTACCGCCGAGGCCCAACGTCACAACTGTCCCGTTGTGGCCGTGACCAAAGTAGATGGATCATCCAAGCTTGCCACCATGGCTGATGCCGTGCTCGGCGTCGCTGCGAGTGAGCCCTTGGTCCGCAGCGGTGCCATGGCTTCGCGTATGGCTCAGCTTATGGTTGTCGATGCCCTGTACGCTGCTTACGTTGCCAGCGACTACGAACGAGCGACGCATGTCATTAAGCAAAACTACATCGAGAAACAGGAAAGATGAGGTGAATGAAATGCTCGATTTAACAAAATTCACGACCGAACAGCGTAATCAAAGGTCAATGGACCTCGATACGATGACATCGCTGCAGATCGTCACGACGATGAATGATGAGGATCTTCGTGCCGTCCAGTCGGTCACAAAAGTGCTGCCCCAGGTTGCCACAGCAATCGACTGGGCTGCTGAGGCACTCGAGCGCGGCGGGCGCGTCTTTTACATGGGCGCAGGCACCAGCGGTCGTCTGGGCGTACTCGACGCTTCGGAGTGTCCGCCCACGTTTGGCGTGTCACCCGATCTGATTGTCGGGCTCATTGCCGGAGGCGAGACGGCGTTTATCAAGGCTGTCGAAGGTGCCGAAGACAGCGAGGAGCTTGGCGCGAGCGACCTGCGGGGGCGTGGACTCTCGGACAAGGATCTTGTCGTTGGCCTGGCGGCAAGCGGTCGTACTCCCTATGTGGTGGGCGGCCTTGTGTACGCCAAGGCAACTGGGTGCAAGACGATCGCAATTGCCTGCAACCAAGGGTCGAAGATCGGGGAGAGCGCAGATCTTGCCATTGAACCCGTGCCCGGTCCCGAGGTACTGACCGGCTCAACGAGGCTCAAGGCGGGAACGGTTCAAAAGCTCATTCTCAACATGATTTCGACCGGTGCCATGGTCAAGATCGGCAAGGTATACCAAAACCTGATGGTCGATGTGCAGCAGACGAACGAGAAGTTGGTGGTGCGCGGCCAGAACATCGTGATGGAGGCGACTGGCTGCACGCGCGAGTGCGCTATTCAGGCGCTTGCAGATGCCGGCGGCCACGTAAAAACCGCTATTGTCTCGGTGCTGCTGGACTGCGATGCCGAGCAGGCCGCGGTAGCTCTTGAGCGGGCGCGAGGCCATGTCCGTGCTGCGGTGAGCGGCCATGAGAAGAGCAATGCCGATGCCCAATAGGTGCGCGGCGTGAGCTGATATGACATCCAGACGAGATATCCAATACAAGGAGGAGTTATGACGAACAAAGAGCTGGCTCAAAAGCTGCTGGACCTTTTGGGCGGTAAAGATAACGTGCTGGCAAACGCGGCGTGCATGACGCGCCTGCGCGTGACCGTCAAAGACGCGGGCAACGTCGACACGGAGGGTATTAAGGCACTCGACGGCGTGATGGGCCTGGTCGAGGACGACACGATGCAGATCGTGCTGGGGCCGGGCAAGGTGAATAAGGTGCTCGAGGAGTTCTCCAAGCTCACCGGCCTTGCGAAAGGCGTTGCCGACGAAAACGTGGTCGATGCCGCGGCCCAGAACAAGGCTGCGCAGAAGGCCAAGTACGAGTCCAAGCCGGTTCAGGCCTTCCTCAAGAAGATTTCCAATGTCTTCGTCGCCCTGCTTCCCGGCATCATTGCGGCCGGCCTCATCAACGGTATCTGCAACGTCATCAATGTCTCGACGGCGGGCGCGCTTGCAGGTGAGTGGTGGTACCAGGGCATTCGTTCCATGGGCTGGGCCCTCTTTGCCTATCTGCCCATCTTGGTGGGCTATAACGCGGCACGCGAGTTTGGTGGCTCCGCTGCGTTGGGCGGCATCGCCGGTATGATGTGCATCGCCAACAGTGCTATGCCCCTGCTTGCGCCTGGCGCCGCCGATCCCGCCACCGCCATTCTGCTGCCGCTCACCAATGCGCAGTACAACCCCGCTGCAGGCGGTATGATCGCGGCTCTCATCGCCGGTGCCTTCTTTGCCTGGATGGAGCGTCAGATTCGCAAGGTTATGCCCAACGCGCTCGACACGTTCCTGTCTCCGCTGTTGGTGCTCATCATCGGTGCCTTTGCCCTGATGCTTGTCATCCAGCCGGTCGGCGCCTGGCTGACGACTGCCATCTTTAGCGTCCTCACCTTTATCTTCGAGAAACTGGGCGTTCTGGGCGGCTATATCCTGTCGGCAGGCTTCTTGCCACTGGTGTCCGTTGGCTTGCATCAGGCGCTTACGCCGATCCACGCGATGCTCAACGATCCCGACGGCGCCACCAAGGGTATCAACTACCTGCTGCCCATCCTTATGATGGCCGGTGGCGGCCAGGTTGGCGCCGGTCTGGCACTGTACTTTAAGACCAAGAACGCCAAGCTCAAGAAGTATGTCGCCGAGTCTATCCCCGTTGGCATTCTGGGTGTTGGCGAGCCTTTGATGTACGCCGTTACGCTGCCGCTCGTCCGTCCGTTTGTGACAGCTTGCCTGGGTGCCGGCTTTGGCGGCGCGCTTGCGGCGCTGCTTCACATCGGCACGGTTTCTCAGGGCGTTTCCGGTCTGTTTGGCCTGTTGATCGTCGTTCCTGGTCAGCAGCTCGGCTACGTTGCCGCTATGCTGCTTGCCTATGCCGCCGGCTTTGTCCTGACGTGGTTCTTTGGCGTGGACGAGCAGAAGATCAACGAGTTCTTTGGTGAGTAGTTTGATGGCACGCGCCATGTTGCTCGGATGTCGCGGCGTGCCACTGATTTCTTGATGCTATTGTTGTGCCGGCGGGGCAAGTGCGCTCCGCCGGCCTTTTTTAAAAGGAGCGTAGAAGCGTGAGAACAGGTATTTCCGTCTATCTTTCCAGCCCTCTGCAGGATATTGAGCGGACGATCGAATATGGTGCCGCGGCGGGTGCGCGCTATGCGTTTACCTCACTGCATATTCCCGAGGATGGGGGAGCGGCGTATGCCGATAAGGTCCGTCATGTGCTGTCGCTGCTTTCCGCCCGCGGCATTGCGCTCATTGCCGATGTGGGGCCTCGCACGTGCGATTTGCTCGGGCTTGAGCGCATCGAGGACCTGCGCGATCTGGGGTTGGAATACCTTCGTTTGGACTATGGCTTTAGCGCCCAGCGGGTCGCGGAGCTGTCCGGTGTATTTCGCATAGTGGTCAATGCATCGACGGTGAGTTCTGATGAAATCGCATCGTGGCGTGAGGCCGGTGCCGATGTGGCTCGTTTTGCCGCCTGCCACAATTTTTACCCCAAGCCTTATACCGGCTTAGCTCTGGAGGACATTGCTCGGGTGAATCTTCGTCTTGCGGCGCTTGGATTCGAAATCATGGCTTTTGTGCCGGGCGATGCTAACGTTCGCGGACCGATATTCGAGGGACTGCCGACGGTTGAGGCGCAGCGCGGTCGCGCGTCAAAGGTTGCCCTTAACATGCTTGAGCTTGCACATGGCGCCGATAGCGACATCGTGCTGGTGGGTGACCCCGATCTTTCTGATGCGGGTTGGGCACAGTTTGCTCAGGTTTCCGCCGGATATGTGGACGTACGTTGCGAGCTGGAACCTGGCTATTCCTATTTGCGGGGGCAGATTCATCATGACCGGCCCGACTCGAGTGTCCACATCTTTAGATCCCAGGAGTCGAGGACGACGCTCAAGCCGGATGCCGTGCCGTCAGATTTCGGCGCCGGTCTGCCGCGAGGGATGGGGTCGATTGCCGTCAGCAATAGTGGGTACGGACGCTACGAAGGCGAGCTTGAGATTGCGCGGGTTGATCTTCCCGGCGACGAGCGCATGAACGTTGCGGGCCGCATCACGCCCGAGGCAATGGAGCTGCTGCCGTTCATCAAGCGCGGATTCGGGGTACGGTTCGTTTAGCGTGTGACCCGTGGGCTACAATTTGCCCATCATGCGAAGGCGCCCCGTATGGCGTGTGCCTGTGTTGGCCGATCTGTATTCGGAGGATTCCCATGACCGTACTGTTTGTTGAATATCCCAAGTGCTCGACCTGTAAAAAGGCCAAGGCGTGGTTGGACGAGCATGGGGCCGAGTATGTCGACCGCGATATCGTTTTGGACAATCCCACGGCTGATGAACTTGCGACCTGGATTGCTCGTTCGGGGCTCCGGTGCGGCGCTTCTTTAACTCGTCGGGCATGAAATATCGAGAGCTGGGCCTGAAGGCGCGCCTGGACGCAGGAATGACGGATCAGGAGTGCTACGAGCTGCTGGCGACCGATGGCATGCTGGTCAAGCGTCCGCTGCTGGTGGGCGACGACTTTGCGATTCCCGGCTTTAGGGAAGCGGCTTGGACCGAGGCGTTGCTTTAATCAGTCCTCCAGCTGTGCCCACTCGTGCGGCTCGTAGACCTTTACGTGTTTGTTAGGCGTACCGCTCCAGTACTCCTCGTCCATAAAGGGCAGATATGCCTGAACGCCGGGACAGATAAAGGGAATGCGTTGCTGCTGCAGTCGCTCGCGTTGGCGCTGCTCCAGGTGTGTCTCGGATATGACGGTCGGCATGCCGGACAACTCGACCAAGCTTGCCTGGATGCGCTTGAGGTCGGGGAGTCCTGCGTGCCATGACGTCCGCATGATTAAAAACGAGGCGCGGCGGTATTTTGCCTGCATCACCGTGATGGCAGGGCGCAACGTGGGGTGGATTTTGCCCCGGTCGGGCCATAGGTCGGCCGTTATCTCGAGTCCTAGGGTTTCCCACAGGTAATCCAGCTCTTCGTTCATGGCGCCTCGATATCCGCATTAGAATAGATAGCCTGATTGTGTCCTCAGATGCCGCAACTTCGTTGAGATAATCTGCCAACGGTAGATATGGAGCGCTTGCGGCCTTTCGTCTTCGTGCGCGATCGGGGGCTTCACAGGTCCTTCACGGGTTGGGCCAATTTAGGCCAATTTGACCGAATTTCAAAAAAGTCAAAATTGGGGCTTGCGTCACGGCGGGACTTCCCGTATATTTCTTTCTTGCGCAAAGGCACAGCCGAGCGCAGCGATGCAGTCATTGGGATGTCGTCTAATGGCAGGACAGCGGATTCTGGTTCCGTCAATGGGGGTTCGACTCCCTCCATCCCAGCCATTGCATTTGCTACATATGGCCCGTTCGTCTAGCGGTTTAGGACGCCGCCCTCTCAAGGCGGAGATCACCAGTTCGAATCTGGTACGGGCTACCACAAAATGAACGCCCGGGCCTCGTAAGAGACCCGGGTTTTGTGTATTGACCGCAAGCGGCGTTTGCCGCGTTTCGTTCCGTTCGAGGAGTAGCCATGGACCTGCCTATCAGCTTGGAAGACATCACGTATGCCGAGAACTATCTGGCGCAGGGCGACCTGGCCACGGCGACGCCGCTGCTGGAGCGTCTGGTGGAGCTCGCCGAGGAGTATATCGACGCTGAGTGCAAGACGGAGGAGAAGCGCCAGTACTTTAGCTTCGATAGCAAGTTTGAGCGCCTGGCCTATCGCCGCGTGGAGAAGGATCCGCGCGAGCTCGTGCAGGTCGAGGTTCCCTTTGACCGCCTGTACTCCGACATGGCGTTTGCCTACATTCGCCAGCAGGATTATGTGAGCGCTCGCAACGCCCTGATGCAGGCCGTGCGCTGGGATCCCATGAACTGCAACTATCGCTTGGACTTGGCCGAGCTGTTCCGCGCGCTCGAGGACAAGCAGGAGTGGGCATCGCTTTCGTATTCGGTGTTGGAGCGTGCGAGCGACGGCAAGTGCGCCGCCCGCGCCTACGCCAACTTGGGTCAGTACTTTTTGGAGCCCGAGACCGAGAATGTCTCGGCTGCCGTGGGCTGCGCTCGCCTGGCGCTGCGCCTGGCACCCAATGATTCGCATACGGCGCGCCTGCTCAACAAGATCCATACCACCTATCCGGATGCCGCCGATGAGAGCGACGATCATGTGATGGGCGAGCTGGCCCTGCAGGGCGTGCCGACCTCGCCTTCGGCCGAGATTGCGATCTGCCTGATTATGTGCGCGACCGACGCCGCAAACGACGGCGACAAGCGTGAGGCGACGCGTCTGACGGTCCGTGCCCGAGACCTGGTGGGCGAGGAGGCCTGTGCGGCGATTATCAAGCTGGTGCGCGAGAGCGATGCCGAGCTCAACGCCGAGCGCAAAGCAAAGCGCGAGGCGGCGGGCTCAAACGCCGAAGGTGCCGAGGAGGCCGGCGATGCCCAGTAAGCGCGAGCGCAAGCTCATCTCCAAGAATCGCTCGGCTCATCACGAGTACTTTATCGATGAGACCTTTGAGTGCGGCATTGAGCTGAGCGGCACCGAGGTCAAGTCGATTCGCGAGCGCGCCTGCCAGATCACCGACACCTTCGCGTTGATTCGCGGCGGGGAGTGCTGGCTCGTCGGCCTGCATATCCACCCTTATAGCCATGGTGGCGTGTGGAACCGCGACCCCGATCGCCGTCGCCGTCTGCTGCTCCACCGCAAGGAGATCGATTTTCTCGACGGCAAGCTGCGCAACCGCGGCTATGCCCTGGTACCGCTGGAGCTTTACTTTAATACCGACGGTCGCGTAAAGCTGCTGCTTGGTCTGGGCCGCGGCAAGAAGCTCTACGACAAGCGCGAGGATATGGCCAAGCGCGATGTCCAGCGCGAGATCGACCGCGCGCTCAAGGAACGCAACCGCTAGGCGCTCTCTATAAGTTGCGGTGGAATACGGACCACTTTGGCCTTTAGACGGGCAATTCAGTCCTTATTTCACCGCAACTGCGGGTGTCTCATCTTTCTTACTGTTCTGACACATATGTCTCAAAGGCGGCATCCGTTATGGGTGCCGCCTTTTTGTGGGTACATACATCCATGAGGTTCCAACCCGAGTTAGGGGAGTGGTCGTTATGGACAAAACTGCGTTCTTTACCATGCCGAGCGGTCTGTACGTGGTGAGTGCCGCGGCAGACGGGCTGTGCGCCGGCTGCGTCATCAACACGGCGGTGCAGGTGACGTCCATGCCGCCGCGCATTTCGATTGCCGTGAACAAGGACAACGTCACCTCGGGCGTCATCACGTCGGCCAAGGCTTTTGCGCTGACCGTGATCGACCAGACGGCCGACATGCTCTACATCGGTAACTTTGGCTTTCGCACCAGCAGTGATTACGACAAGTTCGCCAAGTACGAGACCCGCGAGACGGCTCTGGGCATGCCTTATGTGCCCGAGCATGCGGCGGCGCTGTTTAGCTGCCGTTTGATCGACACCGTAGATGTGGGCACGCACCTGCTGTTTATCGGCGAAGTCGAGGATGCCGAGCGCCTGAGTGACGAGACGCCGCTCACCTACGATTACTACCACAAGGTCCTGAAGGGCAAGACGCCGCCCAAGGCATCTTCGTATCAGGGGTAGAAATGCTCTAAAAACACTTGCATTATATTATTGAGAATCTATACTAATAAGTGAAGTACATCAGCAGTCACGTTCGAGAGGAGAACATCATGGCTGAGGAGAAGAAGACCTATAAGTTCGTGTGCACCGTTTGCGGTTACGAGGTCGAGGTCGACACGCCCGAGCTGCCCGAGGACTACGTGTGCCCGGTGTGCGGCGTCGGTCCCGATCAGTTTGAGCTTGTCGAGGAGTAGCTCGCAGACACACGGCGATTAGCCATACAGAGCTCTGTCCAAGGGCCCCGGTCGTATGTTTCGGCCGGGGCCCTTTTTGGTGCAAGGGGATCGTATTTGTCCGATTGTCTCGATTTATAACAGCAAGGGGCGGAAATTGGCTCCATCTGTTACAGATTGAGACGTTTGGCTGGGCGGGCGTGCAGTTTCGTTACATCCCTGCCAGCAGCACGGCGTCGAGCGCCGTTACGACGACACCAATCCCTACAAGCAGCGCGTTGAGCGGGCGCGAGTTGGCGTATTTGCCCATGACGCGGCGCGAGCTGGTGAGTCGTATGAGCGCGAAGACCGTGATCGGCAGCTGGAGCGACAGTAGCGCCTGGCTCCAGATGAGACCTTCAAAAGGATTTGAAACAACCAGGCAGGCTGCGACTGCGCCGGCAAAGCAGAGCGCCACGCCAATCGATGAGTGCCGGTCGTGGATGTCGTATTCCTCGTCGAACATGCCGGCCGTAATGGTGCCCGCCGCCATGCCCGCCGTCACGCTGCTCGATAGACCCGCGAACAGCAGCGCCACGGCAAAGATGATTGAGCTCGCCGGACCCAGGATGGGGGAGAGCGTGGCGGCCGCGACGGCGAGGTCGTCTACGACGATGCCGTGGGCAAAGAAGGTCGTCGCGGCCAGGATGACCATCGCCGAGTTGATTGCCCAGCCCACACCCATCGAAAAGAGCGTGTCGAAGAGCTCGTAGCGAAGGCGTTCCTCGATAACCTGTTCGCCTTGGCCTTCGAAGTGCATGGATTGGATGACCTCGGAGTGCAGAAAGAGATTGTGGGGCATAACGACTGCGCCCAGGATGCTGACGACAATTGCAGGTGAGCCGGTGGGCATGCGGGGCGTGATCCAACTTGTGGCGGCTTGCGGCCAGTCGACCTTGACCAGCGCGAGCTCGGCCAAAAACGATAGGCCCACTATGCCAACGAAGGCGATAATCCAGCGCTCGGCGCGTTTGCAGGAGCTCGTCAGGAGCATCGCCATCGATGCTACGGCCACGATGACGCAGCCGGCGCGCACGGGCAGCCCAAAGAGCATCTGGAGCGCGATCGCACCGCCCAGGACCTCGGCCATGGCGGTGGCGATGGTCGCGAGATACGCGCTGGCGAGCACGGCACGTCCGACGGGGCGGGGGAGATGGCGGGTCGTGGCCTCGGCAAGACAGGCGCCCGTGGCGATGCCCAGGTGCGCCGCGTTGTGCTGCAAGACGATCAGCATAATCGTAGACAGCGTGACCACCCACAGCAGCGCGTAGCCAAACTGCGAGCCCGCGGCCATGTTGGAGGCCCAGTTGCCCGGATCGATAAAGCCGACGGTGACGAGCAGCCCGGGGCCGATGTGCCGGGCGATGTCCAGGCCGCCGTGGCCTCCGGTACGGCGCGAACCATAGTGTTGTTTGAGATGGTTGAGCATGGTCGGCTCCTGCGTGCGGACGGCGCGGCGCTGCGCTGGGATCGTGCGGTGCCGCGCGCTGAGCTTGAGATGGGGCTACTTGTGCGCCTTGCCCTGATTGGCGACGGCGTCGATCTTGGCGGCGATGGTTGCCGGGTCACCGATGTAGCGCTTGTCGAGGACGTTGAAATCGGTGTCGAAGGTGTAGACGAGCGGCACGCCGGTGGGGATATTGACCTTGAGGATTTCCTCGGGCGTGAGATGCTCAAACTTCATGACGAGCGAGCGCAGGGAGTTGCCGTGCGCGGCGATGAGCACGCGTTTGCCGGCGAGCATCTGGGGGCGAATCTCGTCCTCAAAATAGGGCCAGGCGCGGGCGATCGTGTCCTTGAGGCACTCGGTATAGGGCAGCTGGTCGGGCGCGATGTCGCGGTATTGCTCCTGGGTGTGAGGGTCGCGAGCGTCACCCGGTTCGAGTGCCGGCGGGCAGACATCGAAGGAGCGGCGCCAGATGAGCACCTGCTCGTCGCCGTGTTCTGCGGCGGCATCGGCTTTGTTGAGACCCTGCAGTGCGCCGTAGTGGCGCTCGTTGAGTTTCCAGGACTTGATGACCGGCAGCCACTCGCGGTCCATCTGGCCGAGCACGATATTGAGGGTATGGATCGCGCGTTTGAGGCGCGAGGTGTAGCAGATGTCAAAGTCGAAACCCGCCTCTTTGAGGGCACGGCCGCCTGCCGCCGCCTCTTCGCGGCCCGTGTCGGTGAGTTCGACATCGGTCCAACCGGTGAACAGGTTGAGCTTGTTCCACTCGGATTCTCCGTGACGGATAAGGACGAGTTGCATCGTCTGCTGCTCTGCTTGGTGTGCCATAAGGGCCCCCTTGATCTGGCACGGTGTGCGTGCCGTTTGCTTGACGCCGCAAAGGATACCCGTTTTAGGCTCAAAAGTTAACCAAGACTAACAAAATAGTTATCTAGCAAGGGCTGGTGCAATGTGGCCAGAACATGCGCACTGACTGTTCTCGCGCTAAAACGTGTACGTCAGCCTCCAAAGATGTCAAATTTTGACATGTTTGGAGGCTGATGTACACGTTTCAGATTGGTGAAAGGAGTGTCCCAAACTGCCGGCAGGAAAGGAACGTCCCCAAGTGCCGGATAACGGATCATTTGTGACGTGCGTTACGCGATTGTTTCGAAACGGGTGGGAAACACAACGGGCCGGCGATGCTCCTAGTATGCCTATTCAACTGACTGTCTAATATCTAGGGGAGGATCGCGATGCAGGCAGATTCCGCTCAGCAGCAGGGCCTTTATCGCCCCGAATTCGACCACGATGCATGTGGCATCGGCGCGCTTGCCGATATCAACGGCGAGCGCCATCACCAAATTCTGGACGACGCGCTGTCCATTCTGGTCAACTTGGAGCACCGCGGCGGCACCGGACTCGAGAAGAACACCGGCGACGGCGCCGGCATCCTGTTCCAGGTTCCGCATCACTTTTTCCGCAAAGAGGCTCAAAAGTGCGGCCAGATTCTGCCGGCAGAGGGCGACTATGGCGTGGCCATGCTGTTCTTCCCGCAGGACGACAAGGGCGTAGAGGATGCCCGTCGCGTGTTTGAGGAGGGCTGCGCCGAGGCCGGCGTGCCGCTTCTCTTTTGGCGTGAGGTGCCCGTCGACCCACATGACCTGGGCGAGACGGCACGCGCCTGCATGCCTACGATCCTGCAGGCCTTCCTGGGCCGCCCCGACGACACGCCCGCCGGTGACGCCTTTGAGCGCCGCCTGTATGTGTGCCGCCGCACCATCGAGAAGAAGGCCGACGCCGAGTTCGCCCTGCGCGACAAGATCTTCTACGTGTGCTCCATGAGCTCGCGCACCATCGTGTACAAGGGTATGCTCGTCGCCACGCAGATGCGCCGCTTCTTCATCGACCTCAACGACGCCGCCGTCAAGACGGCCGTGGCGCTCGTCCACTCGCGCTACTCCACCAACACCACGCCCAGCTGGGAGCGCGCGCACCCCAACCGCTTTATCATCCACAACGGCGAGATCAACACCCTCAAGGGCAACGTCAACTGGATTCGCGCCCGCGAACCCAACCTGTACAGCCCCGTGCTGCAGCACGATCTTGAGCGCGTGATGCCCATCATCAACCGCGAGGGCTCCGACTCCGCGATTTTGGACAACGTGCTCGAGTTCCTGGTCATGAACGGTCGTCCGCTCACTCGCGCCGCATCCATGCTGCTGCCCGAGCCGTGGGACCACAACGACAGCCTGAGTGAGGAGCGCCGCGCCTACGACGCCTACCAGTCCATGCTCATGGAACCCTGGGACGGACCTGCCGCTATCGCCTTTACCGACGGCCGTACCTTGGGTGCCGCCCTCGACCGTAACGGCCTGCGCCCGGCCCGCTACTACGTGACGCGTGATGGCCGCTTTATGCTGGCGAGCGAGGTGGGCACCATCGAGGTGCGCCCCGAGAACATCCTGACGAGCGGCTGCCTGGGACCGGGCCAGATGCTCGAGGTGGACTTTGCCCGCGGCCGCGTGATCTACAACGACGAGCTGCGCGCCCGTTACGCCAAGGAAAAGCCCTACCGCGACTGGATCGCCGAGGAGACGCTGACCGTCGACGCGCTCGACAAGCCCGCAGCGGCAACGCCGGCCGAGGACGCCGAGGTGCCCGCCGCCGTGCGCATGGCCAAGCTCGGCTATCACTGGGACGACGTCGACGAGGTCGTGCGCCCCATGGCCCAGCAGGGCAAAGCCCCGCTCGCCTCGATGGGCATCGATGCTCCGCTGGCCTGCCTGTCCAAGAAGACGCGCTCGTTCTACGACTACTTCTATCAGCTGTTCGCCCAGGTCACGAACCCGCCGATCGACGCCCTGCGCGAGCATATGGTCACCTCGACCACGCTCTACCTGGGCAACCACGGAAACCTACTCGAGGACTCCCGCGCCGCTTGCCAGCTGGTGCGCCTGGAGCGCCCACTGCTCAACGAGGAAGAGTTCGACCGCATCTGCGCCATCGACCGCGTGGGCTTTAAGACCCGCCGCTTCCGTGCCATGTACCGCCGTGACGCGGGCGAAGGCGCGCTGCAGGCTGCGCTTAAGCAGCTTGCCGAGGACGTTGAGGCCGCGGTTCGCGATGGCGTGAACATCGTGGTGCTGAGCGACCGTGCTGCCGCGGGCGAGGTGCCCGTGCCGTCGCTGCTCGCCGTGGGCTGCGTTCACAACCATCTGATCCGCGCCGGCGTGCGCACCTTTGCCGACATCGTTGTGGAGTGCGGCGACGCCGTGTCCCCGCACGACTTTGCGGCGCTGGTGGGCTACTCCGCGAGCGGCATCTACCCGTACAACGCGCATGCGTGCATCCATGACCTGGCGGCGCGCGGCGACCTGGACGTGACGGCCGAGCAGGGCATCGACAACTACAACAAGGCCGCGACGGCGGGCATCGTCTCCATCATGTCCAAGATGGGCATCTCCACGGTGCAGAGCTATCACTCCGCGCAGATCTTCGAGGCCGTGGGCTTTACCACGGAGTTCGTCAACGAGTACTTTGCCGGCACGGTGAGCCGCGTGGGCGGTATGGGTGTCGAGGACGTCGAGCGCGAGCAGAATGAGCGCTACGACGCCGCGCTCGCCATCCTTAAGAGCCCCGCGCCCGAGCAGCTGCCCACGCTGGGTCTGACCAAGTGGCGCCCGCTCGGCGGCGAGGATCACCTTATCGACCCGCAGACCGTCTACCTGCTGCAGACCGCCTGCCGCGAGGACAGCTACGACACCTTTAAGGAGTACAGCGCCCGCCTGCACCGCACTGGCCGCGCCGTGCGCCTGCGCGACCTGCTGGACTTTGACGACAGCGGTCGCACCCCGGTGCCGCTCGACGAGGTCGAGCCCGCACTCAACATCGTCCGCCGCTTTAACACCGGCGCCATGTCGTACGGCTCCATCAGCAAGGAAGCGCACGAGTGCATGGCCATCGCCATGAACCGCCTGCGCGGCCGCTCCAACTCCGGCGAGGGCGGCGAGGATCCGCGTCGCGAGACCCCGCTGGCCAACGGCGACTCCAAGAACTCCGCGATCAAGCAGGTGGCAAGCGCGCGCTTTGGCGTGACGAGCCGCTACCTGTGCAGCGCCTTCGAGATCCAGATCAAGATGGCCCAGGGTGCCAAGCCCGGCGAGGGCGGCCACCTGCCCGGCAAGAAGGTCTACCCCTGGATCGCCGAGGTCCGTCAGTCCACGCCCGGCATCGGCCTGATCTCGCCTCCGCCGCACCACGACATCTACTCTATCGAGGACCTGGCCGAGCTCATCTTCGACCTTAAGAACGCCAACCCCGGCGCGCGTGTGTCGGTCAAGCTGGTCAGCGAGGCCGGCGTCGGCACCATCGCCACCGGTGTTGCCAAGGGTGCTGCCGACAAGATCTTGATCAGCGGCCACAACGGCGGCTCGGGTGCCGCTGCTCGCGATTCCATTTGGCACGCCGGCCTGCCGCTGGAGCTCGGCCTTGCCGAGGCTCAACAGACGCTGTTGCAAAACGGCCTGCGCTCGCGCGTGGTGCTCGAGGCCGACGGCAAGCTCATGGACGGCACCGACGTCGCCGTCGCCTGCCTGCTGGGTGCCGAGGAGTTTGGCTTTGCGACCATGCCGCTCATCTCGATGGGCTGCCTTATGCAGCGCGACTGCCAGCAGGACACCTGCCCGGCCGGCATCGCCACGCAGAACTGCCGCCTGCGTCACGGCTTCCGCGGCAAGCCCGAGCACGTCGAGCACTTTATGCTCTTTGTTGCCGAGCAGCTGCGCGAGGTCATGGCGCGCCTGGGCTTCCGCACCATCGACGAGATGGTCGGCCATCCCGAGTGCCTGCGCCAGATCGAGGTGCCGGGCAACCGCAAGGCCAATCTGCTGGATCTGTCGCCCGTGCTGGCGAGCGCGACCTGCGAGTTCGGTGCCCACATTCCGGGCGCCGACGGCCGTCACTTCCTGTCCCAGATGGCTGCGGACAGCGAGCTCGACAAGACGCTCGACTCCACGCTGTTTGTGCCCTACACGGCCGATGCCCGCGCACACCTGCGCCCGATTCGCTTCCATGCCGACATCGCCAACGTCAACCGCTGCGTGGGCACCATCCTGGGCAACGCGGTGACTAAGGCGCATCCCGAGGGCTTGCCCGCCGGCTCCATCACCATCGATTGCGATGGCTCGGCCGGTCAGAGCTTTGGCGCGTTCCTGCCGCGCGGCGTTACGCTCAATGTGTGCGGCGACGCCAACGACTACTTTGGTAAGGGCCTTTCGGGCGGCGAGGTTTCGGTGCGCCCCAACCCTCGTGCGACCTACAAGTTCGACGAGAACATCATCGTGGGCAACGTGGCGTTCTTTGGCGCCACGAGCGGCCGCGGCTTTATCAACGGCTTGGCCGGCCAGCGCTTTGGCGTGCGTAACTCCGGTGCCACCGTGGTGGTCGAGGGCTGCGGCAACCACGGCTGCGAGTACATGACGGGTGGCCTGGCACTCATTCTGGGCGAGGTCGGTCAGAACTTCGCCGCCGGCATGACGGGCGGTGTGGCCTATGTCTACGACCAGTACGGTACGCTCGATGCCCGCGTGAACCACGAGAGCGTTGAGCTCAAGGCCCCGACGGCCGACGAGCTGGCGCAGATTCGCGAGCTCATCCAGGAGCACGTGGACGCGACGCAGAGCCCGCGCGGCATTAAGCTGCTCTACAGCTTCGACTCGATGAGCAAGCACTTTGTGAAGGTCATCCCAACCGAGTACGAGCGCGTGTTGGCGATTGTCGCCGCCGCCGAGGGCGCGGGCAAGACGCATGCGCAGGCCGAGGAGTTGGCGTTTGACATCGTGACCGGCCGTGCCGACGCTGCCGATGTCGCTCGCTTTGATGTGGCGGACGGCGCTGCGGATGCTGCTGTGCCCGCCGCCGCTGCCAGCTCTGTTGCTTCGACCAAGAAGGAGGCGTAAGTGCCATGGGTAAGCCCGGTGCTTTTCTTGATATCGATCGCGTGACCCACGAGCTTCGCCCCGTGGAGGAGCGCAGTCGCGATTTCGATCCGCTGTACGTGGCGCTTGACGATGAAGCGCACCGCGCCCAAGCGAGCCGCTGCATGATGTGCGGCGTGGCGTTTTGCCAGATGGGCGCGAGCTTTGGCAAGGCGCGCCCGAGCGGCTGCCCGCTGCACAACCTGATTCCCGAGTGGAACGAGCTGGTGTATCGCGGCCGCTGGGACGAGGCAGCCGAACGTCTGTCGCTTACCTCGCCCATGCCCGAGTTCACGAGCCGCGTGTGCCCGGCGCTGTGCGAGGCCGCGTGCAACCTGGGCTCGGTCGACGGCCAGCCCACGACGATTCACGACAACGAGCGCGCGATCAGCGACCACGAGTGGGCTAACGGCGGCCCGCGCCGCTTTGAGCCGGCGGGGGAGGGTGCGTCCACGGTTGCCGTGGTGGGCTCCGGCCCCGCTGGCCTGGTGGCTGCGTGGGAGCTTGCCCGTCGCGGCGCCCGCGTGACGGTGTTTGAGCGCGACGACCGCCCGGGCGGCCTGCTCATGTACGGCATCCCCAACATGAAGCTCGAGAAGTCTGTGGTCGAGCGCCGCGTGGCGCTCATGCGTGAGCTGGGCATTGTGTTTGAGCTGGGTGCCGACGTGAGCGATCCCAAGGTTGCCGCCAAGCTCGATGGCTTTGATGCCGTTGTGGTGGCTGCCGGCGCCCGTGCCCCGCGTGGGCTTTCGGCCGCGAATATTGATGCGCCTGGCGTGGTGTACGCCGTGGACTATCTGACGGCTTCGACCGTCTCGGTGCTCGACGGCGGCGAGCCCGCCATTGACGCGCGTGGCCTGGATGTCGTGGTCATTGGTGGCGGCGATACCGGCAACGACTGCGTGGGTACCGCGGTGCGTCAGGGCGCGCGCAGCGTGCGCCAGTTTGAGTTCTTGCCGGCTGCGCCCGATAAGCGTGCGGCAGGCAACCCCTGGCCGCAGTGGCCCAACGTTAAGAAGACCGACTACGGCCAGCAGGAAGCCATTGCTGCCATGGGCGGCGAGATGCGTGCCTGGGGCGTGGATACGCTCGAGGTGCTGCTGGACAAGAAGGGCGCGGCCACGGGCCTGCGCGTGGTCGATCTGGACTGGTCGGCGGGAAAGCCCGAGCGCATCGCTGGTTCCGAGCACGAGGTGCCGGCGCAGCTGGTGCTCATCGCCTGCGGTTTTACGGGCCCGGAGCACGGTGTGTTCAGTGCAGTGAGCGTGCCTGTTGCCACCGCTGGTCGTCCGCTGCCGGTGATGGCTGCCGAGGGCTCGCATCTCGCGGCTCGCACGGAGGGCGTCGCCGCGGATGCCGCGCCGGTGTATGTGGCGGGTGATGCCCGCAACGGCAGCTCGCTCGTGGTGAACGCCATGGCCGATGCCCTCGCCTGCGCCACAGAAGTCGCCGACGCGCTGGCACTGTAAAGTAGTCATTTAAGAACGTCCCCGATGACTGGTCATTGGGGACGTTCTTTTTTGTCTAGTCGTTGGGGACACTCTTTGCGGGGTGCCTGTTCATTTGTCGACGTGTGAGTGTTCATTCGTCGACGTTTGCGGTTGCGGTGCTCTGCTGTTTCTGTGGTGGCCTGGGTGGCGCGGCTCAAAAGAGCGGGTTCGCTGTCTATGCCTACCTGCGGTTTCTTTGCAGTGCGCTCATTCGGTCAAGTGTTCCGTCAAGTGTTTGGTCAGCATCTGGTTTGCAGCCGGAGGCCCATTTTGCCCGTGCTGGCCACGGTTGTCTGCCCTCCTCGTAAGCTCAAATTGAGGTCCATCAGTTTGAGGAGGATGCCATGACTGACCACGTTTTAGACCGAGCGCAGTTGGCCGAAGCCGTCGGCAACGATATTGCCGATATGGCTCATTTTTGGATGCTGCGGAAGTTTCAATTCCTGGAGCCGGCTCGCGAGCAATTCGAGATTATCGTCGATCCGTGGCTCGGCTATTGCACCGAGCCCTCACAAAACGAAATCATGGCCTATAACATGGCATTTACCGATTGGCTGCTGTTCGAGCGCCCCTATCACCATGGCGCGACGCTGCTCGAACTGTATGTTGACGAGCCGCCGGCGTCAATTTCGCCCGCTTCGCTCGAGCGACTTAAGCAGGTGCGCGATACGCAGTACTTTTCGCGCTTTGGCATTTTGGACAAGGATCCCGCGACTGGCATGGTCGTGCTGAAGGATACGCGCACTGACCGCCGCTTTGATGTCTACGACCCGCATATCGTGCAAAAGGAGCATTGGAGCGATGGCGCGATCGCGGTGCGCCTCGCGTGCGTGGACGATGTCTGGCTGACGGCGGGGCAGCTCTATCTGTACGACATTGCGCGCCTGAGTGACACGGCAGTCGATGGGCCGGGCGCGGTGCATCCGGAGGATCTACAGGACGGTTTTGACACCTCGTGCATCAGCTTTTACCTGCGCCTGGTCCGCGACATCATGGGAGCCCAGGGGCGGTACGTAAGGTCGCTCAACATCTACGAGCAGGAATGGGAGTAGGGAGTGGGGTTGGCGATGTGCCGCTGCCCCTGGCTTTGTCTCGATCTGTAACATCTAGCGGCCAAAAATCGGTTTAATCGTTACAGATTGAGATTGAGATTGAGGGTCGACCGTCGATACAAAATCTCAATCTGTAACAGTTAGAGGCCGAAAACCGGTCTACCTGTTACAGATTGAGACAAAGGATTGGATCGCTGCCGAAAGATCTCGATTTGTAACATCTGGAGGCTTAGATGTCGTCTTCCTGTTACAGATTGAGACGTTTACCAGTGGCGGCAATGGCAGTAATGGTTCGTTTGCCAGAATTGGTGGTGATGGAAGTGTCCAATACTGTCCGCGAACACAAACATACGACTCGTAACACATTGGCACGAAACAGGATGCTCGCTCGGCTCACGGAGGCGGGGGAGCAGGGCGCGCTGCTCGCAACCCACGACAATGCCGAGCTCATGTGGCTGCGGCGCCATGTGGGGACCGACGATATCGCGGAGCCCGAGCCGTATCTGTTCTGTTTTCAACATGATTGGGATTTGCTGACGCCGCCGGAGCGGGCGCTGCAGACTATCAAGGGGCTTGCGGATTTTCATCCTGATTGGGCGTTCTGGGGATACGATGCGGCGCTCGTGTGGGGCCTGGAGGTGCCGAATGATCTGCTCGGCCCGCGTTTTCTTGTTAAGACGGGCTGTTCTGCGCCGTTGAGCGGTGGGTGCAGGTTGCTGCGTCCGCAGGCGGCGGGTGCACTTGAGCGCATCGACGGTGTGCGGGTGACGCCGTTTTGGCGCACGGTGGAGGATTGTCTGTTGCGGGCGCCGTTTTCGTATGGGCTGGCGATTGCCGATTCTGCCTTGCGGGCGAAGGGTTCGTCGCGCGATGAACTATGTGAGCGGCTTCGCGCCGATTGCGATGGTCGGCGTGGCCATCGCAGAGCACAGGTGATCGCATCGCATGCGGACGGGCTGTCCGAAAACGGCGGCGAGTCGCGCTTCCGGGCGTTCTTTATTGCGTACGGCTTTTCGGTGCCGGAGCTTCAGGTGGAGTTTCGCGATCCGCTCGATCCGAGCCAAGCGTTTCGCGTCGACTATTTCTGGCGGTTCGAGAACGGGACGTGCGTCATCGGCGAGCTGGACGGGAAGGGGAAGTATACGCTGCAGGCCGGCGATGGCCGGAAGTCCGTCGACCCGTTTGTGGCGGAGCGCCAGCGAGAATCTCATCTGACAATGCTCGGACACAAGGTGCTTCGGTTTACGTTCGATGAGCTCAAAGACCCGGGGAAGCTGGTCGGGAAGATGAGGCTGGCGGGTATTCCGCAGCGGGCGGATCTGGCTGAGGAATGGAGGCGTCAGTGGTACGGGCGCTGAGAGGGTTTGTCTCGATCTGTAACACCTGGAGGCAGTTTGGGGCCGTAGCTGTTACAGATTGAGATGAACGGGCACGGGACTGTCCGAATGTCTCGATTTGTAACATCTGGAGCCAATTCTGGTTCGTAACTGTTACAGATCGAGACGGAAGGTTGGCTGCCGATGAATTATCTCAATCTGTAACACCTGGCGGCTGAAAACCGGTTTACCTGTTACAGATCGAGACAAAGGGTTGGGCCGCTGCCGAAAGATCTTGTTCTGTTACATCTGGAGGGCAAAACCCGGTATTCCTGTTACGGATCGAGATGTTTCGTGGTCGCGGTCACGGCTGGGGTGGAGCCGTATCGGCCGCGCCCATCCCTGCGCCCCCCTCTTTTCTCCGTTAACCGATATGTCCGCAGCGATCCTGCCGCGCTGGGCGATAATGGACAAATGTTCATGTTAATCGAGGGAGGGGGCCCGATATGGCGTCTGCCGATCGTCCCAAGTTGTTTATCAATGCGACCGTTCTGGATGGTTCGGAGCATATGGAGCCGCAGCCCGATATGGCCGTGGCTGTTGAGCGCGGCGTCATCACCTGGATTGGCCCGAGCGCCGTGGCGCAGGCACCAGCGGGTGCCGAGGTTATCGATCTGGCCGGTGCGTACCTCATGCCCGGTCTCATCAACATGCACGTGCATCTGTGCGGCTCGGGCAAGCCGGTTTCGGCGGGCGATGCGGGCGCGCTCATGAAGAAGCTCGATAATCCCGTGGGCCGCGCCATCGTTCGTCATATCCTCAAGGGCAGCGCCCAGCAGCAGCTGGCGAGCGGCGTGACCACGGTACGCGGCGCGGGCGACCCGCTGTTTGCCGACATCGCCGTGCGCGACGCCATCGACGCCGGCAAGTATCAGGGCCCGCGTCTGGTGGCGCCGGGCACGGGCGTTACGGTGCCGGGCGGCCACGGCGCGGGTCTGTTCGCACAGGTGGCCAATACTCCCGCCGAGGCAGCCGAGCAGGTGCGCGACCTGTATGCGCGCGGCGCCGACGTCATCAAGTTGTTCGTGACGGGTGGCGTGTTCGACGCGACCGAGGTGGGCGAGCCGGGTGTGCTGCGCATGCCGGTCGATGTCGCCGCGGCGGCGTGCAAGGCGGCGCACGAGGTCGGCCTTCCGGTTATGGCCCATGTCGAGAGTGCCGAAGGTGTGAAGGCCGCGCTTCAGGCCGGCGTCGACACAATCGAGCACGGCGCTCCGCTGACGCCTGAGATTCTGGAGCTGTACCGCGGCGCCGCGGGAACACAGCTCGAGGGACGCGCGCCGAGCGTGACCTGCACGATCAGCCCCGCACTGCCGTTTGTACTGCTCGATCCGGAAAAGACCCATTCGACCGACACGCAAAAGAAGAACGGCGACATCGTGTGCTCGGGCATCATCGAGAGCGCCCGTGCCGCACTGGAAGCTGGCATTAAGGTGGGCCTGGGCACGGACTCAAGCTGCCCGTTCGTGACGCAGTACGACATGTGGCGCGAGGTGGCTTACTTTGCCAAGTACGTTGACGTGAGCAACGCCTTTGCGCTGCACACGGCCACGCAGGTCAATGCCGAGCTGCTGGGCCTGGGCAGCGAGACCGGCACGATCGAGTGCGGCAAGGCGGCCGATATCCTGGTGACGCGCAAGAATCCGCTCGATGACCTGTGCACTCTGCGTGAGCCGACGCATGTGATGTGTCGCGGTGATCTGGTACGCAAGCTCAAGGTGAAGCGTATTCCCGAGGTGGACGCCGAGCTCGACGCGATTATGGCCATGCCTGCCGAAGCGCTGGCTGAGGAGCTGGCCCGCGACGGTGTGGCGTAGATGTGACAAAGGTGCAGCTCCGTTGCCGCATACAAAAAGCCGAGGTCTCAACACGAGGCCTCGGCTTTTTTATCGAACAAATACTTAAGATTTGGGACAAACAAACCTGATTAATTTGTCCCGCGTGCGGGCGCTAGGAGCGGGTTTCCATCTTGGCGTGGCACTTGGGGCAGGTGACGCGGATCTTGCCTTTGCCCTTGGGGACGGAGAGCATCTGGCCGCAGTTGGGGCACTTGAGGTATGCCGTAGTTTTGCGGCCCTTCCACATCTTCTTGGCCGTGCGCTTGGCACGCTCAAAGTCTTCCTTGCTCGTTCCAGCCGCGCGCGAGGTGCCGGCCGCTGCAATTCCACCGCCCAAGCTGGCGACGAACTTGCCCAAGCCGGGGACGTTCGCGGTCGCGGCGACAAAGGCCGCGTTTTCCTTGCGACGTGCGTCGATGTTTTTGGACAGGCCGCGCAGCACGCCAATCACGATTACGGCGATGGCAATCCAGCTGAGCCACTGGATGTGGGCTATCGATCCGATCATCGCGATGACAATGCCGGCAAAACCCATCACGATGGTGAGTTCATCGGCACCATTGCGGCCCTTCATAAAGTCATTCATGCAAATTGCCTTTCGTTCGATATGCTGCACGCCTTTATACCCGATTTAGAGCAAGGGGGACAGGTCAATCTGCACCAAGGTGGTGCAAACATACCTGTCCCCGATGCACCAAGAAGGTGCAAAGCAGTCCGTCCCCAATGCCCAATTACTTGGAGAGCTTGTCGACGACGCGTTCGATCTCGGCGAGCTTGGCGGCCTTGAGGTCTTCGTCGCCCGATTCGATTGCCGAAGTCACGCAGCCCTCGATATGCGCCTTGAGCACGTCGGCGTTGATGCGCGCAATGAGCGCCTGCGTTGCCATGAGCTGCGTGGAAATATCGACGCAGTAGCGGTCCTCCTCGACCATCCGCAGGATGCCGTCGATCTGACCGCGTGCCGTCTTGAGCATGCGGGTCACCGATTTATGGTCTGCCATCATGGCGGGTCCTCGTTTCTGGTCGGGGTGCGCGTGGGTCGTTACGCGGCGGTTACGGACAGGGCGTGGAACTTCTCGCCGGCGCCCTCGACGGCGGCGGCGAGCTGCTCGGCGGTCACGGTGTCGGCGCACTCTACCTGGACGGTCTGGGTCTCGTGATCGGCGTCGGCGTCGGTCACGCCGGCAACGTTGAGCAACGCCGTCTCGACGGTGGCGTCGCAGTGGCCGCACATAAGGCCGGAAGTCTTGATTGTGTATCGCATGGGTGTACTCCTTATCGATTGAGATTATCTGACAGTTTAGTCGTGAACAGCGTCATCTTAAAGGTGCGCTGAGGTGCCCGAGATTGCCCCGAAAGAGGAGCGAAGCGTACTTGGGTACGCGAGCGACGGTTTGAGGGGCAAGGTCGGGTGCATCAGTGCGCCGTCTTGGGCTTAAAGGATTTCAGGCGCAGAGCATTGCTTACGACGCACACGCTCGACAAGCTCATGGCCGCGGCGCCGAACATCGGCGAGAGCTGCCAACCGGTGAGGGGGAAGAACACGCCCGCCGCCAGCGGAATGCCGATGCCGTTGTAGAACAGCGCCCAGAACAGGTCCTGCTTGATGTTGCGGATCGTGGCGCGTGATAGCTCGATGGCACGGGCGACGTCCATGAGGTCGCTGCGCATGAGCACCACGTCGGCACCCTCCTTGGCGATGTCGGTGCCGGTGCCGATGGCAAGACCCACGTCGGCGCGCGCCAGGGCAGGGGAGTCGTTGATGCCGTCGCCCACCATGGCGACCTTGCCGTCCGCATCCTGCAGCTCGCGCACGTGGCGCTCCTTGTCGGCGGGCAGCACGTCGGCAATAACCTGCTCGCGGCCCAGTCCCACGCGGCGGGCGATGGCCTCGGCGGTCACGCGGTTGTCGCCGGTGAGCATGCGCACGTCGACGCCGAGCTCGCGCAGCGCGGCGATGGCGGCGGCGCTCGTCTCCTTGACCTCATCGGCCACGGCGATGGTGCCGGCAAGCTCGCCGTTCTTGGCGAAGAACAGCGGCGTCTTGCCTTCGGCGGCATATTGCTCGGCAAGACCCGCGGGCACGGTAACGCCCAACTCGTCCATCAGGCGCACGTTGCCGGCTGCGATGACATTCTGCCCCTCGCGTGCCGTAACGCCTCGTCCGGGCACGGCGGCAAAGTCCTCGACCATGCGCGCGACAATTCCGCGCGCTTCGCACTCGGCCATAATCGCCTCGGCCAGCGGGTGCTCGCTCGAGCGCTCCAGCGCGGCGGCCAGCTTGAACAGCGCCTTTTCGCTCATGGCGGGCGAGCCATCGGCGCGCGTGGCTACCACGATATCGGTCACAGCCGGCTTGCCGCGGGTGACGGTGCCCGTTTTGTCGAGCACCACGGTACCCACGCTGCGCAGGTTCTCCAGCGCCTCGGCGCTCTTAAACAGAATGCCCATCTCGGCGCCCTTGCCGGTGCCGACCATAATGGCGACGGGCGTGGCCAGGCCCAGCGCGCACGGGCAGCTAATCACCAGCACGGCGACGGCGGAGGTGAGCGCCTCGTTGATGCTTCCGGTCAAAACCATCCAAGCCACAAAGGTCACGGCCGAGATCACGAACACCACGGGCACGAACACGCCGGCGACCTTGTCGGCCATGCGGGCGATGGGCGCCTTGGTGGCATTGGCGTCCTCCACAAGCTGGATAATCTTGGCGAGCGACGTGTCGGCGCCCACGCGCGTAGCGCGAAAGGTGAACGAACCAGTGCGGTTGACCGTGGCGGCGTTGACGGTGTCGCCGGCGGTCTTTTCCACGGGGATGGACTCGCCGGTAAGCGCGCTCTCATCGACGGCCGAGGCACCCTCGAGCACCACGCCGTCGACGGGGATGGACTCGCCGGGACGTACACGCAGCACCTGACCGGGCAGGATAGCATCGACGTCGACGGTGGTCTCGGCGCCGTCCTCGGCCACGACGGTCGCGGTCTTGGGCGCAAGGTCGATCAGCGCCTCGATCGCACCGCCGGTCTTAGACTTGCTGCGCGTCTCGAGGTACTTGCCCATGGTGACGAGTGACAGAATCGTGCCGGCGCTCTCAAAATACAGGTTGTCCATGCCCGTCATCATGGCCTCGTGGACCTGTCCGGCGGCCAGCTGGTCGGCCATGATGAACATGGCGTAGAGCGACCAGGCGATGGATGCGGTGGCGCCGACCGCGATGAGCGCATCCATGGTGGGCGCGCCGTGTATAAGCGACTTGAAGCCGTTGATAAAGTACGCGTCGTTGACGTAGACGATGGGGATGAGCAGGACGAGCTCGGTGAGCGCGAGCGTCATGCTGTGCGTATGGTCGGTGAAGATGCCGGGCAGCGGCCAGCCGAGCATGTGTCCCATGCCTATGTAGAACAGTGGGATGAGGAAGATGATTGAGATGATGAGTCTGGTGCGCATGGCGGAGGCGGCGACCTCCAACTTTTTGGTGGGCGACTCCATATGGGCGGCGCCGGACCTGGCTTGCGCGCTGCCGCTCGGGGCGGCTTCGGTGCCCGCGCTGACGGGCGATGCCGAGTAGCCCGCGCGGTCGACGGCGGTGCAGATGTCGTCGGGGGTGACCTGCGCGGGGTCGTAGTCGACCAGCATGGAGCCGGCGAGCAGATTGACTGCGACGCTTTGGACGCCGTCGAGCTTGCTGACGGCGCGATCCACGTGTGCCTGGCAGGCGGCGCACGTCATGCCACCCACGTCGAACTTATCTTGAGCCATGGCTTCTCCTTTCTGTGACGTAGTGTCAGAAATGTTAACTTGCCGATACTATACACCCATACCCCCTGGGGGTGTCTAGTGGAGATGAAAATGTATGACATTCTGTTATTGGTCGAGGTGACAGCCAGTTCGGCGGACCGTAGCCAGTCTAATGTCTCGATCTGTAACATCTGGGGACCGTTTTGCCTGCTAGATGTTACAGATCGAGACAGACTGCCCGCGGTCAACTCAAATGTCTTGATCTGTAACATCTAGAGAGGTTTTTAACCCCTTACTGTTACAGATTGAGATGCTGTCTCGCGGGGCGGGGGTTTGTCTCGTTCTGTAACATCTAGACCTGTATCTGCCGAGCTAGTGTTACAGATCGAGACAATTGCCGGGGAGGGGTCCCGTCACGGCAAGACGCCCGTCCCCTAGATACAGAACCCGGGGATCACGCAGGTACGCTTGCTTGGCTTGTCCGCGGGGGTGGCGTACATAAACACGTCGCCGTCGTAGCCCACGCGGTTTATGTAGACCGTGCCCTTTACCTCCGACGTGTCGGGACTCACCGTGCGCTCCCACCAGCAGGCGTCCTTGCCCTTCCACTGGCGCACCATGGTCGAGTTGGTGGAATACGGGCTCACCTTGAGCTCGTGGAAGAGCTGGTACTCCTTGCCTTCGCCGTTGTAGATGTCTGCCAGGTAGTGATAGTCCTCGGCAAACGAATCGGGCGGCTGCACGCCGGACAGCTCGACCATGGCGGGCAGCCAGAGCGTCGCGGGCAGCTCACTCAGACACGAAGCGGTTCTGGCGGCGCCCACGTTGTTTGAGGTCTTCTTGACGGCCTTAATAAGCGCGCGCAGCTCGTTGGGCAGCAGCTTAAGACCGTCGCCGTCGAGCCATGCCCGCAGCTCGCAATCTGCCCAGCCGGCGCTCGGCGGCTCAGCCGCAGCGTCGCGCTCGGCAATGCCCGCATCGAATATAAACGTCAGTCCGGCCTTGCCCGTCCCGTCCAAAAGCTCGTCGTGGCGGATGCCCACAAGTTGCGCGCCGACCTCCAGCCCGTTGGTGAGCGTTACGCGCTTGGTGCACGGATAGGGGATATGCCCATCGGTGTCGAGCAGGTGGTAGCGCTTGGCAATCTCGCGCGCCTCGCTGCGGGTCTCGGCGGCCTTGATCTTGAGCGAAATCTCCTGCAGCTGATCCCAAGTGTAGTCGTCAAGCGAGCTGCGGATGCCGTCCAGGTAGTCGGGGATGCCAAAGCCATGGGTTGCCGCGCCAATGACGCCGAGCCCCGCAACGGCTGCAACGACGCCGCCGATAATAAAGCGGCGGCGGGTTATGGCATCATGTCGGGCCTGTTCCAGAATATCTCGCGCGCGCTCGCCGGCGACGTCGACCTTAAGGTGCGTACCGGAGTCGATGTCGATCACGGCGTCATTGCCCGCGCCCTCGCGGCCCTCAGATTCTGCAGCGGGGAGGTATGCCGAGAGCGCCTCGAGCATCTGCTGCTCGGTGGGGCGATCGCCCTGTTCGACCGAGATGCCTTTCATGATGATCTGGACGAGCGTTTCGTCGCCATCGCAGCGCGGCTCGAGCGGCGCCGGCTTGGTCTTGGTCTTTATGAGATAGAACGAGCCGGTTGCCGCAGCGCCCGTCGACTCGACATCGAACGGTTTACGACCGCTGTAGAGCTGGTACAGAATGCTCGAAAGCGCATAGACGTCGATGGCGGGCGAGCGGCGAAGGGCCGCGATGCCTTCGATGTCCTGCGTGAGCATTTCGGGTGCGGCGTATGCGGGCGTGGCAAAGCGCCAGATGTCGGCGCGCCGGGTGATCGTGTCATCGCCGAGGGCCATAGTGGCGGAGCCCATGTCGATGAGGCAGGGGTCAAAGGAGCAATCGGCAATCTGCTGCTCGAGCGTTCGGCTGGTGGTGCGGAACATGATATTGGCGGGCGAAAGATCGCGGTGAACGACCGGATTCACAAGGCCTTGGGTCATCAAGAGCGCACGAAGCACGGCGTTTCCGACGGCGGCGACCATCTGGGTGGTTAACCCGCCCGAGGTATCGTGCGGAAGCAAGGGCAGCGCCTGCTTGAGCGAGGTGCCCTCGACCCACTCCATGAGGATGAGCGGGTCGTCCTCGCAAGAGCCGTAGCCATAGACACGCGGGAACCCGCGCAGGTGCGAGACGGTGCACAGGTGACGGTACTCCTCGAACAGAGCGGCGGTATTGGCAAGGTGCGCGGCCGATTGCTCGGCGGAGCGGTTGGGGGCTTGGCTGGAAAGGATGGCGTTGTCTGCCAGCAACTTGACGGCAAAGACCTCGCCGTTGGTGTTGGTCGCGCGCAGCACGTGGCCGATGTTGCCGTCGCTGCGATGGGCCGTTTGAAGAATGAGCGTCATAAACCGGCGCTTGGCGTCGTCCTCGGCGCTGGGGTCGACCGCCACGGCGGTGTCGAACGTGTCGAGACGGATGAGCTTGTCGCCATAGGCGCTATCGGTAGTATCCATGGCGTTCCTTTGTCTGGCATGGGTTGCCGCACGTATGCGTCGGCAGTGCGGCTATTGGTAAAGCACCATGATAGCCGCACTGCCGACGTATGCCGCTGAGTATTGTCGTTTACGACGCAGAAGGTAGAAGACGAAAGACGGGCGGCGACCGTTTTTCGATCGCCGCCCGCGCTAGTCCACAATGACAAGGAATGTCGTGTAAAGACCCAGATGGAGCCTGTCGCTGTTTTCGATTTCCACCGGAGGATAGACCTTGCCGGGCTCGCGTTGGTCGCGCGGCGGCTCAATCACGATGTCACCGTCGCCCGCGCCCGATTCGAGGACGGTGCCGTTGGTCGATCCAAGTCCCTGGGCGTACCAGCGTCCGCCTTCGAGCCAAATCCGGAGATGCTCGCGCGATGCGTCGGCGCCTACATCGGTAATGCTGGGCGAGGTTTTGGGCAAAGAGCCAATTACAGTGCCGCGAGGGTCGCGTGAGAGTGGGTGGATCTGCATGTCAACGCTGTTTCCGGCGTGCGTCCTAAGCAAGCCGAGATTGGGGGCGACGGTGCGCGGCTGATCTAAGCTGCTCAAAAAACCACGGCCGACGGTGGTCTCGGTGGTGCCAAAGTGCCCGCCTGTCTTGCTATCGCAAAAACGCTCAACGGTTGCTACGCCCTGGGCGGGATCGGCAAGTGCACCCGTCGCCACAAAGAGCATCAGGAAGAGCGTGCTCTTTTCGCGGGGGCTGTGGTCGTCGGAGCTGCGAATGCGCCCCAAGGCGTTGGCGTAGAGGCGATTATCGAGGCCATACTCGGCGAGAATCGACATCATCGCTTGAGCTGCAGGGCCGCTGTAATGGTCAGATAGCTCCTGGTAGGCACGCTCGCCACCACCAAGTTTGTTACCGATAGCGGCGGCTAGGTTAAGCGTAGAGACAGTGAAATCGTTGTAGATACCCGGCGCACACTGATCGGGCTCGCGGTGGACAATGTAGCGAGTGAGATACGAGCGGTTGGTGGAACATTTGTCGAGTAGGGCGCTGCCCGCATATGAGTTGCCGTTAATGAGCATGCGGGCGATCTCGAGATGCTTAAGACCGCCAAACGAGCGGATATCGTTGTAGAGGACCGAGCACGGTGTTTCCGCCGCCATGGTCGCCTCCCTAGATAACTTCGATGACGTACAGCAAACATGATAGGAATTGACTGCGCCTGAGCATGTCGACTCAAAAAATGTTGCGCAACGCTTTACATAACTGTTGAGACATTATAGGGCATACACACCAAATTGCAGGATGGTTGCAAACGATACATTTGAGAGGTTGTGCTCCATGGAATGTCCTTATTGCGGTGCATTATTGCCCGATGACGCTAGTTTTTGCTCCGAGTGCGGATCGCCTCTTGCCGATGCCGCGCCGGCGGCGTCGGCCCCCGAAGACCCCTACACCACACCCCAGACCGTGTCGCAGAGTCCGGCCTTTTCGTGGCGAGATGGCGAGGCAGCCACGGCGGCAACGGTGGAGTTGCCTAAAACGGACGACGCTCCGCTAGCCGATTCGCAGCCGGCGCCGAGTTCCGCAACGCCTGAGCCTGCCGCGCCCGAACCCGATTCCACTGCCACCCGTGTGGTCGATCCTCTGTCCGACTTTGGCACCACGATTGATGACGTGGAGACCCAGCCGGCTTACCATGCCGACCTTGATTCCACGCCGTTAAGCGAGGAAGAGCAGCTCGAGCAGGACCGCGAGAGCCTCAAGACGGCAAAGGCGGAGTACAAGCTGGCGCGTAAACGCCTAGGTAAGTCGTATGCGCCCGCCATCGCTGCTGGCGTTATTGTCGTGGCTGCCTTGTGTGCCGGAACCGGCTGGGCGGGCTATTCCTACGGCTTGGCCCATCCGCAAAACACCGAGCAGATCCAAAAGCTCAAGGAGCAGCTTGAATCTTCCAAGGACGAGCTCAAAAAGACGCAAGACGATCTCGACCAGACCAAGGCCGATCTAAAGGATGCTAAGGCGGAGCTCAAGACCGCAAGCAAGAACGGCGAGGACGCCAGCTCCGATGCCGAGGGCTCTTCCACGACGGGCAATGCGACCTCGTCGACCACCACGACCTCTGGTAGCACGGCGAAGCTCAACATCGATAAGCCCACGAGCTTTGCCAACACCACGTGGCGCGGGGCACTTAAGGAGACGGGCAACTCTTGGGGCCATACTTGCTACGGCGCGAGCAAAAACGACCTTGTGATTGTGTTTAAGAGCATCAGCGATTCCGGCGAAGCGGTTGCAGACATCTCGGCCACGCTGCATGCGCACGATACCTATAACGCCGAAAAAACCGTCTCCCAGTCCGATGGTGATGTCTATCGCACCTATACGGACGTCACCGGAACGTTTGTCAGGAACAAGGGCTTTGAGTTCTCGCTTCCCGTTGAGGAGGAAGACTGCGACCTTACGGTGGCGGGTGTGCCAAAAAAGAAGAACGGCAAGTACTACCTGAATACCACGGTCGAATCGGGGGACGGTGCCGTTAACATGGGAACGCGCATTACGGATTCCTTTGAGCTTTTGATCTCCTAGTGCTGCCTGTATGCGATGCGTGAAGCGGTGGCGGGTGCGGCTTTATCGAGAGCTGCGTCCGCCACCGCTTTTTTCATGCGGGGGGTCTATTGACCGGCCTTGGTATTGCCGCCGGCTAAAGCATGCCGGCGGATGCGATGGCGAGTATAACCACTATCACCACAAAGGCGACGATCACCATCGTGAGTGCCATCGAACGTTGACGCTTGACGGCGAGGCGCGCGCGACGCATGGACTCGGCGCTGCGGACCGTCTCGGTGGATGGGGTTGGCCGAGACGCGGGCTGCGCGCTTGCAATCGTGCGGGCGGGGGTGGTGGCGTCTACCAAGGCGGTAGCACTGCCGCGATCCGCCACGGGCCGGCGCTTTTGCGGCGCACCCGTGCGCGCAAAAGGCTCAAGGCGCGCCGCGAGTTCGTTTGCCGAAGGACGAGCGCCTTGCGATACCGCCAGACAGGCCATAATCGCTTTGATCAAGCCCTGCTCGCGGGGATTTGCGGGAGCAAGGGGCTGGGGCTCTACGGTGCGCTTAAGACGTGCGTGGTCTCCGGAACGTCTGAGCTCCGCCTCAAAGGGCGCGTGCCCGCAATAAAGCTCGTAGAGGATGCTTCCCAGCGCATAGATGTCGACGGCGGGATTGTCCCGCGCGCCGGGGTCGGCCTTAAAGCGCTCCAGCATTTCGGGTGCCGCATATGCTGGCGTGGCACCGCGAAAGGCGTTGACGTCGACGGTAAAGGAAAAGTCGGGCTTAACCAGCTTGGCGCTGCCCATGTCGATGAGGCAAATGTCAAAGTAGCCACTCGATACCTGCTCCTGTAGCGGAATGCGATCGTGGCGCAACATGATGTTACGCATAGAGAGGTCGCGGTGGACAAAGGGCGTGTCGAGCGATTGCGTGGACAAGATGATCTTGAGCACGCTCAGGCCCAGCGCAGCGACGATATCGCCGGGGCAGGTTGCAGCCCCATCACTCAGGGCGGGCCGTGCATCAAGAAGCGAGACGCCGTCAACCCATTCCATAAGCAGCGCCGGGGTTCCGTCTGCCGTATAGCCAAAACCGTAGACGTCGGGAAAACCCCTTAGGTTGGATACGACGGAGAGTGTGCGGTACTCCTCTTCCAGGGTTTCCCGGTTGAGCTGTTCTTGCTCGGGCTGGGCGTCGGGGCGCGGCATCTTAAGCGCGAGCTCAAAGGCGCGATCGCCGCTTTGGACGCGGCGGACATAGGCGTTGCCGCCAAAGCCGCCCTTTTGCGGCGGGACGAGAAGCGTGCAAAAGCGACGCCGTGCCGCAGCCTGCTCGCGCTCGGAGAGCAGTGCTGGCGTATGAAACTTGACGAGTCGAACTTCTTCGTAAGAACCGGTCATGGCGCGCTTTCATCCTTTCTTCCATTTAGCAGGATATGCGCTAGCCGCCGCCTTCTGTTGCGCAACATCGACAAATCTGCCACTCGCCAATGTTGCGCAACAGAATCGCGCAAAGCGGCGGTAGAAATAGGTCAATTAAAGTCGGCAATCAGGGGAACGATATGAGCTATTCATTCAGCGCATCATATGGAATCACGCGGGAACAGTGGAACCAGATGACCACGCGAGAGCAGGATGAGTTTGTTTGGGCACAGCGTAGCAAAAGCCCGGCAGACTTGGAGCGGGAACGCGTTGAAGCGGCCATTCAGTCATATAAGAGCTCTCTGGCTGGAATAAAAGCCAAAGCGCTTTCTAAGATCGAAGACACCGATGGTTCGGTTTCGGCATACTTTGATCGGTTGATCAATACTCGTATCGAGGCTTTTTCCCAAGAGGCATTGGACAATATGCCCAGTGGAATGCAGGCGGTAAACATGCGCTACGCCGAAACGGTTCGCGCTAAGATTCCGGCTCTGCTCGGGGAGATTAGCGCCCTACTGCCCTCAACGGTTTCGGAAGCGCATAGAGAGCAGTTCGTTCAGCAGTCGCAAGCTCAACTCAAGGCTGTGCAGACTGCCGAGCGCCTTCGCGCCCAGCATGTCGCGGAAATTACGAATTATGTTGTTGGTCCCGGCGGCGGCGTGGATCTGAAGAAGGCGCTTCGCTACCTTACCGAATCAACGACCAAACAAGAGGAAGGGTCGCTCGAAGAAGCGGCTCGCGCGTTTGAGACTTGGGCGGGGCGTGTTACGCCGCTTATGCAGGACGAGGCGCTCGATATTCCCCTCCGTAACCGTATCTCTGCGAAGTTTGAGAGCGTCCGCGCTGCTTTTGATGCACTTGGGCCTGATTCGCGCGTCGATGATCGCCTAGCGGCGATGAAGATGATGAATGATTTTGAATACGTAGTAAAAAACGCCACGTATGAATCGGGCGAGAGGCACCGAGTCTATGAAGAGTATCGCGCTCGCATCGAACGTGCCAACAACCGTTACGGAAAGAATCTGCCGCTTAAGCAATTGCACGAGATCGTAGATGTCTATGCCGCAAACGACGAAGCGGAGGCTGCCCTTGCCAATGCTATGAAAGACGACTATATCGAGCGTTCTATCAACGAGGTCATGGCTGCTCGCGGTATCAACGTTACTCGCTATGCCGTTATGGAGGGTTCGGGAAAGCCCTGGCGATTGATGTTTGACACCAAGCAGAACAAGGCCATTGCCCTTTTGCGCAGTACGAAAAGGGATCGACTCATCATCCGCGTTGTTGCAGCCAACCCCGAGGAGTTTTCTGAGGATCCCGATAATCCGACCATCATCAAGGACATGAAGCCGCAGGATCAAACGACTGTCGAGAAGGTCTATAGGGACCAGATTGAGTTCTGCGACTTCTACAAACAGTTCGAAGAGGATCTTAAAGCCTATGGCGTAACCGTTCCGGCCGAGGGTGCAGGATTGACCACGCAGGCCGCGAATCCTGCTGCCGCCGTCGAGATCCATCCGCACGATTACGTGCCGCCCACGCCTTCCGCAGATGCGGAGCGTCGCCTGCGTAATCGCCGTCAAGCAAGTCAGCTCAAGCAAAGGGAAATGAGGTAAACCATGACATGGGAATGCCCAGAATGCGGTTTTGATAATGATGACGAGCGCGATATGTGCGAGGAATGCGGCGCTCCGCGTCCCGCCGGCGTAGCGCCTGTGCCGTCGACGCCTGCTGCTCTGGTGCAAGACTTCGCTGCACCAAGCGGTGAACGTCCAGCGCCCGCCGTCTATCCTGCGACTTCTTCGATGGGCGGTGCACCACAGGTTCAACAGTCTGCGTCCCAGCAGGTGTATCAGTCTGTTCCCGTGCCCGCGTCGCAGCCGGTACCCGCGCCTGTGCCTCAGCGCGCGCCCGTGCCACAACCGATGTCCACCCCACAACCGATGCCTGCGCCCGCGCAGCAGCCCGCGGCCATGTCGATGCCGCAGCCTACCCCCATGTCTATACCTGCGCCTCAACCCGCAGCGAGCGCCGCTGCTGCGTCTTCGGTTCCTGCGCTTGTGCTCATTGACCCGTCCATGGGTGAGCAGCTGCGTCTCACGGGCATGACCGTGCTTGGGCGCAATGCGTTTCCCAGTATGGCGTCGAATTTTGCAATATCTCGGCAGCATGCCAGCGTTCGCTTTGAACAGGGCGCGTGGTTGGTTGCCGACGAGGGTTCCAATAATGGAACGGCTCTTATGCGCGGCAGCCAGATTCTTTATTTGACTCCCGGCGTACCCCAGCAGATTCATACCGATGACGTGTTGCTAATCCCGGCGACATCCGGGGAGTTTGCCCAGCTGCGTTTGAGGGCTACCGTGGAGGAGCCTCCTGCGGTGCAGCCCACGCAGGCTCAGACGGCGGTCGCGCCGCAGCCTGCGACCGTTGCGCCCGCTACGGCATCTGCCGTGCCAGCCGCCAGTCCGTCTGCCGGCATTGAGGGCTGGTTTGTCGAGTGTCCCGAGTGTGGTCGTCTACACCTTGTTGCCGATGAGCGCGCAAAGGTCGGGGATGGCTGTGAAGAGTGTGGCTGTTCGCTCGCGCGCACGTCTGCCGTATATCGTACGCTCGACCCCGGCGAGGATTACTCGGATGTTCGTTAGCCAGATGCTCGCGCCTGTCGTTTCTCTGGGGCCAGGCGAGCGCATTGCAATCTGGACTAGCGGCTGTTCTAAGCACTGCGCCGGATGTATCTCGCCCGAGCTTAGGATGCAACTGCCCGAGCAGGATGTCGACGTTGATGAACTTGCGCAGATGTTGCTCGATACGGCGCACGAACATGGCGTGCATCGACTGACAGTTTCGGGTGGAGATCCGCTCGAGCAGGCACCAGAGCTCGTGAAGCTGCTGGCAACAATCCGCTGTGCCTACGACGACATTCTCGTTTACACCGGATTCACGTTTGAAGAGCTGCCGCAGGTGATCGGTGCGGATACGTGGGAGACACTCAAGCCCCTCATCGATGTGCTGATCGACGGTCCGTACGTAGACGAGCTCAACGTGCCCGATTGTGCGCTGCGTGGCTCGACTAACCAGCGTGTGATCTATCTGAGCGACCGCCCGCACGATGACTACGACCAGTATCTTCAGCAGCCTCGTCAGCTTCAGAACTTTGTCCAGGACGGCACCGTTAACACCGTCGGCATTGCTAACCGCTACCACCATGAATTTCCTGTCAAGGAGGTATAACACATGGCAACTGATTTCGAGCGCCAATCCTGGCAGCGCGAGATGCTCAACTTTAAAGGAGTGAAGAGCCTCTTTATCCTTGAGGGCAACGTGAACGACAAGTATCCCGATGTGGTCGACGGCGGGCTCCAGTTTTCGGAGCTTGCCGAGGTCGTGCGCGGCCTTTTTGAAGACGCCAACGGCTCGGTTGAGTACAACGTGGCATATTTCGATCCCATCCAGCTGTTTTCGAGCAGCATGGGCAACGTCGATTGCAAGCGCCTGGTGTCGCTGGCCCATGACGAGGCTTCCAAGATCGACGATCGCATGATGGAGGCGAACGCCTGCATCGCCGATGGCCGCCAAGCATATGCCACCGAGCAGTCGAGCCTGCCATCATATGGCGAGGTTATCCGCTCTATGTTGCGCCTGAAATACAACGACAATCCCGACGGCGGCACCGAGGCCAAGCCGCTTTGCGTGATCGTCAACATGGCGTCGCGCCTGCTTGCGTCCTCGACCGGTCTTATGCCCGACGAGACGCAGTTCTTCCTTAACCTGTACCTTGGTGCCAGCAAGGCGCGCCTCATTAACCGTACGGCCGTCAACACGCTCATTCTGGTAACGGATAACGTGCGCAACCTGCCCGTGTGGTTTATCGAGGAAAACCCCTTCTTGCGTACCATCACGCTGCCGCATCCCGATCGTGACATGCGCGAGGCCTACATCCAAAGCAAGTTTGGCTTTGGTGAGTCGCTGTCCGATTCCGATGACCGTGCGGTGCGTCGCTTTATCGATACCACCGACGGCATGAGCGTTAAGGAGCTCGAGGGGCTGCAGCGTATGTACCAGCGCGACATGCAAAACCCCGATGCTTCCATCGAGGCCATCCTTCCCAAGCTCGTCGACGTCTACAAGTACGGTTTTCGCGAGAACAAATGGCAGCAGATGTTCGAGAAGCTCGAAGAGGATCCCGAGGCAAAAATCAAACGCCGTGTGAAAGGCCAAGACGAGGCCGTTGAGAAGGCCGTTACCGTGCTCAAGCGCTCCGTTATGGGCCTTTCGGGAGCCACCCATTCATCTGGCTCTAAGCCCAAGGGCGTCCTGTTTTTGAGTGGCCCCACCGGTACCGGTAAGACCGAGATCGTTAAGGCCATTACGGAGCTCCTCTTTGGCGATGAGCGCAGCATGCTGCGTTTTGATATGTCTGAGTACGGTGCCGAGAACTCCGATCAAAAGCTCTTTGGCGCTCCTCCGGGATACGTGGGCTATGCCGAGGGCGGTCAGCTCACCAATGCGGTCAAGGCCAATCCGTTCTCGGTGGTTCTTTTTGACGAGATCGAGAAGGCCGCGCCGAGCATTATGGACAAGTTCCTGCAGATCCTCGAAGATGGACGCCTGACCGATGGCCAGGGCAATACCGTGTACTTCTCTGAGACGGTCATCTTCTTTACGAGCAACATCGGCTTTTCCAAGATTGAGATCGATGCGCAGGGCAACGAAGTTCGTAATACCATCGCGCCCAACACGCCCTATGACGAGATTTGCGAGCGCGTGCGCACCGAGATGGATCGTGAGTTTAAGCCCGAGTTCTTGGGTCGTATCGGCGACAACGTGGTGATCTTCAACTTTATCGACGATGCCGTGGCGCTTCAGATCCTTAACTCCAAGATCGATGCCGTCAACCGCAACGTGCATAAGGCACAGCCCGATATTACGGTTGAGGCGACCGATGCCGCCCGCGAGCTGCTGCACTCCATTGCCATGACGGACGCCGTCAAGGCCAAGGGTGGCCGCGGCATTGGCAACCTGGTAGAGAGCGGTTACCTTAACGGGCTTTCCGATTTTCTGTTTGAACACCGCGCCGAGTGGCGTGGTCGCCCCGGCATGGTGGCACGCGCCGTGCCACAGGGCGAGGGCGACGATGCGCATATCGCATTTGAGCTCGTGCCCGGATCGATGGGAGGCGATTGGCGATGACGAAGTTTATCGCTGCAGCAAAAACCCAAGCGGGAACCAATCACCCCGTCAACGAGGACCGTTTGCTTCTTGACGGTGATGTCCTTTGCTATGGCCTGGTGGGCGATTGCGAGCGCGAGATGGGCTGCATGGCAGTCTTTGACGGCGTGAGCGAAGGCGGGCACGGAGCGGCCGCCTCGACGCTCGCCGCTCAGGCGTTTGCACAGGCGACTCAGGTATTTGAAGCCGATTCGATTGACATTCTGCAGGATCGTTTGCGTATGGCGGGCGAGCGTGCCGAGAACGATGTTGACTCCTATGCGGCCCGTTATGGCCTGCCCGTTGCCGCATCTACGGTTGCCGGTCTTATAGTGGCGCATGATGGGTCTGCCGCAATCTTTAATGCTGGCGATTCGCGTGTGTATCGCTTGCGCGATGGCGTGCTTGCGGTGTTGAGCTACGACCATACGCCCGAATCCCGCCTGGGCGGCGTTGGTTTTGAGTACAGCGATGAGTCGGTCTCGCATTGCATTGAGCTGGCGGTCGGTCTTAATCAGGGCGGACGAAACCTGGAGATCAATACGACCACGTTGTTTCCGGGCGATCGCTACTTAATCTGCTCTGACGGCATCGATGGGGAGATTGACCTTGCGCGCCTGCAGCAGATGCTTGCGAGCGATTCGACCTGTGCGCAGCTGTGCGAGGAGCTGTATGCCGAGGCCCGCATGAGCGGTTCGACGGATGACGCGACGCTGATCGTGATTGAGATAGGGGAATAAAGATGTCTGATGAGACGATAACGGTACACCGAGATGGCGGCGCCGGCAACGGTGAAACCGTGACGGTCCACCGTGGGGGCGTACCTGTAAACGGCGAAACGGTCACCGTACATCACGGCAATCAGGCTCCTGTACCGGGCGAGACCGTGACGGTGCGCCGAGGCACTGCTCCGGTGTCCGGAGAAACGGTGACCATTCGCCGCGGAGACGCCCCGTCGGCAGGCGAGACGGTAACGGTAAGTCGTCCGGTTTCTGCGACTGGCGGCGAGACCGTTACGGTTGCAAGGCCGATGGCTGCTCCCGCTGGCGGCGAGACGGTCACGGTTTCCCGGCCGATGACGTCCGTGGCGGGCGAGACCGTAACGGTGCCGCGACCTGCTGCTTCTGGGGGTCAAACGATAACGGTCCCACGCGGTGCGGTGGTAAATCCCAATGGCGAAACGGTGACCGTTTCTCGTGGGGACGTTCGCGCCGCTTCCTCCGTGCCCGTATCCCCTTTCGTTCCGGAAGATGTGACGATTACCTCACGTGACGGCCAGCAGTTTATTGTTCACTTGGGTCAAGTTGTCGGTCATGGTGGTCAGTCCACGGTCTTTGCTGCCGAGCGGGTGGATGACGGCCTCGCATGTGTTGCCAAGGTGTTTCAGCCTCTTATAGAAAGAATGCTCACGGAATACGAGAAGACTGTGCATGCCGTCATGAGCCTCAATGGTCGTCCCGTGTCAGAAACGCATTTGCTGCCTATTTTTGCCTATTTGCACCAGGGCTTGAGCGCGACCGTAGTAGGGGCCCCCGCTCCTCAGCTTTGGGATATTGCCATCACTCCCAAGGCTACCTGTCTTAGCGACCGTCCCCGTAGCAAGCATATGGTTAAAAGTCGCGTGATTCCGGAGCTGAGCCAAGCGATTAACTTGCTACACACCGAGTTTGGCATCGTCCATCGTGATGTGAAACCGTCGAATGTCTACCTGTACGATAAACAAATCGCACTTGGCGACTATGGGTCCGCTCGCTCTCTTTCCGGAATTGATAATCGTACGACTAATACCGAGACGCGATCAAACGGGTATACGCCTGGTCACGGCAGAATGGTCGATCCTCGCAACGATTGGTATTCGTTTGGCTATACCATTTGGACTCTTTATGAGGGTAATGTCCACCCGCTCTATGAGCGTTTGAAGGACGACACGTTTTTCGAGTTTCAGGAAGCGGGTCAACCTGCTGAGTTCACCCACCCTGATGACGCTGCCTTGGGTAATTTGCTTCAAGGCCTTACGTTTGAGCTTGCAAACAAGCGCTTCGGATACGAAGAAATTAAAGACTGGATCGCTGACCCAGATCACTTCTATCGTCAGCTGCCCACCTTCGATTTCAAGAGCGGCCATGCGCCGTATGAATTTGTCGGCAGGCTTTATACCGATCCTGTGTCGCTCGCTCGCGGGCTCGCGTCTCATTGGGACGAGGCAAAACAACGCATGCAGCAGTGGCAGCTCGAGCGTCAGATGCGTAAATGGAATGAAAACGACCTCGAGACAAAGATCCATGAGATCACCGAGGCGAAAGCGAAGGGCGGAGAAAAACCGAATTACGATTTCAATCTTGCTTGCGTGATCTACGAAATGTCGGGCGGCAAGATCATTTCGTGGCGCGGCGAAGATGTTTCGCTGGGCACCGGCAAAAACGATCTTCCGGCACGTATCGCCACCATGGCCGATACCGATATCGATCGCTATGCGGTGAAGTCGGGACTTGATGGCACTGCGTCCATGGGTGTGCTTCCGTCGGGCTTTCTTTCCTATGTTCTCTCCCGTCAGGGCGAACATGATACGGCAGTTGCGAATATTGCCAGGAATATCAAGGCAATCGAGGACCTCGCTGCTTCTTCAGACGATCCACATTTTGCTGCCTGCCTATTGAAGGGCTTCCTTACGTTCGACGAGTTGGAAACTCATGCTGCGGCCCAGCAAGAGATCAGGAGGCTCATCGGGAACCCCCGGGCATTTTTTGCCACTTGCTCAACGTCTCGCGCTGTCGATGAGTTCTTCCTGCTCTTTGCAGGAGACGTTTCCATGGACGCTATTATTAAGGCGCGTGGTGACGCCCAGAGCGGCGAGTCAATTGACGTTGATGTCGTACTCGATTTCATGGACCGTGTCGCCGATAACAAGACTCCCGTGCGAGCGTTCTACCGTAAATACGGCAATATGGCAGGCTGGATTTGGCTTTCCGAGCACACCGCCCTTTACGAGGCACTTCCGGGCTCTGCCGGAGAATCCGCAATTGTCAATCTTCGCGGCCTATCTCCTTCGTCGCAAGCATCGGTTGCTTCGCTCATGCAAACGGGGTCCAATATCCGAATCGAAGGAAGCAGGCTTCGCGCCGACATGGAGGCGACACCTGTTCCCTATGTGAATGGCTGGCAGACGAGGGACGTTCTTCTTACTCGACCGCTTACGTTGAATGCTCTTTTCTGTGCCGAGGCACGAGGAGAGACAGTGCCACGCGGATATGTGGCAGAACTGCTTGCAAGCGGTGCGGATGAACATCTACTTGATGGCATCGGAATCAGGCTTTTGGCTCATGCGAATCTGATACCTTCCGCCAGTTATTCTCAATTCCTCGAGGACGAGCGAAACGAGGCAGATGGCGCGCTCGAAGGTGCTATCCGGCAGGATACGCAAGACTACGATGTGACTGAAGGCATCGCCGATGCCACGGCGCGTATTGAAGCCGTGAAGAAAGAGCAGGGCGGTGTGCTGCGCTGGACGTGCATTGTGGCGGTTGTCTACTTCGTTGTTATCCTATGCGCTCGCGGTTCCTTTGGGCAGTTCATCGTTATGTGTGGCTCCTTCGCCCCGCTCGCAGTACTGTTCTTGGTTGCGGCGTTTGCTGGCATCTTCGGCTTCTTGGCCTTGAACCTGCTTCGTTCTTTTTCCGCGGTTGACCGCGTTCAGTCTCTCGACGGCGATCTGGCGGCCAACGCAGATCTTCTTGAAAGTCGCCTGGTTCAACTCGTCGATTTTGATGGCCGTACGGGATCTACGGTGGAAAAGCTCTTGATGGTGAGCGTTGACGAGGATCTTCCGACGGCGCAGGGAGCAGATTTTTCGTTTGGCTCCGAAGGTAAGGCCTTCTACGCCGATCCTGAAGTTATGGATAGGCTTGGCAGGTTGGCAATTCGCCTGTTGTTTATCACGGCGGCCGTGATTAGCGCGTCCGGGTTTATGGGCGCGGTGTTTATTGACGGCGATACGGTAGCCAAGTGCGAGGTTTTGCTTGCCATTCTTGTTGACTGCTTTGCTTGTATTGCCGCATGGGGCGACAACGAACATCCCAGCAGCGCTTCTACGATTAAGAGCTGGTCATATCTCTGGTTGATTCCCGTAATCATTGCGTTCCTGCTTTGGGGCGTAGTGTCTCTTCTTCAGTCGGTAGGCGCAATCATTGCCATTGTTGTCGTCGTTTTGCTTGTCCTGTTTATTTTTGGTCGATAGGACCGAGCTAGGCGTGAGCAGATTGGCCTGCCCCATGAACCTATTGATAGGTCGTATCTGCCGTTTGTAAGTACTTGCATTGCGTTAGGCGAACGGCTGAGACGGGGTTTTAAGTTAAGAAAGAGTGTTCTATATGCCTTTTGATTTCACTAGACTACTTCCGAATAGCGGACAGGGTCGCAATCAAAATCCTAACGAGCGTGGTCTTCATGGCACCGAGCGACGTGCCATGGGCGCTTTTGACGACATGTTGGGTATTGAAAACGTGGCGTCCCAGCGCGGCTCTCAGACGAATGCACGTTCTCGTTCGAACATGGCACAACGCGAAATCCGAAATGACGTGGTGATCAATGAGGGTTTGGGCTCGTATGACGGACGCCCGTGCTCCATCAGGATTTTCGAAAACCACCTCGAGATTGTCGCCAAGCGTGAGGGCTCGACGCTCGATAATCACCCCGCGCTCAAGATGCTTGTCCCCGGCATAGGCAACAGTAAGGCGGTGGCGGGTAGACTTTTCGCTCCGGGCAATTCCAATCCGCCGATTATCATCCCCTTTAATTCGCTGAGCGGGTTTCAGGAAGTGAGCGGGTTTATGCCGACGTTTGTCTTTAATCGGCGTAATCCTCAGACCAGAAAGATGGAGACGCACACCATCAAGACGATATCCAGGGAGTTTGGGTATGCGCTTAACCGCTATGCCCAGACACACTTCCATTATTAATTAGGTAAAGGCAGAACACATGGCAGACGATAACCAGCAAGGGGGCATGTCGGCGCAGGAGAGACTTGCGCGCCTCTATAACTCTCGCGTTGATGAACAGCAGGGGGATGCGACGCCGGCTGCGGGACAGGTGGCGGGAACACGTGTTTCGGCAGGTGCATCGCAGGCACAAGCCTCTTCCGCCCAGGAGCGGCTCGATCGTTTGCGTGCGCGCCGCGCCGGCGTGCCTCTTCCGGGCGATCCGGAGGCGGCTACTCCGGTTAACAACGAGGGCGCGAATCGCCCTCGCTTTAACATCAATCTTTCGCGCATTGTGGACGCGATTCCCACCATTGTTCGGTATTTCCCGCTGCGTATTTTTACGGTTTGGGGACTTTGCTCGGTCTGGTACCGCATGTACTTGAACGTTGGCGGAGACGATGTGTTGCATACGGGGCTTCCGGCGCCAGGGTATAGCGCATTCAATCCATTCGCTTTGGCCGCCGTTGTGTTCATCGGGCTTCTCGTGGTTGTGACGGAAATCATTGCCGGCCCGTTGAGTTTGATCATTAAGCAGTTAATTATCGGCGCCACGTATTTCCTCCGCGGTTCCGCCGCCACCCGCGAGGCCCGCGACCGCGCGCACGCCAACTTCAGCCTGCGCCAGCTCGTCACCGAGACGGTCCGCGGCTACCACAGCGGCTACTCGGTCTTCGGCTCCATGGCCCGCGCCGCCCGCGGCGCCCGCAACAGCGCCTCCACGCTCGACTACGGCGTCGGGGCCTTCACGGGGGAGGATCCCAACGCGCCCGTCTACGACGACGGCCTGGGCGACCGTCCCTCGCGGATGGAGCTCACCGACGACGCGGCGTCGAGGATCTGGGACCTGTACTACCCGGCCTACGGCGCCGAGGGCCCCATGTCCAACCTGTACGAGGCGCTCGCCGCGGGCGGCCCGCAGGACTACACGACGCTGATGAGCCTCGCCCTCAACGTGGCGGAGTGGTGCGAGCAAAACGGCACGCCCGACACCCACGGCTGGTTCGACGACCCCGCCTACCCGGGCGACTACGTCGACGCCGGCACGTTCTACCTCATGGCGTACTCGTTCTGGGAGCAGGCGGCCGAGGCGCGGCGCGTGGGGCCGATCGAGCCGCTCGCGGACGACATGAGCCGCTTCATCCTGCGCCACCTGAGCGACTGGTCGCGCGAGAACGCTCACGCCTACCGCTGGCGCGGCGACTGGCGCGACGCCGACTACTTCGACAAGGACCGCCTGTAGGCGGCGGAAAGGGAAACACGGATGGCAGTCAATCAAAATGGGTCCGGCCGGGGGAGTGCCGGACCCAACGGATCGGATATTAACGATGTCGTTAACCGCTTGGGCGGTCCGCGCGTGGTGATCGTCCTTGCTGTGGTGGTAGTCATCGCCATTGTTGCGGTCACGTCCATCACGAGCGGCATCTCCGACACCAATCGGCAGACCGAGCAACGCGCCGAGGCCAAGCAACAGCAAGAAGACGAGGCGGCGCGCGCTCAGCGTAAAAAGGAAAAAGAGGCACGCCATCAGGAAGAAGCGAAAAAGGCCACCGTGCTCACGCTCGATGAGATTGCGGACGAGACGCTGCGCTCGGACTTAGCGTTCGATGCGGACGAGGACGGCAACATTTCGCAAGAGACTGCGGATAAAGCTACCTCGATCGATATCGAGTCGTTTGATTCGCTTCCCCTGTTGGCCGACTTCCACAACATCGCAACGCTTGGTATTGACGACTACGACAGCGAAAGCTACGACATAAGCTCCATTAGCAATATCACTCATCTGTCCATTGGTGACTGCTCGGTGCCTCAGGTTGATCTCACGCGTTTTCCTCAGCTACAGCGCGTTACCGTAAACAGGCTCGAGAGCCCCGTCGATACCTTGAATGCCAAAAACATGTCATCGTTGACGAACGTCCAGATCGAAGGCCTTGATGGCAGCATTGGGACGCTTGACCTGTCGGGTGATGTGAACCTCGAGCACCTGAATATCAAGAGCAGAGTCGATACGCTCGATCTGTGCGGCGCGGGTAGGGAAGACGCTTTCAATATCACTTTTACGCCCAATTGTGTCGGCAAGATCTTGTATGACAGCGATACGAGCAGCGGCATGGTCGAATTTTTGCAAAAAGTGAGTAGCGACTACGGCTACACCATGGAGCAACAATAAAACTGCGCCCAAGTGAGGAGAAGCGATATGGCGAACTTTAAGCCCGACATGTCTTGGCGGGATGCGGAGCAGGCCCAGCGTGTGCCTGAGCGGCCTTCGGACACGGCTAATGGGCGCGCTGCCGAGACGCCGGATGTGCGAGTGAATATGCGTCCGAACGGACAGGCGACCGAACAATCTAGCGGGCAGGCGCCACAGGCTGCAGGCCGCACAGCAGGCCGGATTCCCCGCCCCGCTGGGCAATCGAACGGACAGGCGGCTGAGCGTGCGAACGAAGCCGTCTCGCGCCTGGGAGGCGTTCGCGCCCTGATAGTGCTTGCGGCTGTCGTGGTCATAGGCGCGGTCGCCGCCTTCGCCGTGATTGGCGGCGTCGGTGATGTGCAGGGCGGCGGGGAGGCCTCGTCGAGTACGTCTAAAGAATCGAGTGCAACCGAAGACTCTGGTTCCAAGACCAAAAAAGAAAAAGGCCTCGTCGATGTTGATGCGATCACGGACGATACCCTGCACGGCCTGCTTGCCGACTACGATAACGATGACGATGGCCAACTGACCGCCAAAGAGACCCAGCGCATCACGGAGCTGGTCGTGAGTGACGAGGTGACGGACTTTACGCCCATTAGCAAGCTGGACAAGCTCGATACGCTCGGCATCAATACCCTAAGCGCCAAGAGTGCGGACTTTAGCGAGCTCGAGGCACTCGAGGTGCTCAAGTTTGGCGACATGACGACCCAGGATCTCGACTTGAGCGTCTGCCCCAAGCTCAACGCCTTTAAGGTCGAAGGTCTAAAGGGCGCCGTCAATTCCATCGATGCCTCGGGTCTTAAGAACCTGATGTTCTTCACCGTCGATCAGGGACTCCAGGGTGATGTCGAGAAGATCGACCTTTCGAACGATGATATTCTTGGCGCACTCGAGATTACCTGTAACGTCGGTGAGCTCAACCTGTCGGGTTGCAGCCACTCGTTCCCCAAGCTCAACATTGCCGCTGATCACATCGACAAGATCGTGGTCGACAGCAACACCAATGCCGACCTGGTGGCTACCCTGCGTGATCTTTGCGCTCAGAAAGGCTGGACGCTGGAGGAGCGGTAGGATTCTCCAAAGGGATGGACCAGTGCTTGTCGCAAAGCCATAGCTAAATGAAAAGGGGGCTCGGTTTTGAACCGAGCCCCCTTTTTGGCGTATTCATTATTTGCTGGACTGATTCTTAAGCAGCTCTCCAAGACGTATGCCGTTCTTGTTTTTCCAATCATATTTGCCATTGCTACTGCGGCCGAATACAAATGCCGAGGCAGCTGAGGGGCTGCTGAAAACAAGATCTTTTGTCAGCACATTGTTTTCGTCGATGAAATTTTGCTCTTGGGCTCGACGTTTGGGAACTGATGCGGGGCAAGTTGCGGTGATATCGGGGCTAATCTCACTTCCTGCTTTGAGGGTATAGCCGATACCCTCGGAATAAACGCAAGTTGCTGTGACGCCTTTGGAGTGCGCCTTAAGTGTAAGGCCATCGATTTCGCTGAGTACCGCTGTTTCCTCTTCGGCGATATCTGCTGCTGCCTCATATTCGTTTTCATCGTCCATCATGTTAATTTTGCCACTGAGGATGGGTTTGGAGGCATTGAAGATTTTGTCTGCGAGCCAGGTTGCTATGCATGTCTCGACATAAGTGTAGTCGCTATCGCTTGCCTTTGATAACGTATCTACCAATCTGGGCAAAATACCTTCTAGGCCATTGTACTCGAGAATATTATGCCAGATTTTGCTTGGAGCTTCGTCTGGGTCGTTGTTATAAGAGCTTGCGTCTTCTGTATGCAGGAGTTCCTTTTCGGCCTTATCCTGACTGTTCCAAAAGACTGGGATACATAAGCCCCTATTGCTGGGTTTAATGCTAAAGAAATGATATTCATGACGGCAAAGCTCGCTATTAATGTAGTTAGGAGTTACGAAAGCTAAGAACATGTCGGAATCCGTGATGGCGCTTTCGACTTTGTCCATCCACTTTTCGCCGTAATCGATGGAGTCGATGTCCAGAAATTCTTTGGCATAAAAGTTCGTTTCGGGAAAGTACTTTTTGTCTGAATTAAGCAAGGAAAAAGTCTTTTTCACAATTCGAACGAGATGGTTATAGAGGTTGTCGTCACGTTTATAGCTGATGAAGACGTTGATTGGCTTTTTGTCATTATGAATTGCGGTTTTATCGGACATAGCTTTCCTTCCAAATGTGATTTAGGGGTTGAACGATTATTTGACAATGCTTCCCTTGGCGATGCGGGCTGAGAGGGCGACGATGATGCGGTCGTAGGCGTAGACGTCTTTGCCCAGCAAGAACCCGCGGGCGCCGAGCGCGTCGTTGTCAGGTGTCATGTAGGTATGGCGCATGAGGATGTCGGACTTGCGAACGCCTTCGCTTCCGCTCTTGTTGGGCTTGCCACTCAGGAACGCGTCGACGGCTGCTGCGCGTATACGCTGCTCGCGTTCCTGTTCAGCGGTGCCGTGCCCCAGTTCGGTCATGCCCGTTGCCTGGCAGTAGGCGAGCCAGCGATCGTGTTCTATGTCGCCCAAGCGGCAAATAAGGTCGAATTCCTCGCGGTTTTTCTGCTCATTGGCATCGAACTCCGCTTTGGTGGCCGTGTCGGGAACGACGGAGCTTAATATCTCGTTAGCGATGTTTTTGTTATTCGAAGTTGGCTTGACCTTGCCCTGCAGCTTCTCCTTCCAGGTTTGCTCGAAGGAATCCTGCTCCACGACGGCATCGCTAAAACCAAGCGCCCAGAAGCGGTAGGGGATATGTGCTACCGAAGCCCGGCTGCTGCTCTTGTTGGATTCCTTGCCGTTGTAGCTCCTGACTGCCTCGTCAATGGCAAGCGTTGCGTCGAAATCGCTCTCGATAGAGCCATCGAAGCAGAGGTCGTACGCTGCATTGAGCTGCACGGCCAAGCATTCGCGCTCGTCATCGATGATGTTGCTGTAGGTGTAGAACGCCTTGCGGGCACCAAACGGATGCATGATGCTGGCGGCTTCTTTGCCAGTCGCCCGGGCCTTGTCGAGGCATTTAAGGGCGCCTAGTATTTCTTCGCTCTCAATATGGGGGCAGATGACGGGCTGCTGTTTGGTGTAGTCCGGGGTGCCCTGATCAATGAAGCGATTGAAGATCTGGCGTTGGAGCATGAGCGAATAGGAGAGATTTTGGCCGCAGTCTCCCATGGTCACAAAAGCGTAAAGTCGAGCCTCATCGGGGATTAGCACCTTGTCGACATCGGATGAAACGCACTTATTTTGATTGTCGTAGTACAGCGCGTTGACGACACCGCCTGCTATAAGGCGGTCAGTGGTAATCGAGGGTGCCTCGGCTTCCACGAAGTGTACGGTAGGCGCACTGTCGCGGCTTTCGCCAAACATCTCGGGATAACGGGCTGCTTCACGCTCTAGTATCGCTCGGGCGTTGGGGTCGACAACCACAATGTTCAGATGGACGCCCGGCATGCGACCCATCCAAAAGACGGTGCGTGTTGCCTGCATGCCGTAATCGCCTGCGCCGAAAACGAGAACGGTGAGATTCTGAGGCTTGGGATTTGGGTTGACGGAGATATCGAAGGGCTCGAGCACGCTGTAGAGCGGAGCTTCTTCAAGTACATCGTAAATTTCGTCTTGTACGCGTGAGAGCAAGTGAAGACAAGTCGGTTCATTGTCGGCTTTGATGGCGTCGAAGATCTGGGCATCATCGGGGTTCTTGTGGGTGCAATGGAGCGTAATCTTGGGCGCGCAGCCGGCCTGAGGATCCTTGTGCGTCGCTTCGAGCATGTCGATCGTTGCGCTGACATTGTGTTCGGTTTCTTCGCTCGTTGCGATGACGTCAACTGCGGGCAGATGCTTAACTGCATCGCGCAGCGATGTAATCGTTGTGAGCACATCGGCTGCCTCGGAGTCGGTGAACACATAGCGCACATAGCCCTGGCACAGATTGCGCAGTACGCGTTGACGTTCGCTGTCCTCGTCGCTGCCTAGACAAAAGATGAGGGCGATGTCGCCGTTGCCATTCGCGTTATTGAGCGTTCCGTCCTTGATGTTGTTTACGATATCACGCGCGAGCAACTCGGTGTTGGCGTCGACGCTCTCAAAGACAATTGCGTGGTCGGCATACTTGAGATGACGCTTGATAACGCTGCCCGAGAGACGCGTGGCAACAGCGTTGAAGGCAAACAGGCCAATTTCAACGGGAAGGGCGATGATGTATGCAAGTGTGAGCAGCGAATAGAGCAGGTTGAATACCTGGCCGGCAATGCTGCCGCCAAGGGGAATAGCGCTATAGACGGTTGACGTCACATCGGTGAGGCCGGTCTGGATGGTCGTTGTCCATCCCACGGCAAAGAAGTTGGTGATGGCCCAGCTAATAAAGTTGAAGGCTCCCGGCTCCCAGCCCTCGCCAAGATCCGAAGAAAAGCACTGAGCCCAGGTAACGGGGGCGAATAGGCAAAAAGCGCCAAGAGCAAGAATTTCAAAGGCAACGATGCGACGGTCGGAGTTGATCTCGAAGCCGAAGAGCCTGTGCTGGTAGTTGTGTCGTTCCAGGTGTATGGAATAGCAGAGCGCTACGAGAGCGATGAGGAATGCTGCAATCCAGCAGATTGGAGAAATCAAAGTAGGTACCTCCTGTGAGTATAGAGATGAACGGATAACGTGAAATGGGCCCGTTGCCGCCTACGTGAACATGCGGTCTCTCAGCTCGGCTGCCTCATTAATCTCGACGTTGGTGCGGCCTTGGTGGTCTTCGGTGCGTTTGCTGGTGAGCTTGCCGTCCTTTAGTCCGTAGGTGGTGTACTGAACGATTGCGCCGGCGGTTTTGGCTGCCTGACGTAGGGGCTCGTAGGTGTCGGTTTGTCCGCACCATGCATAGAAATCGTCAACGGTGGCGTTGGGGTTGCCACTAAAGAGTCGATACCATTCGCATCCAAAGCTGCCAAGAACCGAGAACGTCTTTTTCTCGATAAGCTTGCCGCCCTTGTATTTGAAATCCAACGTGAGTTCGACCAGGTAGGCAGCCCCCGTTTCAAAGGCGTTCTCGTTGCTCTGACGACCGATGATGTCGGCCTCTGGATAGTACTTGCCAATAAACTCGGCGGCATCGCCTTCGTAGTCGGCAACGATGCGCACGCTCTGCACCTTGCCGCGCTTGTACGTGCAGTGCAGGATGCGCAGCAATCGCTCCTGCCAAAACGCATAGGAAAACAGGTGATCGACAAAGTGCGGGTTCTCGAGCCTATTGGCTTGATCCATCCATACGGTTTGGAACAGCTGGTAGTCGGCCTGCGGCTCGCCGGTGACCTCGCGGAACCACCGCACGGCGACGTCGGCGGGGACGTAAAACGAAAGTCGCTCCTGCGGAGTACCGCTCTTGGTCGTTTTGGCGCGCAAGGGGACCTCGACCTCGTAGCCGGTCCCATCGTCAGTCCCGCAGTTTAAAACGGGCGGCAGCATAAACTGACAGGGGCCTTCGTCGCACGCGCGCATCGGCTGGGGGCTAACGGGGCTACCGTCAAACTCCATCTCGATGTCCTCGTCGTCTTCATCCTCGTCATCGTCGTCGATGCCAAGGTCGTAGCCGGTGTAGTAGTCATCCAAGTGTCGCTCGTTTACATTTCGCCCGTTTACGACGTCAAAGACGGTAACGCCCGTCATGCGGTCGCAATACTTTGCGACTTCAAAGAGGTTGCAGCTTTCCTCGGGCGTAAAGTTGTTCATGCGGCGTTGGAACTCGATGGCGCATTCCTCGGGGTTGTAGCCGTCCATGCCGCTGCCGCTGACCCACCAGTTTGGGTCGCGATTGCTTTTGAAGTACCACCAGTACCAGACAGGGCAGAATACCGCATTTACGCCAAAAAAGACCTTTTGGATGATATTGCCGTTGCCGTCGAACTTGTAATCGAGTGGCAAGTTAACAACCGGATCGTTTGATGTGTCGCGCGCCATGGTGTGCTCCCTGCGATGATTTGTGTTGCGCGCGAAGATCGGATTTGATGCGTCCGACCTATGCGCGCCTGTTACTTCGCATACTAGGCCGCCTGCGTTACATTCTGTTGCGCAACATCGTGGGCGGTGCGGTTCGACGTTTAGGGCCGATGCCGCGCAACAGATTCATGGCTTGGTCGAGCCAATTGCTCTTTAGTAGCGCGCCGAGCGCTGGGCGTTGCCCGGGTTGTAGCCCGCCCAGGCGGCGATGACATCCGACTCAACGGCGCTCGTTGCAATGTTGATAAAGCTGCCGATACGGGGCAGGTCGGTATGGAAGTCTTCGAGCAGGTTAGGCTGGAATCTAAAGTCCTCAAAGTTGATGGTGTTGGGGTTGTAGAGCTGACAAGTACCATCCTCGGCGGAGATTGGGCCAACCATGTATACGACCTTGTGCTCTACGACCTCGGTATCGTCGACGTCGATCACCTCTCCGCGATTGTGCGCGGCAGCGGCGTGCTCCATGAGCTCGAGGAATCGGTCGGCTTCGGCGCTGCAGAGTACGCAGCGCGAGAAAAGCACCGTAAGGGCATAACCCGTCTTACGATCCAGCTTCTCTCGCAGCTCGCTAAAGCGCTGTGACTGTTCCGGGGTCATGCGCGTCTTGGACGGCGCGGTTTGTTTGAGTCCGCACGTTTTAAGGAACATCGCGTTGGCCTTGCGCAGGGCACTCATGGCAGCAGAGTCGCTCTTTGCCGCGGAGACGTCGATGCGTCCTCCCTCGGGAATCTGCTTATAGCGAGAGAAGCCCTTTTCGCCCTCGGCGGGCATCCAGTACGTAATGACGTCATTTTCCACTACGCTAAAGCGACACGTAAAGGGCACGCCGATTGCCGGCGCCTCGCCATAGAACTTTACGCGCACGGCTTGGTCGGTGTCCGCCATCCACATCATAAAGCGCTGGCTATTGTCGCCGCCATGGCTCCGGAGCTTTGCAATAAGGTAGCAAACCGAGTCGCAACGGCTCTCGAGCGCGGCGCCTCTTCCGGTGGCAATGGCGCTTATGCCCTGGGCTTTGAGCTCGATGTCGCGGTGCAGCGCGTTGAGCTCTTCGGATGTCAGCAGGTCTTGGCCAAGAAGTCCTGCGACAAGCGCGCCGACTTCTATGTCGGTATTAAGGGCGGCGTCGATAACCTTGCGATGCGCCTGGTGGCTTGCATAAGCCGGCATAGGCTTGCGGCCTGTGGCAAATCCAAATGGGTCGCGGATCTGGTCGCCGCCGCGATAGAGCGGCTCTAAAAAGAACATGTTCATGTCATTTTGCTTGTCCTGCTTTTGGCCGTAGGCATCGAGGGAGTTCCAGACATGCTTCTCTGCAATGGGGTTCATCCACAGGCTGATTTTCGATTTTTCTGCCGAGGAGGTCGAGGCGCTCTTTTTGGAGGTTGCGGCGGGATGAGAAGCCGGTTTCTGGTATCCCGCGGGGAGAACTTGCTCAAAATCGAATTTTTTGAGCAGCCTAACGTAGACTCCGACCGATGCTTCTTCTGCCATTTCCGCCATGACCGACTGCGACGGGTCATCGACAAAGGAAATGCGCGTTTTGCCGTCATCGGAGACTGCCTGGCAGTAGCCGCATCGAAGTGCGACGTAGCCTTCGTTATCGCTGCCGCGGTCAAAGTACATCTGCTCTTTGCAGCCGAGTGTGCCGGGGACGAATGCGGTCGGGTTTGCAATGTCGGGGATTGTAATGGCCGCGCCGGTCGCGCGCTTAAGCTCATCGAAATACTCGACGTACAACGGAATTTTGTAGTGCTGGACGAGCGCCTCGAGAACGACGGCGTTGGGTACGGAGTGCGCCACACGATAGCGCACGGAGTTATAGCCCCATTCGACATCGGTCGCGTCATCGGGGATTCCGTGACCCGCCATGGTGGACAGGACTTCATCGGGTGAGTCAAACGTACCGTCGGGCGTGCCGCAAATCGCCTGGAGCGAGAACTCGCCAAAGCACTTGTCGAGATCATCACGGATGTATGCACAGCAGTCATGGTTAGGAAAGACAATACGAAACGTCATCGCACCCATGGCCTGGGACATGTAGACGTTGCCCGACTCCTGGGCTTGCGTCTCGGGCGACTTCTTTTTGCGTTTGCTTGCCGCAGAAGATGATTTTTTGCGCGAGGGGGCCGGCTGGGGCTCTTCCTGGGCGCCAAACTGGTCTTTGAGGAAATCGAAGTACAGGGACACGTTTCCGCACTGCGCATACGAACGCATGATGGGGTCGGTCGTGTCCTCAAAGTACTTTTGGCTTCCGTCGGGCATGGACATAGTTCCCATGCCGCAGCGGAACAGGGTGTCGGTGGCACCGTCGAACCCCTCCGGGAAATACACCCAGCAGCTCTTGTCGACCACGTTTGCAAACGAGACGCTATCGCCCTGCGCATCGGCGATTACGGCGCCGGCAGCGAGTTCGTCGGCATCGGTGTACTCGTAGTAAACGGGGACGCCGATCATCTTAGAGATGGTCTTGGCAACCTCCAGCGAGGGGATGCCGTTGTACTCGTATTGGAGTGAGTTGTAGCCCCAGACGACGTTGGTGACCTCTTCGCCGTCGGATCCGCAAGTTTCCAGAGCGGCGTTGACGGCATCGGTCGGATTCATGTGCTGGAAATCCTCGTAGTCGGGGATAACGGCAGCAAAGCAAAACTCGCCATAGTCTCGCTCCAAGGCAGTTTTGGCCTGCATGCAGATGTCGTGGTTGGGAAACACGATACGATTGACAATCTGGTTGATCGAGATCCCTCGGTCGGTATCCTGAAGTAGATGCTCAAAAATCTCGTCCATCGTTCCTTCTTTCGTATGCGGTGGAAGCCGACGATTCTGGTTTGGGACTCGTGGCTTTGTTAACCCGAACGCTACCGCCCCGATGGGCGAGAACGTTGCGCAACATCCGCGAGTGCGCAAATTGCAATGCGGAACGGTTTTTGCTGGGCGTTTTGAGAGCGGATCCGTCTCGATCTCGGCAATGTTGCGCAACGTCTGCTCGGTATGGATTTCTACACTTGAGTTGTCCAAAAGGGATTCGGTTCTTGAATGAGGGATGAACGATGAGCAGGAACTCCTATTACGATGACGATATGTCTGAAGAGGACTACGAGCGGGTCATGGAGCATATGTACGAGCTTGAGTGCGAGCTCGAGGAGCCTCATGACGCTCGCACCGACCAATTGATTCGCGAGGAGCTCGAGGATCTTTCGAGTGCCATGTTGTTTGAGCCGGTGGTAAAAAACGGTGAGTACCTTGGCGAGCGCGACCATGTGCCCGGGTATTGGACGGATCGTCGCGATTTGGAGTCCGAGTCTTCAGGCGCTTCGAGCGATGTCGACGAGGTTGAAAAGGATGAGCCGTTTGATTTGATTGGCTATCAGGGCTCTTCCTCGGGTGGTTCGGTGCTCGACATGTTTACTCCCATTTTAAGGAGTCGCGTATTCTGGATCTTTATCGCGTTTCTGGTGTTTATCGGCATGCTCGACATGTTCTACGACAGCTTTATCGTTCCTTCGGGCTTCGCTATTAGCCGCATCAATTTTCAGGGCTTGGTGCTGCTGGCGATTGTCGTAGCATGCGTTGCCCTGAGGCGTCGTCGCCGTTAACGGCGGTATTGACGCAGCTTCCGATGTTGCGCAACAGGTTATCTGGACAGCGGCGTATGCTCGGGTTGTCCTGAAAGCGAGAGAAAGGACAGGACAATGGCTGAAGTTGAAGTAAGGGCTTTGGGTCCCGACGACGTCGACGATATGGTCGATCTGGATGAGCAGTCGGGCTACGAGGTCTATGACGAGTACGCTGACTTTGTTGAAGACGAGGACGAGGAGAACAGCAGCCTCTGGGGCGTCTTTGCCGATGATGAGCTGGTCGGCTTTTGCGTGACGGGCGGTGCGGATGACCCCGACCTGCCAGATGCCGTTACGGAGCACCCGCTCAACGAGGAAACGTCGACGTTTTTGAGCCATGTGTATGTTGATCCCGACTACCGCGGCAACGGCTATGGCGCGCGCCTAGTGCACGATGCCCTGCTGGGATACTGGGAGAGCGAAGGCGGGCAGCAGCCGACATTCCTGGATCTGAGCGGCTATCTCTTTGATGACGCTGATGCGGATCCGATCAAGCTCGCGCATCTGCTCATCGACTTCTTTGGCAAGAACGGGTTTGAGCCCATTCCCGACGATGACCACGACATTACCTACACCTGCATGGTCTTGGATCCCGAGAACTTTAAGGACCCGGACGCAGAGTAGAGGACTGCGGGGTGTTGGTTCAGCTTCCCTAGTTGGTGTTTGATGGGGCCGGACGTTCCAGTCGTGATGGATGGACGTCCGGCCCTTTTTTGTTGTCTGTCGGTCTGGTGCTCAGCACGTTTGTCTTGATCTGTAACATCTGGACAAAGAATCGACCCGTAGCTGTTACAGATTGAGATATTAGCCAGGGGGCCGACCGTTTGTCTTGATCTGTAACAGTAAGACCCGGTTTTGCTCCGTAAATGTTACAGATTGAGACGTTGCCCGGCGGGGGAGTCCCTGCACGGCCCTGATCTCCCGTCATCTGTGGTTTACGTGGGGGCATGCGAAGCGCGGGTATACTAACCGGCGGCGAATCTGCTCCATCGCTTAGGGCCGCTGCGTCTGGACGGCGCGTGATAGGGCTGCCAAAGCGATCGCCAGCGTGCTGAGCAACGTCCTCTCTGTGCGCACCTGTTTTTGTATGTATTAGCGCACTACCAAGCACGCCCGCGCGGCCGCATGCCGTGCCCATAGCGCGTGCAGATAAGGAACAACAACATATGCGTAATTCTGTATCCGACGTCACGGACGCCGAGATCCTGGACGAGACCCGCGAGGCCATGACCCAGGCTGCCTTTGATGCCGCCGACGAGGCCAGCGCCGCCGAGACCGTCGAGTCCGCGACCGAGAACCTGCCCGCCTTTGACGAGCTGGGACTTTCGGACGAGATGCTTCGTGCCATCGAGAACCTGGGCTACACGGCGCCCACGCCTGTCCAGGCCGGCTCCATCCCCGTGGTGCTCGAGGGTCGCGACCTGCTTGCCGCTGCCCAGACCGGCACCGGCAAGACGGCTGCCTTCTTGCTGCCGACCATGAACAACCTGGAGCACATCGCTCCGCCCAAGCCCGTGCGCGAGCGCGGCAGCCGCAACCGCCGTCGCGGCGCCAAGAAGCCCGAGGGCAACGGCCGCGGCCCCGTGATGCTCGTCATCACTCCCACGCGCGAGCTCGCCCAGCAGATCGACGAGGTCGCGAGCAAGATCGCCGACGTCACCGGCCATGTCGCCGTGACCGTCGTGGGCGGCGTGAGCTACAAGCCCCAGACCGCGGCGCTCAAGTACGGCTGCGACATCTTGGTCGCCACGCCGGGTCGTCTGGTCGACCTGATCGAGCAGGGTGCCTGCCACTTGAACGAGGTCAAGGTGCTGGTGCTCGACGAGGCCGACCGCATGCTCGACATGGGCTTTTTGCCCGCCGTCCGCCGCATCGTGCGCGAGACGCCGGCCGAGCGCCAGACGCTGCTGTTCTCGGCGACCCTCGACGAGGAGGCCGTGGGCGAGATCACCGACCTGGTGAGTGACCCGGCCCGCGTGGAGATCGCACCCGCCACGTCGACCGCCGACACCGTCGACCAGTTTGTGTTTCCGGTGTCCATCGAGGCCAAGAACAACCTGCTGCCCGAGTTCCTCAAGAAGGAGGGCCCGGAGCGCACCATCGTCTTTATGCGCACCAAGCACCGCGCCGACAGCTGCTGCCGTCGCCTGGAGCGCAAGGGTATCAAAGCCGCCGCGATTCACGGCAACCGCAGCCAGGCCCAGCGCGAGCGTGCGCTTTCGGCCTTCCGCGACGGTACCGTCGACGTGCTGGTGGCAACCGACGTCCTTGCCCGCGGCATCGACATTAGCGATGTGCGCTACGTCGTGAACTTTGACGTGCCGGCCGAGCCGACCGACTACATCCACCGCATTGGCCGCACGGGCCGCGCCGGCGAGCTGGGCTGGGCCATTACGTTTGTGACCGAGCAGGATGTCGACGAGTTCTATGAGATCGAGAAGCTCATGGACAAGACGGCCGACATCTACGAGGCCGGCGACCTGCACGTGGGTCCCAACCCGCCTGCCGTTGATCCCGAGCGCGATCCTGCCGCCTTTAAGGTGAAGAAGAAGACCAAGCGCGGCAAGTCCAAGAGCAAGAAGAAGCTTGAGCAGGCGCGCCGCGATGGCAAGCGCAACGGCGACGATTACGGCGATGTAGCCGGTCGTTCCAACCGCGGTCGCGACGAGCGCCGTGGTGACGGCGAGCGCCCGAGCCGTCCCAAGCGCGGCGGCAAGACCCGCGTGCGCGAGGGCGTTCAGGTCCGCGTGGACGAGGCCGTTGAGAGCGTGGCCCGCGAGATGGCTGCCGAGGAGCGCGGCGGTGCTGCTGAGCAGGGCCCGCGTGGCAACCGTGCCGAGCGTCGTGCCAAGCAGTTCCAGGGCGAGGCACACCGCCGCCGTCGCGAGGACGAGGATCGCGGCGGTCGTCGTCGTGTCGAGCGCGAGGACGAGGGCCGTGGTTCGCGCGGTGGCAAGCGCGGTTCGGGCGCTCGTCGTCGTTCCGGTCGCGACGACGAGCGCGGCGCACGTGATGAGCGTCGCGGCGGCGAGGCTCGCGGTGAGCGCGGTGGTCGTGGCGGCGAGTCCCGTGGCGGCAAGCGCTTTGACGAGCGTGGTGGCCGCGAGGGCGCTCGTGGCAACGGCAACCGCGGTGGCGCCGGTCGTTCGAACGAGTCGCGCGATCGTCGCGACCCGCGTGCCAGCCGCGATCGTCGCGATGACTGGCGCAACTACGACGACACCCGCGAGGAGCGTCGTGGCGGCTATCGTGGCGGGCGTGGCGGCAACCAGGCCGGTTCCCGTGGCGGTCGTGCCGGCGGTCGCGATAACCGTGGCAGCTATGGTAACAATCGTGGCGGCAATCGCGGCGGCAGCTCCCGTCGTCCCGGCGACGGCGGCGGCAAGCGCAAGTAAGATGCGCATCGCGCGCTAGCGTGAGACAAGCTAAGGGCCCGAGCAAACAACGCTCGGGCCCTTTTGTTTGCCGTGTCCATCGCTAATTCAAACGTGATTTTCTCGGGAATGCATCTGGGGGATGCTGAGGACCTATTTTCCGCCATGCAGCAATGGGTCCTATGGGGTGCGCCGTGCATTTTTTGGAGTATTCTGCAGTTCGAGTTGTCTGCATATGATTCGACGTCGCCAACGGTGGCCTTCGGATATCCCTAGCGAGCGTTCCGAGTCAGATTTCGCCGTTTTCCGGAGCAGGGGCGCGTCATTCTCGCCATGTCGGGACTTAGAACGATACGGCGCCCTACAGTTTTGCCCACCCGCGGCGGTGCTGGCGCGGTCACGTTGCAGAATACTCCGTTTTTTGCACGGGCCAGGATGGGGTACCTCAGGAGAACGCGGCGATATCCCGTAAATATATACAATCTGTACCGTAATTTATACAAAACGAAGAGGCAGACAGCGCAGGGTGGGCGCATTGGGGTGTTTGGTGCACCAAAACGGGGATCCCACGCGCCGTATACTCTGTCTGAATGTGAAAACGGCTTGACGCGTTGCCGGGCGTAGGAGGGGGGTGCCTCGATGAGCGTATTCGAAATTGTGTTTAGTCCGACGGGTGGAACGCGGAAGGTGTCTGGCCTTGTGGCCGGGGCACTGGACAAGAATACCGTTACCGTCGATCTGACCGATAGCGGGTTAGATTTCAGCGCTGTCTCGATGACTGAGGACGACGTGGCCGTAATCGCTGTGCCGGCGTATGCCGGTAGAATCCCGACTGTGGTGGCTGACCGGTTGGGCATGGTGCGCGGCAACGGGGCTCGGACTGTTTTGGTTTGTGTATACGGAAACCGCGCGTTTGAGGACACGCTCGTAGAGCTGGAGGACGTTGCGAAGCATGCGGGATTCCGGGTGATCGCGGCAGTTGCAGCCATTGCAGAACATTCCGTTGCGCGACAGTTTGCTGCTGGGCGACCGGATGCGCAGGATGCGGCGCAGCTCGCAGAGTTTGCGCAGCAAATTCAGCAAAAGCTGTTGGCCGAGGATGCATCCGAGCCCTCTATCCCCGGCAATCGTCCTTATAAACAAGCTGGGGGTCACCGCATGGCACCCGAGGCAACAGAGGAATGCGTCTCCTGCGGTGCATGCGCCGCGGCGTGCCCCGTTTGTGCTATCGACAAGGGCGACCCCAAGCGAGCAGCTGGCGAGGCGTGCATCTCCTGCATGCGCTGCATCGCCGTATGTCCGCGAGGCGCTCGCAAGCTTGATCTCAACAAGCTATCCGCTGTTTCCCAGATGCTGAGCAAGGTTTGCGTCGTGCGGAAGGAATGCGAGCTCTTCATCTAGCGCATACGAAATTGCTGCAAGGAGCGTCTCTGGGTGCCGGCGGGAAAGGAACGTCCCTAAGTGCCGCTTAAATACCGTTTATCGAAGAATAAATACCGCTCACCGGTCATAATGACTATTCTGGCTTTGCTGTTGCCTACAATAACCCCCGTAAAAAGAAATGCGGAAGGTTACCGAGTCCCTCGGACGTGGGCCTAACCAAAGTCTTTGAACGGGTGTGTCTCTATGGATACATTCGCTTGATTTTGGTTGGGCTATATTTATGAAGGGACATGCCACCATGGGTTTCTTTTCTCGCCTGATGGGCGGTTCGGATGAGCAGAAGACTGCAACCTCCGAGTTCGAAATCCTCGCTCCCGTTTCCGGCGAGCTTGTTCACCTAGAAAAAACCAACGATCCCGCTTTTAGCAGCCGTGCCGTGGGCGATGGCGTTGCCGTGGTTCCCCAAGAGGGAACGGTGTGCGCTCCTGTCTCCGGTACCGTCGCGGCACTGTTCCCGACCGAGCATGCACTGGGCATCATGTCCGACGACAGCTCTGCTCAGGTGATGCTGCATATCGGAATCGACACTGTTAAACTTGAGGGCAAGGGCTTCCATGCGCTTGTTGCTCAGGGTGACCATGTCGACGCGGGCCAGCCCCTCGTCGAGGTCGATTTCGACGCGGTCCGCGCCGCCGGCTTCGATCCTACGGTCTTCGTTATTGTGTGCGAGCGTTCGGAGAAGTCGACTCTTCGTGAGCATGCTTCCGGCCCTGTTGCTGTTAAAGAGCCTGTTGTCTGGCTTTCCGAGTAAATTCTTGTGGTGGGTACCGTGGTTATCAAGCGAGTTTTCAACAATAACGTCGCAATGGTCACTTCGGACGATGGCTCCGAGCTCATTGTCATCGGTCGAGGCCTCTGCTTTGGCCGTCATGCCGGCGACGCTATCGATGAAGCATCGGTCGAAAAGACCTATGCGCTGCAGGAGGGCACTTCTCAGGATTCGCGTACGATCGACCGCTTGGCACATCTTTTAGAGTCCATCCCCACCGTCAACCTCGTGATTTCCGAGGACATTGTTCAGATGCTCCGTCGAGAGCTCAATGTTGATGTCAACGACAAGATTCTCATTGCTCTCGCAGACCATATCAGCCTTGCTTTGGAGCGTGAGCGCAAGGGCGTCTCCTGTGAGAATCCGTTGCTGCTCGAGATCCAGCAGTTCTATCGCAAGGAGTATGCGCTTGCGGGCCGTGCGCTGCAGATTATCAAGGAGTATATGGGCATCCAGATGAGCGAAGAAGAGCAGGGTTTTATTACGCTGCATATCGTCAACGCCACCATGCCGCAACGCTCCGATCGTCTGATCGTTTCGGTCCAGCTTGTTCGCGACGTGCTCGCGATTGTTTCCGAGCGCTATGCCACGACCCTCGACGACACCTCGCTGCCCTATGAGCGTTTCGTCCGCCACCTGCAGTTTTTCGCACAGCGGGCGCTTGACCCCGCGGCCGGGCAGATCAATGACGATGCGCTGTTCCGAATCGATGAAACTAAGTATCCGTGCGCGTTCACGTGCGCAGATGCCATAGCCGCCCACTTGTCGTCTACCTATAACGTTGTCGTTACCGATGCCGAGAAGAGTTATCTCGCATATCACATTGTTAACCTGCTTGGAGAACCTGGTCTCTAGGCATAACGTGCCCATACATCGATTGATATAAGGCAAGGCTCACGGTCTTGTCCAGGGCACATCTGTCTTAATTTGCGGAAAAGGAAGGGGAGTACCGCTATGACCGCAAAAAAGAAGTTCAATTTCAAAGCGCCGTTGGAGGTGTTCGCGAAGTCAATCGTCCAGCCGATGATGTATCTCTCGGTTGCCGGCATTCTGCTCATCGTGGGCATCATTCTAACCAACAAGACCATCTGCGCCATGATTCCCGTGCTGGGCTCCGGTCCGTTCCAGCTTGTGGGCGCCGTTGTCTATCAGTCGCTGATGTTTATCATCAACAACCTCTCGATTCTGTTCTGCGTGGGCATCGCCGGCGCCATGGCAAAGAAGAACAAGGGCCATGCTTCGCTGATCGCCCTGATGTCGTTCTTCCTGTTCCTTCAGGCCAATAACATCGTGCTCAACGCCACCGGCTCTCTTGCCGAAGCGAGCGGCATGCTCGGCCTTACCGGAACCGGACAGAGCACCGTTATGGGCATTCAGGTGCTCGATACCGGCGTGTTTGGCGGCATCATTCTTGGTTGCATCACCGGTGCCGTGTTCAACAAGTACTCGAACAAGCAGTTCCCCATTGCCCTTTCGATGTTCTCGGGCGTTCGCTTCCCGTTCCTGATCATGATCATCATCTCCTGGATCATGGGCGCTGGCTTCTGCATCGTTTGGCCTCCGGTTCAGGGCGCCATCTCCTCCGTTGCCGGCATCATTAAGGAGTCGGGCAACATCGGTCTGTTTATCTACGGCATGCTCAACAAGCTGCTCGTTCCCACCGGTCTGCACCACCTCATCTACACTCCGTTCCAGTTCTCCGATGTGGGTGGCACCCTGACGCTGGGCGATCAGGTTATCGCCGGCGCCTATCCCATCCGTGTCGCCGAGATGGCAATGACGGGCCAGCCCTTCTCCGATAGCACCTACTTCAACAGCTACACCTTCAACAACCTGTGGCCCTACATCGGTATCGGTCTCGCCTTTATCTACACCGCTTACAAGGGGAACAAGGATAAGACCAAGGCCGTTATCATCCCGCTGATCATCACCGCCGTGCTCTCCTGTGTCACCGAGCCCATGGACTTCCTCTTTGTCTTTGCCGCTCCTGTGCTATTTGTCGTTCACTCGGTTCTTTCCGGCATCTTCCTGGTCCTGCTCAAGGTCCTTTCCGTGCCCGCTTCGACTGCAGGCGGCATCATCAACATCGTGGTTTCCAACCTGGTCCTCGGTGTCGATAAGACCAACTGGCCGGTTATGCTGGTGCTCGGAGTCGTCAACGCCGCGCTGTACTTCTTCCTCTTCACCTTCCTTATTAAGAAGCTCAACCTCCACACGCCTGGTCGCGAGGAGGAGTCCGAGCTCGCCGAGTCCGTTGCCGAGGGCGAGGCCGCCGCGTCTGTCGCGGTGAAGCAGGGCGCTGTTGCCGCAGCTCCCGCAGAGGGCGTCGATGCAGGTATTGCCGACCTGGTCGCAGGTCTTGGCGGCAAGGACAACATCGAGGAGCTCGAGAACTGCTTTACGCGTCTTCGCGTGAACGTTAAGAACCCGGACCTCATCGATGAGAGCCTCATCAACCACGTGCCCAACAGCGGCATCAACCGCAACGGCAACAATATCCAGATCATCTTTGGCATGAAGGTCGCCGAGATGCGCGACAAGGTCGAAAACGCAATTGAGAAGGAGCAGTAAACAATGATCATTACTCTGTGTGGTGGCGGATCCACCTTTACCCCCGGCATCGTCAAGTCCATTGCCCTGCGCAAGGACGAGCTCGACGTTGACGAGATTCGTCTGTACGACATCAACGAGGAGCGTCAGCGCAAGATCGGCGTGCTCGTGGACTGGATTCTGCACGAGGACCTTGGCCTGGACATCAAGCTTACGGTGACCACCGACAAGGAGACCGCTTTTACCGACGCCAGCTTCGTGTTTGCCCAGATGCGTGTGGGCGGCTATGCCATGCGCGAGCAGGACGAGAAGATTCCGCTGCGTCACGGCTGCGTGGGTCAGGAGACCTGCGGTTGCGGCGGCCTTGCCTACGGTATGCGCACCATCTTCCCCATGGTCGAGCTGATCGATGACGTTGAGAAGTACGCCAAGAAGGATTACTGGATTCTCAACTACTCCAACCCTGCCGCCATCGTGTCCGAGGGCTGCCGCGTGCTGCGTCCTAATGCTCGCATCATCAACATCTGCGACATGCCGATCGCGATCATCGACGTGGTTTGCGCCGCGCTCGATATCGACAAGAAGGATGTCGAGTACGATTACTTTGGCCTCAACCACTTTGGTTGGTTCACCTCGATCCGCCACAAGGGCGAGGAGGTGCTCCCGCAGCTGCGCGAGTACATCAAGGAGCACGAGATTCTGCTGCCCGACTCCTACCTCAAGGGCATGGGCTCGCTCATGGCAAAGAAGCCCGAGGAGGCCACCGACGAGCACCCCGAGCAGAACCGCCACACCAAGGGCAGCTGGTACTACGTCTGGAAGGGCGAGTACGAGATCATGGAGTGCTTCCCGGAGTACCTGCCCAACACGTATCTGAACTACTACCTGCAGCAGAAGGAGTTCGTCGAGCATTCCAACCCCGAGCGCACCCGTGCGAATGAGGTTGAGGAGACGCGTGAGAAGAACCTCTTTGATGGCATCGACCATTACGAGAAGACGGGCGAGATCGACGAGAGCACGTTCTATGCGGGCAGCCACGGCGACTGGATTGCCGACCTGGCCATCGCTCTGAAGAACGACACCAAGCAGCGCTTCCTGGTCATTTGCGAGAACAAGGGCGCTATCCCCAACATGCCCTACGACGCCATGGTCGAGCTGCCTGCCTACATTGGCAAGAACGGCCCCGAGGTCATCAGCCGCGACAACATTCCTCTGTTCCAGCAGGGCCTCATGATGCAGCAGCTGAACTCCGAGAAGCTCGTGGTCGAGGCTACGATCGAGGGTTCGTACGAGAAGGCGCTCAAGGCCTTTACGCTCAACAAGACCGTGCCTTCGATGAAGGTCGCCAAGGAAGTTCTCGACGACATGATCGAGGCCAACAAGGACTTCTGGCCCGAGCTTAAGTAAAGGTGACAGTGCCGCTGGCCGCATAACTTGAACAATGCCCCGTCCGCGTGTTGTGCGCGGGCGGGGCATTGTCGTTTGGTAACGCGTTTTATCAAATATGGCATTTATCTGCGGTAATGTTCTATTTCACCGCTGAGGGCGACATTTTATACCGCCTGCCGAACCGTGTGGAGACCTAACAACTTTTTAGGTCAGTGTTGTGCGTGTAGCATTTTCGCCCGGCCTCGCCTCCGGGCTGCCGCATGAGAGGGGATCTTATGGCACGACTGCATGTAATGGAACGCAGCCACGCTCAGGCCGTCATGGACGACCTGCACGACGCGCTCGGACGTCGTCTGGCGGTGAGTTCGCTCGCCCCGTGCCCCGTTGAGTTTACGGCGGCGCTCGTCAACCTGTGCTCGACGCAGAGCTGCGGCAAGTGTACGCCCTGCCGCGTGGGCCTGAGCGCGCTGAGCGACCTGCTCGCCGATGTGCTCGAGGGCCGCGCCGACGAGTCCACGCTCAATCTGATCGAGCGCACCGCCCGCACCATCTATCTTTCGAGCGACTGCGCCATCGGCTACGAGGCCGGCGCCATGGCGCTCACCGCCATTCGCGGCTTCCGTGACGACTTTGAGCATCACATCCGCGAGCACTCCTGCGGCTTCGATCGTGAGGCCCGCGTCCCGTGCGTGTCGGGCTGCCCGGCACACGTCGACATTCCCGGTTACATCTCGCTGGTCGAGGCCGGCCGCTATACCGATGCCGTCAAGGTCATCCGCAAGAACAACCCGCCGCCGCTCGTCTGCGGTCTGGTGTGCGAGCATCCCTGCGAGATGCACTGCCGTCGCGGCATGGTCGACGACCCCATGAACATTCTCGCCCTTAAGCGTTTTGCCGTTGAGCATAGTGACCTCAACGACTACAAGCCCACCGTGGCCGACAGCACCGGCAAGCACATCGCCGTGATCGGCGGTGGCCCGGCCGGCCTTTCCTGCGCCTATTACCTGGCCGTGATGGGCCACAAGGTGACCATCATTGAGCAGCGCCACCACCTGGGCGGCATGCTGCGCTACGGCATTCCCAGCTACCGTCTGCCGCGCGAACGCCTGCAGGCCGAGATCGATTGGATCTTGAGCGCCGGCATCGACGTGGAGCTTGACCATTCCGTCAACGGCGAGGAGCTTGCCCGCCTGCGCGACGAGTTCGATGCCGTCTACCTGGCCATTGGCGCCCACAGCGACAAGAAGCTCGGTCTTCCGGGCGAGGAGGCGCCCGGCGTGGAGTCGGCCGTCAAGATGCTGCGTGCTATCGGCGACGACGAGCTGCCCGACCTGAGCGGCCAGCGCGTGTGCGTCATCGGCGGCGGCAATGTGGCCATGGACGTGGCACGCTCTGCCGTGCGCTGCGGTGCCGAAAAGGTGAGCATCGTCTACCGCCGTCGCATCTGCGATATGACGGCCCAGGATGCCGAGATCGCCGGCGCCCAGGCCGAGGGCTGCGAGGTTCTGGAGCTCACCGCACCGCTCGCTATCGAGACGGGCGAGGACGGTCGCGTGAGCGGCCTGCGCGTACAGCCGCAGATTATCGGCGAGCCCCGTCGTGGGCGTCCGGCCCCGCGTGCCGCTGCCACGCCCGAGCGCGTCATTCCCTGCGAGCGCGTGTTCGTCGCCATTGGCCAGGACATCGATTCCAAGCCGTTTGAAGACATGGGCATTGCCTGCAAGTGGGGCTGCATCGTCACCGATTCGGACGGCGCCGTGCCCAACTTCGATGGCCTCTTTAGCGGCGGCGACTGCCAGACCGGCCCCGCTACCGTCATCCGTGCCATCAACGCCGGCCGCGTTGCTTCGGCAAATATCGACCGCTACCTGGGCTTTGACCACAAGATCAAACTTGACGTTGAGCTGCCGACCGTCCAGTTTAAGGGCAAGCACGAGTGCGGCCGCTGCGAACTGGGTGAGCGCGAGGCCGGCGAACGTATTCACGATTGGAATCTGGTCGAGCAGGGCCTCACCGAGGAGGAGGCACGCCAGGAAGCGAGCCGCTGCCTGCGTTGCGATCACTTTGGCTTTGGCGCGTTCCGCGGAGGGAGGAACCTGGAATGGTAGAGCTCAACAAAACCACTGTCGGCGACAACAGCGAAAACGGAGCGCACAACATGGTCAGGCTCATTATCGATAACTGCGAGGTTGTGGTTCCCGAGCACACCACGATCCTGGATGCGGCCAAGTCCGTCGGCATTCAGATTCCCACCCTGTGCTACCTGCGCGATCTGAACGAGATCGGCGGCTGCCGCGTGTGTGTGGTCGAGGTCGAGGGCTGCGACCAGCTGGTTGCCGCCTGCAACAACTACGTGCTCGACGGCATGGTGGTCCACACTAACAGCCCCAAGGCCCGTGAGGCCCGTCGCACCAACGTGCAGCTGCTGCTGTCCCAGCACGACTCGCGCTGTACGAGCTGTGTGCGCAGTGGTAACTGCAACCTACAGACCATCGCCAACGACCTGGGCATCTTCTATCTGCCGTACGAGCAGCACCTAGCGCGCGAGGGCTGGGACTTCGATTTCCCCATCATCCGCGATAACGACAAGTGCATTAAATGCATGCGCTGCATCAAGGTGTGCGAGAGCGTGCAGGGCTTGGGGATTTGGGACCTGACCAACCGCGCCACGCATACCGCCGTGGGCACCCGTGGGCGCGCGCCGATCGGCAAGACCGATTGTGTCGCGTGCGGCCAGTGCATTACGCATTGCCCGACGGGCGCGCTGCGCGAGCGCGACGATACCGAGACCGTGTTTGACGCGCTCGCTAATCCCGACAAGATCGTGCTGGTGCAGATCGCGCCTGCCGTGCGTAGCGCCTGGGGTGAGGAACTCGGCATTCCGCGCGAGGAGGCTACCGTCGAGCGCCTGGCTTGCGCGCTGCGCCGCGTGGGCTTTGAGTACGTGTTCGACACCGATTTCTCGGCCGACCTCACCATTATGGAGGAGGGCTCCGAGCTGCTCGAGCGCCTGGGTGCCGCCGCTAAGGGCGAGGGCGACAGCCGCGGCTGGCCCATGTTCACGAGCTGCTGCCCGGGCTGGGTTCGCTTTGTGAAGGCACGTTACCCCGAGTTTGTCGACAGCCTGTCCACGTCAAAGTCGCCGCAGCAGATGTTCGGCGCCATCGCCAAGACCTACTACGCCAAGGTGCTGGGCGTGGAGCCCGAGCGTCTGTTTGTGGTGTCCGTGATGCCGTGCACGGCCAAGAAGGCCGAGTGTGCGCTGCCGAGCATGGTGGGCGAGGGCGGTGCGCCCGACGTGGACGTTGCGCTGACGGTGCGCGAGATGGTGCGCATGATTCGCGCGAGCCACGTGAGCGTCGACACGCTTACCGAGGAGCCGCTCGATACGCCGCTGGGCTTTGGCACGGGCGCGGGTGTGATCTTTGGCGCCACGGGCGGCGTGATGGAGGCCGCCGTGCGCTCGGCATATTACCTGGTGACGGGCAAGAACCCCGATGCGGATTTCTTTACCGACGTGCGCGGTCTGGACGGCTGGAAGGAAGCCGTGGCCGATATCGATGGCACCAAGGTGCGCGTCGCCGTGGCACACGGGCTGGGCAACGCCGCCCGTCTGCTCGACGCGATTCGCGACGGTCGCGTGAGCTATGACTTCGTTGAGGTCATGGCGTGCCCGGGCGGCTGCGTCGGTGGCGGCGGTCAGCCCATCCACGACGGCTGCGAGCTGGCAGCCGAGCGCGGCCAGGTGCTGTGGGGCCTGGATGCGAAGGCGGACATTCGCTTCTCGCACGAGAATCCCGATGTACAGGCGTGCTACAGCGAGTTCTTGGGTGCGCCGCTCTCGCCGCTGGCCGAGGAGCTGCTGCATACCGACCATCACGCCTGGTCGATGCCTAACGAGGGGACGTGCTAGCGATGCGCGCGTTTGATGTTGAGATGTCGCGCCGGGGGTTTGCCGCGGCGCTCGTCGCGGGCGCTCTGTCGCTTGCGCTCGCGGGCTGTGGCGGCGGGGCTGCCGGTGCCGGGTCTGCCGCGGGCTCGGCTGCCACGGACGGCGCCGGTGCTGCTGCAGAGCCGGTCGAGGTACACGTCGCCTCGCTCAAGGGGCCGACCTCGATTGGCCTGGTGCAGTTTATGGACCAGGCCGCAAACGGCGAGACGGACAACGAGTTCGACTTTGCGATCAACACTGCCGCCGACGAGATCGTTCCCAAGGTCATTCAGGGTGATATCGACATTGCCCTGGTGCCCGCCAACGTGGCGAGCGTGCTCTACAACAAGACTGAGGGTGCGGTGCAGGTCATCGACATCAACACGCTGGGCGTGCTGAACGTTGTGACGGGCGACGCGGACGTTACCTCGTTTGGCGATCTGGCGGGTCGTACCGTCTACATGACGGGCAAGGGCACCACGCCGGAGTACGTCATGAACTACCTGCTGGAGCGCGCGGGCCTGACCGGCCAGGTGGTGCTCGAGTTTAAGAGCGAGCCCACCGAGGTGCTGTCGGCGCTGCTTGCCGATCCGTCTGCCGTGGGCGTGCTGCCCGAGCCGTTCAAGACCGCTGCCATTGCAAAGAGCGAAGGCAAACTGTCGGCGCCGGTGAGCCTGACTGATGTGTGGGACGAGCTGGCGGGTGACACGGGTTCGCGCCTGCTGACGGGCGTGACCGTGGTGCGCCGTGCCTTTGCCGAGGAACATCCCGAGGCCGTGGCGGAGTTCTTGAGCTGCCATGCGGCGAGCGTTAAGGCTGTCAATGCGGCGCCGGCAGACTGGGCGCAGGCTGTGGTCGATGCCGGCATCGTGGACAACGCCAAGATCGCCGAGAAGGCGATTCCCGGGTGCATGCTTGTCTGCCAGACGGGGAAAGATATGAAGGCGGCACTTAGCGGGTATCTGCAGGTGCTGTCCGACGCGGATGCGAGCGCCGTGGGCGGCAAGCTCCCGGCTGACGATTTCTACTACTTGGAGTAGCCCGTGCGTGCGTTTGCTCGACAAATGACAGAGCGTATGAAGGCGGTGACGGCAGCAGGTGCCGTCGCCGCCTTTTGGCTTGCCGCGTGGATGCTGGTGGCGGCGCTGGTGGCGCAGCCGCTGATTTTGCCGGGGCCGGGCGCTGTTGCCTTGGCGCTGCTGCGCCTGGTGTGCGATGGCGGTACCTGGGCGATTTTGGCGGGCTCGGGCGCGCGAATCTTGGGCGGGCTGGCGCTTGCCGCGGTGTGCGGGGGCGTGCTTGCCGGGATTTCGTCACGGTCGTGGGCGTTTGCGCGCCTGGTGGCTCCGGCGCTGTCGTTTGTAAAGGCGACGCCGGTTGCCTGCGTGGTGGTCCTGCTGCTTATCTGGCTGGGATCGGCGCGCGTGAGCATCGCGGCAGTCTTTTTGATGGCGCTGCCGGGCGTATATTTCTCGCTGGCCGAGGGCTTGGCACAAGTGGATAAGCCGCTGGAGCAGATGTTTCGCCTGCACAGCGTGCGGGGCTGGCGACTGTTTTGCGCCCATACCTGGCGCGAAGTCCTGCCGTTTGTGCTTTCGTGCGCTCGTGCTGTGATCGGCATGAGCTGGAAGGCCGGCGTGGCAGCCGAGCTTATCGGCATGGCGGTGGGCACCGTGGGTGAGCGCATCTATCAGGCAAAGCTTTTGATCGAGACGGCTGATCTGCTGGCGTGGACCGTGCTGGTCGTTGCCGCCTCGTGGGCGTGTGAGCGCGTGCTGGTGTGGCTGCTGCGGGTTTCGGGACCCGTGGCGTGGCGCGTGGCCGTGCGGGCGCATGGGCGCGGCGCTCGCGGGCGTGCGGGGGCTGCGAGCGATGGTGCTGCAGCGGAGCTTACACTTGCCCTGGGCGATCGCGCGCCCTGGGCGCCGGCGCTCGACGGTCTGGAGCTCCGTGTGCCCGCCGGTGGGCGCACCTGCGTGATGGGGGCTTCGGGTGTGGGCAAGTCGACGTTGCTTGCGCTGGCGGCGGGGGAGTGCACGCCGTGTTCCATGGTGTTTCTGGATGTGCGCCTGGTCGAGGGCGTCTCTGCCCTGGATAACGTGCTGGCGTGCGCCGACGCGCGCGTGGATGCCTCGAGTGCTGCAGCCCTGTTGTGCCTGCTGGTGCCGGGGGTCGATGTACATGCTCGTGTTGCCGAGCTCTCGGGCGGGCAACGCCGTCGCGTCGAGATCGCTCGAGCCCTGCTGTGCCCCGGCGGCGCGGTGATTCTGGACGAGCCCTTTACCGGCCTGGATGCCGCTGCGCGCGATATGACGGCCGAGGTCGTGCTCGACCTCCTCAATGGTCGCACGCTCCTGCTTGCCACGCACGACGCCGCTGACGCTCGGGCCCTCAATATCTCGGACATCATCACGCTCTAAATACTTACTCAGCAACAAAATAATCCGTTTTTCTCCGTCCCCATGGGGCGGGTGTGGTATTCTATCTGCGGGGTAATACTTAGGAATACCAAGTAATACCAACGCCGTAGAAACAAACTCCGGATGCGGGCCAATCGGGTTGCCTTCACAGCCCGTCGCCCAGCCGCGTGGCCCGCATCTATCCGCACTACCGTCGTTTCAAAAAGGAAGCGCCATGGCAGAACACATGACCCCCGTAGTCGCGAAGGTCTTGCCCGAGGAGAAGGCAGCCTTCGCGGCGGCGACCCAGCTCGTGGGCACCACGCCGTCCAACGCCATCCGCATGTTTATCGCCGCGTTCAATCGCTGCGGCACCTTCCCGTTCGACATTTCGCCGAGCGGGGCTTTTGGCACTGCGCCCGATTCTCATCAACAATGACTGTCCCAAACTGTCGACACTTGGGGACGTTCCTTTTCTGTCGGCAGCTAAGGAACGTCCCTAAGTGCCGGGTTTTGAGGAGGTTGGCATGCTCAATGCGCTGGTTTGGGCGCTTGCCTGTTTTGGTGTTGTCGCTGCCGATATAGCCCTGAGCATTGTTTTGTTCTCCGCCCTTGGCGTCGCATCGGTGTTCATGGGTTTTTCGATCGATGACCTCGACATTCAATTGCTTCAGGCCGTCGCGCAGACGGCATCGTTTTTGATGGCGCTGCTGTGGTGGCGTTATCTGTGGCCGCGTTCGTTTGTGGCACGCTGGCAGGGCGAGCGTCCGCTTGGCGGGGGAGCGCGTGGGGCGTGGAAGCGCATCGCCTGCGTTATCGTGATCGGCCTGGCCCTGCAGGTGGTCGTTGGCTACGTGACCGACGCCGTGCTGTTGCTGTTGCCCGATGCCGCAGCCGACTACAGCGAGCTTGTCGAGGAAACAGGCATGGGTGACACCAGCTATCTCGCCGTACTGACTACGGTGCTCGGCGCCCCATTTTGTGAAGAGCTGCTGGTGCGCGGCATTATTTTTGAGTTTTCGCTCCGAGCGTTTAATCCGCAGTGCCGCCCACTTTGGAAGCGCCGGCGTCATGTGAGCGCGCAGGGCGGCGCCATGGTGCCCTGGGCGGCCCCAAGTACGTGGGGTATCGCCGCGGCGATTGTGCTGCAGGCGGCAATCTTCGGTTTTATGCACATGAATTGGGTGCAGGGTTGCTACGCGGGTGCCGCCGGCCTCATCTTTGGTTGGGTGCTCGTGACGACCGGAAAGCTCCGCTACACGATCCTGCTGCACTTTGCCTTTAATGCCGGGTCGTATTTCATGACGTTGCTCTGGTTTGTGAACACGCCGTTCGACGTGATAATCACGGTCGCTATCGCCGGCGTCGTCCTCGTTGAGGCAATGTGCTCGCTGCGCCACGCGTGTGGGATGGACGCAGCGAGCGCACCGCTGCCCTAGTTGCGACGCCCGCCTCCGTTGGCGCCCTGACGCCCCTGGGCCGCGCGATTGCGACCGGCAGTGTTCTGCGCACGCGACATGCCGCCGTGACCCTTGCTGCTCTTGGGCCCCTTGCCGGCGGCACCACCGTGCGGCTTGCCACCCTTCTTGCCAGTCCCGTGTCCGCCGCTGGCAGACGTCTCGCCCGGGCGCGGCGGCACGGGGCGGATTAGGCAATGCTTGGTGTAGCCGATCAGGTCGCGACGGCCGGCCTTCTCCAGCGCCTCGCGCACAAGCTTGTAGTTCTCGGGCTTGCGATACTGAATCAGCGCGCGCTGCATGGCCTTCTCGTGCGGGTCGCGTGCCACGTAGATCGGTTGCATGGTGCGTGGGTCCACACCGGTGTAGTACATGCAGGTCGACATGGTGGACGGGGTGGGGTAGAAGTCCTGCACCTGCTCGGGCATGTAGCCCATGTCGCGCACGGCCTCGGCGAGGTCCACGGCTTCCTTCATCGTCGAGCCGGGATGGCTCGAGATCAGATACGGCACCACGTACTGCTTGAGTCCGTACTCGCGGTTCAGGCGCTCAAATTTGCGGCAGAATGCGTCGTAGACGGCTCGGCTCGGCTTGCCCATTACGGACAGCACCGCGTCGCTCACGTGCTCGGGCGCCACGCGAAGCTGACCCGAGACATGGTGCTCCAGCAGCTCGCGCAAAAACTCGTCCGAGGTATCGGCCATGGTGTAGTCAAAGCGGATACCACTGCGCACGAAGACCTTCTTGACGCCCGGCAGCTGGCGCAGGTCGCGCAGCAGCTGCGTGTAGCCGCTCTCGTCGACCACCATGTTCTTGCATACGCTCGGCCACAGGCAGCGCTTGTTCTTGCACACGCCGTGCTTGAGCTGCTTATCGCAGGCAGGGCGGCTAAAGTTTGCTGTCGGTCCGCCCACGTCGTTGATGTAGCCCTTAAACTCCGGGTCGTGCGTGAGCTGCTCGGCCTCGCGCATGATCGAGTCGTGGCTGCGCATCTGCAACACGCGGCCCTGGTGGAAGGTGAGCGCGCAAAACGAGCACTCGCCAAAGCACCCGCGGTTGGAGCTGATGGAAAACTTGATCTCGGCAAAAGCCGGCACGCCGCCCGCGGCATCGTAGTCGGGATGCCAGTCGCGCGCGTAGGGGAGCTCGGCGACCTCGTCCATCTCGTCGGTGGTGAGCGTCGCCGATGGCGGGTTCTGCACAACGTAGACGTTGTTGGGATAGGGCTCCACCAGGCGATGCCCGGTAATGGGGTCCATGTTTTGCTGCTGCACGTTAAAGCTGCGTGCGTAGTTGAGCTTGTCGGACGAAAGGTCGTCCCAGCTGGGCAGCAGGTCGTAGTCGTAGACCTCGTCGAGCGAGCCCGTGCGGTAGACGGTGCCGTTGATGTAGGTGATCTGGTCGACGGGCAGCCCGGCGTCGAGCGCGTCGGCGATCTCGACGATCGCGTGCTCGCCCATGCCGTAGATGAGAATGTCGGCGCCCGAATCGAGCAATACCGAGCGCTTGAGTTTGTCCTGCCAGTAGTCGTAATGGGCCAGGCGGCGAAGGCTCGCCTCGATGCCGCCGATGATGATGGGGACGTCTTTGAATGTCTGGCGGATGAGGTTGCCATAGACCGTGACGGCTCGATTGGGTCGGCGGCCTTCTTCTCCGCCGGGGGTATAGGCGTCGGTGTGACGACGGTGCTTGGTCACCGAATAATGGTTGACCATGGAGTCCATGTTGCCGGCGCTGACCAGAAAGCCCAGGCGCGGCTCGCCGAGCACGGTAATGCTGGCGGGGTCGGTCCAGTCGGGCTGGCAGATGATGCCCACCTTGTAGCCGTGTGCGTCGAGCACACGGCTGATGATAGCCATGCCAAAGCTGGGATGATCAACATAGGCATCGCCGCAGATATAGATGAAGTCGCACTGGTCCCAGCCGCGCGCGTCCATGTCGGCACGGCTGACGGGGAGGAACTTGTCGCGGCCCGGGCGCCAGGGACGTGAGGGCGCTGCTGGGGCATGCGCGGGGCGCGAGTCCTGGGCCTTGCCGCCGCGCTTTTGCTGCTGGCCCTGTTTGCCCTGCTGACTGCGCTGGTTGTTCTGAGCGTGCTGAGGCTTTTTTGCCACGATCCCTCCCGGTGTTTGTATGCTGCACGTAATTGTAACCAGTCTTTTTGGGACGGAGCTAAAAAGACTGGTGGAGTACATGAGGCGGGGATTGCGCGGCGGGTAGTATGGCGGATTGCGTCGACTTGTGACGGGCCCGCGGCGCTTTGAGTGCGTTTGTTTCCAGACTGTGTATCCCTGCGCTGAAGGGGCCGTCACGCGCGCATGCCATGCTGTCAATGGGTTACAGTATGAACGGTGGCTGTGTGTCCGCCAACGCACGAGAGGGTCGTCAACAAGGAGGACGCACGACGATGCAGCGTGCCAAACAGATATCGGAGTCCATCGAACTGGGCATCATCTTGGCGCTCGCCGGTGGCTTTATGGATGTGTATTCGTACGTGGGCCGCGATCATGTTTTTGCCAACGCGCAGACGGGCAACATCCTGCTCGTGGGCGTGAGCATCTCGGAGGGTAACTGGGCGCTCGCGGGTCGCTACTTCTTCCCCGTGGTGTCGTTTGCCGTGGGTATCATGCTTGCCGACCTGGTGCACGAGCGGTTTGGCAGCGTGATTCACTGGCGCCAGGTGACGGTATTCTTCGAGGCGGTCATCTTGCTGGGCGTGAGCTTTATCCCCGGTGGCGGTTACAACCTGCTCGCCAACTGCCTCACCTCGTTTGCCTGCGGCATGCAGGTTGAGAGCTTCCGCAAGATTCACGGACACGGCATTGCCACGACCATGTGCATCGGCAACCTGCGCAACGCACTGCAAAACGTGGACGACTACATCATTACCCACAAGCGCGGCTTTTTGGAAAACGGCCTGCTGTACTTTGGCGTGATCTTTACCTTTGTGTTTGGCGCCGTGCTGGGCAACTGGTGCATCGAGCGCATGGGGCTGCACGCCATTGCGGTAGCGAGCGTGCTGCTGTTTGTCGCGTTTGCCATCATGTTTATCGACCGCGAGCGCGATTTGCGCTTCCGTTGGAAGTGCGCGGCAGAGGCCTGGAAGGAAGGCTGCCAAAAGTAGCGGCAGGATGTGCCAAAGGGACTGTCCCTTTTGGCACATTATTTTCGCCATCTGTTGAAACGCTTTAACAATTTTGATGTTCTCGCGAAAATTTCGTTTCAAAAGCGTTAGGATGGGACTCATAGCGTGGGGCGTAATGGGTGCCCCGCACACGATGGGAGGCTATCAATGGCTAATCGTTTCGTTCTCAATACCATCTCTTATCATGGTTCCGGCGCTATCAAGGAGATCCCCGGCGAGCTCCAGCGTCGCGGCTACAAGAAGATCTTCGTCTGCTCCGATCCCGACCTGGTCAAGTTTGGCGTTACCGCCAAGGTGACCGACGAGCTCGACGCCGCCGGCATCGCTTGGAGCCTCTACTCCGAGATTAAGCCCAACCCCACTATCCAGAACGTCAAGGACGGCGTCGAGGCCTTCAAGGCCGCCGAGGCTGACGCTATCGTGACCATCGGTGGCGGCTCCTCCATGGACACCGCTAAGGCTATCGGCATCATTATCAACAACCCCGAGTTCGCCGATGTCCGCAGCCTCGAGGGCGTCGCTCCGACCAAGAACCACGCCGTGTTCACCATCGCCGTGCCGACGACCGCCGGTACCGCCGCTGAGGTGACCATCAACTACGTCATCACCGACCCCGAGAAGGTCCGCAAGTTCGTGTGCGTCGACACCAACGATGCCCCCGAGGTCGCCGTCGTCGACCCCGACATGATGGCCTCCATGCCTGCCGGCCTTACCGCCTCCACCGGTATGGACGCTCTGACCCACGCCATCGAGGGCTACACCACCAAGGGTGCTTGGGAGCTCTCCGATATGTTCCACTTTGAGGCTATTAAGCTGATTAGCGAGAACCTGCGCGACTCCGTCGCCGAGGCCAAGTCCGGCCAGCCCGGCTCCGGCCGTGAGGGCATGGCCCTTGGTCAGTATGTCGCCGGCATGGGCTTCTCCAACGTCGGCCTGGGCATCGACCATGCCATGGCCCACACCCTGTCCGCTCACTACGACACCCCGCACGGCGTCGCTTGCGCCATGCTGCTGCCGATCGCCATGGAGTTCAACAAGCCGGTTTGCGCCGAGCGCCTGGCCAAGGTCGCCGTCGCCATGGGCGTTGACACCACGGGCATGAGCACCGACGAGGCCGCCGACGCCGCCATCGCCGCCGTCAAGCAGCTCTCTGCCGACGTGAACATCCCGCACGTCTGCGAGGCCATGAAGGCCGACGAGATCGAGGTCTTGGCCAAGGACGCCATGGCCGACGCCTGCTTCCCGGGCAACCCGCGTGAGGCGACGCTCGACGACGTTATCGAGCTCTTCAAGAAGATCTGCCCGGCTGCCTAACTTGGTTCGGCGGGCCCCTGCCCGTTAGCCCCACAATCGTCCTCGGACATGTCGGAAGCCCCCGCTGCGCACTTCGTGCGGCGGGGGCTTTTTGTGCCGCGCCGATGCCCCGATATGGGCAAAACCAAGGCATGCTGTCCGCTGCGGATAGGTGGTGCACTTCCCAGCGTGCATTTTTGGGAGTATTCAGCAAGCTCTGAAAAATGCATAACGTTGCGAATGGGCCGTAGTGGCCCGCGGGCGCCCATCGACAGCCCTTGTGGGCGGGCTATCGATGGGCGGAGATGGCTGTCGCCGCGTTTTTGGTTTGCGCCGGCCTGCAACACTGCTGTAACCGCGTCGTTATGTCGTTTGTGATGGGGCCGTTGGGGCCCACGGTGCTGAATACTCCGTTTTTTGCACGGTCTAAGGTGGGGTACCCTGAGACGAAGCAATAAGATGCCTCATTTCTATGCAGATACCGATAGGATTTATGCAAGATTGGGATTGTAAACCGTGCGCGTGCAGAAAACCGGTGCGGGGACGTCTGGAGGCGGTTCGGCTCCTGGGGCATTGCACGTGCAGAACGGTTAAAATCGGGACTCGGTCTTAGTTTTACTTGGAAGGATGCATATGGCTTCTAATGTTGATGCTTCTCTAGAGGAGACGCTCTCCTATATTACTGACCAGTTGAAGACGCTGACTTCTATTGCTTCACCTACGGGCTATACCCGTGCGGCTACTGACTATCTAATGGAAACGTTGCGCGATATGGGCTTTGGCCCCGAGCGCTCCAATAAGGGCAACGTGTTGGTTGAGCTTGGCGGCGAGGGCGAGCCGCTCGTATTGGCGAGCCATGTCGATACCCTGGGCGCCATGGTGCGCTCCATCAAGGACAATGGTCGCCTGCGCCCCACGACCCTCGGCGGGCATCAGTGGTCTACGGCCGATGGCGAGAACTGCACCGTCTACACGCGTGACGGTAATGTGTACACAGGCGTGGTCCTCAATACCGAGCCTTCGGCGCATGTGGCCGATGAGCCGGTCAAGACCATCGAGAAGAACATGGAGATCCTGCTCGATGAGAATGTCGACAGCAAGGATGATGTGCTTGAGCTGGGCATTCAGACTGGCGACATCATCGCTATGGATCCGCGTACCACGGTGACGGAGAGCGGCTACATCAAGAGCCGCTTCTTGGACGACAAACTGTCCGCGTCGATTCTGCTTGGTTTGGCCCGCGCCGTTGCCGACGGCGAGGTGACCCTTTCGCGTAAGGTTTCGCTGCTCTTTACGGTGTACGAGGAGGTCGGCCACGGCGGTGCGTTTGTGCCGGCCGACACGCGCGAGATGATCAGCGTGGACATGGGCTGCGTGGGCGACGACCTGGGCTGCACCGAGCGCATGGTTTCGATTTGCGCCAAGGATTCGGGCGGTCCGTACAACTACGACCTGGTAACCACACTGTCCAACATCGCGCGCGAGCTGGAGCTCGATTACGCCATCGATGTGTACCCGCACTACGGCTCCGACGTCGAGGCCACGCTCTCGGCCGGCTACGACATTCGCCATGGTCTGATCGGCCCCGGCGTGTACGCGAGCCACAACTACGAGCGCAGCCACATCGACGGCGTGCGCAATACCTACGAGCTGGTCCGCGCCTACGTCCAGCGCTAACGATGCAGCGGCCTCGGCTGACACAATAGTGCCGACCGAGGCCGTCCTCTCAAAGTTGCGGTGAAATAGGGACTGTTTGGCGGTTTTAAACGCTTAAACAGTCCCTATTTCACCGCAACTTAGGAGGCAGGCCGTTATCTTTGCACGTGCCGTAGTACCTCAACGGCGGCGCTTACCTCTATCGTGCGGCGCTCGAGACCGTGGCGGATGGCCTTGAGGCGATTGTCTGCCGTTGCCCATGCGCTTTGCGAGAGGATTTCGACCGCCTCGTCGACGAACCCATCGAGGTGCGATGCATCGAACCAGTCGAGTGAGTCGGCAAATGCCAGCTGAGTGGAAGGGTTCGGCCCAAACGGTTTGGCGGCAAACCCAAACTCCCCGGTAACGAGCATGGCGGTTGGCACGTTGTACCACAGGCAATTGCCGCTATCGAACAGCGGTGCAGGCCGTATTTCCAGCGTGTCGACGTTGCGGATGACGCCGAAGTTTCGCCAGTGGCGGTTGCTGTTGGCCAGAAGGGCATCGCAGACAATCATCTGCGACATGGATTTCCTTACGCTAGCTTCGTCAGCCCCGTGCCTGCCAAGATACCGGCAGTATCGATCGTATGTCGAGCTTCCTCGCTGACCACCAAGTGCGTCCCTGATATAAGCGGCCGGCACGTATTCCTCGCGGCCATTAAGAAAGTCATCGCATAGACATACGGGCCCGTCGAACATGCTCTCGACCGTATAGGGAACAAACTCACCATTGGATAGCAGACGCCGATGTAGAGCCGTTGCAGCCGCCTCGTTAAACGGTCGCTGATCGTCCATTCCGCATCCTTTGACGAGGATACGAACGCCATTGCGGATCATCCAGGATTTGGGGAGCTCGCCCTCGGACGTGTTGTCAGGATTTTTGAGTCCGATGCCCTCAAGCCAGCCTGAACGCTGCTCGGGTGTCGACCGTTCAAAATCGTTCTCGAAGTAATTGAGGTGCTGCCAATCGAGCTCATCGCAGTCGACCGGCCTCAGCCAGTAGCAATCCGAAAGCGAAAAACCCAGGCATCGAACGGGTACTTCAATACCGCTGTTAATTCCCAGCTCGCGATAGCGCGAGATCGTCGGCCTTGAGCCGCTGACCTCGTTAAGTATTTACAATGTTAAATTTAGCATTCAAACAGAGCATAATACTTAACAAAGTTGCGGTGAAATAGGGACTGTTTGGGCGTTTCAAGCGCGAAAACAGTCCCTATTTCACCGCAACTTAGAGGGGTGGGGTTCCGGCTATTTGATAGCCGCCGTAACGGTGCCGCCGCCGAGGACGACGTCGCCGCGGTAGACTACGACGGCCTGGCCGGGGGCGATGGCTCGCTGCGGCTCGTCAAAGGTCAACAGCATCTGCCCGTCTTCGCCGCGCGTGAGGGTCGCTGCCTGGTCTTTCTGGCGGTAGCGGTACTTGGCGCCCACGCGGATGCCGCCGGCGTCCAGCTCGGCCTCCATGCGCGCGTCCGGCGCGCTCCAGATCCACTCATTGGCCGCGAGCGCCGCGGCGGTCAGGTCCTCGGCCTCGCCCAGGTGAACGGTGTTGCTGGCGGCGTCGACGCCCGTCACATACACGGGATGTGCCATCGCAATGCCCAGGCCCTTGCGCTGGCCGATGGTGTAGCGCAGCGCGCCGTTGTGGCGCCCGACCACGCTGCCATCGCGCCATACAATGTCGCCCGGTGCAGCGGGATGTCCGCAGCGGCGCTCGATATAGCCCGCGTAGTCGCCGTCGGGAATAAAGCAGATGTCCTCGCTTTCGGCTTTCTTGGCATTGGTGAAGCCCCGCTCGGCGGCAATGCGGCGCACGTCGCGCTCTTTGTCCAGGCCTGCCAGCGGAAAGATCGTGTGCGCGAGGCACTCTTGCGTAAGCGAATACAAAAAGTAGCTCTGGTCCTTTTTGGGATCCTCGCCGCGGTGCAGCTGCCACGTGCCATCGGGCGCTTGACTCGTCTTGGCGTAATGGCCCGTGGCGATATAGTCGCAGCCCATGTCCAGCGCGGCGTCTAGCAGCGCGCCAAACTTAATGTGGCGGTTGCAGATGATGCACGGATTGGGCGTCAGCCCTTCCTGGTAGGCGGTCACAAAGCGCTCGATCACGCTGCGGTCGAACGTCTGCTGCAGGTCGAGCACGTGGTGGGGGATGCCGATGCGCTCGGCAACGGCCTTCGCGTCGGCGATGTCGCGGTCGACTTTGCTCATACCCGTGACAGGATCGGGCGTGGGGCAGGTGAGGCGCATGGTGGCGCCAACGCATTCGTAGCCCTGGCTTTTGAGCAGGTACGCGGTCACGCTGGAATCGACGCCGCCGCTCATGGCGACGAGCACGCGCTTGTTGTGCATGGGGAGGTTCTCCTTGGTGGCATGCGGCCAAAAAAGAAAAGCGGCGCGGGAGGCTGGTTCCGCGCCGCAGACATTGTAGCAAGTTCGGGTGCTTCGTGGGACACCCTAACGAAATGGGCTCAGGCAGCCAGAAGAGAGGGGAGACCGGCGTGCCGTGGGCTCATCGGTTTGGCAGTAGACGCTAGTCCTGGAAGAGTGCCGTGGACAGGTAACGCTCGCCGGTGTCGGCCAGCAGGGCCACGATGGTCTTGCCCTCGTTCTCGGGGCGCTTGGCCAGCTGCAGCGCGGCCCACACGGCGGCGCCGGACGAAATGCCCACGAGCACGCCCTCCTTGTGACCCACGGCGCGGCCCGTGGCAAAGGCGTCGTCATTCTCGACGGGGATGATCTCGTCATAGACCTGGGTGTCGAGGACGTCGGGCACAAAGCCGGCGCCGATACCCTGGATTTTGTGCGGACCGGCCTGGCCCTTGGAAAGCACCGGAGAGGTGGCGGGCTCGACGGCGACGACCTTGATCTCGGGATTCTGCTCCTTGAGGAACTCACCCACACCGGTCACGGTGCCGCCGGTACCAACGCCGGCGACGAAGATGTCGACCTGGCCGTCGGTGTCGTCCCAGATCTCGGGGCCGGTCGTTGCCTTGTGAATGGCGGGGTTCGCGGGGTTCACAAACTGGCCGGCGATGATGCTGTTGGGGGTCTCCTTCTGCAGCTCCTCGGCCTTGGCGATGGCGCCCTTCATACCCTTGGAGCCATCGGTGAGCACGAGCTGCGCACCGTACGCCTGCATCAGCTTGCGGCGCTCGACGGACATGGTCTCGGGCATGGTGATGATCACCTTGTAGCCGCGGGCGGCCGCCACGGAGGCGATGCCGACGCCGGTGTTGCCGCTCGTGGGCTCGATGATGGTGTAGTCGCCGCCGCGCACGAGCTTGCCGGCCTTCTCGGCCTCGTCAATCATGTTCTTGGCGACGCGATCCTTAACGGAGCCGGCGGGGTTGAAGTACTCGAGCTTGACGAGCACACGTGCCTTGAGGTCCTCGTCGGCCTCAAAGTGGGTGAGCTCCAGAAGCGGGGTGTGGCCGATAAGCTGATCGATGGACGTGTAAACCTTGCTCATGGTGAACCTCCAAAGTGTTCAAGTTACTGGTTGCCGGGTGAGTGCCGGCGTGTGCTAACAGCTAAACCCATAAACCTTATAGGTTGTTCGCTTTGCTGTTGAAAAGCATAGTAGACACTAAAGCCTACTAATGCAATAGGAAAAAGATATTTATTGCAAGATGATTAACCTGCTGGACGGGAACGGCTGTTTTCAAAACCAATTTTTCAGATAGAATTGCTTCGGATAAAAAACCGAAAGGCAGCTATATATGTTGGTTTCTACAAAGGGCAGGTATGCCCTGCGCGTTATGGTCGACCTGGCCGAGCACCAGGCGGCCGGTCGCATTCCGCTCAAAGAGATTGCGGCGCGTCAGGGTATTTCTGAGAAGTACCTCGAGAACATTCTGGCCACGCTCGTGCGCGCCAATATGCTCTCGGGCATGCGCGGCAAGGGCGGTGGCTACGTGCTCACGCGCCCGCCCGAGCAATATACGGTGGGCGAGATTCTGCGCCTGACCGAGGGAAGCCTGGCGCCGGTTGCCTGTCTGGACGGCGACTGCAAGGGTTGTTCGCGCTCGGATGAGTGTCCCACGCTCGACGTGTGGAAGAACCTGGACAAGCTCATCAACGACTACCTCGACGGCGTGACGCTCGATCAACTCGTCGCGCCCAACGAAGGCTACGACTACGTGATCTAGGGCTCTAACGTAATGTGACAGCGCGGGCCGACCTGTGGTGGGTTGGCCCGCGCTTTATGTCAATTGGACTATTCGCCTGCGACGCCGTCGAGGATGCTGCGCATGATGGACACCAGGATGCTGCCCATAAAGGCCGAGCCAAAGCTGGCGATGGAAATGCCGACGCCTAGGAGGTTGACCGACAGGTAGCTGGCGAGCTCGAGCATAAAGCTGTTGACCACGAGTTGGAAGATGCCCAGCGTAATAATGGTGAGCGGCAGCGAAATGACCGTGAGGAACGGCTTTACGAGCGAGTCGACGATGTTGAGGAACAGCCCCACAAAGGCAAAGCAGACCCAGGCTTCGGCAAAACCGAAGGGCTGGATGCCGGGGACGAGAAACGTGGCGATCGCGATGGCGATCGAGGTGAAGAGCCAGTTAAGCATAAAGCGCATGGTGCGATCCCTTTCTGCGCAGACAGTGTGTTGCTTTGTTTGGGCGCCCATTGTCTCAGATATTCGTGGAGCTTACGTGCGCGTTTGGTTTCAAAACGGCGTTCGTCCTAAAAAACGTGCCGCTGGCAGAGAGTCTTGTCGCTTTAGTTTGGTGGTGTGCTACACTGCTACGGGCAAATGCCCCATGCATTGTTTTATTGCATATTACGGGCGAACGATGCCCGATGTCAGTATCAACTTCGATGCCTTTTGGCGGGTTTGGCGGTGATCGATGAATATCGAGAACATGTTTGACAAGCCTGATGTCAAGCAGCTGGTCCACGCATTTAGTCTTTTGGACGACGAGAAGGATATTCAAGCGTTTTTGACCGATATCTGCACGCCGCGCGAGATCTGCGATCTTTCCCAGCGCTTGCAGGTCGCGCGTTATCTGGACGAGGGCGAGCCCTATGTTGAGGTTCAGGCCCGCACCGGTGCTTCGTCCACCACGGTGAGCCGTGTTTCCAAGGCGCTCAACGGCGAGTACGGCGGCTATCGCAAGATCCTCATCAAGTTGGAGGATGGCGAGTAAGCCAACGGCAAAAACGAATTGCACAGAACCGTCCCTCCGGGGGCGGTTTTTTGGTGCCATGTTGTCCGCGTGGGCGGGTAGGATGGATACATTGAATATTGCGAACGGTTTGAGTGGAGGACCATGCCTGTTCGAATCTATACCACCAATGCCGGCGCGGACCTGAGCAATGCCGAGGCGGCGCTGCTCGCCGACCTGGTTGCCCGCCATGGGCGCGCCGTATTGCTGGCACCTACGTTTGCCGAGCTCGATCTGTGCCGTCACGATGCGGCGATGGCTGGCGCCTCGCTGGGCGTCGACTATAAGACTCCTTCGTCGTGGCTTCGTTCGCTGTGGGAGCTGATGGGCGACGGCCGTAGCTTTGTCGACAACCTGCAGCGTCAGATGCTGTTCTCGGATATGGTTGCCCGTCGCGACGATGCCGACCTGCAGCCGCTTTCGCGCAGCCAGGGCACGGTGCGCATGCTCGCACGCATGGCCCGCGATGTGCTTCCGGGCGTGGCGGGAACGGGTGCCGAGCGCAGCCGCGGTGACGCGGACCAGCCAGGCCCCAAAAGCGACGCCGAGGCTCGTGTGTTTGAGCTTTTGCGTGCCTATGCGAGCGGCTTGGACCGCCGAGATATGGTCGAGCCCTGCGAGGCGGCCGACATGATGGCCGGCGCCTTGGCCGACAATCTGCCAACCTGCGCCCGCGCGGTGTTCGTGCGCGGCGTCACGTCGTTTGCACATGGTCTGCTTGGGTTGCTGTCTGCCGTGGCGAATGGCGGGGGAGAGGTCGTCGTGCTGCTCGCCCGCGAGCAGGCGGCAATGCGCGAGGAACTTGCTGCGGCCTTTGATGCCCGCGGCGTGCTGTTTGAGGTCGCGCCGCTGGGGGAGGATGCTGCTGCGTCTAAGCCCGCCGCTCAGCCTGCCTTTATAGAGGTGGCCGGTCCCCATGCCCGCGCCTATGCCTATGCGAATGCTATTGATAAGTTGGTAAAGGCGCGCGAAGGCGCCGCACCGCGCGAAGGCGCTACAACACTCGCCGATCCTGCGCGCGTGCTCGTGGTGTCCGCTCAGGCATCCCAGTTGTTCGGCGAGCTTACCGCACGTTTGGCGGCGCGCCACATTGCGGCCGAGACAACCGAGTTCACGGCGTTTTCCCAATCCATCGCGGGCGGGCAGTTCACGGCACTTGCCAACCTGATCGAGCACATGAAGGCCGCCGATGAGGGCAGTGCCTCCAAGACCGAGTGGTGGCCCGCCCCGGAGCTTACCGACTGGATCTACAGCCCGCTTTCGGGCGCCGATGCCGCCAGCGCGCGAACCTTCGATAAAAACATGCGCCTGTCGCGCAGCAAGACCACCGCGGGCGTGAAGAGCCTGCTGCAGAGCGTGCAGGGCCAGGTAAGGGGTGCGCGCAAGGCGGCCAGCGACCAGAACTGGTTTAAGAACGTGCCGTGCGTGGTCTCGGACGTGTTTCAAGCGCTGTGGCGCGACAAGCCCGTGACGGCGCTCAAGGCCATGCTCGCGGTTGCCGAGGCGCTGCCCGATCGCGCGTTTGGCGGTCTCGACGGTCAGGCCCGTCGCCAGGCCGAGATGGCCCTGCTGCGCCATACCATCGACATCCTTATGAACGACGCCCGCGCGCTCGATGTGTCGCAGGCGGCGACCGTGCCCGTGCTCGATGGCGTCCGCACCAAGGTGGATAAGCGCAGTACCGCTTACGATTACGAGACCTACGAGGTCGACCGCATACCGCGCGCCCAGGTGCGCTTTGCATCGCTTGCCGATGCGGCAGCGCTGCGTCCCAACAGCTACGATGCGGTGCTGTTTGCCGATGTCGACCTGGACAGCTATCCGCTCTCGCATGAGGAGGGCCCGTTGGCCACGTTGACGGAAGAGTTGGGTCGCGACGGCGTGACGCTTGAACCCGCGGCCCTGCTGCGCGTGCGTTTTGGCCGTGCGATGCAGGCTGCGCGCGGCCCCGTTGTGCTTGCCCGCGTGACCCACGATCGCCAGGCGCGCGAGTGCTATCCGGCGGCCGTGTGGACTGAGTTGCGGGCGCGCGCCAAGGCCGCTGACGACGCCGAGGCCGCTGGCGCCGCCAAGGCCGCTGGCACCGCCAAGGCCACGTGCGTGGGCGAGGGCGAGATCGTGAGGGACTTCGACCCCGCCGCCGGCGAAGGGCTCGAGCGCAAGCGGGTCGCATGCGAAGCCCCTCAGCATCTGAGCGCCGAGGCTGTGCCGTATCTGGTTTTGCGCCGCCGCGATGGTGAGGGCGAGGATTCGCCGCTCGTGCCGCGTTTAACGTCCGCCTCGCAGATCGAGGCCTATTCCACCTGCCCGCTGTGCTGGTTTGTGTCCTATCGCGTAAAACCCCAGTCTATCGATGCGGGCTTTGGCAACATGGAGAAGGGCAACTTTGTCCACGACGTGCTGGAGCACCTGCATGCTCGCCTGCCGCAGGAGGGCATGGAACGCGTGACGCCCATGAACCTTCCGCGCGCACAGGAGCTGCTGCGCGAGGTCTTCGACGAGACCCTGACCGAGCACGCCGGCAAGCGCGGTACCGAGGGCCCGCTCGTGCCGCTTTCTCCGGTGGAGGAGCGCCAGGTGGCCGAGATCTTGCCGCAGCTGGAGGGCGTGCTCGCCTATGAGTCCGAGGCGCTTGCGCCCTTTGCCCCGCGCTATCTGGAGTTTGCGTTTAACGAGCTTAAGGTCGAGTATGCCGGCTGGCCGCTCGGCGGGCGCATCGACCGCGTGGACGTGGATGCCGAGAACCGTGCCGTGGTGATCGACTACAAGCATCGTTCGGGCGTCGAGGAATATAAGCTCGCCGACCCCACGGTGTTCGATGAGAAGACGGGCGCGGCGCCCGCCGACGACCCGCGTTGGTTGCCGCCGCATACCCAGACGCTCATCTACGCGCAGGCCATGCGGCGGGCGCTGGACTTGAACACGCGCGCCGCGCTCTACTTTTCGACCAAGGGCGGCAAGCCGGCGCTGCGCGGCGCCGCGAGTGACGAGCTGCTCGAGGAGGAGCGCGGCGACGGTCGTATTCCGGGCCTAAAGAAGGGATTTCCGGGCGAGGGCGGCAATATGGACTTCGACACCCTGCTCGACCGCGTGGAGGCCGGAATTGCCGAGCGCCTGCGCGAGCTCGAGGCGGGCGTCGTGGCTGCCGTCGATCCGACATCGCCGCAGGCAGCGCACGCGCGCTGTTCGTATAACCACGAAGGAACGTTTGTAAGGAGGGACGTGTAGACCATGGATCTTTCGACTTTGATGCCGCAACAGCTGCAAGTTGTCAAAACGCTCGATCGTCCGCTGTTTGTCTCGGCGGGCGCCGGTTCGGGCAAGACCTTCACCCTCACGCGCCGTATCGTCTATGCACTCTCGCCCGAATCCGGTCCGTTCGTTGAGCATCTGGACCAGGTGCTCGCCATTACTTTTACCAAGGACGCCGCGGCCGAGATCCGCGACCGCGTGCGCCGTGCGCTTATCGAAGAGCGCATGGACGAGGAAGCCCTGACGGTTGACGATGCCTGGATTTCGACCATCCACGGCATGTGTTCGCGTATCCTGCGCGCGCATGCGCTGGAGCTGGGCATCGACCCCGAATTTACGGTGCTCACCGATACCGATGAGCTCATGGACCAGGCTGTCGAGCATGTGCTGGGCCGTGCGACGGCGCCCGACGCCGCTCCCGAGCTCGCCGCTTCGCTCAAAGCCCTCTATGCCTGGTATCCCATGGCGGGCGAGGGCGGTCCCTTTGGTGGCGGCACCACCATCAAGGGCTTGGTGCGCGACCTGCTGGAGCTGTCCAGCCAGCTGCCGGGTGGTATGGACGACGTGTGCGTGCTTCGCGGATGCTCTGATACCTCGGCACTTGCCGATGCCTATCGTGCGGCGCTCGGCGCGAGCAAGGCCGCGACCGAGAAGGCGCAGGTGGCGCTCGATGCCATCGACGCGTTCGAGGCGAGCGACAAGACCATGGCGGATGTGGCGCGGCTCATGATGTCGTGCGGCATGCCGCGTGCGAGCAAGATGTTCCCCAAGGAGAATGTCGAGCTGCTCAAGGCAGAGGCTGCCGACACGTTTGTCAACATTGTGCTGGCTTGCGGCGATCAGGCGCTCGATGCGCTGACGGGGCTCGCCCGTGCTGTAGAGGCGGAGTACCGCGCGCTCAAGGCCGACCAGTCCGCGCTCGATAACAACGATCTGCTGCGCATGGCATACGAGGCGCTGCGCGATTATCCCGCCATCCGAGCTGCCTACGAGGGCCGCTTTAAGATGGTCATGATTGATGAGTTCCAGGACACCGACCAGATGCAGGTCGATCTGATTCGCTACCTGACGGGTGCGGGCGAGCGTGCGCTGTGCACGGTGGGCGACGCGCAGCAGTCGATCTATCGCTTCCGTGGCGCCGAGGTCGAGGTCTTCCGCCGCCAGGAGCGCAAGGTGGGCGCTTCGGGCGCGGCGGCAGCTGCCAACACCCCGGGTGCCGTCCTCGCTTCGTCTGGGGCACCGGCTTCGTCCGGGGCATCCGCCGGCGAGCTCGTCAAACTCGTGCGCAACTTCCGCAGTCACGACGAGGTCCTGCGCTACGTGGCGCGTGTCTTTGACGGCGATACCGGTGGTTTGATGCAGGGGTTCTTGGATCTTGAGCCGAGCGATAAGCGCGAAGACAAGCTCAGGGCTAAGGCTTCGCGCCGACAGGCGCTGCTCGTTGCCGGCGGCAGTACGCAGGAGCGCACGCAGGCCAAGGCCCGTGCAATTGCCGAGCGGTTCCATGCGCTCGTCAAGGCGGGGCAGCCTCAGGGCGATATGGTGTTGCTGCTGGGCCGCATGACCAATGCCGACGTCTATGCCCAGGCGTTTCGCGACCAGGGACTCGACTGCGTCATCGCGGGCGGCTCGGTCTTTGCCCAGGCTGCCGAGGTACAGGCGATTCGCGCCTTGGTGTGCGCGCTTGCCAACCCGGCAGATACGGCACAGGGCCTTATGCCGCTGCTGGCCTCGCCGATGTTTGCCCTGGGCGCTCAGGAGTTTCTGGCGCTGGCGACCAAGCTCGATGAAGGGACGGGGGAGACCTCGCGCCGCAACATCGATGCCGGCATCATGAGCGATTCTGATGTGCCGGGCTTACGGGATCTGCCGCTGGTGGCGCGCGCCCGTGAGGTGCTGCGCTATGCGCTTCGTCGTGTGGGTCGCGATTCGTTTGCGGCAATCGCTCGCGATGTGGTCAACGCCTCGGGCTGGTTTGTGCGCCTGGCGCAGCGTGGCCCCGAGGGCAAGGCCATCGCCGCAAACGTGCTCAAGGCGCTCGATGCCGTGGCCGAGGCAGAGGCCGAGTTCGGCAACTCGCCGCGCTCCATTGCACTCGCCTTCGATCGTTTCTTGGCGGGCAAGGAGGCCCCGGGCGCGCTCAACGAGGAGGGCAACGGCGCGGTGCGCATCATGACGGTGCATGCGTCCAAGGGTCTGGAATATCCGGTCGTGGCGGTTTCCGAGTGCTTTGGCGTACGTAAGTCGACCGGAGCCGTCCAGATGGGGCGCGTCGAGGGCGGTGCACAGGTTGTGGCGCTGCCGGCACGCTTTGATGGCGTTAAGCTCGCGGATGGCACGTTCGTCAAGGGTGACGACGTCAAAAAGCAGTTTGAGCACGCATTTAAGGGCAAGGGTACGTCGCTGTGGCTTTCGCCGGAACTTATGGACGACGTCTGTGCGACGGGTTCTCCCGCCGAGGCATTTGTGCGCCTGCGCAACGACGACCTGCAACTTTCGCTCGAGGAGCGGGCCCGCTTGCTCTACGTCGCCATGACGCGTGCGCGCGAGCTGGTGATTCTGGCGATGGACGTCGCCGTGAGCCGCGGTAAGGTGCCGGCGCCGTCTTTCGACGTCGAGTCCGACCTGATCTATGACGTGCTGCGCCGTATTCTGCCTGGCCAGGGCCTGGGTATGCCGCAGCTCGATGCCGACCACTTGGTGTTCGACAATTCCCAGCCGGGCGACTATGAGCTTATCTCGCTGGCAAACTTTACCTTTGGCGAGCAGACGTTTGAGGCTAACGCTTCGCTGGATGCCGAGGGCAAGCTTGTCCGTGGTGATGCGGAAGCGGAGGTTGTTGATGCGGGTGCCCGCGCAACCGCGCCCGGTCCTGCCGACCCCGAGCCCGATGCGTTTGAGCTTGTGTATCCCCAGGCCGTGGGCGTGCGTATGGGCACCTGTCCGTATCCGGCGCGCGATTCGTACAGCTATTCGTCGATTGCCGCGGCGCTGCATGCCGAGGTCGAGGACCATGCGGCCGAGGCCCGCGTGCCCATGGACGAGGCTGGCGACGATGCGGAGTTGGATGACTCCGAGATGACGGATGCAGACGTGGCTGTTGTCGAGCCCGCCGGCAATCCCATGGCACTGGGTTCGGCGTTCCATGCCGCTTGCCAGTGGCTGATCGAGATGGGCGCCGATGAGCTGCCCGCCGAGCGCGCCGATGCGCTGGCGCGTCTGTGGCATCTGACGCCGGAACAGCGCGAGCGTTTTGACGTCGCCCTAAATCGCTGGCTCAGGGCGTCGGTTCGTGCCGAGCTGCTTGCCTGGCCGTGCGTTCGTGCCGAGGTGCCGTTCTTTTCGCTGGGTTGCGGGGATAAGGACATCGCCCGCTACGGTGCATATGCCGAAGGCGCCATCGATGCGCTGGCGACCGACCCGGCCGATCCGTCGCACGCGCTAGTCATCGACTACAAGACGGGCGGTACGCCGGACGAGACGCCGGACCAGCTGCTCGAGAAGCATGCGCTGCAGGCGCGCGTCTACGCTGATGTTCTGCACAAGGCGGGTTTTGAGGCGGTGACGGTCAAGTTCGTCCGCGTGGAGCAGACGGCCCCAGCCGTCTTCGTCGAGCTCGCCGAGCCTCAGGTGGTCACTTACAAGCTCTAGCCTTAATAACTTGCGGTGGAATACGGACTGTTTTGGCCAGAAAAGCCGCCAATCAGTCCGTATTTCACCGCAACTGCAGTAGGAGCCGTGTGGGTTTGGCTAGGTTCGGGTGGCGTCCGCGCCGTGCGGTAAAATCGTTCAGTCAGAACACGAACCCGCATCGGAGCTCATCACATGGCATTCGTCCATCTGCACAACCACACTGTCTTCTCCATGCTCGACGGCGCAACCCGTATCCAAGATATGGTCAATCGCGCTGTTGAACTGGGCATGCCTGCCGTGGCCATCACCGACCACGGCTACATGTACGGCGTGCCCGACCTGGCGCTGGCCTGCGACGCCGTCAACCACAACACGCCCGAGTACAAAACCTGGAGCCACGATAAGGCCTTCTTGGAAAAAGACCGCCGCGACGAGCTGGTGGAGCCCGATCCCGAGGCCAACCCACGCGAGCATGCCCAGTATGTGAAGGACATGGCCATGTGGGACGAGAAGGGCAACATCGACGAGCTCAAGCCTCCGCTGGTCATCAAGCCCATCTTTGGCTGCGAGGTCTACTTTACGCCGGACGAGACGCTCGCCCGCGACCACAAGCCCGAGCTCTACCACATGATCCTTTTGGCCAAGGACCAGGAGGGCTACGTCAACCTGATGCAGACGGTCTCCGAGGCTGCCGTGCAGGGCTTTTACTACAAGCCGCGCGTGACGCTCGACAACCTGCGCCGCCACGCCAAGGGCATGATCTGCACGAGCGCCTGTATCGCCGGCATCATCCCCAAATACATCGACCGCGGCGACATGGAAGGTGCCATTAAATGGGCCGAGACCTTCCGTGACACCTTCGAGCCCGGCGACTTCTATATCGAGATTCAGGAACACGGCATTACCACCGATAACGGCCTGACCGACGAGCAGATGGACCGCACGCTCATCGACATCGCCAATCAGGTGGGCGTTAAGGTCATCGCCACCAACGACTTCCACTACCTGCGCCGCGAGGACGCGCCCGTTCAGGACGTCATCATGTGTATCGGCATGAACGCCAAAGTCGACGACCCCAACCGCATGCGCATGACCGGCTCGGAGTTCTATATGAAGACCGAGGAGGAGATGCGGGCGATGTTCCCGTATTGCCCCGAGGCCTGCGACAACACGCTCGAGATTGCCGACAAGTGCTACGTCGAGCTCGACTGGGACTCCATCATCCTGCCGCGCTTCCCGCTGCTCGATCCCGGCGAGACGCACGAGAGCCAGTTCCGCCGCGAGTGCGAGAAGGGCCTGCGCCAGCACTACGGCGACGACTGGGCCACGCGCGAGATCGGTGGCGTCAACATCAAAGAGCGCTTTGAGTACGAATACAAGGTCATTTGCGACAAGGGCTTTGCCGCCTACTTCTTGATCGTTGCCGAGTACGTGCAATGGGCCAAGGACAACGGCATCGGCGTCGGCCCCGGCCGTGGCTCGGCCGCCGGCGCTATCGTCGCCTACGCCATGAACATCACCGCCTTCGACCCGCTCGAGAACGGCCTGATGTTCGAGAGGTTCCTGTCCCCGCAGCGTACCGAGATGCCCGATATCGATATGGACTTCGACGATGAGCGGCGCCTCGAGGTCGTGGAGCACGTTCGCCAGCTCTACGGCCCCGAGAAAGTCACCCACGTCATCACCTACTCGACCATTAAGGCCAAGCAGGCTATCAACGACGCCGCGCGCGTTCTGGACTACCCGGTCTACATGGGCCAGCGCCTGTCCAAGATGGTCTCGAGCGACCCCAAGGTCAAGCTCAAACAGGTGCTCGACAAACAACCCGGCAAAGAGGATCTCTTTAACCCCGACTTTGCCGAGGCCTATAAAAAGGACGACGACGCCCGCCGCATTATCGACACGGCGCTCTCGATCGAGGGCCTCACCCGTGGCGAGGGCGTGCATGCGTGCGCCGTTCTGATCTGCCGCGACCCCGTCAACGAGCACGTGCCGACCAAGCTCGATACCAAGGGCGGCGTCGAGATTACCCAGTACGAGGGCCATACCGTCGCCGACATGGGCCTGCTCAAGATGGACTTCCTGGGCCTGCGCACGCTGACGGTTATCTCCAAGGCCAAGGCCAACATCAAAAAGAACTTTGGCATCGACATCAAAGAGGAAGAGATTCCCTTTGACGACCCCGAGATCTTTAAGCTCATGGGTTCCGGCCACACCGCCGGCGTCTTCCAGGTCGAGTCCGCCGGCATGACGGCCACGATCAAGAACATGAAGCCCACCGAGTACAAGCACGTCGTGGCATTGATCGCCCTGTACCGCCCGGGCCCGCTGGGCGCCGGCATGGTCTCGTCCTACATCAACCGTATGAACGGCAAGGAACCGGCGGTTTCCTACGACGACCGCCTGGACGACATCCTGGGCGAAACCTACGGCACCATGGTCTACCAGGAGCAGGTTATGCTCATCTCCGTCGAGATGTGCGGCTTCTCCAAGGGCGAATCGGACTCGCGTATCCGTAAGCCCGTGGCTAAGAAAAAGATCAAGCTGCTCACGTCGACGGTGCTGCACTGGGAGGATGGCTCGGACGAGACCACCTACGACCACTGGATGAACGGCGCCATCAAGAACAACTACACGCGCGAGGTCGCCCAGAAGATTTGGGACGATGTTCTCGAGTTCGCATCCTACGCCTTCAACAAGTCGCACTCCGCCGGCTACGCCATTCTGGTTATGCAGACGGCATGGCTCAAGGCGCACTATCCGCACGAGTACATGGCGGCCGTTCTGACGTCCTACACGGGCAAGACCGACAAGATCGTGCACTACGTCTCGGCGTGCCGTCACGACGGCATCCCCGTGCTCTCGCCAGATGTCAACGAGTCCGGTACCGAGTTCACGGCCACCAAGGAGGGCGTGCGCTTTGGTCTGGCCGGCATCCGCGGCGTGGGCACCGGCGTGGCGCAGGCGATTATCGCCGAGCGCGAGGCAGGCGGTCCGTTTAAGACGCTGCACGACTTTGTCGAGCGCGTGGACTCGAGCCAGGCCAACCGTCGCGTAATCGAATCGCTGATCAAGGCAGGCGCCTTCGACTCCACGGGCTATCCGCGCCGCCAGATGATGCACTTTGTGGACAAGAACAACCCCGAGAACATCATCGACGCCGCAGTAAAGCGCCAGAAGGACCGTGCGAGCGGCCAGACCTCGTTCTTCGATATGTTTGGCGACGTTGAGGGTTCGGGCTTCGAGGTCAGCGTGCCCGATCCGGACGGCCAGGAATGGGACCGCCACCTCAAGCTGAGCCAGGAGAAAGAGGTTCTGGGCATCTATGTCTCGGACCACCCGCTGCGCCCGTTTGAGTATGCACTAGCCAAGGCGCGTGACTTTTCGTTCTCGCAGATCGACACCGGTTACGAGGTACAAAACCCCACGGGCGGCACCATCAACCAGGAGATTCCCGAGGGCAAGGCGCTGTGGTGGGCCGGTATGGTCTCGAGCGTGTCCAAGCGCGTGACCAAAAACGGCGACCCCATGGGCATCGTGCAGCTCGAGGACATGGAAGGCGAGGCCACCGTCGTGGTGTTCCCTAAGACCTACAAGGAGGCCGAGGGGTATCTGTACGGCGAGGTCGATCCCGAGACCGGCGTGCAGCTGTCCGACGCGTTTGTGCGCATTAAAGGCAAACTCGAGCGCTCAGACCGCGGCGACCAGATCATCGCGCAGGAGATCGTGCCGCTCGAGCTCAACGAGGAGAACAACAAGCCCAAGGTGTTTGAGGTCATGGTGCCCAACAGCCGCTTTAGCCAGGGCAATATGGCGCGTCTTGCCACGGTGCTCACCGCTAACCCGGGCGGCGATCGCGTGGAGATCTTTATCGAGCAGGTGGACGGGCGCGTGCTGCGCGCCGAGGTGCCTGCCAAGGTCAACGCGCGCTCGATTCCGCTGCTGGCCGAGGCCAAGGCCATCGTGGGTAACCAAGGCCGCGTGACGGTTATCTAGGGACGGCGTTGCTGGTCTGCGCGAGATTGGAGGAAGTGATGGCACAGGGGACGTTTGTGCAGGCGCTTCGCAAAGAGGCGGCACTGAGCGGCACCTTTATGAAGGGGCGTTCGCTCATGCTCAACGGCGCCGTACTGTCGATCGAGGACAGCGGCTCGCGCTTCTCCAAGAACGTGACGGTCGAGGGCTCGGTGCGCGGCTCGCGCGGCGACCTGTACAAGACGCACGTGGCGCTCGACATGGACGAGCACGAGGTGATCGACTACGACTGCGATTGTCCCGCTGCCTATCGCTACCCCGGCATGTGCAAGCATGCCATCGCCACAGCGCTGGCGTACCTGGACGCCAGCGGCATTGAGCCTGTTGAGGGGCTGCGTACGCCGGTTCGCACGTTTGCGGCGCAGCCGAAACAGCCCGCGCGCACCGCGCCCAAGGCGCCGGCCGTCAACCCCAACTTTCCCTTTCCGGCGCCCGTTCCCACGAGTCCCAGCCTCATGGCGGCGCTCTCCGATCTTTCGGACGCGCGCATGGATGAGCTGGCGAGCATGCGCCGCAAGCTTGCCGGTGCCGTTGATCCCGACGCCCCCAAAGCGGCGTTGGAGCCCTCGTTGGTGCCGTATTACAATCCGCTGTTCGCCGACCGCTTTAGCTGGGCGCTCGAGTTCCGTATTCGCTGCGGTTCGGTGTCCTACGTGGTCAAGGATATCGACGGCATGGCCGACGCCTATGTCCGAGGCGGCACCTTCTCGTACGGCAAGAAGCTCACGTTTGTCCATACGCCCGAAGCCTTCGAAGACGCGTCGACAAAGCTGCTCAACCTTGTTGTGACGACAGTTGCCTATCTCGATGACATCACAAGCTCGCGTTCGGCGTCGTACGATTTTGCACGCAGCGGCTTTGTCGCCGAGCGCCAGTTGCCGCTGTCCGAGCATAGCATCGTATATGTGCTGGACCTGCTGCGCGGCCAGACCATCTCCTTTGAGCCCGCCTGGTCGCGGGGGACGACGACGCATCGCGCCTATGACGTGGCGGTCGAGATGCCTCCGGAAGGGGAGGACGAGGTGCTGTCTAAGCGCCCACCGCTCCTTGCCGCCAAGATCGCGCCGGCGGCTGGCGGCAGCTACGATCTGCGCCTGCCGGCCGATGCATACTGCTTTGCTTCGGGCGACGTTGCCTATCTGGTTGACACCCGCCGTGCGCGCCGCACCGGTGTGGCGTTCGCCCAGCATGCGGCGCCGTTTCTATCGCGCTTGCTGCCCTGTCGCACGCCGGTTCATATCGCTGCCGACCAGGTGGGGGAGTTCTGTCGTATGGCGCTGCCCATTTTGCGCGACTACACCGACCTCACCGCGCCCGCGGCGCTCGATACCGTGGCGCCCGAGCCGAGCTTTGCCATGGCGATCGGTGTCGACGATGGGCTCGTGAACTGCAAAATTACGGTTACCTACGGCGACTGGTCGGCAGATCTCTTTAGCCTGGGCGCTCCGGGCAGCCCCTTCGAAGAGCGGCGCCCGGGCGTGCCGCCGCGCGACGAGGTGGCAGAGTTTCGCGTTATGGACACGGCGGCCCTGTATTTCGACTTTTACGAGGGCGGCCTGGCGTTTGAGGAACGCGATGACGAGAGCCTGTTCCACTTGCTGACCGAGGGCCTGTCTGCCCTGTCCGAGCTGGGCGAGGTCATGCTCAGCGACCGCCTGCGCCAGATCTCGGTCCGCCCTGCGCCCAAGCTTTCGGTGCGTGCAACCGTCAAGAGTAACCTACTCGATGTCGAATTGGGCGCGAGCGGCCTTTCGGCGGCAGACCTTGCCATCTATCTGGACTCGTACAAGCGTCACCAGACGTTTGCGCGTCTCACGTCGGGCGACATCATTCGCTTGGACGAGGGGGCGCGCGCCGCGTTTGGCCTTGCCGAGGATCTGGGGGTCGATGCTGTCGACCTGCTCGACGGCGTGTCGCTTCCCGCGTCGAGTACCCTGTTCGTCGACAGCATGCTTGCGCGCACGCCCGCGCTCGAAGCCGATCGCGACGCTGCATTCCGTCGCACCGTCGAGCGCTTGGATACGCTCGGCAAGATGGACTTTACGGTGCCGGTCTCGCTCAAGGCCTCACTGCGCGGCTATCAGGTCGACGGCTACCAGTGGCTTGGCTCGCTCGAGCACCTGGGCCTCGGCGGCATCTTGGCCGACGATATGGGCCTGGGTAAAACGCTGCAGATGATCGCACATATCCTGGCGCGCGTGGAGGCGGGGGACACTAAGCCCACGCTTGTGGTGTGCCCTGCGTCGCTTGTGTACAACTGGACCGCCGAGCTGGAGCGCTTTGCTCCGTCGCTCGATGTGTGTGCCATTGTGGACGCCAAGGCTCAACGCCGCGTGCAGATCGCCGGCGCCGACGAGCATAACGTGGTCGTGACGTCGTATGACCTCATGCGCCGCGATATCGACGAGTATGCCGAGCAGGACTTTGCCCGCGTGGTGCTCGACGAGGCCCAGTACATTAAAAATCCGCTCACGCAGGTGGCGCGCGCCGCAAAGCGCCTGCCTGCCGGCGTGCGCTTTGCCCTGACGGGCACGCCCATCGAAAACCGCTTGTCCGAGCTCTGGAGCATCTTCGACTTTTTGATGCCGGGCCTGCTTGGCACGCGCGAGTCGTTTGCCAAGCGCTTCGAAAGCCCGGTCGAGCACGCCGAGGGTGACAGCGCCGCTCGCCTGCAGGCGCTGGTATCGCCGTTTGTGCTGCGCCGTGTCAAGGAGGACGTGGTGGCCGATCTGCCCGAGAAGATCGAGGACACCGTCATGGCGCAGCTCACCGGCGAGCAGCGCAAGCTCTACCTGGCTAACCAAGACCGCATCGCCCAGCAGGTGCAGCATCGCGAGGCATCCGAGTTTAAGAAAGACAAGCTCAAGGTGCTCGCCGAGCTCACCAAGCTGCGCCAGATCTGCTGCGACCCGCGTCTGCACTACGAGGACTACAAGGCGGGGAGCGCCAAGCTCGACGCTTGCATGGAACTCGTGCACGGTGCGCTCGACGGCGGACATCACATTCTGCTGTTCAGCCAGTTCACGGGCATGCTCGATATCATTGGCAAGCGCTTGGCCAAGGAGGACATCGCCTTCCTTAAGCTCACGGGCGCTTCGTCCAAGGAGAGCCGCGCCAAGATGGTCGCGCAGTTCCAGGCGGGCGAGGTGCCGGTGTTTCTGATCTCGCTCAAGGCGGGCGGCGTGGGTCTCAACCTGACGGCGGCCGACGTGGTCATTCACTACGACCCATGGTGGAACGTGGCCGCGCAGGACCAGGCGACCGACCGCGCGCACCGTATTGGCCAGCAACATGCCGTGACCGTGTACAAGCTTATCGCCAAGGACACGATCGAGGAGCGCATCATGCAGATGCAGGAGTCCAAACGCGACCTGGTCAACAGCGTGCTCGGCGGCGACGGCATTTCCTCGGCGCTGTTTACCCGCGAGGATGTTCTGGCGCTGCTCGGCGGCGACGGGCGCTAGCCTGCGCAGATGGCGACCGGGACTGCCGAGGCGGCTCCAGATTGCCGGCGCGCCCTGACCCCGGGCGCTAGCCTCGCTCGTTATGTGTTCATTTGCCATGCCGTGGATGGTTCGTTTGCCTTTGGGCATAAGAAGCATCGAGAACATTGGCACATCAGCAAAGGAGAACATCATGGCGAAATTCTTTAAGGACCCTGACGGCAAGCTCATTGCCGCCCTTGGCGACGACGTTGCAACCCCTGCCGGCTGCACGGAGCTGACCGCGAACACCGAGGACGCGGCGCACGAGAAACACGTGCCCGTCGTCGAGAGCGAGCGCGACGGCCACGTGATCCGTGCGCGCGTGGGCTCGGTCGAGCATCCCAGCCTGCCCGAGCACTACATCGAGTGGATCGCGCTTGAGGCCGAGGGTCGTTTGGAGGTCCATTACCTTGAGCCCGGCATGAAGCCCGCGACGTTTTTTGCCGGCGGTTCCAAGACCGGCACCGTCTATGCCTACTGCAACCTGCACGGGCTGTGGTCCGCGACGTTCTAGGAGCGTGCCCCCGCTCGGGGTATCATAGCTAGCATATGCACATGCAAGCGCCGACTGCATCTTGCGGCCGGCGCTTTTACTACGACAACGACGGTTTACGACGGAAAGGGCTGAGCCATGAAGCTCGCACTTGCACAGATCGATATGCGCCTGGGTGATATTGAGGGTATCTGCGGCCGCATCGAGGACCAGGCGCGCCTGGCCCATGAGCGCGGTGCGCGCGTGCTGTGCGTGCCGGCTCCGCTCTTTATGGGCGCCCTGCCCGGCGGCCTGGTGGGCGCTGCCGACTTTGAGCACGACATGCTTGCCGGCCTGACCGGCGTCGCTGAGCGTATCCAGGAGCTCGATATGATCTGCATCGTGCCCGCGGCGGTTTCGTTTGAGGGCCAGCCGCTGCTCGACTACATGATGCTCAAGGACGGTCGCGTGGTGCCCGCGCGCGCAAGCATTGCCTTGCAGCGCGGTGAGAACAACGACGCGCGTTGGGCGCCGCCGGTGTTCGACGTGGACGGCGTGCGCATCGCGGTGATTTTTGACTTGGACCGCGAACTCGAGATGTTGCCGACCGGTGTTGACCTCATTGCGTATTTCCAATTCAACACGTTTGACATGACCGACCGCGAGACTGCCGCCATTGCCGCCGTTCGCAGCGGCGCCTACCGCAAGATCGCATCCAAGCGCAGCGTGTGGTTTGCCTGTATGGCGCCGGTCGGTGCCTATGACGAGTCGGTGTATACCGGCGGTTCGTTTGTGCTCGACGACTGCGGTCGCGTGGTGGCCCAAGCGCCGTGTTTTGAGGAGAGCCTGCTGGTTCAGGAGATTCAGCGCGGCGTGATGCTCGATGCCCTGGAAGATCACGAACTGCCCGAGTTCCGTTCCGAGGAGTGGCTGTGGCAGGCGCTGGTGCTCGCCGTGCGCGACAACGCCCGGGCCCACGGTGCGTCGCGCGCCGTGGTGGCACTCGAGGGCGACTTGCCGTCGTCCCTGCTGGCGGCGCTGGCCGTCGACGCTCTGGGCCCACGTAACGTGATTGGCCTGGTGCTGGGGCGCAACCGCATCTTTACGCCGGCGCAGGAGGAGGCCGAGGCTGCTCGCTGTGCCGCCGTTCGCGCCATTGCCGAGCGCCTGCATATTCGCACGGTTGAGCGCGATGCGCCGGATGCCGCGCGCGTGCTCGACCGCGATGTGTCAGCGGGCGACGCCGAGCGCCTGCGCTCTCGCACGCTGGGCCTCATGCTGGAGGACACGGCGCTCGAGCTGGGTGCGATGGCGTTGAGTCCGCTGTCCAAAACCGAGTACGCGCTGGCGGCGCCGGCGCTTTGCGGCGGCTACCAGGGTGATTACGCGCCCTTTGGCGATGTGTACCTGTCGACGCTTGAGTTTGTGGCGCGCGTGCGCAACCGCACGTCTGCCGTGGTGCCCCAAGAGCTCGTGACGCTCAACGCGGTGGAAGATTGTATGGAGCGAGTGCTGGCGCAGGCGCTCTCGACGCTCGACGGTCCGGTCGATATGCTCGACCGCGCGGCACAGCTGCTCGGCGGGCTCGAGCCGGGTGAGGTCGATGGTGCGCTCGAGTCGCACGTGGACCGCAATCGATCTTTCGACGACATCCCGATGGCCGCTGGCAAGCCTGAGGCCTGCTCGCTGCTGCTGATGCTCGTGCGTCAGGGCGAGGCCGCCCGCCGCATGCTGCCGACGGTGCCGATCGTCTCTGCCCGTTCGTTTGCCGAGCGCGCCTGGCCGTACATGCTTGCGTGGTCCGATCTGGGGCTCAACGGCAAGGAGCGCATGACGGTTGATTCGCTGGCGCGCGCCGAGGTGCGTCGCTTTGCCGACGACGATACGAGTGACCGTATGCGCGGTGAGATGATGGGCATTTTGGGTGAGCTGCTGGGTATTTCGCCCGAGCAGATGGAGGAGCTGCGCTCTGAGGACGGTCAGCGTCGTTTGCACGAGGGCATGAAAAAGTTCGAGGGCGAGGTTCAGGACGCCATCGATAAGATGATGGGCGGCCAGGGTGGCCCGCAGGGTGGACCCCAGGGCACGCCGATGCCGCATCCGCCGGTGGATCCGAGGCAGTTCCCGTTCTTTAGCCAGAACTAGGGCAGACGGAAACATTGCGGGAGAGATTCTCTTACACACTTTGCTTCTGCCGAATCTATCTTGCTTTAAGCACTTTGCCCCCGTTGTGTTATTCTAGAACAGACGTTCGTGAATGATGCGCGGGGCCTTGTCTTGCGCTGCGCTTGTGGCGAGGGGAGGTTGGCTTGGTTATCTTGGGCATTGACCCCGGTTTGGCTCATACGGGTTGGGGGATTATCGAGGAGCGGCGTGGCGAGGTTCGCTGCCGTGCCTATGGCTGCATCGAGACCAGCGCGGGTAGTCCGCTCGCGGTGCGCCTGTCGCATATCGCCCGCGACCTCAAGGGCGTCGTGGAGCGTTATCGACCCGATACCGCTGCCATCGAGAGCATTTACTTTGGCGCCAACGTTCGCTCGGCCATCCCTACGGCGCATGCCCGCGGTGCCGCGCTCGTGGCGCTTTCGGAATGCGCGCTCGAGATTGGCGAGTACACGCCTATGCAGATTAAGCAGGCTGTTGTGGGCACCGGAGCCGCGGACAAACGGCAGGTCGCGTATATGGTTCGTACGCTCACGCAGCTCGACCACGACCCGCATCCCGACCATGCCGCCGATGCCCTGGCTTGCGCCATCTGCCACGTAAACCTCAGCCGCACCCGTGCCCTTACCGGTGGCGAGTTCTATCAACAGAGAGGAACCGGATACTGATGATTTCCCAGCTCCATGGAACGCTTGTCGAGGCCACGATGAGCTCGGCCGTCGTCGACGTGTCGGGCGTTGGCTTTGAACTCGGCATTTCTGGCGGCACTGCGGCCACGTTGCCGACGCCCGGCGGCGAGGTCCGCCTCTACACGCGTATGCAGGTGCGCGAGGACGCCATGACACTTTTCGGTTTTTCTTCAAAGGATGAGCGCACGATGTTCGACCGGCTCGTGTCCGTCTCGGGCGTTGGCCCGCGCTTGGCGCTCGCCGTACTTTCCACCTATACCGTGGGACAGCTGTATTCCCTGGTGATGGCCGAGGACGACAAGGGCATGGCCAAGGTGCCCGGCGTGGGCAAAAAGACCGCCCAGCGCCTCATCTTGGAGCTCAAGAGCACCTTTGCCAAGGACAAGGGCTTTGTGCCGGTCGATGCGATCCCCGGTCAGGTTGCGATGCCCGTGCCCGCCGCCGCTCCTTCGGCCATTGATGATGCCCGTGCGGCACTCCTTTCCATGGGCTTTAGCCCGCAGGAGACCGATGTCGCTCTGAGCGGGTATGATGGGCAGGATATGCGTGTCGAGGATTTGCTCGGCGCGGCGCTTAAGCGACTCGGAATGGATGCGTGATGTGGGAAGCCGATGACTCTCAGGACCTGTGGGCGACGCCCGGCAACTCGCCGGCGGCATCCATGGCGCACGGCGAGCGCATGGTGGGCTCGGAGCTGACGGCCGAGGACCTCGATGTCGATCGCACTTTGCGCCCCCAGCGCCTGGACGACTACTGTGGCCAGGAGCACATCAAGCAGAGCCTGCGCGTGTTGATCGAAGCGGCGCAGAGCCGTGGCGAGACGCTCGACCACGTGATCTTCTCGGGCCCTCCGGGTCTGGGCAAGACCACGCTGGCCACCGTTATCGCCAACGAGCTGGGCGCTCAGATCAAGACGACGAGCGGTCCGGCCATCGCGCGTACCGGCGACCTGGCAGCCATCCTTACTAACTTGCAGCCGGGTGACGTGCTGTTTATCGACGAGATCCACCGTCTCAACCGTTCGGTCGAGGAAGTCCTGTACCCCGCGATGGAGGACTTTGCGCTCGATATCGTGATCGGCAAGGGTCCTGCGGCGCGTTCGATTCGCCTGGATATTCCCAAGTTTACGCTGGTGGCGGCCACGACCCGTTCGGGCATGCTGACCGGCCCGCTGCGTGATCGCTTTGGCATTTCGTATCGCTTGGATTACTACACGGTCGAGGAGCTTGCCCAGATTGTGACACGCTCGGCGACCATTCTGGGCGTGACAATCGACCATCCCAGCGCGCTCGAGATCGGCTCGCGCTCGCGTGGCACGCCGCGTCTTGCCAACCGTCTGCTCAAACGCGTGCGCGATTACGCGCAGGTGCGCGGCAACGGGCCTATTGAGCTCGATATCTGCCGTCAGGCGCTCGAGTTTTTTGAGATCGACGAGCTTGGCTTGGACTGGATGGATATTCGCATTTTGGAGACACTCGCCAAGACGTTCTCCGGTCGTGCCGTGGGCCTGACGACCCTTGCCAGCGCGGTGGGCGAGGACCCGGGAACGCTCGAGGATGTCTATGAGCCTTATCTGCTGCAGTGCGGCTTGATGATTCGCACGCCCCAGGGCCGCCAGGCAACGCTTCGCACCTTTGAGCATTTGGGAATTGAGCCAGCCGTTTAGAGACGGGTTTGTTTTGGCTAGTCTGTAGGCTATCGCTGAGCATTGGATAAACATATCGCCATTCATCGGTTACGGGTGTTTTACTATTGCGCGCCCGTGCTATGCTGAATTGGTCTTTTTCTCATTCGGTAACGAAAGGACCGCCCATGCCTACTGACATCGAAATCGCACGTTCTGTCACGCCGCTGCCTATTACCGAGGTGGCCAAGAACGCCGGCGTCGACGTTAAGCACCTTATTCCGTACGGCTTCGACAAGGCTAAGGTCGACTATTCACTGCTCAACGAGCCGACTGATCACCAGGCCAAGCTCGTTCTCGTGACTGCTATCAACCCAACGCCTGCGGGCGAGGGTAAGACCACCACGACCATCGGTCTGGCCGATGGCTTGCGCCGACGCGGCGTCAAGAGTGCCGTGGCCCTGCGCGAGCCTTCGCTCGGCCCCGTCTTTGGCGTTAAGGGCGGCGCTGCCGGCGGCGGCTGGGCTCAGGTCATCCCCATGGAGGATATCAACCTGCACTTTACCGGTGACTTCCATGCTATCGGTGCTGCCAACAACCTGCTGGCTGCCATGCTTGATAACCACATCCAGCAGGGCAATCAACTCGGTATTGACGTTAAACGCATCACTTGGAAGCGCGTCGTCGATATGAACGACCGTCAGCTGCGCCACGTCATCGACGGCATTGGCGGTAAGGCCCAGGGCGTGCCGCGCGAGGACGGCTTTGACATCACCGTCGCCTCCGAGGTCATGGCAATCCTGTGCCTGTCTACGAGTATCAGCGACCTCAAGGAGCGCCTGGGCGAGATCGTCGTCGGCTACAGCTTTGCCGGTGAGCCCGTCCGTGCCCGTGACCTTAAGGCCCAGGGTGCCATGGCCGCGTTGCTTAAGGATGCGCTCAAGCCCAACCTGGTGCAAACGCTCGAGGGCACGCCCGCGTTTGTCCACGGCGGCCCCTTCGCCAACATTGCCCACGGCTGCAACTCTATCATGGCCACGCGTATGGCGATGCGCTTTGGCGATGTCGCTATTACCGAGGCCGGCTTCGGTGCCGATCTGGGTGCCGAGAAGTTCCTCGACATTAAGTGCCGCATGACGGGCGTTCGCCCCAGCGCTGTTGTGGTCGTCGCCACTGCCCGCGCGCTTAAGTACAACGGCGGTGTTGCCAAGGCCGACCTCAACGAGGAGAACCTCGAGGCACTCAAGGCCGGCATGCCCAACCTGCTGCGTCACGTCGACAACATCCAGAACGTTTATGGTCTGCCCTGCGTAGTCGCCATCAACCGCTTCCCGACGGACACCGAGGCCGAGCTTGCGCTCATCGAGTCCGAGTGCCAGAAGCTCGGCGTCAACGTTAAGCTTTCCGAGGTCTGGGCCAAGGGCGGCGAGGGCGCGCTCGAGCTTGCCGATGAGGTCATGCGTCTGATTGAGCAGCCGAGCGAGCTCAAGTTTGCCTATGAGGACGGCGTCGATGTGGCTGACGCTCTCGAGGCCGTTGCCACCAAGGTTTACCGCGCCGACGGCGTTGACTTTACGCCGGCTGCCAAGCGTCAGCTTGCCGAGCTGCGCGAGAACGGCTTTGGCAACCTGCCGGTGTGCGTCGCCAAGACCCAGTACAGCTTTAGCGATAACGCCAAGGCTCTGGGCGCGCCCGAGAACTTCCGCATCACCGTGCGCGAACTCAAGGTTTCCGCCGGTGCCCACTTTGTGGTCGCGTTGACTGGCAACGTTCTGACCATGCCGGGCCTGCCCAAGGTGCCCGCGGCCGAAAACATCGACGTCGATAACGACGGCAACATCACTGGCCTGTTCTAGGCCTGCTGCCCCTAGCTGCCCGCCCGCCCCGCCGTGCCCCCAAGGCCTGGCGGGGCTTTTGTTTTCTAACCGCGTTGAAGGCCGAAGAGCTTGGCGTTGCGCTCGGCGACCATCATGTTGATATCGGCGATTTCCATCTCGCCGTCAATGTAGGGCTGGTAGGTACCGTAGGGGTCGCCAGCCCCCAAGCTGCAGCTTCCGCAGTTATCGCAGCTGCCGTTGCCGCAACCCGCGAGTGCCAGCTTAATGATCTCCTCGCGTTCGGCGCGCGTCGTATCTTTGATGAGCTTGCTTTTTGCCATGACGTTCCTCGATTCGCTTGTTGCCACCTGTCGCGCATGTCTTGTAGATACCGACGGGCTCTGCCCATCATAGGCTTTTGCGCGGGTAGAATGCATGGATAACTTGATGCTCACGCGCGACGGAAAGGAATCGTTGCATGGATCAGGACAAGACAACCGTGATGGGCGGCTACGGTTCCGCGCAGGCTGGCGATAGCGCCGATGCGACCCGCGTTGTTCCCAACCTCGGTTATACCGACCCCGCCGCGACGCAGCCTTCTGCCGAGCCCACCCGGGTTATGGGCTATGGCGACACGGCGCAGGATTCGTACGCTACATCTTCGCAAGGCCCCTATGGCAACGCAGCTCCGGATCCGTTTGATTACGCGCCGCAGGATTCTTATGCTGCCTCGACGCCGAATCCCTATGACAACCTGCCGCAGAATCCCATTCCGCAGCCTCAGCAGACGACGTATATGCCTCGCACGGCGCAGCCTCGCTACGAGTCGCGCGAGCCGTATCGCGAGTACCCCAAGTCGATTCCGCAATATGGCGAGGACGAGGAGAAGAAGCCGTCGCGTTCGTCGAGCGTGATCAAGAAGATCCTCATCGTGCTGGCGATCTTCTTTGCGCTGTCGGTTGTGTTTGCCATCGTGTCGGGCATGCTTAACAAGCGAGGGAGTTCAACGGCCGATGCCACTGTTGAGCAAACCGAGTCCGCCTCGTCTAGCACCGTCGATCTGAGCGATATCCCGGGGCAGTACTGGTCCAACGCCAAGAAGATCCTCAAGTCGCGCGGCGCCGATCTTTCGAATGCCGTGGTCCTGACTGATGATGGCTCAACGCCCGTCGTCGATGCCAACTGGATCGTTACTTCTGCTTACTATAACGACAGCGGCAACCTCGAAATTCAGCTCACGCACAAGAACAGCTCGGGCAACTCGTCCGGCGGCCAAAGCGGTACCGACAGCTCGAGCTCCAATACGCTGGAGGACTTGAGCAACAAGGCACAGGAGTTGGGAGACAAAGCGCAAGAGCTGGGCGACACGGCGCAGAACCTGGGCGACACCGCGCAGAACTTGGGCGACATGGCGACGGATGCCTGGAACGCACTGCAAAACGGCATCTCGGGCGCGCAGGGAAACTAGCTGTTAAGCGGGCTACAGCTGCTCTGCTGGACGGTCGGGCGAACTAAAGCCCGAGTCAAACGTAACGACGCATGAGACGTTGGGCCGGCGCTCGTGCACGATGCGCGTGACGAGCTCCAGCAGCTCCTCGTCGGATATGTCAAAGCCGTCGGGACGCACCAGGTCAAACGAAACGAACCCGTCGTGCTCGTGCAGGTCGTGGATGGAGAGTGCGGGGTCGATCTGCATGATGCCGCGCTTGACCCAGCCGCGCAAATCATCGCCGGTTGTCGCGATGGGGTCGCAGTGCAGCGTGATACCGATGTCCATCTGCCGTTTGATATCGTGCTCGATGGCGTCCAGGATCTCGTGATGTTCAAACGCATCGCCCTCGCCGGGCATCTCCACGTGGGCGCTGGCAAACTGACGACCGGGGCCGTAGTCGTGCACCATCAGGTCGTGTGTGCCCAAGACCTGCGGATAGGACATGATCTTGTCGCGGATTGCCTGGACGAGCTTGGGGTCGGGCGCTTGTCCCAGCAACGGGCTGATGGCGTCGCGCACTAGACCCATGCCGCTGATGCAGATGAAGATGCCCACACCCAGGCCTGCCCAGCCATCGAGGTCGAAGCCGGTCGTCTGCGAAATAAGCGCCGCCACCAAGACCGAGCCCGAGGTGATGACATCGTTTTTGGAGTCCTGTGCTGTGGCGATGAGCGTCTCCGAGTCGATGCGGTTGCCCAGCGTGCGGTTGAACGCGGCCATCCAGAGCTTAACGAGCATGGACAAGACGAGAGCGGCTAAGGAGAGCACCGAATATGCAGTGGGGGAAGGCTTGATGATCTTAGTGACCGACTCGAGGATCAGGTTGATGCCGACGGCGCAAACCAGGACGGCGACGAACAGACCGGCTAGGTACTCGTAGCGGCCGTGGCCATAGGGGTGGCCTTCGTCTGCCGGGCGGCTGGCAAGGCGGAACCCGAGCAGGCTTACGATGTTGCTCGAGGCATCGGAGAGGTTGTTGAAAGCGTCGGCGATGAGGGAGACGGAGCCGGCGAGCAGGCCCGCGATGCCCTTGGCCAGGCACAGGGTGATGTTGAGGCCAATGCAGACGAGGCTTGCGGAAAAGCCCGCGTTGGTGCGGCAAGATGCATCGACCGGCTCGCTCTCGCTGCCGGGAACAAGCGTATGTACCAGCCGATTTACAAATAGCATAGCGGTCGTCCTCACAATCATGTTTAAGGGGATAGTGTAGCTCGCGCGGGGGCGCCGTGCACCGATGCTCAGAAAATGCAGCAATAGTCTGCCGGTGCTAACGAGCGAGCCTTCCCGTCTGCCTGGGTGGTCCATTTTGGGCCACATGGGTATGGGCATGTGCCTGTTTGCTCGACATACTTAATGTCGACAGCTTTGTGCAAAGGAGGACGTTTCCATGGACGAGATGTTTGCCATTAAATGTCAAAACTGCGGCGGCCCTATGTACTCGCACCAAGCTAAGCGCAGCTTTGAGTGCGCTTATTGCGGTGCGGTCATTCCGTGGCAGGCGGACGCCGGAGGGCCCAAGAGCGCTTTGGGCATTCGCCATACGCCGTTGACGGTAGTGGATGGACTGCTCAAGCTCACGCATGTGTCGCAACTCGAGCGCCCGGAGGACCCGGACTGGTATTTCTTCAATTCGCACTGGCGCAATCAGTCGGTCCTGGAACATCTGCTGTGGGAGGACCGCGGCACGGCGCAGGAGTTCCAAGAAGCGACGCACGTGAGCATTCCCTGCCCCTTCTGCGGAGCGTCCTTTGAGGGCGAGTCAACGCAGCGTGTGTTTGAGTGCCCGTCCTGCGGCAACAAGATCGGCATTGCCGACCTGCTCAAGCCCGGTACGTTTAGCAAACGTCTGACCATGGGCGTGGGTGCGGAGTATGTGCCGGAGCAGGGTATTCCCTGCGAAATTTCGCCGCAGCAGGCACGTGCCAACGCGCTGCAGCTGGTGCGCCAGTACCCGGATGCCTTTGCCGGGCACGACGTGGAAGACGCGATCCAAAACGACATGATGCTCTTCTATTTCCCCATGGCGCTGGCGGACCTGCGTATGATGGCGAGCTTCCCGGGCAAGGGCCTGAGCAAGGAAACCCTGGTGTACTACGAGGTGCTCGACTGGGCGTATCCGCGGGCAAACTATCTGGATGTTCGCCTTATGGGCATTTTGGAGCCGTGGGACTTTGCCAAGGTTGGGCCGTTTGACCCGGCCATGCAGGAAGGTGACTTTCGCGTTGTCTCCGTCGATGCGTCTACCAAGGACCAGGTGGTCATTGATAAGTTGGCGCTCGACATTGCCGGCAACGATGCCGAGGCGGTGCTGGGGCTCAATAAAAAGAGCATCCGCACTTGGGCGCGCAAGGCCCGCAAGCATAAGGACGGCCTGGCGATGGTGCCGGTGTACTTTGTCGATCGTCCGGCGACGGACAGCCGCGATGGCGAGCAGGTGCGCATTGCCGTAAACGGCCAGACGAGCCGCGCGGCAGCGGTGGTGTTTAGCGACAAGCGCGAGACGCATGTGGTGGCGTCGCTCAATCCGAGTCTACATCTGTCCGGCGAAAGTACCGTGCATGCCACGCCCATCGAGGTCAAATACGTTAAATCGCCCTTCCTATACCAGATCGTGCGCCGTGGAGGTGGCGAGCAACCGCGCCAGGTTGCAGCGGCAGCTGAGGGTTCCTACCGAGAAGAAAAGCCCAAACGCAAGGGATTGTTCGCTGCGATTTTTGGTAAGTAGGGGAGTGGTGCCGGGGCGTCGGGCTGCATCGCAAGGTCATGAGACGAACTTAAGACTGCTGGGAACGTGCTACCATTGCCGATAGCCTTAATCTTGTAAGAAGCGGAGGCCAGATTATGGGTTTTGCGGATCAGCAGCTTCAGCTTCAGGTACCGTATTCTCCTGACGACACGTTTAATGCCTTGAAGGCAGCTATGGAAAAGCTGCCTAAAGTAAAAGTTGATAGTGCATCGCCCACAACAAGAACAGTTGCAGCCGAGATTGGTATGAGCCTTTGGTCTTGGGGCGAAAATATCAGTATTTCGGTTGTTCCAGTTGAAGGCGGATCTGGCGTTACTGTCAAGTCGTCATCTAAGGTCAGGGCAAACGTATTAAACGGGGGCAAAAATGCAAAGAATATTGCCAAGATAGTCGATGCCCTATCGAAGGAGCTCGAGCGGTATCCGCAGGTTTCACAGACTATTGAGACGCTGGCGGATAGCGATTGATGTAGTTGCAAGGCTTGAGAGGCTTGCAGCACTGCGTGAGAGTGGAGTACTTACCGAGGAAGAGTTTGCTGCAGAAAAGGCAAAAATCCTTTCGTAATCAGACACGATGGTAGGATTTGCATTCTATTATTGAACTTGTTTATACCAGGCTGAAAACATCGTGTGTAATAAAGGTGCGTAGTAGCCTCGTCTTGATTGGCGGATGTAAATAAACGGTGGAACGGCTGTAAAAGAGCCTTGCCACTGGGTAAAATCAGGATGTGCCGCGGAACCCGCTCCTCAGTCGGTCAACTTTGGAAGCGCGGGCAACGCAGGTACTATCGTCTAAAGGGCCGGGTGCGACCGGCCCTTTGCATGACTCCCTTCGCTATCCGTTACTGCTTATATTCCCGCCAGATCGAGTAGAGGTTCCGGACGATGCCGGTTACATACATCGAGAGGCGCAGGATTTCAAGAAACAAGTTCATAGGCTTCACCCCAATCGGAGATCGGAGCGTTGCCCGCAGGCGGATTCCGCGGCAGACAAGATTTTACCCTATACGCCGCAGCGGGGGATATCTGACCCCAGTGTTAGAGTGGTGTCCATTTGCATGGATGACCGGGCATGATCGCGACATATCCTGGAGTTGAAATGCCGCTGGGGATACGAGGGGGAGCCGGGGTCGGATGTTGGGGCTCAACGAAGCAAGTGGCGCTTCTGTTTTCTTGGGATCGGGGATGCGAATCAGCCTGCAGCAATGGGCCCAACTCGATTCGGGGCGCAGTGAGTCCCGAATCGAGCGTTCCTGGCTGCCATGCATGTCAGGTGATGATAGTCCACAGCGGCATCGCCTTACACGGCAACGGGGGCCTCTTTGGGGCGTCCCGCCCTTGGTGCATCGGCGAGTCGTGCCTCGATGGAGGCTTTGGACATCATGCGCTTGGTGCCATCCTTCCATGAATCCAGTAGTCCTGCATTTAGCAGTTGTGACACCCGTGCTAAGCTAACACCGAGCATACGCGCGGCATCCGCTGCGGTGACGGCGGGAATGTCGCCGAGTTCGCGGCTGACGGCTACAGCGACAATTTTGCCGCCGTGTCGCGGCTCATGTCCGAAGTCTGGCACGGGAAGTTCAATGCCGTCCGAATCAAAGAACTCGAATTCCCATACGTAAACCAGGTAAGACCTCCTCTAATGGCGAATAATACGAGGCGTGCTCCTAGAATATTCCAGTCGCATCGATGCAGCCGATCATGTCTATCTTAAAGCCTCGCGCGGAATCGAATTCCAATGTTGCCTAGCGCCTTCGTGCAGGATTCCCGAAGTGGTTAAAATGTGACCATAGAGACAGTTTTAGCGAACCCCACGGGAGTGACACGCATGGACAACAACACCTTGCTGTTTCAGGACAAGGGTTCGGGTAGCTTTAAAGACGTCAAGATCTACCCCAACCGTATCGAGGTGCTCAAGAAGGGCACGTTTGGTGGCAAGCACACCGAGATTGTCTATCTTAAGGACATTACGGGGGTCAACAGGATCAAGGGCCGCGATGTTTTTCTGCGCAATCGACTGTTGACCGCTTGCGTCTTTAGCCTGAGTAGCCGTGCGAAGGCCCAGGAATTTGTGAACGCGCTGAACATGGTGATGTAGCCTATAGCGGCGTTCGGGCCAAGGTAAAAATCGGGGGCACAGAACGGTGTCCTGCGCCCCCGATCGAGTCGATGTGTCTAAAAGGCCGGCTTGCCTATTCGCTACTGTCCCCAGCGTTTTCGCGGTCACTGGCAAGCATTGCTGCGCCAGCGACCGTCGTTGCCACGGCGGCAGCAGCGAGCCCGGCGGCGATGCCGGAGCCGTCACCTGTGTCGGCAAGCTTTCCGCCCGAGCCCTTGCTCTTGTTGCTGTTGCCGTTCTTGTCCTTGTCGGCGCCGTCTGCCTTAGGGTCAGTGTCGGTGCCAGCGCCAGTGCTACTGCCGCCTGCGCTGCCCGAGGCCGCTACGGTAAAGCTCGCGGCTCCGTTGCCGGCGAGCGTGTAGTTTTGTGCCGCGTCGCCCAAGAGCCCATTTGCGCGCACCCAGTATGCTCCTGCGGTAAATGTCTCGCCCTCGGTCATCACTGTCCCCGGTGCGCCGTTTGCGTCGTGCAAAAACTCGAGCTGGGCCGTGCAAGCATCGTTTTCGAGCTTGCCCTCGAGCAGTGCGGTGACCTTGGCGCGCACGTCTTCGCCGGCCTTAAGGCCTTCGAGTCCCTCAAAATGGGGCGTCAGCGCGAGTGGATCGATATCGATGGGCACGGAGCCCTGCAGTCCTGTAGCGGTCTCGTTGCCTAGGGCGTCGACATCAATGTATTCGATGGCAAATGCACGGCCCGAGGCTGCTACGTTGAGTACGTTGCTGCTGTCGACGAGGCGGAAATGGCCCTCGCCAACGGTCTTGCCATCCTGGAGCGAGGCGTCGCTCAGCGAATTGCCGTACGTCATGCGCATGCGGGTCGGGAGGTAGTATGAAGCCGTCTGTTCGTGCTGCGCATCGTAATTGCGCTGATAGATGCTCCGGGCCAGCGCCGCATCAACAAAGTCGGATGCGATAATGCCAATGTGCTTGAGGTAATCTGACTTTGTGTCCTCGTTGCCGCTGGGGTTGATGTACGGGCTCTTGTACAGATGCTCGTTGACCACTCGTGCCGAGGTAAAAGGATTGCCTCCGTGCGACAAGCCCGTGCAGCTGGTGTAGTTGATAGACCAGCAACGCTCCTGGACTGGCACCTTGGCCCCGTCATCGTCCACGACGTCCACCTTGTTGCGCGTGCGCCCGGTCGTTTCCTTCAGCGCATTATCGACCCAGCTGAGCTTGTCGGTTCCCGTGAGTTTGTACTTGTCCTGGGCGTATACCTTGGTGCAATAGGGCTCTATGTCGCCTGTTTCCCCCGCGGCTTCAAAGCCCCGCGCGTCTTGGACGAGACACATAGTGGTGCTGTCGGAGTGAACCTTGATCTTGTCATCCCATTCGGTAAGGTCGAGGCCCCACGTGTGGCCGTTTACACTGTTGCCGGCGAGTGCAAATCGACGCAGCAAGACGATCTTTCCGCGCACCTCGCCCAGCGTGGGGACGTGGCTCGACGTGTAGAACAGATCGGGGTTATCGGCCATAACCTTGGCGAAGGCCGTCGTTATGCTTTCGTCGGTAGCCTCGTCGTTGCCGCGCGATGCGAGCATGATAAGCGCTTCTGACGGGTTTTCGCTCAAAAACGTTTTAAAGTACCCGATGACATCGGAGAGATGCAGATAGTACCCGTCTTTTTTGAATAGGTAGAAATCCCCGTGGCAGATACCGGGGTTGTCGCCCTTTCCGAGCCGGATATCAAAATAGCGGATTCCCTCGAGCAACTGCGTGGGAATGTAATCCTGCTGGCATTTTACTTGCGAGGATTGGGGCTCAGTGTCGTTGTCCACGCTGCAGGTGCCCGAATCGTGCGTACCCGGGATGCTCAGCTCGTCGAGGTATTTGTTGCCGTCGACGTATTTCATCCAGCATGGTCCGTCGACGTAGCTGCTATACGTGATCCAGTCGATACTTCTAACCGTGGTATTGATCTCGCCCTTGTCGTAACCGACAAGTTCGAGCTCCCACGGAATGCTCTTCCTCTTGTGGCAGATCTTGTTGTTGTCTTGGTCTTTGCCGTCCTTTTCTATGGCCAGGTAATTAATGTCTTTTTTCTCGTTTGTGCGGTCTCGGATGATGTAGGTTCCGTTTGACTGGCGGTCGAACGCAAAAGAGCGGCTGGCCTTGCCGTCATGCTCGCCACTCCATACGTGGATGACCTTTCCATCTTTGTCCGAGTCGCCATCGACCGACCAAATGCTGTAGCCCGTCTTCTTGTGCTCTTCGAAATTGAGCAGGGTGCGGATGGCATACCAATTTGTATTTTCTGTATCGGTCACTACGTGCTCAAGGATGAGCTTGCTGGACGTGCCGTCATTAAACAGGTGGCAGACGTTGCCGATGACGTTGCCGTCTTCGTTGACGCTCGCGGTGCGAAAATAGCCCGCGGGGCGAAGGCGAATGACGAACTTGTCGAGGTTGGCCGCCGGTGTGGGCGTGTCTTCTGCAAATGCCGCTCGCAGGGGAATACCCAGCGTCGCGGTTTCGGGCAGGCTTGCAAGCGGCGACAACGCCGCGAGTCCTAGGCCCAACGTAAACGCTCGGCGACTGATGGCGTGGTGTTCGGTCATAACTCCTCCATTCGCAGGGTGCGGTTATGCACTCGTTTGGGTCACTATACTGCCCAGATGTTTAAAGGTGCCGGTTTAATTGTCTGCGCGGCGCAATAAATCGGCGGGCGGACGTGTTGGGGTGTTTGTCTATTTGTGTTGCTACCGTGTCTGGGATGGTTTCGGAGTCCGGCATCTTCGCGTTCGTCGGCTGCCGGCATAAGAAAGGGAGGGTCGGTTTACCGGCCCTCCCTTGGTACGAAGCGCTGGGGTATCGTCGCTTGTTTGCACTGCGCTCGTGTTTCCCGCTGCGCTCGCCAGTCGCTTAGCGCTTGATCTCGATGTCGTCGAGCTTAACGTCCATGGCCTCGGTCTTGGCCTCGGCGATGTCGTCGGCAAACTCAAGGGACTTCATCATGGTCTCGACGGCGTCCTTGTGCTCTTCGACGTTGTCGATACGCACGTACACACTGCCGCCGCCCGCCTCGGTGAAGTACTCGGTCGTCACGCCGCCCGAATGAGTGTAGGAAGCGTTGCGCCAAGTCTTGCCGTTGTACTTGACGGGATCGTTCTCGGTCCACTCAAAGCTGGCATTCCATTTGGCCTCGTAGTCGAACAGTTCGTCGGCGTTCTTGTCGGAGTCAAAGACGGGGATGAAGCGGTCGCTGGCGTGCTCGCTCTCGGTGAACTTAAACTGGGCCCTGTCGGCGGTATCGCCGGCGACGTCGGTGACCTCGACGCCCTCGGGGACCTCGACCTTAAACCAGATGAAGTCGGTCCTCATATCCACGGCTGGCTTTTCCGCTCCGCCGCCACCGCCACTGCCGGCAGCACCGCCACTTCCGCCGCAGCCCACCAGGGCAACTGCGGCAAAGAGACTCAAGCAGAGGGTGAGAATCGCAAAGGCCTTCTTTTTCATGGTCGTGTCCTCCTCGATCTGTAACCGCCCATGGATTACCTGCCTTTACTGTACGCGCGAGCGGCTCGCTAGCGTGGGCCATGTGTCCCATTCTGGGGGTCGGATTTGCGCCGATAAGTGGCAATATATGTGGACGCAAGAGAGGGGAGGGCCGAAGCTGCCGACCCTCCCCGGGGTTGGGCGCCCGCGCTTTTAATGGAACGCGTGCGGACGCGCGTAGGCACTTGCTATTTGATCTCGATGCTCGAAATCTCGACGCCGCGTGCCTCACTCACGGCCGCCTTCATGTCATCGGGGAACTCAATGGAGTTGAGGAGCGCCTCAGCTTCTTTCTCGTGAAGCTCGACGTTCCTAATCAAGATGTAGATGCTTCCCGTGTCGACGTCGGAAAAGAGGTAGGTATAAGTACCGCCATTGTCCTTGCACGTTCCGGTGAGCCATGTCCTGCCGTTGTATTCGACGGGATCGCCGTCTTCCCACTGGAACGTACCAGTATGCCTTTCGGCCTGCTCGGCAAAGGACTCTTCGGCCGTCATCTTCTCTTGCCAAACGGGGATGAAACGGTCGACCGTGGTGTTCTCGTTCTCGGGGAAGGTGAGCTGGACCCTGTCGGCGTTCTTGCCGGCGGAGTCGCTTACGCCAACGCCCTCGGGCATCTCGACCTTAAACCAGATAAAGTCGGTCTTCTCGGCGACGGGGGCCTTTTCCTTGCTCTCGCCCTTGGCGGCGCTGCTGCCTCCGCCCGATGCGCTCCCGTCGCAGCCGACAAGGGCAAACGCGGCAAAGAGGGCGATGCAAAGGGAAAGGATCGATAGGGTCTTTTTCTTCATGGTGGCGTCCTCCTTGTCTGCCAGGGACATCGTGTGCCGCGGATCGCTGGGGCGGCGGTTACGCATGCACATGATGCCTTTGTTTACTGTGCGGTTATTCCTCCATTCGTCGTCCGGTGCCGTGATGAGCTTGCCCCAACATAGGGCTCCTTACCTATATGTATGCCCCAGTTGCCGCTGCCGGGGAGTCTCGAAAGGTGGGCCATGTGTCCCATGTTTGCGTTGCCGCCGCCTATCGTGTGCCATAGAAATCCGCGATGGCCAGGTACGCTGACGCTCGTCTGCTTATGGGCTAGACTTAGCACCATTATGTGATCGATACGGTCGGCAGGCGGCTGCCACCCGACCGATGTATATGACTTGAAGGTGCATGCGTATGAGCCAAGAGATGATGGATAAAACCTGTCGCGATTTTGCCGAGGCACTGGCCGCGCGCGAGCCGGTTCCCGGCGGCGGCAGCGCGAGCGCCTTTGTGGGCGCGCTGGGTGCCTCGCTGTGCGGGATGGTCGCGCGTTACGGGGCAACCAACCCCGCGCTTGTTGATCGCGCTGGCGACCTGACGCGCGCATTTGCCCAGGCAGATGAGTTGGCCCAGGAACTTGTCGAGTTGGTCGCCGAGGATGTTAGCGCGTATGGGCAGGTGTCGGCGGCGTACGGTATTTCCCGCGATGACCCCGCACGTGCCGCCGCGATTCAGGATGCGCTGCATGTGGCCGCCATGCCGCCGTACCGCATCATGGATGCCTGCGGCCGTGCGCTGGCATTGCTCGAGGACATGGCCGATAAGGGTTCGCGCCAGCTGCTGTCCGATGTGGCGTGCGGTGCCGTCTTTTGCCGCGCCGCCATGCAGGGTGCGAGCTTGACGCTCTTTGCGAACACCACGTCCATGAAGGATCGCGCTCGTGCCGAAGAGCTCGAGGCCGCATGTGACGAGTTGCTCGATACGTGGCTACCGCGCGCCGATGCGCTGGCACGCCGCGCCGCCGACGCTGCAAGGAAGAGGGGATAGCCATGGCCGAACTGCTAAAGGGTGCTCCCGTCGCCCGAGCTTTGACTGAGGAGCTTGCCTCTCGCTGCGCTGCGCTGTGCGAGCGCGGCGTTGTTCCGACGTTGGCTATCGTCCGTGTGGGCGAGCGCGAGGACGACCTGTCCTACGAGCGCGGCGCGCTCAAACGCTGTGAAAAGGTTGGTATCGAAGCTCGTCGCGTGTTGCTGCCTTCCGATGTCTCGCAAGACGAGCTTATTGCTGCCATCGAGGATATCAACGCCGATCCGAGTGTTCATGGCTGCCTGATGTTCCGTCCGCTGCCTGCCGGCCTTGACGAAGGCGCCGTCGCTGCGGCGCTCGATCCCGCCAAGGACGTTGACTCCATGACGCCAGCTTCGCTGCTTACCGCGCTTTCGGGTCGCGGCGAGGGTTTTGCCCCTTGCACGGCCGAAGCCGTGCTGGCGATTCTGGATCACTATGGCGTGGAACTGGATGGTGCCAAAGTTGCCGTTGTCGGTCGCTCACTGGTAATTGGCCGTCCTGTTGCCGCCATGCTTACGGCGCGCAACGCTACGGTGACGACGTGCCATACGCACACGCGCGACCTTGCTGTCGAATGCCGTGCTGCCGATATTGTGGTCGCCGCGGTCGGACGTGCGCGCACGATTGGCGCGGATGCGGTCCGCGAGGGCCAGACGGTCATCGACGTTGGCATTAACTGGGACGAGGCGGCCGGCAAGTTGGTCGGCGACGTCGATTTTGATGCCGCGGAGCCGCTTGTTGGCGCGATTACGCCCGTGCCGGGCGGCGTGGGCGCCGTGACGACGGCGATTCTCGCCAAGCACGTGATCGAGGCGGCCGAACGCGCGGCGAAATAGGCGTTCCGCGGCTGTTTAGGGGGTTGGTTAGATACCCCGTGGTCAAAAAATGCCAAATATGAGTACTGTTGCCTTGTTGGTTACATATTATTGAGATTGATTTAACTCCCTAATGATATTAAATATCGTTAGGGAGTCTCTTTTATTGGACCTTTGGGGAATTACTTCACTCAGCTTTTGGACAAGTGGGGATTTCTAGCGTCTGAACTTGAGCAAATCGCTGCTACTAAATTGGTGACAGTACTCATATTTGGCATTTTTTGACCACAGGGGTTGCGAGGGGGTCGTGGCGACTGTGGTTTCGCCCTTTTTGCGTCGAAGCGATACACTGTTACCGTTTGATTTCTTCGCTCAAGGAGGATGCGCATGCCGTGCACAACGATTCTGGTTGGTAAGAACGCGAGCTATGACGGGTCGACGCTGGTTGCCCGCAACGAGGACTCGTCCAACGGGGTGTTTGAGCCCAAGCGTATGCGCGTGGTGCACCCCGACGAGCAGCCGCGCGTCTACACGAGCGTTCTGAGCCATCTGACCATCGAGCTGCCTGATAATCCCATGCGCTACACGAGCGTTCCCGATGTCATCCCCGGTCACGGCATCTGGGCCGAGGCCGGATTCAATGAGCTCAACGTCGGGATGTCTGCAACCGAGACGCTCACCACCAACGAGCGCGTCCGCGGCGCCGATCCGCTCGTGGACTATGTGCCCGCCAAGGGCAACGAGGGCGAGGACGGCTACGTCCCGGCGCAGCCCGGCGGCCTGGGCGAAGAGGACATGGTGACCCTGGTGCTGCCGTACGCCAAGTCTGCCCGCGACGGCGTGCGTATCCTGGGCGATCTGCTCGAGCGCTACGGCACCTACGAGAACAACGGTATCGCCTTTAGCGACGTGGACGAGATTTGGTGGCTCGAGACCATCGGCGGCCACCACTGGATTGCCAAGCGCGTGCCCGACGACGCCTATGTGACCATGCCCAACCAACTGGGTATTGACAGCTTTGACCTGGACGACGCCGAGGGCGACCAGGCCGACCACATGTGCTCTTCCGGCCTGCGCGCCTGGATGACCGAGTGGCATCTTGACCTGACGCTGGGTGTCGAGGGCGACGGTCCCGCAACGGTCTTCAACCCGCGCGAGGCCTTTGGCTCCCACAGTGACAGCGACCATGTCTACAACACGCCGCGCGCCTGGTACATGCAGCGCTGCCTCAACCCCAGCGACGTGTGGGATGGCCCCGACGCTGACTTTACGCCCGAGAGCGACGACATCCCCTGGAGCCGCGTGCCCGAGCGCAAGGTGACCATCGAGGACATTAAGTACGTGCTTTCGAGCCACTACCAGGGCACGGAGTACGACTGCTACGGCAGCAAGGGTACGCCCGCCACACGCGGCGCCTATCGTCCCATCGGGATTAACCGCAACAGCCAGCTCGCCGTGCTGCAGCTGCGCCCCTATGCGCAGCCGGCCTACCGCGCCGTGCAGTGGATGGCCTTTGGCTCCAACTCGTTTAACGCGCTGGTCCCGCTGTACGCCAACGTCGAGACCATGCCCGAGTACTACGCCGACACGCAGGCCCGCGTGACCTCCGAGAACTTTTACTGGGCCAATCGCCTGATCGGCGCCCTGGCCGACGTCCGCTTCCATGAGTGCGGCCGCGCCGTTGAGGACTACCAGGAGAAGGTCGGCGGCATGGGCCACAAGCAGCTCCATGACGTTGACGCCGCCGTTGCCACCCTGCCCGAAGCCGAGGTGCCTGCCGAGCTGGCACGCGCCAACGAGGCCTTCGCCGAGCGCGTGCGCGTGGAGACCGATGCTCTGCTGGGCAAGGTGCTCTACACCACGAGCTGCGCCATGAAGAACTCCTTCGCGATGAACGATAACATCAGGTAAAACGCTTTGTCGCTTTCGCGCAATCTTGGGTACAAGAAGGCCAATGCAGTTGTTCATGATTGGAGACAACCATGGTTATGAAACTCGATCAGCTTGTTAACGGCGCCATCAACGTGGGCTTCGGCGCCGCCGCTGTTGCCGTCGAGGGTAGCAAGAAGGTCCTCGACGACCTCAATACCAAGGGTGAGCAGGTGCGCAAGGACGCAGGCGCCCCCGATATCGCCCGCAGCGTGTCCGACATGTTCGAGCAGGCCGGTGGCACCATCTCCGACCTGACCGAGCGTCTGGGCATGCAGGGCGAGACCGCGGCTCAGCGCGTGCTCGACGAACTCATTCTGGCTCGCGTCCGCGTCATGACCGCCCCCGAGCGCACGGCCTTCCTGGCCCATGTGCGCGACATCGTTGATTCGGTCGAGGACAACGTGACCTCGGTGCCCGTCGAGTCCGTTGAGCCCGACGATGCGAAGGATACCGAAGAGGCCGAGTAGCAGCGCAGATGGCAGATTCCACCACCGATTACAACAATCTAGATCCCTTGGGTGACGAGGCGGCGGTTGTCGATGAGGTCGATGCCGCCGTCTCGGGCGCTCGCAAGAAGCCGCGCGCTGTCGATATGGTCCCCGAGGAGCCCGACGCGATGGCGCCGGACGAGGAATACCAGCTCACGCCGGCGGGTCGTCGCGAACGCATCGGGCAGATTGTTCGCCTGGTCAAAAAGTACCGCGTGTGGGACAACCTCACGCCGGTTCGTTTGCGCCGCCTGCTCGAGGAACTCGGCCCCATGTTCGTCAAGATGGGGCAGATTCTGGCCAACCGGTCCGAGATTCTGCCGCAACGCTTTTGCGACGAGCTGCGTCGTCTGCGCTCCGACGTGGAGCCGGTGCCGTACGAGGTCGTACTCAGTTGTCTGGAAGAAGAATATGGCCTGCGCCTGGGGGAGATGTTCGATGCGATCGACCCCAATCCGCTCGGTAGCGCATCGCTCGCGCAGGTGCACCGCGCTCGTCTGGTGACGGGCGAGGACGTGGCCGTCAAGGTGCAGCGCCCCGGTGCGCAGCAGGTTATGGCACAGGACATCGATATCATCCGCTCGGTGGTGCGTATCGTTTCCAAGTTCGTCAACACCGATCAATTCGTTGACCTGCACGGCGTAGTCGAGGAGCTGTGGACCTCGTTTCGCGAGGAGACCAACTTTTTGGCCGAGGCCAAAAACCTCAACGACTTCTACGAGTTCCATAAGAGCGTTCATGGCGTGACGTGTCCTAAATCCTATCTGGATCTGTGCACCGAGCACGTTGTGGTCATGGACTACATCGACGGCATTTCGATCGCCGATCCTGAGTGCTTGGTGGCCGAGGGCTATGACTTGGAAAAGATCGGTGCCGCAATCGTCGAGGATTACTCGACGCAGGTGCTCGATGACGGCTTTTTCCATGCCGATCCGCATGCGGGAAACATTATTCTCAAGGACGGCATCGTTTACTTTATCGACTTGGGCATGGTCGGACGCATGTCGAGCCACGATCGCGGTATCGTAAAGGACATGATTTTCGCCGTGGCCGAGGGCGACGTGCCAAAGCTCAAGGATTCGCTCATGCGCTTTGCCGTGACGCGTGGCGATTCGGCCGAGCTCGATCATTCGGCCTTTTTGTCCGATTTGGACTTTATCGTGGCTGACTTTGCGGGCCTTGACCTGAAGGACCTGGATATCGGCGAGTTTTTGACCTCGCTGTTAAACCTCGCGCGTAAGAATGACGTTGAGCTGCCGAGCGTGGTGACGATGTTCGCGCGCGGCATGGTGACGCTCGAGGGTTTACTGACCGAGTACATGCCCAACGTCAACATGATCCAGATAATCCAGACGCATATCAAAAACGAGAAGAGCACCTATGCGCGCGTGCGTGATATGGGACGCGATCTTGCCGCGAGCAGCTATCGCGCGGCAAAAGGCTCGCTCGAGGCAGCCGAGTATCTGGGCTTGGCTTCGCGTATGCTCACGCGCGGCCAGCTTAAGGTGAACACGCAGATCATGAGCAGCGATAAGGCGCTGCGACAGCTGGGCGGAATTATCGACCGCATGTCGATGGCTATCGTTATCGCCGGCCTGTTTATCGGTTCGTCGGTGGTGTACTACGCGCGCATCGAGCCGGTTGTGTTTGGTATCCCGGTCATTGGCTTTATGGGCTACGTGAGCGCGCTGGTGCTGGCGCTTATGCTGGGCCGCAATATCTGGCTTAACAGTCACGGCGGCAAGCACTAGGGGCTGCGACCGTCACCGCATTTTCCTATCGCAAACAATAGCTTTTACCTTGGGCTTCGCCTGCGTGCGAGGCCCTTTTGCGTGCTACCAAATTGACGGTAATAGTCGATGGCCTAGATGGTGGTGCGGAGACGCACGAATGCGCGGTTTTCCTGCGCGTTTGGGAGAATCGGGGTGCAAGTCCCCGGCTGTACCAGTAACCGTAATTCCTCTTGGCTCGGGATGTTCGCGTCGCAGATCGGACGACGTGCCCGAGTCGTTAAGGTTAAGTCGGATCGCCTCCCATCTTGCATGCGGCTGCGGCGTATGCCGCCGGTGTGCATAGGGCTCTGGAGGGAAGGGGGACCCCGATGGGGGAACTCGAGCGCAACATGTGCGATGACGTGGGGCAGCCTCAGGGTAACGCTCCAAGTACAGACAGTAGGAGACAAATGGATATGTTCGAGGACGAGCGTCAGCGCGTCTCGCATCGCCGTGGCGCAATTGCACGCGGCGTAGCCAAGCGCGGCCTGGTGGCATTCCTGGCCTTCGCGATGGCCTTTGGCACCACGCCGGCCCAGCTGTGGGCCGATGGCGCCGAGGGCATCGCCGAGGCCGTGGCCCAGGCCACAGCGCCGAGCGAGGGCGCGCAGGCCACGGACGGTGCTGCAGATAACACCGCAGCCGCCACCGGTACAAGCGATTCCGCTGCCGATAGCTCCTCAAAAACTGGGGATACGAGCTCGGCCGCGTCTAACAACGCGAGCGATGGTGCGACGGGTGATTCTGCCGCGGCAGGCTCCGCTCCTGGTACTCCGGCGAACGAGGCGTCCGACACCACGGCTGAGACTGGCGACGCGACCGCGGTTGTCGGCGAGTCCAATGCGCCTAAAGCCGCGCCTCGTGCCGCTGATTCGCTTTCCTCGAATAATGGCGTCAGTGTAGGAAAGAGCAAGATCCCTACTCGTTGGCTTGGCTCTAACTTCACTGCCTTTATCCAGAGCAATACTACGCTCTATGCGAATGTCTGGACTTCGTCCAGCAAGCGCGCCAGTGTTTCGGGTTGCACCTATCAGTGGCTTGCTGCCGATATCGCCAACAGGAACGATGCGGACAACTCTGCGTTTGTTGCTGTCGAGGGCCAGACGGGCTCATCGATCGTTCTGGACGACGCCCTGCGCACTCAGCTTAACGGCAAGTGCCTGCGTGTACGTATTACCGATGCCAGCGGTAACGTCGTCTACGGTCCGACTAAGAGTGCCGCCAACCAAAAGCTGACTGCGACGAACACTATCAAGGCGCCCGTTCCTGCTAAGACGGCCCTGGACGCAAAGTCGTATGTCCTCATCCAGTCTTCGGCAGACGATTCGAGTTCGTATTCGTCCGTTAAGGCCGAGACACTGAACCCTGGCACTACGCTTTGGGCGAATGCCTATGACGGCGAAGCGGTTCCCAGCAAGCGTATTGCGGCACAGGCCGGCTGGACCTATCAGTGGCTTGCGTCTGATGTGCGCGATGCCGAGGATTCCGCCTATCAGGCAATCCCGGGCCAGACCGGCCAGTCGCTGACGATCACGGATGAACTCGCATCGCAGCTTGCGGGCAAGTACATTCGCGTTAAGGTTGTCGGTGACGGTCAAGAGCTGTTCGGCCCGAGCAGCTCTTTTAAGACGCCCTCGTCTGTTGACTACAATACTCCGGGTCCTGTTGCCGCGAGCGGCCAGATCGCATTAGGCCATATCGTTCTTGCTTATAACGGTGCCGAATTTGGCGACGATTACGAGAGCGTTCCGAGTGCTAACGTTGGCGACACGATTAAGGCTGCCGCCTACTACCTTAACTACGACACGCCGACTGACCTCTACGGTTCCGACAAGGTCGATTTTTCTTGGTGGGTGGCCGATTCCGCCGACGGCTCGTTCGAGCAGGTTGCAACTGGTGACACCTATACGGTTACCAAGGAATGCGCAAACCGTTATCTCAAGGTGGTCGCAAAAGCCAAGAACGGTATCCCTGGCTCCGATAGCTGTGAGACCAAGGCAGGCCGCATTCTGCCCAAGGGCGCGACGACGCTTGATTCGGTTGCGTTTACCAACGCGAGCAAGGGCGCCAAGGACACCGGTTCTACGATTGAGGCATGTGCCTACAAGGCAGTCGATTACTCGTCTGAGCCGGTTGCCGAGGGCGTTACCTACACGTGGCGTTGGTCGTCTGTCGACCCGTCCTCCTCTGCCTTTGATGCAAAGACCGATTGGCATGTAGTCGAGGGCAAAACCGACAGCAGCTTTACCATTCCCGATGACTACGCCAAGCGCTGGGTGAGCGTGACGGCCACTGCGGGTGATAACACCGTAGAGGCGACTACTGCTGTGGCCGTTAAGGCCGCAGGCTCGCACGAGCTGTTCCTGACGTATCTCAAAAAGATCGTCGGCGATCAGAGCGATGACGCCAGGTTTGTCTACAAGAGTGGCGAAAAGATCGGTGTTACCGCATTCGAGAAGACGTCTGCAGGAACAAAGGGTGCCGAGCTTGCATCTGATCAGCTAACGTATACGTGGCAGATTGCCGATAGCGCCCAGGGTCCGTTCACGACGCTGACGGATGAGAACGCGCACAGGCCGTCGTTCGTTATTTCGCAGAAGTACGTCGGCAAGTACCTCAAGTGCATCGTCGATGGCGGCTACAACACCGACTATGCCTCCACGCGTTATGCCGTCGTTAAGGGCGAGGACGCCAAGGCGTACACCCTGACATCGGTTAATGTCGTCTCGAGCGGCAACCTCGCACAGGTCGGGGGAACGCTTGCCCCTACGGCCAATTACATGGCAACGGGCGATTGGGGCGATTACGAGACGGCGCTCCCCGAGGGCTCCCTCGTCGATTACCGCTGGTACCTCGCCGATGACGCTGAGGGTACAAATGCCCACGAGCTGTTTGGTGCCGACGAAACGACTGGTGTACTCACGCTTCCGGCCTCGGCTGAAGGCAAATATGCGTATGTCGTTGCAAACGCCGGCAACAACGATGTCAAGAGCACCGCTTGGCTCGTTAACTCTTCCGACGAAAAGTCTCTTTCCGTTAACGTCAGGGTTGTAGGCGTAAGCAAGCACGATGTCGGTCAGTCTTATGACCTTGTGGATTGGGTGCCGTCGACCTCGTATAACTGGTCGAGCACTCAAAAGATGTCTGCCTGGGACATCTTTGCCAAGGTGCTTGACGACGCCGGCTATAGCTATAGCACGGACGGCGGCGTTCCCTATTCGGTTACGAACCCCGATAAGTCTCAGACGCTCGCGATGGAGAACACGGCGTCCGGCTATAAGTACTGGCGTTTTGACATTAATGGTAAGGCTGCCAACTCTTACGCCACGGGCTACTACCCGAGCGATGGCGACACGCTCGAGCTCGTGTACGAGGATCCCACGGGCACGGTTTCCACGCAGGTTTCCGCGACGTGCTCCGTCGTCGGCATCGACGCCAATGGCGCCCAGCAGACCTGGGCCGCAGCCCAGAGCATCACGCTGAAGGAGGGCTCGACCGCGGCCGACCTCTCCGAGCAGCTCTTCAAGCAGGCCGGCCTCAAGGCCGACTACGACCCCAGCGGCAGCTGGGGCTGGGCGCTCAACTCGATCACGTCGCCCTTCGACTCCGAACGCACGCTCGCCTACGACCCGGCGACCAAAGCGTACTGGCAGCTGTTCGTCAACGGCAGCGCCTCCGAGGTCGGCGCGGGCGGCTATACGCTCAAGGACGGCGACTCCGTCGTCTGGTGCTACTCGAAGTACGGCGACCCCGCGCCCGCCAATCAGATTTCCGTTAGCTGCACCGTTATCGGCCAGGACACCTCGGGTGCTCAGCAGACATGGGCGCAGCCCACGACAGCTTTGGTGGAAGAGGGCGCGACCGCTGCTGATCTTTCCGAGCAGGCCTTTAAAAAGGCTGGCATTGGCGCCAAAACGGGGAAAGGCACGTACGGCTGGTATCTCGAGTCGCTGACTTCACCGTTCAACAAGACCGTGACGCTTTCGAGCGAGAAAGTTAACGAAAACACTTGGAAATTCTGGCAGTTCTTCGTTAACGGTCAGACGGCCAATGTCGGCGCGGGCAATTACACACTCAAGGCCGGGGACAAGGTTACCTGGGTCTATGGCTTTGATGGAACCATGCCCGGCCAGGTTTCCGTTTCAATGGAGATCATCGGTAAGAAGGATGAGAAGGCGCAGCGCTGGACCGATCCTTCGACGCAGGTGTTTGTCGAGGGCACGACGATCAAGGACGCTTCCGCTGCCTACTTCGATGCCATTGGCATTGAGTCCAAGATGTACGACCAATTTGGTTATTGGGGTGTTCATAGTCTTGTCTCCCCGCTTGATGGCACCGAGCTGTCGGGTGCATGGTCGTTCTTTGTCAACGGCGTTCCCGGGCCTCAGCTCGATAGCGATTACGTGCTCAAGTCGGGCGACAAAATCGTCTGGGCTTACGCCCCTGGCGACACCGTTCCTAATCCCGATGAAGTCGTAGTCGATCCGAGCGCTTCGCGCCCGACCGATTGGAAAGCCGACTGGAGTGGCAATTCCAATGCGGTGGTCAAGAACGTGTCCACGCCTACGGGCGCGCTGGCAAGCTCTTGGACGTTCGATTGGAGGGCCTACTCGGGTGCCACGTATCCCAATGCGAGCGAGCCTATTGTCGTGAACGGCAACGTTTACCTTGCCGTGAACAAGCGTTTGCTTAAGATCGACGCCGAGTCGGGCAAGGTGCTTGCCGAGTCGAACCTTCAGACTGCGATTGGCTACACCACGCGTCCGATTTATACGAAAGGCTTGGTCATCGTCCCGCTTGACGGCGGTGCGGTCCAGGCTCTGACGGCCGATACGCTGACGACGGTTTGGGTCACTGACTCTGTGAGCAAATCTGCCCAGTCAAATTCCCAGTTGACGGTCGATGGCAACTATCTCTACGTTGGCACCGTTGATGTCGACTATGGAACGAGTACGTACAATAACGGTCATCTGACGCGTATTAATATACTGACCGGCGCTGTTTCTTGGCAGCATGTTAATGCTGATGAGGGCTACTACTGGACGAGCGCTACAGTGGGCGACGGCTATATTCTGGTTCCGACGAGTGCAGGTACCGTTGAGATGCTGAGCAAGTCGACGGGTGATGTGCTCGGCAGCGTTTCGGTTGGTGCCATCGTCAACTCCGGCTGTGTACTGTCCAAAGACGGCAAGCATGCCTATGTGATCTCGCGTGACGGCAAGCTCCACGTGCTGGCACTGTCGGACGCAAACGCAAGGGCCTCTTCGCGCATTTCCGAAGAACGCGTCATCGATCTTGGTCTTACGGGTTGTGCCTGCATGCCCACGCTGTATGGCAATAAGCTGATTGTCGGTGGCGAGGTTTCTGGCGGTTCGGCGCTGGCGATTGTCGACCTTGATAATGACTTTGCTACGACGTTGGTTTCGTCTGCCGATGGCTCCGTGCTTCCTGCCGGTGGCATCAAGGGCGCACCGCTCGTGAGTGTCCAGGCGGATGACACGTACGTTTATTTCACTGTCAACTATGGTGCGACTTCCGACTATGTGAACTACACCTCGGGCGGTGGCGTGTATCGCTACAAGATGGGTGACGCACAGGCGACCGGTGCGTTTAGCGCAGCGGGACACAACAATTACTGTGACTCGCCGATTGCCTGCGATGCCAAGGGTAACCTCTACTACATCAACGATTCCGGCACGCTTTTCAAGCTGAGCGGTGGCGTTAAGGTCTCGTTTGAGACTGGCGAGGGTTCTAAGGTCGACTTCCAGACTACGGCCGACGGCAAGCTGGCCAAGCCGGCCGATCCGACGCGCGATGGCTACACTTTCGGCGGTTGGTTCACCGATGAGGCTTGCACGCAGGCGTATGACTTCAGTACGCCGGTGACGGCCGATCTGACGCTGTATGCCAAGTGGACCAAGAATGCTGTTAACCCTGGCGGCAATGGCGGTTCTGGCACTAATGGTGGCAACGGTGGCGCTGGCAACGGTTCCGGCGCTGGCGCTGGCACTGGCACGGGTTCCGGCTCCGGCTCCAAGGGCCAGCAGGCCGGCGGCGCTATCGCCCCGGGTCATAAGCCGACGACCAAGACGACGGTGTCGACCAAGACCGAGACCAAGGACAACAAGTCCGACAAGAAGGACACCGATAAGTCCGATAAGAAGGACGAGAAGAAGTCTGACAAGAAGTCTGACAAGAAGGACAGCAAGTCCGACAAGAAGTCCGATTCCAAGTCCGATACGGGTGCTGCTTCCACGACCACTGCTAAGAAGTCCTCTAGTGCTTCTGAGCAGGAGACTGGCACCAATCCGCTCGCCATTGTTGGCGTTGCCGCCGGCGTCATCGGTCTCGCCATCGTCGGCGTGTTCGTGTTCACCAAACGTCGGTAGGTGAGGGCTGTGTCCAATAAATCCAAGGACGCTGACCCCAAGCAACCAGATTCCTCGTTTATCCAGCTTGACGATGCAAAGCAACAGGGCGCCGCTTCGGCGGCGTCCGCCCCTCGCCGCAAGGCGCTCCTCGGCGTTCTGACTGCCGCGTGCACCATTCTGATCGTCGTCTCGTTGGGTTTCGTCCATCCTTCCGAGAGCGGCGCCTGGTCCATCGACTGGATCATTCAGACCGTGGCGGGGGAGAGCGTCGTCACCAAGGACACCAAGGCGTCTGGCTCGACTACGACTTCGGGCGAGGCAAGTTCCAAGGATTCCAAGTCATCGAATGACGCAAAAGATGAGTCCAAGCATTCTGATGAGTCCAAGTCCAAGGACGATTCCGAGTCTTCAAACAAGGAATCGGACAAGAACTCGGATAGCAAGAAGTCCGATGGTCAGGACGGCAAGAAGTCTGGCGATAAATCCGCTGCCCAAAATACGGGAGCCGGTGATACTTCCAATGCGTCTGGCGGTGCTTCTTCGGGCGGTGGCCAGTCGTCTGATGGAGCCTCATCCTCTAATGGTGGAAACGCCTCCTCGGGCGGCCAGAGCGGCTCGCAGGAGTCCAGCTACGTTACGGTGACGGTTTCGGTCACATCGAGCGCCGTGGGCAATCCTGTGTCTTCTGGTGGCACCTTTACCTTTAACGAAGGCGCTACCGTCTACGATGCCCTGTGCGCGCTGGGCCTTTCCGTCAACGCACATGGCTCGTCGTACGGCACGTATGTCTCCGCGATTGGTGGTTTGGCCGAGAAACAGTACGGCGGCACGAGCGGCTGGATGTACTCCGTCAACGGCACAACGCCTATGACGGCCTGCAGCAACTACGTTCTCTCCAACGGCGACAACGTGGTCTGGTATTACGTTACAGGCTAGAGGCCTCGACATAGCGCGCCAGACGGGCGGTTCGGACAAACATCCGGGCCGCCCGTTTTTCATGCGAATGGGACCGGGCCGCCCGGTCTCTCGGCAAACAAAAAAACCGGTTGGAACGTGAATTCCAACCGGTTGCAAATGCGAGGTTATGTTTGACTGACTACGAGCGTGCGCCCTCGAGGAAGAAGCGGCGGCTAAAGTAGTTGTACCAGGTGACCAGGAACGTGGCGATGGCCTTCATGGCCTGGTAGCCGATGCTCAAAAACGTGACGCCCACAAACATGTACAGGTCGTTGAGGCCCAGGCCAATCACCGACAGGATGGTGAAGATCGTGAACTCGCGCTTGCGGCTCATGCCCTCGCGATGGTCGAACACGTACTTCATGCTGAGCCAGTAGTTGACCACGACGGATGTGATGAACGAGATCGTGGTGCTCATCAAAAAGTCGAGGTGGAACAGCTCGACAAGCGCAATGAGCATACCCCAGTCGATGCCAAAGGAGATAAGTCCCACGACAGCGAACTTGAGGAACTGCTTGGTATGAGGTTGTGCCAGCGCCTTGCGCACGTAATCACATCCAATGCGTTGATGAATCGAGCAGAGGATACTTTAGAGCTTTTGCAAGGGAAACGTAAGGTCTTTGCCAAGAACTATACGAACTCGCCAAATATGCAAGACCTAATCCGCAAACGTTGAAAATCTGCCCGTAAACGAGCGACGCCCACGGACGATGCTGCGCTGAGTGCGCGTCGTCCGTGGGTGTCGTAATGCTGTAGGGGCATCGAGCTACTTGGTCTCGTCGCCCTCCAGGAAAATCTTGCGGGTCACAAAGTTGTAGACCATGACGAGCGCGGTGGCGCAGATCTTGGCGATATTGGCCTCGAGCCCCAGGCCAGCATTAAGCGCCAGCACAATGCCGTCGTTGAGCACCAGCCCGATAACGGACAGCACGACAAAGATAATGAACTCGCGGCGGCGGCTCATGCCCTCCTTGTGCGCGAACACGTACTTCATGCTCGCGACGTAGTTAAAGATGAGCGAGACGATAAAGCCGCTGGTGTTGGCAATTAGGATGTTGAAGCCCAGACCGTAGTGGAGCAGATTCATGATGCCGAAGTCGATGACCGTGGCGACGACGCCGACGACGCCGAACTTCATGATCTGCGCAAGGAGCTTTTGCATGGTACCTGCCTTAAGCTGGCGCCGGGGCGCCGCGGGGATGACAAACGCAGCAAGTTTAGCCAATCCCCGCGGGCATCGCTAGATTCGCTCCTCGATAGCACCGTTTCTATACGCATCGAGCAGCTGGCGCAGGTCCTGGATCTGGCCACGGATCTTGGCGCCGGAATCGGTGTCGCTCACCATGCGGCGACGGTCGGCCTGGTCAAAGCGATTAGTCTCGCTCGCAATGTCCACGTTGCGGGTGAGCGCCTCGGCAACCGTCGTAAAGGCCTGGTGCGACTTAAGGCGGCATCCGCGCGAACTCGAGATGAGCGTGTAGCCGGCAATGCCCGTCTTAGGATGGTAGGCACGGCAGAAGCCGCCATCGATGACCAGCAGTTTGCCGTCGGCGCGGATGGGCTGCTCGCCCTTGGTGGTTTTAACGGGCGTGTGGCCGTTGATGATGTGACCGGTCGGCGAACATGCCATGGGGACGACGCCGAACTCGTGCATGATGTCGTCGCAGACCGAGGGCGACGTGGTGAGCGTGTAGTACGGATCCATCGGCTCGACCCAGGTGCTCTTGTCAGCGATGTAGGCGCGCTCGAAGGTGCGCACCAGACGTCCGCTGGCGGGCGAGTTAAAGCCGATCCACAGGTACCACATCCAGTCGAGGGCGTCACGGTCGCCGGTGCGCCAGGCGCGGCGGGCGATATGGTCGCAAAAATCGAAATAGTCGCGGCCGGCGTGCCACGTGCCCAGGCAGTTCATGCTGCTAAAGGTGCCGTCCTCGTTGAGCGGCACACAGCCATGGAACAGCAGGTTGCCGTTGGTGACCTTGTACATCGAGCCGTGGGTGTAGAGGAAATCGATATGGCGATGCAAGTGATCGGCGGTGACGAACTCGGATACGAGCTTGTCGATGATGTGCTGCTCCTCGGGCGTAAGCGTGTAGGGATCAACCGGGTCGACGGTGGGGAAGTCGTTGGTCGTGAGGGGCCACACGCTGCCGTCGGCGAGCGTGACCGTGCCGGTTTCGTGGTCGATCTTGTCGAGCAGCAGGCGGTCGGTCATGTCGAACTCGGGGTGACGCTGGATGATCTGGCCCTCGAGCTTAAAGAGCAGCACGTTGATGGCCTTGATCAGCGGGGTGATGGGCTCGCCGGCGGTGTAGGTGGCGTCGGCGAAGGCGACGAGCTCGCGCAGCGAGATGCCGTAGTCGTTCTCGAGGATCTCGTAGTTGTCGTAGCGCAGGTTATTGCGCAGCACCGTGGTGATGCACGCCGGCTCGCCGGCCGCGGCGCCCATCCACAGTAGGTCGTGGTTGCCCCACTGGATGTCGAGCGAATGGTAGGTGAGCAGTCGGTCCATAATCTTGGCCGCACCGCCACCGCGGTCGAAGATGTCACCCACCAGGTGCAGGTGGTCGACGGCTAGGCGCTTAATGAGCGAGGCGAGCGACTCGATAAAGTCGTCGGCGCTCGCGGTCTCCAAGATGGACTCTACGATGCGCTCGTGATAGCGCACGCGATAGTTATTCTCGTCCGGATGCGTGTGCAGCAGCTCGTCGATGATGTAGGCGTAGTCGCGCGGGATGGCCTTACGCACCTTGGAGCGCGTGTAGCGGCTCGAAAGCGAGCGGGCGACCATGATGAGCTGGTCGAGCATCGTCTTGAACCAGGTGGGGGAGTCCTCATGCTGAGTGCGGACCAGGTCGATCTTCTCGCGCGGGTAGTAGATGAGCGTGCACAGCTCGCCCTTTTCGTCAAAGGAGAGCGTGTCGCCAAAGATCTCGTCGACATGCTCGCGCACGACGCCCGAGCAGTTGTTGAGGATGTGCATAAAGGCTTCGTACTCGCCGTGCACGTCGCTCATGAAATGCTCGGTGCCCTTGGGCAGGTTGAGAATGGCCGAGAGGTTAATGATCTCGGTAAACGCGGATTGTTCGGTGGGAAATTGTCTCGACAGCAGGCGCAGATACTTGAAGTCTTGCGGGTTGCGATCGAATGCGACCATGAAACACCTTCCGGTAGTGTTGGTAAAACTGGTAAACCAGCGTCAAACGTTTACCAGTATGCGCCGCCTTTGTTTCGATTTTGCGCCGGCGGCTGAATTGTCGGTTGAACGGTTTGCTAAATCGATTTAGTGGAGGTAGATGTGTCGGTTGAGTGGAGACGAAGGGGCGTTATTTGTTTTTGTTGGCCCACGGCGGCGATGGAGATGTTCGTGATAAAGATGTTCAATACTAATAGTTCGAATTGGTAAATAGTGGACATTTGTACCGTATTTAGGCTTGCTGTGCGATAATTTGCGCAGCAATGAGTAAGGAGCCTCATATGAGTGATTTTGTCCTGACCTGTGAATCCGCCGCCGATCGAACTCGGGAGTTCTTTGAATCGCGCAATATCCCTGTCGTGTGTTTTCATTACGAGATCGACGATGATGTCTATACGGACGATCTGTATCAGTCGATTACGCCGGACGAGTTTTTTGCCCAGATTGTCGCAGGCGCCATGCCCAAGACGTCTCAGGTGAGCGTGGGTGAGTACGAGGAGTTTTGGGAGCCGCTTGTTGCCGAGGGCAAGGATGTGCTGCATCTGACGCTGTCGTCTGGCATTTCGGGCACGTATGGCTCGGCTTGCGTTGCGGCGCAGATGCTCGCGGATCGCTATCCCCAGGGCGGCAAGGTGCGCGTCATCGATTCGCTGGCGGCGTCTTCGGGCTTTGGCCTGCTGGCGGAATGTGCAGCCGACGTGCGCGATAGCGGGGCTTCACTCGACGAGACGGCTGCCTGGATCGAGGAGCACAAGCTCAACCTGCACCACTGGTTCTTCTCGACCGATCTGTCGAGCTACCTGCGCGGCGGTCGCATTTCGGCTGCGAGCGCGATCATCGGCACGGCGCTTAAGATTTGCCCGCTTATGACGGTCGATTGCGAAGGTGGGCTGTCGCCACGTGAGAAAATTCGCACTAAGAAGCGCGCGATTTCCGAGATGGCTAAGACCATGATGGCACACGTGCAGGACGGTGCGGATTATTCGGGTAAGTGCGTCATGTCGCACTCGGCGTGCCGCGAGGATGCCGAGGCAGTTGCGGCGCTGATCGAGGAACAGATTCCGCAGCTTAAAGGCAAGATTGAGATCAATAACATCGGTACTCTGATTGGCTCGCATACCGGACCTGGTACGGTGGCGCTCTTCTTTATGGGCGACAAGCGCGTGGATTAGTTTGCCCCATCACATCGCTGCATGATTGCTCAAACGAAAACGGCCCGCCTCACGTTTGTGGGGCGGGCCTTGCTGTTGGGGTTAGCGTTTCTTTCCGCGGAAGAAGAAGCCGTGCAGTGACGGCTTGAGGCCGCGGTTGGCGCGATGCTCCTCAACGCGCTCGTGGATCGAGGCGACGCGCTCGATGACCTCGTCGGGAATCGGCACGTCGGGATTCATGTTCTCGACCTGGCTGACCTCGGCGGCGGCGACCTGGTCGATGATAGGCACATCTTCGCGCGAGATAACGGGCGTGGCGTCTTCCTTCATCTTGCGGTAGCGCTGCATCATGTCGGTCTGCAGCTGCTGCGCCGAAGGCGGCGTCCAGATGATGGCGTTGGCGCCGGCCGCGATGGTCTCGCGGATGCTCTCGGGCGTCTTGCCGCCCGGTGCGATGAGCGGCAGGTTGGGGTAGTGCTCGCGTAGCTCGCGCAGGACCTGTGGCGTGTTCTTGCCGGCGGCGATGTTGAGGATCTTGGCGCCGGCGCGAACCTTGGCGTGTGCATCGTCGTCGCAGCGCACGACTGTGGCGATAACGGGGATATCCGCCATGTTGGTGATGTGCTCGACCATCTCGGCGGTAGCGGGGGAGTTAACGACGCAACCCGCCGCTCCCTGCATCTCGGAGACGGCCGCCATCTGCACGGAGCGCTTGCCGGTGGTGGTGCCGCCGCCCACGCCCACAAAGACCGGGCACTCGGCGACAGTCAGCAACGCCTGCGTAATGGCCGGCTGCGGCGTGAAGGGGTAAACGGCAAAGACGGCGTCGGCGTTGGAGTTGCGGATGACCGCGACGTCGGTGGTGTAGATGAGCGATTTGATGCGTCGGCCGAAGAGCGTGAAGCCGCTGGCCTCCTCGATCTCGTCGGGCATGCGAAGGGCTGCTTTGCGCAGACGCCCGTCGATGGGAAGCGGCTCCATGGGGAGCAGCCCGTTGGGGGTGACGGCTACCTGCGGCTCGGTGAACTCGTCGGCGAGCTCGACCTCGGAGAAGTCGACCGAGGCGACGATGTCTTCGTGAACTTCGGCGGGCACATCGATGGGGGCTTGGTCGTTTGCCGCGGCGGGCGTGTCGAAGGAGCTGGTGCCGACGAAGGCGTCGACGCGCTCGTTGAGGTCGTTGAGGTTATCCATGGAGGCTCGATTCTATGTGATGGTTGCCGGCACATGCAGCCGGAGTTGCGAATGCTAAATCGTTTGACGAGTTGATTTTTCCCCGCTGCGCCCACCGTTAGACTGAAGGACTGGCGAACGTGAAGGAGCTGTGGTGGCGGGCGTCGAGGTGCTATCTTGAATGTCCCGTTTAAAAGAGAGGTGACGCGGTATGGAATTGACAGCAATGTTGGGCTCGATTGGCCTGTGTGTGGGCGCAATCGTGGCCGCCGCGGTCATCTACTTTGTGGTCACGGCCATTAAGGGCAAAAGGGCCGAGCGCAAGGAGCGCGAAGCGCTTAAGCAGCACCGTGACCAGCAGGACAAGCGCGCACGGAGATAGTTTGTTGAGTTTTTGGTCCGTGCGCTAGCTGCGTTTTCGGATCAGGGCGATGTAGAAGCCCTCAAAGTCGCGGCTGGGCGGAATGGTGAGCGTGCCGGGCAGGCCGTTGGCGATGGCCGAGACGCGGCCGGCAGCGATGGCCTCGGTGAGGGCGTTGCACTCGACGCGCGGCTCCTCGCCGGCTTCCTGAGCGCGGCGTGCTTCGCTTTCGCTCGGCGTGCCGTTAAGGGGGATAAGCTCACAGTCCATGTGCTTGTCGAGGGCCTCTTGCAGGGCGTCCTCGTTTTCCTGCGGCAAGATCGAACAAGTGGAATAGACCAGCGTGCCGCCCGGTTTGAGGGCACCCATGGCGCGATCAAGAAGCGCGCGCTGCGAACGGGCGCACTTGCCAAGCAGCTGCTCAGTCAGCCCGCGCAAGCTTTTCTCGTTGCCGCTGATGACGGTGCCCGTGCCGGTACAGGGGGCGTCGAGCAGGATGCGGTCAAAGCGGAAGAACTCGTCGAGCTCGCGTGCATCGATGCGCATGACGGGCACGTTTTTGACGCCTTGACGATGGAGATTGGACTCGAGCTTCTCGGCGCGGGGGATGCTCATCTCGCAGGCGGTGAGGTGTGCCTGGCCCTGCGTGAGGGCGGCGATTTGCGTCGTCTTGCCGCCAGGGGCCGCGCACATGTCCAGGATGTCCTCGCCAGCCCGGGCGCCCAGGACCAACGGAGGCATCATGGACGACAGGCTCTGCAGGTAGATCTTGCCGTCGCGGTAGATGTCGAGGTCCCACAGGTCGGAAACCTGAGCCTCGGGCAGGATGAAGGCGTCCCGGTACCAGGCGACGGGGTTGTGGGCGATGCCGGCCTCGTCGAGCGCAGTAGCGATGTCCTCGGCGGTTGCCTTGAGCGTGTTGGCGCGCAACGTGACCGGGCGCGTGCCCGCGGCGCCGAAGCCCTCGATCATAAGCTCGGCATCAGCCGCGGCATAGGCGCCGGCGACCGTGTCGACCATAAAGCGCGGCAGGTCGGCGGCGCAGGGAAGGGCGGCAAGCTGGTCGGAAAGCTCGGTAGCGGCAAACTGCCTGAGCTTGAGCTCGGCCTTGACCTGCTTTTTCTGCTTACGACGACGCGGCTTGGACATCCGTCTTTCCTTCCACCTAAATGATTATTTTGGGACGGGGATTAAAAAATCATTTAATGATCCCCGTCCCAAAAAGATTAGTTTGCGGCGCCCGGGAATGATTTTTTAATCCCCGTCCCAGAATAATCATTCCCGGGCGTGTTGCTGTTACCTAGTACTGGCTCTCGTGCTTGCTGAAGAAGTCGAAGCGCGGGGGCAGCGGCTTCACACGGTGCTCGCCGGGCTTCTCGCCCAGGCTCTCCACGAACTCGTCCGTGGAGGCAAAGATGTTGTCCCAGCTAAAGAACGCGACCGGGTCGACGTCGAAGTACTCGCAGATGAGCTCACAGCCGGCCGGCACGATGCCGTGCATCAGGACGGTCGCCACGCGCAGCTCGGTAAAGGCGTCGACGAGTGCCTGCGTCATCGCGGCGTTGGCCGGTTCGCCCTCGAGCTTGTTGGCGGCCTTGGAAGCGTCGCTCCAGCGCTTGTTGGCGGCGCGCAGGTAGTCGTCGCACACGGCGAGTGCGCGGTGCGTCTCGAACTTGTACATGGCCTGCTCAAAGGCGAGGGCAGCCTGCTCGGCGGCCTCGACCACGGCGGCAGAGGCGGCACCGGCGGGGATGCAGCCGTTGCGGTAGGGGTTCTCGTCGCCCTCCTTGACGGCGACGCCGTAGAAGCAGCTGCGGGCCAGGCGGTTGAACACGCCGGTCAAAAGGGCGCTCTCCTTGAGGGCCGGGTCGATAACGCGCTTGTCGTCGCAGGCGCGCACCTCGTTGCCGTCCTTGTCCTTACCGGTCACGCGTGTGTCGTATGCCTTGGGGCTAAAGCTCACCGGCTTCTCGGACAGGCCGAGCGACAGCCAATGCGCGCGCATCTGCTCGCAGGTGTAGTGGTTGAGCAGGTCGTCGGCCGGCGGGGGAGGCGTCTGCGAGGACGAGCTGGCCTTTTTGCCCATGTAGAGCAGGTGGTAGCAGGCGCTGACGGTGCTCTGCGTAAGGTCCCAACCCAGGGCCTCCCACATGGCGGTCTGCGCGATGCAGTAGAAATAGATGTTGTCCTGGCCAATAAACTGGTAGATCTGTGCGTCGTCCGAGCACCACCAGTCGCGCCAGTCGAGCGAGCTGTGCTGATAGGCGGGCGCGGGCACCTGCGTCGAATCGACGGCGGGCTCGCCCATGAGGGCGGCGTCCTGGGCGGCGACACCCTCGGTCACGCCGGCGGCCTTGGCGTCGCGCGCGAGCACGGTGCGGGTATAGCTGATGGGCGCCCACAGGCTTTCGGGCCAGCACCAGCAGGTGACGTCGGAAACGCCGTCGACCTGGGGCACCGGGACGCCCCAGTCGATGTTGCCGGTGATGCGGAAGGGCACGAGCGCCTTGCCGCTGCGGAAGCGCACGCCGCCGTTGGCGAGCACCGCATGGGCGTCGTCGCGCTCCTTCCAGCTGGGGAAGGTGACGGTGAAGCTGCTCTTGTTGCCCTCGGGCTCCAGCACGGTGTGCTCGGGGAGTTGGTCTTCGACGGCATCGAAGGCCTCGCGGAACTTGTTCTGAATGTAGAGCTGAGCCGGCAGCAGCCATTCCTCCATGGTTTTGGAGACCACGGAGCGAACCTGCGGGTTCTGGGCGAGCTTGGCGGTGTAGGTCTTCATAAAGTCGAGGTAGGCCGGCAGGTCGAAGTAGAGGTTGTCGACAGGGCGCAGCTCGGGCACCTCGCCGGTGAGCTGGCTCTTGGGCGCGATGAGCTCCTCGGGCTCAAACTGGTGACCCAGATCGCACTCGTCGGCATAGGCCTTCTCGGACTTGCAGCCCTGGATGGGGCAGCGGCCGATGACCTGGCGGCCGTTAAGGAACGTGCCGGCCTTGGCGTCGTAGAACTGCAGGGTGGAACGCTTGGAGATGGTGCTCTGCTCGTGCAGGCGCTCGATAATCTCGGCGGTCACCTCGTTGTGAATCTGGGCTGCCGGCTCAAGGCCCGAGCCGCCGTAGATGTCGCAGCTGATGTTGTAGTTGTTGAGGGTCGCGGCCTGGCGGGAATGATTGGACTCGACATACTCGCTGATGGATTTGTCGTAGCCCTCGTTCTCCTTGAGCTTGCGGTAGCTCTCCATGATGGGCGAGCCGTAGCAGTCGGTGCCCGAGGTGAAGATGACGTTCTCGCGGCCCAAGCGGTCGCGCAGGAAGCGGGCGAAGAAGTCGGCCGGGACAAAGACGCCACCAACGTGGCCAAAGTGCAGGCCCTTGTTGCCGTAGGGCTCGCCGGCGGTAACGATGGCGCGGCGCGGCCAGCTGGGACGGTCGTTCATGGAGTATTTGGATGCCATGGGACTCCTTCGCATATGGTGAGAGCGCGGCCGGGCGCGAGGCTCGGCGGCGCGGTGGTCAATTCGTGCATATCGTTCGACATTATCGCACATGCGGGCGGGTGCGTGGCAGGGGCGCTATCCTAAGATGCTATGAATGAGATTTCCAACATACATGCGTTTGAGGACGAGGATTTTCTGCACGCTTGCTTCGTGTGGGGGATGGTCTTGGTCGGCGTGTTTGCCGTGTGCCTGGTGCCGGTGTTTATGCTGATGGGCGGGCCCGTTGACCTGGATGCTGCTGACGCGGGCGGCTGGACGGCAGTCGTGGGCTGGATGGTCTGCTTGGCTGTGGTTTCGGCGGCGTCGTTTGCCGTACACGAGCTGGTACATGCGGTGTTTTTTAAGCTGCTGGCACCTGCGGGCGCGCACGTGACCTTTGGGGCGAACCTCGAGACGTGCATGATCTATGCCTGCGCCGAGGGGGTCGTGTATTCGCGCCTGCGGTATGTGGCGATTTGCCTGGCGCCGACGGTCGTTTTGACGGCGGCGTTTGCGTTGGGCTTTGCGTTTTCGGGGTATCCGCTGCTGTGTTACTTGGCGGCTGGTCTGCACCTGTCGGGCTGTGTGGGCGACTGGTATTACGTGCGAACCATTCTGCGCGACCGCCGTATTGTCGCCTGCGAGGACACGTCCTTTGGCGTTCGCTTTTTTGGAAAGTAGTCTTTTGGGATGATTTTTCTGGGATGGGGATTAAAAAATCATTGTGGGAGAGGAGATGTCGATGAAGCCGTTGCTGCTGCATGCTTGCTGTGCGCCGTGCTCACTTGAGCCGGTTCGCTTGCTGCGCGAGGAGGGGTTTGAGCCCACGATTTGCTGGACTAACCCCAATATTCAGCCGCACGATGAATGGCAGCGGCGCCTGGACGAGCTGCGCCGGTGGTGTGCCGACGGCGGCATCGAGCTCATCGAGGCAGGCGAGGATCGCGAGCGCTGGGAGGCCGGCGTGGCTCCGCTGGGCGCCGATCGGCCCCGTCGCTGTCGTGCTTGCTATGCCCTTCGTCTGGCCGAGGCGTGCCGCGTGGCCCAGGAGCGTGGATTTGAGTACGTGGGCACGACGCTCGCCGTCTCGCCGTATCAGCTGTTCGACACCTGTAATGATGTGCTTGAGCGCTTGGCAGCCGCCCGTGGGCTCACCCCGGTGATTCGCGATTTTCGCCCGTACTATCCCGAGGCCACGCGCCGTTCGCGCGAGTTGGGCATGTATCGACAGAACTACTGCGGCTGTCGCTTCTCTGCCGTCGAGGCGGCCATGGACCGCGCCCGCATCCGCGACGAGCGCAAAGCCGCCAAAAATTAGCTCACTTGGGCCGACAGCCTGCTAGGATGTAGGACGGACTTTAGCTATATAAGGAGAATCCGACGTGTCTATGCGTACCGATGATTTTGATTACAACCTGCCCGAAGAGCTCATCGCCCAGGCTCCCGCCGAGCCGCGCGACTCCTGTCGCCTGCTGGTGGTTGACCGCAAGGGTTCCGAGACGGGGACGCCGCTGGAGCACGGCGGCACCGTCGAGCACCGCATCTTCCGTGACGTTATCGACTATATCGAGCCTGGCGACGTGCTCGTCATCAACCAGACGCGCGTGATGCCGGCCCGCCTGATCGGCCGCAAGGCCGGCTCGGGCGGCGTGGTCGAGACGCTGCTGCTCAAGCGCCGTGAGGACGTGGATCCGCTGGGCCACGTTTGGGAGTGCCTGGTCAAGCCGGGTAAGCGCTTGAAGCCCGGTGCTCAGATTGAGTATCGTGCCGGTGGCGCCCATGCGCCCGAGGGGGCTCCCGTGGTGTTGACGGCCGAGGTCGTCGACTTTGTCACCGATAGCCGCGGCGGTCGTCTGGTGCGCTTTGAGCCGGCCGGCTGCAATGCCGCCGGTGAGCCGCGCACGCTTGACGAGGCTATCCACGCCGCCGGTCATGTGCCGCTGCCGCCCTACATCACCGACTACGAGGGCGACCCCGAGAAGTACCAGACCGTCTACGCCATGAAGGAGGAGCACTCGGCTGCTGCTCCCACGGCGGGCCTGCACTTTACGCCCGAGCTTATGGCCGCTATCGAGGCCAAGGGTGCGAAGTTTGCCGCCGTTGAGCTCGAGGTGGGCATCGACACCTTCCGCCTGGTGGAGGAGGACGACCCCACGCAGCACGTGATGCACACCGAGCGCTACCACATGTCGCAGGAGGTTGTCGACGCTGTGCACCAGGCAAAGGCCGAGGGCCATCGCGTGATCGCCGTCGGCACCACCGCGGTGCGGTCGCTCGAGAGCGCATTTGACGCGGACGCGCCGGTGTCCGATCCGGCCGTGACGGCGCGCTATTTTGAGGGCCGTGAGGACGGTGCCGACACGCTCGGCCGCGGCGACATCGTGGCGCGCGAGAACGCCACGACGCAGCTTTACCTCATGCCCGGCTCGACCTATCACGTGGTCGACGCGCTGATCACGAACTTCCACGTGCCGCGCTCCACGCTCATGATGCTTGTGAGCGCACTTGCCACCCGCGACCAGATCATGGATGCCTACGCCGCCGCCATCGAGGAGCGCTACCGCTTCTTCAGCTTTGGTGACGCGATGCTCATTTGTTAGTTACGCGGTTCTACGAACCGCGTAACTGCTCGACGCTGCGCGGGCCGCATTTGGACAATCTGACGTTCAACTTCAAGGGCGCGACCAGAAGGTCAGCGCCCTTTCGTTTCACGTCACCTTGCCTCAAATGCGACCCGCTCGCTGACTCTGCCATAACATCGGCATTTCTTTGGTTGTCAAGAGATTGGTGCAAAGGGGTCAGGTTACTTTGCACCAGGTTGGTGCATGTTAACCTTAACCGGCCGACGCTGCAAACGCCCCTAAGCGGCAATCTGACGTTCAATCGTCGGGCATGACCAGAAGGTCAATGCCCTCCTCTTTCACGTCACCTTGCTCGCTTAGGGGCGTTTTCGCTGACTTCGCCAAAGCATCGGCAGGTACTCATTGGGGACGTACTTAAATGAGTGCCTGCAGAATGAGAGTGGATAATCTCCCGTTTTTGGCCTGCTTGGGGGCTCAAAGTGGGAGATTATCCACTCTCGTCATTGGATTAGTCTTTGGGGACGTTCTTGTTTGACTAGTCGTTTAAGAACGTCCCCAATGGCTACTTGCTTGTGAATAGCCAGATTGAGATGAGTACGAGGACTGCAGCGATGATGCAAGCGATGGCGCCGGTGAATTTGATGCGTGAGTCGCGGGTACGCTCGCGCACCGCGTCCTCGGTGGCCTCGAGCTGGTCGACTTCGCGCTCGGTTTCGGCGTGCTCTGCCTTATCGCGGGCCAGGGAGCCCGCAAGTGATTCGGTGATCTCGGGGTGGTCGTGTACCTCGGTCGCCTGCTCGATAATCGACTGCGCATGTGCGGCGTCTGCCTGGGCGTTGGCGATAGCCTGCTCTTGCTCGCGGCGCGCCTTGTCCTCGGCAGCGACCTTCTCGCGCAGTTCGCGCTGGCGTGTCGCGGCGGCAGTTTTTGCGGACTGCAGCTCGTCGCGCGCGGCGTCTGCTTCGATTGTCACGGCCTGGTGGGCGCGCTTGGCGTCGGCGATGGGGGCCTGCGCCTGCTCGACGGCTTGCTCAGCGGCGGCGAGCGAATGCTCAAGGTCGGCGCTGATGCGCGGGACGTCTTCTTCGGCTTTGCGCAGGGCGTCAGCCGTGTCGGAGATCTGCATCGAAAGCTCGCTGGTGCGCACCGTATAGTTGGCGGGATTTGCCGAAGGATTGCGCTGCAGCTCGGCGTACTCGCGGCGTAGCGTCTCGAGCTGGGCGCGCGTGGCGTCGACGGTTTGCTGTGCGGCGGCAATGCCGGCGTCTCGCTCGGCTTGGACCTTGTCGCGGATTCGCTTGGAGTCCTCAAGGCGGCGAACGAGACGATTACCGGTCTCGCGCGAGCTCGCCTCGCGGGCCTCCACGGCGTCGAGCGCGGCCTTCAGACGGAGCTCAGCCGCATCGTCTTCTGCCTTCATTTGCTCGAGCTGGCTCTTGAGCTCCGTCGCTTTGGCGGCGTGGGCGTCGCGGTCGATTTCGGCGGCCGCTGCGGTCTTTTGTGCCGTGGCGATGGCTTGGCGCTGGTCGGAGACGATCTGGTCGTAGCGGCCTGCGATGTCCTGACGCGTTTCGAGCTCCTCGGCCTGGTCTGCAATGCGCTGCTCAAGCTCAGCCAGATGGGCGCGGGCATCGGCGAGCGCCTTCTTGGCGGCGTTCATCTCGCGCATGGCCGATGCACCCTGGGCGATAAACGTGCCCACGGCGTTGGCAGTGTTCGAGACGGCGGTCCCCAAGTCGCGGCTTGCGGCGGGGGTGTGCGGGGAGGTCTGGCGAGCGGCGTCGGCGGTATCCGCATCGGCGGTCTGCGGCGCGGCGATGTTGCCGGTGCCGCCCTCAATCACGGAAAAGCCTGCTGCGTGCGGGTCGACCGCGTCGGCGCCGATCGTAGGATGCTCGAGCTGCAAAAAAGAGGGCATGGTACTGCCCTGGTCGGCAACCGGGGTCTCGCCGGGCACAAACGTCGAGGCGGCCTCGGCGGCCTCCTCTTCTTCGGCGTCGACATCGGCGTCGGCAACGGCGTCCTTCATCGCTTTGACGGCATCCATCATGGAGTCCATGACGGCGTCGAGCTCTTCTTCCGAAGACACCTCGATGGGGCCGGCTGCCTGCGGCGCGGCATCCCGTACGGGGTCGTCGTCCTGAGCGGGCGCATCGTCGTTTAGCTCGTCGACGTCTTCTGCGGCAGGGGTTTCCGCCGTAGCGTTTTCGTCCAGAGTGGGGTCGTCGACATCGGTATCGTTGCAGGTCACAGTGTCGGCGTCTGACACGGCGTCTGCGGAATCATCAATATGCTGTTGAGTCTGGGGGTCCAGCTCGTCTGTCATAGGCATGTGCTCCTCATCGTTGTTCGTCACCCTATAATAAAGTTTTGCGCCGACATCCCGCGCCCCGCTGCAAAGTTTCAAAACGTGTTCGATGACTCGTTTCGATAACAAAAACTCGGCCGCTTTGTCCAGTTGGTACTTGACAATCCCTTCGCCGAACGACGTGGTGCCGTTCGCCTGCCGAGGTCTTTTATTTTCACTTGAACACGCTAAAGTTGCATCTCAGCTTTTGGCGTGCTTGTTTGGATGTGCGCAGTCGACGGGTTCGCCCGTCGCGATTATGAAAGGACTTCCATATGGGACTTTTCACTGGTAAGACCGTGATCATCACCGGCGGCGGCAAGGCCACGCTTAAGGACGGCTCTGCTGGCTCCATCGGCTACGGCATTGATATCGCCTTTGCCAAGGAGGGCGCAAACCTCGTCATCACCGGTCGTAACGTCGCTAAGCTCGAGGCTGCCAAGGAGTCCCTCGAGGCTGAGTACGGCGTCAAAGTTCTGCCCGTTCAGGCCGATGTTTCGGCTGGTCAAGACAACGAGGCCGTCGTGCAAAACGTTATCGACAAGGCTATCGAGGAGTTCGGCCGCATCGACGCCGTCGTCAACAACGCCCAGGCCAGCGCCTCGGGCGTGACCATCGCCGATCACACCATGGATCAGTTTAACCTGGCCATTTACTCCGGCCTCTACGCCACGTATCTGTATATGCAGAAGGCCTATCCGCACCTGAAGGAGACCAAGGGTTCCGTGGTCAACTTTGCTTCGGGCGCCGGCCTGTTTGGCAACTATGGCCAGTGCAGCTACGCCGCTGCCAAGGAGGGCATCCGTGGCCTGACTCGCGTTGCCGCCAACGAGTGGGGCAAGGACGGCATCAACGTCAACATCGTGTGCCCGCTTGCCTGGACCGCTGCGCTCGAGAACTTCCAGGATGCCTATCCCGAGGCGTTCAAGGCCAATGTCCACATGCCGCCGGCGGGCCACTACGGCGACGTCGAGAAGGAGATCGGCCGCGTGGTCGTTCAGCTTTGCGGCCCCGACTTTAAGTATATGAACGGCGAGACCGTCACCCTCGAGGGTGGCATGGGCCAGCGTCCTTAGGGGTTACGCGGTTTTACCAAACCGCGTAACGGCTCGACGCTGCGCGGGCCGCATTTGGACAATCTGACGTTCAACTTCAAGGGCGCGACCAGAAGGTCAGCGCCCTTTCGTTTCACGTCACCTTGTCTCAAATGCGGCCCGCTCGCTGACGTTGACAAAACATCGGCGTTTCCGTGGTTGGTAAATAGCTCCACTCATTGGGGACGTACTTAAATGAGTGCCCACAAAATGAGCGTGGATAATCTCCCGTTTTTGGGCTGTGCTTTGGGCAAAAGTGGGAGATTATCCACGCTCATCCGGTAAGCGTCCAAAAATCCACGCTCATTTGCCGTGTCCCTGCCGTATCCTCCTCGCGCCAGTTTCTGTCGAGTCGGTGCTTCTTGCGGGTTGCCCGTATAATGGTTTGCGTATGAACCGCAACCAAGGAGTTCCAGTTTATGGACCAGAACCTTTTTAAATTCGACCTGATCGCCGAGGACCCGACGACGCACGCGCGTGCCGGCGTACTGCACACCCCGCACGGCGACATCGAGACGCCGATTTTTATGCCCGTGGGCACCAAGGCAAACGTCAAGGGCATTCCTACCGAGACTGTCAAGAAGCTCGGCGCCCAGATCGTGCTCGCCAATACCTATCATCTGTCCATGCGTCCCGGCGAGGACACCATCGCCGAGCTGGGCGGACTGCACAAGTTTATGAACTGGCACGGCCCCATCCTCACCGACTCGGGCGGATTCCAGGTCTTCAGCCACAACGATGCCGTCAAGCTCACCGACGAGGGCGTTCGTTTTATTGTCAACGACTACGACGGCCGCCACGTGTTCTGGACGCCCGAGGACAACATGGAAATCGCCATGAAGCTCGGCTCCGACATCTGCATGCAGCTCGACCAGTGCCCCGGCTATCCCGCCACGCGCGCCTACGTTGAGCGCGCCGTGGAGCTGTCGAGCATGTGGGCCGAGCGCTGCTATAAGGCGCACACCCGCGATGACCAGGCGCTTTTTGGCATCGTCCAGGGCGGTATGCATCTGGACCTGCGCCTGCGCTCTCTGCGCCATCTGGAGGAGTGCGGCGACTTCCCGGGTTACGGCATCGGTGGCTATTCGGTGGGCGAGGATCATGAGACCATGTTCGAGACCCTGGCGCCGCTCGTGAGCGAGTACATGCCCAGGCATAAGCCGCGCTACCTGATGGGTGTCGGCAACCCCACCACGCTCGTGCGCGGCGTGGGCGTGGGCATCGACATGTTCGACTGTGTGCTGCCGACGCGCACCGGTCGCATGGGTACGGCGTTCTCCAGTGAAGGTCGCCTTAACTTCCGTAACGCGCGCTTTGCGCACGACGACGGCCCCATCGACCCCACCTGCACCTGCCCGGTGTGCACGGGCGGCTACAGCCGCGCGCTCATCCGTCACATGGTCACGCAGAAGGAGATGCTCGGCGGCATTCTGCTGTCGATGCACAACATCTACTACCTGCTCAACCTGATGCAGCGCGCCCGCCAGGCCATTATCGAGGGTCGTTACGGCGCGTTCGTGAGTGACTGGATGAACAGCCCTGCGGCGGTGGATTACTAAGAGCGACAGACACGCTTGCAGAGCGTGGGCACGGCAATGGTTGAGCGCCAGCCGGTCGTCACATTCGCTGACACCGGTTGCGCGACCGCTGATCGATAGCTTGCAAGTGCTTGATGCATCGTGGGTACCATACCGAATAGTTGATGTTCGGGCGGGTGTTTGACGCATGGCGTCGACCCCGCCCGCTTTTCTTTTTCTCGATAGGAGTACCCATGATTAAGAATGAGAACGTTGAGGGCGAGCCTGCCTACGACGAGACGTACCGCCGCGGCCCCGTGGTCATGCGCGGCCCCATGATTCCTAAGGACAACACCTACGCCAACCTGTTGGCGCCCGAGGAGTCGACTGACTGGCTGCACGCCGACCCCTGGCGCGTGCTGCGAATTCAGGCAGAGTTTGTCGATGGCTTTGGCGCACTTGCCGAGCTTGGACCTGCGGTGACCATCTTTGGTAGCGCCCGCACGCCCAAGACCGATCCGCTCTACAAGGCGGCGCGTACCGTCGGGCGCAAGATCGCGCAACGTGGCGTGGCGGTCATCACCGGTGGCGGCCCCGGCATCATGGAAGCGGCCAACAGGGGAGCGGCGAGTGTCAACGGCAAGTCAGTTGGCCTAGGCATTGAATTGCCGCACGAGCAGGGGCTCAACAAATACGTGAACCTCGGCATGGACTTCCGCTACTTCTTTGTGCGCAAAACCATGTTCGTTAAGTACAGCTCGGGCGCCATCGTATTTCCCGGCGGCTTTGGTACGCTCGACGAGATGTTCGAGGTTCTCACGCTGGTGCAGACGCACAAGGTCAAGCGTATGCCGCTCGTGCTGGTGGGCAGCGAGTACTGGCAGGGCCTGTTCGACTGGCTCAACGGCCCGGTGATGAATGCCGGTATGATCAGCCCGCTCGATCCGGAGCTGGTGCACATTACCGACGACCTCAACGAGGCCGTCGACATCGCCCTGAGCGGGCTGATGTAGAGTGGCTAAAATGAGACGGGGCTAAAAAGACCGGTGCGTAACGTTACATGCCAGTCTTTTTAGCCCCGTCCCAAATGAACTGCTTCTAAGTTGCGGTGGAATAGGGATTGATTGGCGGCTAATAAGCCAAAAACAGTCCCTATTTCACCGCAACTGATGTGGGCGTCCCTAGCGAGTTGGCTGGTAGCGGGGGCAGTAGCTGATGGCGATGGCGTCGACGCCTACATGGGTGGCGATGGTGCAGCCGATGGTGCCGGCGCCGGCGTCTACGTAGCCCTGGCCCGCGAGCGCCTCGTTGACAAGTTTCTGCTCCTCGGCGGCGCCGGTCGTGAGCACGCGCACGCTTGAGCCCGGGTGCTCGTCCAAAAACGCGAGGCAGTCTGCCATGGTGTTGGCGACGATGCGCTTGGCGCCGCGGCCCTTTTTGATGGCCTTGATCTCGCCCGACTGCCACTCCGGCGAAACGGCCAGGCGAATGTTGAGCATCTGCGTGAGCTGGCCGGCGAGCTTAGGCGCGCGGCCGTTCTTAACGAGGTTCTCGAGCGTGCGGGGAATTAGCAGCAGATGGGCGTCAGGCAGCGTCGCGCGGATCTGCGCTTCGGTCTCGTCCAGGCTGCGGCCGTCCTCGCGCATGGCCAGCGCGTACTCCACCAGTAGGCCTTCGGCGCCCGAGCCGGTGCGCGAATCGATGCAGCGCACGTCGAGCTCGTGGGTCTCGGCCACCAGGCTGGCGTTGGCATAGCAGGCGGACCACTCGCTGCACAGCGAGATAAAGATCGCGCTATCGTGGCCGTCGGCGAGCACGCGGTCAAAGAGTGCCTTGAACTCGCCGGCGCTCGGTTGCGAGGTGTGCGGCAGCTGCTCGGAGCCTGCCATGCGGGCGACGTATTCCTCGGCGGTAATCTGCACCTGGTCGAGCAGGTCCTCGCCTTCGATAATCACATGCAGCGGAATCACGTAAATGCCAAGCTCTTGAGCACGGGCGGGGGAGATGTCCGACGTGGAGTCGGTTATGATGGCAAAAGACATAATTGCACCTTTCGTTGGGGCGCGACGGCGCCGCCTTCTGAGAGCAAAGTGCGACAAGTATAGTGGAGTTGCTCTACATTGCTAGGTTCAATTGTTGAATAGTCAACAGTTTGAAGTGTCGGTGTGGAAATCATCAACTGGGGAAGAGGGATACCGATGGAGGCGCTGGAGATAGGCAAGCGGCCGGTCGTGCTGTTTGATTTCGATGGCACGGTGGCAGATACGGGTCGGGCGGTGATGACCTCGACACGCAAAACGTTGGCCGCGCGCGGGTTTTCGGAGGCGCAGATGGGTGACCTGCGTCGCATGATCGGGCCTCCGCTGTGGAAGAGCTTCCACGACTTTTACGGCTTTACGCGCGAGGAGTCGCTCGTGGTGGCCGACGAGTACCGTGCCTTTTTTGACGAGCTGGGTCCGGAGGAGTATCCCGTGTTCGACGGAATCCCCGAGCTGCTCGATGGCTTGGCGGCGCAGGGTCATCGCATGGCCGTGGCGACGTCTCGCATGGAGGCAAAGTGTATCGACATGGTGCATGAGCTGGGGCTTTCTCAGTTTGAGGCGGTGGTTGGCATGAATCCGCCGCAGGGACGCGAGACCAAGGCCGATTCGGTCCGCGACGCCCTGGCGGCGCTTGGCGCGACGGCCGACGAGGCCGTGATGATCGGCGACCGCTTTAACGACGTCGAGGGCGCGCACACAATGGGCGTGCCGTGCATTGGCATCTATTCGGGCGCGGCGGTGCCGGGCGAGCATGAGGCGGCGGGTGCCGATGCGGTGGTGCACTCGGCGGCCGAGCTTGCTAAACTTTTCGCTATCTAATGACGTAATGTGAGGGGCGGGTACGCTTGCCGCTCATTGGTAAGGAGGTCGTCCATGAATCAGGTGGAGCAGAGCGTTACCGAGTATGTCGACGAGGTCTGGGAGGATGTTGTCGCCGATATCGAGCAGTTGGTGGGCTACCCGTCCGTGGCAGTTTCTGCCGATGCGGAGCCTGGCGCGCCGTTTGGCCGCCCGGTCCGTGACGCGCTCGATTGCGCGCTCGGCATCGCGCAAAAGCTCGGCTACCAGACGAGCGACGACGAGGGCTATGTGGGAATCGCCGATATTCCGGGCCGCGGCGACAAGCAGCTCGCGACTATCTGCCACGTGGACGTGGTTCCCGCCGGCCCTGGCTGGAACACCGACCCGTTCGCCATGGAGCGCCGCGAGGGCTGGCTGCTCGGTCGCGGCGTGATTGACGACAAGGGCCCGGCGGTGTTGTCGCTCTACGCCGGCGCCTATCTGCTCAAGCACGGCATTGTTCCGCGCTACACCTTCCGCGCGCTGCTGGGCTGCGATGAGGAAGTGGGCATGTCCGACGTTCACCATTATCTGGAGAACCACGCAGACCCCGACTTTCTGTTTACGCCCGATGCCGAGTTCCCGGTCTGCAATGCCGAGAAGGGCCAGTTTGGGGCGACGTTCGTGAGCCCCAAGATCGACGGCGGGCGCATTGTGTCCTGGAGCGGCGCCGAGGCGAGCAATGCCATTCCGTCGCAGTCCATCTGCGAGCTCGCGATTGCCGCCGATGAGCTGCCGGCGCCCATCGAGAACGCCGACCGTCTGGAGATCACGGCGCTTGATAATGGCCATGCGCAGATTTTCGCCCACGGTATTGGCGGCCACGCTTCGATGCCTGAGGGCACCATCAATGCCGTCGGCCTGATCGTGACGTATCTGCGCGAGGCCGAGGACGCGTTTGGTGCACGCGACGAGCGCCTGCTAACGCCTGCCGAGCACGAGTTTGTCAAGTTTTTGGCCTTTGTGCATGCGGACGCCTATGGTCGCGGCCTGGGTATCGATGCGACGAGTCCGGCGTTTGGCCCGCTTACCTGCAACGCTGGCGTCATCCGCGTGGCGGATGGCCATATTGGGCAGGTCATCGACGTGCGCTTCCCCGACAGCACGAGCGCCGATACCATTTGCGAGCAGCTCGAGCCGCTCGTGGGCCGCTTTGGCGTGACGTACCGTGTGGGTCGTGCCAAGGTGCCGTTCTCAGTTTCGGCTGACGATCCGGCCGTGAAGGCGCTTATTGATACCTATAACGAGTTTACGGGCAAGCATGCTGAGCCCTTTGCCATGGGCGGCGGCACGTACGCGCGCAACTTTGCCCGCGCCGTGTCGTTTGGCCCCGAGGAGACCGGCCTGGAGCTGCCCGCGTGGGGCGGCCAGATGCACGGTCCCAACGAGTGCGCCAACGAGGAACAGCTCAAGCAAGCGCTCAAGATTTACATCGTGGCAATCTTAAAGCTCAACGAGTTGGAGCTGTAGGGCTTCCCCTATATCCTGCTTGGATACAAACTTGCATTACGAGCCCGGTGCTTTTGCCCGGGCTTTTTCTGTTGCGGTGGGGCAGTCCATGGGGACGTTCCTCTGGTGTAAACGGTGCGCCATGTTCGGCGCTGGATTGTTATCCGTTTGTAAAGGCTGGGCAGAGCTTGCGGTAAGGGTCTATCAGATGCCCGTAAGAAACCGCAGTTGGCGCGGCTGCCGTCCGATCGAGGTCGTATCTTTCCAAACAGCAAAGCGGGCAGGGTGCCCGCGAGTCGCATGTATGAAAGGAAGATCATGCTCGATCAGGCTTATTCTCGTCGTCAGTTCCTCGGCCTCGCTGGTGGTCTTGTCAGCATCGTCGGTCTCGGCCTTGTTGGTTGCGGTGGCTCCAACACTTCCGATGCCGCCGACAAGGGTAGCGCCGCCGCTGCCGAGTCCGTCTCCGGCGAGGTGACCTACGACGGCGCCTCTTCGTTCCAGGCTCTCGTCGAGGCTGCTGCCGAGAAGTTCATGGACGCCAACCCCGACGTCTCCATCTCCGGCTCGGGTAACGGTTCGGGCAAGGGCCTGACCGCTGTCGCCGCCGGCACCGTCACCATCGGCAACTCCGACGTCTTCGCCGAGACCAAGCTCGAGGCCGACCAGGTCAAGAACCTCGTCGACCACGAGGTCGCCGTCGTGGGCATGGGCCCCGTTGTCTCCAAGAACGTCAAGGTCGACGACCTGTCCCTCGAACAACTCAAGGGCATCTTCTCCGGTCAGATCACCAACTGGAAGGAGGTCGGCGGCGACGACGCCACCATCGTCGTCCTCAACCGTAAGGCTGGCTCCGGCACCCGCGCCACCTTCGAGGCCGCCGTCTTTGGCGACGAGGCTGTCGACTTTAAGGGCGACGCCGAGCTCGACAAGTCCGGCGACGTCCAGACTCAGATGGCCAGCACCGACAACGCCATCTCCTACCTCGACTTCTCGCACTTCGACGACTCCAAGTTCAACGCCATCAAGGTCGAGGGCGTCGAGCCCAAGAGCGAAAACGTCACCGACGACTCCTTCAAGATCTGGGCTGCCGAGCACATGTACTGCTCTAAGGACGCCGACGAGGCCACCAAGGCTTTCCTTGACTTCATGCTTTCCGACGACGTCCAGGGCAAGCTTGTCGAGGAGCAGGGCTTCATCCCCGTCTCTGCCATGAAGGTCGTCAAGGACGCCAGCGGCAAGGTTTCCGCTCAATAAGTAATCGCCCCCGGAAAGGTTTGCAATGGCAAAACAGCTGCCAAAGCGCGACCTTGAGAACGTGGGCCTGGGCGTCACGGGCGCGTGCGTAGCGCTCGTGACGCTTGTTGTTGCCGCGCTCATCTTCATGGTCGCCCAAAAGGGCCTCTCGGCTTTTGTCAAGGACGGCGTCTCGGTCGTCGAGTTTTTCACCGGTACCAAGTGGGACCTGGCCAACACGGCCGAAAACGGCCTGCCCTATACCGGTGCCCTGCCCCTGATCGTCACCTCGTTTGCGGTCATGGTGCTCTCCACGCTCATCGCGCTGCCCATTGCCATCGGCTCTGCCATCTTCGCGGTCGAGATTAGCCCTAAGTTTGGCTCCAAGATCTTTCAGCCGCTCATTGAGCTTTTGACCGGCATCCCCTCGGTCGTCTTTGGCCTGATTGGCTTTCACGTGGTCGTCGGCCTTATGAAGAGCGTCTTCCACGTGAGCACGGGCCTTGGCATCCTGCCCGGCGCCATCGTGCTGGCCGTCATGATCCTGCCGACCATGACCACGCTTTCGGTCGATGGCCTGCGCGCCGTGCCCGACAGCTACCGTCAGGGTTCGCTCGCACTGGGCTACACCCGCTGGCAGACCATCTGGCACGTGGTGCTCAAGTCCGCCATGCCGTCGCTCATGACCGCGGTCATCCTTGGCATGACCCGCGCCTTTGGCGAGACGCTCGCCGTGCGCATGGTTATCGGCGGCATCGAGGCCATGCCGACGTCGCTGCTGTCGCCGGCGTCCACCATCACGACCACGCTTACCACGTCCATGGCGGTCTATGCCGAGGGCTCGGCCCAGGACGACGTCCTGTGGGCACTCGGTCTGCTGCTGATGGGCATGAGCCTCATCTTCATCCTGATCATCCATCTTATTGGCCGCAAGGGGGCGAAGGCTCGTGGCTAGCACGCGCATCCACATCGACGAGGCGAGACTCGGGCGTGTTCAAAAACAGGACCGCATCGCCACGGGCGTGTTGACGGCAATCGTCGCCATCGTCATGCTCGTCGTCGTTTCCATGGTGGCCTACATCCTGTTCGAGGGTATCTCGACGCTGTTCCAGCCGGGCTTCCTCACGCAGCCCGCGCGCGCCAACGGAACCCAGGGCGGCGTGCTCTACCAGCTGTTCGATTCGTTCTATCTGCTGCTGATCACCTTAGGTATCTCGGTGCCCATCAGCCTGGGCGGCGCAGTCTTCCTGGTCGAGTACGCGCCCGACGGCCCCATCCGTGACATCGCCTCCACCGCCATCGAGACGCTGTCTTCGCTGCCTTCCATCGTTGTCGGCATGTTCGGATTTCTGGTGTTCTCGGTGCAGCTGGGCTGGAAGTACTCCATTATTTCCGGCGCCGTCGCGCTCACCATGTTCAACATCCCGATCCTGGTGCGCGTGATTCAGCAAGCGCTCGAGGACGTGCCACAGGCCCAGCGCGACGCGTGCCTGGCCATGGGCCTCACCCGCTGGGAAGCCACGCTGCACATCCTGATCCCCGAGGCCATGCCCGCCATCGTGACCGGCATTGTGCTTTCGGCTGGCCGCGTGTTTGGCGAGGCCGCAGCGCTGCTCTTTACCTCGGGCATGAGCTCGCCGGTTCGTCTCAACTTCTTGAGCTTTAACCTGTCGAGCCCCACCTGCGCCTGGAATGTGTTCCGCCCCGGTGAGTCGCTCGCCGTGCACATCTACAAGATCTATGGCGAAGGCAGCCCCGAGGCCCAGCAGATCGTCTGGGGAACCGCGGCACTGCTGATGATCTGCGTGCTGCTGTTTAACGTAATCGCCCGTATCGTGGGCAAGCAACTGGCAAGGAGGATGACGGCCGAATGAGCGAGATGAATGCAACGCCCGCAACCGAGGCGGCCACGTCCGAGACCCAGGATTTTCTGTCGAGCGTGGGGGAGAGCGAGAAGCGCGTGCGCGTGAGCGGCAAGGCCGTGAGCGACGAGGTCGTGCTCTCCACCAAGGACGTCAACGTGTACTATGGCGACCACCATGCGTTGCATAACACGTCGCTTGACTTCCACAAGGGCGAGATCACGGCGCTCATCGGGCCTTCGGGCTGCGGTAAGTCGACCTTTTTGCGCAGCCTCAACCTGATGAATCGCGAGATTCGCGGCTGCCGCGTGGAGGGCGAGATCAACTACCGCGGGCGCAACGTGAACACCAAGACCGAGAACACGTACGAGCTGCGTCGTTCCATTGGCATGGTGTTTCAGCAGCCCAACCCGTTTCGCAAGTCCATCCGCGACAACATTACGTTTGCGCCCAAACGCCACGGCATTACCGATCGCGACGAACTCGACCGCATGGTCGAGGAGAGCCTGCGCGGCGCGGCGCTGTGGGACGAGGTCAAGGATAAGCTCGACAAGAGCGCCTATGCGCTTTCGGGCGGCCAGCAGCAGCGTCTGTGCATCGCGCGCACGCTGGCGCTCAACCCCGACGTGATTTTGTTCGACGAGCCCTGCTCGGCGCTCGACCCCATCTCGACGCTGGCAATCGAGGACCTTATGTCGTCGATTGTGGCCGACCGCGCCATCGTCATCGTGACGCACAACATGGAGCAGGCGTCGCGCGTGTCCAACCGCACGGCGTTCTTCTACATGGGCGATATGGTTGAGTACGACGAGACCGACGAGATTTTCCAACGGCCCAAGGATAAGCGGCTGAATGATTACCTCACCGGCATGTTCTCCTAGTCCGGGACATGCTTGAGGCCCGCGGCGGCCACGGTCGCCACGGGACTGATTGGAGAGGCGGGTCATCTCTTGCGGGAGATGGCCCGCCTTTTTGCGTTTGCGGGGTTGCGCTCGTCGACTGCGCCCGCCCAAAACCACCACAAAGGGGACAGGCACCTTTGTGGTGGTTTTCGCTATCATGGACAACGTTGAATTTCTACGAAGGAGCAGGGCATATGGCGATTCTTTTGGGATGCGATTCCGTCAGCCTAGAGTTTCCCACCAAGCATATTTTCGATAGCGTGACGCTCGGCGTGGGCGAGGGCGACCGTATTGGTATCGTCGGCAAAAACGGCGACGGCAAGTCGACGTTGCTGAGCGTGCTCGCGGGCACGCTGGAGCCAGACGATGGCCGCGTGACGCATCGCCGCGGCACCACGATCGGCCTGCTCGGCCAAAAGGACAACCTGGTCGATACCGATACCGTGCATCATGCCGTTGTGGGCGACACGCCCGAGTACGAGTGGGCGTCGAGCCCTCGCACGCGCCAGATCCTTGCCGGCCTCATTAGCGATGTGCCCTGGGAGGGCACGGTGGGCGAGCTTTCGGGTGGCCAGCGCCGCCGCGTGGACCTCGCGCGCCTGCTGATCGGCGACTACGACGTGCTCATGCTCGACGAGCCCACCAACCACCTGGACATGCGCACCATCAACTGGCTCGCGCGCCATCTTAAGGCCCGCTGGCAGCGCGGCCAGGGCGCCATGCTCGTGGTCACGCACGACCGCTGGTTCTTGGACGAGGTCTGCACCAGTATGTGGGAAGTCCACGACGGCCAGGTCGATCCCTTTGAGGGCGGCTACTCGGCATACATCCTGCAGCGCGTGGAGCGCGACCGCATGGCCACCGTCACCGAGGAGCGCCGCCGCAACATGGCGCGCAAGGAGCTCGCGTGGCTGAGCCGCGGCGCCCAGGCCCGTTCCACCAAGCCCAAGTTTCGCGTGGAGGCAGCCCGCGAGCTCATCGCCGACGTGCCGCCCGTGCGCGACGAGCTGGAACTCAAGCGACTTGCCGTGAGCCGCCTGGGCAAGCAGGTCATCGACGTGATCGACGTTGACGCCGGCTATGCGGACACCGACGGCGCGCCCAAGCAGGTGCTCTCCGACGTGACCTGGCTTATCGGCGCGGGCGACCGCTATGGTCTGCTGGGCGAGAACGGTGCCGGTAAGTCCACGCTGCTCGACGTGATCCAGGGCAAGATCGCGCCGCTACGCGGCCGCGTGAAGATCGGCCAGACGGTGCGCTTTGGCGTGCTGTCGCAGCAGCTCGAGGAGCTCGAGCCCTTTATGGGCGATACGATCCGCGAGGTGCTGAGCAACTACAAGAAGTACTACGTCATCGACGGCAAGGAGACCTCGCCCGAGAAGCTCTGCGAGCGCCTGGGCTTTACGACCCAGCAGCTCTGGAGCCGCATCGGTGACCTTTCGGGCGGCCAGCGCCGCCGCCTGTCGCTGCTGCTGACGATTCTAGACGAGCCCAACGTGCTCATCCTGGACGAGCCGGGCAACGACCTCGATACCGATATGCTGGCGATTGTCGAGGACCTGCTTGACGGCTGGCCCGGCACGCTGATTCTGGTGACGCACGACCGCTTCTTGATGGAGCGCGTGACCGACCAGCAGTGGGCGCTGCTCGGCGGCCACCTGACGCATATGCCCGGCGGTGTGGACCAGTACCTGCGTCTGTGCAACGCCACCGCCGAGGGCGAGCCCGTGGGTGCGCCGAGCGCCAAGACCGGCACGTTTGATACCGGCGCCGCGGCGGCTGCGGCCGAAAAGCCCAAGTCGAGTGGCCAGCCCAATGGCCTTTCCAACGCCGAGCGCCAGAAGCTCCGCCGCGAGGTGAGCTCGCTCGAGCGCAAAATGGAGACGCAGCGCGCCCGCGTGGAGGAGGCCGAGGCCGCGATGGCCCAGGTCGACCCCACCAACTACACGGCGCTGGGCGAGCAGCAGGCAAAGATTGATGAGGCTCACGCCGCCATGGACGAGTTGGAGATGGCGTGGCTCGAGGCGAGCGAGAAGCTCGAGGGCGAGGAGTAGGCGAGGATGATCAAGGCCGCGTTTTTCGATATCGACGGCACGTTGCTGAGCTTTAAGAACCATCGGATTCCGGCGTCGGCGCAGCAGGTGCTCGACAGCTTTCACGAGCAGGGGATTGCGTGCGTAATCGCCACGGGCCGCCCGACTTACCAGATGCCGGATTGGCTGTTCGACTTGGGATGGGATGCGTACATTACGCTTTCGGGCCAGCACTGTTTTGATGCCAAGGGCGTTTATCGCAGCTGCCCGATCGATCCGGACGACGTTGCGGTGATTGTGGACCAGGTGGCGCAGGGGCGCTACGACTCGCTGTGCATGCAGGGCGAGAACTCGTTTGTGAACCGCCTGTCCGAGCGCGTGGTGACGGCTGGCAACAACGCGGGAATCGTCTACCACGAGGAACCGTTTGAGCACGCCTTCGACGCGCCGGTCTACCAGTTCTGCGCCTTCGTCGACCCCGCCGACGAGCATATCGTGACCGATGCTGTGTCGAATTCGCTCACCACGCGCTGGTGCGACCTGTTCTGCGACATTATCCCGGCCAACGGCGGCAAGGACCTGGGCGTGGCAGCGACACTCGAGCGCCTGGGTATCGACGCGAGCGAGGCGATCGCCTTCGGCGACGGCGAGAACGATCTGTCGATGTTCTCGGCAGTAGGCACAAGCGTGGCCATGGGCAACGCGCAGGAGACCGTCAAAGCCGCCGCGACCTACGTAACGACCGCCGTAGACGACGACGGCATCTACAACGCCGCCAAGCACTTTGGCCTGATCTAGCTGAGGGCGGGCACCCGGCACTTGGGGACGTTCCTTTTCGGCCGGCAGCGGGGGACACTCCTTGCGCGCCGTGCGCCACGCGCTGGGGTGTCGCGCCTCACCCGCGCGTTTTGTGAAACACGGCTAACTTTTTAGTCAATGCAGTAAGACATGGGCAACTTTTGCGGTAAAGTAAGCCAAGGAAAGTATCCAAAGGCTAACTAGCAATCATCGCGAAAGGCGGCCCATGGCCCTACGTGAATCCGGAGAAGACTATCTCGAATCGATCTACGTTCTGTCGCAACGCCAGTGTATCGTGCGCTCGATCGACGTTGCGGAGTACCTCGGCGTGACCAAGGCGAGCGTTTCCAAAGCCATGGCGACGCTGGAGAACAACGGCTACGTCGAAATGGGTAAACGCGATGTGCATCTGACAGAGCGCGGGCTAGAGGTCGCCCGCCAAATGTGGGAGCGCCACTGCTTTTTTGTGCAGCTGCTCGAGGATGCGGGCGTTTCGGCCGAAGTTGCCGCGCAGGAGGGCTGCCACATGGAGCATTGCCTGAGCGAGGAAAGCTTCGAGAAGCTGAGGGCGATGCTTGCTAAGGACGAGACAACGGAGGCCTAACAGGTCCCCAGTAGCGCGGAGTTCGCGCAAAGCGCGAACCAGCGAAAGGGGATAGAACTTTCAAACAACAACGGCAACCTCTAAGTCCAAAGTTAACCAATCAGTGTGCAGCGCCCCATCAGCCGAACCGTCCCCACATCCCAAAGACACGCGCCTCCCGCGCCAACGGCGCGGGACAGCGACCGGGACAAAAGGCCCCATCAGCCAAGTCCATTTCAGACAAGGAACCCCGCCAGCAAGCGATGCCAAGAATCTCCAGCAGCGTCACCGCAGGCCGGGGCCGGGTTTGGTTTTGAAAACACTCCGCAGACCGGTGCGGCGCCTTGTCCGCAGCTCCGCAGGAGCAGGACAAGGCGCCGCACATGGTCGAGGACGTTTTCAAAACCAAACCCGGCCCCGGCCGGACAACGCTACAGGTTCTTGACACCCATCGCGCGCATGGCGTTCAGAATGGCGATGATCGCCACGCCTACGTCGCCGAACACGGCAAGCCACATGTTGGCGATGCCGAGCGCCGCAAGCACCAGAATCAGCAGCTTAATGCCAAGCGCAAAGATGATGTTCTGCCAGACAATCGCCATGGTCTTGCGCGCCACGCGGATCGCGCGGGCGATGTTGGACGGCTTGTCGTCCATGAGCACGACGTCGGCGGCCTCAATCGCGGCATCGGACCCCATGGCACCCATGGCAATGCCCACATCGGCGCGCGTGAGCACGGGCGCGTCGTTGATACCGTCGCCGACAAAGGCGAGCTTGCCCTTGCCACTTTCGGCCGCGAGTAGCGCCTCAACGCGCTCGACCTTGTCGCCCGGCAGGAGCTGCGCGTGGAACTCGTCGAGACCGAGTTGCTTGGCCACAGACGCTGCAACCTCCTCGCGGTCGCCCGTGAGCATGACGGTGCGGTTGATACCGGCGGCATGCAGGTCGCGAATCGTTTGCTCCGCATCGGCCTTAACGGTGTCTGCAATCACGATGTGGCCGGCGTACACGCCGTCAACGAGCACGTGGAGGATCGTGCCGACAACCTCACAGTCCGGTGCTTCAACGCCGGCCGCGGCGAGCATCTTGGCGTTGCCAACGACGACGTGCTTGCCGTCGATGGTTGCCGTCACGCCGTGGCCCGCGTCGTTGGCGGAGTCGCTCACGCGCTTGGGGTCGACCTCGCCCTGGTAGGCGTCGCGCACGGACTGCGCGATGGGGTGATCGGAGAACGACTCAGCAAGGGCTGCGACTTCGAGCAGCGACTGCTCGGTATAGCCAGCCTCGGGGTGCACCGCGACGACTGAGAACGTGCCGTTGGTGAGGGTGCCCGTTTTGTCGAAGACGATGGTGTCCACGTCGGCGAGCGTCTCGAGGTAGTTGGAGCCCTTGATGAGAACGCCCAGCTTGGACGCGCCGCCGATGCCGCCAAAGAAACTCAACGGTACGCTGATCACGAGGGCGCACGGGCAGCTGACGACCAGGAAGGTCAGGCCGCGCAGGATCCAATCGGACCAAGCGCCAGTCACCAGGCCGCCGCCAAGCGCGAGCACCGCGGCAGCGCCAGTGACGGCGGGCGTGTAGACGCGGGCGAAGCGCGTGATGAAGTTCTCGGTGCGCGCCTTCTTTTCGCTGGCATTCTCTACGAGTTCCAGGACGCGCGCGACGGTGGATTCGCCAAACGGCTTGGTGGTGCGCACGTGGATGAGGCCCGTCATGTTGATGCAGCCGCTGATGATATCGTCGCCGGACTTGGCGGGGCGGGGGACTGACTCGCCCGTGAGTGCGGCGGTGTCGAGCTGCGTTTCGCCCTCGACGATGACGCCGTCGATAGGCACGCGCTCGCCGGGCTTGACGACGATGACAGTGCCGACGGCGATGTCATCGGGGAAGACTTGCTCGAGCGTGCCGTCGGGCTGCTCGACGTTAGCGTAGTCGGGCGCGATGTCCATCATGGCACTGATCGACTTGCGGCTCTTGCCCACGGCGTATGCCTGGAACAACTCGCCGACCTGGTAGAACAGCATGACGGCGGCGCCTTCGGCCATGTGTGGGTCGGTGTCGGGGAAGAGCACCATGGCGAACGCGCCGATGGTCGCGACGGCCATGAGGAAGCTCTCGTCGAAGGCCTTGCCGCGGCGGATGTTATTGAATGCCTTTTGCAGTACGTCGTAGCCGGCAATCAAAAACGGCACGAGGAACAGCACAAAGCTGGCGTAGATGTCGCCCGGGGTGCCGAATGCGGCGGTGAGGGTGCCGAGCTCATCGAGGGCGTACACCACGGCAAAAATGCCCAGTGCTACCAGGATGCGGTTGCGCTTATGCTCAAGGGACTCTTTCTTCTTGTGCTTCTTCTTTTTCTCTTTGGGATCGGCGGCTGTCATGATTCAAACCTCTCATTTGAGTGTATGAACACTCGCTCATATAATTTCGCGAGCAAAGGCCGCGGCAAGCGCGGCCTCGCAGGGGTCAACGTATGCGCGGGTTAGAGAATGATCTCGCAGTCCGGCTCGGCGTCGGCGGTGAACTCAACGACGCGGTCCAGGACCTCGTCGAACTTGGCGTCGTCGGCCTCGAGCGTCAGCTTTTGGGTCATAAAGTTGACCGAAACGGACTTGACGCCCTCGAGCTTAGCCAGCTCGTCCTGAAGTTCACGCGCGCAGTTGGCGCAATCGATCTCGTCGAGCTTAAACTGCTTTTTCATGGTGGGTTCCTTTCCCTGTGTTAGCGGTCTGGGTGCCGGCCGCGCTGATACCGTGGTTGATTGCTATTCGCAGATATGGCTCATGCCCTGGTTGAGCATGGTGTAGACGTGATCGTCGGCAAGCGAGTAGAGAATGTTGCGGCCGTCGCGGCGGAACTTGACCAGGTGCGACTGCTTAAGCGTGCGCAGCTGGTGCGACACCGCAGACTGCGAGGTCGCGGTCGCTTCGGCGATGTCAGCCACGCAGAGCTCGCGACCCATGAGGGCGTAGAGAATCTTGATGCGTGTGGTGTCGCTGAAGACTTTGAACAGGTCGGCCAGGTCGTACAACAGCTCCTCGTCGGGAAGGTCCTCGGGCGAGCAGGTGGTGGGGACGATCGGCTCGGTGGCCTCGATGTCGGGTTTCGTTTCGTCAACGCGGATGCTCATTGCAATATCCTTTCATATGAACATGCGCTCATATAACTTACTTCCGATTATATGAGCGCATGTTCATATGTCAATGACGTTCAGGTAATTTGTCGCACAAAATGATGGGGAATAGTGGACGAGATTCCGGACTGAGCGGTTTTGATAGCCGATGCCGGGGTGGGTGCCCCCGCGTCGTGCAAAAATTGGAGTATTCTGCAACTATAGGGGGTCCGTTAATCTATTCCAGGCCAAATAAAGCCGCTCAAGAGTTATCCAAGGGCGGTAAACAGTCAAGGTCTTCCTCAAATGTTGCCTAACGTTCCCGTTCGATAGCGTTTTTGTTTCTCATTTGGATTAACTGTGGGTGCTGGAGGGCCGACCCTGCTGAATACTCGCAATTTTGCACATCGCTAGGGTACCCACCTTGTTAGCCGGTCTAGCTTCCGGCCCCGAAGATTCTGCCCTCGGGCGCGAGGCTGCTTATTTGGGCAAATGATGGGCTGTCGGATTCGACAGTCTGCATGTCATCGATTGCCGGAACTTCATTTATTGTCGGGTCATCCAGCGTGATGCCTTCGAGTGTTGCTTTTTCGAGGTCGATTCGTTGACGATCTTCGGAATCCTGGCGAAGCTGCTTCTGAATTCGCTTTTTCTCTTCTATAAACCTTCTGAGCACAAACTGTCTCAGATCCTCTTGCATGATTTGAAAGTCTTTTGGCAGACGCGAGGGGCGTATGCCCTCTTTCCGTTGGATCGCCTCCATGACCCTAACGAAAGCGCTGGCATGCATAAAGGAATAACGACTGACGGTGATGATTCCGTATCCCATGGACGCAAGCGCATTCTTGCGCTCCTCATCGATGGCGCGGTCTTCTTCCGCGTCATGATAAAACCCGTTGTATTCAATGTCTGTGCGAGATTTCTTTAGATACGCATCCATAAAGAACTTTTTGCGTCTCGTGAGATTCTTTGCGGCAGCGGTGACCTGCACCTCGTAATCGGTCTCAATTCCCTTAATACCAAGCCCTCCTTCGCTTTTAGGCAGCGTTAGCATCATGACAAAGGCCGTTTCCATAGGAGACCGGCATCCGTCGCGCACACATTGGATCGCCTTTCGGGCAAGGGCCAGACCGTCGCATCTGGTAATGGAATTAAAGAACTGTTTTAACCTTTCGGTCGAGGTGAGCGCGAAACGCTCGTTATACGAGGTGGAAGAGCCGGTTCCAAGGGAGTAAGCGCCGCACAATTCAAAGTAGTACTCCACCAGTTCGCGAAAAGGGAGATAGGTGGCGGCCTGAAGTGCGCAAAGCTCAACGTCAACAATGAAGATGCCATCTTTGAGCTCTATAAAGCGTGAGTTCGAGAATCGTTTTGACGAAACGTGGCATTGACAGTTCAGTGCATAGCGCGCATTCCTGCGATCAAACACCATTACCTCGAGGCAATCATTTGCGTCAAGGGAAACATCGTGTTTGGTGAGCCATTCTGCGGCTGCGTCAAGGAGCGTTCCGGTGGGACATGATCCGTAAATCGCGGCAGGGTTACAGGGCTCGGTGTCTTTCGCAGACGCCGAATGCGCGGCCTGGTAGACCGCTTTTGCAGTGGTATGTGACAATACGATACTCATGGTATATATCGTGTCAGCTAATGCCGTGTTGATGGCACTGAGTGGGAAAGTCGTTTTAGGGGCCTAACCAAATGCTGTCCAAAAGCTTGACGCAATTATGGGTTGGTACGCCTAAAATCAATGTTCTCGCAGCTTAGCTATGGCATATAAATACTCAATTGCTGCACATTTGATATCGATGCATCATCATCCGACAACGAATTACGTGTCGGGAATTGGCCGAAATCGTTCAAAATGAGGGTTCAGAATTTGTGATGGCAGATCTATCTGTGGAACGTAGGGCGGCCCCGCTGCGGTGTTTCCCGCTGCGAGGCCGCTCGTGAGCAAGCAGTGTTTGTCGCAGGCGTTGCTATTTCGCGAATAGGTTCTTGAGGTTGAACTCGGCCTGTACCGTGCGGAGCATGAGGTCGGTGTCGTCCAGACCCAGATGCTGCTCGTTGGCGTCGGCGGCGAGGGTTCCGCGGCGGCGCGCCCAGTTCTCGAGTGCGGCGGGGGCGGACTCGCGGGGGAGCGAGCGGACGTCGGCATCCAGGCTGCGGCAGATCTGGCGCGAGTCGATGACGATGATCTTGCCGGCGCGGCGTGCCTCGGCGTAACCGTCCAGGTGAATCTTGAACCAGCTGTCCTCAAAGGCGGCGTTATGCGCCATGTACGGGTACTTCTTCATAAGCTTGAGCAGCTGCTTTTGCAGCTCCTTGTTCTCGCGGAAGGGCGTTTTGCCGTCGATGTCGTCCCAGGTAATGTGGTGGATATTCGACAGCGGCACATCTTCGCCGCGGTAGATGTCGGGCAGGCCGCAGTAGTGCGCCTCGGCGTCGTGCGGGATGGCGTCGCTGGTGAGTTCCATGATCTCCCAGCCCACGTTGATGATATAGCCGCGTTCGGGTGCACGGCCGGTGGTCTCGATGTCGATACCGAGCACGGTGCCCTGGATGGGCTTGCGGGCGTAGGCCACGCCGAGCGCGTCGCGGTCACCGCGGATCTCGCGCATAACGGACGCGGCGGTGCGCTTTTGCATCTTGCCGATGGCGGCGCAGGTGTCGGCGTCGGACAGGCCGCGCGAGAGCGTCGCGGGCGTCACATTGCGCAGGCGTGCCTCGCCAATCTGGTCGCAAAGGTCGCGGTTGCGGTCGGCCAGGTCGCGCACGGTGGCAAAGTCGAAGCCGGGGTCGTCCTCGGCAGTAAAATACTCGGTCTCGAGCACCTTGAGGGCCTCTTCGCCCTTCTGGCGCTCGGACTCCATGGCACCGTGATCGCCATAGATAAACATAGGGATAAACGGTTGGCGTTCGTATTCGAGTGCTTGCGAAACGTTCATGGGCTGCTCCTTGGACGGGCCGCGTCGCGCGGCTCGGGGTTACTGAGTTATGGCGAGATGATAGTTTACCATGGGCAACTATTGGCACCACGCCTAGGTCAACTACAATACCCTAGTTGACCGCTAGGACTTTTACAATGCTGCCGAAAGACACGAAAGGTTCCATCCGTCATGGATTTGCTGATTGATATTTTGCTCGACGCCGGCAAGGACACGCTGTCGCTGGTGCCGTTTTTGTTGGTGACGTATCTGGCCCTCGAGACCCTGGAACACGTCGCGGGCGACCGCGTTAACGGCGCCATCAAGCGCGCTGGTGCCGCGGGCCCCGTGGTTGGCTCGTTGTTGGGCATGGTGCCGCAGTGCGGCTTTTCGGCAATGGCGGCCACGCTGTACGCCGGTCGTGTCGTGACCTTGGGCACGTTGGTGGCGGTGTTCCTTTCGACCTCCGATGAGATGCTGCCGCTGTTGCTCGCCGAGCAGGTGCCCTTGCAGACCATGGCGATGCTTTTGGCTTCGAAGGCACTGATCGCGCTGGTTACGGGCTTTATCGTGGACGCCGCCATTCGCGGTCTGCGTCGTAACGCTCGCGCGCATGCGGCGATTCGCCGTACCGTGCTGGGAATCGCGGCCAACCCGGCCCACGTGAACTGCGCGCACGACGACCACACTGGCGGTGACATCATCGACGAGGTGGCCGAGGCGGGCGTGAGCGCCGACCACATCCACGAGTTATGCGAGCGCGATCATTGTGGCTGCGACGACGATGAGGGTGAGCATGGGCATGGGCATGGACATGGGCACCACCATGACCACGGTCACGCGGACGAGCGCGAACACCACCACGGCCACGACCACAGCCACTCCCACGAGGGTGCGCCCGTCCTGTCGATTATCCGCAGCGCGATCTCGCACACCGTGCAGGTCTCGGTATTCATTTTCCTGGTGACGCTGATTCTGGTCTCCGTGCTCGAGACCTTTGGTGAGTCTGCGATCGAGCAGTTTCTGCGCGGTAATGAGACGCTCGCTGTTCTGGGCTCGGCACTTGTTGGTCTGATCCCCAACTGCTCTGCCAGCGTCGTCATTACACAGCTGTACCTCGAAGGTGCGCTGCAGCTGGCCCCGATGCTCGCCGGAACGCTCATTTCCGCCGGCGTGGGGTACCTGGTGCTGTTCCGTACCAATCGCAGCGCCCGCGAAAACGCCCTGTTCCTAGTCATGATGTACGTCATCGGCGCCGGCTGGGGCCTCGTCCTGTCCGCCTTTGGCCTCTAGGTAGATATCTGGGATAGGCCATTAAACCCATCGCCACGGCCTATGCTTTGGTCGTGAGTTAAAACGAAAAAGGGTAGATTTCTGGGCATGTCCCAAAAATCTACCCTTTTGTTTTAGCGCAGCAGCTCGGTGAGGTTGCGCTTAAAGCGAGCTCGGTCCTCGCTGGTGAAGGCTGCCGGTCCGCGGGTGCGTCCTCCGGCGCGGCGCACTTTCTTTTCCTCGTGGCGGATAAACAGCTGCATGTCGATGGTCGCCTTGTCGTAGACGCGCCCGCGTACGCCGATGGCAGCGGCATCGCGTCCGAGCACCATACTCGCCAGGCCAATATCCTGCGTCACGACCACGTCGCCCGTCTGCAGGCGCTCGACAATGGCAAAGTCGGCGCTATCGGCTCCCACGCTCACATCGAGTGTCGAGACCCAAAAGCCGCGTCGTGCGTGCTCGGCATCGCGCGGATCGTCGCGGCGAATGTGACGTTCCAGGTTCTGCGTGCTGTTTCCGGCGATAACAACGGCGACGCCCGCCCGTCGCGCGCAGTCGATTGACTCGCGCGTGACCGGGCAGGCGTCAGCGTCAATAAAAAGCGTTCGCGGCATCTAGTGCACCAGTTTGCCAAATTGAATGGCGCGGACAATCAACGTCACGCCAAACACCAACAGCGCAGCGCCGCTAAAGATGACGAGCATCTTGGCCGACCACAGCGGATAGATAAACACGAACATGCCCGCGATGATGGAGAGCGCGCCGCTCAGGATGGCGAGGGCGCGGTTGGACGAAAGTTCGGACTCCAGAATCGACATGACACCCTCGACGATCCAGCCAAAGCCGGCAACGACCACCACGAGCGTGGTGAGGGTCGCGGTCGAGAACGCCTGATTGCGCAGGATTATCACACCGCCCAGGATGATGAGCAGGTTGGAGATGATGCTCGTCACACGCCAACCGGTGGGCAGCAGCGGCTCAAAAATGGCAGTAAACAGCCTGATGGCGGCGGTGATTACAAAGTAAAAGCCCAGGACGGTCGTCAAAAAGACGAGGGATTTGGCGGGTGCAAAAAGCAGTGCGATGCCGGCGAGGAGTGCGATGACGCCGGTGATGGCGTAGATCCAGCGCACGGCCTTGACGGCCTTGCCCGCCATGCTCTTCTCGTCAAATCCAAACTGACTCGATTTTTGGTCATCGTTCTTAAAGATGCCCATGATGTCTCCTTTCCGTGCGGCGCACGTCGCGTTCATTGCTTTCCGTGCGGCGTACGCCAAAAGTACTGCAACAAGTATCGCCCAAGGGCGCCACTGCATGTGGCGGGAAGGGCGAATTGCTGTCCCACATTCCCGAATTGTTACCTTTGTTCCCGTTTAGATGGGGACTATTCAACAGTTGTGGAACATTGCGTCACTGAACGTTATTGCCTACGTTTTAGGTTAGATTTTTCTAAGGACAATTGGCTTGTATTGGGGGTCCCTATGAACGAAGCAGTTCCCGCGGCGCCGGTAAGCGCAGAATCGATGGCAAAGCAGGGCCGCGAAAAGCTCGGCTTGGACGCGTTTGATGCGTTGGTTCGTCGCGCCCGCACGTGCCGTCGCTTTGACGAGTCCATGCGCGTGCCGCGCGAGTTTTTGCTCGAGCTGGCGGAACTGGCGCACCTGGCTCCCTGCGGTGCCAATGCTCAGCGTCTGCGTTTTCATGTGGTGAGCGGTGCCGAGGATTGCGCGCGTGTATTTGATGAGCTTACGTGGGCCGGCGCGCTTAAGGATTGGCCGGGTCCTGCCGAGGGCGAGCGCCCGACCAGCTACATTGCGATTCTGGCCGAGCGCGCCGTTCCGGGCAAGCCCGCCGCGCCCATTACCGAGGTCGACACGGGCATTGCCGCGCAGACGATGATGCTCGCCGCCCGCAGCGCCACGCCCGAGGTGGCAGCCTGCATGTTCAAGGCCTTTACGCCCCACGCGATCGATGCCATGGGGCTCGATAACGACAAGTATGAGCTCAAGCTGATCATGGCGTTTGGCGTTCCGGCCGAGACACAGGTGATCGATACGATCGATTCCAACCCCGACGGCTCCATCAATTATTGGCGCGACGAGGCACAGGTACACCACGTACCCAAGCGTTCGCTCGCCGACGTGTTGGTATAGTTGAGCGTCGTTGCGGTTCAATCCGGCGGCAAAATCACCACAAAGGTGCTGTCTCCTTTGCGGTGGTGCGAGAGGAGGGCATGTGGCCGATCTGTATTTGGTGCGTCATGGGCAGACTGAGCTCAATGTGCAGAGCATTTTGCAGGGCTGGCACGATTCGCCGCTTACGGCGCGCGGGCGCGAGCAGGCGCTGACGGCGCGTACGGCGTTTGCGGCGCGTGGCGTGGCCTTTGATCATGTGTATTCCTCGCCGTTGGGCCGGGCGCGGCATACGGCTGAGCTTATCGTTGGCGAGGGCCGTTCCATTGAGCTGGTCGATGACCTGCGTGAGTGGCATTTTGGCTCGCTGGAGGGCACATCAAATCGCGAGATGCCGCCGCAGCCCTGGGGCGATTATCCGGTGGCCTTTGGCGGCGAGTCTGAAGGCGAGCTACGGTCGCGCATGGTCGCGGCGCTGTCCCGCATCATGGCCAGGTCGCAGCACGACTGCGTGCTGGCGGTTTCCCACGGCTCAGCCTGCCAGGAGTTTCTTGAGTATGTGACTGGCGGGGGAGAGCTACCCGACAACGGTGCCGTGCTTCATTTTGGCTATTGCGACGGGGCGTTTTCGCTCCTTGATTGGTAACGAACGAAAGGACCCCTATGAATAAAGACCTGTATCTGGTTCGTCATGGGCAGACAATATTCAACCTTAAGCGTATCATTCAGGGGTGGAGTGATTCGCCGCTTACGCAGTTGGGTTGCGACCAGGCGGCGCGCGCCGGCATGTTTTTACGTGTGCGCGGCATTGAGCCCGATCATGCCTACACCTCCACGCTTCATCGCACCGAGCAGACTATCGCCAACTTGTGGCCGGGCTTGGCGTACGAGCGCCTGGACGGCCTGCGTGAGTGGTTCTTTGGCGACTTTGAGGCCGAGCGCGTGATGCTCATGCCCGAGCGCCCGTGGCGCGATTTCTATCGTCAATTTGGCGGCGAGGGCCAGATCCAGGTGCGCGAGCGCATGGTGGCGACGCTGACCGAACTCATGCGACGCCCGGACCACGAGTGCGTCCTTGCGGTGAGCCACGGATCGGCCATCAAGGAGTTCATGGACCATACCAAGGGCGCGGCGGCCGATGAACGCGATCGCGTTCCGGGCAACTGCTCGGTGCTACACTTTGCGTTTGACGACGAATCCGACACGTTTGAGCTGGTCGAAGTCTTTACGCAGGAGGATTACGCGCGCGAGCTGGGGCTTGAACCGCTCGTGGCTACTGCGGGTCCGCAGCGCGGATAACGCGAGCGCGACGGCACGGGTCGCCGGCATACTTCTCGACGCAAAAGGGGCGGAGATGCATGTACCTGCTGCATCTCCGCCCCCTGTTTGTTGAGCTGCCGATTTTTGTGCTGGGCAGTCTGGTCTTGCTAGAACCGCGCGACCTGGTGCGTGAGCAGACCTGTCGGAACTTGCGGCGCGACGCCGCTGACCTGCGCGGCGGGGAAGAGCACGGCAACGGTAAAGTTGAACGGCTCCTTGCCGGTGTACGTTCCGGCGGCACGGGCCTCATCGGCCAGAATCTGCGATGCCCCAGCCAGCGCGGCAGCGTAGGTGGGGTCGTCTGCCGGCGTCGGCTCCGGCGCCTGATCGAGCATGGCGCGGATGGCGGCAACGGCGTCCTCGCGCTTGACCTTCCACACGCGATGCGTAATGCCGGCGGGGTCGGTGACAGCATAGAGCGGCGCTCCTTCTTTGGCGGCGCCAAGGATGATATCCATGACGGGCGAGGCTTCGTAGGCGAGCGTTACAGGGCGGGGCTGCACCTTAAGCTCGGCGATCGCGCGCGCGGCGGCGAGTGCGTCGACGCTCTCGGTGGCAGCCTCGTCGCTACCCGTCAGTACGTTAACCGGGCAAATCGCCACGACACCCGTCGCGCGACCCGGCTCGCCCGAGCATTCGTACACGTAATACGCCGCGCCTGGATCCTTGAGCATTAGGCCGTCAGCAATGGCGCCGCGCAGGGCGTCGTTGCCGCTCAGGATACCGCCCATCGCAGGCAGCGCCTCGAGCACACGGTCCTGAGCCGGGCGGATGCAGGGAAACGGAAGTGCTTTCATGGGCGGTCCTAACGCGCGAGTCGGTTTGTTCGCGGCTTATTATGCCCCAACTTGTCCATTCGCGTCCCAGAGCACGTTATCGGCGAGCGCGATGAGCACGTTTTGGCAGCGAACGATATCGGCATGGGGCACATACTCGTCGGGCTTGTGTGCGAGCGCCAACGAGCCGGGGCCGTAGCTCATACAATTGCGGTTGCCTGTCTTGCCGGCAATGACGGCGGTATCGGTGTAGCCGGTAAAGAAGCCGACGGTCGTGTCCGCGTCCGTCACGCCATCGGCGGCACGCTTGAGCGCTGCTAGAAGGGGAGAGCTCGGGTCGCGCTCGATGGCGGGGCGGTCGCCCGTCACGGTGTAGCTGCCATGGCAACCGGGAACGGCGGCTTCGGCGACGGCGATGGCCTGCTCTACCATGCGCGTCGCGGCGGCCGTATCGGTCGGCGGGGTCAGACGCATGTCGACCCAGACTTTGGCGCGGTCGGGCACGACATAGGGGCGATATCCGCCCTCGATTTGGCCAAACGTGATGGTCGATGGTCCCAGCTCATCGTGCGCGGGCAGCGCCGCAAACGCGCGACGGAGCGAACACACGACCTCGGCCATGGCGGCGACGGCGTCTGCGCCCTTCCAAGGCTGGCTTGCATGAGCCGTGACGCCGGCCATTTCAATCTCGAACCACGTACGCCCCTTGTGCGCCACCTGGATCTGTCCGTCGGTGGGTTCGGTGTCCAGCACCCATTCGCGCGAGCCGACCCAGCCAGCATCGATCGCGGCTTCTGAGCCGCGCATGAAGTCTTCCTCGTCGACCGAGCAGATGAGCGAAAAGCCGCGGCGTGGCAGCGCGCCATCCGCCGCCACGCGCTCGAGTGTGTGGGCAAGCGCGGTAATGGCGCAAGCCAGGCCGCCCTTCATGTCGCAGGCACCGCGGCCATAGAGTTTGTCGTTGCGCACAACCGCCCCAAGCGGTGCGATGTCCGCGTCCCAGCCATTGCCCAAGGTAACGGTATCCATGTGGCAGATGTAGACGAGCCGTGGCTCGTCGCTCAAACCGGGCACGGTGATCATAAGGTTGCGGCGCCCGGGCAGTACCTCGAGTTCCTCAATCCGTATGGCATCGAGTGTCGGGTAGTTCAACCGTGCCAGCCGTTCCTCAACCAGCGCTTTGATATACCGCTCAATTTCATTCTCATACGCGCCCGGGTCTGAGCTGTCGATCCGCACAAGCTCCTGCGCAAGCCGCCAGGCAAAGTCCTCATCAACCATATGCAACCTCACAATCAGTCTGCTTTCCAAACCGATTGTAAGCCTCCTGAGAGATTCGCGACGCGCGCGCAGCAGCATTTACCGTTCGCAGGCCGAGCCATCGCACTCGCCGTCTGAGCGGGTTCACAAACGATGCAGTGGGTACGTACACTTCATGGACGACATACTGTGCGACATATCTGCCTTTCGGTATCACCGGATACCCCCACAGGTCTTGGCGATAATGCCGGACCTGCCCGATTCTGCGGACGACCAGCGCAGGGAGCGTCTTTGCGAGCACCCGCTCGTCAAGCATTTCCTGGGCACCCCGTTACACGTGTTGGCACAGGGCAGCTGCGGACGTAAGGGCGATCGCATTGTCAGGCATGTTTGGAACGGGGAGAGGCCGTTTGACTCCGTGCGGCAGACAGAGTTTGGCCTCGATGTCGCGTCACCGCTCTTTACCCTGCTGACCCTGGCTTCTTCGGTCTCAAACGAGCGCCTGATCATGTGCATGTATGAGATGTGCGGTACCTTTGCCGTGTGCAAGATCGCGCCTCAGGTAAAGACGGCACTTGAGCAGGCATACGGGGACCGGTGGGGCGACGCGCGGCTGGGCTGGGAAAACGTAAAGGATGCCTCGGGGAATTCAACGGACTTGTGGAAACGACCTCCCTTGATCGAGCTCTCTGACCTTTCAGAGTACGTCGATAAGATCCGGGGGCTTCGCGGTGCTAAATCGTTCACGCGTGCCGCGAAATGCATTACGGGGGTGGCGGCATCGCCGCTCGAGGTCCAGGCTTCGATGCTGTTTGGTCTTTCGAGGTTGCGCGGCGGTGAAGGGGTGCGCCTTACCAATAACGTTGAGATTCGTATGACGCGCAGCGCCCGCCTGATTTCGGGGCTTGATAGGCGCTATGCCGATATTTTGCTGGCAAATAAGGACGGCAGCCGAGAGTGTCTGGTTGAATGCCAAGGTAAAGCCATTCACGGATCCATAGAATCCAAGATCTCGGACTCAGATCGAACGACGGCGCTGCAAGCGATGGGATATCCCGTCATTCTGATGACCTATGGTCAGCTGGCCGACTCCGATGCCTTCCGCGTGGTGATGGAGCTCATCATGGCCTATCTCGATGTGCCGCTGAAAGACAAGACGCCGCGACAGCAGGAGCTCGAACGGCGGCTTCGTGAGGAGATTTTTATCGATTGGGCAGGAATGTAGCCGCGCGGGTGGAAAACGGTCGCGCGGACTAGAGTTTTGGTCGCAAAAAAGGCCTCGGTTTTGCCTTGGAGGGGCCTTAAAAATGCTATCTAGAATAAGTTGTTTCGGAAAATAGACAGTCAACTTACATTCGGCACATAGAGATCGATTTTTACCTATTAAAGTCCCTGATAAAGCTGTTTATCAAAGCGGGTGTGCTTAGCGACTTGAGCCTCACTATCGATTATCTGAAAAAACTTGTTCTGGGTATCATTTTAAAGTCGTCCGGAGCAACAAAATCGGCCCCCGTTTCGTGAAAACGGGGGCCGAATGGGCTTCGTGGCCTGTCTGACAGGCTTGGCGTCGGCGCTATTTAATCACGCGCACGCGATACATCGACGGAATCTGCTTTAGCGCCTCGATCGTGCTGCCGTCCAGGTGCTCGTCGGTGTCGAACATAGTGTAGGCGTTCTCGCCAGCGGACTCGTTGGTCATACGCTGCACGTTGGCGTTGTCCTTGGCGAGAATGGCCGTGATCTGGCCGATCATGTTGGGCACGTTGGCATGCAGGCAGGCAATGCGGCTTGCGGCGCGCGCCTTGCCCATGCTGCAGGCGGGGTAGTTGACGCTGTGCGCGATGTTGCCGTTTTCCAGGTAATCCTTGAGCTCGCTGATGGCCATGTCGGCGCAGTTGGCCTCGGCCTCGCCGGTGCCGGCGCCCGAGTGCGTGGTGATAAACGTGTTGGGCATCTTGACGGTCTTGGGTGTGGCAAAGTCACAGCTAAACCAGCTGAGCTTGCCCTCGCGCAGGGCAGCGTCGACGGCGTCCTCATCAATGATGGTCTCGCGCGCGTAGTTGATGAGCACGGCGTTGGGGGCGAGCAGGTCGATCTGCTCGGTGCTGATCATTCCGATGGTGTCGGCCTTGCTGGGCACGTGCACGGTAAGGTAATCGCAGCCGCGGCAGAGGTCCTCGAGCGTGCCCACGCGCTGCACCTCGCGGCTCAGCACCCATGCGTGCTCGACGGAGATGAACGGGTCGTAGCCGTACACGTCCATGCCCAGGTCGACGCAGGCGTTGGCGACCTTGGAGCCCACGTTGCCCAGGCCGATGACGCCGATGCGCTTGCCCTTGAGCTCACGGCCCACAAAGGCCTTCTTGGCCTTCTCGGCATCGACCTGAATATCGGGGTCGTCGGCGTTGTCGCGCACCCAGTTCATCGACTGCACCACGCCGCGGCTCGAGAGCACCAGCATGCCCAAGACGAGCTCCTTGACGGCGTTGCTGTTGGCGCCGGGGGAGTTAAAGACGACGACGCCCTTCTTGGCGTACTCCTCGACGGGAATGTTATTGACGCCGGCGCCGCAGCGGGCGATGGCGCGAATGCCCTCGGGCAGCTCGTAGCCGTGCAGGTCGGTCGAGCGCATCAGGATGGCGTCGGCCTCCTCGGCGGTGCTTACAAACTCGTAGCCCTCGCCAAACTCGACTTTGCCGTCTTTAGTGATGTCGTCGATGGTCTTAATCTTACGCATGGAAAAACTCCTTAGCAGGTTTTGATCTAAGCAGGGTGGTTTGAAGTGGCTGGTCGGCCCGCGTGCTGCGGGCTAGTTAGATCGCGGGCTCAAACTCTGCTGCGCCTCGAAGTCCTTCATGTACGTGGCCAGCGCCTGCACGTCTTCCATGGTCACGGCGTTGTAGACGCTCGCGCGCATGCCGCCCACCAGGCGATGGCCCTTGACGTTTTGAATCTGGTGCTCTGCCGCGCCCGCAACAAAGGCGGCGTCGAGGTCGGCGTCGCCGGTGCGGAAGGTGACGTTGGCGATGGAACGGCTGTCCTCCTGCGCGGTGCCGTGGAATAGCTTGCTGTGCTCGAGCAGGTCGTAGAGCAGGTTGGCCTTGGTCCAGTTGCGCTCGGCCATGGCGGCAAGTCCGCCGGTCTGCTCAACCCAACGGAACACCTTGTCGCATACGTAGATGCCAAAGGTGTTGGGCGTGTTGAGCATGGAGCCTTTGGCGGCCTGGGTCTTAAGGTCCAGGTACTGCGGCGTCTGCGCAAAGGCCGGACCGTCGGCGATCAGGTCATCGCGCACGATAGCCACGGTGACGCCCGCGGCGCCGGCGTTTTTCTGCGCGCCGGCGTAGATGAGCCCGTAGCGCTCGACGTCGAGCGGTTGCGACAAAAAGCAGCTCGAGACATCGGCGACCAGCGGCACGTCTCCGCAATCGGGTAGCTCGTGGTACATGGTGCCAAAGATGGTGTTGTTCTGGCAGATGTAGACGTAGTCGAGCCCGTCGCTCGCGGCCTCGGCGGCAATGCGCGCGTTGATGTCGGCCATGGCGGGTATGCGGTCGAAATTGGTGTCCTCGGAGCTCGCGAGCAGCACGGCCTCGCCGTACTTGGCGGCCTCCTTGTACGCCTTGTTGGCGAAGTTGCCGGTCACGACGTAGCCGGCGCGGCCGCGGCGCATGAGGTTCATGGGGATGCCCGCAAACTGCAGCGTGGCGCCGCCCTGCAAAAACAGGACGCGGTAGTTGTCGGGGATGCTCAGCAGGCGACGCAGGGTTGCCTCGGCGTCGTCGATGATCTGCTGGTACATGCTAGATCGATGACTCATCTCGAGCACGGACATGCCGCAACCGCGGTAGTCCATCATCTCGTCGGCGATCTCGGCGAGCACGCTGGTGGGCAGTGCGGCCGGGCCTGCTGAGAAGTTGTGCACACGTGCCATCTTCTAGGTCCCCCTCGTAGTCGTTTGAACGTTCGGGATACTTTAGCACAGTGGAGCGTCAGGCGCGACCGTATCACGGTAAAACTCGACTGCGCCGCTATGATTTACAGGATGGTTACATGGGGGAGGGCGGTCGCTAGGTCTATATCACCGGGATATATCGCGACAAATACTCCTTGAGAGCGGGGTCGCACACATAGAGATACGTTCCCAGCATGCCGCGCGTCATGAGAACGTAGTAGGCGTTGACGATAATCTTTCGCAGGTCGTCGTCGCTTGCCTTCTTTTTTGCGACAGCATCTTTGAAGTTGGCTTTGTTAGCGCAGACGGCTCCTTTATCGGTGTCGTAGTAAATGTCGGGACCCAGAATTACGAATCCGTAGTTGAGATCGTAGCCTTGCACCGTATGAATGCATCCGACTTCGTTGACGGCGTTGGCGGAGTTAACCCAATCCTTCTGGGTTGAGTTCCAGCGTTTGGGAACGCCCTCGATGACGATATCGAACGCATCTTTATTGCTCTTGCTTTCCCATTTCCAAGCAAAACCGGCTGTCATACGGGACAGCCCAACTTCTTTTTCTTTGGCCTGCTGTAGGGAGCAGAAATCTTCAAACCGGTCGACTATGCCAAACTGGTACCTGGGGATATCACTGTCGGGATCGCCGGCTTGCGAGTCGTAAGGCTCCGATGAAAAGAGTTCTTTGAACTTCATGCCGGCATGCATGTACGCTTTGTTATCAAGCAGGTCGTAGACAAAATCGAGGTACTCATCGCCGCCACGCACGCGCATCTGCGTGCTTAGGCTGAACTCTTCAGTTTCGATGCCGGCTTCTTCGAGTTGGTTGAGTCGCTGCTCAAGGCCATCTCGGTTGAGTCCCGATGCGCGGACTTGCTGTTTGGGGTCATAGAACAGGTACGCCTTGTCGCAGCATTTGTATATCCAGTCAACCTGGTTGCTCGTGTGCGGAAGGCCGAGGCGATCGCAGGTGTTATAGAAGGCCTTGATGCCGGAGCCCATACTTAGATAATTACCCAGTCGATGTGCTTCGTCGACAAGTAGGATGTCATAACGATCATTTTTTGTGACGTCACTGGGGCTCAAGATATCGCCAGGCTTTAACCCTGGAAGGAAATGCGTGAGTTTCCTGAGGGTCTTCTTTAGGGAATCCATGGGGGTGACAAAGCCGACCCGCAGGCCGGAAAGGTTCGGCTCATTTTTGATTTTGAACATGAGACTGATGGCGAGGATTGTTTTGCCTGTTCCTGGCGCGCCGTTCACGACGGTTACGCGCTCTTTCTTGGGCCCGCCGTGTTTAATGTCTTCATGCTCTTGCTCGAGCCGCCCGTAAATCGCCTCAATCGTTTCGTATTGATCGGGCGTGAGCGTTTTGAAGGGCGAGAATTTGAACAGGTCAGTGTTCTCGAGCTCTTCGATGGGGTGGATCGCATAGTTCTCTTCGCGAAGTTTCGCCCAGAGGTCTCTGAACTTCTGGCGATACTGAGGTCGCTCAAAATAATCGAACTGGGCATAGCCGTTGTTGGCATTGGTTACCTGGTATTTTTCGTCAGCGCAGAACAGCTCAATAAGTCGATTCTCAAACTCAAATGTCGCGGACTGATTGAATGTCGGGTTGTCGATCAGAAGGGTCCGGTCGAAGTCCTTCTCAACGTTTGCGGCGTGTTGCTTCATGCGGCGCCGATAATTGGTCGTTTGACCGATGTAAGCCGTTTTGTTTTTGCTGTTAGTCAGAATGTAGAGAACGGGCCAGCTTTCATCATGGTGCGACCCTGGCTTTGGCGTGCCAAAATCCTGCAACGATTCACTTGTCTCAAAGGGTTGGGGCAGGGGAAGCGTATATTGCCGAAGGGCGAACTCGTTACTCATGATGGCCCGCCTTTCTGTATTCGTTGGAGCCGGTGTCGATGGGGTAGCGTTCACCGTTGCGTTTGAGTTTGGACGAGAGCGCCGCCTGTAAGTCGATGTCATTGAGGTCGGCAAATCGCAGGAGGAAAAGGAGCGTATCGGCGACTTCGTCTTCGATGGCTTGGCGCTGCTTGGGATCTTGGAACATTTCTGCTATATGCTCATCGCTCATAAAGCGGAAGAGCTGTAGCAGCTCGGAGGACTCAGTTGCCATGCCGATGGCGAGTTCTTTTGGCGTGTGGTATTTGCGCCAATCACGCGCATCGCAAAAATCTCTGACTTGCGTCGTCATGGCATCGAGCTTGTCCATTGTCTGCAGCCCCCTTGATGGTCATTGCTTTATTATGGCGGTATCTGAGATTTATTGCACCCCATTTAGGACATGCGACACGTGCGGGTGAGGTGACCCGGCAGGAGGTTTCATCATGAAGGTCGACGTTGATGTAGATCAGCTACGCGAGGGCTTACTCGACCGCGCGGGGAGCGCAGCCGGCGTGGGCTTTCCCGCCGCCATGCTCGACGTGATGGATATCGAGGATGAGTCGCCCCAAGAGCTCCTAGCCCGAGCCGAACGCGAAGTCCTCGACCTCCGCGACTTTGCCGTGGGTGACAGCTAGTAGCTGAAGAGGGACGGGCTGCTAGGAAGCTAGCGTGGCGATGACGGCTTCGTCGCCGGCGAATATGAGGGTGTTGCCGTCGGGGATGATCGTTTGGCCGTCGCGCTTGAGCATCACGACGATAAAGGGGTGCTTGCCCTGCGGCACGTCGCGCAGGCGCTGGCCGGCAAGGCGGCCGTGGGGCGTCACGGTGACCTCGCGCAGCGTAACCTCGGCACGCTCTTCGAACGTTGGGGCGGCCATCACCAGCAGGTCGCCTTCCTCGATTACGGTGTCGCCATTGGGCAGCACCGGATGCGCGCCGTCGCGCAGCACCAGGGCCACAAGCATGTTCGTAGCGCTGCCGATATCGGCAAGCGAGCGTCCGGCAAACGGATGCCCCGCGCCTACCTTGAGCTTGACGAACGACATACCGTCCTCGTCGCGGTAGTCGTTAAAGGTGCGTCGGACGTCGCCTTCCGCATCGATCATGTCGAGCCTCTTCGCCACCGCCGGCAGCAGCGAACCCTGCACCACAATGCTCGACACGGCAATCACAAACACCAGGTCAAATAGGTCGTGACCACCGGGAACGCCGGCCACCACGGCAAAGAGGCTAAACACGACCGATGCCGCGCCGCGCAGACCCGCCCAGCTTACGAGCGCCACCTGGCGGGGGTTCGTCCTAAAGGGCGCCAGGAGTACGCCTACGGCGATGGGGCGGCTCGCAAAGAGCATAAACGCCATGAGCGCCAGGCCCGGCAGCAGCATTTGCGGCAGGCGGGCGGGCGTCACGAGCAGGCCGAGCAAAAAGAAAATGGTCATCTCGGCCATCTCGGTGAGGGTGTCGAAGAAGTGCGCCATCTCGACCTTGCCGGTGATGTCGCTCGCGCCCAGCACAATGCCGGCCAGGTACACGGCCAAAAAGCCGTTGCCACCCAGGTAGCTCGGCAGCGCGTAGGCGATGATCGCCACGGCGAACAAAAAGATAGTCTGCGCGCCCTCGGCCGTTGCGTGTGCGCGTTCAATCAGGCGGCTGGATGTCCAACCGACGGCAAGGCCCAGCCCCACGCCTAGGATGATCTGCTTGGCCAGCAGCACGGGGATGTTAATGTCGCCGCCGGCCGCGAGTGTGGCGAGCACGGCGGTGAGCATGTAGGCGACGGGGTCGTTGGAGCCCGATTCGACCTCGAGCAGCGAATCGGTGCCACCTCTCAGCGACAGGCTGTGCTCGCGCAGCACGCTAAAGACGCTGGCCGCGTCGGTGGATGCCACGACCGATCCCAGCAGCAGGCCGCCGATCCAGTCGAAGCCCAGCACAAAGTGGGCGAACACGCCGGTGATGCCGGCAGTGATGACGACGCCGAGCGTGCTCAGCAGCACCGCCGGCGCAGCGACGGGCTTGGCGCGGTCGATATTGGTGTTAAAGCCGCCGTAGAACATGATGAACAGCAGCGCCGTGCTGCAGACAGTTTCGGTGAGTGCGTAGTCGCTAAAGTCGATGTGCGCCGGGCCGTTGACGCCCAACAGCATGCCCAGCGCGATAAAAATGAGCAGGGTGGGGAAGGGGAGCTTTTTGCCGACGGGTTTGATGGTCAGGCACAAAATGATGACGAGGCCGATAAAGAGAAGGATCTGGTTCATGGATGGTGTCCGCTCCTGGGTGGTTGGCGTGGCACGGTCAGTTATCTTCGGTTATTTGTACCCAAAGATGGTAGGTTTATGGGGCTGGATTACGGGCGTGCGCGATATCGTCACAGGGGGCCGTCTTTGCCTCTGCGCGTAAACCCTTTCCAGCTTTATTGCAACGGAGTACAATGGGTAACGTTTAAGTTCAACTTGAAGTTTTAGTTGCGGCGTCGGGCTTCGGCCGCAATGCAAGGAGAGGCGTTCCATGGCGATCTATGTGACATCCGATGCTCACGGGCACGTGCGTGCGCTTGACGAGGCCCTGTCAAAGATTTCGCTGGCGTCCGACGACACGCTATACGTGCTGGGCGACATGATCGATCGCGGGCCCGATCCGGTCGGCGTTATTAAGCTCGCGCGTTCGCTGCCCAACGCCCACGTGCTCAAGGGCAACCACGAGCAGATTATGCTCGATGCCATCATTGGCCAGGATCCGCTCGATGCCGAGACCTGGGATATCAACGGCGGCTGGACGACGCGCGAGCAGCTCAACGACATGGTATTTGAGGCATATGAGGAGCTCGTGCGATGGATGGCCGCGCTGCCGCTCTACGCGGTGGCCGAGACCGAGGAACGCCCGTATCTGCTGGTACATGCTGGAATCGAGATGAAGGCGGCGCGCGCGTTTTTACTTGAGCATGGCGTCGATTGTGCCGATGGCGTCGGAGCGGTGGGTGCCGATCGCGAGCTGCTGCAGCAGATGCTCGCGGTGCAGTCGTCCGATGACCTGCTGTGGATTCGTCACGGCTATTGGGATGCGCCGACGGGACTGCTTTCTGCCGAGGGCGAGGGCCCGGTCGTGGTGAGCGGCCACACGCCCACGGTGTCGCTTGGGCGCTATTGCGAGGTTGGCGGCCTGGCGGGGCTCGATGAGGAGTCGGGCCGCGGGCAGATCGTGCGCCTGGGCGGTGAGGATACCGCCGGCGTGCCCGACCGCATCGACATCGACTGTGCCGCTGCCACCGGCTCCGAGTTCGGCCGCGTCGGCATCCTGCGCCTGGATGATGGCGCGGAGTTCTATGCGAACATTCAGCCTGGTGAGTGACGGCGCACTGGGGTAGCGGCTAGGCACCGTACGGGTTGCGGTCGCGTTCGATGCGTTGGCGGATGTGGGCGTACTCGATAATCAGCTGCACCAGGAGTAGGGCCATGATTGCCAGGTAGCTCACCACAGCGCCCATCAGACCCAGCAGGTTGATGAGGATCACCGGCAGCACCACGCTCACGGCGAAGCAGATCAGGTAGATTTTAGTGACGTCGCCGGCGTGACGCAGCACTGTGATGATGGCGTAAATAAAGTCGATGCCCGCGGTGACGCCGCCGGCGACAACCATCAATAGCGCCAGCGTGCGATAGCGCTCAAAGTTAAGGCCGTACATAAAGCTCATGATGGGGATGCCGGGGCCCGCCATAAATGCGGCGCACAGGCCGGTAATGACGACGACGAGCGCCATGACGGCAACAATAATCAAGTCAAAGCGGCGACGCTTGCGCGGATTCGCCCAAATGCTCGACAGGCGCAGGAGCTGCGGTTTATAGATAAATCCAATGCTCAGCAAAATAGCCTGCGCCGGAAAGAACAGCGCATTAAAGTACAGCTGATATTTGTAGGAGAGTGTGCCTTCCATCACAAACTTTGGCATGCTCTCGATAAGGTTGAACAGGAACAGCGCGCCAAAGAGCGGGGCGCACTGGACAAACAGATGACCGACCTCGCGTAGACTCACGCGGCGCGATTTTTCGGTCTCGAGCAGGGCGAGCGGGACAGTGATCAGTACGAGTGAGGCGATGGCCGTGATTCCCATGGCCATGGCGGCGATGGGCATGCTGCGCGTGAGGAACAGCGCCACGGTAAAGACCGCGAGGACGCCGACGGAACGCAGCGTTTGGCTCATGCCGGCCAGGTAGAGCTTGTCGGCCTGCTGCAGGCGCCCCTCGTACACGTCGGCGACGCCGTCGACAACCTTATAGAGGTAGACGCCCAGGCCGATCGTGGCCATCTGTGCGTCGTAGCCGCGGGCGCTGCTGTACACGAGGCCGCACGCCAGCGCGAGTACTCCGCAAAGCCAGCGGTTGAGCTGGTAGGAAGCGAAGGAAGTCTTCTCGTCGATGTCCGAGACCTGATAATTGCGCACGCCGTAGTTACACGCGATCATGATGAGCGTGCCGGTGACAAAGGCCATTGAGAACTTGCCGGCCTCCTCGGCGCCCACGAGCTGCGTGGACACAATGGTGAGCAGCGGAAACGCCATACCCCAAACAGCGGTGCCCAGGGTGTTCCACAGGTAGTCGCGGCGGGTCGCGTGCTCCTCGTACTCGGCTTCTTGCGTGGAGAGGCCGCCGCCGTAGACGGCACCGAGCAGGCGGTTCCACCAGGCGTCGACCATGCGACGGATGGGGCCGGGCTCGCGCTCGTGCTCGCGGCGACGGCGCGTGGCCTGGCCGCTGTCGGGCCCGCCGGCGTTGCGCTGGCTCAGTTCCTGGATGCGCGCGAGCTCCTCGGCGGTGTGCGAGGCGGGGAACAGGCCGTTCTCGATGCGTCCGCCCTGGCCGTGTGCCCCGTCGCCCGATACGGTGGGGTCGGCGACGCCGTTGTGGCGCGCGATGGCACGACGGATGCTATCGAGGGGCGTGATGCTCAAGGCGGTTCCTTTCTATTGCTGCGCTCTAGTATAGCCGCGAAGGTATCGATTCGTGTTTTTGAACAGGTTGTTCAATAAATTCGGCGGGCGGCATCAATTTGTCGGTAAGCGTGCGGTATTCTGTTGAGGTTTTGTGACCCCCCGATGCCGCCTTCGCGGTACCAAGGAGCTTTTACCCATGGACGTCGCCGCATTTTTGCTGGCTCTTGTGCCGATCATCTGGCTTGTCGTGATGCTGCTGTGCTTTAAATGGCCGGCTTGGAAAGCCGCCATCGGCTCGTTTGTTCTTTCGTGCGTACTCGCCTTTGCGTGGTGGCACCTGCCGGCGGCGCAGATCGCCACGGCCTCGCTCGAGGGCTTTTTGATGGCCCTGTGGCCCATCGTGCTGGTGATTATCGCCGCGGTGTTTACGTATAACCTGTGCGTGCGCACGGGCGCCATGGACGTGATCGGCAGCATGATCACCTCCATCAGCAGCGACCGCCGCCTGCTGGCGCTGCTCGTGGCATGGTGCTTCGGCGGCTTTATGGAGGGCATGGCCGGCTTTGGTACCGCTGTTGCCATCCCCGCCGGCATGCTCGCGGGCTTGGGCTTTGAGGCCGTCCCCGCCGTGCTCATCTGCCTGCTGGCCAACGGCGTGCCCACGCCCTACGGCTCCATCGGCATCCCGACGGTGTCCGTTGCCGACCTGGTGGGTTTGGATTCTCTGCACCTGGCGACCGTTCAGCTGGTTCAGCTCGCGCCGTTCTTTGTGGTGATGCCGCTGCTTATTGTGCTGGTCGCGGGCCGTGTTGCCGATGAGCAGGGCAACGTTGCGAGTATTGCCGAGCGCCTGCACGGCGCGGCCGGTATCGCACTGCTCTCCGGCGCGTCCTTTGTCGGCGCGGCCCTGGTTGTCGCTATGTTTGTGGGCCCCGAGCTGGCGGTGGTCGTGGGCTCCATCGTGTCGCTCGCGCTGACCGCCGCGCTTGCCATGCGCGCCGAGAAGTCTGGTCACCTGGATGCGCGCTTCCATATGAATATCGAGTCTGGCGAGCAGCTTACCGTTAAGTCGGCGCTTTCGGCCTGGTCGTGCTTCATCCTGATCTTTGTGCTGCTACTGGGCACCTCCAACCTGGTGCCCGCCGTACACGCCGCACTCGCGCCGTTTGCAAGCCACGTGCAAGTGTATTGCGGCGAGAACCCCGGTACACTTACGTTTTCGTGGATCAACACGCCGGGTGTTTGGATTTTCCTGGCAGCGTTTGTCGGTGGCGCCATTCAGGGTGCTTCGCCGCGCCTGATGGGCGAGGTACTGGCCGCGACCGTCAAGCAGATGATGCCGACGGTGATCACCATGCTTTCGGTGCTGGGCTGCGCCAAGGTGATGGGCTATGCGGGCATGATCTCGTCGATCAGTGCGTTTTGCATTGCCGTCGCCGGCGGTCTGTACCCGATCCTGGCTCCGTGGATCGGTGCCGTTGGAGCGTTCGTGACCGGTTCGGGCACGTCCTCGGGCATGCTGTTCGGTCCCATCCAGAGCCAGGCCGCTACGGCGCTGGGCGTGAGCGACTATTGGATGGTCGCGCTGAACGCCCTGGGCGTTGCTGCGGGCAAGATGGTCTCGCCGCAGACGCTCGCGATCGGCCTGGCTGCCGTCCACGTGCGCGGCAAGGACGCCGAGCTCCTGGGCGCAGTGCTGCCCTACGCCGCCGGCATGCTGGTTCTTATGAGCGCCATCGCCATGCTCGGCCAAAACCTGCCGCTATAGGATTAGTCGTTGGGGACAGTCTTCTGTTTTGTCTGTTTGAGGCCGTTCGGAGCCTTTTGATAGGGCGTCTGGAAATGGTCGTGGTCAAAAAATGGCAAAAATGAGTACTGCTACCTAATTAGTAGCAGCGATTTCGATCTTTTTACAGGCCATTTGACGCTTGTTTCGAACTTGAGAACCGTTATAGTTCCCCAAATGTTCAATAAAAGAGGCTCCTGATGCGAATTAATCTCATTAGGAGCCTCTTTTTTATGCAAAATAAATGTAACAATAATGGCAACAGTACTCATATTTGCCATTTTTTGACCACGGTCTTTCGGCTGGTCATCAAAAACAGCCCAACCCGGCACTTGGGGACGTTCCTATTGTGCCGGCACTTTAGGAACGTCCCTAGATGCCGGCACTTTGGGACACTCCCTTGCGGCCGATCGCGCGCAAGAGCGTCCCCAGCGACTAGTCGTTTAAGAACGTCCCCAATGACTAGGCCGAGTTACGCTTACCTGCGATTTTTGACCGTTGGGCGGGATGCTCTGTATTTGCCGCAAAAACGTTTTTGCACTTCGGGTACAACGAACTCTACGTGAGTAAAGCGCGCGCCCGCGTGACGCGCTTTTAAAGGAGGCCCCATGCCTGGTGTTACCCCTGCAGAAGTACTGTCCAACTTTGGTCTTACGTTGGTCGAAGATCCCGCCGAGAACCAGCCCCGCCTGCTGGTCGACCTGCCGGCGGCCGAGCTCGTCGAGTATGCCATCCGCCGCGAAGAGGGCTGCATGGCCTCCAACGGCGCGCTCGTGATCGAGACGGGGGAGCGCACCGGTCGTTCGCCCAACGACCGCTTTATCGTCGACACGCCCGACGTGCACGATAAGATCGCCTGGGGCGCCGTCAACCGACCGCTGTCCGTCGAGAGCTACGAGGCCATTAAGGCTGGCATCGTCGACTACCTCAACGAGCGCGATGTGTTCGTCACTCGCGGCATGGCCGGCGCCGACCGCAATCACACGCGCCGCCTGCTCGTCGCCTGCGAGCGTGCCAGCCAGGCACTCTTTATTAAGCAGATGCTCGCGCGCCCGCTTGCCCGCGAAATCGCGCGAACCGGCGAGCCGGATTTTTGCGTGCTCGCAGCCCCCGGCTACCAGTGCGACCCCGCCATCAAGGGGCTCAACTCCAGTGCTGCTGTGGTCATAAACTTCCAAGAGCGTGTGATCCTGGTCGCGGGCACCGGCTACTCCGGCGAGATCAAAAAGTCGATCTTCAGCGTCATGAACTACCTGCTGCCCGTCGAGGACGACGTGCTGCCCATGCACTGCTCGGCCAGCATGGATCCCGTCACGCACGAGACCGCCGTGTTCTTTGGCCTGTCCGGCACCGGCAAGACCACGCTTTCGGCCAACCCCACGCGCCTACTGATCGGCGACGACGAGCACGGTTGGTCTGACATGGGCATCTTCAACATCGAGGGTGGCTGCTACGCCAAATGCGAGGGCCTGGACGCGTTCCACGAGCCTGAGATCTTCAACGCTGTCCGCTTTGGCGCGATCTGCGAAAACGTGGTGCTCGACGAGAACCGCAAGCCCAACTACGACGACGTCTCGATCACGCACAACACGCGCGTGGCATACCCTGTGGAGCACATTCCCAACGCGTGGACCAAGGGCATGGGCACCACTCCAAGCGTCGTGCTCTTCCTGACCTGCGACGCCTTTGGCGTGCTGCCGCCCATCTCACGCCTGACGGCCGATGCCGCCATGTACCACTTTGTGACGGGCTTTACGGCCAAGATCCCCGGCACCGAGGTCGGCGTCACCGAGCCCACGCCCACGTTCTCTTCGCTGTTTGGCGAGCCGTTTATGCCGCTCGACCCCATGGTCTATGCCAAGATGCTCGGTGAGCGCATCGCCGACGGCCGCACCCGCGTCTATCTGGTCAACACCGGCTGGATCGGCGGCGGCTACGGCGTTGGCCATCGCATTGAGCTGGCCTACACGCGCGCCCTGGTCGCGCGCGCCCTCGACGGCACCATCGAGGACAGCGAGTTCGTCCACGACGATATCTTTAACGTCGACATTCCCACGACGTGCCACGGTGTGCCCGACGGCATCCTGGTGCCGCGCCAGTACTGGCAGAGCACCGCGCGCTACGACGAGGCGGCGCACAACCTGGCCGTGATGTTCGAGGAGAACTTCGAGAAGAAGTACTCGCACCTGCCCGAGTCCGTCAAGGCCGCCGGTCCGCACGCTCAGGTGCACGCCGACGCCCGTCATCGCGGCCGCGGCTTGTTGGGACTCCGACACTAGCGTTGCTTCAGACCCAAAACCACCATAAAGGGGACAGCGCCTTTGTGGTGGTTTTACTCGCGCGGATGACTCGGGTTACAATACGCCTGACATATTGCCCCCTTCTCCGGATGGGGGCAGCGTAAGCGCTCTTGTGGCGGCACCGTAGGACTTTGAAGGTGGCCGTCGTAAGGGCGCTTTTTGTTTAGGCGCCCTCGCTCGGGCGCGCACGATGAAGGGAGAGCGCATGAAGAGCTTTATTGCCGAGGATTCGTTTTGGGAGCTATTTCCGCAGGCGGCTATCGGTGTTGTGGTCGTAAAGGGCATGAAGCCCGCGGCTCAGATTCCTCAAGAGGACGTGGATGCGATTGCGGCGTTGCTCGACCGCGCCAATATCGACGCGGAGCGTCATCTGACCAGCGATACTATCAGCGAGAACGCACCGGTCAAGGCATGGCGCGAGGCTTATCGGCTGTTCAAGACCAAAAAGGGCGCCCGCTGCTCGATCGAGAACTTGCTCAAGCGCGTGCTCAAGGGCAAACCGGTGGGCCACATTACGCCCGCGGTGGACATCTACAACACGGTGTCGCTGACCTACGCGCTGCCCGTTGGCGGCGAGGACCTACATGCTATCGAGGGCGATCTGCGGTTGGCGGTGACCGACGGTGGCGATGCGTTTCTGCCGCTTGGCGAGGAGACAGATGACCCGACGCTTCCCGGCGAGCTCGCCTACATTGATGACACGGGCGCCGTGTGCCGCTGCTGGAACTGGCGCGACGGCGTTCGCACGGCGCTGTCCGACGATTCGGCCGATGCGTTCCTGGCGATTGAGTGCGTGGAGCCCGAGCGGATGGGGGATTGCCAGGCCGCGATCGATCGCTTAGCCGAGCTGCTCGAGCGCTATCTGGGAGCGACGGTTGTCGTTAAGACGCTTGTGACCCGCGACAATCCTTGCGCGGAGCTGTAGCGACGCCTAGAACCTATTGATGCCCCAAACCACCACAAAGGCGCCTGTCCCCTTTGTGGTGGTTTTTATGTTGATGGGTTAACAAATGGGATATTTGGGTATGGGTGTTGCCTTGTGCGGCTAAGATGTTTACCCGTTAGCATCATGCAAGCGAAAGGCGGTCGTCTCCCATGCAGCAGAACGACGAGACACGTTTCGAGGACTTTGTCGGACTGATCAGCGGGCTCTACAAGGAGATCCAGCGCATTAAGACATCCGAGGGCGCAAGGCTGGGCCTCAAGGGCTCCGACGTTATGTGCCTGTACTATCTTGAGCGCAGCAAGGACGGTCTGACTGGTGCTGACCTTGCCCGCATGGCCGGCGTGACCCGTGCCGCCGTTTCGCGTACGCTGGCTCACCTGGAGGAGGGTGGCTACGTCGAGGTCGACGACTCGGGCGATGCCGCCGTCAAGTACCGTGCCCCGGTGCGCTTGACCGCCCTCGGCGGCGAGAGCATGAGCGAGGCCGATCGCGTCATTCGCGAGGTGCTCGACACCACCGGTAAAGCCATGGGCGTGGAGCAGCGTGAGCAGATGTATGCGTCGCTGCGCACGATTCTCAATACCCTGCGTGAGATCTAGGGCAGCTAGGCTCAACCAATTCAACTAACAACTGCACAGTCCCTTTTTTGAGCATGCGTGCCGTGCTGGGGCTCTTTTGTCGAAAAATCAGCGCCGCATGGCCCGAGGCTGGTCGGCGCAAGAAAGGATTCGCTATGTCCGTCCGCATTATTACCGATTCCGCGAGCGATATGTCGCCGGCGGAGCACCCTGCTTTGCATGTCCTGCCGCTGTCCGTCAGCTTTGGCACCGACGTGTACATGGATGGCGTCGACATCGATCACCAGCGCTTTTACGAGATGCTCGTCGAGCGCGACGAGCTGCCTAAGACCGGTCAGGTCAACCCGTACGCCTTTTCGCAGGCGATTGCCGAGGCGCGCGAGGCCGGCGATGAGGCGGTGATTATTACCGTGGGCGCCAAGCTTTCGGGCACCAACCAGAGCGCGCGCACGGCCCTTGCCGAGATGCCGGGTGGCGACGTGTTCGTCGTGGACAGCAACAATGTGACCCTGGGCGAGCGCGTGCTGGTCGAGTATGCGCTGCGCCTGGTGGACGAGGGCCAGAGCGCTGCACAGATCGCGGCAGCCGTCGAGGCCGTTCGTGACCGCGTCGTCGTCATAGGCCTGCTCGAGACGCTGGAGTACCTGGTGCGTGGTGGCCGCCTGTCTGCAGCGGCGGGCGCTGTGGGTACGCTCCTCAACGTGAAGCCGGTTGTGGCCGCCGAGGATGGCCTCATCGTGCAGCTGGGTAAGGCGCGCGGTTCCAAGAACGGCCGCAACTTGCTCAACCAGAAGGTCGAGAAGGCGGGCGGCGTCGACTTCTCCATGCCGCTGGCGCTCGGCTACACGGGTCTTTCGGATGCCGTGCTCAAGAAATATATCGAGGACAGCTCGGCTCTGTGGTCCGGTCACACCGAGAGTGAGCTGCCCGTCCACACCATCGGCGCCACTATCGGCACCCATGTGGGCCCTGGCGCCGTAGCCGTAGCCTTCTTCCAGCCCACCAATTAGTTCGCCTGGTAAAAACCACCACAAAGGGGACAGGCACCTTTGTGGTGGTTTATGCTTTTCCGCGAGGAAAGGAGCGCACGATGGCAACCGAAGGCTTTTTTGAGCAGGTATACGAGGTGGTCGAGCAGATTCCCGAAGGGATGGTCGCCACCTACGGCCAGGTGGCGCTGCTCGCCGGTCGTCCGCGCAGCGCGCGCTACGTGGGCTATGCGCTGCACAGCAATCCGCGCCCCGGCCAGATTCCCTGCCATCGTGTGGTGTTTGCCGATGGGCACATCTGCGAGGGCTTTGCGTTTGGCGGCCCCGATGCTCAACGTGAGCTTCTGCTGGGGGAGGGCGTGACGTTTGCTGACCCCACGCACGTCGACCTTGCTGTCTGCCGCTGGCCGGCGGGGCTCTAGCGGCCGGATCGCCAAAACCACCACAAAGGTGCCTGTCCCCTTTGTGGTGGGTTTGGCGCGGGTTTGCCGGGGTTAACTTATGGAGACAATGTGGCGGGGCAATTTGACAACTAAAAGTAAACTACGGTGAACTATATTGTTTTCAGCAACGGAGCAGGTAATAGGCGATGAAAAAACCTGCCCTGTTGAGTTTGATTCGCATTCCTCCCCTCTGTGCGATTCAACGGTGTACTTCGGGAACAGGCCCGCTGGCAACTAACTGCCAGCGGGCCTGTTCCTGTTTCGGGGGAGGATTCAACCTCACCGTCTATGTTGTGCGAAGGTGCTTTGCCTAGTACACCATGCCCATGGCGTCCTGAACCTCGGCCAGGGTCTGCTCGGCGATCTCGTTGGCGCGACGATTGCCCTCGTGCAGCACGTCCTTCACGTAGTCCAGGTCGTTCTCGTAGCGCTGACGACGCTCGCGGATCGGGGCGAAGTACTCATTGACGGCCTCGGTCACGTACTTCTTGAGCTGGCCGGAGCCGCCCATGCCGATCTCCTCGGCAATCTCGACCTCGGAGCGGCCGGTGCAAATGGCGGCCGTCGAAAGCAGGCCGGACACGCCGGGGCGGTTCTCGGGATCAAACGTGATCATGCGCTCGGAGTCGGTCTGGCTCTTCTTGATGCGCTTGGCCGTCTCCTCGGCGGTCATCGAAATGTTGATGGCGTTGCCGTAGCTCTTGCTCATCTTGCGACCGTCCAGGCCGGGCAGCAGCGGGGTCTCGGACAGCAACGCGTCGACCTCGGGGAACACCTTGCCGTAGCGGTTGTTAAAGCGGCGGGCGATGGTGCGGGTGAGCTCGATGTGCGGCAGCTGGTCGCGACCGACGGGCACCACGTTGCCCTTGCAGAACAGGATGTCGCAGGCCTGGTGCACCGGGTAGGTGAGCAGAAGGCCGGTGAGCTCGTGGCCCGAGGCCTCCATCTCGGCCTTGACGGTGGGGTTGCGCGCCAGCTCGGCCTCGGACACCAGCGACAGGAACGGCAGCATGAGCTGGTTGGCGGCGGGCACAGCGGAGTGCGCGTAGATCATGGTCTTGTCGGGGTCGATGCCGCAGGCAAGGTAGTCCATGACCATGTTGTACACGTTGTCCTGGATGTGCTCGGTCGTGTCGCGGTCAGTGATGACTTGGTAGTCGGCGATGAGCACGTTGGTCTTGGCGCCCATGTTCTGCAGCTCAACACGGCCCTTGAGGGTGCCAAAGTAGTGGCCCAGGTGCAGGCGGCCGGTGGGGCGGTCGCCGGTGAGCATGGTGAACTTCTCGGGCGTCTTGGCCAGGCCCTCGCGAATGGCGTTGCTCTTCTGCAGCGCGACTTCGTAGCTGTTCTCGTTTGGCATGATTGCTCCTAACGTATGTGAATTGGTCAAGATGATAGCGCGTTTATTGAAAGGGGTGGGGCGTAAGTGGATGAGGGGCTGGTAAGGCGAGTGCCATGCGGCAGTTGCGGCACGGGCGCGATGCGGCCAGCGTTAATGGGCCACATCCTCGGCAGCAAACCCTAGCGCCTGTGGTGCCGCTCTTCCTTACGCTCTTCCGCCGCCTGCTCCTCCTGCTTAAAGGCGGGGTCGTCGGGGGTGACAAGCTCGTCCTCGTGCGTGCGCTTGTTGTAATGGTGGCGCAGCACGGGCTCAAACAGGTGCAGGTGTTTGGCAAAGGCCGCCGAGCCAATGGCGAGCACGGTAAAGATGAGCACGCGCATGGGGACCTCGACCTGGTTAATCGCGGCGGCGCCGGCCGAAAGCATGATGCACCAGGCATAGATGAGCAGCACAGCCTGTTTTTGGTTGTAGCCTTCTTGGATCAGGCGGTGGTGGATGTGGCCCTTGTCGGCCTGCCCGATGCTAATGTGGGCGCGCTTGCGGCGCACGATGGCGCTAAACGTGTCGATGATGGGCACGCCGGCAACGATGAGCGGAATGATAAGCGAGGTGAGCGCGGCGGTGCGGCTCACGTTGAGCAGCGAGATGGAGCCCAGCGCAAAGCCCAGAAGCAGCGACCCCGAGTCGCCCAAGAAGATGCTTGCGGGGTTGAAGTTGTAGCGCAAAAAGGCCAGACAGGTGCCAAAGAGCGCAATGGAGAGCGCGGCGGCGTCGATGCGGCCCGAGAGAACGGCCATCGAAAACATGGTGAACGACGCGATGCCGCAGATGCCCGTGGCCAAGCCGTCGAGGCCGTCGATGAGGTTAATGATGTTGGTGAACGCCACCAGGTAGACTACGGTGATGGGGTAGGCGAGCCATCCGAGCATGATTTCGCCGGGGGCAAACGGGTTGACGATGACGCCGATGCGCAGGCCACCCACGCAGGCGATGAGCGCAGCGAGGACCTGTCCGGCCAGCTTTTGCTTGGGCTTGAGCTGGATGACGTCGTCGATAGCGCCGGTCGCAAAGATGACGGTAAAGGAGAGCGCCAGCATGGGATAGCTAATGTGAAGGCGCGGGTGCGGCACCAGGACGGGCGGCCAGCCTAGGTGCCAGGTGCCTAGGATTTGCACAATGCAGGCAACGACCAGGCCCAAAAACACCGCCGTTCCGCCCAAACGCGGGATGGGCTTGGTGTTGATGCGGCGCTTAGAAGGATAGTCGACGGCGTCGAGCTTAATTGCCAGGCGCTTGACCAGGGGCACCGTGAGGAAGGTCGTGATAAAGGCCGCCGCTGCCACGCATAGGTACGGTATGTAGCTCGGGGATGAAGCCATGAATCTAAAAACCGCCAAGCGTCGAAGGGAAAGGTCAGAAGAACACCATGCGCAAAGGGCATAGCCGAATCATGATACTCGACCAAGGGGGTGCATGGAATTGCGCGCAGCGATAATCACGCGCTTACCAGATATTGGGATGTTGTCGATGGCGTCGGGATGCCGGTGGGGATTCATATGGACTGTAATGGCGATTTTCGACAAAAGAAAACCACCCCCCACGTTACGAAAATGAACCCACCTAAAACAGGTGGGTGCCCTCATCGACTGTTCCAGCGTCCTTAACAACGAAGGATACCTGTACTAGGTACGACTGTGTGGGCTCCCTAAATAAACGCGACGGTTCACCCAGTTGCTCCGCGGGGGGCGGAATACCTACATCATAAAGCGGCACTTTGTCGATTCCAGTCTTGACATTACAAAAATCGTGTCGGACGATTACGGCGCCTTAGGGACGGAGCCGTCTGTGCGGTCTGGCCCTTTACGTTTGAGCTGCTGAATCGTTGTTTTGGAGCATGTTTTTATGCCGACGTCGTTGACCGAACTTTTTTCGCCCGCCTGCCATTTGTGTCCGCGCCGTTGCGGTGCGGCGCGCGACGAGGGCGCGCGTGGCGTGTGCGGTGCTAACGACACGCTTAAGGTGGCCCGCGCAGCGCTTCATATGTGGGAGGAGCCGCCTATCTCGGGCGAGGCCGGCTCGGGCACGATTTTCTTTAGTGGCTGCTCGCTCAAATGCATCTATTGTCAGAACCACGAGATCTCAACGGGCAATTTTGGCCTTGAGATTTCGCCCGAGCGCTTGGTCGAGATTATGCTGGAGCTGCAGGAGCAGGGTGCCAATAACATCAACCTGGTGACGGCGACGCATTATGCTCACCTGCTGCCGGCCGCGATTGCCGCAGCTCGGGAGCGCGGGCTGGACATCCCGATCGTCTACAACACGAGCGGCTATGAGCGGGCGAGTGCCGTGGCAGCGCTCGGCGATCTGGTCGACGTGTGGCTTACCGACTTTAAGTATGCCGACGCGGGGCTTGCGCAGTCGCTTTCTCATATTAAGGACTACCCGCGCGTGGCCGTGTCGGGTCTGGCCCAGATGGCTCGCGAGATCGATCGCCGCGGGGGAGAGCTGGTGGACGAGGACGGGCTCATGAAGCGCGGTATGATCGTGCGTCACCTGGTGCTGCCGGGGCATGCCGACGATTCGTGCCGCGTGTTAGACCTGGTGTGGCAGACGGTGGGCGACGTGCCGATCTCGGTCATGAACCAGTACACGCCCAATGCGCTCATGCGCGAACAAGGCGGCGACCTGGCGCGCGCCGTGACGCGCGAGGAGTATGAGCAGGTGCTCGACCATGCCGACGACCTGGGCTTTACGACGATGTTTTGGCAAGAAGGCGGCGCGGTAGACGAGAGCTTTACCCCGGCGTTCGACACCACCGGCGTCCTCACCAGCGCAAAGTAGCGCGTTCGCCGATGATTTTTCTGGAACGGGGATTAAAAAAATCATCGAGAGGATCGCCTGCTCGAAAAGTTGTCAAAATAGCCGCGACCCAAAAAGACTGATTATTGGGCGTTGACAGTTGGCGAGCCGTAGGTAAAATATCGACTTGTCCTGGGGACGTAGCTCAGTTGGGAGAGCGCTGCCGTCGCATGGCAGAGGCCGAGGGTTCGACTCCCTTCGTCTCCACCCTTGGATTTGATAAGCCGCTGACATTGTGTCGGCGGCTTTTTTTAAAAGAAAGGGCTGTACCATGGCCGAGCTTGAGTCCCAACCACTGTCTGCCGAGGAACGCGCCGAGCTGGAAGAGCTCCGCGCCGAGAAAGCTCGTCGCGAGGCCCAGGAAGAGGCACGCCGTGAGCGTGAGGAGCTGGCCGCCCTGCGTGCCGAGCGTGCGAAGGCCGAGGAGGCCGCCGCGAACGTCGCCCCCGCGCCCAAGCCCGCCGCCGCGAAGCCCGCGCCTGCCGCGCACAAACCTCAGCCTAAAAAGGCCGCTCGTCCCAAGCCCGTCGATCCCAAGCCGAGCCGTGACGAGATGAGCTTTGCCCAGCGCATGGTTACCTCCAAGGAGCCTACGGGCGAGAACGAGATCCCTGGCATGGCGCCGGCTCAAAAAATCATCATTGTCCTTGCCCTCATCGCGTTTGTCATCTTTATGGGCTACACGATCCTGACCAGCATGGGTCTGCTCTAGCCGATTCGCGCCGGGTGTCATGCTCGAACACTCTGCCCTTGTCCAACCCTCAACCTCTGCACAACGCATCCGAAAGGTCGCCCCATGGCTTTGACCGACATCTCTCATCCCACCGACATTGCAATGCTCACCGATCTGTACGAGCTCACTATGGCCCAGGGCCTGTGGGAGAGCGGCAAGGCCAATGAGCAGGGTTGTTTTACCGCGTTTTACCGCGACCATCCCTTTGGCAGCGCCTATGCCGTCATGTGCGGCACCGCCGAACTGCCCGAGCTGGTCGAGAATCTGCGCTTTACGCCCGAGGACATCGACTACCTCGCCTCGCTCCAGGCCCCTGCCGGCGGCGCGATGTTCAAGCCTGGATTCCTCGACTACCTGCGCGATTTTCGTGCGCATGTAAACATCGACGCCGTGCCCGAGGGCGAGCTCGTCTTTCCGCGCGAGCCCATGGTGCGCGTCACCGGTCCCGCGCTGGAATGCCAGCTGCTCGAGACGGCGCTGCTCAACATCGTCGGGTTCCAGACGCTTGTCGCCACCAAGACGGCGCGCGTGGTGCTCGCCGCCGACGGTCGCCCCGTGGCGGAGTTTGGCCTGCGCCGAGCCCAGGGTCCCGATGGCGGCCTGGCCGTTGCGCGCGCGAGCTACGTTGCCGGCTGCTCCTCTACGTCCAATGTGCTCGCCGGCCGCCGCTACGGTATTCCCGTCTTTGGCACGCATGCGCACAGCTGGGTCATGAGCTTCGACTCCGAGCTCGAGGCATTCCGGGCTTTTGCTAAGTCGAGTCCCAAGAACTGCACGCTGCTCATCGACACCTACGACGTACGCGAGGGTTGCGAGCATGCCATTACGGTTGCCAAGGAGATGGAGGCGGTGGGCGAGCGCCTGTCGGCTATTCGCATCGACTCCGGCGACCTCGCCAAGCTCTCCAAGTATGTTCGCGGCCGTTTTGATGCCGAGGGCCTGCCCTATGTGGGGATCTCGGTTTCTAACGATCTGGATGAGCACACGATTCAGTCGCTGCTCGACCAGGGCGCGCCCATCGACAGCTTTGGCGTGGGTACCAAGCTCGCGACCTGCTATGACCAGCCGGCGCTGGGTGGCGTGTACAAGCTTTCCGCCCGCCGTGCGAGTGAGACGGACCCGTGGACGCCGGTGGTGAAGCTCTCCGAGCAGCCCTACAAGCGCACGATTCCCGGCGTGCAACGCGTGCGCCGTTATTACGATGGCTTTGGTGGCCCAGTCTGCGACATGATTTACGACGAGGACCATCTGGCAGGGGAGGGCGCCGCGCGCGGCAATACCCTTGTGGCCGTTAACGATGCCGCTCTGGTGACCGACGTTTCCGAGCTTGAGTATCGCGAGCTGCTGGTGCCGATTGTGCGCGACGGCAGCGCGGTGGCTCCTCGCGAGAGCATCGAGGACGCGCGCGAGCGTTGTGCCTGGGCGCTCGATCATCTGGACGCCGCTTATAAGCGCTTCCTGTACCCGCAGACCTATGTGGTGGGCATGGAGCAGGGCCTGGCTCAGGTGCGCGACGAGCTCGTGCGCAAGAACATGGCCGCGGCCTCGGCTTTCCCCTGGGCAAAATGATCCCTTGGGGACGGAGGAAAACGGATCATTTTCGTCCGTTCCGCACTAGGCGCCCCGACTGCCCCAGCTCGCCCGAACGCTCGACATTCGATTGGTTTGACGTATGACGACTTCTTATAAAACGATGGTGGTAAAGATCGGCTCGTCCACGGTGGTGGGCGCCGACGGCAAGGTCAACCGCGCCTTTATCGGCGGGCTTGCCGACCAGGCCGCAGCGCTGCGCGAGCTTGGCTGGCGCCTGGTCGTGGTGAGCTCGGGTGCCATTGCCTGCGGCTATCCCGTGCTGGGCTTCGACCGCAAGCCGGTCGGTGACCTGCCGAGCCTGCAGGCCTGCGCCTCGGCCGGTCAGTGCATCATCTCGTCGGCCTACGACGAGGAGTTCCATGCGCGCGACCTGCTCACCTCGCTCGTGCTGCTCACGCGTCACGACACGGCGCGCCGCACGTCCTACCTGCACGCGCGCGACGCCCTGCTGCGCCTGGTGGAGCTTGGCGTGGTGCCGGTCGTCAACGAGAACGATACCGTTACCGTCGATGAGATCAAGTTTGGCGACAACGACACACTGGCGGCGCTTGTGAGCTGCCTGGTTTCTGCCGATCTGTGCGTGACGCTCTCGGACATCGATGGTCTCTATACTGCCAATCCGCATGAGGACCCCACGGCCGAGTTTGTTCCTGTCGTGCATAAGATCGATGCCAAGATTATCGCCTCGGCGGGCGATTCTTCCACATCGGTTGGCACGGGCGGCATGATCACCAAGATTCGCGCGAGCCGCATTCTCATGACGGCGGGCATTCAGAGCGTGATTTGCTCGGGCGAGGAGCCCGATGCACTCGTGCGCCTGGCTCGCGGCGAGAGCGTGGGAACCCTGTTCGATCCGCCGGCGGAGCGCCTGGACATTGCGCCACGCAAGCTGTGGATCGCGCTGGGTGACAAGGCACATGGCTCGGTGACGGTCGATGACGGTGCTGCGAAGGCGCTGGTCAGCCGTGGCTCTTCCTTGCTTGCGGTGGGTATTCGCGAGGTCGATGGCGCGTTTGTCGAGGGCGATGTGCTCGACGTGTGCGACCCGAGCGGCATGGTTGTCGCCCGCGGTATCGCCGAGGCCGATTCGGACGTGTTGGAACTTGCCGCCGGCCGCCGCCAGGACCAGATTGCCGGCAACCGCCTGCTGGCAGATCTGGCCGAGAAGCCCGCGATACACAGGGATAATCTAATCGTCTTCGCATAACGGGTCGACGCTGCGCGCCGCCCAGAGCGACAATTTGTCATTCAAAAGGCGAGGCATGACCATCAGGTCTATGCCTCGCCTTTTTCATGCCAACTTGTTCGCTCTGGGCGGCGCTCGCTTCTTTTGTTCGACCTACGATTTAAAGCCACTCGCTTAGAGGCGTTTTCGCTTTCTGTCCTCTACCTGCGGCATCGTCGTTGACGACACTTATTCGGCACTTGGGGACACTCCTTTGCTAGAAGATCTGGCGCAGGTCTCCGCGGTTGAGGGCTTCGTCGAAGAGGTGCTTGAACACCACGCTGCCGTGCAGACCGTCGTGCTCGAACTCGTTGGTCACCCAGGCATGCGAGTTGCCCACGCGGCTGAGCGTGTCGAGCTGCATGCTCGAGTCCACGTACATGTCATCGAAGTACACCGCGGCCTGCAGGGGCACCTCGTTGCACGCCAGGCGCTGCGGGTCGTAGATCTTGTCCCAGCTGGTGTCTTCCATCAGCAGATCCATCGCCGGCTTGAAGGGCTTAAGTTCGGGCATCTGCTCAAACATCCACGGGAACATGGCCTCGCCGGTAAACATGAGCGGTCGCGCGAGCGTGTCGAACTCGGCACGGTGTGCCTTCTCTTCTGCCGCGGCCCAGCGAATGGGCATGGTGTCGCCGTCGGCGTAGATGAACTCCTGAAGCGTCCAGTACAGCGGATTCGTGCGCGTGTTGGTGCGCTCGAAGGCGCGCATCAAAAAGCTGTCAGATACCGAGGCGCCGCAGGTCAGCGTGCCGTCGCCGCCAACAAAAGCGTGATCGATAATCCAATGCATGCGCTCAAAGCTCGGCTTCATGCCGAAGTCGCTGCCCATGAGCTGCAGGCGCTCGACCGTCATCGGCGAGCCGTCGGGCAGCACGGGCTTCTGAGCCTCGAGCGCATCGGCCAGGGCTGCCACGCGCTCGACATCGGCGGGGTAGCGGTCGTAATACTGCTGCGTCTTGGCGGCCATGCGTGGGAAGGTGTGCGCGTAGACCTCGCTGGCGCTCGCCGGCACGTGCGGAATGCCACCACAGGTAAAGCTTGCCGCCACGCCCTCGGGGAAGAGCGACAGATAGCTCAACGTCAAAAAGCCGCCGTAGCTCTGCCCGAGTGTGACCCAGGGCTTGCCCCCAAAGCCCACCAGGCGCAGATACTCAAAATCGCGCACGATTGAGCTGGCGAGGTGACGCTTGAGGAAGTCCGCCTGCGAGCGGGCGGCATTGGCGCCTGCTGCCTCGGCGCGATCACCTAGCGCCGCGATGGTGCGTCCGTCCACGCAGCTACTGCGTCCGGTGCCGCGCTGGTCGGGAAGGACCACGCGGAAGTGCTTGACGGCCTCCTCGATCCAGCCATCGCTTGTGGGCGACAGCGGACGCGGGCTCTCGCCGCCGGGGCCGCCCTGCAAAAACAGGAGCAGCGGCAGATCGTCGTTGATGCGGTCGGGCGCGCAAACCACGCGGTAGAAGAGCTTGATGCTCTCGGGCGCGCCGGCGATTGGTGCCGGCATGGCGCCGCGGCGCATGGTGCTGCCGACGGCCAGGAGCATCGGCTCCAGGCCGCGCCAGTCGAGGGGGACATCGATGCTGTGGTCCTCGACATACAGGCCGGGGACGTGGTACGAAGTGATGAGGGCCATGTGAGTCTTCCGTTCGTTGCGGTGTTTCGGGTTGACCAATTCTACCGCCGCGGGCGAGGCCATGCGCAAATCGGCTACCATGGTTGCAAACTTCTAGGAGAAAGGGCCGCCCATGTCGGTCGATATAGCCACGTATGTCCACGATCTTGCCGTTGCCGCCAAGGCAGCGTCGGCCTCGCTTGCCACGGCGAGCGATGAGCAGCGCCAGGAGGCCGTGCGCGCCATGGCCGCAGCACTGCGCAACGGTGTCGACTCCATCGTCGCCGCTAACGAGCTCGATATGTCCGCCGCGCGCGATGCGGGGACCTCGGCGGGGCTCCTCGACCGTCTGCTGCTGACGCCCGAGCGCGTTGAGGGCATGGCCGCCGGCCTGGAGAAGCTTGCCGAGCTGCCCGATCCCGTGGGCCGCGTGCTCGACCACCGCGTGCTCGCAAGCGGCGTGGACCTCACCCGTGTGAGCGTGCCGTTGGGCCTGGTCGCCATGGTGTACGAGGCGCGCCCCAACGTGACGGCCGACGCCGCGGGCATCTGCATCCGCACCGGCAACGCCTGCATTCTGCGCGGCGGCTCGCTGGCCTATCACTCGTGCGCCATGATTTCTGAGCTGCTGGCCGATGCGCTCGAGGCCAAGGGCTTCCCGCGCGAGGCCGTGTCGATGATCGAGTCCACCGACCGCGAGGCCACTGGCGAGCTCATGAAGCTCCGCGGCATCGTCGACGTGCTCATTCCGCGTGGCGGTGCAGGCCTGATCCAGCGCTGCGTGCGCGAGTCGCTTGTGCCGGTGATCGAGACGGGCACAGGCAACTGCCACATCTACGTGCATGAATCCGCCGACTTCGATAAAGCGCTCAATATTATCGTCAACGCTAAGACGCAGCGCGTGGGCGTGTGCAATGCCGCCGAGTCGTTGCTGGTCGACCGTGCTGTGGCCGATACGTTCTTGCCCGCTGTCGTTGCCGTGCTGCATGACCACGGCGTACTCATTCACGGCGACGAGGCCACGTGCGCCGCATGCGCCGGCGCCGGCTTTGTGGAGGGCGATGACTACGTCGTCGCGACTGAGGAGGACTGGGGCCGCGAGTACCTGGCGCTCGAGATGAGCGTGAAGGTCGTGGCAAACGAGGACGAGGCCATCGCGCACATCAACCGCTATGGCACCATGCATTCCGAGGCCATCATCGCCGAGGACGTGGATGCCTGCGAGCGCTTCCTGGATGCGGTCGATGCCTCGGCCGTGTATGCCAACGCCAGCACGCGCTTCACCGACGGCGGCGAGTTTGGCCTGGGCGCCGAGATTGGCATCTCGACCCAAAAGCTCCACGCCCGCGGACCCTTTGCCGCCGAGGCCCTCACCACCTACAAATACAAGCTCCGCGGCACCGGCCAGGTCCGTCCCTAAACCTACCAAAAAGGGACAGGTTTATTTTGGCAGGTTTTATCTGCGGTTTTGCCGGGCACACGTTCGCCCGGCTTTTTTCTCCTCAAACCTTTTCTGCCTTTCGGCTTGAGCCGCGGCGATATACGATAGTGACACCGTGTCCTAGCACCGAATCACCAGGAGGTATTGCCATGTCCCAGACGCTTTCCGCCGGAATCACCCGCGACCGCGCGTTCGAACTGCTCAACGAGCACAACAAGGACCCGTTCCACATCACCCACGGTGAGACCGTCGAGGGCACCATGCGCTATTTTGCGCGCGAGTTCGACCCCGAGAACGAGGAGTTCTGGGGCATCGTCGGCCTGCTGCACGACTTGGATTGGGAGGAGCATGAGGACGACCCCATGAACCACACCATCTATGCGGCCGAGATCCTTGAAGGCGAGGGCGCATCGCCCGAGCTCATCCGCGCTATCCAGACGCACACGTCCGATTTCAATGCTTCACTGCCTAAGCCCGAACTGCAGATGGAGAAGATTCTGTTTGCCTGCGACGAGCTCACCGGCTTGATCGGTGCCGCCGTCATCATGCGCCCAAGCAAGAGTGTCATGGACTTTACGACCAAGTCGCTCAAGAAGAAGTTCAAGGACAAACGCTTTGCCGCCGGCTGCTCGCGCGACGTGATTTCGCAGGGCGCCGAGATGCTGGGCTGGGAGCTCCCCGAGCTCTTTGACCGCACCATCGCGGCCATGCAGTCCTTCGCGCCCGACCGCGACACCTTCCAGGCCTAACCTGCCAAAAAGGGACAGGTTTATTTTGGCAGGTTTTATCTGCGGAAACGCCTCCGTTGTAGTTCTTAGCTGCGGAGGCGTTTCCGTTTTCTTGTGACGCCTCGGGACTATTCTGTCGTTGCCGGCAGGTGACTATGCGGCATTCTTTATAATCCACGTTCCCAACCCGGTTAATAACTGAACCTGTTTGATCGTCAGCCCTTCTTTTCGAAGGGCCAGTATCGCTTCGTTGCGAAGTGCCTTGGAGATGGATTTGAGTTCTGTGGGCGCACATCCCGCGACGTTTTGCACGACTGCCGCACCAAATTCACTTAGATCTTCCTCTCGCACTTTTGCCGTTGCGCTCGGACGATAGGGCAGCGTGGGTACACTTTTCATGAACTTGAGATATGAGCGCGGCGTCGGAAAAAGTGCGTCGACAACGTCCCCGGTGACATGCGGCCGAGACCTTGCTCCCATTAGGTACTCACGATGGCTGCTCCATGGATAGTCGTCATATGTCGCCAGTCCTGCTTTTTGAGGATTCAAATGAATATATCGAATTGCTTCGAGCAGATACTCCTCCGATTTAATCGGCGAATCCCAGAAGCGCTCCTGAAATACGTGGCCGATATGACCCGCGCGTGCATTGTACCTGCCCGCATACGATACGGCTATCGCGTGCATCGCGTCGCTCTTGCGGTCGTCCGGATCGTCGACGAGCAGATGAATGTGATTTCCCATAAGGCACCAAGCGATAAGCTCAATATTGTGTTTGGGGAGGATCGCATCGAGGATTTGAAGCAAGGCGATTCGGTCCTCGTCACCGTCAAACAGCAATTGCCCTCCGTTCCCGCGCAATGTGACGTGGAAAAAACCAGTCGGTGACTTTGAACGAGGTTTTCTCGGCATGGCCCCTCCTTTTAGCTCGGATGGGCTGAAGATACCTTATTGGGAGGTATTGGTTGTCGAGATTCAGTTCACCGACTATAGCTGCTACCTGCCGAAATGTTATTGCGTTTTCAAATTGATGCTTTTTAATGGTAATTGAGCGGGGTGAGAGCCCTCGATGCGGATGCGGACGTTGCCAGCGTCGAGCTGGATTGTTCTTGTGTGAAGACGTCGCAAATGGGCTTCACGCATTTCTACGTAGATAGAAAAATGGCCGGGCGCTCAAAATAAAACGGAGCGCCCGGCCATTTACTAATTGTTCATCGACGTTTGGCCAGATAAAACCTGCCAAAATAAACCTGTCCCTTTTTGGCAGGTTAGTTAAGGGCGGCTTGGGCTAGGCGGGCTTCGGCGTCCTCTTCGGTGACGCCCAGGGCCACGGCGAACTCCTCTATGGAGCGGCGCTTGGCCTCCTTAAGTACGCGCATGTAGTAGGAGCTGGGCTTTTTATCAGCTTCCTCGGCCTGGCGAATGCGGTGCATCATGGTCTTTGCCACGCGGACCGTCTCGGGCGCGCCCAGCTTGAGCTGCTGCTTAAAGTGCGTCTCCTCAAGCGAGCTGTTACGCTCGGTAAAGGTGTCGCACTCCAGCTCGTCATAGTGGCTCAGCAGGTGCTCGGCATCTTGCTGGGAGATGGCGGCATGCAAACGATCGGCCTGCGCCACGGGGTACATGAGGATCGTCTGCGCATGTCCCTGCTTGGTCTCGAGCAACAGCATGGGCTGCGGCGTGTCGTCCCTAAAACCGACGACGGTGCAGACTCCCTGACCCGGATGAATGACGTGTTGACCGATTGAGAACATGCTACCTCCAACTTATACGAATTTGCGTATGTCTAGAATACCACGCTGACGTGCGGAAACCCTTACTTTATGCAGGAAAAGCACACAACTCCGATAGGTAAGAGTATTCGATAAAAGACACAGCTCATTCACACCTTTATGCATTTTCAACGCGTGCATAATCTGCAGGCAGACCGGCATCTTTGAGAGACTCCATACAAGCTGTAGTCAATTTTGTGCATATGCAATTTCGATTGGCTTTACCCTGCGATAGTGCCCGTCGCTTGTGATAGAGTGCTACAAACTCTGGCTTTTGCCCTACGAGTGACCAAGAGCTCGGGGGCTTTAACACAAGGAGGATCTATGCCCGAGAAGATTGAAGAGCTGGTACGCGCTGCGCTTGCTGCGGCCCAGGAGGCCGGCGACCTTTCCGCATTTGAACTTGACGATTGCGCTATCGAGCGACCGGCTGACACTTCTCATGGCGAGTGGACCTCTACCATGGCTCTGAAGTCCGCCAAGCTGGCCCACTGCGCCCCGCGCAAGATCGCCGAGGCCATCGTTGCCCATATGCCCGAGGACCCCGCGATCGAGAAGGTCGAGATCGCAGGCCCTGGCTTCATCAACTTCTACCTCTCCGTCGCTGTCAAGAATGCCATCTTTGGCGAGGCTCGCGAGAAGGGCATGGACTTCGCTAAGTCCAACGTCGGTGGTGGCCTGAAGACCCAGGTCGAGTTCGTTTCCGCTAACCCCGTCGGCCCCATGCACATCGGCCACGGCCGCTGGGCCGCGCTGGGCGACTCGCTCTGCCGTGTTATGGACCACGCCGGTTACGACATCCAGCGTGAGTTCTACATCAATGACCACGGCTCTCAGATGAACACCTTCGGCAACTCCATCAGCACGCGCTACATGCAGCTTGCCGACATCATCGCCAAGCAGGGCGTTGATATCGACGAGGCTCACAAGCTGCTGATCGCCGACCGTGACGCCTTCGTTGCCGACGAGAGCGACGAGCATCCCGAGACCCATCCGTACCAGGATAACTTTGCCGAGACCCTGGGCAAGGACTCCTATGGCGGCGACTACATCATCGATGAGGCTGCCGAGTTCTGGCGCACCGACGGCGATAAGTGGGTCAACGCCGATCCGCAGGAGCGCATGGAGAGCTTCCGCGAGCGCGGCTATGTAAAGATGGTCGACAACATGCGCGACCTCTGCCACGCCGTCAACTGCGACTTCGATCGTTGGTACTCCGAGCGCTCGCTGTATGTGAAGGACACCGAGGGCGAGACCGCCGGCACCTCCGCCGTCGACCGCGCTTTTGAGAAGCTCGACAAGATGGGCTACCTCTACACCAAGGACGGCGCCCTGTGGTTCCGTTCCACCGACCTGGGCGACGACAAGGACCGCGTCCTGATCAAGTCCGATGGCGAGTACACCTACTTCGCCTCCGACGTCGCCTATCACTGGGATAAGTTCCAGCGCGTCGATCACGTCATCGACATCTGGGGCGCCGACCACCACGGCTACATCGAGCGCGTCCGCTGCGTCTGCGACGCTCTGGGTTACCCCGGCAAGTTCGAGGTTCTGCTGGGCCAGCTCGTCAACCTGCTGCGTAACGGCAAGCCCGTCCGTATGTCCAAGCGCAAGGGCACCATGGTGACCCTGCAGGAGCTCGTCGACGAGGTCGGCTCCGACGCTGCCCGTTACACGCTCATCTCCAAGAGCTCCAACCAGATGGTCGACTTCGATATCGAGGCCGTCAAGAAGCGCGACAACTCCAACCCGGTCTATTACGTGCAGTATGCTCACGCCCGCGTGTGCTCCATCCTGCGCCGTGCCGCCGACGTTACCGCCGAGCAGGCCGACGAGATGGGCATGAAGGCCGTTGCCGCCAAGGCCATCGGTGAGAACGTCGATTACTCGCTGCTGACCGACCCGACCGAGCTCGCCCTTTCGCGCAAGCTCAACGAGCTCACCGACCTGATCGCCAGCTGCGCTCGCGATCGCGCCCCGTTCCGTCTGACCCACTTTGCCGAGGAGCTCGCCGGTGACTTCCACAGCTTCTACGCTGCCTGCCAGGTTCTGCCGAGCGAGGGTCGTCCCGTCGACCCCGAGCTTTCGCGTGCCCGTCTGGCCGCTTGCGACGCTGTCCGCGTGACGCTCGCCCTGGTGCTCACCCTCGTTGGCGTTTCCGCGCCCGAGCAGATGTAATCTGCGGGTCATTTGACCGTGTAGGTTTGCTTTAACTGAGCCCTATAAGCCCGATCTCCCACGGAGGTCGGGCTTTTTTCGCAAATGCCGACGTATTGACGAATTTGGAACTGCTGGAAATACGAAACTATGCCGGTTTACTACGATGAATTGAGAATCTCCAACCACGCCGGCTTTTCGCAAAAAAGCGCAAGGCATCTACCTGCGGTTTTAGTTCAACATGTTTCGGAGTGGTCGCGGTTGAGCGATTCGTCGTAGTAAACCGCCATAGTTTTGGCGGAGGCAGTCTGATTTGTGGGTGGTAAACCAAAGAGTGTCCCTTTTGACTAGTCGTTTATGAACGTCCCCGATGACTAAGTTGCAGGTGGCGGCGGTTGTGTTACACTAACGCTGCGTAGTTGACGCAATCATCTCGATACAGATCAATGATGTCCGTCGTTTTGAACGGAACTAGACTGTTTAGCCGCCCTGAAGGTTTATGCAGGGAGCATGTGATCACAGGGCTTGAAAAGAAAGTTGAGCAAACACTGTGTCTGATCAACAGCAAGAAAACGAAATAACGACGACGCAAGCCGCTCCCGCTGCACCGGTTGCGTCGGACCAGGTCGCGGCGCCCGCGCAAGCCTCGGCTCCTGAGACGCCTAAGGCTGCAACGGCTGAGAAGGCCGTGCCTGCAACTGGTGAGGAGGCTGCTCCGGCAAAGCCCAAGCGTACGCGCCGCACGGCCAAGCCTGCTGCTGACGGCGAGGAGGTCACCAAGCCCAAGCGCCGTACCACGCGCACGACGCGCGCCAAGCGCACCGTTGCGGCTGACTCCTCGGCGCCGATTTCCGATGAGGTCGCGCAGGCACGTGCTTTGGCGCAGATTAGCGAGGCCCAGGTGGTGCGCGCCCGCCGTCGTGCTGCCGAGTGCGAGGCCGCGGCTCTGACCGAGCTTGCAGCTCCGTCTGTGCCCGAGACGCCTGCCGCCATCGAGACTCCTGCCGCCGACCTGCCGACCGAGAAGCCGGCACCGCGCACACGCCGCCGCACGGCTGCTAAGGCCGAGCAGGTTGCGGAACAGGTAGCCCCCGAGCTCACTGAGGCTTCGGTCCGTTCCGCGGCAGGGGAGGGCACATCGCCTGTTGAGCCCGCTGCGCCTGTCGAGGCCAACGAAGTTCCCGTTGTCGATCCGGCTTTGCGCCCGCACCGTCGCGGTCGCAAGCCCAAGGCCTTTGTCGAGGCCGAGAAGGCCGCAGCCGCAGCCGCCGCCGCTCGGGATGCTGCGGTGACCGCCAAGTCCTCAACTGCTGCCGATGTACCCGTCCAGGATGCTACGACTTCCGAGGCCGTTTCTGCCGATGCCGAGCCCGCCGACGTCCGTCCCGGTCGCAGCAGTCGCACTGCTGCTAAGCGCACGTCCAAGGCTAAGGCTGCCAAGAAGGGTGCGTCCGAGGATTCCGCCGAGACGACCGCCGATGCATCGACTGATGCCGTCGAGCCCCAGGACGTCGAACAGCCTGCATCCGAGAAGCCCAAGCGCGGTCGCAAGAAGTCCGTTAAGGCCAAGGCCGCCGAGCAGCAGGCTGATGTCGAAGCACAGGTCGATTCCGGCGCCGAGGCCAATGACGCCGCTGTGGCCAATGTTGACACCGCCGCAACCGATGGTGCCGCCCCCGCCGAGGGCGAAGACGGCACTCGCCCCAACCGTCGCCAGCACAAGCGCAACGAGGAGCGCAACGAGCGCAAGGACGTGCGCAACAACGACCGTCGCAACCGCCAGCGCGATCGCAAGCAACGCAACAAGGAGCGTAATGCCGCTCCCACCGAGCCCACGCTTTCGCGCGAGGAGCTCGCTGCCATGAAGGTCGCCGAACTGCGCGAAAAGGCCAAGGAGTTTGAGATCGAGACGACGGGCAAGAAGAAGGCCGAGCTCGTCGAGGAGATCTACACCACTGCCGCGAAGGCCGAGGGCTTCCGCGACATCAAGGGCATTCTGCAGATTCGCCCGGACAGCTCCGGCATCATCCACGCCCATGGCTACATGAAGTCCAACGACGACGCCTTCGTGCCTGCCTACCTCATTCGCTCCGCGCGCCTGCGCACGGGCGACGTCATCGAGGGCTCGCTGCGTCCTTCGCGCGGCGGCGACAAGCGCGCCGGCCTCGCCAAAATCACGACCGTCAACGGTCTTGACCCCGAGCAGATTCGCAACCGTCCCAAGTTCGGCGACCTCACCCCGGTCTATCCCAACGAGCCGCTGCGCATGGAGCACGGCAAGGACTCTATTACCGGTCGCGCCATCGACATCGTGTCGCCGATCGGCAAGGGTCAGCGTGGCCTGATCGTGTCCCCACCCAAGGCCGGCAAGACCACGATCCTCAAGAAGATCTGCCAGTCTATCTCGATTAACAACCCCGAGGTGCACCTCATCTGCCTGCTCGTCGACGAGCGCCCCGAAGAGGTCACCGATATGCAGCGTTCCATCAAGGGTGAGGTTGTAGCGTCGACCTTCGATATGCCTGCCGACAACCACACCCGCGTGGCAGAGCTCGTCATCGAGCGCGCCAAGCGCATCGTAGAGCTGGGTGGCGACGTCGTGGTGGTGCTCGACTCCATCACGCGCCTCGCCCGCGCCTACAACTTGGCGGCGCCCGCCTCGGGCCGCATCCTTTCGGGCGGCGTCGATTCGGCGGCACTGTATCCGCCCAAACGCTTCCTGGGTGCAGCCCGCAATATCGAGAACGGTGGCTCGCTCACCATCCTGGCCTCTGCCCTTATCGACACCGGTTCCAAGATGGACGAGGTCATTTTTGAGGAGTTCAAGGGCACCGGCAACATGGAGCTTAAGCTCGACCGCGAACTGGCCGACCGCCGCATCTTCCCGGCTATCGACCCCGTTGCCTCCGGTACACGTAACGAGGACCTGTTGGTCGACGAGCAGATGCGCCCGTTTGTCTTTGGTCTGCGTCGCATTCTTGCCGGCATGAACAACACCGAGCGCGCAGCCGCATCGTTTATCAAGGGTCTTAAGGGCACCAACACCAACCAGGAGTTCCTGGTGCGTTCGGCCAAAAAACACAGCGATTACGAGCAGACGTTCTAGGTTGTCATCCACGCGCAGCGATAGTCATCAATGCGATAAAGGGTCGGGGCTTTGAGCCTCGGCCCTTTTCCATAGCGCCGCTCCGCGCTTATTTTTGACCGTAAGACCGACGAGCAGCAGGTTTCCCGTTTCAATCCGACATCGTCGCTTGCAATCGGCAGGGCGGTTTCGCATAATAGCTTTTAAGCTTCGCGACGGAAAACGCAGATGAAACGAACCATATACCGTTGCTTTGGGGCATAGCCCCGCTTCATCTTCTCTCGCGCAGCCAACTGAATGATGCGATTTGGGTGCTGGAAGATGGGGAGAGCTCATGGCTTCTTCTGATGCAACACAACGAGCAGTCCTTGCCGGACTTTCGTGCGGGATCGGCCTTGCCGCTCCCGTGGTTATGTATGCCGCGACGCTGCCGTTTTCGTCGGTGAACGAGACGGTCGTGGCGGGTGCGGTTCCCTTCGCCGTGGGCGCGGTGGCGGGCGTGGGTATCTATGCCGCCTCGCTGGGCATCTCCGAGTATCGTGCGCAGCGTGAAGAGCGTCTGTTCCAGCCCGATGCCATGGGCGGTGCCGCCAATCTCAATCAGCATCAAAGCGAGTTCAAGACCGCCTCGATCCCAGCTCAGCAGCAGGATGCGACTCCTTACGCTGCGGCTTCTGCTTCTCAGGCTCAGGCGGAGCAGTCTACCTCGGCATTCCTTTCCGGCCTGACTGGTGCGTTCCAGCGCCGTCATGCCGATGATGGTGTTCCCACCATTGCTCGAGCCGCAGATGCTATGGACGAGGACGAGGCTTGGTCCATGATCGACAGTATGCTCGACGACGATTCGCCGGTGAGCTGCGACCCTGCGCGCTCGCGCGACGTCTATCAAGTCGCCATCGACGAGCTCACCAACGGCGGGCAGACCGGCTCCTTCAATCGCGATGACATCGCCGCCGCGGCACGCGCCGTGTCGGGCTCCCAGGCCGCCCCTGCGGGCAGCACGGCGGCTTTCGTGGCACTCGTTGCCAACGCGGCAGCCAATAACGCCTGCAGCGCTACCTCGGCGGACGCGAACGCTTCTGCCGATAATTCGTACGTTGATGAAGCCATGACCGCGGACGAGGAGGCCGTTGCCGCCCGCCGCGCCGCCGAAAGCTCGCTTTGGGGCGCTCCTGCCCAGCAGCAGGCGGCTGAGGCTGCGCCGTACAACGCAAACCTCGCCAGCATGCCTATCATCTCCGGTGTCGCGGACATCGATCTCGATGACCTCGATGAGCCTGCAGCCATCACCGCATCGATTGATGCCCAAGATCGCATCGACACCGGCGACCTTCCGGACGCTTCGCTCGAGGTTGATGTCCCCATGGCCGATTACTCGGGCCACGAGGACATGTGGGCCGCCGCCACCGCGATTCTGGATGAGATTGACGGGCCTGCTCCTGTTGCAGCCCCCGCTCCCGTCACTGCCCCTCAGCCTGCTGCCCCCGCCTATGTCGGCCGTCACAGCGCTGTGTTCCCCGAGGATACCGCCCGTATCTCGCGCGAGGGCATCGAGCGGGCCGAGGCTATTGCCGCCGGCATTATGGAAAATCGTCGTCACGAGCGCGTCAATCAGATCCTCGAGGAAGAGATCGAGCGCCTGCAGTCCTCTACCGCCAAGCGTACGGGCCGTGCCTATCTGAGCGTTATCGAGGGCGGTACCGCCAGCTTCGCCCCGCTCCGCGCGGAGGCATAACTTCTGCATGGTTAAGATCAATCGAAAATGGGCGGTTGTGACCTGCCTGATGGCGCTCTTGATCTGGGGCAATTCGCTGGTTCCCGGCTCGGGGTCGGGCTCGCTGAGCCTAACGGTCATGGAAGCTATCCGCGGCTTCCTGCACGGCGTGGGACTTCCATATGCATGGGTGACCAACTTTGTTGTTCGCAAGTGCGCGCATTTTACCGAGTATATGGTGCTCGGCATCCTGGCAACGCATGCCTTTGATTATGAGGGGCGGCGCACCTTTGACGTGCTGCTGCCCACGGCGGTGTTCCTGCTGCTCGTTCCCTCCATCGACGAGACGATTCAACTCTTTGTGCCGGGACGTGCCGGCATGATCACCGATGTGATGATCGACTGCTGTGGAGCGGCAACGGGTGTTGTGCTCCGATATCTCTTACGGTCGCTGATGTGCGCCAAAAAAGCCGCCTAGGACGTATTGTTTGGTCCTAGGCGACCTTTTTTATTTGAGGGCTTATATGAGGCGTGATGGCGTTGTTCCGTAGGTCGGATTTGCCGTGCGCGCCACGCCCTGCGGGTGCGTCTGTTACTGAAGCGCCTGTGCGCCCAGGGCCAAGCAGCCCATAATGCCCTGTTTGCCCTCGAGGCTGTTGTTGACGATATAGCTATCGATGTCGGCCATCTCGGGCGTGACGATGTAGCCGTTGAGCATCTCGGCGCACTTCTTGCGCGCGAGCGGCACGATGGGGGTGTGGTCGGCCACGCCGCCACCGATGACGATCTTCTGCGGTGCGTAGCACAGGATGTAGGTCATGAGCGCCTGCGCCAGATAGCCGGCAAGAAGGTCCATGGCCTCCGGGTCATCGGCCATCTCTCCGGCGCTCTTGCCACCCCAGCGCTTTTTGACGCCGGGACCGGCGATGAGGCCCTCGAGGCAGTTGTCGTGGAAGGGGCAGCCGCTGTGCTCGCCAATGGTGTCGCGCGGGTCGCGCGTGACCAGGATGTGGCCGGCCTCGGGATGCATCATGCCGTGCGCGAGCTTACCGCCCGAGAGCACGCCGGCGCCCACGCCGGTACCGATGGTCAGATACACCACGTCAGTGAGGCCCTGGGCGCAACCAAAGGTGACCTCGCCCAGGCAGGCGACGTTGACGTCGGTGTCGTAGCCGCAGGGAATATTGAGCTCGTTTTGGATGGTGCCCAGCAGGTCAAAGTAGTGCCATGCCGTTTTGGGCGTCTCCAGGATCTTGCCGTATTGGGGCGAGGCAGGGTTGACTGCGGTGGGGCCAAAGGCGCCGATGCCCAGCGCGGCGATGCCCTTGTCGGCAAACCATGCGTTGACGGCCTCAACGGTCTCCTGCGGGGTCGTGGTCGCAATCTGCTCGCGTTCCAGGACCGTGCCGTCTGCATAGCCCGTGGCGCAGACCATCTTGGTGCCGCCGGCCTCGAGCGCTCCGATAAGCTGCTGCTCTGCCATAGTATTCCTCTCTGGGACGAGTTGCTCCGTGACTAAAGTATAGCGCTCTAAAAAATAAATGAGGTCGCTATAAAAAGAAACCTCGTGGCCCAACGGGTTCACGAGGTTTCTTTAGTGCCTTTAGTTACTGACCGTCCTTACCCGCGCGGCTCGATTTTATCACGCAGAGACTTGAGGTCCTCCAGCGCAGCGTTGAGCGTTTCGTCTCGCTTGGCAAAGTGGAAGCGGATGAGGTGGTTGACGGGCTCGCGGAAGAAGCTCGAGCCCGGAACGGCGCCCACGCCCACCTTGGAGGCCAAATCCTCGCAGAAGTCGAGGTCGCTGTCATAGCCAAACTCCGAGATATCCATCATCACGTAGTAGGCGCCCTGCGGCACGTTGTGCGTAAGGCCGATGCTGTCGAGTCCCTGACAGAATAGGTCGCGCTTGGCGGTGTAGAGGTCGAGGACCTCCCGGTAATAGCTATCGTCGAAATTGAGGGCGGTAACGACGGCCTCTTGCAGGGGAGCGGCGGCGCCTACGGTGAGGAAGTCGTGGACCTTCTTGATGCGCTCGGTGATTTCGGCAGGAGCGATGGTGTAGCCCAGGCGCCAGCCGGTGATGGAGTAGGTCTTGGACAGCGAGCTGCAGCTGATGGTGCGCTCAAACATGCCGGGCAGCGTGGCCATGTACACGTGCTCGTGGGGCGCGTAGACGATGTGCTCGTAGACCTCGTCGGTGATGCAGTAGGCGTCGTACTTTTTGCAGAGGTCGGCGATAAAGGTGAGCTCCTCGCGCGTAAAGACCTTGCCGCAGGGGTTGGAAGGGTTGCACAGGACGATGGCCTTGGGATCGTTGTCGCGGAAGGCTGCCTCGAGCGTCTCTCGGTCAAAATCGAATGTGGGCGGGTTGAGCGGCACGTAGATGGGCTCGGCACCCGAAAGGATCGTGTCGGCGCCGTAGTTCTCGTAGAACGGCGAGAAGATAATGACCTTGTCGCCGGGGTTCGTGACCGTCATCATGGCGGCCATCATGGCTTCGGTGGAGCCGCAGGTGACCACGATATTCTGGTTGGGGTCGACCGGCATGCCCATAAAGTGCTCCTGTTTGGCGGCGAGCGCCTCGCGCATGGCCTGAGAGCCCCAGGTGACGGAGTACTGGTGGTAGAGCGGCTTTGGGTCGCTGGCGATGGCGCTCAGGCTGTTGAGCAGCTGCGCCGGGGGATCGAAGTCGGGGAAGCCCTGCGAGAGATTGACGGCGCCATACTTATTGGAGATGCGTGTCATGCGGCGGATGACCGAATCGGTAAATCTTGCCGTGCGGTTGGAGAGTTCTTTCATGCCGGTCCTTTCGAGGATTTGCAGTGGGGCAAGTTTACTCCTATGAAACCGGTGGGAAATGCTCGAAATGGATCCGAAAAACTCTTTTCAAAATTCTTGAAAATTGGGGCTTGCATCGCGTGGCGTTCCTTGCAATAATAGTCGAGCGCGAAGCGCACAGGACACGGTGGGTGTAGCTCAGTTGGCTAGAGCGACGGGTTGTGGTCCCGTAGGTCGAGGGTTCGAGTCCCTTTACCCACCCCAGTTCTTGCTTTGTGTTGATATCGGGTCGTTAGCTCAGTTGGTAGAGCAGGGGACTCTTAATCCCAAGGTCCAGGGTTCGACCCCCTGACGGCCCACCACACGATATCTCCTCTAAAGTCCGCCACAACGGACTTTAGCTTTGGGTCGTTAGCTCAGTTGGTAGAGCAGGGGACTCTTAATCCCAAGGTCCAGGGTTCGACCCCCTGACGGCCCACCAAAGCATGTTTAGACGGTCAACGAAAGTTGGCCGTCTTTTTTTGTTAACAGTACATGGGGTCGAACCCGTAAGGGCGCGTTGCTGAGGAAATGCGCGAGCATTTGCCAGCGCAGCGCGCAAGGCGCGAAGCGCCGCAGCGGCCGCCTGCGCAGCAGGCTGACCCCCTGACGGCCCACCAAAGTATGTTAAGACGGTCAGCGAAAGTTGGCCGTCTTTTTTGTTGACCTCGCATGTGGTCGGACCCGAAAGAGCGCGGCCGCTTTCACAGATCGAGTCTACCCTGGGGATCGGTAAAACCGTCAGTACCTTCCTTGAGTTTCTTTTCGTCTGCCTTCACGCGACGCTCGAGCTTTTTTGTATCCTCGGCAGGCGGCAGGTTCTCGGGGACAATTCCGCGGTCGATGAGGCTGCCACGCACGCTTGCGTTGTTCTCAACGTGCTCTTGCTTGATATGGTCCAGACCGTATAGGTCGTGTTCCTCGGCGTTGAAGGCCGTCATCGAGTTCGTAAGGTCCTTTGCTTTGATGAGGACATCGGCTAACCTGTCCGCCAATGCCGCGCTCTTGGGTATGCCGAGCTGCTGCTTCATTTCCGCCGTGCTTCTGCCGCCGAATAACGCTTCATCGCCCTTCGACTTGATGATCGCGAATCCTTTGGAGTCCACGCCGCGTTTGAATGCAATACCCGAGAGCTGTTTCTCTGAATCGGATAGCGAGTGGCGCGCCTGTAAGCGCTGAATCTCTGCGAAGCGCTGCTCTATGAGCTCTTGGCGGCGCGTCTGCACGGCAAAGTATGCCTGGGCGAGTGCAATCTCTGGCTTGTTTGAATCTCCGTTCTGGGCGATTAAATAGCATGCATAGCGCGTAAGTTTGTAGTCTTTAACCGCGCGAGCGGCGACACCGGCAATTACCATTTTCGTGGTGTCACGAAAATGGGAATCAACTGGAGTTTTGTTTGTTTCGCACGAGACTTTTGCCCTCTTAACAACTTCGGCGAAGTTTTCCCATCGCGTGTACCCCATGGGTTCCATTAAATCTCGTGCGAGCCAATACTCAACGCCGTCTTCTACATTGGCGTAGCTATCAAGTTCGACACGCCACTTCTCGATATCTCTACTGTCCATATCTCCTCCTCGCTGGCCTATTGTCTATGCGAGCTTTGCCCGCTCCGTATTCAGAATAAGGATACGCTGCCGTACGGACACGAATCGGCCCCGTGCCACTTCGAGCTCACGGGGCCCATAGATATCGATTAGTTGTGCCCTGCTTTAGATAGGTGTCCAGTTTAATTCGATCGATAGTGCGATCCGAGGCTTTCGGTCCGTGCGCGCATGGCTTTGACCATTTCCTGTGCTAGTTGAATCTGCGATTGCAGGCGGGTGAGGGCTGCGACTTCGCTGTCCTGGACTTTCTGTGTGCTTAAGGTCGTTGCCTCCGTCTTCAAGCCCTCAAGCTCGTGTAGTGCCTTTGATAGGCCCGTCTCGGTCCTGTTAATCATGCAATAGGTACTCATCGTGTGCTTAAGGCCGTGTGTCAGGCGCTCGGCGTCTGTTGTGGCAATGCCGTACTGGGGGAGGGCGATATCCGCCTTCAGGGCTGCCTCAGGTGCATTCTGTGCTGCCTGGGCTGCCGATGCGCCCGCGATGCGCCCGAATACGATGCCGTTGGCACTCGACAAGCCGCCAATGCGGTCGGCGCCGTGCATGCCGCCTGTTGCCTCGCCACAGGCGTAGAGGCCCTCAACGCCCGTATATGCGGTCTTGTCGATCTTGATACCGCCGTTAGCGGCGTGGGCATACATCGCCACGCGCATCTTGTCGGTCGGCGCGATTCCGTGCTCGTCCTGTAGCCAGGTGGCAAAGTTCTGCACAAACTCGGGGACGTCCTCGCGGGGGAAGTCGTAGTGGAGCGCCAGGCCCTCAACACCTGCCTGATCTATGATGAGGTCGATGGCGCGGGAGGCCAAGCGCGAGGTGAAAGGACCATATCCGGAGCGCTGCTCAAGCAGATCGTCCAGCTTGCCGTCGGCAATATCGACCGGTTGGTCAAATGTGACGTAACGCCAGGTTTTCTCGTTGAAGACCAGGTTGCGCTTGGGCTCGATGAAGCCGGGCATCATCTGCATGAACTCTATATTAGTAAGGGACACACCGTGCGCCACCGCGATAGCCTGTGATGAGCTGAGCACGTCGGTGGAAGTGAGGCTGCGCTCGAACAGGCCGCCTGTGCCACCGGCTGCGATGATCGTGGCCTTAGGGGCCATAGGCACGAGACGCGCGTTTGTCCGGTCGTAGAGCGTGGCACCGACAATCTTTCCGTCCGTGTCCTCAACAAGGTCGATAAGCTCATGGCGGGGGAGCAGGCGAATGCCGAGTGACTCGATCCGGGTCGCCAGAGCGTCCTCAAGGGGCTTGCGGGTGAGGCCGCGCCACATGCGCGTCTTGTGGTCAAAGCAGGGGATAAATTGCTTTTGCTGAGCGCTCTCAGCGCTTTGCGGACGCTGGAGCTCAACGCCCAGGTCTTGCTCAAGCCATTCAATTGCCTGGGGAATGCTGTGGACAAACGTCTGGACAAGCTCGGGGTCGGCGACGCCGCCACCAACGGTCTGAATGGTGTCGATGAGGTCTTGTTCGTCGTCTTCGTTAACGGGTCCGATAAGCCCCAGGCCCCAGGTTCCGGGGAAGAAGCTCGATCCACTCATAATCTTGCCGGCGCTTGCCACAGTGACGGTTGCACCCGTGCGCGCCGCTTCGATGGCGGCGCAAAGGCCCGCAATGCCAGATCCAATTACCAGTACATCAGTCGATTCCATCGGATTCCTTTCTCGTTCGGCGCATTGTCGCACGGGTGATCGGCAATGGGGCCGCAAAGACTCGGCAAATCGGTAAAGGGCAAATATGGCAGGTGGGCGTCATGGACGTTCTGACGCTTTGTCTCATCACATCTCGTATTTCGCCCCAACTGATATATTGGCATTAGCTACCCTGCGACAGCGCAAACAAAAAGAGCCGCTACCCCGAAAGGTAGCGGCTCCAAAGCTCAACTATATGAGCATCGCGCGGGCGCGATTAGGCCTTGAGGGCCTCCTCGACGGCGACAGCGCAGGCGACGGTGGCACCGACCATGGGGTTGTTGCCCATGCCGATGAGACCCATCATGTCAACGTGCGCAGGCACGGAGGAAGAACCGGCGAACTGGGCGTCGGAGTGCATACGGCCCATGGTGTCGGTCATGCCGTAAGAGGCAGGGCCGGCGCCCATGTTGTCCGGGTGCAGGGTACGGCCAGTGCCGCCACCAGAAGCGACGGAGAAGTACTTCTTGCCAGCCTCGATGCGCTCCTTCTTGTAGGTGCCAGCGACGGGGTGCTGGAAGCGCGTGGGGTTGGTGGAGTTACCGGTGATCGAGATGTCGACGTTCTCGTGCCACATGATGGCAACGCCCTCGCGGACGTCGTCGGAGCCGTAGCAGTTAACGGCAGCGCGGGGACCATCGGAGTAGGGGATGGTCTCGACGACTTTGAGCTCGCCCGTGTAGTAGTCGAACTGGGTCTTCACGTAGGTGAAGCCGTTGATGCGGGCGATGATCTGAGCAGCGTCCTTGCCCAGACCGTTGAGGATGACGCGCAGCGGCTTCTTGCGAGCCTTGTTGGCGTTCAGAGCCAGGCCGATAGCGCCCTCAGCGGCAGCGAAGGACTCGTGGCCGGCCAGGAAGGCGAAGCACTCGGTGTCGTCGGAGAGCAGCATAGCGCCCAAGTTGCCGTGGCCCAGACCGACCTTGCGGTCCTCGGCGACGGAGCCGGGAACGGTGAAGGCCTGGATGCCCTCGCCGATGATGGCGGCAGCCTCAGAAGCGGTCTTGGCGCCACGCTTGACAGCGAGAGCGCAGCCGAGGGTGTAGGCCCACTCGGCGTTCTGGAAGGCGATGGACTGGGTGTTGTTGACGATCTCACGCGGGTTGAAGCCCTTGTCGGTGCAGATCTGCAGAGCTTCCTCGAGGGAGGCGATGCCGTTGTCGGCGAGGCACTTGTTGATCTTGTCAGCGCGGCGCTCGTAACCTTCGAACGTAACAGTCATAGTTATTTCCCTCCCTTTCTACTCGTGAACCGGGAACACGCTGGCGACGGAGTGAGTCTCCTCGTCGGTGCGCGGGTCGATGTACTTGGCAGCGTTCTCCCACTGACCATAGTGGCCCATAGCGCCAGCGATGGCCTCCTCGGGGGTCTTGCCGGCCTTGACGGCGTCGGTGAACTTGCCGAGGTTCAGGAACTCGAATGCGATGATCTCGTTCTTGTCGTTGAGAGCCATACGGGTGACGTAGCCCTGAGCGAGCTCGAGGTAACGAGCGCCCTTGGCCTTGGTGCCGAACATGGTGCCGACCTGAGAGCGAAGGCCCTTGCCAAGGTCGTCGAGGGAGGCGCCCACGGGCAGGCCGCCCTCGGAGAACGCGGTCTGGCTGCGGCCGTAAACGATCTGCAGGAAGATCTCGCGCATAGCAACGTTGATGGCGTCGCAGACGAGGTCGGTGTTGAGGGCCTCGAGGATGGTCTTACCGGGAAGGATCTCGGAAGCCATGGCGGCAGAGTGGGTCATGCCCGAGCAGCCGATGGTCTCAACGAGGGCCTCCTCGATGATGCCGTCCTTGACGTTCAGCGTGAGCTTGCAGGCGCCCTGCTGAGGTGCGCACCAACCCACACCGTGCGTAAGACCGGAGATGTCGGAAATCTCCTTAGCCTGGACCCACTTGCCCTCCTCGGGGATGGGTGCGGGGCCGTGGTATGCACCCTTGGCAACGGGGCACATGTTCTCCACTTCCTGTGAGTACTGCATGCCTCTCCTCTCTATCGTGTTGGCGTCCCGTCTGGGGGTCGTGGCTGGCGATTGCCGGGCGACCCTTCGAAAGGGACATGACATGCAGCCCCTATAATACCGCGAAATGCACGGAATATTCGGCGAACGGCTCAGTTTTCGTAGCGAGAAGCCCGGAAGTTTTAATTGAAACGGTTTAACTCGATGTTCTGTGGTCGTGAACTTCCGTATAGGGGGTCAGTCCTGGGCAAGCTTTTGGTCAGCTCTTGTAGGCGTTGCAGGGGTTGACCTGTTGCAATGACGCCGTTCGCCGCCCGTTTACCGCCTTTGGCCGCGCGAGCGTATCGTTTTGCGTGAATGTTTTGATGGCACGCTTCAATCGTGCTGTATTGGATGACAAGCAGATCCCGGCGAAGGGAGCGCCATGCAGCGCGTTTGGAGAACGGTTACCGGCTTTTACCATGTCTGTGCCCGCGGTACGGGCAAGCAGCTCATCTTTGAGGGCGATGAAGACCGGTGGGAGTTTTTGGAACTGATGCGCGACTGCTGCCGGGAGGCGGGCGTGACAGTTATCGCTTGGTGCCTTATGGGCAATCACGTGCATCTGGTGCTTGCGGATTACGAGGACAGGATGAGCGCGGCGATGCACCGGCTGCTTTTGACGTACGCGCGGCGGTTCAATAAGCGCACCGGGCGCACGGGCCATCTGTTCCAGAACCGTTTTGACCGGCGTTCGCTCGATACCGACCGTTATCTGATGGCCGCTATTCGCTATGTTCATGCTAATCCGCAGGAGGCGGGCATCGCCCTGATCGAGCGCTATCCGTGGAGCAGCTTTGCCGAGTATCTGCGGATGTATGACGGCGATGTAGCGAAGGGCTTTTCGGATCCGTCCACGGTGCTCGAACTCTTTGGATCGGCAGGGGGCTTTATCGACTACTCACTCAAGACGCCCGATGGTTCCGATCCCGTGATTCACGATATGGATGAGACCGAGTGGGAGCGGCATGCGTTTGCCGACAAGATGGCCAGGAGGCTGGGCGTTCCGCTTAATGAGCTCAAGACCGTTGCGCCCTCGCGGCGAGACGAAATCATTTTCGCCCTGCACGATTGCGGCTACACGGTGCGCGAGATCGAACGGTATACGGGAATCAGCAAGAGCACCGTCTCTCGTATTGTGCGCGCTTATGCGCAGGTGAAGGCTCAGGCCGAGGGCTCGGAATAGAAAATGGCCGAACCGCTCATGTCAAGCGATTCGGCCAACAAAATACTTAAGATTTGGGACAAATACTACTGATTATTTTGTCCCGTGAGCATGCCGTCGAGGGTGCGCCAGGCGAGCTCGGCGCACTTGACGCGGGCGGGCATGTGCGAGATGTCCTGGAGCTGGGCGGCCTCGTCCAGGTCTTCCAGGTCCTCCTCGGAAAGCTGTTCGCCGCGGATCATGGCAAGGAAGAGCTCGGCCAGACGGCGTGCCTCCTCGACCGTCTCGCCGGTGATGAGGTCGGCCATGATGTCGGCGCTGGCCTGGCTGATGGCGCAGCCATGACCGGTAAAGGCTGCCTCCTCGATCACACCGTTCTCGACACGCAGCTGCAAGGTGAGCTCGTCGCCGCAGCTGGGGTTGATGCCGTCGTGCTCATGCGTGGGAGCGTCCATCTCGTACTTGTAGTCGGGGTGCGAGTTGTGCTCCATAAACGTGGTGGAGGTGTACAGATTACCCATTGAACGTGCTCCAAACATGATGCAGGCCGGCGATGAACTTGTCGATATCGGCCTTGTCGTTATAGAAGGCCACGCTGGCGCGACAGCAGGCGAGGTTCTCGACGCCCAGCCAGGTGAGCAGCGGCTGTGCGCAATGGTGGCCGGCGCGGATGCACACACCGTCCATGTCCATGATGCTCGCGACGTCGTGCGGGTGGATGCCCTTAACGTTAAAGCTCACGACGCCGTGGTGGTTGTCCCAGTAGATGGAACCGATGATCTGGACAAAGTCGAGCTGCATGAGTTCGCCCATCAGGTAGTGGACGAGTGCCTGCTCGCGGGCCTGGATATTCTCGTAGCCCACCGTGTTGACCAGGTAGTCGAGGGCTGCACCCGTGGCGAAGATGCCGGCGGCGTCCTGCGTGCCGGCCTCGAACTTCTCGGGGACGGGCGCCCAGACGGCGTCCTGCTCGGTGACAGAGTCGATCATCTCGCCGCCGGTGAGCATGGGCGGCATGGCGTTGAGCAGGTCCATCTTGCCCCACAGCACGCCGATGCCCATGGGACCCATGGCCTTGTGCGCGCTAAAGGCAAAGAAGTCGGCACCCAGGTCGGCCACGTTAACCGGCATGTGCGGCAGCGATTGCGCGCCGTCGACGACCAGGTAGCCGCCGTACTTGTGCACGAGCTTGCCGAGGTTCTTGACCGGGTTCTCGACGCCCAGCACGTTGGAGACCTGACCCACGGCCAGGATCTTTGTCTTGGGACCTACCTTGGCAAGAACTTCCTCGGTGGTGAGCTGGCCGGTCTTGGTAGGGTAGAGGTAGACGAGCTTGGCGCCGGTCTCGCGGCAGACCTGCTGCCACGGGATCAGGTTGGAGTGGTGCTCCATGATGGTGATGACGACCTCGTCGTCGGGCTCGAGCACCGTAGGCGCAAAGCTCTTGGCGACCAGGTTGAGCGACTCGCTCGTGTTGCGGGTGAAGACGACCTCGTTAGCCTGGGAGGCGCCGATGAGGTCGGCGATCTGCTGGCGAACCTTCGCGATAGCGTCGGTGGCCTCGACGGACAGCGAGTACAAACCGCGCAGCGGGTTGGCGTTCATGCGCTGGTAGAAGTCGCGCTCGGCGTCGAGCACACAGGCGGGACGCTGCGCGGTGGCGGCACTATCGAGGAAGGCGATCTCGGGGTGCTGCTGGAACAGCGGGAACTGGCCCTTGTAGGGGTTGGTCTCGATGTCCACGGTAGGCCAGCCACGCGAAGCCTCGTCGCTGGCATCGAGCTCCATGGGCTCGGGGGCGGTGCAGGTATCGCATTTAACGTGCTCAGTGTCGATCATGCGAGCTCCTCTTCAAAGTTATCGATCAGGTTGTTGCCCAGGCGGATGACGGCGGCGCGGGTGCGCTCGTCGGCGGCAGAGAGCGCGGCGTCCTCCAGCTTGGCGCGGATGAACAGGTCCTCGGCGGCATTTTGGTCGAGGCCGCGGCAGGCGAGGTAGAATAGCTGCTCGTCGCGGACATGGCCAATGGTGGCGCCGTGGTTGCCGGCGACGTCGTCCTCGTCGCAGAGGATGACAGGGACGGTTTTGTTGTCGACGCCCTTGTTGGCGAGCAGCACCGTCTCGCGTTCGGTGCCGGTTGCGCCCTTGCAGCCGTGCACGAGGTCGATGGTGCCGCGGTAGACCTTCTTGGACGTGCCGGTCAGCACGCCGTTGGCGTCGATCTCGCACTCGGTCTTGCGGCCGCGGTGGCGCAGCTCGTAGTTAAAGTCGCGCACCTGCTCGCGAGCGCCCAGGTAATCAGTGTCGATAGTGACCTTAGCGGTGTCGCCCAGCAGGTCGCCGGCAAGGCCGGTGGCGCTGGCGCCGGCACCCAGAACGGTGTGCTGCACGTTGACGCGAGCGCCCTCGTCCAAAAACAGACCGGTGTCGTCGAGTGCGATCCAGCTATCGTCGAGCGTCTGTGTGCAGGTCACATTGACGGTGGCGTACTCGTGGGCGCACACGCGCAGTACGGAGCCCACGACGCCCTCGCCGGCAACGGGAGAGTCCAGGGCGATGTGCAGGTCAAGCGTGGCCTGCGGACGGGCGACGACGTCGATAGCGGCAATCGCAGCCGCTGCGTCGACGCCGCTCACGCGAATGGTAGCCGTGGCGTGCTTATATGCGGGCACATCGATGACGATGCGCTTGGTAGCGTGGTCTGCTAGGTAAGCGTAGGCGGCCTCGCCCATGCCAGTTTCGAAGGCCTCAGCGGGGGAGAGCTCCTCCTCGAGCTTGATGGCTCCGGCCTGGTAGACGGAGGTGGCTGGCACGTCGAGCTCGGTCTCGGGCGTGATGCGGGCGCGGTCGGCGGCATCACCGGGAGCGGAGGCGCGGCGCTCGGGGAAGCGCTCGGCCATGGCATCCATAGCGTTGTCGAACGCGTCGTCCGCGCCGAGGAGCTGCTTGTCCAGGCCCTCGACCTCCACGGCCTCGGCAGGAGCGGCGGCAAGCTCGTCGGAAAGCTCGAGCTTGGTCTGGTTCATCTTCAGCCAGCCCCAGGTAGCTGCAGGCATCGCGTTTACCTGTTCAAGCGTGGTAGCAGCGGTGTTCGTGGTCTGTTTCATTATCCGATCGCTCCTTCCATCTCGAGCTTGATCAGGTTGTTCATCTCGACGGCGTACTCCAGCGGCAGCTCCTTGGAGACCGGGTTGGCAAAGCCGTTGACGATCATAGTGCGGGCCTCTTCCTCGGAGATACCGCGGCTCATGAGGTAGAACACCTTGTCGTCGCCAATGCGGCCGATGGTTGCCTCGTGGCCGATGTCGACGTTTTTGGCGCGGATGTCCATGGCCGGGATGGTGTCGGAGCGGCTCTGGTCGTCGAGCATCAGCGACTGGCAGCTCACGGTTGCCTTGGAGCCTTCGGCCTTGGGCGTGGCCACGATGGAGCTGCGGAACGTCTGGATGCCGCCGCTCTTGGAGATGCCCTTGGTCTCGACGGTCGCCGAGGTCTCGGGCGCGTTGAGCACGACCTTGCAGCCGGTGTCGAGATTCTGGCCGGCGCCGGCAAAGGTGATGCCGGTAAAGCTCGAGCGGGCGCGGCGGCCGTTGAGCACGCTCATGGGGTAGAGGTAACCCACGTGGCTGCCGAAGGAACCGCTGATCCACTCGATGTCGCCGTCCTCGTCCACGCGTGCACGCTTGGTGTTGAGGTTGTACATGTTCTTGGACCAGTTCTCGATGGTCGAGTAGCGCAGGTGCGCGCGTTTGCCCACAAAGAGCTCGACGGCGCCGGCGTGAAGGTTGGCCACGTTGTACTTGGGCGCGGAGCAGCCCTCGATAAAGTGCAGGTCGGCGTCGTCCTCGACGATGATGAGCGTGTGCTCAAACTGACCGGCACCCTTGGCGTTGAGGCGGAAGTAGCTCTGCAACGGAAAATCGAGCTTGGTGCCCTTGGGCACGTAGACAAACGAGCCACCCGACCACACGGCGCCGTGCAGGGCCGCAAACTTGTGGTCGGTGGGCGGGATGAGCGTCATAAACTTCTCGTGGATGAGCGGCTCCCACTGCGGGTCGTGCAGGGCCTCCTCGATACCGGAATAGACGATGCCCATCTTGGACGCGGTGTCCTGCATGTTGTGGTAGACGAGCTCGGAGTCGTACTGCGCGCCGACGCCTGCCAGGTAGCTGCGCTCGGCCTCGGGGATACCCAGGCGCTCAAAGGTGTTCTTGATGTCGTCGGGCACCGACTCCCAGTCGTGCTTTTGGTCGGTGTTGGGCTTGACGTAGGTGACGATGTTGTCCATGTCCAGGCCCTCGATGGAGGGGCCCCACGACGGATCCGGGAAGCGGTTGAAGATCTCGAGGGACTTGAGGCGCAGGTCGAGCATCCACTGCGGCTCGTCCTTCTTGGCGCTGATCTCGCGCACGATGTCGGGCGTGATGCCGGCGTCGAGGCGCTCGAATCCCTCCTCGCCATAGGTGAAGTCGTAGAGGCTGCGGTCGATGTCCGCGACCTCGGTGCGGTTCTTGGTCATTGCGCCGCCCCTTTACGCCTGCTGCTCGGCAGCGGCTGCCTCGGCCTGGGCGCGCTGCTCGGCGGCCTCGCGCTCGAAGGTCTCAAAGCCGTTCTTGTCGATCCAGGAGATGAGCGAGGCGTCGTCCCCGCGCACGATGTGGCCCTTGACCATAACGTGGACGCGGTCGACATCCAGGTGCTCCAGGATGCGCGTGTTGTGCGTGATGATGAGCATGGAGCCGTCGCAGCTCTTGCGGTAGGCGTCCATGCCATGGCTGACGGTGGAAAGCGCGTCGACGTCCAGGCCGGAGTCGGTCTCGTCCAGGATGGCGAGCTTGGGCTGCAGCAGTAGGAGCTGGAGCATCTCGACCTTCTTCTTCTCGCCGCCCGAGAAGCCCACGCCCAGCTCACGGTTGAGGTAGGCGGTATCCATGTTAAGTTCGGCCGCGAGCTCCTTCACGCGACGGCGGAATTCCTTGCCCTTCATCTCCAGGCCGGGGCGGCCGGCGATACTGGCGCGCAAAAAGCTCGACAGTGGCACGCCGGGGATCTCGACCGGGGCCTGGAAGCTCAGGAACAGGCCGGCGCGCGAGCGCTTGTCGGTGGTGAGCTCGGTGATGTCCTGGCCGTCAAAGACGATGCGGCCGTCGTTGACCGTGTAGACGGGGTCGCCCATGACCAGGTGGCCAAGGGTGGACTTGCCGGCGCCGTTGGGTCCCATCAACACGTGGGTCTCGCCGGCGGCGACGTTAAGGTTGACGTTGTGGAGGATGGTCTTCTCGTCCACGGAGGCGGTCAGACCTTCGATGGAAAGCAGCGGATTTGCGCTCATGCTGTCCCTCTCTGTATATGGTGTACTCATGGGTGTACGAAACCCTAGGAATCTTCTCGGAATAAAGTTACTATGGGTTCGGCGTTAGTCAAGGGAAAACCCGACTAATCCACTCGACTTTTCAAATTGTGGGACAAAAATACCTGTTGTGTTTGTCCCACTTACTTAAGATTTGGGACAAACAAACCTGGTTATGTTGTCCAAGATGCGATGGGAGGGTAGGTATGCTCATTTCTTCTAAGGGCCGCTATGCCCTCCGACTGATGATCTATATCGCAGCGCTGGGCGACGCCGAGGGCAAGATCGCTCTGCGCGAGGTCGCCGACCGCGAGCGTATCTCGCAAAAGTATCTGGAGCAGCTGGTCCGTCCACTCATGAAGGCGGGCCTACTTAAGAGCGTGCGCGGCAAGGGCGGCGGCTACATGATGGCCAAGGACCCGGCCGAGGTTCGCGCTGGCGACATCCTGCGCGCCGTCGAGGGCAGCACGGCGCCGGTGGCGTGCGATGGCATCGACAACAGCTGCACCCGCAGCGACCTGTGCTCCACGGTCAAGTTCTGGCGCGGCCTGGACGATGTGATCGAAAAGTACGTCGACGGCGTGACGCTGGCCGACCTAGCCACCGTCCCCGAGATCAACTTCGACATCAAGCTGTAGGGCGAACACAATTCCTTAAGATTTCGCGGAGGGTTGTTGCCGTTTACCGAGGGGTTGTTGTGCAACAACGGGCGAGCTGCAATACTTACTCTTATCTTTGCAAACTGCACTTTAACTACACCAATGCAGGGAGGATCTTATGCAGCCCAAGCATTCCGCTATTGTGGCGGGACTGACGTTGGCACTTTCGTTTGGCACCGTTACCGCGCCGGCGCCCGCTGCTGCCGAGGAGCCCACACCGGGCGTCGCCTCGGATGCCACCGATATCGATAAGGGTCTTTACACCCAGCAGTCCTTCTCGGGCGTGCTGCGGTCGGTCCAGGGCGTTTCGTTTGTCAACGTCACCCCCGAGATGAAGTACTTTACCAAGTACGAGAGCCATGGCAACTACAACCAGGGCTTTTCGTATGGGGACGGCTATAACGCACTGGGCTATTACCAGTTCGATCGCCGTTGGTCGCTCATCCCGTTTATGAAGCAGGCCTACAACTACAACCCCGAAAAATACAGCATGCTCAAGGACGCGATCGATCGCGGCAGCGAGATTTCCAACGCGAACAATGCTATGTACGAGAACGGCCAGCTTACCGAGCTGGGCCGCATAGCGCAGGAGACTTTCCAGGGCGCCTACAATACCGACCCTGCTGAGTTCTCGGCGCTTCAGGATGCCTATGCGTACAACTCGTACTATGCGGTGACCGAGGCGTGGCTCAAGAGCGGCTTGGGCATTGATATTTCCGGCCGCGCCGATTGCGTCAAGGGCATGGTCTGGAGCATCACCAACATGTGCGGCACCGGTGGTTGCAGGGACTTCTTCCGTTGGGCGAATCTTTCCAATGATATGTCCGACCGCGAGTTTGTGACGGCACTTGCCAACAGCGTGGTCAATAACGTCGCGACCAAGTTTTCGAGCCAGCCCCAGTATCATGAGGGCTGGAAGAACCGCTACCGCAATGAGCTGAAGGACTGCTTGGTTTATATCGCCGAGGACGAGGCCGCTGCGACGCCCGTGCAGCCCGAACCTACGCCGGCGCCCTCGCCGACGCCTGATTCGAATGACGACTCGCGTGACGATGCTAACGATGACAGGATGGATGCGCCCTCGACCGATGCTGACGGTGATGGCTCTGCTGGTGGCACTACCAACAACGGCTCTACCTCGAACGGCTCCGATTCAAACGGCTCTGCTGCGGGCGATTCGTCTTCAAGCTCTGCCGGCAATACGGACAGCGCCGCCTCTGGTTCGACCGACGCTGGTTCCTCTGACTCTTCCACTGGCTCGAGCGATTCGTCCGTTGGCACCGGCTCTAACAACGGCTCCGGCTCTGACGCAACCACTGATTCCGATGCTTCCAAGGACGACTCGAATAAGGCGCCGGACGCTCCCGTTGCTTCGCCGGACAAGAAGCCTTCTTTCTCTGTGCAGCTTGGTTCTACGCTGGGCTCTTCGCTGATGGCTGGCGTCAATAACGGCTCGACCCAGAACAAGGACAACTCTGATCAGGTTTCCACGGAAAAGACCGAGGCCGCAAAGGGCGACTCCAAGGACAAGGCTTCCGAGAAGACCGAATCCGATAAGGGTTCTAGCTCTGAGGAGAAGAGCGACAAGTCCGAACAGAAGAAGGACGAGGACGAGAGCAAGACCGAGGGCGGAAAGCAGCAGGGCGAGAACAGCGGTAAGGGCAACACCGATGACCAGGTCCAGGAGCAAAATGGCTCCAAAACGGTGACCACTACAACCACGACGACTACAACTACCAAGTCATCTGGCGGTAACATGCCCAAGACGGGCGATCTGATTGTGATGGCGAGCCTTGCCAGTGCTAGCTTGGCCACGCTGGGCGCTACGTCTATCGTAAGTGGTAAGCATAAGCTCGATCAGCAGAAGAAGGCTTCTGGGGAGGACGGCTTGGAGGAGTAATCTTCCAGATCGTTTTCTATAAGAGTTTGGGACGGGGTCCGGTGCGGCGGCATCGGGCCCCGTTTTTGTTGTGCAACGATTTGTTATGCCCCCTCGGGGGCCTGTTGCTACCGTTGCCCGAAACGTTTGCATGTCGATATTGTTGCGCTCTACCCGCTCGCTACAATGGGCATCGTGCTGCGTTAGAAGGAGAGTTTACGGTGTCTGAACAGGCGAATTATGGTGTTGCTCATGCGTTTGGCGCACAGTTGCTCAGTTATGCGGATAACGCAGCTCTGCCGGTTGATGTACACGACTTTTCCGATGCAATCAATCGGTGTTTACTCGTCGATAAGACTATGTTTATTGCCGATATATTGGACAGCGAAGCGCCTGTTGCGCTTTGTTGTCGGCCCAAGGGTTTTGGCAAGAGCATGAACCTATCGATGCTCAAATGCTATTTGGAACGACCTGATCAACGGCCGGATCGAAGCCCGTTCGTCGGCACCCAGATTTGGCAGGCGGGCGGCGGTCGCTATCGTGATGAGCATGCGTGTTATCCGGTCATCACACTCGACTTTTCAACTGCCACTGCGAGGCGCGACGCCGATGCTGCGGCGGCTATTCGCAGCGCTGTCGCGCACGAGTGCGCCCGATTGCTGCCGCTGCTTGCCGCGCCTGATCTGTCAAGACGTGAGGTCCGTCTTATCAAGAGGGCGGCGCGTGGGGTGGCCAGCGATAAGGAGATCGATGCGGCGCTTGGCGTGCTCATTAAACTGCTCCAGACAGCTTTCGATGAGCAGGTTGTTCTTCTGATAGACGACTACGACGCGGTATGTCCAAAGCATTTGGACGCTAAGGACGACGGTAGCGTGGATTCTCTAGAGTCGCTCAGCCGAACGTTGTTTGACACCATTGCCGACGCCGGCGACTCGTTGCGATTGACGTGTCTGGTGGGCGAGCACCCCGGTCCTGCCGAGCTTGCGTTGTCTCAGCGTGGGGTTTCCTATCGGTCGGCGACGCCGCTGTCGAGTTGGTGTGATCGATGGTTCGGTTTTTCGGACGACGAAGTCCAGGTGCTGTTGGATTGCATCGGTCGCAACGGCTGTCTGGATGACGCGCGTGAGTGGCTCGAGGGCTACCTGCTTGGTGGTTTTTATTGCTCGAGCCCGGAGCGCGTGGTGGACTACGCACATCGCGGTTGCGTCGCGCCCGTTCGGGCGGATTTGTATGGTTACGCCGACCGTCTGAGCGCATGCGTCGGCGACTGGAATCTCATTCGCCTGTCCGCATTGTTCGATTTGGTTGAGCCGCATGGGTTTATTGAGGCGCCAGTGCATATGCATGCCGAGGAGGTCGATGCCGCCAAGCCTGAAGATATCTGGACTGCGCTGTATCTGTCTGGATTCCTTACGACGGATATGACGGGGCATTCGGAGGACGGCGCGTGCCTTCGTTCCCTGCGTCTGCCTAATAACGAAGTGCGTCAGGCGCTCCGTCTTGTAATTCTGGAATGGTTTGAGTGCGCCGTTGAGGACGTTGGAGTTATCGACTCGTTCCATGACGGGCTGTGTCGAGGAGACGAGGACGCTGTAAAGCAAGCTTTGAGCTGTGCTATCGGCGATCTGGGCATCGATGTGGGCCAATCAGATATACCGACAGCCTATCATCTGGCGCTTCAGGGGCTCTGCTTTGGTCTGCCCGGCTATTGCAATCCCAGCTCCAAGCGAAGTGGCGTCTCGGATCGCTGGGATATCCAGGTGATTCCCACCGGTCGGGTGTTTGACGTGGCCGACACGCTCGGCATGCTCGATGAGCGACCGCTCATTACGATCAACATGTTGTACGACCCTGGCGTCGATGCCCTGGGCCTGGAACTGTTGGCGGTTCAGGCGCTGCTCGACATAGAGCGCGACGGCATCGATGATATCCGCGTGCCGCGCCCCGCCGTCGGGCGCATGCGTTGGGGCTTTGGTTTTGACGGTCAGCGTGTGTCTGTGGTGTGTCAACGACTGTAGCGGCGGGCGAAAGCCCTTCACTACTCGGCGTCCTTCAGGGGCGGCATGGGCTTCCAGTTGGGATCCTTAACGATCTTGCGGGCGTCCTTCATGCCACGGCGCAGCGCCGGAATACCGGTCTTAAAGCATTTGTCGACTGCTGCCAGACGAATGAACTCCTTGCAGAAGGTCGCGGCATTGCCCAGACGGAACAGCATGGGGTGGTAGTCACCGTAGATCTGCATATAGCGAGCGAGGAAGCCTCGGTTTCGCATGATGTAGTAGCGGTTGGTGTCGCTCGTGGAGTTGAGCTGTCGTTTGCCGGCGATATCCCAGTTGGAGACGGCGCGGGCGCGCTTGAGCACCACGTCGGCAACCACGGCGGCGGGGAAGTGCTGGCTGGCCACGTAGCCGTAGCAGGCATCGTCACCGTAGATAAAGAAGCGCGCGTCGGGCAGGCCAATCTTGTCGACCACGCGGCGCGAGAACATGCCGCCCTCAAAGCACAGTTGGTTCATGGTGCGGTAGCCCTCGGGACCCAGATCCCACTTGGCGATGGGGTTAGGGATGCCGAGCGAAAGGATGAGCTGGTACTGCCAAAAGAAAGCGCCGCCGTCAAAGTCCAGGCGCGAACCCTGGATAACATCGTAGCGGTCGGTCCACTTGGCCAAGCGCTCGATGCCTTCGGGGATGACGAGCACGTCGTCGTCCATGACCCAGAACCACTGGGCTCCCAGATCGTAGGCGCATTTAGTGCCAGCGGAGAAGCCACCCGCACCGCCGCCGTTTTCGAGCTGCGGGGCGTAGATGACACGGTCGGTGCCGCCCTGCGCGTCGGGCTGCTCGGTGTCGATGCCCCACAGGTTGGCCAGGCGCTCGTTGAATGCGGTGCACATGGCCTCGGTCTCGCGCGAATTCTCGTTATCGACAATCACGATGCGCCAGGGCGTTGCCGTGAGCTCGGTCATGGAGTCGAACAAGTTGGCCAGGAGTTCCTGGCGCTTGTACGTGACGACAACGATGGCGAGCTTATCGATGGGGGCGGGAAGGGTTGAAGGCATGGGGCAATATATCCTTTCACGCGCGGCGGGCGAGCGCTGCGCGGAAGCTATCGAATACGTCCTTGGGACTGTCCTATTGTAAAGGCTCACTGCACCTTGTCGGCAAGCTTTGAATAAAACGCAGGAACCTGCCACGGGTGTAGCGGCTTTGGCGTCTGACGGCAGCGTGTCTATTGCCGCTTAAGCTTGCGAACGATAAGGCTTCTAGCTACATCGATGATGAGAAGTGCCAGAGCAAAGACGATGCTAATGACGGTACCCGTGATGATACATGTAGCTGCCGGGCTGTTTTGGCTGACCAGTATGTTTGCGAGCAACGTATTGAAGACGGGACGCCACAGGCTACTGGTGAGCGACTGCATCACATAGAAACCGAGCGTGGCGGTCGATAAGGTGACGATGACACCTGCAGTCCGCGGATTGCCTGAGGTACTGCGTCGGGTTGCCGCAAAGAGCAGGGGGGCGGCAGCGAGGGCAAACGAGATCAACGAGGTCGATTTGTAGGAGAGGGTTGCCATTGCCGTGAGGTTGCCGGTGAAGGAGAGCGCTCCTTCTAGGATGGTGGCGATCGCCAAAACCGTTGCGAGCGACCGCGTGCCTAAGGCGCCCGCCTTGTCCGAATCCATGGTTTTGGTAACGTCGCGGAGCAGCCCGCCGATCAAAAACGCGATTACGTACGTGGCAGCGCTCATGAGCTTCTGGAGCCAAGAAAACTCGCCGGCGCTTGTCGCACTCATGGCGGCTAAATACCCGTTAACAACAAATGCGAGGATGCCAACGGCGATGACCGTCGTCGTGTAGCTCTTCTGAGAGAGTCGACTCTTAGCCGGTCCAAACCATGGCGCCATGAAGACCGTGACGGCATAGACCCAGATAAACTCAAGGCCTAGCGTGTACCAGTAGTGCGTGCTGAGGGCAACATCGGGAATGGGGGAGACGACCGTGGACCACGCGAGCGCCACGAGGCAATAAAACGCAGTGGGCATAATGACCTTGCCTAGGCGCCGCGCCGTCCGTTGCATTTGCGACTTCCACGTTGCCCCACCGTCCCAAGCACGCGCGGCCGAAGCGATGAGAAAATACCCCGAGATCATAAAGAAGACCTCGTTGGCCCAGCAGCCCAGCAAGTTGATAAAACCGAGCACACCGGAATAGGGGAAGGCGGCGAGCGGCGCGTATTCCGGCAAGCCGACGCAGGTCGCTTGGAAGGTCCACTGAAACGTGTGGAATACCGCGATGCCAGCGACCGCGACCAAGCGCAAGGCTTCGATGGGTATATTGCGTGCGGCTTTGGGCTGCATGACGTCCTTTCGTACCGGTTTGCCTCTGCGGGCTCCATAGATTATATAAACGCCCGCTGGCGCGCTGACCCTTTGATACCATGAAACGACAGGTATTTCCTAAGGAGCACATTTGTCTACAAACGCCTCTGGCAGCCCTGTTCTGTCGCTGCTTATCCCCATTTACAATGTTCAGCGCTACCTGCGCGAGTGTCTCGATTCCGCCCTGGCGCAGACGCTCAAGGATATTGAGATCATCTGCATTAACGACGGATCGACCGACAACTCGCCGGCGATTATCCGCGAGTATATGGAGCGTGATGGGCGCGTCAAGATGATCGACAAGGCCAACAGCGGCTACGGCGACTCGATGAACCACGGTCTGGAGATGGCGCGTGGCAAGTACGTTGGCATCTTGGAGTCCGATGACTTTATGGCGCCCGACGCACTCCAAAAGCTTGTCTCGGCCGCCGATACCAATAATGCCGACTTTGCGAAGGCGAACTTTGATTTCTACTGGTCTAAGCCCGAGGAGCGCCGCTCGCTGCACGAGATGTTTAAGCCCAAGGATTGCGGCAAGCCGGTGCACCCGAGCGATACGACGCAGTTTTTTAAGCAAAAGCCGTCGATTTGGTCGGCTGTGTACCGTCGCGATTTTCTTGAGCGCAACGGCATTACGTTCCTTCCGACTCCGGGGGCATCCTTTCAGGACACGTCATTCGCCTTTAAGGTGATCGCGTGCGCCGATAAGGCTGTTTACCTGCATGATGCCGTTTTGTCGTATCGCCAGGACAACGAGAATTCCTCGGTCAATTCTTCGGCTAAGGTCTTTTGCGTCAATACCGAGTATGCCGAGATTGAGCGTTGGATTCGAGAGGATTATGCCCGCGACCACGCAAGTGATGACGTCGCGCGCATGCTCAAGTTCAATCAGCTCATTAAGTACGATTCGTATATGTGGAACTACGTGCGCCTGGCGCCTAAGTTCTATAAGGAGTTCCTGGTGCAGATGGCCAAGGAATTTCAGGCGGCCTTGGACGCGGGGGAGTTTTCGCTTGACGACCTCAAGCCGTGGAAGCGCGCGAATCTCGCTGCCATCCTCAAAGATCCTGAGGGCTGGGTTGACGAGCATCCGAGTTTTGCGACGGATGGTGCTTTGGGGCGTGCTAAGTATTACGCCTCGGTTGGAGGCCCGGGCGTGGTCGCCGCTTTCCTCATCGAATCGCTGAGGGGGTAGGTCGGCATGGGAGAGGCCTCGTGTCCTAAAGCTACCATTGTCGTCCCCGTTTATAACTCCGCGCGCTCCATTCAGCGATGCCTCGACTCGCTGTTGGCTCAGTCCGAGCGCTCGATTCAGGTTGTCTGCGTCAACGACGGTTCGACTGATGATTCGTTGAACGTGTTGCACCAGGTCGCGCAGGCCGACGATCGCGTACTGGTGATTGACCAGGAAAACGCGGGCGTCTCGTGTGCTCGAAATGCCGGTATCGATGCCGCCGAGGGCGAGACCGTCTTTTTTGTGGACGCCGACGATTACATCGATGTCCAGACGGTCGAGCGCGTGCTGCATGCCATGGAGCCTGCAGATGCCGAGGCCGCCGTTTTTGGCGGCGTCTGTGAACCAGCCGATGCTGCCCCCAAACGCGTCCAGCAGCTCATGAGCCCCAAAGCCGGTACCTTTGGCGCCCGTGATCCCCAACTGCTGTTTCATTCGAATGCGCAGCCCTATGCCTGCCGTGCGGCTTTTTCGCGCGAGCTGCTCAATCGCGAAGGCATTCGCTTCGCCCCCGGTTTGGCTTTGGGCGAGGACGTCGTCTTCCAATTTGCGGCTTATGCGCTTGCCCGCAAGACCGTCGTCATGCCGGACAAGTTCTACCACTACGTGATGGAGAGTGAATCGGCGACGCACGAGTTCAACAGTGCCGATGCTCGCGCCAAAAAGCTTGACGCCCACATGGGGATGCTCGAGGAGGTCTTGGAGGACTGGGCGGCCTACGGTCTTTTGGACCTGTGCCCCGGCGAGCTGATAACTTGGTTTTTAGACCTAATTGTGTTTGACCTAGCGCGCTTAGATGCCGACGACTTCCATCGCGTGGCGGCTCGCGTCAACATGGACCTCACGACGTTTTTGGGAACGGAGTGGGCGGATATGCCTGCTAAGGGCGCCGTTCGCCGTGTTGCCCACAAGCTCGTTGCGGCGACCTCGAGCGTTTCGATGGCAGACGCCACGCTGTTCTATCTTTCGACTCGCGGTCTCAAAGCCTGTCTGGAGCGCTTTCTCTAATTCCAAGCGCTGCAGCCCGCCGCAACTCGGCTGCTAAAATAACCCTGTTACACGCTATTCAACAGGAGGTTCTCTTGCAGAACTCTGATACCCCTAAAGTTTCGCTGCTTGTCCCCATTTGCAATGTCGAGCGCTACCTGCGCGATTGCCTCGATTCCGCCGTGGCGCAGACGCTCAGGGACATCGAGATCATCTGTATCAACGACGGCTCCACCGATAGCTCGCCGGATATCATCCGCGAGTACATGGAGCGCGACTCCCGCGTCAAGATGATCGACAAGGCCAACAGCGGCTACGGCGACTCGATGAACCGCGGCCTGGAGATGGCGCGCGGTGAGTACGTGGGTATTCTTGAGTCCGATGACTTTATGTTTGAGGATTCACTTCAAAAGCTGGTCGCCAAGGCCGATACCGAGCATGCCGATGTGGTAAAGGGCGACTTTTACCTGTATTGGTCCACGCCCAGCGAGCGCCGTGAGCTGTTTGGGATCATCGACGAGCATATGACGGGCGCCGCGTATCGCCCCGTCGATCGCCCAGGCATCTTCTACCGCAAACCTTCCATTTGGTCGGCTATCTATCGGCGCGAGTTCCTCAACGACAATCAGATTCGGTTCCTTCCCACGCCGGGTGCCTCGTATCAGGACGCAGGCTTTAACTTTAAGGTTTGGGCTTGCGCCGAGCGTGCCGCGTTTATTGCGGACCCCATTTTGTGCTATCGCCAAGATAACGAGAAGAGCTCCGTTAATTCGCCCAACAAGGTGTTTTGCGTTTGCGACGAATATGCCGAGATGCAGCGTTTTTTGGACGAGCGTCCCGAGCTTAAGGCTCAGCTTCAGGGTATTTTAATGCGCATGAAGGTCGATACGTACCGTTGGAATGATGAGCGTCTGGTCGATGAGCTGCGTGAGCAGTTTTGGGAGAAGGCCTCTCCCGAGCTCAAGGCCGACTGGGATGCCGGTCGCTTTGACCTGTCGCTGTTCGATCCGCGTGGCGAGACCGACTTGCGCCTGATGGTCAAGTCGCCCCGCGCCTATATCGATTCGCGCTTTGGCTTTAAGAAGCCGGGCAAGCTCAATACGTTTAAGCATTACTTTAAGATCGGCGGCTTGCCACTGGTCTGGCGCGTGCTGACGTATCAGCGCACCTACGGCGACAACCCGCATCCCGATGACGTTCCGGCCGCACAGTAGGAGCGAGTGACTATGGCTACCCCCAAGATTTCTGTTGTCGTTCCCATCTATAAGGTAGAGGAATGCCTGGCCTGGTGCCTGGACTCCCTGCTTGCGCAGGACATGCCCGATTGGGAAGGCGTGCTGGTCAACGATGGTTCGCCGGACGGTTCACGCGATATTGCGGCTGCCTATTGCGAAAAGGACGCGCGCTTTAGGCTGGTTGATAAGGAGAACGGCGGCCTGTCGAGTGCACGTAATGCAGGCATCGCTGCGTCCACGGCGTCTATCGTCGCGTTTTTGGATTCCGACGACCGCTTTACGCCCGATGCATGCCGCGTGATCGTCGATACCTTTGAGCGCGAGGACTGCGACGTTTTGACCTTTGGCGCGAATCCGTATCCGCTGGAGGCGGGGTATCCGTGGCTTAACTATGTGCTGAGCCCGCGCGATATGTCGTTTGAAGGCTATAGCTCCGACCTGCTGTTTAAGGAAGCTTCTCGCCCCTTTGCATGGCGCACTGCCTGCAAGCGTGAGTTTTTGCTGGGCAACGGGATCGTGTTCGACGAAACCGTTAAGTATGGCGAGGACCAGGTCTTCGATTTTGCCGTGTACGGTCGTTCGCGCAAGACCGCGCTTATCTCGAGCAAGCTGTATGACTACCGCGTGGCGCGCAAGGGTTCGCTCATGGATACCATGCGCTATGACGACGAGACGCGTCTGCTGGAGCATGTGAAGATTTACTCCGCTGTGCTGGCTGACTGGCAGCGCGACGGTCTCGATGTCCAGTATGCCGATGACCTGGCGTACTTCCTATGCGATCTGGTGCTGTACGATGCGCTCAGGTTGCTGGGTTCGGACTGCGGCAAGGTGTTTGCTGCCGTTGCCACGGCGCTTGCCGGTTCTGCCGTGGGCAGCGATGCTGCGCTCGCACAATGCGCTCCTTCTGTTGCTGCTATGGTGCGTGCGGCGCTTACCAGCAAGGCCCCCAATGCCCGTGCATGTAAAAAGCTCATGTTCGATTACGACGTCTTGAGGTTTGGGCGCCTTGGTGCCTGCAAACGCATGGCAGCGAACGCCCTGGGAAAGCGAGAAGTGTAGATGAGTATCAAGCGTTTGGCACTTTGCCGTAGTCAGGGCCGTCTGTTTGTGCTGCTTCGTTTTGCCGGCCAGGATATCGCCGCGCTTATTGAGCGGGAGGGTTCTCAAGCGTTTGCCCATGCCACGACGAGCGGTTCTTGTGTGCCGTCGTTGGCGCTGCCGGTCGATCATGGACGTGTGCTGGCACTTTGCCCCTCGGTTGCGGGCTACGAGCGCGAGCTCGCCGTCTTGGTGCTGCCGTTTTTGGATGGCTCTGCGATCGACGTCGAGTTTGCATCCGGTGGTCATAAGCTTGGATCCATTCGCCTCGATAGCCGTAAAGCTAAGCTGGAATCCAAGATCAACTACAAGGCAAAGCCTGCGTTGTGTGCGCTTATCCGTGATGCGCAGCGCGGTGAGCGCTGCGGCTGCTACGAAATCGATGCCGTCCGATATCTTCCGGCCGATTCGGGCGCTGTGTGGCGCTATGAGGTTACCTGGGCGGGAGACCCCCAGTGCATGCCCCAGCTTCAGATGCTCGATGCGCACATGAATGCCATCGATGCCACCGTGCATGTGTTTGAGTCGCAGGTCGATGTGCCACAGCGCAACGGTTGCCGCGTCAATAAAACGTATCTGAGCGTTGAGATACCTCAGGATATACGGGATTTTGTCGCGATTGTGAGCGATTCCACAGAGCAGATCCAGAGCGGGTTTTGCGCTATGGACGGTCGCCTGTACAACGGCATGGTCGACGACAGTTGGAGCCGCATGAAGGACGCGCGTGCAGACGACGCAGCTTATCGACGTTGGTTCGAGCAGCATCGCGCAAAGCCGGGCGATTTGGCGTGCCAGCGTGTCGCTTCGGCGGCCTTTGCCTATAGGCCGCTCGTGAGCATTGTGGTGCCGTGCTACAAGACTGATCGGGTCTACCTGCGCGAGCTGTTGGATTCGGTGCTAGCCCAGAGCTATGACAACTGGGAATTGCTGCTGATGGATGCCTCGCCTGAATGGGATGCGGTGGCCGACTTTGCGGCGGATGCCAATGACGAGCGCATCCGTCGCATTGAGCTGCCCGGCAACGGCGGCATTGTGGTCAACACCAACGCGGGTATCGAGCAAGCGACGGGCGACTACATCGCGTTCTTGGACCATGACGACATTCTGGAACCGGACGCGTTATTCCGCTATGTTGCCGCGCTGAACAAGGCTGCCGAGGACGAGCGTCCCCAGGTCCTGTTCTGCGACGAGGACATGTTCCAGAAAACGGGGGAGTGGGGTCAGCCGGTCTTTAAGACGCGGCTCAACGTCGACCTGCTCTATAGCCATAACTGCGTGACGCATTTTCTGATGGTGGAGAAGGCGCTCATCGATCGCATTGACATGTCGCAAGAAGACGTCGCGGGCGCCCAGGATTATGATCTGACGCTTCGCTGCCTTGCAGCCGGCGCGCGGTTTGAGCATGTTGCGCACGTGCTGTATCACTGGCGCGTTCATCCGGGATCGACCGCCGACGGATCTGCCGATAGCAAGCCGTATGCCATTGAGGCCGGGCGCCTTGCGCTGCGGCGCCACTTTGACGCGCTGGGCGTTCGCGGGACGGTCGAGGAGTCCGAGACACCGTTTGTCTACCGCATGCGCTATGCACTGCCAGAGCCTGCGCCGCTGGTGAGCATTGTGATTCCCACCAAGGATCACATTGAGACGCTTGACGCCTGTGTGATGTCGATCGCCCAGAAGGCAACGTATGCCAATTACGAGATCGTCTTGGTGGAGAACAACAGCGAAGCCCCGGAGACGTTTGCGTATTACGAAACCCTGCCAGAGCGCGTGGCTGCAGCATCCGAAGGCAAGGGCATCGCGCGCGTTGTGTACTGGCCGGGCGAGTTCAATTACTCTCAGATCATCAATTTTGGTGTGGAGCACGCCAAGGGCGACTATCTACTGCTGCTCAACAACGATACCGAGGTCATTAGTCCCGACTTTATTGAAGAGATGATGGGCTATCTGCAGCGTCCCGATGCGGGCGTGGTGGGCGCCAAACTCTACTTTGCCGACCATCTGGTGCAACACGCTGGCATATTGGTTGGTGTGCGTGGCGCACTTGCCCATGCCAACCAGGACTTCTCGGCAAAGCGCGAGGGTTATCTTGCCCGCGCCATGCGCCCTGGCAACTTTAGCGCCGTAACGGGCGCCTGCCAGATGGTCCGACGCGACGTATTTGAGCAGGTCGGCGGTTACAACGAGGAATTCGCCGTCGGCTTTAACGACGCAGACTTTTGCCTGCGCGTGTGGGAGGCGGGCTACCGCACCATCTTTACTCCCTATGCCGAGCTGTACCACTACGAGTTCACCTCGCGCGGCAGGGAAGAGGCCAGCGAGGAAAAGCTGCGCCGCTGGAAGCGCGAGCAAGCCCTGTTCATCCAGCGCTGGCCGGAGTTCTTTCTCGATGGCGACCCATGGCTCGGACCAAACCTTTCCGCTGAGAGCGAGTATTTCTCGCTCTAGTTCGAAGTGATTCCGAGTTTGGGTAGCGATTCGGCAATCGTGTTGAGCTCATGTTGCTGTAGGTAGGCGGGATTGAGAGCTTCTTTTCTATAGGCTAGGTAGCTGTCTCTGGTCAGCTCCCTAAGCTGTTTAGTAAAGAACTGTTCCCAACTGAAGAACTTCTCGCAGTCGATGAAATCGGCAGGATGAAGGAGCATGTCTTGCGTTTCGACATCGTTGAAGAGCCCCGATCTCAGCACAAGCCATTCAAACGATTCCGGCAAAAAGAGTTCGATCCTCTTAAATCTCCTGAGCGAATAGACATAGGGCATCTCGGGCCCAAAAGCGGCCCCATCTGCAATTACGAGCATATTTTGGGCTGGGGAGCTCAGAGCGGTTTCGTATATGTTTGATTTGCCACCGGCACTTACGCAGCGAATTTTACTTTTGGCGCACAGGACTTTAAAGAACTCATAGCCGGCATTGCTGTCTTCGACGATGACTTCTTCTGGCTGATCTCCATCGTAGAGCTCGTCTCCGTAAATGCGGTAGGCAGAAGTGTACGTGCGCGTGTAGACAGGATATTTTGTTGTGGCCCTGTTGGTGTTTTTGAGGCCATAGATCTCATCCACGCTATAGGGGAGCTGGGGCAATTCATCCCTCGCAACGATGACGTAGTAGTTGGAACTGTGTCGAGCTGCATGCTGGAATGCATGGCTCCTTACGAATTTTTGCGTATCGTCCACAAACACGATGCTGTTATCGATGCGGCCGAGTTGCGCTTCCCAATCTTTGCCGCCGATGACGCGGCAGGGGGCTGCGCAATTAACGATTATCCCGCTTTGGGCTCCTAGGTTTTCGTATGCACGGAGGCTGTCCAACAGGGTGGTTTTGCCTGTTGCGCTTTTGCCTTGGATGATGGTGAGGTTTCGGCGAATGGTGAGTTTGACCTGAACTTTATTGGTCCTTACGATCAGCTGGTATTCCCCTCTCATGCTCGAGCCTCCCTCAGACATTTTGCCGAGATAAGGATAAGTTCATCCATGGTGTGAACAATCTGTCCGGTATTGGTGACGCGGACTGTAAAACGCCCTTTACCAAAATCCATCATGTGGTAGAGGTTAATGGTTATGTCATGTTTAGAAGCGATGCGCAAAATCCAGTAGGCGCAATTATCTCCGCAGGTAGAGGCGTTGTAGAGATTTTGAGGCATAAAGAGCATCAGCAGAAGTGTTTTGGTGCCCGTTGATAATTTCTCGGGTGGAATAACTCCGAGCACCTTGGTGTCGATTGCGTTTGCGCCAAGAACCGTCCCATTGTCAATAGATTTGATGATACGCTGTGACAGTGGATCTTGCAGCCAAGAGGGAGAATAACTGTAATCAAAGAATGTTGATGTGTCATAAATCACATCGTCTCTGTCGCCGTAGTGAATGCTGAGCATTGTTCCTCCATGGTTGCTTGTTGCGACTACTTTACCATGTTGGGGTCGATTTCCCTCAGGCCGTGGATAACGGGTCAATCAACATGTCTGTTAGAACGAACCGATGACTTTTACAGGTGTAACAACTTTCTATCCTGCGGTAATTGGCTGTCTCGATATGTTGGATTTAGCAGGTCGAAACAAACGATATTCGACGATAAGCTTATACAAGTTTATATAACCCGATAAATCTCGATATAACTTACGATAGGAATATAAAGATGCGATTTGACATGAAACGACAGATAGAAATGCTTGAGACAAGCTTTCTTCCTCGTTATATGCGGGAATAGCTTGGAGACCTTGACTTGGTTCAACACCGAGTAATTTCTAGTGTTATTCAGCAGCTCAGGCGTTATTTAAAATGTCAATCAGACGGTTTATATCGCTGTCTCCAGTGCCTAAAATATCGATATTGTAACTATGCTCAGGATTAAGCCTCAGCTTTTTCTTGATGGTGCTGGGTGTCTCATCTCTGCCGTGGTCGAGATAGATAAGACGACTATTCGCATGCTGCATGAAATCTCGCACCATAGCCGAAATGTGAGAATCGCTTTCGCAAAATGAATAGCCTAAAACAACGAGAAGGCCCGTATTGTCGAGTATCTCAATAGCCTTGGAAAAGGATCTCAGCTGGTTCGTATCGATAATTGGCTTAATCGGCACTTGTGTCATAAGAAATGGAAAGACAAATTCATCCGCAGCTATGGGTTCTTTACGCACGTCTCTTGAAGTGAGAGACCCAAGCGATTCGAACAACCAGAGAGCCCCTGATAGATACACACATGAATTTCCAATCAGCTCAGGAAACAAAAAATCCGAAAGGCCCGTGTAATTCGTCGTCAACACGTTATCAAATCTTCCACGTAACCTTGCGTAGTAAGTATCTTGGATATCTTGGAGGGTAAACTGGTTCCGCGTCGTTATCGCATCAATAACGGTATTGATATTATTTAATGTAAACCTATATAGACCCTGCTGCTTAAATAGCCTATCGCCTTCAAATGCCTTGCGAATCAGCGGTTCGGCAACGGAAAAGAACGCGCTCCAATAATAGTTGATCAAACGCCAGAGCGACTTGTTCCTCCTTGCAGGATTAATAAGACTCGAGAAATACGTCTCTATAGTTCCATAGTACGCATCGTCCGGAATCACCTCGAGTGCCACTTCCTTCAAAGCGCTCACATAGCCGGCATCCTTATCTCTCTTGATCAGCATGTCAAACAGAAGATCCCGACCATAAGTATCAAGCTGATTCTCTTCATCGTCATCCTGACTTTTAATAATATGCTCACTCAGCCGTGAGCCTAAAAATGAATCCTTAGAGGCGCTGACGATATAGTTAGACAACTTGCGAAACGCCACGTTTTTGGACGAGTAGAGAAATAGATTTTGATACGAGGAGGGAGTTCCTAGATTCCGATTTACGCTTTTCGAAAGTCTCCCTCGATAGAATTCTCCCAGGGCTTCATACAATGCCTCATTCTGGTAGTAGCAAGTATCGAATGTGAATTCTTTTCCAGCAAGAAGCCCAAAAGGCTCGATACATTCCGCCCCGGCACCCACTAGAAGAGTTTTACTCATAACGCCACTCCTGCATAACTGTGTTAATGATTTCAGCCCACATTGTGCAGGGCTCGGAATATTTCTTATAATACTCCTGCATAAGAGATTGTTTGTTTAAAGGTCTTCTGCTTTTAGTCTGCTGTTACGCGTCGAACCTCAGTTTCTAGTGATGTAATCAATTGCTTCGGCGCAAGATTGGCACAGATTCACAATAGCGTATTTTTTAATGAAGGTGACTAGGCCTACTTCGCGCACCAATTTGTTTATAAACTCATCTGCAAACGATAAGCTGATGAACGGTACGTCCGCAAAGTCCAAATAGACCTTATCATCTGCATCGCTAGCCATGTTTAATGCTAAACAGCGCATTTTCGCAGCGTCGTATCTGCTTCCAAATCCGGATGATTCGTCAGCCAGACGAAGTCGGAGGCTTCTGCCTGAGGGGTCGGTTTCATGGGATTCTTTCCAAAGATTGACTGGCGAGTTTCCCTCAAAAATGTCTGACATGGATATTGATGAGTTTGTCGAGACTTGAAAATCTACTAACGTGCTTCCGCCTACCGGGGTGTTGACATTTCTGAATGCGATCGTAGCGTCTGCGCCGTTGTATTTGTGAACCTTTCTATAGCCAATGCCGTCAGACTGAATATCGAGAGAACCAGATGCTGCGTCGACAATACTGTCAAGAAGCCACAATCCGTTGCCTGCGCCATTTCCATCTGTTACGCCCTTGCTGAGAGCAAGTTGTATAGCCTCCTTTGTGTCAGCAAAGGCTACGCCGCCACTCCTAAGTGAATTGGGAATGCCAATTCCGTCATCATAGACTGCGATTGCGACTTTGTTAGATTGACGATGAACTTGGGCCATTACGTAGCCTTCAACATGCTCGCTTTGCATTTTTGTCGAATGAACAAGTACGTTATCTGATATCTCGTTTAATCCGTATTCGATTCCATGGAGAAGGCCGGGCGCAAGCACCGTAGTCTTGCGAAGCGAGTCGATAATCCCACTAACCACATCAAAATGCGTATTCCTGTCGAAGCGCCAGACTTTATCAAGAAATGATGCCGAATCGATACCGTTAGGGTCTCTGAAGGGTTTTAGTAGCCCTACAGAGTCGGCATATGTCCCCTTACGGGTCGTTTTGGAGGGAAAGAAAGTACAACCGCGGTTGGTTGAATAGGATGACAGAGTTGCAACTATGGGAAGTACGCGATTGGGATATAGCCCGCTTTCATCAGCTTCTAGCCTAACCTTAAAACTATAGAAGCCAGCATCGATAGCGGCGTCTATTTTTTTCCTGAGATAGCCAGCCGCGCCGCGAGACGGCTTTATGTTTAACACTATATAGGGCTTTTGGGGTTCAGATGTATTATTCATGGTGAAACAGCCTAGCCATAGTTCCGAATTGGCAAGTAAGACTATTCTATCAATGAAGCCCCAACCGCCTCTGATACAAGCGAAACATTGGGGCATTTTTCTGGCGATATCTCGGTAAATGCGTTTGATATTGTCATGATAAGTTAGTGAAACTGCCTTACCGACTTTCTCCAGCCATATTGATTGCTGGTCTCTTGGCTTGTAGATATGCGCCTTTGCGGTGCTGTATGGGCTGGCATTATTGATAGGCTGAGCTGGAGCATTTTGATGTCTTCTGCGTGCGCTCATACACTCTCCGTTTGCCGCATACTTAAACGATTTACGTCGACGTTTCCCGCTGCTGCAGGGATTCTATCTGTTATGAGTCTGGTCGGGATTTGATCTCAATTCACTGATGAGTACCGCCACTAGGCATTTCCCAATCCTGTTTATTGACTTGCCATCCAGATCGGCGCAATCATGCCTGTTGTCTTGTTGGACCATCATCGCCGTTGCATCCTACTTGTTGCTCTGGCCTACTTTGTGTTTTGTTGCACGGGCCTTCTTATGCTGTGAGTGCGGAAAGCCTGTTTACAGACAAGGTCACCTACTACGAGTCGGGTGTCTCAGAGGCTGCTGAGCCTGAACCGATGCCGACCATCTGGAATTGGACGGCTTCGCGGTCGAGGCATTTGGCTCGACTGGCACGTTCACCTTTTCTGGGCCAACAGGACCACGAGAGATTGGGCCCGATCACAAAAGTGTTGTGCCACGCGCTGAGGTCCGTGAAAGCCTTTCGCAGCTCAGGGTGGATGGGGTAGCATCTGCTGTCTAAAGCGTTGAAGAATAAAATGATATTAAAAGCACCGCTGCCATCATAGCTCCAGATAAGAATCGAGCTACAGGGTGGAATCTAAAGTACTTTACCGAGGGTAATAAAAATTCGGCGACAAATAATCCGATTAGCAGTGCTTCAAGTACACTAAGCATATAAGTGAATAAATTGATCGAGGCATAATTGACGGTTGCGTCGGTTTTAACTAATCCCGCAACGGTGTTTAGCATAGATACTAAAATTGCCAGTACGCTGATGATAATACTGAATACGTTTGCGGATTCTTTGTTGGATTTATTCTTATGATCTTCGTCAAATTTTCGAAGAGCCATTCTGCCTTGCAATGTCAGGAAAACTTTTGAGTTTTCATGTCGAATATAGCCAAGGGCCATTAAATCCTTCAGTGATTCACTATGTTTTATCCTTTTCAATTCGCTATCTGTTAAGGGAGCACCGTTTGATTTGAGGAATGAGTACATTATTTCATCGGCTCCAAAGGGGATTGTGGTGTTTTGATCTTTCAATTTTGATTCGCTCCCCGCATATTCAGCGTTTGCATTGCTACTACTTTACTTTTCTGACCTGATGACTGCATTTGCTCAAATTAATATGATTTTTTAAATACTTTAATTCTCCGAGTGGTTGTAGGTGCCGCCAAGATTCTTTCGATAATTGATTAAGCCAGTCTCGTTCTGCCCAATGCCCTAGCCCTTATTCTTGTCTTCAGTCCGCCCATCTCTTCCGACTTTGTTATTTCCAGATACCTTCTCTTTATCCGCTCGTGCTCAGCGATGCGCACGAACCTTGCTGTGACGAGCATGGGGCCGAGTTTCCATTGATGAAGGTGCTGGCGAACCTCACCCTTTACCTGACCTTGTAGTTCATCCGGTCGATGCTGTTGTTGACTCGGGCGCGGAGTCGGTGCTCGGGCGCGGGGCCCGTGTAGGCGAGTGTGCCTGAATCGGAATCCGTTCTTCGCGGTGAGCTCGCGCATGCTCAGCCGCTTCCTAAATGGTTCTCGTTGAGCGGGGTGACGAGGCACACCGACAGCCATAGGTGCGACGCGTTCGGGGTGCAGTTTCGAACGGAACGCACGAGAGTGCGCGAGATAACTTAGGGGCACATTGCAGCTGTACTGGGGTTACTGGAAGGGGCAGCAATGTCGTCGGATTAACTTTCTTTAGCAGAGACTTTTTTAATTGACGTGCCCATATAAATCCTTTTCATACTCGACTGCTTCTGCAGCCTCTGCGGCGCTCCGTCATTGGTAAAGCGAACTGACAGAGAGGGGAGTTCGATGTCATAGCTGGTGTCATCATTGGAGGATAAGATTGCTTGAGAGCTATATGTTTTCATCTCTAGTCATCTCAGGCTATTATAGATATATCCGTTGGCAGCTTTTACGATTTCCGGTACGTTCCAATCCGAATCATTTTTGGTAGTTGATAGACATGGCTTCTGCTTCGTATGTGTATTCAGTTTTTATGCACTGGATAAAATCAACTGCATCTAATTTAGCTAGATCGGGAAGCGACATTGCATGGTACTAAGCTTGACACAGAAAGAAGCATATCGGGAGACACTTGCTAATCTCGTTGCTAAGCAAAACGATGGCGCTTCAATTGTTTCCGCTGAGAAGGAGCTGGAAGATCTATCGACTTCTCTCGTCCCGCGAATGCTTTACCGCTATCGACCTCCAACTGAATACGCTTTTGCCGACCTAGAAAACGCGACTGTTACATTTTCTCATCCAAGGGTTTTCAGTGATCAGCGCGACTCGGTACCGATCTATAACTGGAATGGTATAGATGAAATCGAAAGTTATCTCAATGATGATGAACAAGCGTTAGAGATAATAAATCAAATTGATTTTAGACGACTTGCGTTTGTTTCAGGGGTTCTGGGGGTTCCTTTAAATCCAGCAAGAATAGATGAGTTTGAGATACTATCCGATGAGGGGAGAGTTAGCCTTTTTCGCTCGGCTGTTAAAAACTTGCGCTTATTTGTTGGAGGATTTGTTATTCCAGTTCATCAGAATAGCTGCCGAAATTGTTGTCGCATTTTGTGCCTAACAGACAATCCTAGCGATTCGAATATGTGGAATGTATATTCCGAAAGCCAAGCGGGTTTCGTTCTTGCTTACGACAGAGAAGCTATTCGCAATTGTAATATTGCTAACGGAATGCGTACTGAAGTATTGCCAATTTTATATGATGACAAACCATTTAATTGCGACCCTCAAATTGCTTGGACTGCTGCTAGGATGCTTGGTCTTAATGTGAGCAGTGATGACATGCTTAGTGATCTACGGGCAATTTACAGAAAGGGCAGTGCGTTTGAGTGGGAGAACGAATATCGTGCCCGTCTTGTACCAGAGCCAGATGAGCTTGAGATGAATTATGTACTACGCTCATGCAAGCCGTTGCGAGTTATTCTTGGGAGCAGGATGACTCAAGAGGATAAAGAGCTTTGCATTTGTGCGGCGAATAAACTGGATATTCCTGTAGATGAACAGTGATAGTTATCCGTTAATAGTGCCGTATAGTCATTTGTTTGTCAGCTGAATCGTGTACTAGTAGACTCCTGAGTTGGCGATTGCTATATCTACTGGGGCATTTCGAAAGATAATTTGGGTTGATCCGTGGCTTGGGGCAAACCTATCCTCCGAGAGCGAGTACTTCTCGCTTCGGCGCGAAGCAATCCCAAGATCCGGCATAGTACGCTCAAGAGCCGCGAGTGCGGTGGAAGGTTTAGCCTCGTTATTGGTTTTTGGTGGTGTTATATCTGTTTGAATTTAATTCATAGGGCTGTAGGGCGTCAAAGCTGGCGGCTCTCCCCGATGGATGGATGATTTTCAATAAACCATATCTTTAGTGAAATCTAATGGATATAAATTTTTGGACTTATAGGAGCGGCGTATGGATGAGTTGAGTCGAGCGCATTATGATATGGAATCTATTGTTTCAAATATCGTGACTATTTTGGAAAACTGTAAAAGTATCGGAGATTCATTGGGGCTGCCGATGGATGCAGTAAGCATCGTGTTTGATGAAACGTTGGACGGCATTTCATTCTTCAAGGCCGTCAAAGCGGTGGCTTCAATCCCTGATCAGCTCTTTTTTAATAAGGTTGAACGCTTTCTTGTCGGACTGGATTCCGTCGATGACGAACAGCGTCGTTCGTTCTTTGCTAAGAACGAGAAGAAGTTGATCGAGAATTTTGAAACTACCTTGAATTTGATCAATAAAGTTGAAGACAGACGAAAGGTGGATTATCTAAGTAAGCTGTTCTCGGCCTTCATTGAGGAAAGCATAGGATACAACGAGTATTTGAGGCTTGCTGGTTTGGTTGCAAATACTCCTTCTACTGATTTGCAGGCGCTTTGCTCCTTAGATTTACGTGGTGACATACATCTCAATGATGTCGAGAAAGAATCTCTCGCGCAGAACGGCTGGCTGATATACGCCGGGCAAGAAGTTCTTGAATTTGATTCATTAAGCGAGAATGACCTTCAGAAATCTGATGATCAGCTATATAAGGCCAGCAAATCTGCTGTCAGTTTTGTGAACCTGATGCGCAGCAAGACTGATAAGGGTCCTATTTAGACCTCAATTTCCTTCAGGCCCGTGCGTAGCCTGCTTTAGAGGCTTGAGTTGTAGATAACACTTTTTGAGCCTTGCTCCGTGTGACAGCACGTAAAAGCTGTACTGTGTTTGGGCAGGTAAAAGTCCAAGACGATTAGATATCCGAGAGGATATCGAGCCCGCACCGGGGAGATAAGGTGAGTCCGCGCCGGGGACTATAATTCCGGCGACAACTAGGTTTCCGTGAGGATGCCGCGGCTGACAGCCAGCAGAAAACCGCCTTATACGCTCCTTCCGCGCGCCGTCTGCTCAAACGATTTACGCCGAATTGCCTGTTGCTATGGCCTGTCCGTGCGTTTTGCTGGGCGGGCCTTCTTTTACCGCGGACACGGAGAGCATGTTTATAGGCAACGTTGCGTGCTGCGAGCCAGACGTTTCGGGCGTTGGCTGGGTGTGGATCGATGCCGGTCATCTGGAACTCAATGGTTATACGGATGAGGCCATTGGCGCCGAAGGTGACCTTGTGGCTAACCGCTCGGCGCACCATGGCTTGGCTCCCGTCCCCCCAATCTAGTAGACTCTAAACCGTTGCTAGATTAGGGGGATTTTCCATGAAACGCTCCATGAAACGAGTTTCCGGGGCCGCCGCTGTCCTCGCGGTCGCGGCCGCCCTGGCCCTGTGCGGGCCCGCGGCCTACGCCGCCCCCGCCGCGGCGGGGGGCGCACAGGCCACGGCCGGCGAGGCCCAGCCCGCCGACGGGGGTTCCGGCGCCCAGCCCGCGCAGCCCGATTCCGCCCAGCCCGCGCAGGCCGACGCCTCCCAGCCCGAGGCCACGCAGGCCGGCGGGGGGCAGGCGGAGCCCGCCCAGGCCGAGGGGGCCACTGCCGTCTCGCTGTCTTATTCCGCCCACGTCTCCAATATCGGCTGGATGGGCGCCGTCGCCGGCGGCGAGGTCGCCGGCACGACCGGCAGGGGGCTCCCCCTCGAGGCGCTGCGCCTCGTCCTGTCCGACGCCTCGACCGGCGAGCCCCTCGGCGCCGACGCCATATCCGTCGAGGCCCACGTCTCGGGCGTCGGCTGGCAGACCGCCGCCGGCAACGGCGGCACCGCCGGCACCACCGGCCAGTCCCGCGCCGTCGAGGCCCTGAGGGTCAGGCTTTCCGCGGGCCTGTCGGCCCGCTACACCGTCTGGTACCGCGTCCACTCCGCCGAGTTCGGGTGGCTCGGCTGGGCGTGCGACAGCGCCGACGCCGGCTCGGCGGGCTACGGCCGCGCCGTCCAGGCCGTCCAGGTCGCGGTCCTGCCCAAGGGCGACCCCGCCCCGGGCGACACATCCACGCCCTTCGTCGACAGGTCCTCCGAGCCCCCCTCGGTCTCCTACCGCGCCCACGTCGCCGGCATCGGCTGGCAGGGCGCCGTCTCGGACGGCGCCGTGGCCGGCACCACCGGCCAGGGCCGCGCCCTCGAGGCCCTCTCGGGCTCCGTGTCCTGGTACGGGCACGGCTCCTCCTCCCTCGAGGTGAGGGCCCACGTCTCGAACGTCGGCTGGCAGGGCTGGACCTCGGGCGCCGCCGGCACCACCGGGCGCTCCCTGGCGGTCGAGGCGCTCCAGTTCAGGCTCTCCGGCGAGGCCGCCTCGTCCTACGACGTGTGGTACCGCGTGCACTGCGCCGACTACGGCTGGCTCGGCTGGGCCAAGGACGGCGCGTCCGCCGGCACGGTGGGCCTGTCGAAGGCCGTCCAGGCCGTCCAGGTCGTGCTCGTCCCCAAGGGCGGCGCCGCGCCGGGCCCGACCGGTGGCGCCTTTCGCGGCGCCGGTGAGCGCCTGTCCGGCTCGGCTCTCTCCGTCTCCGGCTCGCCGGCGGGCTCGTCGTTCTCCGGCGGGGTCCTGACGCTCGGCTCTGAGAAGGGTCCCGTGCTGGGCTCCGTCGCCGCGACCGTCGACAACCTCGAGTCCGACGGGTCGGTCAGCTACCGCGGCCTCCTGCTCGGCTCCGGCTGGCAGGGGGAGCCGAGCTCCGACGGGGCGCAGCTGGGCGCCTCGGGCGGCGGGCTGCAGCTTAAGGCCGTCCGCTTCGGTCTGTCCGGCGGCCTCGCGGAGCGCTACGACGTCTGGTACCGTTCCTGCGACTCCGCGCGCGGCTGGACCGGCTGGGCGAGCTCCGGCGAGCCCTCCGGCGTCGAGTCGGGCGCCTCGGGCCTCACCGCGGTCCAGGTCGCCCTCGTTGCGAAGGGCTCCGGCGCCCCCGGCCCGACCGAGGGGGCCTTCGTTTCCGGCGCCGCCTCCGGTCCGGCGCTCGTCCTGCAGGGCCATGTCGCCGAGCGCGGCTGGCTGCAGGCGGTGGGCGGCGGCGAGGACGTCGGCACGACCGGCAGGGGCCTCGCGCTCCAGGCGGTGCGCGCCTCCCTCGAGGGGGCGGGCGAGGGGAGCTCCGTCTCCGTCGCGGCCCACGTGGCCGGCATCGGCTGGCAGGACGCCGCCTCCGCCCCCTCCTACGCCGGCACGGTGGGGCAGGGCCGCGCCGTCCAGGCCGTGAGGGTGTCCCTCTCCGGCCCCGTCTCCGATTCCTACGACGTCTGGTACCGCGTCCACGCGGCGGGCTACGGCTGGCTCGGCTGGGCCAGGGACGGCGAGGCCGCGGGCACCGAGGGCCTCGGCGTCCAGGCCGAGGCGCTCCAGGTCGTCCTCGTCGAGAAGGGCGGCGACGCCCCCTCGTCGGGCGCCCCCGCCGAGCTCTCCGTCCCCTCGCTCAGCCTCAGGGCCCACGTCTCGGGCGTCGGCTGGCAGGCCGCCGTCGGCAACGGCGGCACCGCCGGCACCACCGGCCAGTCCCGCGCGGTCGAGGCGATCACGGCCGAGGTCTCCTCGCCGGTCTCCGGCGGCCTGTCCTACAGCGCCCACGTCTCCGGCGTCGGCTGGCAGGACGAGGTCTCGGGCGGCGCCGTGGCCGGCACCACCGGCCAGGGCAGGGCGGTCGAGTGCGTCAAGATGCGCCTGACCGGCGGCCTCTCCGAGTACTACGACGTGTGGTACCGCGCCTACGTGCAGGACTACGGCTGGCTCGGGTGGGCGAGCGACGGGGCCCGCGCCGGCACGACCGGCATCGGCTATCGCGTCGAGGCGCTCCAGGTCCGCATCCTCGCGAAGGGCTCGGCGGCACCGGGCCCCATGGAGGGCGCGTACAGGGATCGCCCCTTGCATCCGAATTCGGTTGTCCTCAACGTTCCCTGCACAATGCAGAATCCTGAGCTTCCGACTGGTTGTGAGTCCGTCGCATTGACTAATGCGCTCAACTATTACGGATTTGGACTGGGTAAAACCGTCATTGCAGATGCGTATATGCCTAAGAGTAGCTGGGATTTTGTGACGGCGTTTTGGGGTAATCCGCATAGTGCTTCGAATGGAAACTGCATATCCGCTCCTGGACTGACCAACACAGCTAATTCTTTTTTGATTAGTCGTGGAAGCAGTTTGCGGGCGTATGACGTCACAGGCACTGGTTTCTATGATCTTTATTCCTATTTGGAAGCCGGACATCCCGTTATTATCTGGTCAACGATTGGTATGCAAAACTTGGGAAGCTGCTATGCGACCCAGGCATATGGCGGAAGGGTCTATCGAACCTACACCAATTCCCATACCGTCGTTCTTAGGGGCTTTAATCGTTCCCTGGGTACCGTTTACATTGCTGATTCACTCGCTGGCTATGTCTCTAACTCCGCCCAGCGCATTGCTTCGTTATACTCGCAACGAGGGGCACAGGCGGTTGTCCTTAAGTAGGTTCGTTTATTGATGAAGGAAGGTGGAATCGTGAGACGTCTCTTTGATGTGTCCGTTTCTATTCTCATGGCTGCTGTGTTGCTCATGAGTCAATCATGGGCCGTGACTGCTGCATATGCTGATTATTCAGTTAACGGATCTACTGACTCAACTATCTTGAATTCTGAAGACTCGAACGCTATTGATGATGGTTCAGACTCTGAAGGACAAGAGTCGAATGCGTCCCCTGTTGTTAACGAGTCCCAAGACACGCAACAGGGTTCATCCGAAGATAGAAGCGAGGTCGTTGCTGACGATTCTGCCGTAAGCAATCAGCTGACCGTCAAAAACGTAAGTGTTTCTGCCCATGTGCAGAATATCGGCTGGATGGATCCGGTTAGTTCGGGTAAGGTTGCCGGAACGACGGGTAGGGGCCTTAATCTCGAGGCACTCAGAATCTCACTCGAAGTGGATGGAGCAACCTCTCAAGAGCAGGTTGCAAACGCCTTGTCCGTCGAGGCCCACGTCTCCAACGTCGGCTGGCAGGCCGCCGTCGGCAACGGCGGCACCGCCGGCACCACCGGCCAGGCCCGCGCCGTCGAGGCCCTGAGGGTCAGGCTTTCCGCGGGCCTGTCGGCCCGCTACACCGTCTGGTACCGCGTCCACTCCGCCGAGTTCGGGTGGCTCGGCTGGGCGTGCGACGGCGCCGACGCCGGCTCGGCTGGCTACGGCCGCGCCGTCCAGGCCGTCCAGGTCGCGGTCCTGCCCAAGGGCGACCCCGCCCCGGGCGAGACTGCCTGTCCTTTTAAGAACCGTAGCGATGATCCCGCTTCGATTTCCGTTCGCTCGCATACATCGAATATTGGCTGGATGTCTCCTGTAGGCGGCGGATCTGTTGCTGGGACAACTGGTAGGGGCCTTCCCATGGAGGCTCTTGAAGCCCAGCTTGACTGGTATGGCCATTCGGGTGCTATTGAGCTTCGTGGCCATGTGTCGAATATTGGATGGCAACAGTGGTCTGAAGGTCGTTGCGGTACGACTGGTAAGGCACAACGCCTTGAGGCCGTCCAGATTCGCTTGACCGGTGAGGCGGCTGAAAAATATGACATCTGGTATTGCGCTCATGTGTCAGGCATAGGCTGGCTCGATTGGGCCTGCAATGGTGCTGCCGCTGGTTCTGCCGGTAAGGGCAGGGCTATCGAAGCCGTCAAAGTGGTTCTCGTGGAGAAAGGCGGAGCAGCGCCCGGCTCTTCGGGCAAGATCTTTATCGGCGATCCAGATGCTGTTACGGTTTCCGGATCTGCCGTTTCTGGGGAGAGTCTTGGTTCCTCTTCCGGACAAAAGGCCGCAATCGGAGGCAAGGGCGCTAAGCTGCTGAACTCTATTTCCCTGAGCGTTGCCGGTCAAACGGATAACGGATCTATTTCTTATTCCGTTATGGATGAGTACTCAGGCTGGGGTGCTTCTTCATCGGATGGTGGCGCTGCCAAGGCGGTATCCGGCGCCCCCATAAAAGCGATAAAAATGTCGTTGAGCGGTCAACTCGCTGCCAATTATGACATCTGGTATCGAGTATGCGATTCCGGTAATGGCTGGACTGGCTGGGCATCAAATGGTCAGGCATGTGGCGTTTCTGGTGGTTCTTCCGGTTTGTGCGGCATCGATGTTGCACTTGTAAATAAGGGTCAGTCTTCGCCTGGCTCCTCTGCCAATGCATTTGTCGAAACACCTGGAATCGGTCTTGTATCTCAGGCGCACGTTGCTTCTGCGGGCTGGCTGGCTCCCGTTGGTAACGGTGAAACCGTGGGTCAGACGGGTATGTCTCGTTCCCTGCAAGCGCTGTATGTTGCGACGCAAGGCATCGATGCCACAGTTGAAGTGTCGGCACATGTTGCAAATATCGGTTGGCAGCCGTACGTCTCGGGTGCTTCCTATGCTGGCACTGTTGGCAAGGGCCTCGCAATTCAGGCGGTTAAATTAAGGCTGACCGGGAACGACGCTTCAAAATACGATATTTACTACCGTATTCATGCTGCAGACTATGGCTGGCTTGGTTGGGCTAAAAATGAAGCTGCGGCTGGCACCGTTGGACTGTCTAAGCAGGCCGAAGCAATTCAAATTAAGTTGGTTGCCAAGGGTTCGTCCGACGCTCCCGTTCAAGGCCATGATGCGTTGATTCAACTTCCCGGGCTATCTGCTAAGGCAAATTGCTCCGGTCTTGGCTGGCAAGCCCCTGTTGGCAATGGCGGTGTTGCTGGAACGGTTGGACAGAACCGTGCCATGGAGGCCATGCAGCTGTCGCTTTCCGATGACTCCATGAGTGGCGGCATATCGTATTCTGCCCACGTATCCAATATCGGTTGGCAGTCCGCTGTTTCAGATGGGGCTACATCGGGAACTGTTGGCCAAGGTCAGCAAATTCAGGCTGTGAAGATTAACTTGACTGGCGATGTTTCTGATTACTTTGATGTTTGGTATCGCGTCCATGTTTCAAATTATGGTTGGCTTGGCTGGACCAAAAATGGATCATCGGCGGGCACTACGAAGCTTGGCATTCCTGTTCAGGCCTTACAGGTAAAGATTGTCCCTAAGGGCGCTTCTGCACCAGGCTCTACGTCTGATTCGTATTTTGAGACCTATCGATATATGGGATATCAGACCCCCGGTTCTTATCCAAAGGTTAGTTGCAATAGCGTACAGCTTCCTTCGTATTGCACCGGTTACTTCACGTATGTCACGCCTTCTCGAATTCCTTATAACGCTTCGCGACAGGATTGCATCAACGCCTTTGTCCAGCGTGCACGCGAATATATCGGAACGCGTTATATCGAGCCTTGGTCTTCTTGGCCGGGGGATGCGGTTGATTGTTCGGGATTAGTGCTGCAATGTTTGTATGCGACTGGCATGGATATGGGTTGGTATAACCCCTATAACCATCGTTGGCTGCCTGAGCAGACGTATAACTCTATGAACTGGTATCGCAACAACACGTTTATGCCGGTTAGCACCTCTGCCATGCAGAGGGGAGATGTGGTCTACTACCAGGGTCATATTGGAATCTATATCGGTAACGGTCGAATTATTGATTCGTGGCCGGGAATTGGAGTTACCGAACGTTCAGTTAACGCTCCCGGTCGTGTGATCGGTGCCGCAAGACCTTTTGCATAGAGCCTATTGAGGCGCTCCGTAATAGGAGCGCCTCTTTTTGTGTCGGTGGCATTCTTTTCCAAGCTCAAAATGTGTTCTATGAAGTGCGGTAATATAACCATTGATTGTGTTGCTGTATTCAGCTGTTATTTGGGGGATATACATGAAACGTCTAAAAGCGTATGCGGTTTTGGCTTGCGCGCTAGTAATGATTTGGTCGCAAGTCGCTCAGCCTTACTGTGCATATGCGCTGTCAGCTGAATCTGGCACTATCTCGCAATCGACATCTCAAGCGTCTGAAGAGCGCGGGTCCCAAGATGAAAGTTCCCAGGGAACACAGGTTGATGCTTCGGATTCCCAAGGTCAAACCGAATGGTACGGCGACGATGCAAATGCTGCTCGTCCTGACGAGGATTCAGACTTTATTTCCGACGATCAGGCCGGGGTTGCTGCCGATGAGCCGGGCACTGATGATTCTGATGGTGAGGCTTCGGGCGATGTTTCCATCGAGGCTGATTCCTCTGAATCCGACTCCCTAGAGCCTAACTCTTGGCGTTATGAAAACGGTGTCCTCATCAATACGGGCAGCGACGACATCGATGCGCAGTTTTTGTCTGACGATGCTTTGCCAAATGGTGCCGTTGCGCGTGGTATCGATGTCAGCAATCATCAAGGGACTGTCGACTGGAATAAGGTTAAGGCCGCTGGGATTGATTTTGCCATTCTCAAGGTTGGACCTGTTTACGGAAAACCTGACGATTCTTTTGAGAGGAATGCTGCTGAATGTGAGCGCCTCGGTATTCCTTATGGTGTGTATTACTACTCCTACGCCCGTTCTGTAGAGGATGCCAATAAAGAGGCTGACAGGACACTTGCTTGGCTCGGTGGCCATCATCCGTCGCTTCCCGTTTATTACGATCTTGAGGATAACTATATCCTGCAGGATCCAAATTTCAGCAAAGATAAGCTCGCCCAGATTGCGCAGGCTTTTTGTAACCGTATGGAGGCCGTTGGCTTTAAGTCGGGTATCTATGCGAACCTTAACTGGCTCAACAACTACTTGGATAGTCCGTCTCTGAGCGGTTATGACCATTGGGTCGCTCAATATAATTGGCGTTGCGATTATGCTGGCAGCTACAGTTTCTGGCAGTATTCAAGCAGCGGCAATGTCCCGGGCGTTAACGGACGCTGTGACATGAACTATTGCTTCAACGGTTCTTTTTTGAACGTAGACGACAGCAAGATGCATATTCAGTATGAGGCGCATGTCTCGAATATTGGCTGGATGAGCAGCAAGCGCGACGGATCTACAGCTGGCACAACGGGGCAGTCTAAATCAGTGGAGGATCTTAAGGTCAACATCTTGAATCCCGTTGAAGATGGCTCTGTGCAAATTAACGCTAATGTAAGTGGCATCGGCTGGCAGGGCTGGGACACCCCCTCTGCCTCCGAGGGCGGCACCACCGGACAGGGCCGCGCCGTCGAGGCCGTTCGCCTGAGGCTCACGGGCTCCCTCGCGAAGGACTACGACGTCTACTACCGCGTCCACGCCTCCAACATCGGCTGGATGGCCTGGGCCAAGGACGGCGAGGAGGCCGGCACCACGGGCTTCGGCAGGAGCGTTGAGGCCGTCCAGATCAGGCTCGTCAGGAAGGGCGACGCCGCCCCCTCGTCCGACGGCTCCAACGTCGACTACGCCTTCAAGAAGAAGCCCATGTCCCTGACCTACCGCGCCCACGTCTCCAACGTGGGCTGGCAGGGGGCCGTGTCCGACGGCACGACCGCCGGCACGACCGGCCGCGGCCTCGCCCTCGAGGACCTCAAGCTCTCGCTCGACAGCTCCGACTACTCGGACGGCTCTTCAGTCCAGGTCGACGCCCACGTCTCGGGCATCGGCTGGCAGGGCTGGGACACCCCCTCTGCCTCCGAGGGCGGCACCACCGGACAGGGCCGCGCCGTCGAGGCCGTTCGCCTGAGGCTCACGGGCTCCCTCGCGAAGGACTACGACGTCTACTACCGCGTCCACGCCTCCAACATCGGCTGGATGGCCTGGGCCAAGGACGGCGAGGAGGCCGGCACCACCGGTATGTCCTGTTCCCTCGAGGCTGTTCAGATTAAGCTCATTAAGAAGGGTGCTTCCCATCCTGATACGTCGGGATATTCCCATCTTGAAATACCTACGGTGACGTATTCCTCTCAGGTTAAAGGTGCTTGGCAGAATTCTGTCTCGGCCGGAGAGATGTCCGGTACAACTGGTCAGGGAATTCCCATCACCGGGTTTTCGGCTAAAACTTGTTCATCTGTTGCCGGCGGGATTAATTATCAACTGCATCTTTCGAATGTAGGTTGGACTTCTGGTAAGTCAAACGGGGATCAACTGTCGTCTGCTACTGAGTCCAATTCGGTTGAAGCAATTAAAGTCTCCCTGTCAGGTGACTTGGCAACTTATTTCGATGTCTGGTATAGGGTCCATGTCGATAACGTCGGCTGGCTTGGTTGGACTAGAAATGGTGCAGTTGCCGGTAGCACTGGTTATGGAACGCATGTCCAAGCTGTCCAAGTTCGCCTTACAAGGAAGGGCGCCAATGCCCCCGGAAGCACCGTTTCGCCGTGTTTGCTTGGGCAACCTTCCGCGTTTGCAAATCCCATGCAGAAGAAGATTGCAGATCTTGCCCGACGGGTACCGTCTCCTGGTCCGGGATTGTGCTCCGAGTGGATTGCAGATATCTACGAGCGTGCCGGATTTAGGAACGTCCATACGGATGCCTGCGATTACTACTGGGATTATTGCAAATACACCGATTATTCTCAGCTGAAAGTCGGAATGGTCATTGCCGTTCCTTCGCATACGCATACACGCATGGGCAGCATTTACGGTCACGTTTGTCTTTATATCGGCAATAATCAGGTAATGGATAACGTCGGTCAGATTAGGACACTCGATATGGCGTATTGGTTGGATTATTATTCCACCTCATACAAGCCAAAATGGGGCTGGTATGACAACGTGCCGCTTGCATAGCAGATCGCAATTCGTGTCTTCACACAGGTTCTAACAGATACTCTGACTTAAACGAACGGGTCGTTTTGCAACGGTCCGTTCGTTTCTATTTAAGTGCCATTCACGTTTTCGGTATTTAAGCAATTGCCGAAACGGTAAATAATGATGCTAAAGATGGTCGAGTGATGGGGGAGTCGAATGAAAAAGACGCAACGGTTGCTAGCAACGGCAATGACACCATTACTAATCCTCCAATGTCTTCTGACGCCCCTTTCTGTCTGGGCTGATACTTTACAGGCGCAGCCGGAGGCTACTGATTATTCCGACGGTGCTGCCAGCAGCTCGAAAGACGAGGGCCCTGTCTTAAATATCGAACAACAGGGAGTTGAAGTCGAGCAGCCGACTGTGTCAGACGATGATTCTCCCTCATCCGTTTCTGGCGAGTCTACCTCCAATGCAATTGATTCTGCGAAACCAGAAAATGATGTATCCACTGTATTTGGCTCTGTTTCATACCAGGCTCATGTGCAAGATATTGGCTGGCAAGCTCCCGTTTCAAATGGAATGACGGCCGGCACTACAGGTCGCGCAAAGCGCGTCGAAGCCCTCAAGATTAATCTGCTTTCACAGGATGGCAGCCCTTTGGGGAATGACTGCATTTCGGTCCAATCGCACATTTCCGGGATCGGATGGGAGTCTCAGCCGGTGGGCAACGGGCAGACTTCTGGAACAGTTGGACAGTCGCGGGCCATCGAGGCAATCAAGCTATCTTTGTCGGGCGGTCTTTCTGATTCGTATGACATTTGGTATCGCGTTCATTCTGCAAATGTTGGTTGGCTTGGCTGGGCCTCAAATGGTGAACCTGCTGGAACACAGGGCTATGCTTACCAGATCGAAGCTATTCAGATTAAGGTGCTTCCAAAAAATGCTCAAGATGCGCCAGCGCGTGGCGATGCCTTTAGGGATCATTCTCAGGAACCGCCTACCGTTTCCTATCGATCTCATGTCTCCAATGTTGGATGGATGGGTACTGTCGCGGACGGAAAGACATCGGGGGTCATTGACTCAAGAAATGCAATCGAGGCACTGTCACTTGGTGTTAATTGGTATGGTCACGGAGGCTCTATTTCCTCTCGCGCGCACGTCTCTGGCATTGGTTGGCAAGACTGGTCTTCAGGCGTCATTGGCACGACGGGGCAGTCTCGATCCATTGAGGCCGTTCAGTTTAAGCTGAACGGCGAGCTATCTGCTGCATATGACATTTGGTACCGTGTCTTTGCTTGCAATTTGGGTGGATGGCTGGGCTGGACATCGAATGGGTCCCCTGCGGGTTCTGCGGCGAAGGGCGCTGCTATCCAGGGGGTTCAGATTCTGTTGGTCGAAAAGGGTAGCTCTACCCCTGGCGATACAGCGAATCATTTTATTGGAGCTACGGATATTCTGAGCGGTAACTCGTTCGGTCTTAACGGGAAAAGTCTGGGCTCCGCACAAGGTAAATCGATCTTGTTGGGTTCCGAGAGCGGCTCTGAACCTTTAACTTCGCTTTCTATTTCATTTGATAATCAAGAGACTTTAGGTTCAATTGGTTATTCAGGTTGCTATGAATTTGGTGGATGGGGTGATGCTGTTTCAGACGGCGTTGCGCTTAACTTTAAAAACAATGGGCGTGTTTTAAAGGCTGTGAGATTGACTCTTACTGGTGATTTGTCAAATGCCTATGACGTTTGGTATCGCTGCTTTGACTCCAAAAAAGGTTGGCTTGGCTGGACTTGCAATGGTGCGGATGCGGGGGCAACAATATCGGGTTCATTCCTTACGGCTGTCGAAGTGCAAATTGTCAGCAAAGGGAGCAGTGCGCCTGGTGTAACGGATGGTGCATTTGTTTCCAATGCTTCCGCTGATCACCCTCATGTTGTCTATCAGGCACATTCCGCTAATCGTGGGTGGTCTCCATCTGTTTTAGATGGGCAGGTAACCGGCACAACTGGACAATCGCTTTCTCTTCAAGCTTTGAATGTGTCGTTGTCCGGTGTGGATGACGATTCTCAAATTGAGGCAAGAGCACATGTTGCCAATATTGGTTGGCAGGAATGGCGATCTGCCGGTTATGTTGGGACCGTTGGACAAGGATTGGCCATTCAGGCTCTTGAGCTGCGCTTAAATGGTTCCCTCGCGAATCAGTACGACATTTACTATCGAGTTCATTCGGCGGGCTATGGTTGGTTGGGTTGGGCCAAAAACGGCGATTCCGCTGGAACTACCGGGCTTAATATCCAGATAGAAGCTGTCCAAATTAAGCTTGTGGCGAAGGGCGGGGATCCTGGTGCGTCGTCTGTGCCCGCATTTATCTCGGTACCAGCCCTAACGCTCCAGGTGCATGTTTCCACGCTTGGTTGGATGAATCCCGTTGGCAACGGCGGTGTTGCGGGTACGACTGGCAGATCACTTGCGATTGAGGCTCTGAAGCTAAATGTCTCCAGTAGCGTATCGGGCGGTATAGAGTACTCCGCCCATGTGCAGGATGTTGGTTGGCAAAGCTGGGCTTCCAACGGGGATATCGCTGGAACAGTAGGCCGCGCAAAGCGTATCGAGGCAATTAAGATTAGGCTGACCGGTGACTTATCGAACTACTTTGATGTCTGGTATCGGGCATATTGCCAAGACTTTGGATGGCTCGACTGGACCTCAAATGGGCAGTCCGCGGGAACGTCGAGGATAGGCTGCAGAGTCGAGTCTGTTCAAGTGAAGATTGTTCCCAAGGGTGCAGGAGCTCCCGGTTCAACTGGGCGTCCGTATACCGATCAGCCTTTGCTGCCTGCCGACATGATGGCCATGCTTAATCGGGCTAATAGGTATTCGAGCAATACAAACTGGCTCATTATGGTTGACAGGCAAACATGCCGCCTTGGAGTTTTTCGTGGACAGCGCGGGTCGTGGAGTTACGCTCAATACTGGACTTGCTCTACCGGCGCCCCTAGTACTCCAACGCCTACGGGTGAGTATGCCGTCACCGGCAAGGGCTACTCGTTTGGACATGGGTATACCTGCTACTACTACACGCAGTTTTACGGGGACTATCTGTTCCATTCAATACCGTACTACCAGGGAACTTTTAATCCCATGGACAGCCGAATGGGAATGCATATCTCACAAGGCTGCGTGCGTTTGCCCATCGATCGCGCTAAATGGATTTGGGATAACGTGCCCCTTGCTACCAAGGTGGTAATCTACTAGCTATTCCCGTAAGCGGCGAGTGCTTGTTAGAGGGTCCTTTCCTGTTGCCGTAGTCTTGGCAACAAGAAAGGGCCCTTGCCGTTGGATTAGGCTCCTTTTTCTTCGTTCACCTAATTGGTGGCATTAATGAAGCTAACTCCCGATAGTATGGTTATTGACGACTGTCTATCTAGGAGGCGATTCTTTTGAAAAGGCAATTTAGAGCATTTATTGTTCTGATTTCCTGCTTCATGACGATGCTGCTTTTGAGCCCTTTGGCTTGTTGGGCAGATCAAAATGTTGGTTCCAACGAATATGAATCCTTTCCAGAGACCCAATCCGACCCCTCGGATCAAACTGCTGCTGTAGCCGATGAAACGGCGCCTTCGATTGATGCTACCGTGGAGCCCAAAGAGGCGGTCCCGGACGTCAGCTATAAATCTCACATTTCAGGTATTGGTTGGGAGCCGACGTTTACATCGAATGGCTCGATTTCTGGCACAACAGGCCAGTCTCGTAGGCTTGAAGCGCTCAGGGTTTCCCTCCCTAATTCAGAAGACCTTGGTATCGAATACCGCTCTCATGTTCAAAATGAAGGCTGGCAGGATTGGGTTTCTAATGGAGCCGTCTCCGGCACAACGGGAAAGGGACTTCAGATTGAAGCTGTCGAGCTCAAGCTGACGGGTGACAGGGCGGCTTCTTATGACCTGTATTATCGCGTTCATGCTTCTAATTTCGGCTGGCTTGGATGGACCTCAAATGGGTCGACTGCGGGAACCACCGGTTGGTCTTATGCCGTTGAAGCAATACAGATCGTCATTGTAAAGAAGGGTGACGCGGCGCCCGGCGATACCGCTGGCGCCTATGTCCCGTCTGTCTTTAATTGCTCTCTTTCTCAGGTTGGGGAGACGACTAAGGTAACCCTGAATATTTCGCAGATCGAGGATATAAAACGACTCGGTATCGCCGATTCTGTAAAGGTGTCTGGCTCCATGTCGTATGGAGGAAAGGTTACCCGTTCTGTTTCCAGCACGATTGCGCTCGGAGATCTGGGCTCTAGTTCCAGTGAAATTGAATTTAGCGATTATGGTCCGTTTGACGTTACGTTGCAGTATTTGAAGAATGGAAACATTGTTCATGAGGACCATCAGTCAATTGGCATTTCTGCGAGCGAGTACAACCTTGCCCCTTTGAGTGCTTCTTTCCCCGTTGTTCTCTATTCGCTATCTTTCTGGGATATCAGCACCTCTTCTGCTGGAACGACCATTCCGTCAATTGTAATGCTCGATCGCCCAAGTGCCTATAACTGGAACTCGCTTCCATCCGGGATGTATGGTCTTCCGTACCTGACTCATGAGGAGAATGCTTCTAGTTCGAGCTATCAGGCGTTCGCGGATTATGTCGCTGCTCTCTACAAGATCAACCCAAAGGCAAAGTTCAATCTGTATATCAATGACATCACCTGTTCGTTGATCCATAGGATGATTTACGCCAATAAGATTCCCGCTGGTCAATATTCCATTCGGCTGTTGTCCGATGGATCTGCCACATATGTCTTTACCAACGAGGCCTTCGACGTTAAGGATCCGGATTCTAAGCAAGCGGAGCTGATTGCTCTATGGAATGCTGCCAAGAATAAGGAATACGAAACCGGTGAGGTATCAAAGTCGTATAGCGATTATCACGATCACTGGGATTCTATGTATGCGGTGCTGAGCATTGAGCCTGGTACTCAGTGGTGGATGACTCGAACTAATCTGTTTACGAGTGGTGACGATAATGTCTTTGCGAATAAGATCGCATCCGATCCTAACGTTAAGAAGATGAACGTTTCGAGCATGCTTACAAGCCTGCAGAATAGGGGAGAGGATACGGTCCAAGCGTTTAAGGCCCTGTACAACTTTAACGATGGTTATTTTGATGCGGCGACTCAACAGGGCAAAAAGGTAATGATGCTGCTTGGAACGTACGTTTCTTATGAGCAGAATTTTGACGACTATGCCAATTTGACCGAAGTTATCTATGGCGATGACTATTTGTATTATTACAAGGGGCATCCAAACACACCGACGGGTATGTATCCCCAAAAGCAGGAACAGCTTGACCGTCTTGGCATTACCGATGTCGATTCTTCCGTTGCTGCAGAGCTGATCCTCTTCTTTAATCCGGAGATCGGTCTGTCTGGTTATGGGTCTAGTACGTATAACTCGGCCAGTGCCGATGCTGCTGGTGGACTTTGGAATTCCACGAAGGCCGAGGCCTTGAAGCCGGGTGCCGTTATCGATTATTCGATTATGGATTGGTTTGCTTCTCCGGTTACCGAAGACACGGATGCTGCCATCAAATCCCTTTGCAAACAGGGAGACTCTTGCTATCTCGTAGAGTTTTCGGATTCCATACTCGCTTCGGCAAATTACGACTTTGCGATCTATTCGCACAATAGCGGTGCTCTGACTTATTTCAAGAAGAGCGAGTCGGGCTACGCCGTTGTTAAGGTGTCACGAGGCCCTCTTGACGTCTTGGCAACTTCGCATGTCTCGAATGACGGCTGGCAATCGGCCTCCAAGGGTGGAAATGCTTCCGGTACCGTTGGCCAGTCAAAAGCTGTCGAGGCCATTACTCTTAGCCTGCAGAATGCTCCCTACGATGGTGGCTTGGAGTACAGGACGCATGTTTCCGATTACGGTTGGCAAGATTATGCGAAAGAGGGGGAAGTCTCCGGTACTACGGGTCAGAGCAAGTCCGTCCAGGCTATTCAAATTCGCCTTACTGGTGAGATGGCAAATCGCTACGACGTTTACTATCGAGCCCATGTTCAGGATAGGGGCTGGCTCGGTTGGGCCTGTAATGACCAGGTTGCTGGTACGACTGGGTTTGGCTTGAGGCTCGAAGCGTATCAGGTTGTTTTGGTTGAAAAGGGTTCGCTCGCTCCTGGGGATACAAGTCAACCTTCTATTCAGAGGACGTTTTCAATCAAGGCGCATGTTTCAAACCTTGGTTGGCAGTCGCCTGTTTATGAAGGCATGACCGTTGGCACAACTGGCCGAAACCTTGCTGTTGAGGCGTTGACGATTAGCAAGCCTGACCTTGGGTATTCTGGCGGCATCGAGTATCGAGCTCACGTTCAGAATATCGGCTGGCAAAAATGGGTCAAGAATGGCAAGGTTGCCGGCACTACAGGGAAGTCTCTATCTATCGAGGCCGTTGAAATAAAGCTGACGGGAGATCTCGCCAAGCATTATGACGTTGTCTATAGAGCACACGTTCAAAGCAAAGGTTGGTTAGACTGGGTTAAATCGGGCGAGTGCGCTGGCACAACTGGTGAGTCTCTGCATCTGGAGGCGCTTGAGGTTAGGCTGGTTGAGAAAAGCTAAATATAGATCCAATTTGCCTATATACCAACGCTAATGGAGTAGGGGGGGGTGAATTGATGGGGTTGTAGTCCCCTCAATTCACCCTCCTTAGTTGCAGGTTATTTGAAAGAGGCAAACCGTGCTAGACTTTATCCTCTGTGTAAGGATTTCGTTTCGACCTCTTTCAATAAGTCGTCATCATTAATTTCTATTGGGTGAATTAAGGTGAAGTTTAGTAATCATGAATTTGCTTTATACGGTTGATAACAATTTTGTCCCACAGTTGGCCGCCAATATTTGCTCGGTTGTTTCAAATCATTCCGGTATTCAAGACATTACTTTTCATGTCTTCTCTAATGGCATTACAGAGGATAACCAGCATTTGCTCCATGAGATGGTGACCGAATACAACCAAAACCTTGTGTTTTATGATATTTCGAACTTCAAAGATGCTCTCGGGTTTGATTTTGATACATCGGGATGGAATGAAATAGTTCTTGCTAGGCTTTTGATGGCACATTTTCTACCTAATGAGATCGAAAGAGTTATTTACCTCGATGGCGATACGATTGTTCTTGGGGATATTGCTCTTCTTTGGAATCAAGATCTTAAGGGTTGCGTGGTTGGAATGGTTCCCGAGCCAACGGTCGGCCCATCTCGACTTAATGATTTAGACTTAAATGGCTGTCTGTACCACAATGCTGGTGTGTTGCTCGTTGATTTAAAGCAATGGAGATCAACTTGTTGCGAAGATCAATTATTGGATTATTGCGAGCGCCGCTCAGGACGCTTGTTTGCGAATGATCAAGATGCTCTAAATGCAGTACTTAAAGATAAGATTTGCAGTTTATCTCCTGCGTTCAATTATTCCAATATTTTTGACTACTATCCGTTTTTATTCTTAAGCTCGTTAATGCCGGGCTTTTCGGATGAAAACAGTTTTAATACCGCAAGATCGAAGCCCGTCGTTGTCCATTATCTCGGCGAAGAGAGGCCATGGCGGCGGGGGAATACTCATCGCTTCAATAATGAGTATCACTTTTATTTATCAGAAACGTTCTGGAAGGACGCGAAAGATGAAGATGGTTGGGGCGCTTATTTTCTTGCTTGGCGGTCCTTTAATTTCCTAACCAGGCCTTTTCCTCAGCTTCGCTATAAAGTAATTAGCGGGTTGATTCCTGCATTTCTTAAATATCGTGCCTCGAAAAGAAATAAATAGGATTATGGATAAAATCAAAGACAAGTCTGTTTGCATTGTTTTACCCACATATAACGGCGGCAAGTATTTGGCCAAACAGCTTGATAGTATCTTGGAGCAAACTTGGCCTAATTGCTCCGTCTATATTCGTGATGATGGTTCAACGGATGACACTGTTGAAATTGCACAATGGTACTGTCGGTCAAACTCGAGCATTCATTTAATTCAAGATTCAATCGGTAATCTTGGGTGCCCAAATAGTTTTTATGAAATTATCAAGCGGGTTCCCGAATATGACTACTATGCATTTGCCGATCAGGATGATATTTGGAAGACCGATAAAATTGAACGGGCAGTCAGGGCAATTGAAAATAGTGGAGACAAGGTGCCGACTGTCTACTTCTCTTCCTTTTCATATGTAAACGAAGATGGCGAGACGATACGCGAATCGGCTCCGCAGGACAAGTACCTCTCTTTTCATAACACCTTGTTTTATACTCCCGGACTAGGCTTCACGATAGTATTTAATCGCCTTGCTTGCGGGGCCTTTATTCTTGAGGTGGATCCAGGGAATGAAATGCATGATCGATGGCTGATTCGGTGTGCTTCGGCATTTGGAAAGGTATTGTTTGATTCCGTCTGTACGGCTTCTCACGTTCGTCATTCCTCTGCGGTCACTTCTGGAGATAATCGTTATTTTGATCTTTTAAAGACATATTTTAAGGACGAACTATTTGGTGATAGATCGAAAGATGAGAGTCAAAAGTTAAGCCATTTTTCTGCGGTTTTTTATGATGAGCTTAGTTCTGAGCAGAAACATGAGCTTGATATTTTCACCAATGATGATGGGATTATTTCAAGACTTAGGAAAGCGATTTTCCCAAAGCGTCTGCGACCTACTTTGATTTCTGATTTACTTCTTCGCGTTTTGTTTTTATTCAACAAGGCCTGATGATCCACTGCTGGAGTGATTGTGTCTAATAGAAAAACGAAAGAACTCTCTGTTGAGCAGAGCCTTGTTTGGAACAGCGTCGGCTCGATGGTGTATTTGATTTGCAACTGGCTGATTACTGTTCTTGTGGTGACACTTGGTTCCGACATTAGCATGTCTGGTAGCCTTGCTGTGGCTATGTCTGTTGGTAATATTTTTGCGACCATTGTTTTGCTTCGAGCGCGCCCCGTTCAGGTTTCTGAGAGTTATTCTGATTTTACGACTGGGAATTTTATCGCCCATAGAATCGTTGCAACAATATTTGCCTGTGTAATTTGCTTCTTCTATTGTTTAGTCTCTGTTGCATTCAGCGATTGGGCAGTTGTTGCTGTTTATTGCCTATTTAAAGCTGGCGATTCATTTGTCGATGTTCTTCACGGTGTGGATCAGGTAAACAACAGATTGGACATTGCGGCTATTTCTCAAATAATTCGTGGCGCAGGAGTTCTAGTCTCTTTTTCGTTGTGCTTGTTGCTATTTGATAACTTGGTAATAGCCGTTGCTTCAATGGCTATTGTTACCATAGCCGTTGTGCTTATATATGATTTTAGAATGACAAAACGGTTTTGTGCCGTTATGCCTGATTTTGATTTTACTTCCCTTATCAAATTGTCCCGTATCTGTTTTCCCGGTTTTGTTGCATCTCTTGCGTGCACGGCTGTTGTTAGCGTAACAAGACAGTTCTATGGCCTTTCCTATGGAAATGAGGCGTTGGGTTTTTATGCCGCCGTTGCCACTCCGACTGCCGTAATTCAGGCTCTCGTATCTTATCTATATGCCCCCCTGCTTGGACCTATTTCGGCAATGTGGCGAGAAAACGAAACTCACCGATTGCGCTTAGTATTTATTAAGATGCTCGCTTCCGTATTCGTTTTGACTGCGATGTGTGCCATTGCTAGTGCTTTTATAGGCGAACCTGTGCTTACTGCTATTTATGGCAAAGAAGTTGGTCTTCACTCAGATTATCTTCCGCTGGCACTCGTTGCTACTGCATTCACTGGTTTGAACTTCTTCACTATTGATGTCTTTATTGCATTTGGGAAACCGATTATTGGCACGATTTCTGGTGCCGCTTCGTTAGCGTTGGCCGTGTTTCTTTCTCGTTATTGTTTTGTGAATCCGGTATTTGCTTCTGATGCAAATATCATCAATATCATTATCTTGGTGGCATACGGTTTTGGATTATTATTTTCTTTCCTTTGTATAATTAACCTATTAAATCGGAAGGCGAAGCAATCTGTCACATCCGAACTGTAAATTCGTTCTCCTTGTTTTGATAGGGTTTTTCAGTTCGACTTGGACTGTTTGAGTGATTTTTTGTACTGAGGATTCAAATGATGCATGAATTAAGAGCGCTGGTTATCATCCCAGCTTTTAATGAAGAGGCGAACATTTTAGATACGGTTTCTTCTGTGGAGGAAGCTGGATACGATTATGTAGTTATCAACGACGGCTCCACTGATGACACTTTGCGTGTTTGTCGCGATGCGGGGGTTAATGTCCTGGATTTACCGCAGAATCTTGGCATTGGAGGTGCGGTTCAAGCCGGACACAAATACGCCAAGCGCTTTGGCTATGATGTAGACATTCAAGTTGATGGTGATGGGCAGCATGACGCTCATTACATATCCTGCTTGCTTGATGAAATAAATAATGGGTCTGATTTAGTTATCGGATCGCGATTTCTTGAGGAATCTGAAGGCTTCAAGTCAACCTTCTTGAGGCGTCTTGGAATTAGATGGCTCTCTGCGGTAATTCATCTTACAACCCACGTTCGTGTTAGCGATCCCACTTCTGGTTTTCGCGCATGTGGATCTAAGGCCATAGATCTGTTCTGTAAAAAATACCCCGTAGACTATCCAGAGCCGGATTCCGCTGTTGCGGCTATGGTTAAGGGCCTTCGCGTTACAGAAGTGCCTGTCGTAATGAAAGAACGGCAGGGGGGAAAGTCGTCAATTTCTGGTTTTAGTAGCATTTATTACATGATAAAGGTTACTTTGGCGATTATCATCTCTTCATTCTCGAATTAGGACGGGTTGTTATGCATATTTCCTTACAGTTTGGTGTCATTACTGCTTGTTTAGTTTTGCTTTGTTTTGTGCTGCGTCTTGTATTAAAGGATAGCCTTCAGCTCAAGTATTCACTTCTTTGGATTGTTCTTGCATTGGTTTTGTTGGTATGCGGCCTCTTTCCGCAACCTCTTTACTTCATTTCAAGTTTATTTGGTTTTCAGACTCCAGCCAATTTTGTTTTTGTCTTAGGGTTTTTATTTTTGATATGCATTGTTCTTTCTATGGCATGTCTGTCAAGTAAACAAGCTTCTGCAATTGCTAACTTAACTCAACGAATTGCATTGCTTGAAAAAGAGCTTGAATCAAAAAATAGGGAGTAATGCCATGTGCTTGGCAAAAGATCATACATTTGTATTGTGTGCATACGGCGAGTCTCCGTACTTGTCTGACTGTTTAGATTCTTTAGTGAACCAAAGCACCCGAAGTAATATCCTTATATCGACGTCAACTCCTAATTCCTATATTGATCGTATAGCGTCTTACTATTCGATTCCGGTAATTGTTAACGAGGGGTCGCCTAGCATATCTCATGACTGGAATTGTGCTATTGCGAATTCAAATACAAAGCTTGTGACTATAGCTCATCAGGATGATATCTATAGCTCTAGTTATACGGAAACTATGCTGCGGGCTATGAAAGAAGCGGATCAACCTTTAATCTTTTTTTCTAATTATGGTGAGATAAGAAATGGCATATATGAAGAGGACCTCCTTATTCTGAAAATAAAGAGAATTTTACTTCGTAAGTTTGCTCGCCACGGCGCTCTATCATCGGTTAAGGATAAAAGGGATATCCTGAGGTTCGGTTCCGCCATCTGCTGTCCTTCTGTGACATTTAATCTAAGCATCCTACAGACACCGTTATTTATGACAGATATGAAATGTGACTTGGACTGGGAGGCATGGGAAAGATTCTCGAAAATCGACGGATCTTTCGTTTATTCTCCCGAGGTTTTAATGTTTCATCGAATTCATGAAGGCTCTGAGACCACGGCGCTGATTAAAGATGATACAAGGAGGTCGGAGGATGAAACGATGCTTCAAAAATTCTGGCCCAAGTGGTTTGCTCCAATAGTCTGTAGCCTGTATTCGCTTAGCATGAGAAGCAATTCTTTATGACGCTGCAACAATGCCGGCGTAAGTTGAACATTTATCGAGACGGAGTTGTAGAGTTATGAATCTTGATACCTTTACTGGTCATCAGAAACTAACTGATAGTTATCGAAAAGCTCTGACGTTTTTCGTTTACCCGTTTATAGCTGTATTCTCTCTTTGCTTGGTATTTTTCTACTATTGCGCCTTTAAAGCCAACGCTATCGGATTGCCTGGGCTATGGCTCTCGGCTCTGCCCTTAATTGCCTGCTTGTTCGTTGGTGTCCTATTATTAATTAAAGAGCAGCACAATCCCGCAATTTGCTTTGTAGTGATTGGTGTGCCCGCTGTAACTGCTTTTGGCCTTTTCATGCTGCCCGCTAATGTTCCAGACGAGGCTTCTCATATTTGGCAGGCGGCCGCTTTATTGTCTCGTAACGGCAATGGCTTTGATGTTGTCTCTTGCTTCCAATTGGGTCAGTTTCCTTCATCGTACGCAGATTATTTTAATGCAATGACTCAGCCTACCGATTGGTCTAGCGTCTTTGTGTGCCATACGTATTTGGGGAGCTATTACCCTCATCTTTATTTAATTCCGGGAGTAATTCTAGGATTTGCGCAGCAAACGGGTTTCAATGCCTTTGTGGTCCTTTCAGTTTCGCGCGTGTGCGCTGGATTAACATATTGTTTCGCGGCTTATTGGATAATCAAACTGATGCCAGTTGGTAAAAATGCTGTTTTGATTTTTTTACTAAATCCCATTTTGTTGCAGCAGGAAGCGTCTGTTTCTGCTGATTCTGTCGCAAACATTGTTGCCATTTTGTACGTTACTGTAGTTGTTAAGATTTATGCGGATTCGTTGTACTCATATCGATCGCTGCTGGCGTTAATACTGCTATCTGCTTTACTGCTTCTTTCAAAGATAATGTTTTTCCCGTTGGTACTCTTGAACCTTATTCACTGGAAAAAACTTAAAGGAACAGACAGCTATAAAAAGTTCATTTTTTCCTTCTTTGCGTTAGCTTTTGTTTCGAGCTGCGCGTTCGTGTTTCTTTATCATGGAAGTTTCATGCCAGATTCATTTGATTTGATGCGAGCGCCGCTGCATTGCGCAAAGGTTTTTATTAAGTCAATTTGGGAGATGGGGCCATTCTGGTTTCAATCCTATGCAGGTTACAATCTTGGCGCTCTTTCGATTAATGTTTGGCCATTTTGTTTTTGGCTTTACATCATTCTTCAGTCTGTTGTTTTGTTTTATAACGATGAGAATAATGAAAAATTATTCTGTAGTACGGATCGCTTTGTAATGGTTGCTGTTGTATTCGTCAATTTCTTCCTGATTGTTATGACGATGAGGAACTGGACTCTTACTGTTGATAAGCGTGAAGATATTATCATGGGGGTCCAAGGACGATATTTATTCCCACTGGTCCTTCCGGTTCTGTTGAATATCTTGCGTCCGATAAAATCAAGTTCTGAAGGACATGTCTTGCTTTGTTCTTCATCGATAATGAGTACTATTCTATTAGTGGACTTTATTTCAATTCTTTCTGCGTTTTAGGAGTTAGTGTTTCATGTTGAACCTTCTTGAGGGCATTGGTTACACCGTTAAAGAAGAGGGGTTTTATAACGTCCCCAAGAAGGTCTCCCATGTACTCTCGATGCATAGGCCTCGATTTGATTTCAGCTCTCGCCAAGACAATTCTTTTTTTGATGTTATTTTTATTAATGGATGTGATTATTCCGTTCCGCATCCTATTAGATACCGTGTCGATCACCAGATTGAGGAGCTTGAAGCTGCCGGCTTAACGGTCCAAAAGGTTAATGCCTGGGAGATGGAAAAGGATATTCTTAGGCATGCACGTACTTTTATTATTTTCCGTTGTCCCCTAAGTGATGAAGTTGAATCTTTAATTAGGCAGGCAAAAAAACTCAATAAGCGCGTTATTTATGACATTGATGATTTGGTTATCGACACTGCTTATACCGATTCTATTCCGTTTGTTAATGCAATGGCTGCTCATGATAAGTCTTGCTATGACGATGGCGTCAGGCGAATGGGTGAAACACTGAAGTTTTGCGATTGCGCTATCACTACTACTGAGGGGATGGCGGAAGAACTAAAAAAATATGTTCCCAGGGTTTATATAAATAGAAATGTAGCATCTGAATCGATGATTGATTATTCGAATATTGCTATCTATCGTCGAGATGTACTCCCCAGCTTGCAAAGCTCAAGCGTCTTGCCTGAGGATAGGGTTCCCTACAAGCGAGCGGTTGAACGCAGGGATGAGAAACAGAAAACTAAGGAAATCAGAATCGGCTATTTTAGCGGAAGCATTACCCATAATGCAGATTTCAATTTAGTGCTCCCAGCATTATCTAAGGTAATGGAGACTCATCACAACGTCACCTTGATGGTGGGCGGGGAACTCGATGTCCCTGATGACTTGATGCCATTTTCCGAACGTATTATCACATTCCCATTTTGCGATTGGCGTCGGCTTCCAAATTATATTGCTTCCTGTGATATCAATATCGCTCCTTTGGAGAACACTCTATTCAATCGAGCTAAATCCGAGAATAAATGGATTGAATCATCGCTTGTTAAGGTTCCTACGGTTGCTAGCAATGTTGGCGCCTTTAAGAAGATGATTCAGGATGGCGTTACTGGATTTCTCTGCGATGGTGTTGAGGACTGGTGTGCTGTCCTCAATCGTCTGATATTAGATTCTGATCTTAGGAAGAGCATCGGCGAATCTGCATATTTATACTGCCATGAGCACTGCACTACTGTTTCGGCTGCTAAAGCAATCCGAGATATTATTGTAAAAGAACAATCTCCCAATCTCGGAATGGTCATGCCGAGCGTGAATACTAGCGGTGGTGTCTTAGTCGCCCTTAGGCACCTATGCATTCTTCAGGACGCTGGTGTTGATGTATTAATACTTAATACCGATGATTCAACAAAGTGGCTTGAAGTTTTCGGACATCGTATTCCTGTTCTTAATCGTGTCGTTCCAAGCGGCAAGCTCGATAAATGCCCTTTGTCGGGTGCAATTGATACTGCGGTTGCGACCCTTTGGGATACTCTTGATTTTGTTAAACGGTATCCACGTATTGGTAAGAAAAAGTACTTGGTTCAGAACCTGGAGACTGATTTTTATCTTCCAGGAGATAGGCTGCGTCTTCAGGCGAATTCTACTTATTTAAATAACGATATTGACTATCTGACGATCTCGCCTTGGTGCGAGGAATGGCTTCAGGATAGGTTTGGTCAGAATTGTAAGTCGGTTCCGAATGGACTCGACCTTGCCTCGTTCCCTCATTCCGTACGCGATTTCTCTCTGCCCAAAATTAGGATTCTAATCGAGGGGGATTGCGGTTCGGATTATAAAAATGTTGATGAAGCTTTCAGGGTAGTGGAAAGGCTTGACTCTGAAAGATATGAGATTTGGTACATGAACTACACTGGTAAAAAGAAGCCTTGGTACCGTATCGATAATTTCCTCGGTAGAGTGCCGTATGATCAAATATCAGACATCTATAACCAGTGTCATATTCTATTGAAGACAAGCATTCTCGAAAGTTTTTCATATCCCCCGTTGGAGATGATGGCGACCGGCGGCTTTGTTGTTGCTGTTCCCAATGGAGGTAATGCAGAGTTCCTTCGCGATGGATCGAATTGCTTGCTTTACGGCCGTGGAGATATTGATGCTGCGGTGAGCTGCATTAATCGCATCGTTAATGATCACGGTCTTCGTGAGACGCTGTATGACGGAGGATTGAAGACTGCTGAGGAGAGGGACTGGTCAAAACTGACGGATAAAGTCGTTCGCTTATATGACTGATACTATAGTTTTAATTTGATAGATGCATGGTTGCGGCAAGGTAGACCTTTAAGTTAACGTTGCCGCAAGTATGCAATGTCTGGCTGCTTTATTTTTTTAAGGAGTTATGTTATGAAAGGCATCATCCTCGCCGGCGGGTCCGGCACGCGCCTGTACCCGCTCACGCTCGTGACCTCCAAGCAGCTGCTGCCGGTCTACGACAAGCCCATGATCTACTACCCGCTGTCCACCCTCATGCTGGCGGGCATCCGGGACATCCTGGTCATCTCCACTCCGACCGACCTGCCCAACTTCGAGCGCCTGCTCGGGGACGGCTCGCGCTACGGCGTGAACCTCTCTTATGCTGAGCAGCCCAGCCCGGACGGCCTGGCCCAGGCCTTCACCATCGGCGAGGAGTTCATCGCCGGCGAGCCGTGCGCGCTGGTGCTCGGCGACAACATCTTCTACGGCAACGGCCTGTCGCGCCACCTGACGCGCGCCGTCCAGAACGCCGAGTCGGGCCGCGCCACGGTCTTCGGCTACCACGTGGACGACCCCGAGCGCTTCGGCGTCGTCGAGTTCGACCGCGAGGGCCGCGCCGTCTCCATCGAGGAGAAGCCCGCCCAGCCCAAGAGCTCCTACGCCGTCACCGGCCTGTACTTCTACCCGGGCGACGTCGCCGCCAAGGCGCACGAGGTGAAGCCCTCCGCGCGCGGCGAGCTCGAGATCACCACGCTCAACCAGATGTACCTGGAGGAGGGGACGCTGTCCGTGGTGACCCTGGGCCGCGGCTACGCGTGGCTGGACACCGGCACCATGGAGAGCCTGCACGAGGCCGCGGAGTTCGTCCGCGCCGTGGAGCACTCCCAGGACCTGCCCGTGTCCGTGCCGGAGGAGATCGCCTGGGAGAACGGCTGGATCACGACGGCCGAGCTGGAGGAGGCCGCGAAGGCCTACGGCAAGTCGGTCTACGGGCAGCACCTGAAGAAGGTCGCCGCCGGCGAGATCGTCAACAGCCCGCGCGAGTACTAGCACCAGCTTGTTTTCTTTTAGGGGCCACCGTTTATCTGGTGGCCCCTTTCGTTATGATTACGTTGACCATAAAGACAATATGATTGGGAGTGGATGTGTTAAGCGTCTACTTTGGCGATATGCCAGAAGCGATTTACAACACAGCGACATATTTCAAAAACTCTTACCGGTCTTCTTGGATTACGGATCCCTATGCAGTCTCGATAATTAAAGATGTCGATCGATCGGATGTTGTCTCCGAAAACGTCATCGAAAGCCCTGTGCTTGGGTCCATTTCTCCACTCCAGCTTTCTGGTGGCGTGAAAACGCTGCTGCTTATGAGATTTGATCGTAAGCATATTTTTAACGCTTCTACCTGTGGTGACAACTGTGCCAAGTGGATTCTCGACATGGCGAAAGACCGCAAGCTCGTTGTGAATCTCTATCATGTGATGGACTTTGGTCGCGAGGATTTTAAAATCAAAGTCGTGAATAGCGGCCGAATCGTTCACAATATGGCCGAATTGATTCACGAGTCGATTCCGTATCTGTAGGTGCTGCTTATGAACGGTTCGCATCTCGTTAAGATTTCCCGCCGCAGGGGAACCAAGTACACATTTACCATCAAGCGGAACATCACTATTGTGCGTGGCGATAGCGGCACGGGTAAGACGACACTGTTTGACATGGTCGCAGACTACATGCGAACGGGCGAGCAGTCGGGTGTTTCCTTGCAATGCGATTGTCCCTGTGTCGCCCTGACCGATTATGATTGGCGAAACCAGCTTTCGTCCGTTCATGACTCGATTGTATTTGTCGATGAGGGCTTAAAAGAGATCCATTCTGATGAGTTTGCCCATCATGTGCTGTATTCCTCGAATTATTTCGTGCTGATCTCAAGGGCTGATTTCCCCAATCTTCCGTATAGCGTGGATGAGATTTACAAGATTAAGACGAGCGGAAAATACCATTCTTTCGTCCCTGCTTATCAAGATCGCGGGAATCATCGTTATGCTATTTCCCGGTCGGCGCCAAAACAGGACTTTTCTATCCTTCTATGCGAGGACAGTAAGTCTGGTTTCCAGTTCTTTGAACGGCATTTCGCTGACAGTGAACTTACCTGCGCTTCGGCCATGACGAACAGCGCGATTTTGGGCTGGTTGGATCAGCATCTCGACGATCGCGTGTTTGTTGTCGCGGACGGAGCGGCATTTGGGTGCTATGCGGACCGCGTCCTTAAGCTGCAAGACATTCACCGCGATGCTGTTACGGTTTGTCTTCCCGAGTCGTTCGAGTGGCTTCTGCTGAGCTCCGGCGTAATTTCAGGGATAGATGCCAAAGCGGTTTTGCAAGAGCCGGAAGCTTTTGCAGACAGTGAGAAGTTTAAAAGCTGGGAGGACTTTTTCTACAAGTACTTACGCGATAAAACTGGGAATTCGGTCTTCCGGTACGACAAAGACTGCATTCCGGAGGCGTTTTGTAGGGGAAGTAATTCTGCGAAGGTTATGGCTCTTATCGCATGCCGAAATGTCCGATAGTTTTGTTGAATAGTGTCGCGGCGTCACTTCCTGCGGCATACTAAAGAAGCTGTACTTGCTTCAGATTGGATTTTTATGTCTGGGTTTTTCGAACCGAAGAATATCATCGTCACCGGCGGCTGCGGCTTCATCGGAAGCAACTTCGTGCACTACGTGGTGAACAACCACCCCGACGTGCACGTGACCGTCCTGGACAAGCTGACCTATGCCGGCAACCCCGAGAACATCGCGGGCCTGCCCTCCGACCGCGTGGAGCTCGTCGTGGGCGACATCTGCGACGCGGAGCTGCTGGACCGCATCGTCCCGGGCCACGACGCGATCGTCCACTACGCCGCCGAGAGCCACAACGACAACTCCATCGCGGACCCGGAGCCCTTCCTGCGCACCAACGTGGAGGGCACCTTCCGCCTGCTGGAGGCCGTGAGGAAGTACGGCATCCGCTACCACCACGTCTCCACCGACGAGGTCTACGGCGACCTGGCGCTCGACGACCCGGCGAAGTTCACCGAGGAGACGCCCTACAAGCCGTCCTCTCCGTACAGCTCGACCAAGGCGAGCTCCGACATGCTCGTGCGCGCATGGACCCGCACCTACGGCCTGCGCACCACGATCTCCAACTGCTCCAACAACTACGGACCCTACCAGCACGTGGAGAAGTTCATCCCCAGGCAGATCACGAACATCGTCGACGGCGTGCGCCCCAAGCTCTACGGCCGCGGCGAGAACGTCCGCGACTGGATCCACACCGAGGACCACTCCAGTGCCGTCTGGGACATCCTCACCAAGGGCCGCATGGGGGAGACCTACCTCATCGGCGCAAATGGCGAGAAGAACAACATCACGGTCCTGCGCATGATCCTGGAGGCGATGGGACGCGACCCCGAGGACTTCGACTGGGTCGCCGACCGCCCCGGCCACGACCGCCGCTACGCCATCGACAGCACCAAGCTCCAGCGCGAGCTGGGATGGAGGCCGGCCCACACCGACTTCGCCGAGGGGCTCAAGCGGACGATCGACTGGTACGTGGCCAACGAGTCCTGGTGGCGCCCGGCCAAGGAGGCCACCGAGGCCCGCTACCGCGCGCAGGGGCAGTAGGCCGAACCCCGGCGAACCGCGCCGCGGGGCGCCCGCGCGGGGCCGCAGGGCATGGGGATGATCCTGCGTCCCCGCGCGGGCGCCCCCGGTTATCCAACCTCTTCGATAGGAGCTTTTCCCACATGGCTGACATCGCATTCGAGAAGGACCTCTCCGTCGCCGAGACCGGCATCGGGGGCCTGATGGTCGTCGACCTGGCCGTCCACGGCGACTCGCGCGGCTGGTTCAAGGAGAACTGGCAGCGCGCCAAGATGACCGCCCTGGGCATCCCCGACCTCAGGGTCGTCCAGAACAACATCTCCTACAACGACAGCCGCGGCGTCACCCGCGGCATCCACGCGGAGCCCTGGGACAAGTTCATCTCCGTGGCCCGCGGCTCGGTCTTCGGCGCCTGGGTGGACCTGCGCGAGGGAAGCGAGACCTTCGGCAAGGTGTTCACCTGCACGCTCGACCCGTCCAGGGCCATCTACGTCCCGCGCGGCGTGGGCAACTCCTTCCAGGCGCTCGAGGACGGCACCGCCTACACCTACCTGGTGGACGCCCACTGGTCGCTGGAGCTCAAGAGGACCTACACCTTCGTGAACCTCGCCGACCCGGAGCTCAACATCCAGTGGCCGATCCCTTTCGACCAAGCTGTTGTCTCCGAGGCCGACCTCAACCACCCGATGCTGAAGGACGTCGTCCCGATGGCGCCCAGGCGCACCCTCGTCACCGGCTGCAACGGCCAGCTGGGCCATGCGGTCCGCAAGCTCGCCGAGGAGCGCGGCGTGGCCAAGGACTTCGACTTCTGCGACATCGACACCTTCGACATGTCCGACCCGGACGCCTACTCCAAATACGACTGGTCGCTCTACGGCACCGTGATCAACTGCGGCGCCTACACGGCCGTGGATAAAGCCGAGACCCCCGAGGGCCGCGTGACCGCCTGGAAGGCCAACGCGACCGGTCCCGCCCTTCTCGCCCGCACCTGCGCCGGGCACGGCATCACCCTGGTCCACGTGTCCTCCGATTACGTCTTCGACGGCACGTCCGAGGTCCACACGGAGGAGGAGCCCCTCAGCCCGCTTTCCGTCTACGGCCAGACCAAGGCCGCGGGCGACATCGCCGTGGCCGGGTGCCCGCGCCACTACATCATGCGCAGCTCCTGGGTCATCGGCGAGGGGCACAACTTCGTCAAGACCATGAAGGCGCTCTCCGACCGCGTCGCCGACCCCGAGGACGGGCTCGATCAGGTCACGGTCGTGGACGACCAGCTGGGCCGCCTGACCTTCACGCGCGACATGGCCGAGGCCATCTTCCACGTGCTGGGGACGCACGCCCCCTACGGCACCTACGACTGCACCGGATCCGGCGCCGTGAGGAGCTGGGCCGACATCGCCCGTGCCGTCTTCGAGGCCGCCAACGGCAACGGTGAGAAGGTCGTGCCGGTTTCGACCGCCGACTACTACGCGAACGCCGCCGGCCCCGTCGCCCCGCGCCCGGTACACTCCGCGCTCGAGCTGTCCAAGCTCGAGTCGACGGGCTTCCACATGCCCGACTGGGAGGAAGAGCTGGGGGAGTACCTCAAGACGCTCTAGCCGCTATTAACTTTTCGAGAGTAAAAGCCGCCGCTTGTTAACGGCGGCTTTTCTTATGCCTGGTGAATAGCCCCGCTGCAACAAGGGCGGCAGCGGTCGCCAGACTCACTGCAAGCCCCGCAAGGGCGCCCGGAGTCTTGTAGGTCATCACGATCCTATTCGCGCCTTTCTGTATGTTCAGGGACGACAAACCCTTATCGGCGGCGGGCGTTAGTTCTGCGGCGGTTCCGTTTACCGTTACGTTCCAGCCCTCATCGTACGGAACGCTCAGCAGCAGGTTGTCGTCATCCTTGGCGATAAATTCGCCTTCGATCCTTCCGTCCTTAAAGACCGTCGGAACAAATTCGCTCGTCTTAAGCTCGTTCATAATCTGCTCGAAAACGTCCAGATTGAGGGCGTAGAAGACCGGCTCATTGTCTTGGGGCATGTCTGTATAGCCCTCTGCGACTCCGATTGACACCACATGCTGGCTCGGGGCGTCCGATGCATCCGTAATCTGGCGGATATTATTGTCGAATCTCCAGGCCTCGTTTTCGATCGCTCGCTGGTCGATGGTAAGAGTGACGGGCCAATAACTGCCGGCAGTCGTATCTTTGTTGATGTAGAGATACCCGATGGAGCTTGCCGGTACAGTAACGCTCCATTGCTTTAAGCTATCGCTATTCTCCGTGCTCGTGGCCTCGATCTTGGTATAGAGATTGACCTCGCGGCCTAGGATTTTGCTGTAGAGTTCGTTTTGCTTTTCGAAGGGGTTCTCGCTCTTCAGCGTGCTGTTTTGGATATCGCTTGAGGCTGCGACGCCAATGCTGAGCGCATAGGGGTTCTCGTACACTGCGCTTGTGGAGTCGGCCTGATTCATCTTGGCTAAAACGTATCCCGCAGGTACGTTCTCAGGAATGGCATACTTGACTCCCAGTAGGGCATCGACGGCGAGAATAGGCTCGGCATAACGGGTCGAGAATTCGCCGACGCTGCTGTATCCAAGGGAGTTGAGCAGTGCGATGGCCTGCGGGTTGTTGGCAGACGAATACGAAGACAACTGGTTGTATCCAAGCGCCAGGCCTTCGTTGAGGGCGGCGCTGTCGACGCGTGTGGTCGTGCGGCCAATGCGATAGAACGACGCCGAAGTCTGGTCTTGAATGGCCGTGATCGTGTCGGTCGCGGTGGCGACATAGGTACTGTTGGCTTCTTCGGAATAGCCTACGTACAGCTGATTCCAAATGACATGGGCGTTGGCAAACAACTCAATGGCGGTTAGTGCCAGGAGGGGCATGATGACGACGGGGCGATAGGCTTGACGCAATTTGGGCTGGTTTTTGAGCGCCTGCAGCGCGTATCCTGCGGCCCACAGCGCAAAGAAGCTCAGCAAGAAAGTCGTGCGTGAATAGAATCCGTTGGGCACGCGCATGCCGCACCAGATGTATTCAAGAGGGCTCAAAACGGAGCTGGCGACCAGGATTATCGTGACGACGAGCGTTGCGATGCGCGTCTTGATTGAAACCGTGCGGTTAAACAGCAGACCCACCGCGAGCAGCATCATGATGACGCCGCAATAGAACTGCGGTGTACTATCGTCGTTCACCCACATGCCGGGGAGAAAGCCCCTGATGAGCGATTTGAGGCTGGTTTTAAGCAGCGGTCTGAGGGCTAGGACGGGGCCGCCCTTGGACATGGCAAGGATGGTCGGCAAAAAGGTCCAGGCGGACAGGAGCAGCCCAAGCGCGATGGCCCCGGCGAATCGTAGGGCCCGATCGAGCATGAGCTTCCAGCTAAATCCTTCTTCTGCAACATAATCGACAAATTCGACCAATACGAAGATGCAGAGGAACAGGAGGCTGATGTAGGCCGTATACCAGCAGAACATGACATTGAGCGCCGTTGCGATGACGAGGCAGATCATGCGCTGCTTGCGGATGAGCTCGTAGCATCCGTAGGCGCAGATGGGCAGCAGGATGAGGCAATCGATCCAGAGCGGGTTGCGTAGGTTGCTGATGGTCCAGCTGCAAAACGTGAATGAGAGGGAAAGCAGGAATGCTGCGGGCTTGGGTAGGTCAAAGCGCTTTTGCACATACCAAGCGCTGCTGATGTGGATGCAGCCCAGTTTGAGCGCGGAGATAACAAACACGAAGAGCGTCAGCTTGTCTGCGGGAAACAGCGCGCAGAGCAGGTTGAAGGGGCTGGCGAGGTAGTAGCTATAGAGCCCCCATGTGTTCATACCGAGTCCCTGTGAGAAGGAATAGCGAAGGTTTGCCTCGCCTAAAAGGACGCGGCGAAACCACGCGAAGAAGTCGATGTATTGGTATTTGAGATCGTTGGTGAGAAACGAGTTGTCGCCAAAGGGGTAGACATGCCCCGCCGCTGCAAGTGCGACAAAAAGTGCGACGGAAAACGCAAAGCAGGCGGCGTAGAACGCCACATTCTTGAGCGTGTTGTTATTGGGCTGTGTCATCAGATTCCTCGTTGGATTCTCGAATGATATAGATGGGGCGGCGCTTGGTCTCCAAGTAGGCTTTTGCTAGGTACTCGCCAATGATTCCCAGGCACAGGAGCTGCATGCCGCCAAACAGCGTAATGAGGCAGGCAAGGGAGGGCCATCCGCCGACGGGGTCGCCCCAGACAAGCGTCTTTACTAGGATGACGACGAATCCCAGAATAGCGATGAGACAGAAGACGATACCTGTGAGGGCGGCGAGGGAGAGCGGTGCCGTGGAAAACGCGACGATGCCGTCGATGGAATAGAGGAGCAGCGACCAAAAGCTCCATTTGGTCTCGCCGGCCACGCGGTTGACGTTTACGTAGGGGAGCCATTTGGTCTTGAAGCCCACCCAGCCGTAAATGCCCTTGGAGAATCGGTTGTATTCGCCCATGGAGATGATGGCGTTGACCATAGGCCGCTTCATGAGCCTAAAATCGCGTGCTCCGTCGACGATGTCGGCCTTGGAAATGCGGTTAATGATCTTGTAGAACATACGGGCACAGAACGACCTGATGGGAGGCTCGCCTTTGCGGGTGGTCCTGCGTGTGGCGACGTTGTCGTAGTCTTCGGTTTGTAAGATCTCGTACATCTGCGGCAGGAGCGAGGGCGGGTCCTGCATGTCGGCATCCATGGTGGCGACATAGTCGCCCTTTGCGTGCTGGAGTCCGGCGAGTAGTGCCGCCTCCTTGCCAAAGTTGCGCGAGAAAGAGTGCCAGCGGATGGCGTATGGATGCGCCGCCGCGGCTTCTGCTTTCATGACGGCGAGCGTTTTGTCTGCCGAGCCATCGTCGATGAGGACTGTCTCAAAGGAGATGCCGGGGTCTTGCTGGGTCATGATGCGAACGACGCCATCGAGCTCTTTGAGAAAGATCGGAAGTGATTCCTGCTCGTTGTAGCACGGCACGACGATGGAGATGAGCGGCATAGTGGTTTACCTCTCGCTTGGCTTGGAAGTGGGGTGGCCGAGCTGGTCGTCGTAGGCGTATTTGCTGTACACGTTGACCTCCCACTGCTTTTTTTCGACCTTTGCCACGGAATCGAGGATGAATCCGGTTGCAAGGCTCAGACCGCACAGGAACATAAACGACGCGGCGAGCATGGCGGTGGGGAAGCGCGGAACGAGGCCGGTGTGGAAATACTCGACAACGATGGGCATGCCCAGGGCGAGGCCGATCACCGCAAACAGAAGCGCTACGAGGCTGAAGAACTTCAGCGGGCGGTAGTCCTTGAACAGCGTGCCGATCATCGCGACGACTTTAATGCCGTCGCTCACGGTATTGAGCTTGGACTCGGAGCCTTCCGGACGGTCGCGGTACTCGATGGGCACATCTTTGATGCGCCAGCGGTGGTCGACGGCGTGGATCGAGAGCTCGGTTTCGATCTGGAAGCCCTCGGAAAGCACGGGGAAGGTTTTGACGAACGGGCGGCTCATGGCGCGGTAGCCGGTCATGACGTCATCGAAGCTGTAGCCATAGATCCACTTGATCATGGCGCGGACCAGATTGTTGCCAAAGCCGTGGAAGGCACGCTTGTTCTCCTCGGCGTAGGTGCCGTTGGAAAGGCGGTCGCCTACGGTCATGTCGGCCGTGCCGTTAAGGATGGGCTCGCAGAGGGCTTTGGCAGCCTCGGCGGGATAGGTGTCGTCGCCGTCGACCATCAGGTAGCAATCGGCGTCGATATCGCGAAACATCTGGCGGCACACGTTGCCCTTTCCCTGACGGGGCTCAAAGCGGACCGTGGCGCCGTGTTCGGTGGCGATGCGTGAGGTGTCGTCCGACGAGTTGTTGTCATAGACATAGACCGTCGCTTGCGGAAGCTCGCGGTGAAAGTCGTCGATGACTTTGCCGATCGTGAGGGCTTCGTTGTAGCAGGGGATGATGACGGCGATGGATTCAGAATTCACTCAATGCTCCTTATACATTCAATCCCTGAAAGTATAGCCGTTTGGGCTTGGCATCCTAAGATGTGGGTTAGTTCTCCAGTTTTGTTGCGCGAATCGTTTGCATGGCCGTCGGGTCTATACTGTTCGTTTGTCAACGATTACGAGTAAAGGAGTTGCATCCGTGTCGGATCAGACAAAGCAACAAGAAACTCGCAGTCTGCCTGCGACGTTTGCTAAGAACGAATTTGAGAAGGACGCGTTTATCCTTCGTCAGCTGGTTACCAAGGATTTTAAGATCAAGTATCGCCGTAGCGTTCTGGGCGTCGCATGGTCGGTGCTCAACCCGCTTCTGATGATGATCGTCATGGCCATCGTGTTCTCGACGATTTTTGCCCAGGGCCGCAATGGCTCGATTACGCCCGAGATGTACCCGCTGTACTTGATCGTGGGTAACGTTACCTTTGCCGTCATGTCCGAGTCTACGAACCAGGCCCTGACGTCGATCGTGGGTGCTGCCCCGCTGCTCAAGAAGGTTAAGGTGCACCGTTGGGTCTTCCCAGTACAGAAGGTGCTCTTCTCGCTGGTTAACTTTGCCTTCTCGCTGGTCGCCGTTGCCATCGTTATGCTGTGGTTCCATGTTATGCCTTCTTGGCATCTGATTCTGCTGCCGGTCTGCCTGCTGCTGCTTATGTGCTTCTGCATGGGCCTGGGTATGATGCTCTCGGCCCTCACGGTCTTTTTCCGCGACGTTATGCATCTGTGGAGTGTTGTCATCACGGCTTGGACCTATATCACGCCTATTTTCTGGACGACCGACTTTGTTGCTCAGATGCCGCATATCGTTCGGATCTTGGTGTATGCGAACCCCATGTACAACTACCTGCAGTTTATGCGTGATATCTTCCTGTTCCAGACTACGCCCTCGCTTTTGACGTTTGGTATGTGCGTCGCTTGGGCGGTCCTTGCGCTTGTTATTGGCTACACCGTGTTCCATAAGTCCGAGCGCAAGTTCATCCTCTACATCTAAGGAGTGCTGTGATGACTGAATCTGTTGTTGATTACAGCGAGCAGCCTCTGGCTGTCGAGGTCGACGACGTCACCATGATCTTTAACATGGCGTCCGAGTCGCTGACCAACCTCAAGGAGTACTTCATTAAGCTTGCCAAGCACGAGCTGTTCTTTGAGGAGTTTAGGGCACTTAAGCACATCTCGTTTGATATTCATCGTGGCGAGGTCGTGGGTCTGGTTGGCACCAATGGTTCCGGTAAGTCTACGATGCTCAAGATCATCGCTGGCGTGCTTGAGCCCAGCGAGGGCAGCGTTAAAGTGCACGGTAACATCGCGCCGCTGATTGAGCTTGGTGCCGGCTTTGACCCCGAGCTGACAGCCCGCGAGAACATCTATCTGAACGGCGCCCTGCTCGGCTATACCAAGGAGTTCATCGACGCCAACTTTGACGGCATTATCGAGTTCGCTGAGCTGCAGAACTTTGTCGACATGCCGCTCAAGAACTTCTCCTCGGGTATGGTGGCGCGTATTGCCTTTGCAATCGCGACGATTACCGAGCCCGATATTCTGATCGTTGACGAGACGCTGTCCGTCGGTGATGTGTTCTTCCAGCAGAAGTGCGAGGCCCGCATCCAGCACTTTATCCAGAGCGGCGACGTGACGGTTCTGTTCGTTTCGCACTCCATGGAGCAGGTTGAGCGCATCTGCCAGCGTGCAGTTTGGATTGAGAAGGGTGACCTTCGCATGGACGGCCCGGTCGATGAGGTCTGCAAGGCGTACCGCGAGCAGTTCAACTAGGTTATAATTACTTGCGCCTGACAGGTTTGCGCTTGCTTGGGCGTGCGGTTATTTGCTCCATTAGCTCAGTTGGATAGAGCAGGGGACTTCTAATCCCAAGGTCGACGGTTCGAATCCGCCATGGAGCACCATCGTTTATTAAGCCCGGACCGCTTGGTGGTCTGGGCTTTTTTCATCTTGTGTGCTGCGGTTTTGAAGGGTTCGCCATGGGAAGCAAAAGGCTCGACTGGATCGATATTGCAAAGGGGATTGCAATGATTCTGGTCATTGTGGGACACACCGTCCCAAATCCTTCTCCCTTGCGGCACGCGATCTTCTCGTTTCACATGCCGGTGTTCTTTATTCTTGCCGGGTATACGTTTAGGCCGAAGCCGTGGCGCGAGCTGCTGAGTGGTTCGGTGTCGCGCCTGCTGGTGCCGTATGTGATTCTTGCACTGGCGTGGCAGGTGCCGACGTTCTTGATGAGCGGCGCTCCTTTGACGAGCGGTACGCTGGTTGCGGGGCTTAAGACGCTTGTGTTTGCCTCGGGCGTTGATGTGCCTGTGCTTGGCGTTACCGCCGTTGGCATGGCATGGTTTTTGGCGGCGCTGTTTACGTCGCGCCTGTTGTTTAATGTGCTCGTGCGGCTGTTTGATCGCCGCGGGATTGGGGCTGTTTGGCAGGGCGTTGTCTGTGCTGCGATTGCCTTTTGCGGTTTGAGCGTGTCTCGCTGTTTTGGTGTTTACCTGCCACTCGATTTGGATCTGAGCTGCTACACCGTCTTGCTGATGTGGATTGGCTATACGGCGCGCCAAAGGGGGCTGGAGCCGAGCGTGAGCAAGCCTCTGCTGTTTATTGGAGCCGGTGTCGCTTGGCTTGTCCTTGCCGCGCTGAGTGGGCTTGAGCTTTCGAGCCGCCGCGTGGATGGATTTGCGGTTGCGACAGTTGCCGCTCTTGCCGGCAGCTATTGCGTGTGCTGGGTTTCCATGGCGCTGGAGAAGTTGAAAGACGTGCCGGTTTTGGGGTCCTTTGAAAAAGCTCTCGTGTTCTGCGGACAGGCCAGCCTTGCCATCTTTGCAATCCACGCGGTCGATTGGTTTATCCCCTGGCAGACCATGCCGCTGCTTATGGCGCTGCCAGCATCGTGGCTCTTTGCATCTCTCGTGCGTTGCGCCTGCGATATTGGATTGGCGTACGTGATCAAGAAGGCGTAATTAAAAGCGGGGAGGACCAAGTCGACCCTTCCCGCTGTCATTATTCAGTAGTGTTGCAGTCTTACTTTTCGAGATGCTCTTTCAGCAGCTCCAACGCGTGGGCGTAGCCTTGGAGGCCTTCGCCGGTGATGGTGGCGAAGCAGGCTAGGCGTGCATAGCTCACCTGGCGGAAGTCCTCGCGTGTCTCTACGGCGCTGATGTGGACCTCGACGGCAGGGATGGCGACGGCCTTGAGGGCGTCGAGGATCGCCACGCTCGTATGCGTGTATGCCGCCGGGTTGATGACGATGCCGTCGACCTTGCCGTAGGCCTCCTGGATCTTGTCGACGATGCTGCCCTCGTGGTTGGACTGGAAGACCTCGACCTCGTCGAAGCCCTGTGCAGTGCCCGCTTCCTGGCAGATCTGCACTAAGCGGTCGTAGTTGTCGCTGCCATAGATGCCCGGCTCGCGAATGCCGAGCATGTTGAGGTTGGGGCCGTTGATGACGAGTACTTTCATGGTTGCTTCCTTTGCAGTCGAGAAACCACCGCAAAGGTGCCTGTCCCCTTTGTGGTGGTTTTGATTAGAGAGCGGATGGGAGGGTGTCGAGGAGGGCCTGGGCGGTGTTGGCGGCGCAGTCGCGTGAGTCGATGATGTAGTCGGCCCAGGCGCGGTAGCGCGGCATGCGCTGCTCGGCCAGCTTGTCGATGCCATCGCGGGCGGTGATGGGGCGACCCTTGTGGGCGAGTTCGTCGAGCTTACGGTTAAGCATCACGATCTGGCTGTTCTGGTGCAGTAGCGGGTAGTTCTCGTCGCGCGTGACCACGCCGCCGCCCGTGGAAAGCACCAGGCCGCTGCGCTTGGAGATGCCGGCCAGCGCCGCCGTCTCCTGTTCGCGAAAGGCCGCCTCGCCGCGCTCGACGATAAAGTCGGCGCAGAGCATGCCCAGGCGCTCCTCGAGGGCGCGGTCCAGGTCAATGTGCTCTCGCCCCGTGAGCAGAGCAATCTGCTCGCCCACGCGGGTCTTGCCCGAGCCCGGCATACCGATCAGCGCGATGTTCTGTTCGCGGCGTGACAGGCGCTCCGTTACGTCCAGAATTCGCTCACGCGGAGTGACCTGGCCGGTGTAGCGCTCAACGGCTTGCGCCGCCTGGGCCACGAGCATCAGCAGGCCGCCGATGCAGGGGATGCCGCGGCGCTCGGCCTCGAGCATGAGTCCCGTGCGTGCAGGGTTGTAGACAATGTCGATGACGCCCTCGAGCGCATCGAGCCCCTCGAGCGTGCAGGGGGCATCGGGACAGTGGGGGAACATGCCGGCGGGCGTGCAGTTGACGAGCAACGCGGCGTCGGACTGCTGCGCGATGTTGTCGTAGTTGACTTCGCTCGTGCGGCCGACCGGCACGACGATGGCGCCCAGGTCGCCGAGCACCATGCTGGCAGTGGTGCCGGCGCCACCGGTGGCACCGAGCACGAGGGCCTTCTTGCCGGCGACCCCAACGCCCAGCTCCTCGACTAGGCACTGAAAGCCGAAGTAGTCGGTGTTGTCGCCGCGCAGGCGGCCGTCAGCCAGGCGCGTGATGGTGTTGACGTTGCCCATGCGCTCGGCGAGCGGGCTCAGCTCGTCCAGGTAGTCCATGACGGCGCGCTTGTAGGGGATGGTCACGTTGGTGCCCTCCCATTCGCCGCCCGTCATAAAGGCTTCGAGGTCCTCGGGCTCGCGTTCAAAACGCACGTATTCCAGGCCCGCGAGCTCCTTGTAGATGGTCGGGGTGTAGCTGTGGCCCAGCACGCGGCCCAGCACGCCGTAGGGGCGGGTTGCGGCGGCATCGGTCATCTAGAGCACCTCCGTGTAGCTGCCAAAGTAGGTGAAGCTTTCGCACACGTCGTCGATGGAATCGAGCAGGTCGTCGAGGGCCTTGCTGCCAAAGGGGCAGTCCAGGTCAAAGTAGAACATAAACTCAAAGTCGTGCCCGGGGATGGGTCGGCTCTCGAGCTTGATGAGGTTGATATTGAGCGCGTAGAAGCGCTCGAGCACGCGATAGAGCGAGCCCGGCTCGTTGGTCGTGGTGATCATGAGCGAGGTGCGGTTGGCGCCGGGGTAGACGCGCGGCTCGCGGCTGATGACGACGAAGCGCGTGTAGTTGTTGTCCGAGTCCTGGATGTTGGGTTCCAGCACCTCCAGGCCGTAGAGCGCCGCGCAGCTGCGCGAGGCGATGGCGGCGACATCGGAGCGGTCGGAGTTGGCAACCATCTCGGCAGACATGGCCGTGTTGGGGTACTTGGTGGCGTGCAGGTCGTGGGCCTCGATAAAGCCGGCACACTGGGCGATGGCTTGGCCGTGGCTGTAGACCTCGCGCACGTCCTGCAGCTTGGTACCGGGTTTGACGAGCAGGTTGTGGTCGATCTTGAGGCGCAGCGAGCGCACAATGTGGAAGTCGAACTGTGCGAGCAGGTCGTAGACGGCGTTGACCGAGCCAGCGGTGGAGTTTTCGATGGGCAGCACGCCAAACTCGCAGAAGCCGTCGCGCACGGCACGCATGACGCCCTCGAAAGTTTCGAAGAAAGCGATATCGGGCACATCGAAGAGCTTGCATGCGGCGATCTGGCTGTAGGCGCCCTCGACGCCCTGACAGGCGACCGTGGCAGTCTGGGGGAAGGGCGTGTCGAGGGGTGCGGCCGTAGCGTGGGCTTTTTGCGACACCGTGATGTCCTTGAGCTCGTTGATGTAGCGCTGCTGCTCGGCCTTGCTCATGCTCATGAGCAAGCGGAACAGGGTGATTGTCTGCGCCTCGTAGCGCTCGGGTGCGCGGCTGGCGAGGTTGTTGAGCTTGGAGCGCTCGCGGGCGGGGTCGAAGACGGCCTTGCCCATCTCGATCTTTGACTTGGCGACCTCGGTGGCAATGTCCATGCGCTCGACAAAGCTGTTGAGGAGCGTGGTGTCGATGCCATCAATGGCCTGGCGGATGTCAGCAAGGTCCATGGAGACCCCTTTCACGTGTCGGGGGATGTTGAGGGGTGGGTAGTTAGCGCTGGGCGGCGTCTTCGAGGAGGGCGTCCCAGATGGCAAGGGCGGCGGCTGCCTCGGCTACGGGGACAGCTCTGGGGACGATGCAGGGATCGTGGCGGCCGTGGACCGAGAGCTCGGCATTTTCCATGGCGTCCATGTCCACGGTCTGCTGCTCGCGGCCAATGGAGGGCGTCGGCTTTACGGCCATGCGCCACATGACGGGCGCGCCGGTCGAAATGCCGCCCAGGATGCCGCCGGCGTTATTGGACTCGACCTCGATCTCGCCGGTCTCGGCGTCGATGCGATATGGATCGTTGTTCTCGCTGCCGCGCATGGCGGCGACGGCAAAGCCCATGCCAAACTCCACGCCCTTCACAGCGGGAATGCCAAAGGCGATCTGCGCGATGCGGTTCTCGATACCGTCGAACATCGGGTCGCCGATGCCAGCGGGCAGGCCATAGATACCGCACTCCACGATGCCGCCGATGCTGTCGAGCTCGTCGCGCGCGGCCAGGATCTCCTCGCGCATGCGACTGGCGGCTGCGGCGTCGATGCACGGCAGGTCGTTCTCAAGGATCGCCTTGCGGTCGGCCTCGCGATAGACCATGTCGTCCATGGGGAGGTCGGAAATGCCGCCGATCTGTGCCACGTGCGCCATCACCTTGATGCCGCGGGCCTCGAGCGCCTGCAGCGCGATACCGCCGGCGATGCATAAGGGCGCCGTCAAACGGCCGGAGAAGTGCCCACCGCCGGCGACGTCGTGCATGTTGTGATACTTCACTCGTGCTGGGAAATCCGCATGGCCCGGGCGGGGCTTGCGGCGCAGCTCGGAGTAGTCCTTGGAGCGCGTGTTGGTGTTCTCGATGATCGCGGCGATGGGCGCGCCGGTGGTGTGTCCATCGACCACGCCGGCGATGATGTGCGCGGCGTCGGCCTCGCGGCGCTTGGTCGCGGTCTCGTCGCGGCCGGGGGCACGACGGTCCAAAAAGGCCTGCAGCTGCTCCTGGTCGACGGCAATGCCTGCTGGAATGCCATCGAGCGAGCAGCCGATGGCGGGGGAGTGCGACTGGCCGAAAATGCTTAGATGCAAGACGTTGCCAAAGGTCGAGGACATGCTATTCCTCCTCGAGCGTGACCTTGCCGCCCAGCAGGCGGTAGTGGTCGAAGAAATCGGGATAGGACTTGTTGACGGCCTCGGCGCCGTGGATCACGACCTCGCCGGTGGCGCGGCTCGCGGCGATAGCGGCCATCATGGCGATGCGATGGTCGTTGTGCGAATCGACCTCGCCGCCGGTGAAGGCATCGACACCCTTGATGATGAGGTCGTCACCGGCAATGCGCACCTGCGCGCCCAGCGCGGTGAGCTCGCGGGTGGTGGTGACCAGGCGGTCGGATTCCTTGATGCGCAGACGGGCGCAATCGCGGATAAAGGTGCGGCCCTGCGCCAGCGAGGCTACGGCCGAGATGACGGGCACCAGGTCGGGAATGTCGTGGGCGCTCATCTCAAAGCCGGCGAGCTTGTCGGACTGCACGGTGGCGGCGTTGGTGGAGCGCACGATGCGGGCGCCAAAGCGCGAAAGCGCGGCGAGCACGTTGCGGTCGCCCTGCGCGGAGCTCAGGGACACGCCCTCGACGGTGATGGGGTCGGTGCCGATGGCGCCGGCACACAGCCAAAAGGCTGCATTGGACCAATCGCCCTCGACGGTCACGCTGCCGGGCGTGCGGTACGAGCCGCTGTTTACGCGGAAGTTTGTGACCTCGGGCTTGCCATTCTTGGCGGGGATGCGCTCGACGTTGACCTCGACGCCAAAGGCCTTCATGGCCTGGATCGTCAGGTTGATGTAGGGACGGCTCTCAATGAGGCCGGTTACCTGCACGCAGGAGGGCTGGGCCAGCAGCGGGGCTGCCAGCAGCAGGCCGGAGATATATTGCGAGCTCACGTTGCCCGGAAGCACAAAGGTGCCCGGGCGCATGCGTCCGCTCGTCTTGAGCGGAAAACCGCCCAGGCCCTGTAGGTCGCAGCCGGCGGCGATGATCTCGTCCGAGAGCGGGGACAGCGGGCGGGCGCCCAGGCGGCCCTGGCCTACGAAGGTGGCATCCGCACCCAGCGCGCAGGCGACAGGCAGCATAAAGCGCAGCGTGGAGCCACTTTCACCGCAGTCAAGCGTGCCGCCGGCAAGGGCCTTGAGCAGGCCAAACTCAACACTCTTCATGGTGGGGTGGACCTGGAAGCCGTCCTCGACGGTCTCGATGCGAGCACCCAGTGCCGTAAGGCAGCGCACCGTAGCCTCGATGTCGGCGCAGGTGGTGTTGCAGGTGACGTGTGTCTCGCCGTTGGCGAGCGCGGCGCAGATGATGAGACGATGCGCCATCGACTTGGACGCGATGGCGGGAACGGTGCCCTTAAGCGGGGACGGGGTGATGCGGGCTAGCATGCGGATGCGTCTCCCTTCTGGCCGAGGCCCTCGGCAATGAGTTCGTGGAAAGTGGAAAGCGGTGTGCGGTCGATGCTGCAGCGGCCAATGCCGTGCGGAATCACCAGGTCGATGGTGTCGCCCGCGCGCTTCTTGTCGTGGAGCGCCTCGGCAAAGACGGTATCGGCATCTAGGTCGCAGCGGGTCTTGAGGCCATGGCGGGCACAGAGTTCCTCAATACGACCGGGCAGCGCAGCATCGCAGACGCCGTGCAGGGCCGCGGCGCGCGTGATGATACCCATGCCGATCGACACGCAGTTGCCGTGTCCCAGCTCAAAGTGCTCGCAGGCCTCGACGGCGTGCCCGGCGCTGTGTCCAAAGTTGAGGAGCTTGCGCTGGTTGGTTTCGCACTCGTCGGCGACGACCACGGCGCGCTTGATGTCGATATTGCGGGCGATGATGAGCGCTACGCGGGCCACATCGCGGTTGAGCAGCTCCAGCGTGAGCGGGGTCTTCTCCAGCTCGGCGAAAAGCTCCGGGTCGGCGATCACGGCGTGCTTGACGACCTCGCCGCAGCCGTCGGCGAACTGCTCGGGCGTGAGGGTGGCCAGGCACCCCACGTCGGCGATAACCACGCTCGGCTGCCAAAAGGCGCCGGCCAAGTTCTTGCCGGCAGCCAGGTCGATGGCGGTCTTGCCTCCCACCGACGAATCCACCATGGCGAGCAGGCTCGTGGGGATCTGCACAAACTTGCAGCCGCGCATGTAGGTGGCGGCCACAAAGCCCGCCACGTCGCCCACGACACCGCCGCCGAGTGCCACGATCACGTCGGAGCGCGAAAGCTCGTGCTCGGCCACAAACTCCAAAATGGCAACATAGGTTTCGGCGCGCTTGTGGGCCTCGCCGGCTTCGAAGGTGCAGATGCTCACCTCGTAGCCTGACGCCTCCAGGCTCTGCTTAACGGGCATCTGGTAGAGGGGGCCCACGTTGGTGTCCGTCACGATGACGGCCTTGGTGCCGCCGGCGGTGGCGCGGACGAGCGGGCCTGCCTGCTCCAGCAAAAACGTGCCCACATGCACCTGATAGGGGCGTGCAGTGTCGATATCGATGGTAATCGCCATTAGCTTCGGTCCTTTCGACCTGGCGTGATGGGTGGTCTAGTGGGAGGCCTCGTCGTCGAGTGCACGCTTAATGCGGTCGCCCTCGGCAAGGAGATTCTCCAGATAGCGCTGGTCGCGGTCCTTAAGGGCGCGGCTGTAGGCGCCGAGCGATTCGATCAGATGGTCGATCTCGAAGGCGAGCGCGTCGGCGTCGTCGATCATGAGCTCGGACCACATCTGCGGGTTGAGGTGCGCCACGCGGGTGAGGTCGCGGTAGCTGCCGGCCGAAAAGCCGTGGTGGACCTGAGCGGTCGGGCTCTTAACATAGGCGTTGGAGACGACGTGCGCGAGCTGGCTCGTAAAGGCGATGACGCGGTCGTGCTCAGCGGCGCTCGTTACGCTGAACTTGCCAAAGCCCAGGGGACGCACCATCTCGCGCACCTGGCCCAAAAGCTCCAGCTTGAGCGCATCGTCCACTGCGGGCGGCACGAGCACGAGTGGCGCGCCCTGGAACAGGTCGGCGCGGGAGTGCGCATAGCCCGAGTACTGCGTGCCCGCCATGGGGTGCGCGCCCACAAAGTAAAAGCCGTGCTCGCGGGCAAGCTCAAAGGCGCGCTCGCACACGATACCCTTGACGCCCACGGTGTCGATCACCACGGGGCCCATGATGGCCTCGGTATCGGTGGCGTCGGCGAGTGCCTGGGCGTGTGCCTCGAGCCACTCGATGCAGGCCTCGGGGTAGCATGCCAGCACGATGATGTCGCACTCGCCGAGCGTCTCGTCGTTGAGCTCGCCGGCAACGGTGCCCATGCTGGCGGCCGTCATGACATCGTCATCGGTATCCCAGGCCAGCACGCGGACGCCCGCCTGCGCATAGCCGCGGGCAAAGCTGCCGCCGATGAGGCCAAGGCCGACGATACCGGCACACTTGGGGCCGCCCTGGTTAACGCGCGCGTTTCTCACTGTACCCATGGGCTACTCCATGGTCTCTTGGCAGACAACCTCGCGGATGGCTCGGATGCGGCGCATGGTGTCGTCGAACTGGTCGGGGGTGAGGGCCTGGGCGCCGTCGGACCAGGCGCGGCTCGGCTCGTCGTGGACCTCGATCTCCAGACCGTTGGCGCCGCAAGCGGTCGCGGCGAGCGCCATGGGCTCAACGTAGCGGGTGTAGCCGGTGGCGTGGCTGGGGTCGGCGACGACGGGCAGGTGCGACAGGTGGTGCAGCACCGGCACGGCGTTGAGGTCGAATGTGTTGCGAGTGCGGGTCTCGAAGGTGCGGATGCCGCGCTCGCACAGGATGACGTTGTCGTTGCCTTCGCTCATGATGTACTCGGCGGCCATGAGCAGCTCATCGATCGTGCCGGACATGCCGCGCTTAAGCAAGATCGGAGTCTTGGTCTTGCCGACCTCTTTGAGCAGGGGGAAGTTCTGGGCGTTGCGGGCGCCGATCTGCATGACGTCGATCTTCTTGTCCAGGAAGACCTGCACGTCGCGTGGGTCCATGATCTCGGTGACGATCGGCATGTCGAGCTCGGCAGACGCCTCGCACAGCAGGTCCAGACCGGCGGGGCCCATGCCCTGGTAGGCGTACGGGGAAGTGCGGGGCTTGTAGGCACCGCCGCGCAGCATCGTGGCACCGGCGGCCTTCACGCGGCGGGCGATGCGGATGAGGTTCTCGCCCTCGACGGAGCACGGGCCGGCGATGACCTGGAACTGATCGCCGCCGATCTTGACGCCGTGGCCGCAGTCGATGACGGAGTCCTCGGGGTGGAACTTGCGGTTGGCGCGCTTGAACGGCTCGGAGACGCGCTGCACGCGCTCGACGACATCCATGGACTCGAGCAGGAACGGGTCGATCTTGGTCGTATCGCCCACCAGGCCGATGATCGTCTCGTTCTCGCCGCGCGAGACGTCGGTCTTCAGGCCCTTTTTCTCAATCCAGCTGACGATATGGCTGACGGCCTCGTCGCTGGCGCTCTGCTTTAAAATTGCAATCATGGTGTGCCTCTCACATCGATGGATAACCCTTGCAAAAACGGCCCGCATCGCGAGCCGTGTATATATGGTGCATGAGAGTTTATACTATCTGATTCGCTTTTGCCTTCTAAAGTGAGCCGTTGCGCCGCGTCTTCCTCGGAATTGCAAAGCTTTTTCTTTTATTTTGATAGCCCGTGGTGCACTTGGGTATAATGCCAAACGTTGGCCCTATTAGCTCAGGGGATTAGAGCGTCTGCCTCCGGAGCAGAAGGCCGTTGGTTCGAATCCAACATGGGGCACCATCGAACGTAAGACCGTCCGAACCTCGCATGGTCCGGGCGGTTTTTCTTATACCGACGCGACGTGATGGGACGTGGTATGGCAGCAACGGATATCGAGCGCGGACTCTCGACCGCCGAGGTCGAGGAGCGCATCGCCGCCGGTAAGATCAACCGCAACATGGAGCTCAAGACCAAGTCGGTCAAAGAGCTCATCATCGAGAACCTCTGCACGCTGTTCAATTTGATCAACGTGATCTTGGCGTTCCTGGTCATTTTGACCGGTTCGTTTAAGAATCTGACGTTCCTGTTCGTGGTGTTCCTCAATACCGCTATTGGCGTCATTCAGTCCATGCGTTCCAAGAAGATGGTCGATAAGCTTACGCTGTTGACCTCTAAGAAGGCCATCGCGGTGCGCGACGGCGCCGAGGTGGAGCTCGACCTGGACCAGATCGTTCTCGACGACATCATCCGCCTGGGGCGCGGCGACCAGATCCCCGCTGACGCCGTGGTGGTTTCGGGCGAGGCGCTCGTGAACGAGAGCCTGCTGACGGGCGAGAGCGACCTTATTAAGAAACAGCCCGGTTCCGAGCTCATGAGCGGCAGCTTTATCGACTCGGGTCTGCTGCGCGCCCGCGTGATCCATGTCGGCGCCGACAACTACGTGGCCAAAATTAATAACGAGGCCAAGTACGTCAAAAAGGTCAATTCCGAGATCATGAACGCGCTTAACGCCATCGTGCGCTTTGCGAGCATCATCATGATCCCGCTCGGTTTGGCGTTGTTTGCCTCGAGCGTGAGCGAGCTGTGGGATGCCGCGGGAACCCCGGGCGATAGCGCGCTTTCGTGGTGCTTCTCCGAGCTGTTGGCTGGCCATGTGCCTTCGTCGGCGCTGCTGTCCACAGTGGGCGCCCTGCTGGGCATGATCCCGCAAGGCCTGGTGCTGTTGACCTCGTCGGTGCTCGCCATCGCCACGGTGCGCCTGGCCCGCCGTAAGGTGCTGGCGCAGCAGCTCTACTGCATCGAGACGCTCGCGCGCGTCGACGTGCTATGTCTGGACAAGACGGGCACCATCACGTCGGGTCGCATGGAGGTCGAGGGCACGTATCCGCTGCCGATCGAGGGCTTTGGCATGGGCGCGGGGGAGGGTGACGCCGCCGTTCCCGTCGATACCACGGTGCTCGATTTTGCTCTGGCTAACGTGGCGCGTGCGACTTCGGCCGATGCCAACGAGACCTGCCAGGCGCTGCTCAACTATTACGCCGATCGCCCGGTCGAGGTGTCTGAGCCGCTGGCGGTCATTCCGTTCTCGTCCTCCAAAAAGTGGAGTGGCGCCTCGTTTGCGCAGGGCTCCTATGTGATGGGCGCGGCGCAGTTTATGCTCTCTGATCGTGCGTTTGCCCAGGTCGAGAACCGTGTCGCCGAGCTTGCCGATACCTGCCGCGTGCTCGTGGTGGCGCGCGTGGACGGCTTTACGCCCGATGGCGATATGGTGGGCGAGGCCGAGCCCGTGGGCTTTGTGACCATCCGCGACGAGATCCGTACCTCGGCGGCCGAGACCATCGGCTACTTTAACGAGCAGGGCGTGACCCTCAACGTGATCAGTGGCGACGACCCGCGTACGGTGTCGTCGATCGCGCGCGTGGTGGGCGTGCCGGGTGCGGACGCTTATGTGGACGCCACGACGCTCGATACGCCGGCCAAGCTCGATGCCGCAGTGGACCGCTACCATGTCTTTGGTCGTGTGACCCCGCAGCAGAAGCGCGAGCTCGTGCAGGCGCTCAAGCGCCGCGAGCACACCGTGGCCATGACGGGCGACGGCGTCAACGACGTGCTGGCGCTCAAGGAGGCCGACTGCTCCGTCGCCATGGCGGCCGGCTCCGATGCCGCGCGCAACGTGGCCGAGATCGTACTCGTCGACAACGACTTTGCCTCGATGCCCGCCGTGGTGGCCGAAGGCCGTCGCTCCATCAACAACCTGCGGCGTTCGGCTTCGCTGTTCTTGACCAAGACGCTGTTCTCGATGGGCCTGGCGGCGCTGTGCATCGCGCTGCCGCCGTACCCCTTCGAGCCCATCCAGATGACGCTCATTAACTTCTTCTGCATCGGCGCGCCGGGCTTTGTGTTGGGCCTGGAGCCCAACAATGCTCGCGTGAAGGGGTCGTTCCTGACGAACGTGCTCAAGCGGGCACTGCCGGCGTCGATTGCGGTCATTTTGGCCGCGGCGCTCGATATCTTTGTGGCGCGCGTGTTTGGCTTTAACCAGCTCACGCTGTCTACGATGTGCCTGCTTACGTCGTGCGCGGCGAGCGTCAGCCTGATCTGGCGTATCTCGCAGCCCCTCACGCCCTTGCGTGTGGCGCTCTTTGTGTTTGTAGTCGTCGGCATTCTGACGGGCGTTATCGGATTCCCGAAGCTGCTGTCTATTGCCAACCTGTCGATGGGCCAGATGGTTATCTTGGCTGTCATCGTGGTCTTTACCTGCTCGGTGTTCTTTAAGCTCGCCACGATGATGGATTCGCTCAAGCCGCGTCGTCGTCATGCCGCAACTGGTTTTGGCCGCGGTGTGCGCGTCCGCTTGGGTCGCGGTGGCGGCAAGGTGAGCTCGACGGGTTCGACGGCGGAGCGTTTTGCCAAGCGCGTCGCCGCCGACATGGCACAGCGCCGCGAAGCTCGCACCGTTCGCGAGGCCGAGGTCCGCGCACTCGAGGGCGTGGCCCAGGCCCAGCCCAAGAAAAAGAAGGGTAGCGGAGCCAAGCGCTCTCGCGTAGCCAAGTCCGCCCAAGGCATCAAAGTCTCGATGCCGAGCAAAAAGAAGAAGTAACTACGCGCCCTGGCGATGTTGAATTGGTGCCTTGCTCCTGTGGGGCCGTGGCGATGTTATGCTCTAACCTCGATTGTTTGAATTGCTTCGAAAAGAGGATGCCGTGATCTGTCCGCATTGCCTTAAGACCATCGAGGACGGCGCCTCGTTCTGCCCCTACTGCAACGCCTATGTGGGTCCGGGCGATGGTCCGGAGCACACCGAGTTCGTGTTCTGTGAGGGCTGCGGTGCCCGTCTTTCTCCGCATGATCGCACGTGCCCCAAATGCGGACGCCCCGCTCCGGGTATCCTCTCCGAGGACGCGGCAGCATCCGACCTGGCAGCGGGCCGCACGGCGGGCTTTCCGCGCCTAACGCAAGAGCGGATCGATACCGAGGTGCCGCATGCGCCGGCCTCTGCCGCTGCGGTGCTTTCGGACGCCGCCGACCCCAATGAGACCTGCGTGCTGCCGGCTTTCGATAAGGATTTCGGTATCCCCAAGGTCGATATTCCCATGCCCGTTTCCCTGCATGACGATGCTCAAAAACCCAAGCGCAAGGTGCACCCCGACGAGGATGCCTATCACAAGCACAAGCGTCATATTCCTAAGCCGCTCATTATCATCGCGGTCCTTGCCGTCGTTTGCGGCGGTGCCTATTGGTTCGTGACGACCGATCCCATGGGTGTCATGCCTGGCTTCTACGACCAGTTTGGCCAGGCCGCGCAGACGACCTTCCCCACGCGCCAAAAGGGCGAGGCCACTGAGGACGATACCAAGCAGGACGATTCTGCCGAGGTGGTCCAGGAAGAAACCGTGCTCACCGATGATCAGCTCTATACCAGGCTCGACGGTCTGTATCAGACCATCGTGTCCTACGCTGACGAGGACCAGATCGGCGAGGTCATCGATTCCTTTAACAACGGCTATCTCCGAACGCCGCTGTCCACCCGTCAGGAGCTGTCGCAGAGTGCCTACGCCCTGCGCGACCAGATCAAAAAGACGCAAGATGAGCTTAACAACCTGAAAGTACAGGACGATACGGTCTATGCGGACGACATCGCCCACTTAAAGCAGCTTGCCGAGTGGATGTATGAGCGCGTCGACGTGATCTGCCAGAGCTGGGACATCTCGCTGGCCATTCCCGATGGCGAGTCGATGAGTTCCCACCAAAGCGAGATCCTGGCGCCCATCGCGCAGGGTGGCAACAGCGCGCTGAACCAGTACGACGCCAATGTGGGTTCCTGGAAGCCGCAGCAGCGTTTCTAAAATTAGTTCGCCATAGTCGGCATAACCTACGTGCGCAATTGATGTAAGCCCGTGCTTATTGCTACAATTCGTACAAATATGCTTTAAACGCACGAGGAAGGAACCACATGTTTGGTTTTAAGAAAGAGCTCTACACGCCCGAGTATCAGCTTGTCGGCGACGAGTGCGCCGTAATCGAGACGTCGAAGGGTACCATCAAGGTCAAGTTTGACGGCGAGGGCGCTCCCATTCATGTCGCGAACTTCTGCGAGCTTTCCACGATGGGCTTCTATGATGGCCTTAAGTTCCATCGCTATGTGCCCGGTTTTGTTATCCAGGGCGGGGACCCCAATACCCGCGACATGTCCGGCGCCGACGTCGCCGCCGGTCTTGAGGGCCCCGACGGCATGCCCGGTACCGGTGGCCCCGGCTACTGCATCAAGGGCGAGTTCGCCACCAATCCGCGCAACAGCCATGTCGATGGCGCCCTTGCCATGGCGCGCTCCATGGACCCCGATTCCGCGGGTTCGCAGTTCTACTTCTGCCTGGGCGCCCAGCATAACCTCGATTCCGGTTACACCGTCTTTGGTACCACGGTCGAGGGTCTCGATGTGATTTCGCAGCTGCGTGCCGGCGACGAGATCGTCCATGTCGAGATCGTTCACGAGTAAAGGGGACTTCCTTGAATAGCCAGCTGATCCAACAGGGCCGCGCCGCTTACCGCGCGGGTGATTTTTCCGCTGCAGCCCAGATGCTTGGGGCGGCAAAGACTCCCGATGAGATTATGGGCGAGGCAGATCACCTTCGCGGCAACGCCTTGATGCACCTGGGCATGTATGCCGAGGCCGCCGAGGCCTATGCCGCCGCCCTCAACGACGACACCTACGGCAAGCGCGGCGCGCTGCTCACCAACCGCGGCAAGGCGCTTGCCGCCGTGGGCGACTACACGACGGCCGCTCAGGCGTTCTCTGCCGCTACGCAGGATGCTTCCTATGCCACGCCGTTCAAGGCCTATCTGGGCCTGGGCAATGCGCTGTTCCAGTCGGGCGACTATGCCAACGCGGGAACCGCCTTCCGTCAGGCTGCCATCGACGGCGCCAATCCGGCTCCTGCCGCCGCACTCGGCGAGCTCGGTCGTTGCTTCATTAAGCTCGGCCGTCCGGCGGATGCCGTGGAGACCTACCGCACGGCTATCGACTTTGCCGGCCCCCGCGACGACACGCGTGCGCTCAACGCCGGCATGGGTCAGGCGCTTTCTGCCGCCGGCCGTCCCTCCGACGCACTCGACGCCTTTAACGCCGCTACTGCCGATGGCATCTACCAGCTCACCTCCGAGCAGGCCGATGAGCTTGCCCGCGTGCACGATTCGCTTGCCGCGCTGTCTGCCCAGACGGCTATGGCCACGGCTCCGGCGCCCGCGATGGACGCTCCTGCCGTCGATCCTCTCGATCCTACGGGCGCGACCGGTCAGTTTATGCCCGATCCCTCGGACACCGGCTTCTTTACGCTGTCCGAGTCCGAGATGGTCCAGCAGGACCGTCAGGATCGTAAGCAGGCCAAGGTCCGTCGTCGCCATCGCCACACGGGTCTCAAAGTCTTCATCGTGCTGCTTCTGCTCATTTTGATCGCCGCGGGCGGTTTGGGCTTTGCCTACACGCGCGGCTTTGGCTTCCCGTCTCAGGAGTCTGTCGTTACCGATCTGTTCCAGGCTGCCGGCGACGGTGACACCGCAAAGGCCGAGTCTTGTCTGGCCTCGAGCCTGTCCGAGGACGCTAAGTCGATGATCATCTCCTCGATTCCGCAGGGTGCCACCGTGTCCGTCGAGGGCATGGATCAGTCTATGACCGAGACGACCGCTAAGGTGAAGGCATCGCTGTCCAAGGGCGGCGAGCAGGAGTACACCGTCAAATTCGTGCGCTCCGACAACCATATCGGCTGGGCCGTTTCCTCCCTCGATATGGATTTCTCGGCTGCTGACAACCAGTAGTGACCTTATGGGATTTAGCTTTGCCCAGCGCTTCACCGCAAGTGAGGCGCCGGGCTTGCGCTAGTATGATGAGCTAGTAGTTTTCCAGCAATCATCCAACACATCAGGAGTTGCGTTGTTTTCTTTGATGGATATGTTCTTCGGTAGCTATGCGGGCGATCTTGCCATCGACCTCGGCACCGCAAATACGCTTGTCTCCGTGCGCGGCAAGGGCATCGTCATTCGCGAGCCCTCCGTTGTCGCCATCGACAAGAACGACGAGCGCATCTTGGCGGTCGGTATCGAGGCAAAGCGCATGCTCGGCCGTACGCCCGGCAACATCGTGGCCGTTCGTCCCCTGAAGGACGGCGTCATCGCCGACTTCGATGTTACCGAGGCCATGCTTCGCTACTTTATCGACAAGGCGTCCGAGAAGCGCTATCCGTGGACTCCGCGTCCGCGTGTTGTCGTCTGCGTTCCCTCCGGTGTCACGTCGGTCGAGAAGCGCGCTGTCTTTGAGGCTACGATCCAGGCCGGTGCCCGCCAGGCCTATCTGATCGAAGAGCCTATGGCCGCCGCTATCGGCGCCGACCTGCCCGTTGAGGAACCTACCGGTTCCATGGTCATCGACATCGGTGGCGGTACCACCGAGGTTGCCGTTATTGCTATGGGCGGCATCGTCGTCTCGCAGTCCATTCGTATTGCCGGCGACGAGTTCGATCAGGCCATCCTTACGCACGTTCGTGATGCCTACAACCTGGCCATCGGCGAGCGTACGGCAGAGGACATCAAGATCAAGGTCGGCTCCGCCGTGCCGCTCAAGGACGAGCTCGACGTCGAGGTCAACGGCCGCGACGTGATCACCGGTCTGCCCAAGACCGTGCGCATCGAGAGCGAGGAGATTCGTCGTGCGCTCAACAAGCCGCTCGACGAGATGGCCAAGGCCGTCAAGGACGCACTCGACGCTACGCCTCCCGATCTTGCCTCTGACCTTATGTACTACGGCATTTTGCTGACCGGTGGTGGCGCTCTGCTACGCGGTCTCGACGTGCGTCTGCGCGATGAGACCGGCGTTTCGGTCAACGTCAGCCCCACGGCGCTCGATAACGTCGTTAACGGCTGTGCCCGCGTGCTCGAGGCCAATGCGTTTGATGGCGGCTTCGTCCAGACCAATGCTTAATTTCCAAAAGGTGGATTCCATTTGGCACGATCTTCGGGTTTCTCCACAAATCTGAATACCAAGCGACAATCAACGGGTATGCGCCCGTTGATTGTTTTCAGCCTGATTTCGGTGTTGCTGCTCACGTTTTACATCCGCGAGGGCGAGGCAGGACCGATTCATGCCGTGCGTTCGGGCGTAACGACGATTACCTCGCCGGTGCGCTTTGTGGGCTCGGCTGTGGCGGCTCCCTTCAATGCGATCGGCAACGTGTTCTCTAACCTTACGGCGTCGCAGGACACGCTTGACGAGCTTAAGAAGCAAAACGAGGAGCTGACCTCTAAGGTTGCAGAGCTCTCCGAGGCTCAAAAGACCGCCGAGCGTCTGGAGGGGCTGGTCGGGCTGCAGTCGACCTACAACCTCAAATCGACCGCTGCTCGTATCGTTGGTGCCTCGGGCGATGCCTGGACCTCGACCGTAACCATCGACAAGGGCTCTGCCGACGGCCTTACCATCAACATGCCTGTGACGAGTTCTGCCGGTGTCATAGGCCAGATTATCGAGGTCTCGGCCAAGACGTCCACCGTGCGCCTGATTGGCGACGAGAACTCGGGTGTGTCCGCTATGGTGCAGGACACGCGCGCCCAGGGCATGCTGCAGGGTCAGGCTGACGGCACGCTGCGTCTTGAGTATGTGAGCGTCGACTCCGACGTTAAGGTTGGCGACATCATCGTGACCTCGGGCATTGGCGGTGTGTTCCCCAAGGGTCTACCGCTCGGCACCGTCTCGTCGGTTGAGAAATCGGCAAACGACGTGTACTACACCATTGTGGTGCGCGCTCAGACCACGGCCGAGAACAACGAGGAAGTGCTGGTCATCACCTCGCTGACCGACGAACAGTCGGCCTCGGATGAGGACGTGAGCACGGCCAACAGCACGCCGCAGGGAACGTCGCGCGATGCTGCGACCAAGACGAAGGACGAGAGTTCGGATGACAGTTCCGACACGTCCGAGACGACCGATTCCGGCTCGAGCGAATAGGGGGCATGTCCATGGATCTACACGAGCAGGGGATGAGCTCCCGCACGTTTGTGATTGCCGCAATTGTATGCGTGCTGCTGCAGGCAGGCCTGGCACCGCAGATCTCCATTGCGGGCGGTCGCGTCAACTTCATGATTATCTTGGTGTGCCTAAGCGTGTTCTCGGGCGACCCGACCCGTGCCGTCGTGTGCGGTTTTTGCAGCGGCTTGTTTTATGACCTGTCCGCTGCCGTGCCGGTGGGCGTTATGTCGCTCCTGCTGACCGTGGGTTCTTTTGCCCTGGTGCACAGTGCCGTCGGTCAGACGGGCGGTAGCCCGAGTGCGCGCGGCGTCACCGTGGGCGCCTTCGCGCTCGTCATTAATGTGATCTACAGCATCATCTTGCTGTTTATGGGTTTGGAGACGAGCTTTGTTGTGGCGATCTTCGGCCATGCACTGCCGTCCTCGATCCTGACGGGTCTGGTTGCCATTCCGTTTTTGATGTCCGGCGTCGTGCCGCAGTCCGGCTATGGATTCTCCGCACGTGGCGGACGCCAGACGGGTATGCGCTTTAAGCCCAAGACCCGCAAACTCAAATAGGGGAGGCCCGTAGATGTCTTCCCAGATGACGGTTATCATCGCCGGTATCGTGCTGGTTGTGGCCATCGTGGTCGCGCTGGTCATCATGCGTCGCGGCGATTCCCGTTTTACCTACGATACGCAGCATGGAACGGCCCCGCGCGCCACCGAGGGCGAGGGCAATACCGCGGCGACCGCCTTTAAGGGCCGCTTCTCCATCCTCACCACGGGTGTGGGCGCGATGTTCGCGGCGCTTGCCGTCAAGCTGTGGGGCATGCAGATGGTCTCGTCGGACTATTACGAAAAGCAGGCTAATAGCAATCAGACGCGCACCGTTACCACACCCGCTGTGCGTGGCCGCATCCTCGACCGCAATGGCGTGGCGCTTGTCCAGAACCGTCCCTCACTTGCTGTCGTGGCCTACCGCGACCTTGCCGAGGATGAGGTTCTGGTTCGCCATCTTGCCAACGTGCTCGGTATGCCCTACGTGGCGGTTCTGCGCAATATTCAGGACAATTCCGAGGGCGCCCAGAGCCTGCATACCATCGCGACGGACGTCCGTCGTTCCACGGTTGCCTATATTCAGGAGCACGCCGGCGAGTTCCCGGGCGTCAAGATTGCCGAGCGTACCGAGCGCCAGTATCCATATGGCGAGACGGCATGCCATATCTTGGGCTATACCGGCACCATTACCTCCGAGCAGCTCGAGGCCCAGAATAAGAAAACCTCTGGCGATGATGATGCTTCTGCTGGCCGGATTACGTACCAGTCGGGCGATATCGTGGGCCAGGCGGGTGTTGAGAGCTACTACGAAAACCTGCTGCAGGGTATTCGTGGCGAGCAGACCGTCAAGGTCGATGCCTCGGGCAATGTGACCGGTCAGGCCGGCGCCGTGCCCGCCAAGGCCGGCTCCGACATTAAGCTCACGCTCGACCTTAAGATCCAACAGGCCTGTGAGACGGCGCTGGCGAGCGCCATCGAGCTTGCCAAGACCACGGGCTACAGCAATGCCGGCAACGGCGCTGTGGTGTGTCTCGATCCCAACAATGGCGAGATCCTGGGCATGGCGAGCGAGCCCAAGTTCGATCCGTCCGTCTTTATCGGCGGCGTCTCAAATGACGTGTGGACCGAGCTCAATGATGACAAGGGTTCGCACCCGCTGCTCAACCGCGCCATTAGCGGACAGTACATGTCGGCCTCGACCATCAAGCCGCTCTCGGCACTGGCCGGTCTTGAGTTTGGAACCTACACTTCAACGCAGACAACCAACTGCACGGGCTATTGGACGGGTCTGGGCAAGGCTTGGGGCAAGCGCTGCTGGTTGACGTCTGGCCACGGCACCATGACGTTGCAGTCGGGTATCGCCAACTCGTGCGACCCCGTCTTCTACGACATGGGCAAGGCGTTCTTTTATGACGAGCAACATTCCGAGGGCCTGCAGGAGGTCTTTCGTCGCTGGGGCCTAGGCAAGACCTGCGATATCGATCTGCCGAGTGAGGGCGCGGGCCGTATTCCCGATGCCGAGTGGAAGGAGTCGTACTTCACCGACGCTTCTGCCGAGGACCGCAAGTGGAATGCCGGCGATATGACCAACATTGCCATCGGCCAGGGTGACATCCTAGTGACGCCCCTGCAGATGGCGTGCGCCTACATGGGCCTTGCCAACGGCGGTAAACAGTACGTGCCTCACGTGTTTTTGTCTGCCGTGTCGCGCGATGGCGACGGCGATGCCTATAAGTACAACGGCAAGGGCAAGAAGAAGCGCCTGGAGGCCAAGATCAACAGCGATTCGGATTTGACTCTTGTTCGCAACGGCATGCACGACGTGATATACACGGCATCGACGTCCCTGGCGGCTCACTTTGGCACCCTGACGCCGCAGGTATACGGCAAGTCGGGCACGGGCGAGAAAAGCGGCGAGGACGAATACGCGTGGTTCTGCGCCTATGCACCGGCCGATGATCCCAAGTATGTCATCGCTACTGTCCTGGAGCAGGGCGGCGGTGGCTCAGATACCGCGATGCATGTCGTGCGCGACGTGCTCGGCGTGATTTATGACGAGCCCGATACCTCTTCGGCCTCGGGCGATTCTTCGGTTCGATAGGAGGTTGCGATGGATTTTTCTCCGGCGGATCTGTTCCGTTCAACCAAGACCGGCTCTCGCAGCAGCCTGGACCGCGTCAACAAGCAACTTTCGGCCTCGCGCGGCACGTTTCGCCAAAAGGTGCATATCGGTGTGCTCGTGGCTACAGTGGCGCTCGTCGCCTACGGTGCCATCATTATCTGGTCGGCTTCGCAGTTTAAGGCCGATGCCTCGTTCTCACGCCATCTGCTGGGAATTGGTATCGGGGCGGTGCTGGCGGTGCTGGTTTGGCGTACCGACCTGCGCGGTATTTCCAATTTCTCGACGGCGCTGCTCGTCATCGACCTGATCGTGATCTTCTCGCCCAAGATTCCGGGCCTGTCCTATACGGGTGGTCTGGGCATGACGGGCTGGATCAAGATTCCCGGTATCGGCTTGACATTCCAGCCCGTTGAGCTTGCCAAGCTTATCACCATCTTCTTTATCGCCACGCTTGGCTCGCAATACAACGGCCGCATCGATACCGTTCGCGACTACGTCAAGCTCTGCGGTATGCTGTCCATCCCGTTTTTGGCCGTCGTCGCCATGGGCGACCTGGGCTCGGGCCTGGTCGTGCTGGTCTCGGGTGCCATCGTCATCTGCATGAGCGGCGCACGCCGCGAATGGGTGCTGTCGACCTTGGCCCTGCTCGTGGGCTTGGTGGCCCTCGTCCTGGCGCTCGACTCGGTCTTCGATTCGCTGCTCGGCCACGACGTGCTCATCAAGCAGTACCAGATGAATCGCTTGACGGTCTTTATCGACCCCGATAATGCCGATTCGGACGACGCCTACAACCTGCAGCAGTCGCTCATCGCCGTTGGCTCGGGCGGCTTCTTTGGTAAGGGCTTGGGCCATGCGACGCAGTCTGCCGGCGGCTTTCTGCCCGAGTTCCACACCGACTTCGTCTTTGCCTTCCTGTCCGAGACCTTCGGCTTCTGTGGGTCCTTTTTGCTCCTGTGCCTGTATGTGCTGCTTATGTTCTCGACGATTCGCGTCGCCTTTAAGTGCGAGTCGCTGTTCCTGCGCCTGTCGTGCGTGGGTATCGTCGGCATGTGGGCATTTCAGACCTTCGAGAACATCGGCATGTGCATTGGCATGATGCCGATTACCGGTATTCCGCTACCGTTCATTAGCTTTGGTTCGTCGTCGATGATGATTCAGCTGCTGACGGTGGGTATCGTACAATCCATATGGCGGCATCGTTCGGGCGCCGCGTAACCGCTGGAGGGGTTTGCTATGAAAATTCCCGTAGATAAGCTGACCCGCGCTTTTAAGATGGGCGCGTCCGTTAAGAAGGATTCCGATACGCCGGTGCGCGTCTCGGTCTATCTGGATTCGTCCGCCTCGCGCTTTCTCGCCGAGACGGTGCGTGACGCCTTTGTGCCGCAGACGACCTCGGGCATTGTGCGCGTCGAGCGTCTGGGGGAGGAGCGAATTGCTCCAAAGACCGATACCGATGTGGTACTGGTACTTTCGTGTGGTTCCGACCGCTTGGAGAGTGCCGTGCAGGAGCTCGTGATCGCCGGCGCGCCCGTGTGCGTGCTTGCTGAGTCTGCTGTGGAGGTGCCGTTTATCGAGGAGTCCACGCCCATGCTCGGCGTGGTAGCGGCAACAGATAAAACGTATCTGCTCGAGACGCTTGCCCGCTGGATTCTCGATCGCACCGACAAGGAAACGGCTTTTGCGGCGAACTTTACCTTCATGCGCATCGCGGCGGCCAATCGTATCATCACCTCGTGCGCGCTCACCAATATGGCGACCGGTGCGCTGGTGTTTTTGCCGGGCGCCGATTATCCCGTTATGGCGTTGGCGCAGGTGGGCATGCTCTTTGAGCTCGCTGCCGTCTTTGGACGCGGCATTAAGCCTGAGCGCGGCTACGAGGTCGCGGGCGTGCTTGCCGGCGGTCTTGTGATCCGCGCGGTCACCCGCGCGCTCGTCAAGCAGACGCCACATATTGGGTTTGCCGTCAAGGCGCTTACTGCTGCCGCGGGCACCTATGGCATGGGCCGTGCGCTCGTTTCGCTCTACGAGCGCGATGTCGACTACAGCCGTGCCAACGAGGTCGCTGCTGCCACGTTCTCGCGCGTTCGTGACCTGGTGACCACGGTCGCCGGTGCTACCCGTCCTATGAGTCCTTTCGAGGATGCATCCGATCTCGCTGCTTAGGGGTTTCTTTTGCGCGTTCCATACCAAGACTGTTTTCATTTAATTGAGCCGCTGCTCGCCAAGGTCGAGAAGCCGAGTCGCTATATCGATCACGAGTGGGGCACGCTTTCCAAGGCCGATGCCGATTATCGTTGCTGCCTGATTTATCCGGATGTATACGAGGTCGGTCTGCCCAACCAGGGCATCGCCATCCTCTACAACATCCTTAACCAGGCCGAGGGCATCTCCTGCGAGCGTGGCTATGTGCCGTGGCCCGATATGGGTGACGCCATGCGCGAGGCGGGTATTCCGCTGCTGTCGCTCGAAGGTGCCGCCCCCGTCGCTTCGTTTGATATCGTCGGTCTGCATGTGCCGCACGAGATGGCGGTGACGAACTTCCTCGAGGCTCTCGACCTCGCTGGCATTCCGCTGTTAGCGGCCGACCGAGGCGAAGACGACCCCATCATCATCGCCGGCGGTCCCTCGGTGTACAACCCCGAGCCGTACGCGGCCTTCTTCGATGCCATCCTCATCGGCGAGGGCGAGGAATCGCTGCTCGAGACCTGTCAGCTGCATCGCCGCCTGCGTGACGAAGGGGTCCCGCGCGCGCAGATTGTTGAGCAGCTTGCATCCATTGCCGGCAACTACGTGCCGTCGCTCTATGAGGTTCGTCACGACGAGCCCTGCTCGCCGCATGGCTACACCGTGCCGCGTGAGGGCAAGGATGCTCCGACCGTGGTCTACAAGCGCGTCGTCGAGGATTTCGGCGCCACGAATCCGCTGTCGCAGTCGTGCGTGCCCTATGCGCAGCTGGTCCACGACCGCCTGTCTATCGAGATTCTGCGCGGCTGCGCCCGCGGCTGTCGTTTTTGCCAGGCCGGCATGACGTATCGCCCGGTGCGCGAGCGCTCGGCCGACCAGATCGTCTCGTCGGTGATTCAGGGTCTGGAAAAGACCGGCTATGACGAGGTGTCGCTGACCTCGCTTTCCACGACCGACCACTCCTGCATTCGCGACGTGCTCGGCAGGCTCAACCGTCGCCTGGAGGATACGGGTATTCGCGTGTCTATTCCGTCGCAGCGCCTGGATTCGTTTGGCGTGGATATGGCCGAGTCGGTCGCCGGCGAAAAGAAGGGCGGCCTGACGTTCGCACCCGAGGCCGGCAGCCAGCGCATGCGCGACATTATTAACAAGAACGTGACCGAGGAGGACCTGGACCGTGCGGCCAAGGCGGCCTTCGAGGCCGGCTGGAACCGCATGAAGCTCTACTTTATGATGGGCCTTCCCGGCGAGCGCGACGAGGACATCGTGGCCATCGCCAATCTGGCCGATCACGTGCTGGAGCTCGGTCGTTCCGTGGTGCCCAAGGCTCGTCGCGGCTCGATCTCGGTGTCCATCTCGGTTTCGGTGTTTATCCCCAAGGCTGCCACGCCGTTCCAGTGGTGCCCGCAGCTCGACTACGACGACGTCAAGCGTCGCCAGAAGCTGCTTATCACGAGCGTTCGCAACCGTGCCGTCCGCGTGCATTACCACGATGCCGAGACCTCGCTCATCGAGGCCGCGCTGTCCCGCGCCGGGCGTGACATGACGCCCGTCATCATCGATGCTTGGCGCGCTGGCTCTCGCTTTGACGCCTGGGTAGAGCATTTCTCGCTCGATAACTGGAAGGAGGCTGCTGCCAAAAACGGCATCGACCTCAATGAGCTCGTGCACCTGCCCTACGAGTTGGACTGGCGCCTGCCGTGGGAGCACGTGAGCCCCGGCTGCACGCGCGGCTTCCTCGAGCGCGAGTACCGTCGCTCGCTCGAGGGTGTCACGACTCCCGACTGCACCCGCACGTCGTGCACCGGCTGCGGAATCTGCCCCACGCTCCACGCCAAGAATGTATTGATGGGTGATCGCGCATGAGTGAGCGCCTGACCGACAACCCCACGCTCTTTAGGCTTCGTGTTCGCTATGGCAAGCGCGATCGCCTTAAGTACCTGGGCCATCTCGAAGTAATCCATACCATTGAGCGCATCGTGCGCCGTGCGGGACTTCCCTATGCCGTCACGCAGGGTTTCTCTCCTCACATGCGCGTGGGCTTCTCTTCGGCGCTACCGGTGGGTACGTCGTCGACCTGCGAGTGGTATGACCTGTTTATGACCGAGTTCGTGGCGCTCGACGAGGCGTTTGGGCGCCTGGCTGCGGCCTCTCCGGCCGATCTGGCACCCATCGAGGCGGCGTACATCGACGTGCGCACGCCGGCGTTGACGGCGCAGCTCACGCGCTTGTCGTATCGCATTGATTTGCACTTGGATCCCGAGGCGCCCGTAAGCGCCGACGAGGTGCGTCGTGCGATCGACACGCTGCGCGCGGACCATGGCATCGACTACGCGCGCGGAAAAAAGAGCAAGCGCTTGGATTTGGATCACACGCTCGTGGGCTATGAGCTCACGGCGGGGGAGCGCCCGGACCATTTAGTGCTCATGCTCGACACCCATGCCGATAACGAGGGCTCCATGCGTCCGGAAATTTTGCTTTCTGCAGCTGATGTTTTGTTGCAGGGCTTGACCCCGGGCGTGGATGCACCTATTGTTTCCACCGGTATGCAAGACCTCGTGACCATCTGCTCCTACGATGTCGAGCGTCAGAATCAAGCATGCGAGGACGACGAGGGCCGACTCGTCAGCCCCATACCTGTGCGAACTTGTGGATTTGCTCCACATACTCGTTGACGGGGGTATTTTCGCCTGCTACTATATTCGGCTGTTGCACTAACTGATGCATGAAGGGCAAGTAAACATGTACGCAATCGTTAACACGGGCGGCAAGCAGTACAAGGTCGCCACCGACGATGTCATCACCGTCGAGAAGATCGAGGGCAATGAGGGCGACAAGGTCACCCTGCCGGTCATCTTCCTCAACGATGGTAAGAAGATCGTCACCGATCCCGACAAGCTGGCCAAGGCCAAGGTTACCGCTCAGATCGTTGAGCAGTTCAAGGGCGAGAAGCAGCTGGTCTTCAAGTTCCACAAGCGTAAGCGCTATCGTCGTCTGAAGGGTCACCGTCAGCAGCTCACCAAGCTGAAGATCGTGAAGGTTCAGGCTACCTCCCGCGCCAAGAAGGCTGTCAAGGCAGAGGCTGAGGCTGTTGCCGAGGCTCCCGTCGCCGAGTAGATTACACTCGTAACGAAAGAGTAGGTATACACAATGGCACACAAAAAAGGACTCGGTTCCTCCCGTAATGGCCGTGACTCCCGCGGTCAGCGCCTTGGCACGAAGCGCTATGCCGGCCAGACGGTAACCACGGGCACGATTCTCGTCCGTCAGCACGGCACTCACATCCACCCGGGTGAGAACGTTGGCCGTGGCAAGGACGATACGCTGTTCGCGCTGGTCGACGGTACCGTTGAGTTCCACAAGGGTATCAAGCACAGGGTCAGCGTACGCCCGCTCGCGAACGCGTAATTCACCCTTCATAGAGCACATATGTGGGAGGCACTTGAGTTTTAGGATTCAAGGGTCTCCCTCTTTTTGTAGGAGGCGATTCTGTTGTCACAGTTCACCGATATCAGCCGCATTAACGTGTGCGGCGGCGACGGCGGAGCCGGATGCATGTCGTTTAGGCGCGAGGCATTTGTCCCCAAGGGCGGCCCCGATGGCGGCGACGGCGGTCGTGGCGGCAATGTCGTCATCCAGGCCGATGCTCAGCTGTCTTCGTTGATCGATTACCGCTTTAAGCATCACTTCCGCGCCGAACGCGGCACGCACGGGCAGGGTGCCCGTCGTAACGGTAAGAGCGGCGAGGACCTGATCCTGAAGGTTCCCATGGGCACCGTGGTGCGCGAACTCGACCCCGAGACGCAGACCCCGATGTTCGAGATTGCCGACCTGGTGCACGATGGCGAGCGCGTTGTCGTGGCGCCCGGCGGTGCCGGTGGCCTGGGCAACACGCACTTTGTGACGTCGGTGCGCCGCGCGCCCGCGTTCGCACAGCTGGGCGAACCGGCCGAGGAGCACTGGATTGAGCTTGAGATGAAGCTTATGGCCGATGCCGCGCTCGTGGGCTTTCCCTCGGTGGGTAAGTCTTCGCTCATCGCGCGCATGAGTGCCGCCCGTCCCAAGATCGCCGACTATCCGTTTACCACGCTCGTGCCGAACCTCGGCATGGTGCGTGCCGGTGAGTATTCTTACGTCGTTGCCGACGTTCCTGGTTTGATCGAGGGCGCGAGCGAGGGCAAGGGCCTGGGCCACCAGTTCCTGCGCCACATCGAGCGTACGGCCCTGATCATGCATGTCGTCGACATGACGGGCGGTTTTGAGGATCGCGACCCGGTTGAGGATTACCGCATCATCAACCGTGAGCTCGAGCAGTATGGCGCCGAGCTCTCGGAGCGTCCGCAGATCGTCGTCGCCAACAAGTGCGATGCGCCGGGCACGGCCGACAAGATTGCCGACCTTAAGCGTGCGGCACTCGACGACGGCCATATGTTCTTTGCCGTGTCCGCCGTGACGGGCGCCGGCCTCAACACGCTGATGCTTGCCGTGGGCGAGCAGGTGGCTAAGCTTCGCGCCGAGCTGGCGGTCTCCGATGAGCCGGTCGATCTGCGCGACGAGGAGTGGGAACGCCGCCGTCTGCAGCGCGAGAAGCGTTTCCGCATTGTCCAGGAAGAGCCCGGTGCCTTCCGCGTGGTCGGTCGTGCCATCGAGCGCATGGTCATCCAGACCGACTGGGAAAACGAGGAAGCCGTCATCTACCTGCAGCACAAGTTTGCGCGTATGGGTGTTGACGACGCGCTCGAGAAGGCCGGTTGCCGTGCGGGCGACGAGGTCCGCATTTGCCAGCGTGCCTTTGACTTTGAGGGCGCTGAGGACTTCTCGGAGTACGAGGAGCTCGAGGACGCTGGCGAGGACGTTGCCGTTGAGGCCATTGACGTGGCCGATGCTGCGGATGAGGGCGTCGAGGTTGTCGATGCGGCGGATGCCGCAGACGATGCCGAGACCTCGGAGGGCGAGTAGGCCATGTCGCTGCGCGGTGGAATCGGTTTGCCCGAGCTGCCCATAAAAGAGGGCAAAGAGTTTCGGCTTGGCATTATGGGCGGCACATTCGACCCGATTCATTACGGGCACCTGGTGACTGCCGAGCAGGCGCGCGAGTCGCTCGACTTGGACGCTGTGCTCTTTATGCCGGCGGGCTCTCCCGCCTTTAAGCTTGACAAGCCGGTGACGCCTGCCGAGGACCGTTATGCCATGACGGTCCTCGCCACTGCCGCGAACCCGGCCTTTTTGGCGAGCCGGTTCGAGATTGACCGTCCGGGCGTAACCTATACGGCCGATACGCTTCATGCCCTTCGCGACTTTTACCCGCCGCAGGTAAAGCTCTACTTTATTACGGGCGCCGACGCGATTATCGATATTGTGACCTGGCATGATGCCGAGCGAATCGCTGAGCTTGCTACCTTTATTGCGGCGACGCGACCGGGCTTTGATATCGATACGGCGCGTGCCCGAATCAAAGAGTCGGGGCTGCCGTTCGATGTGCGCTATATTCAGATTCCGGCGCTGGCGATCAGCTCGACGAACATTCGTAAGCGAGTTGCCCGCGGCATGAGCGTGCGCTATCTTACGAGCGAGTCCGTGCTCGGCTACATTCGCAAACGCAGGCTATATGCCGATTTGGGTCAAGAAGATTTTGAGTGATGGGGGCTACGTTGTCGGTAGAGGATCAGTTTGAGGGCGATGAGCGCGCGCTGCTCAAGCGCATTCAAGAGCTGCTCGATGTTCGCATGAAAGATAAGCGCAAGCGCTATGTGCATTCGCTGGGTGTTGCCGAGACCGCACTTCATCTTGCCGAGGTCTACGGCGTTGACCGCTTTGATGCCGCCGCCGCCGGCCTGATTCACGACTGGGATAAGGTTCTCTCCGACGACGAGCTCGTGGCCCGCGCGTTGCACTACGGCATCAAGGTTGCCGGCTCTCCTTCCGCCGCGACGCCGCTTTTGCATGGCCCGGTTGCCGCCTATGAGCTTCCGCAGCTTTTTCCCGAGCTGTCGCCGGCCGTTTTCCAGGCCGTCGACCGTCACACCGTGGGTGCCTGCGACATGACGCCGCTCGATATGGTGGTCTTTGTGGCAGATGCCATCGAACCCAACCGCCATGGTGATTATGCCCACGCGCTGCGCAAGATGGTGGGGGAGTCGACGCTTGACGAGTTGTTCTTCTCCTGTTTTGCGCAGGGTCTGGTCTATGTGATCCAGTCCGGGCGCTATCTTTATCCCACGGCTATTACGATTTACAACCATTACGCCCAGCTGCGCTAGCTCGGGTGTGTCTAGAAAGAGGTATTCCATGGCCGACGAGACCATGACTGACGAGCAGATTCTTGAAGGTGTGGAGCACAAGAGTTTCGTTGCCACGTCCGACCGCACCGCCGCCTCGCTGTCCGCGAGCGGTGTCGCCGCCGAGGATGTCGCCCGCGCCGCCGCGCAGGCCGCCTACGACAAGAAGGGCGAGGACGTGCAGGTACTCGACCTGACCGAGCTTTCCGACGTGTGCGACTACTTTGTGCTTGCCACCGGTACCAACAACCGCCAGGTCGATTCTATCGTCGACGAGATCGAGGAGAAGGTCGCCGAGGCTTGCGGCGAGCATCCGTTCTCCATCGAGGGCCGTGAGCAGAAGACCTGGATGCTCATGGACTACGGCTCGGTCGTCGTCCACGTCTTCACTCCCGAAGCCCGCGACTTCTACCGCCTAGAAAAGCTCTGGGGTGACGCCCCCCAGCTCCCCCTCAACCTCCTCTAACAGCACATTTGATACGGGGCTTTTTAGCTAGCCTCGCGCATTTCGCCGGGCAGTTGCGGTTTTCCGTACCTGCCCGGCTTTCTTTTTGCCTAAAGGCGGTTAATCGTTGAAGCGGGATTGGCGGCCGTAAGATAGGGCGGTGTCGCCGAATTTGTCTCGGACGGCGTCGATGGCGACGGAGAGGTCGCGTCGGTCGCTCGACTGGGCTCCGCGGTCGTCGACTTCGCAGAACAAGTCGGTCTGGATGCCGCCCCGATGGTCAAAGTCGCTCATGCCGATGCCTGCTAAGCGAACATGCATGCCTTCCTGCCAGATGTTGTCGAGCAGTTCGAGCGCAACTGCCACGAAGATGTTCTCATCGTCGGTCGGATGAGGCAGCCGGCGCTGTGCCGAGCGACCGTTTCCATACGAATACTTGAGCTTGAGCGTCACCGTGGCGCCCGTTAGTCCCTGACGACGCAGGCGGCGTCCCACTGACTCGCCCAGCAGCGCAATCGCCGCTTCGATGTCCCCGCGCTCAGTCAAATCTTTCGCAAAGGTGCGTTCATTGCTGACCGACTTGACCTCACGCTCTTCATCGAGACTTGTGACTTCGGAGATTTCGAGTCCCAGCGCACGCTGGCGCATGCGTTCGCCGTTGACGCCAAAAATAGAGGCCAAGGTGGATTCCGGTGCACGTGATAGCTCGCCGAGGGTGTAGATGCGCATGCGGCGCAGTCGTTCCTCGGCCGAGCGCCCGATGCCGCTCATGGCAGATACCGGCAGCGCGGCCAAAAAGCGCTGCTCGGTTCCGGGGCGCACGATGGTCAGCCCAAACGGCTTATCCCGCTCGCTTGCGATCTTTGCGACCGTCTTGTTGCAGCCCACACCAATGGAGCACGTCACTCCTAGCGCTGCCACGCGGTCGCTTATACGCCGCGCAACCAGTAGCGGGTCTTCGGGCGCAAAGCGACCCGGTGTGATATCGATAAAGGCTTCGTCGATGGATACGCGCTCAACGCGCGGCGTCTCCTCGGCAAGAATCGCCATGACCTGCGCGCTCACCTCGCGGTAGCGATCAAAGTGCCCGTGCGTCCAAATGGCTTGCGGGCACAAGCGCCGCGCCTCGGCCGAGGCCATGGCAGAGTGCACGCCAAAGCGACGTGCCTCATACGAACATGTGGACACGACGCCACGCGAATCGGCGTCTCCGCCCACGATGAGCGGCTTTCCGCGCCATTCGGGATGATCGAGCATCTCCACGCTCGCAAAAAACGCATCGAGGTCCATGAGGCCCACCGCCGGACCCGTCCAGGGAGGCGGCGTGACGCCCATGGCATCCTCATAACCGTATGTATGTTCGCGTCTTTCCATGTCATGAGTATACCGCGCAGCTCATGTGGGGTGCGTGTATGTGCTTGCAAATCCCGAATTCTTGTCTAAGATATGGATTTGCCCTCGACTACACCGAAGAAGTTGGTCTCACGGACTTCACCTGCCCGCGTCGATGGCGTATTATGTTCAACTGTTTGTTTGTAGTTGCAGCCTAAAGCTGCTTGGTTGGAGGAGTTTCCTTTGGCAGTCAAGATTCGCCTTGCTCGTCACGGCGCTAAGAAGCGTCCGTACTACCGTGTCGTCGTCGCCGATTCCCGCGCCCCGCGTGACGGTCGTATCATCGAGGAGGTTGGCCGCTACAACCCGATGACCGCCCCCAAGACCATCAACCTCGACCTCGAGAAGATCGCCGACTGGCAGTCCAAGGGTGCTCAGCTCACCGACGCCGTCGCCGCTCTGGTCAAGGCCGCCAACGAGGGCGAGAAGACCGAGACCGTCGTCAAGAAGTCCAAGAAGCAGCTCGCCAAAGAGGCCGAGGCCGCTAAGGCTGCCGCTGAGGCCGCTGAGGGCGCCGAGGAGTAAATCGTGCCTGAGGTTGACGCTGCACAGCTCGAGGGTGAGGCAATGCTCTCAGATCGCATCGCCGATCTCGTCGAATATCTCGTTGTTCAGATCGTCGACGACCCGGATTCCGTGAGCCTTGAGGTCATCGATGGCGACGACGCCTCTACGATTGAGGTTTCTGTCGCCGAGGATGACGTCGCTAAGGTCATCGGCCGTCGTGGCCGTACCATCAAGGCCATTCGCACGCTCGCCCGTGCACTGGCCGCTCGCCTCGACACTGCTGTCGAGGTAGAGGTTCTGGGCTAGGACCTTGAGGTCCCAGTACAAAAACATCGCCCGTGTGGTCAAGCCGCACGGAAGGAAGGGGGAGGTCCTCGCGCAGCCGCTGCGGGGGCTTCCTTCTGTATTAGAGCCGGGTATGCGCGTCGCCCTGACGCCGCCGGCGCTCAAGCGCGACCGCTTTTGCACGGTCGTGTCCGTCTCCGATACGGGCGATGGCGATCTGGTCTCGTTTGAGGGCATTGACGACTTGACGGCCGCCGAGGGCATCACGGGATGCTACGTGCTGGCAAATCGTGACGACTTTGAGCTCGATTCACTCGACGTCGCCTATACCGACCTGATGGGTCGCGAGGTGGTCGACGAGCGCTTCGGTTCGCTCGGCACGATCGTCGAGATCATGTCGACGCCCGCTAACGATGTTTGGGTTGTCGAGGGCGATCGGTACGGCGAGGTACTGATTCCCGTGATCGAGCAGGTTGTGCTCGATCTTCCCGACACAGGAACAATTTCCGTCCACGTTATGGACGGCCTGATCGATATGGACAAGTAGGGAGGACAACATGCTGATTGAGACCCTTTCGGTCTTTCCCGAGATGTTTGAGCCCGTCATGTCCACATCGATTTTGGGCCGCGCCCGCAAGGCCGGCCTTTTTGATTTTAAGGCGTATAACCTGCGCGACTGGACGCACGACCGTCATCGTACCGTCGATGACGAGCCGTACGGCGGCGGGCAGGGCATGCTCATGAAGGTCGAGCCTATCGCCGAGGCCATCGAGGCCATTAGCGCGGAGGGCCCCAAGCCAACGGTGGTGTTCTTCACCCCGTGCGGCGAGCCCTTTACGCAGCATGTGGCCGAGCGCCTGCTCAAAAGCGAGCGCCTGCTGTTTGTGTGCAGCCGTTACGAAGGTGTCGACGAGCGTGCCTATGCGTATGCCGACGAGCGCCTGTCGATCGGCGATTACGTGCTCACGGGCGGCGAACTTCCCGCTATGGTCGTTGCCGATGCCGTCGTACGCCTGATTCCCGGCGCCCTTGGTGACGAGATGAGCAACGTCGACGAGTCGTTCTCGACCGCCGAGGACGGAGGCCTGCTCGAGTATGCGCAGTACACCCGCCCTGCCGAATTCAACGGCGAGGGCGTGCCGCCGGTGCTCGTGAGCGGTGACCATGCCAAGGTTGACGCCTGGCGCCGTAAGAATTCAATCGAGCGCACCTGCCGCTGGCGTCCCGACCTGATCGAGACGGCGCGGCTTACGCCCCAGGAGCGCGCATACGCGCAGGAGATTCTAGACGCTTCGTATTCGCAGAGCGAGGAGTGAGAATGGTTCCATCGCAGCATTCCGCGTTGAGGGGCGCCTTTGAGTGGATCGCGGTCATCGCAATCGCGCTCGTGGCCACTTTCCTGATCCGCACCTTTGTGGTCGAGCCCTTTGTGGTGCCCACCGGCTCCATGGAGGACACGATCGAGATTGGCGACCAGATCCTGGCACAAAAGGTGAGCCTCGAGCTCGGTCAGCCCGTCAAACAGGGTGATATCGTGGTGTTCCACAACCCCGATGCCACGTCCGAGCATGACGTGCTGGTAAAGCGCGTCATCGCCACGGCCGGTCAGACGGTCGACCTTCAGGACGGCAAGGTCGTCGTCGACGGCCAGGCGCTCGATGAGGACTATACGACCGGCATGAGCTGGCCGCTTTCGGTCCAAGCGCCCGCCGCCCAGGTGAGCTATCCCTACACCGTCCCCGATGACTGTGTGTGGGTGATGGGCGACAATCGAGAGAACTCTGCCGACTCACGCTACTTTGGTCCCGTCGATCGCTCTGATTTGATCGCTGTGGCGCTTGTGCGTTACTGGCCGCTCAACCGCATCGGCGCTATCGACTAAAAACCGCTATAGTACAGTACCTAACCGTGTAATCGTTTCGACGAGGGGATATTAGAGGCATGAACGCTTCATCGCTTTCCTTCCAAGACATCATCCTGCGCCTCCAGCAGTACTGGGGCGAGCAGGGCTGCGTTATTATGCAGCCCTATGACTCCGAGGTCGGTGCCGGTACCTTCCATACCGCGACCACGCTGCGCTCGCTCGGTCCCGCCGAGTGGCGCACCTGCTATGCGCAGCCCTGCCGCCGTCCCGCCGACGGCCGCTACGGCGAGAATCCCAACCGCATGCAGCACTACTATCAGTTCCAGGTGCTCATCAAGCCCTCGCCGGTCAACGCCCAGGAGCTTTACCTGGGGTCTCTTGCCGCCATTGGCTTGGACCCCAACGACCATGACGTTCGTTTTGTCGAGGACGACTGGGAGAGCCCGACCCTGGGCGCCTGGGGCCTTGGCTGGGAGGTGTGGCTCAACGGCATGGAGGTCACGCAGTTCACGTACTTCCAGCAGGTGGGCGGTATCGAGGTCGACCCCGTGCCTGTCGAGATTACCTATGGCCTGGAGCGTATCGCCATGTACGCCCAGGGCGTCAACTCGGTCTACGATCTGGTGTGGAGCTACCTGCCCGACGGCACGCCCATGACCTATGGCGACGTGTTCCTGGAGAACGAGCGCGAGTTTAGCGCTTACAACTTTGAGGTCGCCAACGTCGAGATGATGCGTCAGAAGTTTGACGACTACGAGGCCGAGTGCCATTCCTGCTTGGAGCGCAAGCTGCCGCTGCCCGCGTACGACTGCGTCATGAAGTGCAGCCATGCCTTCAACCTGCTCGATGCCCGCGGCGCCCTGTCCGCAGTCGAGCGTGCCAACTACATCCTGCGCGTCCGCGCCGTCGCCAAGGCGTGCTGCGAGGCCTATATGGCCGAGGTCGCCGGAGTCAACGAGAATGCCGACCAGGAAGGCGAGGTGGCGTAAGCCATGGCAGACGCTAAGGATTTCCTGTTTGAGATCGGTACGGAGGAAATGCCCTCTGCACCGCTGAACAATGCCGTCAAGCAGCTTGGCACCATGATCGCCAAGGGTCTCGACGAGGCCGGTCTGGCCCACGGCGAGGTCCGCGTGATCTCGAGCCCGCGTCGCCTGGCTGCGCTCGTTGCCGACGTTGCCACCGCTACCGATGAGGTTCACGAGGTCAAGCGTGGCCCCGCGGCAAACATTGCCTTTGATGCCGACGGCAACGCCACCAAGGCCGCCCAGGGCTTCGCCCGCAAGTGCGGTGTGGCTGCCGAGGACCTGGTCCGTCGCGAGGACACTGACGGTCGTGAGTACGTCTTTGCCGAGAAGAACATTCCCTCCGCACCGGCTACCCCGATCCTGACGGCCCTGTGCGAGAAGACCATCGCTGGCCTGCAGTGGCCCAACTACCGCTCCCAGCGCTGGGGTCACGAGCATGCGACCTTTGTTCGTCCGGTTCGTTGGATCTGCTGCCTTCTGGGCGAGGATGTTGTGCCCGTGTCGTTTGCCGACGTGACGAGTGGCAACACCACGCGCGGTCATCGCGTACTTGGCCCCGGTGACCATGTGGTTGCCAGCCCCGCCGTCTACGAGCAGGTGCTCGAGGACGCCGGCGTGCTTTCTGCCGAGCGCCGTCGCGAGGCGATTCTCGCCGGTATCGCCGAGGTCGAGGCTGCCCGTCCCGGCTGCCATGTCGATACGCCCAAGAAGGTCTTCGAGGAGGTTATCAACCTCTGCGAGTGGCCGACGGTGCTCGTCGGTACCTTCGATGAGGAGTTCCTCAAGGTCCCGCACGAGATCATCTGCGAGTCCATGCTCACCAACCAGCGCTACTTCCCGATCTATGACGGCGAGGGCAAGCTGACGCGTGAGTTCGTGGTCGTCTCCAACAGCAAGCCCGAGAACGCCGAGCGAGTGATCGACGGTAACGAGCGCGTCGTGCGCGCCCGTCTGGACGACGCTAAGTTCTTCTACGAGGAGGACCTGAAGATCTCCCTCGACGAGTTCCGTGAGCGTCTGTCCAAGGTTGCCTTCCAGGAGAAGCTCGGTAGCGTGCTCGCCAAGTCCGAGCGCATCGAGCAGCTCGCGCTTGCTATTGCCCGCGAGGCTCACCTGGGCGCCCATCTTGCCGCCGACGCTGCTCGCGCCGCACACCTGTGCAAGGCAGACCTGGTGTCCAACGCCGTCGTCGAGTTCACGAGCCAGCAGGGCGTGATGGGCGGTTATTACGCGACCGCGATGGGGGAGAACGACGAGGTCGCCCATGCTATTCGCGATCACTATCGTCCCCGTTTTGCCGGTGACGAGCTGCCCGAGGGCACCGCTGGCTGCATCGTGGCCTGCGCCGACAAGCTCGATACCATCGCCGGTATCTTTGCCATCGGCGAGCCCCCGACCGGCTCCTCCGACCCCTACGCGCTGCGTCGTGCCGCTATCGGCATTATCAACATCCTGCGCGACCGTCTGCCGATCGACCCCACGTCGCTCATCGACTTTGCCCTCGAACTCTACAGTGAGCAGGGCATTGAGTTCGACGCCGCCGAGGTCGCCCAGCAGGTTCGTGACTTCTTCCATGGCCGCTTGGTGAGCATGGCCCGCGACGAGAAGATCCCGGCCGATACCGTTGCCGCCGTCTCCGCGGTGCACATCATCGCCCCGTCCGTCTTCTTCGCCCGCTGCGCCGCCCTCGACGAGGCCCGCAAGAATGACGCTGAGACGTTCGACAACCTGGCGACCGCCTATGCCCGTGCCGCGCATATCTCCAAGCCCGAGCTGGGCGCGGAGTACGACCGCAGCCTGATGGGCGAGGTTGAGCTTGCGCTTGCCGACGCCTCCGAGGCCGCTCAGACCGCCGTCGACGCCGCTCTCGCCGCCGAGGATTACCCCGCCGCGTTTGCTGCCCTGGCCGCCTTGCGCGCGCCCATCGACCGCTTCTTCGACGAGGTTATGGTCATGGACAAGGACGAGCAGCTCCGCGATAATCGCCTTAAGCTGCTCAACCGCTTCGAGGCCGTTTTCTCCGGCATCGCCAACATCGGTGAGCTTGCCCGCAAAAAGTAAGCTAGCCTGCGCGTAAGCGCAAAAGGAGCCCCGCATGGATTGCCCGGTCACCGCTCGTCCCACCGTCATCGTTATCTCCGACTCGCTCGGAGATACCGCTTGCGAGGTGGTGCTTGCGGCGTCCGGGCAATTTGATGAAGGGGCTTTTCGTGTTTTGCGCCTTCCCAAGGTGACCTCGGTGGAGCAGGTGGAGTCGTTTGTCGGTCCGCGTGTGGATGCGGACCATCGCGATATCGCCGTGTTCCACACCATCGTCGACCCGGCGCTTCGTGCCCGCGTGCTCGACTACTTGGGCATGCTGCACATTCGCTCGGTCGATCTGATCGGACCTACGCTTGCCGTGCTGTCTTCGCTCATCGGTGTTGCGCCTAAGGGCGTGGCCGGCGTGATCCACAAGACCGACGACCGGTATTTCCACCGCATCGAGGCCATGGAGTATTTCGTTGAGCACGATGACGGGCGCGGCTGCGACGATCTGTCGGGCGCCGATATCGTGTTGCTGGGTGTTTCGCGCACGTCTAAGACGCCGCTGTCGATGTATCTGGCCTATCAGGGCTATAAGGTCGCCAACGTTCCGCTGGCGCACGGCATGGAGCCGCCCAAGTCGATTTACGAGGTCGACCCGATGCGTCTGTTCGGTTTGATTTCGACCGTCGATGTGATTTCCGAAATTCGCGATAGCCGCCTGGGCGATGACTACGCCCGCGCCGTCGCCGGTTCCTATGCCGAGCCCGAGAGCGTGCGAAGCGAACTCGAGGAAGCCCGTGCGCTCATGAAGCGCCTGGGTTGCTTTGTAGTGCGTACCGACGGCAAGGCGATCGAAGAGAGCGCCTCCGAGATCATCGCTCACCTCGAGGAGATCCAAGAAGCAAGGGCCCGCCGCGCCGCTCGCCGCGCGCAGCAGTAGCAATCGCTGAGCAGTCTTTTTGGGACAAATACTTCTGATAGATTTGTCCCACCTGGCAATTGAGCATTTTCGCAACGTTCAATATCATATTTTATTGGCCTATTTGCTAAAGCGTTTTAGCAAATCATACTACTTTTGACCTGCAATTATGTTGTAGTGGTATCTTCATAAGGTAACCACCTTTACCTACCGTTTACCGCCAGTTTTAGCACGTTTACCAAACCGCGCGTCCTCTGCTTAAGCGTGCCCAAAACCCGCCGTATAGTTCCCTCACGGCCTGCATCCGGCGGGTCGATTCGTTACCACGGTCGTGTGTGCGAACACATAGAAGGGGAAGTATCGTGAGCGATTGCAAGAGGGTTTACCGTTTTGGAACCGACGCCCAGGGCACTTGTGTCACCGAGGGCGACAAGTCCATGAACTTTGTGCTTGGCGGCAAGGGCGCTAACCTTGCCGAGATGAGCCGTATCGGCCTGCCGGTTCCCGGTGGCTTTACCATTACCTGCCAGACCTGCGTTGAGTACTCCGGTGCTGGCAACGTTTGGCCTGAGGGCGCACTCGACGAGATCGTTGCCGTCGAGGCCGACCTCGAGGCCCGCTGCGGCAAGAAGCTCGGCGACGCCAACGATCCGCTGCTCGTGTCGGTGCGCTCGGGCGCTCCGTTCTCCATGCCCGGCATGATGGACACGGTCCTCAACCTGGGTCTTAACGACGATTCCGTCCAGGGCCTCATCGCCCAGACGCAGAACCCGCGCTTTGCTTGGGACAGCTATCGCCGCTTTATCCAGATGTTCTCCAACGTCGTCATGGGCGTCGACGCCGACCTGTTCGAGAACGCCCTGACCCAGGCCCGCCTGGTTGCCGGCGTCCGCGTTGACTCCGAGCTTTCGGCCGAGGACCTGCAGGAGCTCGTCGAGACCTTCAAGGGCATCTTCTCCGCCAACGTCGAGGCTGCTCTGTATCCCGAGCTCGAGGTCGCCGATGGCAAGCCCGTCTTCCCGCACGATCCGGAGCTCCAGCTTCGTCTTGCCATCCAGGCCGTCTTTGGCAGCTGGATGAACGAGCGCGCCTGCATTTACCGCAAGCAGCACGGCATCTCCGACGAGCTCGGCACCGCCGTCAACGTCCAGGCTATGGCTTTTGGCAACAAGGGCGAGACCTCTGCGACCGGCGTCGCCTTCACCCGCAACCCGGCCGACGGCACCAAGGAGTTCTACGGCGACTTTCTGGTCAACGCCCAGGGCGAGGACGTCGTCGCCGGCATCCGCAACACCGAGCCCATTGCCGATCTCAAGACCACCCCGGGCCTCGAGTCCGCAGGCGAGGAGCTCGAGCGCGTCTTCCTGACGCTCGAGGATCACTATCGCGATATGTGCGATATCGAGTTCACCATCGAGCAGGGCAAGCTCTGGATGCTCCAGACCCGCGTGGGCAAGCGCACCGCCACCGCCGCCCTGCGCATTGCCATCGAGATGGTCGAGGAGGGTCTGATCACCCGCGAGGAGGCCGTAAGCCGCATCGACCCCGCGCAGCTCGACCAGCTCCTGCACCCGCAGTTCGACTCCTCCAAGAAGTACGAGGCGCTCGCGACCGGTCTGAACGCCAGCCCCGGTGCCGCCGTGGGCGAGGTCGTGTTCTCGAGCGACGACGCCGTCGCGCGTTCCGCCGAGGGCCACAAGGTCATCCTGGTCCGCTGGGAGACCAACCCCGACGACCTGAAGGGCATGGTTGCCGCCGAGGGCATCCTTACGAGCCACGGTGGTAAGACGAGCCACGCCGCCGTTATCGCCCGCGGCATGGGCACACCCTGCGTCTGCGGCGTCGAGCGCTTCCATATCGATGCCGCCGAGAAGGTCGTGCATATCGAGGGTAGCGATCGCGTACTGCACGAGGGCGACATCATCTCCATCGATGGTACCCAGGGCATCGTTGTCGACGGTGCGGTCGACCTGGTCTCCGCCGAGCTTACCGGCGACCTGGACACTATCCTGTCCTGGGCCGACGAGATTCGTCTGGATGAGACCTGCGGCCACGCCAACCACGTTCGCGTCAACGCCGACAACCCCGAGGATGCCGCGCTCGCGCTTGAGTTTGGCGCCGAGGCCATCGGCCTGTGCCGCACTGAGCACATGTTCCTGGGCGACCGCAAGAACATCATCCAGAGCTTCATCCTGTCCGACGACGAAACTGTAAAGCAGCAGGCGCTGGCCGATCTGCTCAAGGTTCAGACCGAGGACTTCCTGGCGATGTTCAAGACCATGTCCGGTCGCGATGTCGTCGTTCGTCTGATCGATCCACCGCTGCACGAGTTCTTGGACGATCCTCGTGAGCTCGAGGTCGCCATTACTAAGAAGGAGGCCGCCGGCGCTACCGAGGAGGAGCTCGCAGCCCTGCGTGCCCGTCTGCGCCGCATCGATGGCATGGTCGAGTCCAACCCGATGCTCGGCCTGCGTGGTGTGCGCCTGTCCGTCGTCTTTAGCGATCTGCCGCTCATGCAGGTTCGCGCCGTCGCCACGGCTGCTGCCCGCCTTATCAAGGAGGGTGTCGACCCACGCCCCGAGATCATGGTTCCGCTCGTTTCCATCACGTCCGAGCATGTCCAGACCCGCGAGGTCATTGAGCGCGTGATCGCCGAGGTTTCCGCCGAGGAGGGCGTCGAGCTCAACATTCCCGTAGGCACGATGCTCGAGCTGCCGCGTGCCTGCATGGTCGCCGACGAGATCGCCCATCATGCCGACTTCTTCTGCTTTGGCACCAACGACCTCACCCAGACGACCTTCGGCTTCTCCCGTGACGACGCCGAGGCCAAGTTTATCCCGCTGTACCTGCACAAGAAGATCCTGAAGGACAACCCCTTCGAGACCATCGATACGGCAGTGCTGGAGCTCGTGCGCATGGCCGTCGAGAAGGGTCGCGCCACCAACCCCGGTATGCACTTTGGCGTATGCGGCGAGCACGGCGGCGACCCCAAGTCGATCAAGGGCCTGTTTAACGTGGCCGACGTGGACTACGTGTCCTGCTCGCCCTATCGCGTGCCCCTCGCGCGCCTGGCTGCCGCTCAGGCCAAGCTCGAGGCCAAGCGCAACGCCTAGCCCCCTGCGCATCGACGCCTAGCGTAGTCCCCCTTCATACCGCCCGTCTCTTTCGTGAGGCGGGCGGTTATCATGTGCGGGTTTTGTCTTTTTGTCTGCGCAAAAAATTGTTCTTGCAGCAGAAACCCGCGCGTGTATACTCGAATACGTTTGTTCAACTACGTGCCGGCCAGGGTGGTACGGCACCTCTAGAAGAGTAAGGAATTGCACATGGATTACATCCGCGCAATCGAGCGTCAGCAGATCCGCGAGGACATTCCTCAGGTTCGCGTCGCCGACAACGTCAAGGTTCACTACCGCATTAAGGAAGGCGACCGCGAGCGCATCCAGGTCTTCCAGGGCGACGTCATCCGCATGGCCGGCGCCGGTGCCCGCGAGACCTTCACCGTCCGCAAGATGTCCTTCGGTGTCGGTGTTGAGCGTACCTTCCCGCTTCACAGCCCCAAGATCGCCAAGCTCGAGGTCGTTCGTCATGGTCGCGTCCGTCGCGCCAAGCTGTACTACCTCCGCGACAAGGTGGGCAAGGCTGCTCGCATCCCCGAGAAGCGCTAAGAAGATCGCAGCGTCTGTCCACTCGTTTGGACACAAGGGTCACCTTCGGGTGGCCCTTCTTTTTATCTGATTTGCATGCAAGGAGGGCCTGGTATGGCCAATATGACGAGCTCGGTTTCGGCATCGCAGGTTGCCGGTGAGTTGGCGAGCGCTACGTTTGAGGAGATTCCCGCCCTCGTAGAGCATTATCGCGAGGACCCGCGCCAGCAGGTGATCAAGGCTTGTGAGCGCGCCCTCAAACGCCATGCCAAAGAGCTTGCCGAGCGCGAGCGCGTCAATGACATGTACGAGCTTATGCATGAGCTTGGCGGCGATGGGGTGGTCGTTGGTGTCGACGAGGTGGGTCGCGGATCGGTGGCCGGCCCTTTGACGGTATGCGCCGTCTGTCTTCCTATGGAGCCGCGCGTCTGGGGTATCAACGATTCAAAAAAGCTCACGCCCGCGCGCCGCGAGTTGCTCTCAGTGAAGATTGCCGAGGTAGCGACGGCGATCGGTTTTTGCCATATCGCGCCGAAGGATATCGATGAGATGGGCATGGCCCGTGCTATCCGTGCCGCCGTTGCGGGCGCCGTGGCTGATACGGGACTTGAACCCGACTGCGTCCTCATGGATGGCAACCCCTTGGGCGCCGTTCCTAACGAGCGCGATGTGGTGAAGGGCGATGCCAAAATCGCCTGCATCGCCGCGGCGTCCATCATGGCCAAGGTCACGCGTGACGAGATGATGGTCGAGTACGACGCCGAGTATCCCGAGTACCATCTGGCCGAGTCGAAGGGCTACGCGAGCCCCGAGCACATCGAGGCCATTCGCAAACATGGACTTTGTCCACTGCACCGCGTGAGCTTTTGCGGAAACTTTCTGCAGACTGAGCGCCTTTTCTAGGTTAATTGTGGAGACAGGGACCTCTGGGGTTTTATAAACCTGCTGGTAGCGGGCCGTATGCAACACCATTGCTGCGTACGGCCCGTTTTTTGACGGCATTTGGTCAGCTTTTGGTTTGCTTCCGGTACTTACCCGCATGAAAGGCGCCCTCATCATCGGGGCAATGCAGCGTGCGGGAAAGGAGACCCCATGAGTGTCGCAAGCAAAAAGAGCAAGACGCAGCAGCTCAAGGAGCGTTGGGAAAACGGCGAGCTCGACTGCGGGGCGATGACGCCCGAGTTTATCAAGGGGCTCAGTCCCCGCGAGCTGGGCATGCTGGGTGAGCTGATCACCATCGACTACTTTAACGAGCGCGGCTACACCTTGCTGGAGCAGGGTTATCGTTGCACTGAGGGCGAGGCCGATCTGGTGCTGCTCGATGAACTCGACGATGTCGTGGTGATGGCCGAGGTCAAGACCAGACGCGTTGCATTGGATTGCAGCACGCGGGTCTTTCCCGAGGAAGCCGTGGACGCTCAAAAGCAACGCCGCTACCGCCGCATCGCAAGTTGCTACCTCATGGAGCATTATCCGCTCAAGGCGATTCGCTTCGATGCCGTGGGTGTCACCATTCGTGGCGGGCATATCGCCGAGATCGAGCACCAGTACAACGCGTTCGATTGGCAGGTGTCGTGATGGCGTTCGATACTTTTGCCGTTCACGCGGCCTGTATCCGCGGCGTCGAGGCAATTCCCGTAACCGTCGAGGTTTCGCTTGCCGGTGGCATCCCGGGCATTCAGATGCTCGGTATCCCGAGTATGGAGGTGATGGAGTCACGCGGTCGTATTCGCTGTGCGATGCGCTCCGCCGGGTTCGAGATCCCGCGCTCGGGCATTACGGTCAATCTGGCGCCCGGCGATATTCGCAAGACCGGTAGCGGCTTTGATCTGCCCATCGCCATCGCGGTGCTGGCGGCGGATGGGCAGATTCCCCGCGACAACCTTGATCGTTGCCTTATCGCGGGCGAACTTGGTCTGGACGGTACGGTGTTGCCCGTCAAGGGTGAGGTGGCGTTCCAGCTGCTCGCGCGCGATATGGGGCTTTCCTTTATCGCGGGCAGGTCAGATCAGCATGTGCCGCTCGCGGGCGTGGACTGTGGCTTTATTGATCATCTCTCGCAACTTGCCCACGGTATGGGCGATGCCGCGCGGCACTACTTGGATTCTGAGGGTGTCGAGGCGACCTTTGAGCCCGAACTCGACTATGCCGACGTGCTGGGGCAGGAAGTCGCTAAACGCGGCATGGCGCTTGCGGCGGCAGGTGAGCTCGGTTTGCTTATGATCGGGTCCCCGGGATCGGGCAAGACGATGCTCGCCCGTCGTATGACCGGCATCCTGCCCGAGCTTTCCGTTGAGGACCAGCAGGAGGCGCTGTGCATCCATTCGGTCTTGGGCGAGAACATCGATGGATTATTGGCAGGTCATCGGCCCTTCCGCAGTCCCCACCACAGTATTTCGACCGCAGGCCTTATCGGCGGCGGGCGCCCGGTGCACCCGGGTGAGATCAGCCTTGCTCATGGCGGCGTGCTCTTTTTGGACGAGCTTGCCGAGTTTCCCACGGGTGTGCTGCAGACGCTGCGTCAGCCTATCGAACGCGGTTATGTGAGGATCGTACGCGTCGACGGGGCCTTTACCTTCCCGTCGCGCTTTCAGCTGCTGGCTGCGAGCAATCCCTGCCCCTGTGGCTTTTTGGGCGATCGTGAGGTGCCGTGTCGCTGCTCGGCGGCGATGGTCGAGCGTTATCGGTCTAAACTGCGCGGTCCTTTGGCCGACCGTATCGACATGATGATCGATGTGACCCGTCCCGACCCCCAAGTGATTATCGAGGGTGCGGAGGGTATGTCGTCTGCCGAGTTGCGTGACTACGTTGTGCGCGGTCGCGCTTTTCGCGCTTGGCGCGAATCCCGTATGGACGATGCGGATGCCGAGGCCGAGGATGATGAGACGCGGTCTATTGACGGCGTCGTTTCGACCTTTGAGCTCGATGATGCGGCGGAGAAGTGTGTGCTCGGCCTGTCGAAGCGCACGCATCTCACGGGCCGCGGCATCGTGCGCCTGGTGCGTATCGCGCGCACGATCGCAGATGTCGCCGAGAGCGACCAAGTGACGCAGGACCACGTGCTCGAGGCGGCGATGTACCAGGGAAGGAGGGACCAATGATGACCGAGGGGACCTTCGAGCTGCATCCAGGTGATGCGTTGTATCCCGAGACTGTTTTGGAGCTTTCTGATGTACCCCAGACGCTCTATGTGCGCGGCAACCCCGAGGTGCTTTCGACGCCCGCGCTCTCCATCATCGGCGCGCGCAAGGCCTCGCCGTATGGTCTTGCCGTGGCAGAGCTTGCGGCAAAGGTGGCGGTCGAGGCGGGAGTGGCGGTAGTTTCGGGCGGCGCGGTCGGTTGCGACCAGGCCTCGGGTTGGGCTGCGGTCAACGCTGGCGGCAAACACGTCGTGGTGCTGGGGACGGGCGCCGACGTGGTCTATCCGCGCTCGAGCGCGGGGCTTATTACGCGCACGCTCGATACGGGTGGCGCGGTCGTGTCGATCTCCCCGTGGGGCATGGGTCCTCGCAAGTTTGCCTTTCCGCGGCGTAACCGGGTGATTGCCGCGCTTTCGCAGGCGCTTTTCGTGTCGGAGGCCGGCATGCCCTCGGGCACGTTCTCGACGGCGGAGGCCGCCATGGACCTGGGGCGAGAACTGCTTGCGGTACCGGGTTCCATTTTGTCACCCGAGTCGCGCGGGACCAACTACCTCATCGCCAACGGGGCCTGCTGCATTATTGACGAGGAGTCTATTGAGATGGCCATCTCGCGAATCTACGGCACCCTGCGCTACTCGCGCCCCGATGCTCCCGGCATTGCCGACCTGGATCAAACGCAGCAGACCGTGATGCATGCGCTCATCGCCTCTCCGCTCAAAGTCGACGACATCGCGGCGCTCGTCTCGCTCGATGCCGTCGGCGTACTCAAACTCCTGGGTTCGCTTGAACTCGAGGGCCTTATCGAGCGCATGATGGATGGAAGGTATGCGCCCTCCAAGTTTGCCCTTCACGCCCAGACACCCTTCGGTCACAATGGAAAACGTGTCAATTAGAAAGGTGTTTGCAGATGCTGTTTGATCAGGTGACGGTTATCGGTGGCGGTCTGGCGGGTTCGGAATGTGCGATCCAACTGGCAGACCGCGGGTTTGCCGTAAAGCTGTGCGAGATGCGCCCCCAGGTGAGCTCCCCGGCCCACCATACCGATCACCTGGCAGAGCTCGTCTGTTCCAATTCGTTTAAGTCGACCCGTCCGGATTCCGCGGCTGGTTTGCTGAAGGCCGAGCTTGAGCGCATGGGTTCAGTCCTGCTCGATTGCGCCCATCGCGCGGCTGTTCCCGCCGGTGGCGCCTTGGCAGTCGACCGCGTCAAGTTTTCCGAGCTTGTCGAGGCCGAGGTTGCCGCCCGTCCTAATATCGAGATCGTTCGCGGCGAGGTCACGCAGATTCCCGAAGGCCATGTGGTCATTGCCGCCGGCCCCCTGTGCTCGCCGGCGCTGAGCGAAGAGGTCATGAAGCTCGTCGGTGGCGACGCCCTTGCGTTCTTCGATGCCGCGGCGCCGATCGTCGATGCCTCCACGCTCGATATGGACGTGCTGTTCTCGCAGTCGCGCTACGAGGAGCAGGGGAGCGGCGACTATCTCAACGCTCCGCTCAACAAGGAAGAGTACGAGGCCTTTATCGAGGCGCTTACCACGGCCGACCGCGTGGTGCTCAAGGACTTTGAGGGCGGCGATCTGTTCCAGGCCTGCCAGCCCGCCGAGGAGGTCGCGCGCACGGGCAAGGATGCCATCCGCTTTGGTGCCATGAAGCCCGTCGGCCTCACCGACCCGCGTACCGGACGTCGCCCCTGGGCGGCGATTCAGCTGCGTGCCGAGAACAAGGAGAAGACCGCCTATAACCTGGTGGGCTTCCAGACCAACCTGACCTTTGGCGAGCAGAAGCGCGTCTTCCATATGGTGCCGGGCCTGGAGAACGCTGAGTTCTTCCGCTACGGTGTCATGCACCGCAATACTTTTGTCGACGCCCCGCACGTGCTCGATGGCACCTTTGCCGTGCCCGGTACCGGTGTGCGCCTGGCCGGTCAGATCACCGGCACCGAGGGGTACATGGAAGCCGTGGCGACAGGTCTGCTCGCGGCGCTCAACACCTATGCCGATGCTATCGGTGCCGCGGGCGTCGAGTTGCCGCGTGTGGGTGCCCTGGGTGCGCTCGTGGGCTATGCGACCGATCCTGCCACCGTGGGCTATCAGCCCATGCATGTCAACTTTGGCCTGGTGCCGCCACTCGAGGATGGTAAGCGCCGCAGCAAGCGCGACCGCTACCAGGCCTATGCGGACCGTGCGCTCGAGGCCCTTGACGCCTATCTGTCTACTCGCCCCGATCTGTTTGGAGGCGACCGGTCATAGCCTTTGACCTGTACGACACCGTCGACTCGTTTATCGCCTATATCGCACGCGTCGAGGGACTTTCTCCCAACACGGTGACGGCCTATGGCTCGAGGCTGGAGCGCTTCGCTGCCTGGTGCGAGCGCGAGGATATCGATGCCTTCGCTGCCGACGTGCGCACCATTCGTCGCTATCTTGCCGAGCTTTCGCGTGAGCAGGTGGCTCCCCGAACGCTTGCGGCGCACCTGTCGGCTATCCGATCGCTCTATCGTTGGATGGCTGCCGAGGGGATTGTCGAGGGCGATGCGGTCTCGGCGATCGCATCGCCCAAGCTGCCGCGTGACCTGCCGGGCGTCCTTACGACCCTGCAGGTCGAGGCGCTGCTCAAGACGCCTGATACATCGACGCCTGCGGGACTGCGCGATGCGGCGATGCTCGAGCTGCTCTATGCATCTGGCGCCCGTATCTCTGAGCTCGCAGCACTCAATGTGGAGTCCATCGCTTGGTCCGAACGCACGTTGCGCCTGTGGGGCAAGGGGGGCAAGGAACGTATCGTCCCCCTGTATCGTCGTGCGCTCGAGGTGACGCGTCTCTATATTGAGGAGGGGAGGCCGGAGTTGCTTGCCCAGGCAAAGCGCCGTGACCTCGCTACCGGGCCGCATCCGCTGCTTATATCGGCGCGCGGCAATCGCATGAGCGCCGCCATCCTCCGGCGGCGGTTCCATACGCTGGCGACGCTCGCCGGCATTCCGGCCGACATCGCCCCGCATGCGATGCGCCATACCTTTGCGACCGACTTGCTCGAGGGCGGTGCGGACCTGCGCTCGGTTCAAGAGCTGCTGGGCCATGCGAGCCTGTCCACGACGCAGATCTACACGCATCTCACACCCGATCGGCTTAAGCGGGCTGTGGCTCAAGCCCATCCCCGCGGCGAATAGTGGCTGGGACGTCCCGCGCCGCGCTCAGGTGTGTGGTTTTGATTGCGGGTTGGCAGGAAGATGCATTCCTGCTATCATTCATCGGGTTGCTTCACGGCAACAGGTTTTTATCACGCACGCGCGGCTACTTCATACCGTGGTGCCCGGGCTTTGGTAGCACATGTCCGGGTTGGTTTTGGAGGATGACCCCGCGCGGAGGCAAACCACAGGAGGTTTAACATGGCTACCAAGATTAATATCCGCACCCTGCTCGAGGCCGGCTGCCACTTCGGTCACCAGACCCGTCGCTGGAACCCCAAGATGAAGCCGTTCATCTTCGGTGAGCGCAACGGCATCTACATCCTCGACCTCAAGCAGACCATCCTCGACGCCGACCAGGCCTACACCTTCGTCAAGAACGTCGCCAAGGGCGGCAACGTGCTGTTCGTCGGCACCAAGAAGCAGGCTCAGGAGGCCGTCAAGAACGCTGCTGAGCGCGCCAACATGCCTTACATCAACCAGCGTTGGCTCGGCGGCATGCTGACCAACTTCGTCACCATCCGCTCCCGCATCAACCGCATGGAGGAGCTCGAGGCCATGGTCGAGGACGGCCGCATGGCAGTGCTCCCCAAGAAGGAGCAGGCTGTGCTCGGCAAGGAGCTCACCAAGCTCCAGACCAACCTCGGTGGCGCCCGCGACATGAAGGGTCTGCCCCAGGCTCTCTTCGTCATCGACACCAAGCGCGAGGAGAACGCCATCAAGGAGGCTCAGCGCCTGAACATCCCCGTCGTCGCTCTGATCGACACCAACTCCGATCCCGACGAGGTCGAGTACGGCATCCCCTGCAACGATGACGCTATCTCTGCTGTCACCCTTATGTGCGAGCTCATGGCTGACGCCTGCCTCGCTGGCTCCGGCAAGGAGCAGGTCTCCGAGGCCGAGATGGCCGCTGAGCCCAAGGCCGAGTAAATCAGTCTTAGTTAATTCTTTTTCATCTCTTTGAAAGGAACCACAATGGCCCAGATTACCGCCGCTATGGTCAAGCAGCTCCGCGAGATGACCGACTCCCCGATGATGGAGTGCAAGAAGGCTCTCGTCGAGGCTGACGGCGACATGGACGCCGCTGTCGACGTTCTGCGTAAGAACGGCCTTGCCAAGGCTGCCAAGAAGGCTGGCCGTGAGACCAACGAGGGCGCTGTCGCCGCGTTCGTCTCCGAGGATGGCAAGACCGGCGCTCTGCTCGAGCTCTCCTGCGAGACCGACTTCGTTGGCTCCAACGCCAAGTTCACCGGCTTTGCTTCTAAGGTCGCTGAGGTTGTCGCTACCACTGAGCCGGCCGATGTCGATGCTCTGCTCGAGAAGCCGATGGGCGAGGAGACCGTTTCCTCCGAGCTCACCGAGATGATTCACATCATGGGCGAGAACATGAAGATTTCCCGCTTCGCCGCCCGCAAGGCCGAGAACGGCGCGCTCGCTTCTTACATCCACATGGGTGGTAAGATCGGCGTCCTCGTCGAGTTCGCCTTCGAGAAGGCCGAGACCGCTCAGGCTGAGTCCTTCAAGACCTTCGCTCACGACGTTGCCCTTCAGGTTGCCGCCGTCGCACCGATCTGCGCTACCCGCGATCAGGTTCCGGCCGAGACCGTCGAGCACGAGAAGCAGATCTACATGGCCCAGGCTGCCGAGTCCGGCAAGCCCGAGGCTATCCAGGAGAAGATGGCTGTTGGCCGTCTGGAGAAGTTCTACAAGCAGTCCGTGCTCACCGAGCAGGAGTTCATCAAGGACAGCTCCCTCACCATCAAGAAGTACGCTGAGCAGGTCTCCAAGGAGCTCGGCGACACCATTACCGTCGTTGCCTTTGACCGTCTGGTCCGTGGCGAGTAAATAAGCTCTTGTAGCTGGTAATGAGCAGGCTGTGGGTTTTACTCACAGCCTGCTTTTTCATGGCTCCCCGTTAAGCCTTTGTTATCATATTGAGAGTCTAATTAAAGGAGGATCGCTTTGTCCGACATCCGATATAAACGCGTGCTTCTTAAGCTTTCCGGCGAAGCACTGATGGGCGACGGCCAATATGGCATCGACCCCAAGGTTACCGACCATCTTGCCAAGCAGGTCAAGGAGCTGCTCGCCGTTGGCCATGAGGTCGGCGTCGTTGTCGGCGGCGGCAATATTTTCCGCGGCATGGCCGGCGCTGCCGGTGGCATGGAGCGTGCTCAGGCCGACTACATGGGCATGCTCGCGACCGTTATGAACGCGCTCGCCCTGCAGGATGCCTTCGAGCATAACGATGTTCCCTGCCGCGTGATGAGCGCTATCCAGATGAACGAGATCTGCGAGCCCTATATTCGTCGTCGCGCCATCAACCATCTTTCCAAGGGCAATGTCGTTATTTTTGCCGCCGGTTCGGGCAATCCGTACTTTACGACCGACACCGCCGCGGCTCTTCGTGCGTGCGAGATCGGCGCCGAGATTCTGATTAAAGCCACCAAGGTTGACGGCATCTACGACAAGGATCCCGTCAAGTGTGCCGATGCCGTCCGTTTTGACAAGATTACCTATCACGAGGTTCTCGTTCGCGGCCTGCAGGTTATGGATTCCACGGCTACGGCCCTGTGCCAGGATAACCGTATGCCTATTTTGGTCCTCAACATCGATGGCGAGGACACCGTCAAACGCGCGCTCGCGGGTGAGCCCGTCGGCACGCTCGTCTATCAGGAGGATTAAGCATGGCAGAGAACATCACCGCCCATATGGACAAGTCGCTCGAGTCCCTCAAGCATAACTTCTCCAAGGTCCGTACCGGTCGCGCCAACGCCAACATTCTGTCCGACATCACCGTTGATTATTACGGTGTTCCCACGCCGGTCACGCAGGTTGCCGCCGTCAAGACCCCCGAGGCTCACATGCTGCTCATCGAGCCGTGGGACAAGGCGCTCATCAACGCTATCGTCAAGGCCATCGGCGCTTCCGATCTGGGCATTACACCCAACTCCGATGGCACCGTCGTTCGTCTGCCGTTCCCGGCCCCCACTGAGGAGCGCCGTCGCGAGCTCGTCAAGGAGTGCCGCGAGTACGCCGAGCAGGCCAAGGTGTCTATCCGTAACATCCGTCGCGACTTCAACAACAAGCTCGAGCGCGATGAGGAGCTCACCGAGGACGATGTCCGTCGCGAGCAGGCCAAGGTCCAGAAGCACACCGATGAGTATGTCGCCAAGGTCGAGGAGCTTCTGAAGGAAAAAGAAGCCGAGGTCATGGAGATCTAAGGTGCAATACGACGAGCATAAACTGGTCGAGTACTTTGCCGACGCCCCTGCGGGCGTCGGTTTTTCCGACCTTGACCTCAATAACATTCCGCACCATATCTCGTGCATCATGGACGGCAACGGTCGTTGGGCCACGTCGCGCGGTCTTGCACGCACCGAGGGTCATAAGGCAGGTATCGTCTCGCTGCGCGAGATCATTACCGCCTGCGTGCGCCTGGGCGTCGACGTGCTTTCTGCCTATGCGTTTTCTACCGAAAACTGGAACCGTCCGCAGCATGAGGTCAACGTCTTGATGCATCTGTTTGCCAAGACGTTTATCGACGAGCTGCCGCTTCTGAAGCGCGAAAACGTGCGTGTTGTCTTTTTGGGTGACATTTCCGCGCTGCCCAAGAAGACCCGCGACGTTTTTGAACGCGGTCTAGCCGAGTGCGCCGATCACACCGGTATGACGCTGGCGCTTGCCGTCAACTACGGCGCGCGTGCCGAGATTACCCGCGCTGTCCGTCAGATCGTACTCGACGCTGCCGCCGGTAAGATCGATCCCGCTGCAATTGATGACGATATGGTGGCTTCCCACCTCTATACCGCCGGTCTTCCCGATCCTGAGCTTGTGATTCGCACCTCTGGTGAGCTGCGCCTTTCGAACTATCTGCTGTGGCAGGTGGCTTATTCCGAGTTCTACGTCACCGATACCTATTGGCCCGACTTTGATCGTTGGGGCCTTGTCGACGCCATTTTGGCCTATCAGGGCCGTGACCGTAGGTTTGGTGGACTGAGCAAGTCCGAGGAGGCTTAATCGTGTCCGATCGTCCCAAGGCAACTGCTCCCAAGACGCCTGAGCGTAAGGCTGCCACTGCGGGAGCGCCTGCAGCGAAGAGCGGCACCGGTTCGTGGCTGGCGGGCTTTATTACCCGTGCCGCCGCCGGTATCGTCTACGCCGTTGTCTTTATCCTGTGCCTGGTTTTGGGTATCGTGCCCACGGCCATCTTTGTTTCTGTCATGAGCGGTCTGTGCTGCTATGAGTTTTTCCGCATGACGAGGCTCGATGGCAAGGTTGCCAATGAGCGCTTGGGTATCGCTGCCGCCGTGCTCTTTCCGCTCTCGGCGCTGGGCGATTCGATGCTGCTGAATGCCCTGCTTTTTGCCCTGATGCTCGCGGTGGGTATCTGGTATGTCTGGTCGCCGCGCACCCGTATCTCGGATGTCGCCGTGACGCTTATGGGTCCTATCTACACCGGCTTTATGCTGTCGGCCATCGTGCTGCTGCGAGACGCCGTGCCCGGCTTTGCCGGCGCCCTGCTTTCGGTGGGCGTGTGCGCGTCCCTCTGGGTCTCTGATTCGTTTGCCTACATCGTGGGCAGCCGTATCGGCAAGCATAAGATGGTTCCCAAGATTTCTCCCAAAAAGAGCTGGGAAGGCTTTGTCGGCGGTATCCTGGGCTCGGTTTTGATCTGGCTTATCCTGTGGGCCACGCATTTCTATAAGCTGAGTCTGCCCTATGCGTTGCTGTGTGGCGTGGTCGTCTCCATCTTGGGTGTTATCGGCGACCTCATTGAGTCGCGCATCAAGCGTGGCGTGGGCGTCAAGGATTCCGGCAACCTTATCCCGGGTCATGGCGGCATGCTCGACCGTAGCGATTCGCTCATCTTTGGCTGCATCACCGCGCAGCTGCTCCTGATGATCGGAGGCGTGCTGTAATGGCTCTTCAGACGACGTATGGCCCCGATGGGCGTCTCCGCGTTGCCATTCTGGGCTGCACGGGTTCTATCGGCACCCAGGCGCTCGATGTATGCCGTCAGCATGCCGATCGCCTTCAGGTGACGGCGCTGTCCGTCAACTCCAGCACTTCCGAGCTTGTTGCGGCTGCCCGTGAGTTCTCGGTTCCGGCGGTTGCCGTGGCCGATGCCGCTCATGGTGATGACGCCGTGCTGCAGGAGTTGCCCGCGGGCACCGAGCTCGGCGTTGGTGCGCAGGCGGTCTGCGAGCTTGCGTGTCGCGATGATGTCGACTGCGTGCTTGTTGCCATTGTGGGGGCGGCGGGTCTCGAGGCGAGCCATGCGGCCCTGACTTCGAACAAGCGCCTTGCTCTGGCCAACAAAGAGTCGCTCGTCGTTGGCGGCGATCTGCTTATGCCGTTGGCGCAGCCAGGTCAGCTTATTCCGGTCGACTCCGAGCATTCTGCCATCTACCAGTGCTATTTGGGGGAGAATCCGCGCGAAGCCCACTGCATTTGGCTCACCTGCTCGGGTGGCCCGTTCTTTGGCCGCACGCGTGACGAGCTCGATCGCGTGACGCGTGCCGATGCCCTGGCGCATCCCACCTGGGCTATGGGCGCCAAGATCACTATCGACTCCGCCACCCTTATGAACAAGGGTCTTGAGCGTATCGAGGCTATGCATCTGTTCGACTGCGATCTCGATTTTATCAACGTCGTCGTGCAGCGTCAGTCCAAGATTCACTCCATGGTCGAGTTCGCCGATGGCTCCGTGATGGCGCATCTCGGTGCTTCCGACATGCGTATTCCCATCCAGTTTGCCTTCTCGTATCCCGAGCGCTGGGATACGCCGGCTCCGCGTATCGATTTTCGCGAGCTGGGCCAGCTCACCTTTGATGCTGCCGACATGGATACCTTCCGCTGCCTTGCATTGGCCGAGCGCGCCGGTAAGACGGGCGGCACCATGCCGTGCGTTCTCAATGCCGCCAACGAGGTCGCCGTCGATGCCTTCCTGCACGATGCCTGTGGCTTTACCGATATCGACCGCATTGTGGAGTCCTGCATGGATGCCCACGATACGCAGGCGGTCTCTTCGTTTGAGCAGCTCCGCGAAATCGATTCCTGGGCGCGCGCAAAGGCTGCACAGGTTCTCGCTGCAACCCGTTCCTAACCCATAAGGATTGCTTTTTCGTTTTATGGATACCGTTTTGAGCGTTCTCTCATCGATCTTTTGGGGTCTTCTGATGCTTTCCGTCCTCGTGTTTTTGCACGAGGGCGGCCACTTTTTGGCGGCGCGTGCCTGCGGTGTCCGCGTGACCGAGTTCTTTTTGGGTCTGCCGTGCCGCTTTGACATCCATCACACGTCGCGTCGCATCGGCACCAAGTTCGGTGTGACCCCGCTGTTGCTAGGTGGCTATGCCGCCATCTGCGGTATGGACCCGACCGATGTCTCGTGCGCCGATCGCGTGCTCGCGGCTATCTATCGTCATGGTCGCGTGACCGTGGTCGACCTTGCTGTCGAGCTCGAGCTTTCCGAGGGGGATGTGCTCGAGGCATGCGCCCTTTTGCTGGGCTGGGGCTCCATCGCACCCTGGTATGAGGAAGGGGAGAAGCCCTCGCCGAGCTACTATCCCACCAAATATCAGACGTTGCCGCGAGATACTGCAGGCTATACCACCTTTGATGGTTGCCGTTTCGATCGCGGAAATGCGACTGCCGAGGGCGATGTGTGGGAGCTGCCGTGCGGCGAGGCCGAGTTCCTTGCGCAAGAGCGCTCGCACACCTATCTTGGCCAAGGCTTTCTCAAGCGCGCCTTTATGCTGCTCGCGGGCATTATCGTCAATATCTTGACGGGTTTTTTGCTCCTTATGAGCATCTATTCCATTGCGGGTGTCACTGTGCCGATGGATACCAACGTGATCGGTCAGGTTGACGAGGGGTCTATTGCCGCCAAGGCGGGTATCGAGGCCGGTGATGCGATCCTTTCGGTTGACGGTGTCTCATGTTCCACTTGGATGGATGTCTACGATGCCATCGGCAAGGCCGCCGGTAAGGACGATATTGCTATTGAGTATGAGCGCGATGGCAAGCAGTGCTCGACCTCGGTCGCACTCAAAGAGAACGAACGCCTGGGCGTTTATGCCTCTACGCAGGTGGTTCGTTTGGACCCCATCACCTCGGCGCGCCTCTCCTTCTCCTATGTTGCGCAGACGGCGGAGGGCGTGATACGCCTGCTCCAGCCGCAGCATACGATGGAGATCCTCGATCAATCCTCCTCGATCGTGGGTATTAGCGTCATGTCTTCGCAGGCAGCTGCTGCCGGTCCCATCACGTTCTTGTCGTTTGCCGCGCTCATTTCGTTCTCTCTGGGCTTTATGAACCTGCTGCCCATCCCGCCGCTCGATGGCGGTAAGCTGGTCATCGAGATCATTCAAAAGATTGCGGGCCGCGAGCTTCCGCTCAAGGTCCAGACGATTGTGAGCTATGTGGGCATCGCGCTCTTCGCGCTGTTGTTTGTCTATATGCTTCGTTCCGACATCCTTCGATTTATTCTGTAGGGGAGTGTTTGGATTGTCTTTATCCCATTCTTTGCCTCGCGAGCTGACGCGCCCCGTGCATGTGGGCGGCGTGCAGATTGGTGGCGGCGCGCCGGTGGTGGTCCAATCCATGACCTGCACCGATACCGCTGATGCCCAGGCAACGCTTGCGCAAGTGTGCGCGTTGGCGCAGGCTGGCTGCGATATCGTGCGCGTGAGCGTGCCCACCGAGGCCGCGCTCGAGGGCTTCCGTACCATCTGTGCTGATTCCCCGGTGCCGATTGTCGCCGATATTCACTTTAACCATAAGCTCGCCATCGGCGCCGTCGAGGCTGGTGCCTCCAAACTGCGCATCAATCCCGGTAATATCGGCGATTGGGCTAAGGTCGATGCCGTCATCGACGCTGCCGGCGCTGCGGGCTGTGCGATTCGCATTGGCGTGAACGCCGGCTCGCTTGAGCAGGATATCGCCGAGCGCGACGACCTCACGCAACCCGAAAAGCTCGTGATGTCGAGCGAGCGCTTTGTACGGCACTTTGAGGACCGTGGGTTTACCAACATCGTGCTTTCTGCCAAGGCCCATAGCGTACAGACGACGCTTGATACCTATCGCGCCCTGTCGCGCGAGATACCGCATGTTCCGCTCCATCTGGGCGTGACGGAGGCGGGGACCAAGCTTCAGGGCACCATCAAGAGCTCTGTAGGCTTGGGTATCTTGCTTTCCGAAGGCATCGGCGACACCATGCGTGTGTCGCTCACGGCCGATCCGGTCGAGGAGCTGCCGGTCGCCTGGGGAATTCTACAGTCGCTGGGCCTGCGTCGCCGTGGTCCCGAGATTGTCTCGTGCCCCACGTGCGCCCGCTGCCAGGTTAACCTCATTCCCATCGCCGAGGAGGTCACCGAGCGGCTTAAGAATTATTCCGCGCCGCTTTCGATCGCCGTGATGGGATGTGCGGTCAACGGCCCCGGAGAGGCATCTGACGCCGACCTGGGCGTTGCCTGCGGGCGTGGTCAGGGCCTGCTCTTTTCGCATGGCCAGATCATTGGTAAAGTAGCTGAGGATCAAATTGTCGACGCGCTGATGGCCGAGGTCGACAAACTTATTGAGGAGAAGTAAATGACTCGAGCAATGTTTATGTCTAAGCTCTATGCGCCGACGCTTAAAGAGGATCCGGCGGACGCTGAGCTCGCCAGCCACCGCCTGCTGCTCCGTGCCGGCATGATCCGCAAGGAGGCCGCCGGTCTGTATTCCTACCTGCCGCTCGCCTGGCGCTCGATCCGCAAGATTGAGAACATCGTCCGCGACGAGATGGACGCTGCGGGCGCCCAGGAGCTCATGATGCCCATTATGGTCGACGCCGAGCTGTGGCGTGAATCCGGCCGTATCGATGCCTATGGCAAGGAGCTCGTGCGCTTTGATGACCGTCATGGTCGCGAGTTTGTGTTAGGCCCCACGCACGAGGAGACCGTCACGGCCCTGGTGCGCAACGAGCTGCGCTCCTATAAGCAACTGCCCGTCAACCTGTACCACATTCAGGACAAGTTCCGCGACGAGTTCCGTCCCCGCTTTGGCCTGATGCGCGGTCGCGAGTTCATCATGAAGGATGCCTACAGCTTCTCTGCCACGCAGGAGAGCCTGCAGGAGGAGTACGACAAGATGAAGCAGGCCTACGCCAACATCTGCGAGCGCTGCTACATCAAGGCCCTGCCCGTTGTCGCCGACTCCGGTGAGATCGGTGGCGACACCTCCGTCGAGTACATGGCGCTGGCCGATGCCGGCGAGGCATCGCTGGTGTACTGCGACGATTGCGGCTTTGCCGCCGACGATGAGGCCGCAAGCACCAAGGTCGTCGTGACCGAGGGTCCCGGCGATGGCACGCTCACCAAGGTCGAGACCCCGGGTCTGGGCACCATCGAGACCGTTGCCAAGTTCTTCGGCTTCCCCGAGAACGGCACGCGCAAGTCGCTGGCACTCATCGACGCCGAGGGTAAGCCCGTCGTGGCAATCGTCCCGGGCGATCACGAGCTCAACGATTGCAAGGCCGAGCACGTCTTTGGCAAGGGCTATCGTATGATGACCGATGAGGAGCTCCAGGCCTACGGTCTGCACAAGGGCTTTATCGGACCGGTCAACCTGCCCGAGGGCATCCGACTGGTCTGCGACGAGAGCCTGTGCGAGTCCAAGCAGTGGGCTTGCGGCGCCAACGAGGTCGACTACCACTTTACCGGCGCCTGCCCCGAACGCGACTTTACCGTCGACGAGTGGGCCGACCTGGTTACCGTCGTTGCCGGCGACCCCTGCCCGCACTGCGGCAAGCCGCTTTCCGCAGCTCGCGGCATCGAGGTTTCGCAGGTCTTCCAGCTGGGCACCAAGTACTCCGAGGCCATGGGTGCAACCTTTATGGACGAGGACGGCAAGGAGAAGCCGCTCATCATGGGTTGCTACGGCGTGGGCGTGTCCCGTTCGCTCGCTGCCGTCGTTGAGCAGCATAACGACGAGCACGGTATCGTCTGGCCGGTTTCCGTCGCTCCCTACGAGGTCGCGGTGATTCCGCTCGACCCCAAGAAGGAGGAGTGCGCTACCGTCTGCGACCAGATCGTCGAGGGCCTGTGCGCCGAGGGTATTGAGGTCGTCGTCGACGATCGCGACGAGCGTCCCGGCTTTAAGTTTGCCGATAATGACCTCATGGGCTTCCCGTATCAGGTCGTTCTGGGCAAGCGCGGCCTTAAGAACGGTACCGTCGAGCTTAAGGACCGTGCCACGGGCGAGCGCGATGATGTGGCGATCGATGAGGTCGTCGCCAAGGTCGCCGAGCTCGTAAAGGCGGCCCGTCGTTAATCGACGGCATCGCCGATAGCTGTACTACGGGACGGTCCCGCATTTCTCCAGATCGGGGAGATGCGGGACCGTTTTTTAAACCGGTATACTTAAACTCTAAAAGGAAAACCCCACAGCCCAAATGAGCTGCGGGGTTTTCCTTTGTGCCTCCGATGCGAATAAATCGCTCAGATATTACTGATAATCGACGACGTCGATCCAGTTCTTAAGGAACTCATCGTTCACGTTGCGCTTACGAGCGAGCTCGGAAGCGGCGACGATGCTCGTCCACTGACGCACGACCTGCATGGGCATGTCGGCGCGGTCGCAGTAGAGCTCCAGGTAGGCCTCGGCCTGGTCCTTGCTGTTGAGGGCAAAGAGCAGGTAGGTGGTTGCAACGTCGGCGGCAGGGGAGCCCTGGGTGGCGTGTGCCCAGTCGCAGACGTAGAGCTGGCCGTCGTCGCCAACGATGACGTTGGAGGGGTTGAAGTCGCCGTGGCAGACCTTGAACTCCTTGGTCATACCGTCCAGGCGCTCCTGAAGGTTGTAGCGCGTGGTGGCATTGAGCTGATCCAGGCTGTCGATCATGCGGGCGAACTTGTCGCGCTGACGGTTGAGCAGCGGGGAGGTGTAGCCGTGGATCTCGATCTGGAGGTCGACGAACATCTCGAGGTACTCACCGAAGCGCTGGGGCTCAGCAGTCATCTTCTCGGCAAGGGTGGTGCCCGGGACCTTCTCGGTCACAAGCGCCCAGCCGTTGGCGTTCTCGAGCTGGGAAACCTCGAGAGCCTTGGGGCTGCGGATGCCGCACTCATTGATGCGGGCAAGATTCAAAGCCTCGTTGAACACGTCGGAGACAGGCTTGGTCTCGTTGAAGACCTTGACAATCTTGTCGCCCAGGTCGTAAACGACCTTGTTGCCACGGCGGACGAGCTCGGTCTTGGAATCGGGTAGCAGCATGGTTGCATCCTTTCAACGATGCGATAGAAGCGACGGCGGGGGTGTGTGAAACACCCGTGCACCCCCGCCGTTAAAAACCGTGCTAGAACTAGCAGACGGCGTAGTCCTGGGGCTCGCGGCCGTAGTAGGCGTCCAGGTAGAGCTCCTTGATCTCGCTCATGAGCGGGTAGCGCGGGTTAGCGCCGGTGCACTGGTCGTTGAATGCCTGCTCGGTCATCTCGTCGAGCGTGTCGAGGAAGTACTGCTCGTCGACACCGTAGTCGGCGATGGTCTTCTTGACGCCGATGAAGTCCTTGAGCTCCTCGAGCTTCGTGATGAAGTTCTCGAAGGTCTCCTTGTCGTCCTTGCCCTCGATGCCGCAGTACTTGGCCATCTCGGCGTAGTTGTGCAGCGCGTTGGGGTAAGGATACTGGGAGAAGGTACCCATCTTGACGGGGGCCTCGGCGGCGTTATAGCGCATGACGCGGGTCAGGATGACAGCGTTGGCGATGCCGTGGGGCAGGTGATGGAAAGCGCCGAGCTTGTGAGCCATGGAGTGGTTGAGGCCCAGGAAGGCGTTGGCGAAGGCCATACCGGCCATGCAGGAGGCGTTGTGCATCTCCTCGCGGGCGTGCGGGTCCTTGGCGCCGTTCTCGAAGCTGGAGGGCAGGTTCTCAAAGACGAGCTTGGCAGCGCGCTCGGAGAGGCCCTTGGTGTAGTCGGAAGCCATGATGGAGACGTAGGACTCAATGGCGTGGGTCATGACGTCGATGCCGGAGGCAGCGGTCAGGCCGCGCGGGGCGGTCATGCAGTTGTCGGCGTCGACGATAGCCATGTTGGGGAGCAGCGCGTAATCGGCGAGCGGCCACTTGATGCCGGTCTCCTTGTCGGTGATGATGGCGAACGGCGTGCACTCGGAGCCGGTACCCGAGGAGGTCGGGACGGCGACGAAGTAGGCCTTCTTGCCCATCTCGGGGAAGGTGAAGATACGCTTGCGGATGTCCATGAAGTCCATGGCCATGTCCTCAAACTTGCACTCGGGATGCTCGTACATCATCCACATGATCTTGCCGGCGTCCATAGCGGAGCCACCGCCGACGGCGATGATGACGTCCGGCTCAAAGAGAGCCATCTGCTTGGCGCCGCGACGTGCGCACTGCAGCGACGGATCGGGCTCAACGTCGTAGAAGCAGTCGTGGGCGATGCCCATCTCGTCGAGCTTGGCCTCGATGGCGCGGGTGTTGCCATTCTTGAAGAGGAACTGGTCGGTGACGATGAAGGCGCGCTTCTTGCCCATGACGGTGCCGAGCTCGTCGAGGGCGACGGGCGTGGAACCCTTCTTGAAGTAGACCTTCTCGGGAGCGCGGAACCACAGCATGTTCTCACGGCGCTCGGCCACAGTCTTAACGTTGATCAAGTGCTTCACCCCAACGTTCTCGGAGACGGAGTTGCCGCCCCAGGAGCCGCAGCCCAGGGTCAGAGACGGCTTCATGCCAAAGTTGTACAGGTCACCGATGCCGCCGTGCGAGGACGGGGTGTTGATGACGATACGGCAGGCCTTCATGACGTGCTCGAACAGGCTGATCTTCTCGGCCTGGGCGGGGTGCACGTAGAGAGAGGCGGTGTGGCCCGGGCCACCGGCGAGCACCAGGTGCTCGGCCTTGTCGACGGCCTCCTGGAAGTCCTTGGCGTGATACATGGCCAGGACCGGGGAGAGCTTCTCGTGGGAGAACTCTTCCTTGGCGGGGTCGGTGGAGGTGACCTCGGCGATCAGGATCTTGGTCTTGGCGGGAACCTCAATGCCGGCGAGCTCGGCGATCTTGGCGGCAGCCATGCCGGGGATGCGGTGATCGAGGGCGCCGTTCTTGAACATGGCGGCACGCAGGGCCTCCATCTCGGAACCCTGCTTGACGAAGTAGCAGCCGCGCTTCTGGAACTCGGCCTTAACCTGGTCATAGATGGTGTCGATGACGGTCACGGACTGCTCGGAAGCGCAGATCATGCCGTTGTCGAAGGTCTTGGAGTGGATGATGGAGTTGACGGCGAGCAGCACGTCGGCGGTGTCGTCGATGATGACCGGGGTATTACCGGCGCCAACGCCCAGTGCAGGCTTGCCCGAGGAGTAAGCGGCCTTGACCATGCCCGGGCCACCGGTGGCGAGGATGATGTCGACGTCACGCATGACCATGTTGGTCAGCTCGATGGAGGGGACATCGACCCAGCCGATGATGCCCTCGGGGGCGCCAGCCTTGACGGCGGCGTCAAGCACGAGCTTGGCGGCGGCGATAGTGCACTTGGCGGCTGCCGGGTGCGGGGAGATGATGATGCCGTTGCGGGTCTTCAGGCTGATCAGCGTCTTGAAGATCGCGGTGGAGGTGGGGTTGGTCGTCGGGATGACGGCGCCCACAATACCGATGGGCTCGGCGATCTTGGTGATGCCGTAGGCCTCGTCGCGCTCCAGGACACCACAGGTCTTGGTGTTCTTGTAAGCGTTGTAGATGTACTCTGCGGCGTAGTGGTTCTTGATGACCTTGTCCTCAAGAACGCCGCGGCCGGTCTCCTCGATGGCCATCTTCGCCAACGGGATACGAGCCTTGTTGGCGGCCATGGCGGCCTCGTAGAAGATCTTGTCGACCTGCTCCTGCGTGTACGTAGCAAAAAGCGCCTGGGCCTCTCGCATCTGAGCGAGCTTAGCCTCAAGCGCCTCTACGTTGTCCACAATTGCGGGAGTAGTGTTTTCCGGTGACTTTTTCACCATTTGTGTCTCCTTGCGATCGGAGATTTACCCTACGCCTTGCATAATAGCAATAAATAATTCGGTGAGTGGTAAGATTCCCGTAAAAGGCACACTAAAACGCTTCAATAAACTGAAGCGTTTTAACTAAAACCACCTGTTCGCATGGCCGCTCATTGGGGACAGACTTACATGAGTATTTCAATGGGAAAACGGGGAGAACGGGCCGCCTGTTTGATAATCGCTATTCGCGGGTCGCGGTCGAGTCGGACATGCAGGCGGTCCAGTTGCTCGATTATATCCATCTCAATCCTGTGAAAGGCGCGCTCGACTCGCTCGATGCGTACCGCTGGTCAAGCTTCAAGGCATATCAGCTGGGCTACGATCCCTTTGACATCTGCAAACACTCATGTAAGTCTGTCTCCAATGAGTGCAAAAAGGCGCCCTCTACATGAAAGGACGCCTTTGGTAAGTTCTATGTGAACGCGAGGTCTTTGACCCGGAGAGTCCGAGGTACTTGTTGGTAAGACCTTATTTAGGAGCGCGCAACCTTGCCGGACTTGAGGCAGGTGGAGCAAACGTTCATCTTGCGACGGTGACCATCGACGACGACGTAGACGCGCTGGATGTTGGGGCGGAACTTACGGTTGGTGACGCGGTGAGAGTGGCTGATGGAGCGACCGGCAACGGGGTGCTTACCGCAAACTTCGCAAACTTTGGACATAACTGACCCTCCTTGGGCGACAAACGAACATGTCGCGTTAACAAACAAGCCTGAACTATAGCACAGAAGCAGCTCCCTGTGCGTAATCTACACAGAGATATTCCTCTTTTGGCGATAGTGCCCACGCCACGGCCCTGGACGTAGATCCGATTTGCGTGCAGCAGAGGGGATTATGCCAGCTCGTGCGTGCGTTTTCAAGCTCGTCCCACAAATATATATAGGTTTATGGAGCATTGGACTCCGTTTACGGATTGCTCTGTATTTATACTCGCAATTACGCTCTAGGTTGGCTACACTATCCTTTGACCATTAAAGGGGTACGAGATACCCACATGGAATTACATAGCTGCCAAAGAGTAGCCTTTCCTGTGGGTGTCTGGTCCGCTTTGAGCGGTCGGGCATCTATTTTTTTGACTGTGTCAGCAGTCAAGACATGTGAGGAAGGAGATCGATGGGCACGACTTCCCCCAAGGCGGTCATCATGGACGAGACCGCCGTCAATCGAGCGATGACCCGCATCGCGCACGAGATCCTCGAGCGCAACGAGGGCTGTGAAGACCTCGCTCTGGTCGGCATCGTCACGCGCGGCGACCTTCTGGCAAAGAAGCTCGCCGAGGCGATCAAGGAGATCGAGGGTGTCGACGTTCCGCTCGGCAGCCTGGACATCAGCTTCTATCGCGATGACTATGCGACCAATTTCGCTCCCGCGATCCACGCTACCAACATTCCCTTCAGCGTCGACGGCAAGCGCGTCGTGCTGGTGGACGACATCCTGTACACGGGTCGTACCATCCGCGCCGCTCTCGATGCCGTCATGGACCTGGGCCGTCCGAGCCGCATCGAGCTGGCAGTTCTCGTTGACCGCGGTCACCGCGAGCTCCCCATCTCGCCGGACTTTGTCGGCAAGAACGTTCCCTCGTCTCACGAGGAGAACGTGCACCTATATATGAAGGAAGTCGACGGCCGCACCGCTGTCGAGATCAACGACGTCGCGCCGGGTTCCCACGTGGGCTCCGCGCCGCTGGGAGGTGAGTAGTACCGTGGCGTTCAACCATAAGCACCTGATCGACATTACCGAGTACTCCGAAGAGGAAATCAAGCTCATCCTCGAGACCGCCAAGGCGTTCTCCGAGGTCAACGAGCGTGCCATCAAGAAGGTTCCCACGCTCAAGGGTAAGACCATCGTCAACATGTTCAACGAGCCCTCGACGCGTACCCGCAGCTCCTTCGAGCTCGCCGAGAAGCGCCTTTCGGCCGACAGCCTTAACTTCGGCGGCTCCTCGACCTCCACGGTCAAGGGCGAGAGCCTCGTCGATACCGTCGAGACCCTCAACGCCTACAAGATCGACTGCATCGTCGTGCGCGACAAGCACGCCGGCGCTCCCTATATCGTCACGCAGAACTCGCCCGCGAGCGTCATCTGCGCCGGCGATGGTAAGCACAATCATCCCACGCAGGCCCTGCTGGACCTGTACACCATCTGGGAGCACAAGGGTGACTTCCACGGCCTGAAGGTCGCCGTCGTCGGCGACATCGCCCACTCCCGCGTCTGCGGCTCGCTGATCCCCGCCCTTAAGATCATGGGCTGCGAGACCTACGCCGTCGCTCCCGGCACGCTGCTTCCGCCGGCACCCGAGGTCCTGGGCTGCGACCACGTGACGAGCGACCTCGATTCCGTCCTGCCCGAGCTGGACGTCGTCTACATGCTGCGCGTGCAGCAGGAGCGTCTCGAGGGTGCTCCGTTCCCGACCATTCGCGAGTACCACAAGCTCTTCGGCCTGACCAAGGACCGCGAGAAGCTCATGAAGCCCGACGCGATCATCTGCCACCCGGGCCCCATCAACCGCGGCGTCGAGTTCGACTCCTATATGGCCGACCACCCGCAACGCTCCGTCATCCTGGAGCAGGTCTACGCCGGTATCTGCGTGCGTATGGCTATCCTGTATCTGCTGCTTGGAGGTGCCGATAATGGCCTTGCTTCTTAAGAATGCCCACGTCGTCGACCCGTCCGTCGAGCTTGACGGTATCGTTGACGTCCTGATCGACGGCGACAAGATCGCCGAGGTCGGCGAGAATCTCGCCGCCGAGGGAGCCGAGGTCCGCGACCTTTCCGGCAAGTACCTCGTCCCCGGCCTGGTGGACATGCACGTCCATCTGCGTGAGCCCGGCTATGAGGTCAAAGAGGACATCGAGAGCGGCACCCGCGCTGCTGCCAAGGGCGGCTTCACCGGCGTGTGCTCCATGCCCAACACCGACCCCGTCACCGATAACGGCACCGTCGTGGAGTTCGTCAAGTCCCGCGCTGCCGAGGTTGGCCACTGCCGCGTCTATCCGTCGGGCGCTATGACCCGCGGTCTTAAGGGCGAGGCCATGTCCGAGATGGGCGATATGGTCGCACATGGCGCCGTCTCCTTCACCGACGACGGTCGCGGCGTGCAGGGTGCGGGCATGCTCCGTCGCTGCATGGACTACGGCAAGATGTTCGGCAAGGTCTTTATGAGCCACTGCCAGGACGAGGACCTGGTCGGTCACGGCCAGATCAACGAGGGCAAGGTCTCTACCCGTTTGGCTCTCGAGGGCTGGCCGGCTGCCGGCGAGGAGCTCCAGATCGCCCGCGACATCGAGATCGCCAAGCTGACCGGTGCCAAGCTGCACATCCAGCACATCTCCACCGCCCATGGCCTGGAGATCGTGCGTGCCGGTAAGGCCGCTGGCGTTCAGGTTACCTGCGAGGCCACCCCGCACCACATGTTCCTGACCGAGAACGACCTGGACGAGACCTACAACACCTCGCTCAAGGTCAATCCGCCGCTGCGTACCGAGGAGGATGCCGAGGCCATCCGCCAGGGTGTCATCGACGGCACCGTCGACGTTATCGTTACCGACCACGCTCCCCACACCCCGTGGGAGAAGGCTCGTGAGTTCGAGCTTGCGCCCTTCGGCATGATCGGCCTCGAGACCTCGCTGGCACTCGTGCTCACCGAGCTGGTCAACACCGGCAAGATGGGCATGGGCCGCATGGTCGAGCTCATGGCCATCAAGCCGCGCGAGATCCTGGGCCTCGACCAAGTTCAGGTCAAGGCGGGCTCCGTTGCCGACCTGACCGTCTTCGACGCGTCTGCCACCTGGACGGTCGGCGAGGACGGCTACGAGTCGCGCGCCGAGAACTCCGGTTTTGCCGGCCGCACGCTCACCGGTCGTGCCACCGATGTGTTTGTCGGCGGCAAGCAGACGCTCGCCGACGGCTGCATCTGCTAGCATAGCCTTATCGCTTTTGTGCGCGGTGCCCTTGCGGTGCCGCGCTTTCTGTTCGTCTGAACCATGCAACCGCATGGGGGATTGGAGCGTCTATGCCCACACCTTCCACTGCACGCATGCACGACTTCGAGGTCGTCTCGAACCAGGAGATCGCCGACGGCATCTTCTCGCTCGTTATCTCGGCCCCCAAGCTTGCAAGTGCGCTCAAGCCCGGCCAGTTTGTGAACATTGCCGTGCCCGGCGATGCGTCCTCGCTGCTTCGCGTGCCCCTGAGCTTCTATCGCGCCGACGCCCAGGCCGGCACCGTCGAGCTGTGGTACGCCGTCGTGGGCGACGACACCCGTCGTCTGTCGCAGATGGCCCCCGGCTCCAAGTCCAACCTGTTGGGCCCTGGCGGCCGCGGCTGGCTTGTTCCCGAGGGCACCAGGAAGGCGCTGCTCGTGGCGGGCGGCATCGGCGTTCCGCCCGTGCTGTGCCTTGCCGACAAGCTTGCCGAGCAGGGCGTGGGTGTCGACGTTTGCCTGGGCTTTGGCACCGCTTCCAAGGCCGTGGGAGTCGATGAGTTCCGCGCGCTGGGCGCCACGGTTAACGTGTGCACCGATGATGGCACGCTGGGCTTGCACGGTTTTTGCACCGACCCGGCAGCCGAGCTGCTCGGCGAGGGCGGCTACGACTATGTGGCCAGCTGCGGCCCCGCTGTCATGATGAAGAAAGTCGCCGCCGCTGCCGCCGAGGCCGGTGCGTACTGCGAGGTGTCGCTTGAGCGCATGATGAGCTGTGGCTTTGGCGCCTGCAACACCTGCAATGTCGAGACGGTCGACGGTATGAAGGGCGCCTGCATGTGCGGCCCCGTGTTTGATGCTTCCAAGGTGGTGGTCTTCTAGTGGGTACCGTGAACATGGCCGTCGATTTCGGCGGCGTCAAGATGCAGAACCCCATCAATACCGCAGCCGGTACCTTTGGCTACGGTTGGCAGTTCCAGAACTTCTTCGATGTGTCCCAACTGGGCGCCATCACCACCAAGGGCTGCGCTGCCGAGCCCTGGCCCGGCAACCCTGCGCCCCGCATGGCCGAGATTCCCGGCGGTATGATCAACTCCGTGGGCCTTCAGAACCCCGGCGTGGCCGCCTTTGCCCGTGAGTCCGGTCCGTGGCTCGAACAGCTGTCCAAGGACGGCTGCCAGGTCATCTGTCAGGTTGCCGGCCACTCCGTTGACGAGTTTGTCCGCGCACTCGAGATGTATGTCGAGCTGTGCCCCTGGGCTGCCGGCTACGAGATAAACGTGAGCTGCCCTAATATCGCCGCCGGCGGTGCCGCCATGGGCTCCACGCCCGAGGGCGCCTTTTCCGTTATGGCTGCCTGCCGCAAGGTGACTGATAAGCCGCTGTTCGTGAAGATGGCGCCGGTCAACGTCGCCGAGATCGCCAAGGCTCTCGAGGCTGCCGGCGCCGACGGCCTTTCGGTCATCAACTCCATCCAGGGCATGGCCATCGACGTCCATACCCGCAAGTCCCGCGTGGCCAAGCCCAAGGGCGGCCTTTCGGGCCCGCTGTGCCACCACATCGCCGTGCGCATGGTCTGGGAGGTTGCCCAGGCCGTCGATATCCCCATCAACGGTGTCGGCGGTGTTATGACTGGCGAGGATGCGGCTGAGTTTATCCTGGCCGGCGCCACCTGCGTGTCGGTCGGCATGGCCAACTTCGTCGATCCGTGTGCTTCGCTTAAGATCGCGCATGAGCTCGAGGCCTGGGCCGAGTCCCAGGGCGTGAAGGACATCAACGAGCTGGTAGGTGCGTTCGAATGCTAGAGACCGATGCCCGCGACCGCGTTATCGTCGCCCTCGACTGCGACCGTGAGCGTGCGCTCGAGCTCGCCCGTGAGCTTTCGGGTCACGCCGCCTGGCTCAAGGTCGGCATGACGCTCTATTACGCCGAAGGCCCCGAGATCGTCAAGACGTTCAAGGACCTTGGCTTTAAGGTCTTCCTCGACCTTAAGTTCCACGATATTCCGCATCAGGTGCGCGGTGCCGCCCGTTCGGCCTCGCTTGCCGGTGCCGACCTGCTTTCGGTTCACGGCCTGGGCTCGGGCGCCATGCTCGCTGCCTGCCGCGAGGGCGCCGAGGAGGCGCGCGAGGACCGTGCCAAGCTCGTCGCCATCACCGTGCTCACGAGCATGAACCAGGATTCGCTCAGCGAGATCGGCATTGAGTCGCCGGTGGCCGAGGAGGCAGCACGTCTGGCGAAGCTCGCCCAGGCCAACGGCATCGACGGTATCGTGTGCTCCCCGATGGAGGCCCACGATATGCGTGAGCTGCTGGGCCCCGATGCGCTCATCGTGACCCCGGGTGTTCGTCCGGTTGGTGCGGCGCTGGGAGATCAGTCCCGCGTGGCCACGCCTTCCCAAGCTATCGAGCGTGGCGCGAGCCACATCGTGGTGGGCCGTCCCATCACCGGTGCCGATGACCCGGTTGCCGCTTTCGATGCCATCGTCGCCGAGCTGGTCGAAAACGTCGCGTAAAAGATTCCCCTAAGTCACCACTTTTGGGTCTCATTAGCACAATTTAGCCCCTGTGCCTGCGAAAACTTTCCCATCCTTTGTGTGGAATCGCAGGTCAGGGGCTTAACTTTGGGCGCAGTATATTGCACTTTTTGCGGGTATCGTCTAACCTATGGAGCCGCGATTGGGCATTTTGTACGTTCTACGTGCTAAAATGCCAATTATTGAATTAGATATAACCCAACTATTTGGAGGTACGAATGGCACTCCCTCAGCTTACCGACGAGCAGCGCAAGCAGGCTCTTGAGAAGGCTGCTGCCGCACGTCACGCCCGCGCTGAGCTTCGCGAGCAGATCAAGAAGGGCGAGAAGTCCCTCGAGTCCGTGCTCAACTCCGATGACCCCATCGCTTCCCGCATGAAGGTTTCCACCCTCATCGAGTCTCTCCCCGGTTATGGCAAGGCCAAGGCCGCCAAGATCATGGAGGAGCTCGGTATCTCCGCTACTCGTCGCGTCCAGGGCCTCGGCGTCCGTCAGCGCGAGCAGCTCCTCGAGCAGCTGACCAAATAAGTGAGCGCTCAGGATTCCAAGCTCTTTGTGATTTCTGGACCGTCAGGCGCAGGCAAGGGTACGCTCGTCACTCGTGTGCGCGAGCGCCGCTCGAACCTGGGTCTGACGGTTTCGGCTACCACGCGAGCACCACGCAAAGGTGAGGTCGACGGCGTCAACTACTTTTTTCTGACGCGCGAGGAGTTCGACCGCCGCGTGGCAAACGGTGAGTTTGTTGAGTGGGCCGAGGTCCACGGTAACTGCTACGGCACGTTGGTGAGCGAGGTCACATCCAAGCTCGCCTCGGGCTCGTCTCTGATTTTGGAGATCGATGTCCAGGGCGCCCTGCAGGTGAAGGAGCGTTTCCCCGAGGCCGTGCTGATCTTTATCAAGCCGCCTTCGCTTGAGGTGCTCCGCGAGCGTCTAGTCGGTCGCGGTACCGAGACGCCCGAGACGATTGAGCTGCGTATGGCAAACGCCGCCGATGAGCTTGCCCTTGCCGACCGCTACGACGACGTCGTGGTGAATGACGATCTCGACCGCGCGACCGATGAGCTCGTTCGCGTTCTCGATATGCATGAAAGGATCTGAGGTCCGTGTCCGTTGTAAAGCCTTGCATTGACGATCTTCTGGAGAAGACCGATCACAACCGCTTCCTGCTCGCTTCGCTTGCCTCCAAGCGCGCCTGCGACATCAATAGCATGCTGCGCGGCCAGCACAACCGCGTGCTTGCCGTTCAGGATGTCGATGACATCACCATCGGCCTTTCTGGTGCTGATACCATTTCGATGGCTATGGACGAGATCGTCGACGGCGATATCTCCTACGATGAGGCCCGTTACGAGAAGGCGCTCGGCCACAAGGTTGCTGAAGCCTAAATGGCAGCTCGCGTCTGCCTGGTCCACTATCACGAGGTTGGACTGAAGGGCAAGAACCGCGCACATTTTGAGCATATCCTCATGGATAACATCAAGGCGGCTTTGGCCGCCTTTTCCGTGAATGCCGTGTCTCGAATTTCCGGTTATATCCTCGTGACCTTTAACGAGCATCAGGCTGACGAGGCGGCGCGTGTCATTCGCACCGTTCCCGGCGTCGCCCGTGTGTCCCTGGCATACCACACCAACCGCGACCCGCAGGAGTACTGCGCCGCCGCCGTCAAGGCGCTGCGCGAGTTCGGTCCCTTCGATTCGTTTAAGGTGCATGCCAAGCGCTCCAACACCGACTACGAGCTCACCTCCATCGATATCAATCGACGGGTGGGCGAGGTGCTGTGCGAGGCGTTTCCCGATAAAAAGGTCCAGATGCACGACCCCAACGCGATGGTTCACGTGCTGGTGGTCCAGGGCAGCGTCTATGTATATGCGCGCTCCGAGCGCGGCGTGGGCGGCCTGCCGGTGGGCTCTGCCGGCAAGGTTGTGACGCTGCTGTCTTCGGGTATCGATTCGCCCGTGTCGACGTGGATGCTCGCCCGCCGCGGCGCCGTGTGCGTACCGGTGCATTTCTCCGGTCGTCCGCAGACGCCCGATACGAGTGAGTATTTGGTGCAGGACATCATCCGTGCGCTCGAGCCGGGAGTCCAGATCGGCCGTCTGTACGTGGTTCCGTTTGGCGACTGCCAGCGCGAGATTTCGGTCACCTGCCCCAGCAACCTGCGCGTGATCATGTATCGCCGCATCATGTATTCGGTTGCCGAGCGCATCGCGCATATCGAGGGCGCCAAGGCTATCGTGACCGGTGAGTCGCTTGGCCAGGTTGCCTCCCAAACGCTTGAGAACATCATGGCCGTCAACGAGGCCGTGAAGATTCCCGTGTTCCGTCCGCTCATCGGCTCGGACAAGCAGGAGATCATTGCGCGTGCCGGGGAAATCGGTACATTCGACATCTCGACCGAGGCCGCGCCCGACTGCTGCACACTCTTTATGCCGCGCCGTCCCGAGACGCATGCCAAGCTCGATGCCGTTCATGAGGCCTGGGAGCTGTTCGACCACGAGGAGATGATCGAGCGTCTGCTCAAGCAGACCGAGTACATCGACTTTGAGAGCAACACGTATAAGGCCCCTAAGACCTTAAAACGCAAACATTCGGAGCTCGCTCCGCGTGAGATTTACCAAGATTACGAATAGTCCCTGCATAAACCGACGGTACGTTTGTATCGTCGGTTTTTGTTATCTGGGTAAACAATATCAAAATGTTCATTCGTTGACGTGTGACTGAATAAATGGACATGTTTGCGCAAGGTTTTGGTTAGCTTTTGGTTTGACCGTCAAAACTGGTTTGCCCGAGCGGTTCGCTCGGCTGCGATTTCCTGACACGATGGTGTTGGGAGGTTTTTGCTATGGCGCAGCGCGAACAACACGAACGGGTCAAGCGAATGGACCGCTGGGCGGGCAAGTTGCTCGGGCATAAGGCAGTAGTCGTGGCGATGCTCGTCGTCATTGCGATGGCGAGCGGCTTGGCGATGGCGAGCTTTGGTGACCGCTCCGGCAATGTTTCGTTTGGGCGCGTTGAGGACTCGGGTCCATCGGCGGAGCCGGGGTCCGGCGATCTTTCGGACGATGCATCCGATGGGTCTTCGTCTAAGGCGTCTGCCGAAACGGAGGTGTACGTCGATGTAGATGGTGCCGTTGCATCCCCGGGCGTGTACCGGCTTCAAGATGGAGCGCGGGTATCCCAGGCGATTGATGCTGCCGGAGGGCTAACGGCAGAGGCGGATGTGACGGGGCTTAACCGTGCTTCGAAAGTCACGGATGGACAAAAGATCTATGTGCCGACAGTGGGGGAGCAGCAGGCGGCTTTGGCGGCTGGCGGGGCCGATGGCGGCGCCGCTGCGGCATCGGGCGGGGGCGCTTCGTCGGGGCTTGTGAACATTAATACGGCAAGTGCGGCAGAATTGCAGACGCTTTCGGGCATCGGTCCCTCTATGGCCCAGTCGATTATCGACGAGCGGACCCAAAACGGCGCTTTTGCCTCGGTCGACGACCTGATGCGTGTGTCGGGAATCGGCGAGAAGAAACTCGCCAAAATCAAAGATTGCATCTGCGTATGAGTGCGACCGAGCGTGAGCACGTGATGCCTCCACGGCCATTGTTGCCGTGGACGATGGCCCTTTGTGCCGGCTTGTGTGCGAGTTGCGGCTTGGTGCTTAACGTGACGGCTGATGCGCTACTGGGAGAAGGACTGACTTCCGTCACGTTACTCTGGGGCATTCCCGTTGTGGCTGTGGCGTTCGTCGTATTGGCTCGGTCTTGCATGCGTCTTGTGCGATGGAAGCGATGGCTGTATGCCGCGGCGGTCGGACTCGTGGCAGGAGCGATCGTGTCCGCGGGGTGGGCGATAGGTGCCCTCCGAGCTTCCGTCGCTCTGGATGGACGGGCTGCAAGCAGTCTTGAGTTCGTCGTTCAGAGCGATCCGTCTATCAACGACGATGCGTATTCCTATACCTGTGACGCGATCGCGGACGGTTGGCGCGTGGGTGCCGTTCGATTATCGTGCGATCGCGAGCTCAGTGCTGGGTCGCGCGTGCGTGTCATCGGCCGCGTTTCGCGCTTCGAGAATGATGCGTATGGGCGTTCGCGCGTGCTTCGGGGTGAGCTGCGCAAGGTTAAGGCTGTCCGGATTGTGTCGATCGATGGGGGCTCTCCAGGGCCGTTGCTTCGGCTGCGAAATGAGCTGCTTACCGCCATTGCTCCCGCGACCGATCCGGCGCGCTCGCTCATTGCCGGCGTTGTCTGCGGACGTTCGTCCGAGCTGCGCGCCCAGCCGGCGGGCGACTGGTTTTCGGTGACGGGAACGGCGCATCTTATCGCCGTCTCGGGCAGCCATTTGGCTATCGTGGGGTTTGTAATCGAGGGTGTATTGCAAAAGACTCGGTGCTCACGTGGTCTTCAGCGGGCGATATTGGCGATAACGCTTGTGGGCTATGCTGCCTTTACGGGCGCGTCTCCCTCGGCCGTGCGTGCGTGCTGCATGGTGTTCGCGACGCTTGTCGTAAACGGCGCGGGGCGTCGTCGGCACGGCCTTTCGGCACTCTTCGTAACCATGTCCATCTTTGTGCTACTGCGGCCGACGGTGCTGTTTGAGATGGGCTTTCAGCTTTCATGTGCCAGCGTCTTAGCCATTCTGTGCTTTTGCCCCTATGTGACCTACGCTTTGGGTGAGCTGGGTGTGCCATCGGGCGTTGCCAGCATGCTTTCCGTCACGCTGTGCTCGCAACTGGCGACACTTCCCATTACCATTCCTGCCTTCGGTGCGTTCTCGCTCATTGCTCCGCTGGCAAATGCGGTCATCGGTCCGGTGGTGAGCGTACTGCTCGCTGTGTCGATCGTGCTGGCTCCCTTTTCGCTCGTGGGACCGTTGCGGACTTGGGCGCTCGTTGTGCCCATGATTGCCGCCCGTTGCGCGCTGTTCTTCGAGCAGCTGTTTGCCGCCATGCCAGGTGCATCCGTGAGCGTGCCGCCCGATAGCATGTGGATTTACCTAGTGCCGTGTTTGCTGGCGGTTCTGCTGGTCTGGTGGCCACGACCGCGCGCTCGCCCCATGGCTGCAGGGTTGCTGTGCTTGGCTCTCATGGCGGTCGTCCCCTACGTCTACTGGGATCGATTCGCTCCACCTTCGGTGACGATTCTCGATGTTGGCCAGGCCGATGCCATTCTTATTCGCCAAGGCGGTGCCGTGGCGCTCGTCGACTGTGGGCTCGACGAGCGTGTGGTGACGGCATTGGTGCGCAATAACGTTCACCATATCGATGCCGTGTTTGTGACGCATTGGGATGAGGACCATTGGGGTGGCTTGCCCGCAGTACTGGAGCAGTTCCCGGTCGGAACGATCGCTGTGGCGGCGGATGCGCTGGAGGATGCCCCTGCCGAGGTTGTGGGGCGACCAGGTGTTTCGTATCGGCAGGTGACCCGTGGCGACGCCGTCGACATCGGCGCGTTTCGCGCCCGCGTGATGTGGCCATTCGAGTCTGTGGATGGCGAGGGCAACGAGGACTCGCTCGTCCTGCTGCTCACCTACGCACAAGAGGGCAAGCGCTTACACATGCTGCTGACGGGTGATGCCGAACTCGATCAAGAACGTGAGTTTGCGCAGGAAGTGGGGGACATCGATGTCCTCAAGCTCGGACATCACGGCTCCAAGGTCTCGGTCGACGGAGAGCTGCTGGACGTCTTGAGGCCGGAGCTCTCGATCGCGAGCGCGGGTGAGGGGAATCGATACGGCCATCCGTCCGCTGCCTGCATCGATGCCGTTAAGGAAGCGGGCGGCGTGTTCGCGTGCACCATCGAACACGGAGACATTACCGTCACGCCGACTGCGAATGGCTTTGCGATGCGATGCCGGCGACCGTGACGACGTCGTTGGCGTGTGGTGGGCCCCTGGGCTAGAATGGCACGGTACGAACACGAGGGCCTGTGAGAGGGGAGCGCGATGTCTGAAACCGGTCTGCTGCCGGCATATCTGATCGTCGGTACCGACGGAGTCAAGCGCGACCATGCCGTCTCGCGTATGAAAGCTCGCTTGGAAAAGTCGGGCATGGTCGAGTTCAACCTCGATGAGCGCGACATGTCCAAGGACCCCGATATCGAGTCAATCATCGGCTCGCTCAATACTTTTCCCATGGGTAGCGAGTTTCGTCTGGTAATCCTCGACGGCTGCTCAAAGCTCGCCAAGTCGGTTTCAGAGCCGCTCGTCGAATACCTCGCAAGTCCCAGTCCTACGACGGTCTGCCTCATCATCGCCGACTCACTTGCCAAGAACACTCGCCTGTATAAGGCGATCGCCAAGATCGACAAGAAGGCCGTCATCGATTGCTCGGGCACCAAGCGCTGGGAGCTGCCGCGCCGCGTGCAGCAGATGGCGACGCAGCACGGCAAGTCTATCTCGACGGCCGCAGCTGAGGAGCTCGTCTCGCGTTCGGGCGAAAACACCCGCATGCTCGATAACGACCTGGCAAAGCTCGCCCAGATGGTCGAGGCGCCCCAGATTGAGCTTGCCGATGTGGAGCGTTGGATCGTGCGTACGGCCGAGGTTCAGCCTTGGGACTTCCTCAACGCCGTCTCGGCTCGCGATATGCGGCGTTCGCTCGAGCTCTTTAAAATGCTGCCCTCCAAGAGCTACGTGTGGACCTACACGCTGCTGTGCGGGCGCATCCGCGAGCTGATCGTCGCCAAGGCGCTCGATGCGCGCGGACAGGGGCGTGAGCTTGCCGCAACGCTCAAACTCCAGTCCTGGCAGGTCAAGAACCACCTGACCTGGGCGCGCCGGTTTTCGATGGCTGAACTCGTCGCGGCCCTCGAAGGTGCCGTTGATGTGGAGCTCGCGCTCAAGGGCTCGGCCGATTCGGAGACCGCGCTTTTGCTCTGGATTACGAACATCTTGAGAAAATCGTGATGATACCTGCCTATTTGACAAATTCGTTCTATCCCTTTGAGGGGGAGCGTGCTATAGTAGGCGCTTGCATGACCTCACCGTGTCTCAGAGGTGTCATACATTTTTTGCAAGGAACTCGAAAGGAACTCCAGAAGTGGCAAACATCAAGTCTCAGAAGAAGCGTATCCGCACCAATGAGGCAGCTCGCATGCGTAACAAGGCTGTCAAGTCCGAGCTCAAGACGCTGACCAAGCACGTTCAGTCCGCCGTCGCCGAGGGCGACGCCGAGAAGGCCCAGGCTGCCCTCAAGACCGTCACCAAGCGTCTCGACATGGCTGCCGCCAAGCATGTCATTCACAAGAACCAGGCTTCCAACCGCAAGTCCGGTCTTGCCAAGCTCGTGAACAGCATCAACGCCTAAGTTGTAAATTTCACACCACACAGATTACGCGCATAAATGGAGCCTGTTTTATGGAACAGGCTCCATTTTTTGTACCGCTCGGGTAAGATAGTCCGCATGAATACTTCAATTGACATTTCCCACATCCGCAACTTCTCGATTGTTGCGCACATCGACCATGGCAAGTCCACGATCAGTGACCGCATTCTCGAGCTCACCCATACCGTCGACGAGCGCGATATGGAGTCGCAGCTACTCGATACGATGGACATCGAGCGCGAGCGCGGCATTACGATCAAGTCCAATGCCGTCCGCGTCTCCTATGATGCCGACGACGGCGAGACGTACCAGTTCAACCTGATCGATACGCCGGGCCACGTGGACTTTACCTACGAGGTTTCGCGTTCGCTGGCCGCCTGCGAGGGCGCAGTGCTGGTCGTCGACGCCACGCAGGGCGTCGAGGCTCAGACCGTCTCCAACGCGACGCTCGCCATGAATGCCAACCTGGATATCGTTCCCGCCATCAACAAGATCGACCTGCCCTCGGCGCACCCCGACGAGGTTAAGACCGAGATTGAGGACGACCTGGCAATTCCTGCCGACGATGCCGTATGCGTGTCGGGCAAGACCGGCGAGGGCATCCATGACCTGTTGGAGTCCATCGTCTTTTTGATTTCGCCGCCCAAGGGCGATTCGAACGCCCCGCTCAAGGCACTCATTCTTGACTCGTATTTTGACGAGTACCGCGGCGTCGTCGCTACGGTGCGCGTCTTTGACGGTTCCATTAAAAAGGGCGACACTCTGCGCATGATGCAGGCCGAGGGCGACTTCTTGGTCGACGGCGTGGGCGTCAAGCGTCCTGCCGAGACGCCTGTCGACGCGCTAACCGTCGGCGAGGTCGGCTATGTGGTCACAGGTCTGAAGGACCCCGAAGCCGTGCGCGTGGGCGACACCCTTACCTGGGCGTCAAATCCCTGCCCCGAGCCGCTGCCGGGCTATCGCGAGGCCAAGCCCATGGTCTACACGGGCTTGTTCCCCATCGACAATAAAGATTACGAGAACCTCCGCGACGCTCTCGACAAGCTGCACGTCAACGATCCGTCGTTGGTATGGGAGCCCGAGACGTCGGTGGCGCTGGGCTTTGGCTTTCGCGTGGGCTTCTTGGGCCTGCTGCACATGGAGGTCGTCAAGGAGCGCCTGGAGCGCGAGTTTAACCTGGACCTCATTGCCACGAGCCCCTCGGTGGACTACCACGTCTACAAAACCGACGGCGAGATGATCGACGTTCGCAGCCCGCAGGACCTGCCCGAGGTCACGCGCATCGAGCGTATCGAGGAGCCCTACCTCAAGGCTAAGATCATCTGCCCGCCCGAGTATACGGGCGCTGTCATGCAGCTTGCCATCGAGCACCGCGGCATCACGACCGATATGATCCACCTGACGAGCAAGTCGGTCGAGATGCGCTTCGACATGCCGCTCGCCGAGCTCATCTTGGACTTCTTCGACCAGCTCAAGAGTCGCACCAAGGGCTACGCCTCGCTCGACTACGAGTTCAACGAGTACCGTCCCTCCGAGCTCGTCAAGCTCGACATCCTGCTTTCGGGCGATGAGGTGGACGCGCTGTCGTTTATCGTGCACAAGGACAAGGCCTACGGTCTTGCCCGTGGCCTGTGCGACAAGCTCAAGGAGATTATCCCGCGCCAGCTGTTCGAGGTGCCTATCCAGGGCGCCATCGGCAACAAGATCATCGCCCGCTCCACCGTCAAGGCGCGCCGCAAGGACGTTTTGGCCAAGTGCTACGGCGGCGATATCTCGCGTAAGCGCAAGCTGCTCGAGAAGCAGAAAGAGGGCAAGAAGCGCATGAAGGCCATCGGCTCGGTCGAGGTCCCGCAGGAGGCGTTTATGGCGATTCTCAAGGTGGATGAGTAGGTCCATGGCGCTTTCCGAATACAGCAAGCGGCTGCTGGGCGCCTATGCCGAGCAGCCGTTCCTCATGGCCCCTATGGCAGGCGTGACCGACCCTGCCTATCGCATCATGTGCCGTCGCCGCGGTGCTCAGCTCGCCTACAGCGAGATGGTGAGTGTGGCCGGCCTTGCCTATGCCAGCAATAAGACCTGGCGCCTGGTGCTGCCTGCCGACGAGGAGCAGCAGATTTGCGTGCAGCTCTTTGGCTCCAAGCCCGATCAGTTTGCGAGCGCCGTCGCTGCCGTCGAGGAGCGCGTGGGCGATCGTCTGTCGCTGATCGATATCAATATGGCCTGCCCGGCCCGCAAGGTCGTTACCAAGGGCGAGGGTTCGGCGCTTATGCGTACGCCCGACCTGGCCGAGAAGATCGTCGAGGCTGCGGTGGGTGCGGCGCATGTGCCCGTGACCGTCAAGATCCGCAAGGGCTTTTATGCCGAGGACCGCAATGCCGCGACGTTTGCCCAGATGCTCGAGGGCGCCGGTGCCGCCGCAGTTGCCGTTCACGGTCGTTGCGCCACGCAGCTCTATACCGGTCAGGCCGATTGGTCGGTGGTCGATGAGGTGGCTGACGCCGTTGAGATTCCCGTAATCGGTTCGGGCGATGTGTTCTCTGCCGAGGATGCGGCTGAACATTTGAGCAGCTCGGGCGCCAGCGCGGTGTTTATCGCGCGCGGCATCTACGGCAATCCGTGGGTGTTTGGCGATGCGCGCGCCCTTGCGCTCGATGGCACGCCGGTGCCGTCGCGCAGCTCGGCCGAGCGCCTGGACGCCCTGCGCGAGCACCTGACGCTCACGCACGAGCTGTTGCCGCTCATGTCGCGTGCCCGTACGTACGCGAGCTGGTATCTCAAAGGCATGCCCCATGCCGCCGCCTGGCGCGCTCAGGTGGTGCGCTGCTCCTCGTATGAGGAGTTTATGGCGCTGGTCGATGATATCGAACGCGATGTGGTGGCCTGTGAGACAGCGCTTGCCGCCGGCGAGTCGGTGCCCGCGCATCCGCTGGAGGCCTAAGGGTGGCCGTTACCGCGCTGTACGTGCACGTACCGTTTTGCGCTCAAAAGTGCCGCTACTGCGACTTCGACTCGCGCAGCTTTGCGCCGTGCGACCTGAATGCTGCGCTCGATGCCTATTTTGAGCGGCTGTACGCGCGTCTCGATGCCTTTGGCGACGCCGGGGCGCTCGAGCAGGTCCGCACCGTCTACGTGGGCGGCGGCACGCCGTCGCTGGCGGGGGAGCGCCTGGTGGAACTTGCCCGGCGCATCTCCATGCGGTGTAAGCCCGTTGAGTTTACCTGCGAGGCCAATCCTGAGTCGCTGACTGCCGAGCTTGCAGAAGCCCTTGCCGTGGCGGGTGTCACGCGCATTTCACTTGGCGTGCAAACGCTCGATAATGACGAGCTTGCCGCTATCGGCCGCATCCACGATGCCGAGCGGGCCCTCGCGGCCATCGCGATGGTCAAAGACGCTGAGCTTGACGTGTCGTGCGACCTTATGTGCGGGCTTCCCGGACAGACGGCTGCGAGTTGGCAACGCACGCTCGATGGCGTGCTTGCGGCTGCCCCGCATCACGTGTCGGTCTATCCGCTCACGCTCGAGGAAGGCACGCCACTCTATCGCATGGCGTGCCGAGACGAGTCTCTGGAACCCGATGAGGATTTTCAGGCCGCCTGCATGGATGTGGCGCGCGATCGCCTGAGTGCGGCCGACTATCACCCCTACGAGGTAGCGAGCTATGCCCTCGATGGGCATGAGTGCGCCCACAATATCGCTTACTGGACCGGTCAGGGCTATTTGGGCCTAGGTCGCTCTGCCGCCGGCATGCTCGATACCGATGATTTTGATCGTTTGGCCGAGCTGTTTCCCGGCGTTTTGCCTCGTGGTGACGCGCATCGCGTGCGCTTGGTACAGCGCGATGATGCCGCGTCGACTTTTGAGGCCGAGTATCTTTCGCGGCGCGAGACGGTGGCCGAGGACCTGATGCTCGCCTGCCGCATGACGCATGGCGTGGGGTCCGACCTGCTGGTTCGCGCGGCGGACGTGATTCCCGTGGACGAACTGACAGCAGCTTGCGACCGCGCCCTTGAGCTTGGGCTTGCCGTCTGGGTGCCAGACGCCGACGATCCCTATGTGGGCTCCGTCGCATCGGCCGACGTCATCGCGGATCGCACCCGCGCCCATCTGGCGCCGACCCACTTGGGCTGGCTCGATGGAAATGTTCTGTTCGAGCTGTTTTGGGATCTAGCTTAGGCCGCTCGGGTAGAATTACCGGAATATATACGCTGCTGTGAGCAGGAGGTTGCCGCGCATGGCGACGATGAACGAAAAAGATTACTACGAGATTCTGGGTGTCTCCAAGGACGCCACCTCGCGTGATATTCAAAAGGCCTTCCAGCAAAAGGCCCGTAAGCTCCATCCGGACGTCAATAAAGAGCCGGATGCCGAGGAAAAGTTTAAAGAGGTTTCCGAGGCTTACGCCGTGCTTTCGGATGAGCAAAAACGTGCGCGCTACGACGCCATGCGTTCTGGCAATCCATTTGCCGGTGCTCCTACGGCTTCGCCCTATGGTGGCGGCTACGCCGGCAACACGGGCTATGGCAATCCCTTTGAGGGCGGCTTTCCCTTTGGTGGCGCCTGGGGCCAGCAGCGTCGCGGCCAGGCTGCCTACAATCCCGAGAACGGCGCCAACGTGGTCGTCGATATCAAACTCGACGCCAAGGAGGCCAAGGGCGGTGCCCACAAGACCGTCCGCTACACGCGCTTCGATACCTGTGTTCACTGCGGCGGCTCGGGCTCTGTTTCGTCCGAGCATGCACATACCTGCCCGAGCTGCGGTGGCCGCGGCCACATCGACGTCGACCTGTCCTTCCTGTTTGGTGCGGGCACGTTCCAGTCGGTCTGCCCCGAGTGCGGCGGTTCCGGTAAGGTCGTGGCCGACCCCTGCCCCGATTGCGGTGGCAGCGGGCGAACCCGTGTGACCTCCGAGCAGACGATTGAGTTTCCTGCCGGCACGCATGACGGCGACGAGGTCCGCATTAGCGGTATGGGTCACGCCGGCACCAACGGTGCCTCGGGTGGCGATCTTGTCGGCCGCGCCCATGTTGAGGCCGAGCGCCTGGAAGGCAAGGCCCGTACCGGTTTTTACCTGATGGGCATCGTGGCGCCATTTTTGGTGCTGTCGGCCATCTCGGGCGTGTTCTCGGCCTTCGCCGTGATGTGCTTTATTCCGTTTACCATGGGCCTGTTCATGGTGCTTTCGGACGGTGTGCTTCATCGCAGCCTGCTGTGGTGGAAGCGCGGCGCGATGCAGTTTGCCAACGGTTTTGCCAACGGCTTCATGTTCGCGCTCGTGTCGGTTTGGTTCGCAAGTTGCTCGCAACGGGCCATGCTTTCGCCGTACCAAATGCAATAACATCAAACCCTCTGTTTGCGGTCGGCCCAGCTTGGGTATAGGACGCACTGTGACAATAATGAAAGTCGGAAGGATTCGGTCGTGTCGGAAAATAGGGATTACTACGAGGTGCTTGGCGTCGACAAGGATGCCGACGCGCGGACGATTAAGCGTGCGTTTCTAAAGAAGGCCCGTACCGTACATCCGGATGTTTCGGACGACCCCGAGGCCGAGGCCAAGTTCAAGGAGCTCAACGAGGCCTATTCCGTTCTTTCCGATGAACAGAAACGTGCTAACTACGACCGTTACGGCACTGCCGACGGCCCTGGTGGTTCGGGCTACGTCGATATCAACGATATCTTTGGTGGCATGGGCATGGACGACTTGTTCTCGTCGTTCTTTGGCGGCGGTGCCGGCGGAGGCGCCCGCAGCCGTCGTGAGCGTCGTCGCGGACGTGACATGGCCATCTCGCTTTCGGTGACGCTCGAGGAGGCGGCGCTCGGCTGCAAAAAGACGATCAGCTATGACCGCCTTGCTCCTTGCGAGGACTGCAATGGCACCGGTAGGGCAGAGGGCGCACAGGAAAAGCAGTGCGGCCGTTGCCACGGTACGGGCTACGTCACGACGGTTCAGCGATCGTTTTTGGGCCAGGTTCAGTCTTCCTCGCCTTGCCCCGACTGCCATGGCGAGGGCACGGTTATCGACCATCCCTGCGAGACCTGCGACGGTCAGGGCCGCACGCCTTCGCATGAAAAGATCGACATCGATATTCCCGCCGGCGTTTCTACCGGTCGCCAGCTGCGTGTGAGCGGCTTTGGCGAGGCCGGCCTTCGCGGCGAGCCTTCGGGCGACTTGATTGTCAACGTGCGCGTCGCCGACCACGAGCGTTTTAAGCGCAACGGTGACGACCTGTACCTGGTGAGCGATATCTCGATTGCGCAGGCTGCGCTCGGCTGCGAGATCGAGGTCGAGGGCATTATGCCCGACGAGGTCGTTAAGGTGACGGTTCCCGCCGGCGCCCAGTACGGCGACACCGTGAGCGTCAATAATTACGGCATGCCGCGCATTGGCGGTGGCGGTTCGCGTGGCCGCCTGATCGTGCAACTGCGCGTGGTCGTTCCCACCAATCTTTCCAATAAGCAACGCGAGCTGCTCCGTGCTTTTGCCGATGAGATGGGCGATGACGTCGCTTCCGGTAAGAAGTCGGTGACCGACCGTATCAAGAGTGCCCTCGACGATATCCTCGATTAAGGAGCCCGCGTGCTCGCACCCCATATTTCCGTCGTCAACCTCGGCTGCCGTGTCAACCGGGTTGAGTCTGACCGTATCACTGCCGATCTTATGCGCCTGGGCTTTGCTATGGTGGAGCCCCACGATGCCGATCTGATCGTCATTAACACCTGTGCCGTTACGGGCGAGGCCGAGGCCAAGACCCGTAAGGCCGTCCGTCATGCGCTGGCCCATCCAAACGAGCCCTATGTGGTCGTGACCGGATGCGTGGTCAATTTGCATCCCGAGGAGCTGTTGGAGCTTTCGGATCGCGTGATTGCCGAGCCGTCTAAGATCGATGTCGCCGAACGTGTCTGCGATGTGCTGGGCGTTGAGTCCGATAGCGTTCCCGCCTGCAGCGATGGTGACGTGGTCGATGCGCTCGGTCGTTCGCGGCTGGGCGTGAAGATCCAGGATGGCTGCAACCACCGTTGCACCTATTGCATCGTGTGGAAGGCCCGCGGCCCCGAGCGTTCCGTGCCCGTCGAGTCCGTGCTTGAGCAAGTTCGCGAGGCCCAGGAGGCCGGCGTGCCCGAGGTGGTGCTGACCGGTGTGAACCTGGGTGCCTACGATGGCAAGAGCGCGACCGACGAGCATGTCGAAATCGATGAGCTGCTCGAGGCCATCATGGAGCGCACGACTATTGCGCATGTGCGCATTTCCTCGGTCGAACCCATGGATATCTCTGAGCGCCTGCTTAAGGTTATGGCGCGCTATCCGCAGCGTATTGCCCCGTTTTTGCACCTGCCCGTGCAGTCCGGCTGTACGGCGACGCTGCATCGCATGGGTCGTCCCTATAGTGCCGAGGCTTTTGAGGACACGGTGCGCATGATTCGCGCCATCCTGCCGCAGGCGTCTCTTTCGTGCGACGTCATCGTCGGTTTTCCTGGTGAGACGGACGAGGAGTTCGAGGAGTCGCTGGCGCTGTGCCGCCGCGTGGGGTTCTCGCGTATGCACGTGTTCCGCTACAGCAAGCGTCCCGGTACCCTCGCTGCCGACATGCCCGACCAGGTGCCGCCCGAGGTTATGGCCGAGCGCAGCCGCCGTATGCGAGACGCGGCGCAGGAGCTCGCTATTGCCGATGCTCGTCGTCGCGTGGGCACTGTCGAGCGTGCCGTGCTCGAGTATGGTGACAACCTGACGCTCGGTTCGTTCCATCATGCCCGTCTTGACGATACCTGTGGACTTACAGCCCCGTGCCTGCTCGATGTTGCTATCATCGGAGTCGATGATTCCGGCTTGGTCCATGCGCGCAGGGAGGTCCATGGAAGCCTCGAAGATTAGACTTACCGTTCCCGAGGGAATTGATCCCTCGCGTGTTTTGGGTTCCGGCGACGGCGTCCTTCGTGCGCTCGAGAGTTTGGTTCGCGCTCACGTGGTCGCCCGTGGCGATAGCATCGCCGTGAGCGGTGACCCGGACGAGGTCGAACTCGTGGCGCGTTTTTTCGAACATGCTTTCCGCGAGGCGGCCGCCGGGCGCACGCTGTCTGCCGACGATGTCTCTCGCTGCCTGGCCGTCTTGCGCGACGGTGAGCACGAGGCTACGTCGCTTCGCGATGACGTGCTGCTTTCGTATCGCGGCCGCGTCATTCGCCCCAAGACGCTCGGGCAAAAGCGCTATGTGGATACCATCCGCTCGCATACCATCACGTTTGGCCTGGGTCCAGCCGGTACCGGTAAGACCTATCTGGCCATGGCGCTCGCCGTCGCCGCGCTCAAGCGTCACGAGGTGGGCCGTTTGATCTTGACGCGTCCGGTTGTCGAGGCGGGGGAGAACCTGGGCTTTTTGCCCGGCACCCTCGAGGAAAAGATCGATCCGTACATGCGTCCGCTCTACGACGCACTTTTTGACATGATGGATCGCGAGCGAACCGATGAGCTTATGGAGCGCGGCGTGATCGAGATCGCTCCGCTTGCCTATATGCGCGGTCGTACGCTGAGCGATGCTTTCGTGGTGCTCGACGAGGCGCAAAATACCACGCCCGAGCAGATGAAGATGTTCCTGACACGCCTTGGATTCAACTCCAAGTTCGTGATTACCGGCGACCTCAGCCAGCGCGACCTGGTGGGTCGTCGTGGTGGCTTGGCGGATGTCGAGAAGATTTTGGGCCGTGTCGACGATGTGGCGTTTGCACACCTGGAGCGCGCCGATGTGGTGCGCCATGCCCTGGTGGGTCGTATCGTCGAGGCATACGATGCTTATGATGACGTGCGTGAGCAGCGCTCGCGCGACCGAAAGGAGTCCCGTTGAGTGTATTGATCAGCAACGATGCCGAGCTCGATACGCTGCTCGACGCGCAGGAGGTGGAGCACATCTGCGAGGTTGTGCTTGCCGCCGAGGGTGTTGGGCGTGAAGTCGAGATTTCCCTTTCGTATGTCGACGAGGACGAGATGCACGAGCTCAACCACGAGTGGCGCGGTATCGACCGCACCACCGATGTGCTCTCGTTTGAATGCGACTCGGCCTTTGACGAGGATATTCCCGCCGACGAGACGCTCGAGCTCGGCGATATCATCTTTGCCCCGCAGGTCATTGCCCGTCAGGCCCCCGGCTTTGGCAATAGCCCTGCCGACGAGTGCCGCCTGATGCTCGTACACGGCATGCTGCACCTGCTGGGGTACGACCATATCGAGGACGAGGAGGCCGAGGTCATGGAGGCCCGCGAGGACGCTATCCTGCGCGATCTGGCGCTCGAGCGCGGCGAGGACCCCAAACTCGTTCACGTCGGCCCCATCACCAATCATGCCCACGACTAGGAGCCGTTTATGATTCCCGGATCGAACAAGGACCATCCGTCCTTTTTAAAGTCGTTCTCCTACGCCATGGAGGGCTTCGTCACCGCCGTCAAGACCGAGCGCAACATTAAGGTCATGCTTGTAGCGGGCGTGTGCACCGTCATTGCCGGCTGCATCGTGGGGCTCGACATTGCCGAGTGGGCCACGATTATCATCTGCTGCGGCCTGGTGATTCACGGCGAGCTGTGCAATACCGCCATGGAGGCCATTGTCGATCTGGCGACCCAGGAGCTCCATCCGCTGGCAAAACGCGCCAAGGACATCGCCGCCGCCTCGGTATACGTACTTTCAATCACCGCCGCGATTGTGGGCTTGCTGGTATTTGCCCACGCGCTCGGCTTTATTTAGAAAGGGATTCCCATGTCCGACAATATGCAGCCTATCGATGAAATTTTGGACGACGAGTCCCCGGATGCTAAGGCGACCGAGGCCTATGAGGAAGTCGAGGAGTTCGACCCGTTTGAGGGCATGAGCGACGAGGAACTCGACGCCCTGTGCGACGAGGACGACAGCCTCGCGGGCTTTGGCGACGTTGAGCCCGGTTTCCGCAGTGGCTTCGTGGCCTTGGTCGGCCGCCCCAACGCCGGTAAGTCAACGCTGCTCAACGCCTGCTATGGCAAAAAGGTCGCCATCACCTCGCCGGTGGCCCAGACGACCCGCCGCCGCATGCGCGCCGTCGTCAACCGCCCCGGCTACCAGCTGGTCTTTGTTGATACCCCGGGTATCCACAAGCCCAAGGACGGTCTAGGGTCCGAGCTCAACAAGAGCGCGCTGTTCGAGCTGAACGATGTCGATGTCGTCGCGTTTTTGATTGATGCCACCAAACCGATCGGCAGGGGAGACGCCTGGGTTGCCGAGCGTGTCAAGAATGCCCGTTCCAAGAAGGTCCTGGTGCTCACCAAGGCCGATGAAGCCGACCCCGCACAGGTCATGGAGCAGCTTAAGGCCGCCCACGAGCTTATGGAATATGACGACGAGATCGTGACGTCGTCGGTCAAGAACTTTAACGTCGATGCCTTCATCGAGACCGTTGCGCACTTTTTGCCCGAGGGTCCGCGTTGGTTCCCCGAGGACATGGGTACCGACGCTTCCGATGAGACGCTCGTTGCCGAGTTCGTGCGCGAGAAGGTTTTGCGCCGCACTCGCGATGAGATCCCGCACTCTGTCGGCGTGATCTGCGATGCGCTTGAGCAGACCAAGAAGGTGCTGCGCGTGCACGCCACCATTTACGTCGAGCGCGAGGGCCAAAAAGGCATCATCATCGGCAAGGGCGGCGAGATGATCAAGCATATCGGTATCGACGCCCGTCGCGATCTTGAGCGCATCTTTGGCACGCAGGTCTTTTTGGAGCTGGACGTGAAGGTCAAGGCCGGCTGGCGTGACGACGAGGCCCAGATTCGCCGCTTTGGCTACAATGCCGAGGACTAAGGGCGCGCGGCGCGCATGGCAGGCTCCCGGACATATCGCACAAAGGTACTCGTCCTCGATAAGACCAAGCTCAAAGAGACCGACCTGATTCTGACGATGCTTGACGAGCGGGGTCGGCAGGTTCGTGCCGTGGCAAAGGGCGCGCGCAAACCCGGCGGGCGCTTGGCGGCGCGCTGCGAGCTGTTCTGCACCGTCGATATGCTGCTCGCGCATGGTCGGTCGCTCGACGTGGTTTCTCAGGCCGAGCTCATGGAGGCGCCGCTCGGCGCCGCGCCCGATTACGAGACGACTTGCGCCGCAAGCGCGATTGCCGAGGTGGCGCGCGTGTGCTCGTTTGAGGACGCTGAGGACCCGTTTACCTTTGCCATCACGCAGCGGGCGCTTGCTCTGGTGAGCAGCGGGCTCGACACGGCGCATATGGACCTGCTCGTGGCGGCCTTTGTCTTTAAACTGCTGTCGCACGTTGGCTACCGACCCGATTTTTCGGCCTGCGTGCTGTGCGGAGACCCGATGCTGTCGTATTTTTCGCCCCAGGCGGGCGGCCTCATGTGCGGGTCGTGCGCGTCGAGCGTTCCGGGCGCCGAGTTGGTTTCAACCGGCGAGGTTGCATGGCTGCGCGCCCTCATGTCCATGACGTTCGATGCACTCATGGCCGAGCGAATCGACCCGCATACGGCGGCGTTCTTGCTTGGGCTTTCGCATGTATGGGCGGCGACGCACACCGATCAGCGCCTCCGTGCGATGGAATTCATGTTGGGTCGGTGATGATGCGCAGGCGCGGGCTGCTTGTGGTAACATACCGACCTGTTGGTACCTCGACCTTGGATGCTCGCTCCACCGGCGGCTTCCCAGTCCGAGGCGAATAGCGTCGCCCGCGGGCGACAAGAAACGAAAGGTGAAACAATGACTGTTTCCAAAGAGCGCAAGGCAGAGCTGACTGCTCAGTTCGGTAACACCCCGGTCGACACTGGCAACCCCAAGGTTCAGGTCGCCATCCTGACCGAGCGCATCAAGGAGCTGACCGAGCACATGAAGTCCCACCAGAAGGACTTCCACACCCGTCGTGGCCTGCTCATGCTCGTCGGCCGCCGTCGTCGTCTTCTCTCCTACATCAAGAAGAACGACATCGTCGAGTATCGTGAGCTCATCAAGGCTCTGGGCATCCGCGACAACATCCAGTAGGATTTGTACATGCTAAGAGCGTCCTGCGCAGCGGGGCGCTCTTTTTGTGTAAGGGCGCGAACAATCACGCTCTGAAGCGTGGCGGGGGCAGGGGGCCCGCGTCACATGAGAAGCCTGCAGGCAAGGGGCCTGTGGGGTAAAGGAGAACAATGACACTCGTATCCAAGACCTTTGAGCTGTACGGCAAGACCTACACCTTTGAGTCGGGCGAGCTTGCCAAGCAGGCCACCGGCGCCTGCCTGGTCAAGCAGGGCGACACCACGATGCTCGACACCGTGGTCGTCTCCAAGGAGCGCAAGAACTACGACTTTTTCCCGCTGACCGTCGACTTCAACGAGAAGATGTACGCAGCCGGCCGCATCCCGGGTGGTTACCTCAAGCGAGAGGGCCGTCCCAGCGAGAAGGCCACGCTCACCGCGCGCATGATTGACCGTCCGATTCGCCCGAGCTTCCCGGACGGCTTCCGCAACGAGGTACACATCGTCGCTACCTCGCTCGTCGCCGACCAGGTCAACCCCTTTGACGTCATCAACGTCATGGGTGCTTCCCTGGCCATGACGCTCGGCGGCGTGCCCTTCGAGGGCCCGCTTGCCTGCGTGCGCATCGGCCGCAACGTGGAGACCGGCGAGTTTATCGTTAACCCCACCTATGAGGAGCGCGAGAACTCCGATCTGGACCTGGAGCTGGGCGGCTCTGCCGACTTCATCTCGATGGTCGAGGCCGGCGCCGAGGAGATCTCCGAGGACGACATGCTCGCCGCCATGAAGTTTGGCCAGGAGGCCCTTGCTGCCTTCTGCCAGGCTCAGGACGAGTTTGTCGCCGAGTGGGAGCAGGTCAACGGCGCTATCGTCAAGAAGGAGTACCCGCTCGACCAGCCCGTCGAGGAGGTTCAGGAGCGCATCTTCGCCCACTACGACGAGATGGCAGCCGCCCTTCGCGACGCCGACAAGCTCTCCCGTATCGGCAAGGTCGAGGCTCTGAAGGAGTCCATCCGTGCCGAGTTCACCGAGGAGGAGCAGTCCGCTTGGGAGCGCGAGATTCCCGTGGCGCTCAAGAAGCTCGAGAAGAAGGCTATGCGCACCATGGTCGTCGAGACCGGCGAGCGCGTCGACGGCCGTGCCGCCGATGAGATTCGCCCCATCATGGTGAAGGATAACTACCTGCCGCTCGTTCACGGCTCCGGTCTGTTCCAGCGTGGCCAGACCCAGGTGCTTTCCGTCCTGTCGCTCGGTATGCTCAACGAGGGCCAGCGTCTGGATACCATCGAGCCCACCGAGGGCAAGCGCTACATGCACCACTACAACTTCCCGCCGTTCTGCACCGGCGAGACCGGCCGCATGGGCAGCCCCAAGCGCCGCGAGATCGGCCACGGCAACCTGGCCGAGCGCGCTCTGCTTCCGGTGCTCCCCGACGAGAACGAGTTCCCCTACGCCATCCGCGTCGTCTCCGAGGTCATGGAGTCCAACGGCTCCTCTTCGATGGCTTCGACCTGCGGCTCCACGCTCGCCCTTATGGACGGCGGCGTGCCCATTAAGCGCCCGGTCTCCGGTATCGCCATGGGCCTGATCCAGGAGGAGGGCAAGACCGTGGTCCTGTCCGACATCCAGGGTCTCGAGGACTTCCTTGGCGACATGGACTTTAAGGTCACCGGCACCACCGAGGGCATCACCGCCCTGCAGATGGACAACAAGGCCACCGGCCTTACCTTCGACATCTTGGCCCGCGCCCTGCAGCAGGCCAAGGAGGGTCGCTCCTTCATCCTTCAGAAGATGCTCGATGTGATCCCCGAGCCGCGCCACACCACGCGCAGCACCGCCCCGCGCATCGTCTCCATCCAGGTTCCGACCGACAAGATCCGCGACGTCATCGGTTCCGGCGGTAAGGTCATCCGCGGCATCCAGGATGAGACCGGCGCTTCGGTCGACATCCAGGAGGACGGCACCGTCTTTGTCGGCGGCACTGGCGAGTCCGTCGATCAGGCCGTCGAGCGCATCAAGCTCATCATCAAGGTTCCCGAGCCTGGCGAGGAGTACACCGGTCGCGTGGTCTCCATCCAGCCCTTCGGCGCCTTCGTCAACCTGCTGCCCGGTAAGGACGGCCTGCTGCACATCTCCCGCGTTGCCAAGGGCCGCGTGGAGAAGGTCGAGGACGTCCTCAACGTGGGCGACGAGGTCAAGGTCGTCGTCATCGAGGTCGACGACCGTGGCAAGATCTCGCTCGATCGTCTTGACAAGCCCGAGGCCCCGGCTCGCGCCGAGGGTTCCTCCGAGGGCGACGGCGAGCACTTCCAGCGCCGTGAGCGTCCGCGCCGCGAGCGCTCCGAGCGCAGCGACCGTCCGCGCCGTCCCGGCGACAACGGAGGCCGCAAGCCCCGCCGTCACCACGACGCCGAGTAACAGCCGTACATACACTGCTCAATAAGGGCGACTCCGGACAGGGGTCGCCCTTTTGCTTGCGCCCGGGAGGGCCGCACATGAAGTTTCCTGCTCTACAGTCCTGCGCAAGACGGAAAGCACATTAAGTGCTTTCCTTTGCGTGCGGAACTCGCGATAAACTTCATATGCGGCCCTCCCGGGCGCAAGCAAAAGGGCTGGTTAGTGCCGCTCGCAAGTTAAGTTAGACAGTCTATTCAGTAGTCAGATTTCGGATTTGTAGATAGACGCTACAGCATTTCCCCAGATAAAACCGACCAATAAAACCTGTCCCTTATTGGCCGGTTTCCCGTGGGGCGGGCACTGATGAAGTTTATCGCGAGTTCCGCACGAACAGGAGGCCACTTAATGTGGCCTCCGTCTTGCGCAGGACTGTAGAGCAGGAAACTTAGCCCGTGCCGGGCCCGCTGAGACCAGACCGGCGGGATAGACCGGTTCAGATGGGGCTTTGATGCATGGGTGGTCTGTTGTTGTGCAAATGGGTATCATACTGTGGTTATTGCATCGACTCGGTGATGCATGTTTGTACGTTCCCGGCGGTCGGTTTGCCAGAAGCGCCCCGTCGGTTGTTCCAGACCCGTTTCGAAGAAAGGAAACAACACTCACTTATGGCAGCTAAAAAATCATCTCCCTTGAAGATCATCCCGCTTGGCGGCCTTGACGGCATCGGCAAGAACATGACGGTCTTCGAGTGCGGCGACGACATGGTGCTCGTCGACGCCGGCCTTATGTTCCCCGATGACTCCCAGCCCGGTATCGATCTGGTGCTTCCCGACTATACCTATGTTCTGGAGAACGAGGAGAAGCTCCGCGGTATCATCGTCACCCACGGCCACGAGGACCACACCGGTTCGCTTCCGTACCTGCTGCAGGATCTCAACAACAAGGTGCCTATCTTCTCGAGCAAGCTGACGCTTGGTTTTATCGAGGGCAAGCTCTCCGAGTTCCGAATCCGCGCGCCCAAGTTCCGCGAGGTCAAGGGCGGCAGCCATGTCAACCTCGGCGGCATCTCGCTCGACTTCTTCTCGATGACGCACTCCATCCCCGGCGCTCTGGGCGTGTTCATCCGCACCAATCAGGGCACCGTTATGCACACGGGTGACTTTAAGCTTGACCAGACGCCCATCGATGGTGTCACGCCCGACTATGCCGCTATCAGCCGCTTTGCCAAGCAGGGCATCGACCTGCTGCTTTCCGACTCTACCAACGCCACGGTTCCCGGCTTTACCAAGTCCGAGGCAGAGGTTGGTCCCAACCTGCTGCACGCCATCAAGAACGCCCCGGGTCGCGTGTTCGTCGCGTCGTTCTCGAGCCACATCCATCGTTTGCAGCAGATCTGCGATGCCGCCCGCAAGTGCGGCCGTAAGGTCGTTGTGACCGGTCGCTCTATGCTCACGAACACCCGCGTGGCGCGTGAGCTGGGCTACCTCAACATTGATGACGCCGATATCATCGATGCCTTCGACATTGATAACCTGCCCGACGACAAGATCGTCGTCATGTGCACTGGTTCGCAGGGCGAGCCGCTGTCGGCTCTGTCCCGCATGGCCAATGGCGAGCACAAGACGCTTTCCATCCACGAGGGCGATACCGTTATCCTCTCTGCAACTCCTGTTCCCGGCAATGAGAAAGCCGTCCAGCAGGTCGTCAACAGCCTTGCCAAGCTCGGCTGCGACGTGTGGGATAAGAACCGCGCTCTCGTCCACGTCTCCGGTCACGGTAGCCAGGAGGAGCTCAAGCTCCTGATGGCCATGGCCAAGCCCACGTACTTTATGCCGGTTCACGGTGAGGCCGTGCACCTGCGCGCCCATGCCCAGCTGGCCCGCAAGATGGGTCTCAAGGACGATCATATCTTTATTCTCGATAACGGCGACACGCTCGAGATGCGCGGCGGTATCGTCAAGCGCGGTACGCCCGTCGAGTCCGGCGTCGTCTATGTTGACGGCCTGCGCATCGGCGACACCGACCCCATCGTCCTGCGCGACCGTCAAAAGCTCGCCAACGACGGCATGGTCACAGCCGTTGCCATCGTCTCGCTCAAGCACAAGAAGATCGAGGCCATCGAGTTCTCGGGCCGCGGTGTTTCGTTTGCCATCGACGATCAATTCTCCGAGGATGCCTCCGCGTCCATCATGAAGACGATCGAGAAGGGCAAGTTTAGCTTTACCAGCAGCGGCTCCGATGCCATTCGCAAGGCCGTGCGCGATTCGCTCTCCAACTTCATTTGGAGCCGTACGCGTACCCGTCCGATGATCATCCCGGTCGTCATGGAGGTTTAGTTTGGCGCGCGGATCTGCACAAAACGCCAAAGGCAATAAAGCCAACAACCAACCGGCATCTGCTAAGGGTGCCGGTTCCCATCTGCGTGCCAATAAGGGCCATGAGGCAGACTTCGACGATTTTGAGCCCTTGGTCGAGCCTTCGGCCAATCGCGATATCGCCGGCGTGGTCATTGCCGTTTTGGCGATCGCGTCCTTCATTGCCGTTATCTCACCGGCAACTGCGCCCGTGACGGCTGCTGTTGCCGGGTTCTATCACCTGGGCTTTGGCCTGGGCGCCTACGTGCTGCCGATCGTCATCTTGCTGTTTGCCGCCACGCTCTTTTTGGGTGAGGACTCGCCGCTCAACGTGCGCTCTGTTGCGGGCGGCGCCGTGGTCTTTATCGCCGTCGTCTCCATTCTTTCGCTGATGGTGCCGGGCACGAGCGATTCGTGCGACCTTATGTTTACGCCGCAGAACCTTTCCGTGTCGGGCGGCTACATTGGTGCGTTTATTGCGAGTGCGCTGCAGAATGCCCTGGGTAAGCCTATCGCGATGGTGGTCCTGTTGGGTCTGGCCGTCGTTGGTTTTGTCATCATTGGCTTTTCGGTGGGCGGTGTGCTGCGCTCTGCCCGCGATCGTGCGGCAGATTTTGCCGAACGCCGTCGTGCCGATGTCAACGCCAGCCCTTGGGGTGACGACGAAGCCCTGTCGGTGCCCGGCGTTGCCCGTCCGCACCTGAGCATTCTTCGTCAAAAGGGCTCCGATGCTGCCGTGACCACGGTCATGGGCAACGATGTGGACCCGGTTTTGGACGATGACGATGAGGACGAGGATCCGTTTGTTGACGTGTCCGATGCCGTGGATGCCGAGCGGGCCAAGACAACGCTGTTGCCGCGCCGCCATGCCAAGAAGGGCAAGGCCACACCCAAGTTGAATACAAGTGAGCCCGACCCGTCTTGGTCCGATAGCGAGATTGAGCTCACCGAGGGCGATGACGAGGACGACGAGGCTCCGCTTGAGACCGCAAAGACAACTTTGCTGCCGCGTCGCCATGCAAAGCGCGGCCAGGTAACCGGCCAGCTTTCGATGGAAGACGACTCCGATAAGATCGACGAGTCCGAGCCGCCGTTTGCCGTGAATCCCGTCTCGGCCGCACCTCAGATTCCCGACTTCCTGAAGCATCCCAAGGTTGCCGATGCGCCTGCCACGAGCGCTGTCGAATCGGCTGCGGCTCGTGATGGGGGAGTGGATGACGGCGCCGCAGATAACGAGGGCGAAGAAGAGGACGGCCTCAAGCTTCCGCCGCTCGAAATCCTGCATGCCAACCCGCAGTCGGCTTCCGCCGCGTCTTCGGACAAGGAGCTTGAGCAGACCGCTGAGTCACTGCAATCCACCTTGCTTGAGTTTGGCCGCAGTGCCCGCGTGGTCGGCTGGATCGCCGGCCCCACGGTGACGACCTTTAAGCTGCAACCTGGCGAGGGCGAGCGCGTGAGCAAGATTTCGAGCCTCGAGGACGATATCGCGCTTTCGCTCGCTGCCCAGTCGGTACGTATCTTTGCCCCGATCCCCGGCACCTCGCTCGTGGGCATCGAGATTCCCAACCGCAAGCGCCAGAACGTCAACCTGGGCGACGTTCTGCCCTATGTGAAGGGCGGTCCGCTCGAGCTAGCCATTGGTCGCGATGCCGAGGGCACGCCGGTTGTCGCCGATCTCGCCAAGATGCCCCACCTGCTTATTGCCGGTACGACCGGTTCTGGTAAGTCGGTGATGATCAATTCCATCATCACGACCTTGCTCATGCGCGCCCTTCCCGAGGACGTTCGCCTGATTATGGTCGACCCCAAGCGCGTCGAGCTTGCGGGCTATAACGGTCTGCCGCATCTCTATGTGCCCGTGGTGACCGAGCCCAAGCAGGCCGCGAGCGCTCTGCAATGGGCCGTGTCCGAGATGGAGCGTCGCCTGAAGGTCTTCGAGCGTCTCAACGTGCGTAAGATCTCGACCTACAACGAAAAGCAGGCCGCCGGCGAGTTCGAGCATTACGACAACCCGCCGCAAAAGATGCCCTACCTAGTCATTATCATTGACGAGCTCTCTGACCTGATGATGGTCGCAGGTAAGGATGTCGAGGCCTCGATCGTGCGTATTGCACAGCTGGGTCGTGCCGCCGGTATTCACCTTATCGTTGCCACGCAGCGCCCCAGCTCCAACGTGGTGACGGGCCTCATCAAGGCCAACATCACCAACCGCATCGCCTTTAACGTCGCCACGGGCATTGACTCGCGCGTCATCATCGACCAGATGGGTGCCGAAAAGCTCACCGGTTTGGGCGACATGCTGTTCTCAAAGGTCGACTGGGGCAAGCCTCGCCGTATCCAGGGCTGCTTTGTCTCGGACGACGAAATCAACGAGATTGTCGAGTTCGTCAAGTCGCAAAGCGAGCCCGACTACCACGAGGAGATTCTGTCCGCCGTGGCGCCCGCTTCCATGTCCATGGCTGGTGGCGGCGGCATTGTCCGCACCGGAGTCTCCGAGCCGCAAGACGATGATCCGCTCATCTGGGAAGCCGCCCATATTGTGGTGGAATCGCAGCTGGGCTCCACATCTGGCCTGCAACGTCGTCTGAAGGTTGGCTATGCGCGCGCCGGGCGTATTATGGACATGCTGGAAGAAAAGGGTGTCGTCGGCCCGCCCGACGGTTCCAAGCCGCGCGAGGTCCTGTTGGACGAGGAGGGGCTTGCCGCGCTGGAATCTGTCGACGCCGAGATGGCACGTGAAGATCGTGAGTTTGGAGGATTCTGATGGCTGCACGCTTTGGTGACATGCTGCTCGAGCAGCGTCGCCGAATGGGCCTTTCCATTCAGCAGGTCGCCAACACCATCAAAATCAGGCCGCAGATCATCGAGTTTTTCGAGACCGGTAACTTTGCTTCGATGCCGCCGCGCGGCTATGCGCAGGGCATGATTTCGAGCTATGCTCGCTTTTTGGGCCTCAATCCACGCGAGGTCGTCAATGCCTACTTTGACGAGCTGATGGCATATGAGCGCGAGACGTCGCAGCAGGGCGGTCGTTTCCAGGACGCCGCCGGCTACGTCAATTCGCGTTCCTCGGTCGATAACGGGCGCTTCCTGATGGTTCAGGGCGGTCGTTCGACGCGTTATGGACAGCGTCCTCAGCAGGCCGGTTATATTACCGAGACGGGTTCGGGCGAGGAGATTCGCTCGCAGCGTGACCGGTTCCGCAGTACGCCGATGCCCGAGGACCGTGCACTTCCCGCTGCTCGCGGCGTGGCTCGTGACCCTCGTGCCGGCTACGGCGACGGCGGCTATTCCGATCGCGGTTACCGTGGGGTCTCTTCTGGTCGCTCTCGTGGCGGCTATGCGGACGCCGATACCACGCAGGTGACGCCGCGTCTTCGTTCTCAGTCGCAGCCGTATGGCCAGCGCTCTTCGGCTCCGCGTTCGGGTCAGCGTGGCTATCAAGGCCGCGGTGAACTTGCGCCCCGTTCGGGTCAGCGCGGCCTTCAGGGCCAGGGTGGCTATCGCGGCCGATCCGATAGCAATCGTGGTCGTATGCCTCAGGGAGGCGGCCGCAGCAGTTCCAGTCGTGGACGCGGCGGTTCCCGTGCTCCTCAAAACAACGGGCTCGATCCGCGTATCGTCTACGCAGGTATCGGTGCCGTGGCGTTGCTGCTGATCGTGCTCATCGTGGTACTTCTGCGCGGCTGCGCATCTTCGACGCCCGAGACCACGCCCGAGACGCCCACTGTTACCAAGACGACGCCCAAGAAGTCTTCTAAGAAGACCGAAACGGTCGACGAGGACGAAGACACCGATGAGGCGAAGGATGAGTCGATCGATTCGGACGCCACTAAGACGACGGCTAAAAAGGAAGAGAACGAGGTAACGAAGGTCAAGGTCTCCGTTGCCAAGGGAAAGACCGCCTGGATTGAGGTCAAGGTCGACGGAAAGTCGGTCTATGGCGCCCAGGCGACTGGCCCCTTTGAGCAGGAGTACACGCCCGAGTCCTCGATTGAGATCACCACGTCCAAGCCTTCCGATGTCACCGTTACCAAGAACGGCGAAAAGGTCCGTTACGATACCAAGACCTCGGGCGTGGCACGTGTGACGATCACCGTTCCCAAGAAGGAGACGACTGATTCCGAGAATGGTGAAAGTTCTGATGGTGCCGACGCCACCGATGGTAACGACACCACCGACGGCACCGATGCCCAGTCCACGGATGGCACCGATACCGCAACTGACGGTCAGACGCCCACCGATTCTACCGACTATTCGTACGATAGCTACTAAGCCGCTCGTACGCGAAAGGAAATATCATGGCTAAAGATTCCAGCTTCGACGTCGTGTCCGAGGTCAACATGCAAGAAGTCGACAACGCCTTCCAGCAGACCACGCGCGAGATTTCCCAGCGCTATGACCTTAAGGATTCCGGCGCCACGATCGAGCTTTCGAAGGGCGACAAGCTCTTTACGATCAACGCCCCGGCTGACTTTGTCTCCAAGCAGATTATCGACGTGCTGAGCTCCAAGCTCATCAAGCGCGGTATCGACCTCAAGGCTGTCTCGTGGGATGCTCCGCAGGCGGCGTCGGGCGGCACCGTGCGCGTGCTCGGCCATATCGTCGAGGGTATCGACCAGGCGACCGCCAAGAAGATCAACAAGGACATCAGGGACCAAAAGCTCAAGGTCAAGGTGACCATCGAGGCCGACAAGCTGCGTGTTTCCTCTGCTTCGAAGGACGCGTTGCAGACCGTGATCCAGTTTCTGCGCGACCAGGACTACGGCCAGCCGCTTCAGTTCACCAACTACCGCTAATATCATTCGAAAGGACCGCTTTCCAACATGGATACACCGTTGGGCTCCGTGCTCTACATCACCCTCGGGTGCGCTAAGAACGAGGTTGACACCGACCGCATGCGTTCTCTTTTGACCGCCGCAGGCTACGAGGAAGCATTCGACCCGCAGGATGCCGATATCGCCATCGTCAATACATGCTCGTTCCTTGCCTCCGCAACGTCCGAGAGCATCGAGACCACGCTCGAGCTCGCCAACGAGGTTCAGGACGGCGTTCGTTCTTGCCCCATCGTCATGTGCGGCTGTGTGCCGTCGCGCTATGGCGACGACCTGCCCGATGAGCTGCCCGAGGTCGCTGCCTTTGTGAAGGCCGACGAGGAGGATGGCATCGTGGCGGTCATCGATGGCGTGCTGGGCGTCGAGCGCGAGATTGCCGCCTATATTCCGCAGATCAAGCGCACCGTCGAGGGTGCCGTTGCCTACGTCAAGATCTCCGATGGCTGCAACCGCTTCTGTAGCTTCTGCATGATCCCGTATATCCGCGGTCGTTATCACTCGCGCAATGCCGAGAGCATTATCTCCGAGGTGCGCGACTTGGTTGCCGGCGGTGTGCGAGAGATCGTGCTGATCGGCCAGGACACGGGCATCTGGGGCACCGACTTTGCGGATGGTGACGTCGCCGAGGGCTCGCCGCGCAATCTGGCGCAGCTGCTGCGCGCCGTAGCCGAGGCCGTGCGTCCGCAGAACGTCTGGGTCCGTGTTCTCTACCTGCAGCCCGAGGGCATGACCGACGAGCTTATCGAGACCATTCGTGATACGCCCGAGGTGCTGCCCTATATCGATATCCCCGTGCAGCACTGCGATGCTCGCATCCTTAAGGCCATGCGTCGCTCCGGTTCGCGCCAGGAGCTCGAGGATCTGTTCCGCGACCTTCGTGAGCGTATCCCCGGCATCGTGATCCGTTCCACGGCCATGGTCGGCTTCCCGACCGAGACCGACGACGAGTTCCGCGACCTTATCGACTTTATGGACACCGTCGGCTTTGACTACACGAGCGTCTTTGCCTACTCGCAGGAGGAAGGCAGCCTGGCCGCCAAGATGGAGGGCCAGGTCGATGAGGAGGTTAAGCTCGAGCGCGCCCAGGAGGCCATGGACCTGGCCGAGTCGCTCGGTTTTGCTGCAACTGCCGCACATGTGGGCGAGCGCGCCCAGGTGATTGTCGACGGTATCGAAGAGACCGAGGACGGCGCCGAGCTGATCGGACATGCCTGGTTCCAGGCGCCTGATTCCGACGGCGCGGTGCATCTGGATGCCAGCGAGGCATCTGTGGGCGATATTCTGACGGTCGAGTTTACCGATAGCTTCTGCTATGAGCTTATCGGTCATGTTGTGGAGTAGGAGCGCGTTGTGGCTAACGAGAGCAATAAGGAACTGACGAGTGTCTGGACGCCCGCCAACATCGTGACGTGCGTTCGCATCGTCTTTATCCCGGTGTTCATGATCGTGTCGGCACTGTCTCACACGAGCGTTGCCGGTACGGATTGGAGCACCTTCGACGGCCCGCTCGCCGCCGCTGCCTTCATTCTGTATGTGATCCTGTCGTGCACCGATAAGGTTGACGGCTACCTGGCGCGTTCGCGCAACGAGATCACCGACTTCGGTAAATTCTTGGACCCCATCGCCGACAAGCTACTCGTGTTCTCGGCCTTGCTGCTGTTCTTGGACTTTGGCGCCGTGTCGGTTTGGTCCGTGTTCATCATCTTGTTCCGCGAGCTGTTGGTAAGCGCCCTGCGCATGGTTGCGAGTGCCGCCGGCGTGGTCGTTGCCGCCGATAAGCTTGGCAAGTACAAGACGGCGACCACGATGGTCTCCATCTGCGGTTACCTGTGCGTCTTTGCGATGGCCGGCTTGCACCTTGGCCCGCTGGCGCTGACGCTCGGCATCTACTCGGTGTCGCGCTTCCTGTATGCCGTTGCCGTTGTCCTGACCGTTATCTCGGGCGCCCAGTACTTCTGGAACTGCCGCAAGATCGTCTTTTCGGTCTAGGTCCTGGTGGGTATGACGGACTCTTTTGAGCAGATTTCCGCACATAACGAGGAGCTGGCGCGCGATATTGTCGAGCGCGCGAGCGCTCGGGGCGTGACGGTTTCGACGGCTGAGTCGCTGACGGCGGGTATGATCGCCTCGACGATTGCCGATATCCCGGGCGCCTCGGCGGTGCTGCGTGGCGGTGCGGTGACCTACTGCGATGAGATCAAGCATCGCGTTCTGGGCGTTGAGCAGGAGACGCTCGACCGCTATACCGCGGTGTCGCATCAGACCGCGCGCGAGATGGCGGCGGGTTCGCTGGAGCTGTACCAGAGCGATATTGCAGTGAGCGCAACGGGTTATGCCGGCCCCGGCGGCGGCACTGAGGACGATCCGGCTGGCACTTTCTATATTGGCTGGGCGTATCGCGCGGCTGATGGGGAAGTGCCGGTCGTGGACTCTGTGCGCTGCCACTATGAGGGCGACCGTTCGTGTGTTCGTGCCCATGCGGTCGCGGAGGCATTGGGACGCATTGCCCTTGTGCTCAACTATATGGAATAGACGTGTTTTAAGGGGCCTTAGGGCCCCTTAATTGTGGAGATAGGGACCTCTGACAAATTCAGCGTTTTTGCTGGTCATAGGTTTATTTTCGCCTTCCTTGCTTATATTTGGCCCTATGTGGTCAAGCATTTGGTCAGTATTTGGTCGGCGTTTGGTTGGGTTTTGGAAAGACTGCCTGCATATGATTGGCCTGAACGGTTGACCACGAACAGCCGTTCGTTTATTATCGATGCAGGTTGTTAAGAGGAGGGCTATTCATGGCCAAGAATTCAGGTCCCGTACGTACCGTTCATGCACCCACGACGGGTAAAGAGCGCGAAGAGATGATCGCTACCACCAAGGCCGAGATCGAGAAGAAGTTCGGTCAAGGCTCCATCATGAGGTATGGTGACGGCGGCCCCGAGCTTGAGGTCGAGGCCATCCCCACGGGCGCTCTGGCACTCGATGCCGCTCTGGGTATCGGCGGTGTGCCGCGCGGCCGTATCGTCGAGATTTACGGTCCTGAGTCCTCCGGTAAGACGACGCTTTCGCTCGAGATCCTGGCCGAGGCCCAGGCAATGGGTGGCGTGGTGGCATTTATCGATGCCGAGCACGCGCTCGATCCCACGTATGCCGCGCGCATTGGCGTGGATATCGACGAGGTACTGATTTCCCAACCCGATACGGGTGAGCAGGCGCTCGAGATTGTTGACATGCTCGTGCGTTCCGGCGCCATCGATGCCATCGTCGTCGACTCCGTCGCCGCGCTGACCCCGCGTGCCGAGATCGAGGGAGAGATCGGCGATACCACGGTCGGCTTGCAAGCTCGCCTGATGAGCCAGGCGCTCCGCAAGCTTGCCGGCTCGCTGTCCAAGTCCAACACGACGTGCATCTTCATTAACCAACTGCGTGAGAAGATCGGCGTCATGTTCGGCAACCCCGAGACCACGACGGGCGGCCGCGCTCTTAAGTTTTTCTCTTCGGTGCGTATCGACATTCGCCGCATCGACAGCATTAAGCTTAAGGATGAGGTTATCGGTAACCGCGTGCGCGCCAAGGTCGTTAAGAACAAGGTGGCAGCTCCGTTCCGTTCTGCTGAGTTTGACATCATGTACGGTACGGGCATCTCTAAGGAAGGCTCGATTCTGGACATGGCTGTCGAGTGCGGCATCTGCAAGAAGATGGGCTCCTGGTTTGCCTATGGCGAGGACAAGCTCGGCAACGGTCGCGAGGCCGCCAAGGCGTTCCTGCGCGAACACCCCGATTGCGCCGACGAGATTGAGCATAAGGTCCGCCTTGCCTGCGGGCTTGAGTTTGACGACGATGCTCCATCCGAGGTCGAGCTGACCGATCAGCCTGCGTCTGAGGAGTTTGACGAGCTTTACGCCATCGATGGTTCCGCCATGCTCGATGATGACGACGAGTAGCGGTTACGCTCATGTCGTATACGGTGACCGAGGCCACGGTCGTCTTTCCCGATAAGAAGGCGGCCTCCTCGTTCTCGAGCGGCTATGCGTCCAAAAAGCCTTGCGCACATATCGATTGTGAGCTTGAGGGCGGTTTTGAGCGGTCCATTTGGATCCCCGTGCGGGTCGCGCGGCTGTATGTCAAAAACCGCCCCGATCTTCCCTGTGATTGGGATAACTTTCGTGATGCGGTGCAGCTCATCGAGCGTAAATGTGCGCTTACCATGGTGACCGAGATGTTATCGCGCCGCGACCATGCGACGGGTGAGGTCCGTGACAAGCTGGCTCGCTACGGCTTTCACCAGTCCGCGATCGATTTCGCCGTCGAGCGCGCCACCGAGTATCGCTTTTTAGACGAGAACCGCTTTTGCTCGTACTTTATCGAGGAACGCAAGCGGCGCGGTTGGGGACAGCGTAAAATCGAGACCGAGCTCAAGCGCCGTCATGTCGTGCTCGATGACATTCCCGGTTATCCCGAGGATTATTTTGCCGTCGAAGACGATTTGGCGCGTGCGTCAGCCCTGCTCTCCAAGCGGCGTGTTCCAGAGACGCGCGGATTCGAAAAACTGGTTCGGTTTTTGATGGGCAAGGGCTTTTCGTATCACATCGCCGCCGATGCCGTTAAGGCACGTCTCGATGCCGAACGTGAGGAATGTGCGGTTTAGGCGTATGCGTTTTGTGGCCCTGCCGTTCACCGCGTTTTAGCCGCCGTGCTGGGGCCATTTATTTGACAGTTGTTGTGGTTCAACGTACGATAAACACTGTCATTTGCTTTGTGATATGTGCTCATCTGTGATGAGTTTGTTTATATGTTTATCTGTATCCGACCCGCATAAGCTGCGCCCATATTACTCAAATGTCGCGAGCCGTTCGTAAGGACGGTTCGCTTTGTTGTGTAACGAATCCATAAAAAGGAGTGAGCATGCCTATCATCGCAGCGCTCGTTGGCATCGTTTTGGGTGCCATCGCCGCCATTGCCTACATGCGCACCGCCAAGCAGGGTAGTCTTCACGAGGCCGACGAAAAAATCCAGTCGGCACACGCACAGGCCGAGTCCCTGATCGGTGATGCCAAGCGTCAGGCCGAGACCCTCAAAAAAGAGGCTCTACTCGAGGCTAAAGAGGAGATCATCAAGAACAAGCAGGCCGCTGAGGCCGAGGACAAGCAGCGTAAGAACGAGATTCGTACGCTCGAGAACCGCGTGATGCAGCGCGAGGAATCCCTCGATCGCCGCAACGACGCTCTCGACAAGCGCGAGCATCAGCTGTCCAGCCAGGCCGGTCAGGTCGAGAAGCGCTCCCGTGAGCTCGAGGAGCTCTGCGCAAAGCAGACCTCCGAGCTCGAGCGTATCGCCGACCTTACCCGCGAGGACGCCCACAAGGAGCTCCTCGATAAGGTTCGCGGCGAGGTCACCCACGAGGCCGCCACGATCATTCGCGAGTCCGAGCAGCAGGTTCGCGCCGAGTGCCACAAGACCGCCCAGGAGATTCTGTCTCTGGCGATTCAGCGCTGCGCTGCCGACCATACTGCCGAGGTCACCGTTACCTCCGTGCACATTCCCTCTGATGACCTCAAGGGCCGTATCATCGGTCGCGAGGGTCGCAACATTCGGACCTTCGAGCAGGTTTCCGGCGTCAACCTCGTGATCGACGACACGCCCGAGACCGTCGTTCTTTCGAGCTTCGACCCGGTCCGTCGTGAGACCGCCCGTGTCGCCCTCGAGAACCTCATCGCCGACGGCCGCATTCACCCCGCCCGCATCGAGGAGATGTATCACAAGGCTGCCGACCTGGTTCAGCAGCGCGTGCGTGAGGCTGGCGAGCAGGCTGCCTTCGATACCGGTATCCACGACCTGCATCCCGAGGTCGTCAAGACCCTTGGTGCTCTTCGCTACCGTACTTCGTTTGGCCAGAACGTGCTCCAGCACTCCCTTGAGGTCTCCGATCTGTGCGGCGTTATGGCTTCTGAGCTTGGCCTGGACGTTGTGACTGCCAAGCGCGCCGGCCTGCTGCACGATCTGGGCAAGGCTATCGACCATGACGTCGAGGGCCCGCATGCCGTCATCGGCGCTGAGCTCGCCCGTCGCTATGGTGAGAAGCCCGTTATCGTTCATGCTATCGAGGCACACCACGCCGATGTCGATCCCAATACGGTGCTCGATGTTCTGGTTCAGGCGGCCGATGCCGTTTCCGCCTCTCGCCCCGGCGCTCGTCGTGAGTCGGCAGAGAACTACATCAAGCGCCTGGAGAAGCTCGAGGAGATCGCCAACTCCCATGACGGCGTCGAGCGCACCTATGCCATGCAGGCTGGTCGCGAGGTCCACGTCATGGTTCAGCCGGACAAGATTTCCGATGCCCAGTCCACGGTCCTGGCCCACGATATCGCCCATCAGATCGAGGAAGAGATGGAGTATCCCGGTCAGGTGCGCGTCGTCGTGATTCGCGAGAGCCGCGCTGTCGATATCGCTAAATAACATGAGCGACGCGAACGAGCTCATCTCATTTATCGCGTCGATGTCGGGGGAGGGCAGCCTTCGCGTCGAGGAGAACCTTGGCGAGGGGTATGTCCGCCTCCGCGTTTCGGAGGCCGAGCGGCGCCAGGCAAAGCACGACATTCAGCATGTCGAGGATATCGTCATCGAAATGCTCCGTAATGCTCGCGATGCCGGCGCCGACAAGGTCTATCTCGCCACGACCAAGGAAGATGGCGTCCGCACGCTTGTCTTTCTGGATAACGGTTCGGGCGTTCCGCAGGATATGCAGGAGCGCATCTTCGATGCCCGCGTTACCTCCAAGCTCGAGAGCATGAAGATGGACCGTTGGGGCGTTCACGGCCGCGGCATGGCATTGTTCTCGATCAAGCAGAACACTGATGAGGCTCGCGTGGTCACATCGGGTGTCGATCTTGGCTCTTCGATAAAGGTGAGCGTCGCTACCGACCGCCTCGGCGAGCGCGCCGATCAGTCGAGTTGGCCTCAGGCCGTCAAGGACGAGGACGGGCATTATGTCTGTGCTCGCGGCCCGCATAACATTATTCGCGCTGCGTGCGAGTTTGCCCTCGAGGAACTGCGTGGTTGCGATGTGTATCTGGGTTCTCCGTCCGAGATCGCCGCGACCCTCTATGCGCAGGCGTCCAGCCGCCTCGATACGTCGCATCTTCTGTTCATCGATGACGAAAACGAGCTTCCCGTTGTCGACCGCTTGGGTCTTGCCTCGGATGCTGAGGACTTTATCCGCATCTGTTTGGGGCTGGGCCTCGAGATGTCCGAGCGAACGGCTCATCGCATCTTGGCTGGTCAAATCAAGCCCGTACGCGGCGTGACGGCGCGTCTGCTGCGCGAGCGCGATTCGACATCGCATGCCCCCGCCCCGGTCGATCTCGCAAAAGACCGGCGCGGCTTGCGCATCGCCAAAGACGACATGGCTCAGTTCTCTCGCGCTGTCGAGCGCGACTTTAATGAGCTTGCCGCCCGGTATTATCTCAACCTCTGCGGCGACCCCAAGATTCGCGTTTCGCGTGATCGCATCACCGTGACCTTCGATCTTGCCAAAGAGGAATAGTGCCTTTACCGAGTCCGCTCGGTACGATACAGTTGTTGCAGTTAAAACGTACTTTTAAACGCAGGAGTTTCTTCATGGATTGCCTGAAGGTATCAAGCAAATCATCGCCCGCGTCCGTTGCCGGCGCTATTGCCGGCATGGTCAAAGATGGCGTGCCGGTTAATATTCAGTGTGTCGGTGCCGGTGCTGTCAACCAGGCCATCAAGGCCGTTGCCATCGCGCGTGGTTTTCTGATTCCGACCGGTTTTGATATTTCCTGCGCACCGGTGTTTTCGGACATCCTCATCAACGGAGAGTCTCGCACGGCTATCCGTCTTTCGATTTATGTTCATCAGATTAATCGATCTGCTATGGATAGCGTCGTCATGGATGACGTTAAGCCTGTGGCATAGACGCATTGCCCTGCGTCCGTTCATTTTCGTGATTCCGTAGATTCCACCCCGTTAGGACTAATTCATATGGACCAGCGTTCCGCACGCGATATTCTTGCCGGTAAAACCTACTTTATCCGCACATTTGGCTGCCAGATGAATCAGCACGACTCTGAGCGCGTGAGTGGCCTGCTCGATTCGTATGGCTGCCTGATGGCGCTTGACCCCGAGCATGCTGACATCGTCGTCTTCATGACGTGTTGTGTGCGCGAGGCTGCCGATACTCGTCTGTACGGACAGTGCAATTCCTGCAAGAGCCTGCCGCCTTCGCCTTCTGGCAAACGCGTGGTTGCCGTCGGTGGCTGTATCGCCCAACGCGACGGCGAGGGTCTGCTTACCAACGTCGATAACGTTAACGTCATCTTTGGCACGCATTCCATTGCGCATGTGGCGGAACTTATCGCCGAGGCGTTCTTGGACGGCAAGCGCCACATCCGCACCAACGAACACGAGGACACGGATGCCATGAGCATGCCGTGGCATCGCGAGACGCAGTATCACGCCTGGGTGCCCATTATGACGGGCTGCAATAACTTCTGCACCTATTGCATCGTGCCGTATGTTCGCGGTCGCGAAAAGAGCCGCCCCTTCGAGGAAATCGTTGACGAGGTGACCGGTCTGGTGCGCCAGGGCGTGCGCGAGATCACGCTGCTGGGTCAAAACGTCAACTCCTACGGTCGTGACCTGTTTGGCAAACCGCGCTTTGCCGACCTGCTGCGTGCCGTGGGTGATACGGGTGTAGAGCGTATCTTCTTTACCTCCTCGCACCCCAAGGACCTGCTGCCCGAGACCATTGACGCCATGGCCGAGACGCCTGCCGTCATGCCGCAGCTGCATCTGGCCGTTCAGTCGGGCTCGACGCGCATCCTCAAAGAGATGAATCGTCGCTATACGCGCGAGGACTATCTGGGCTTGGTGGATCGCATTCGTAACCGTATGCCCGATATTGCGCTCTCCACCGATATCATCGTTGGCTTCCCCGGTGAGACCGAGGAAGATTTTGAGCAGACGCTTTCGCTTGCCGAGACGGTTCGTTATGCTCAGGCCTACACCTTCATCTATTCCAAGCGCGCCGGAACCCCGGCTGCCGAGATTGATGACCCCACGCCGCATGAGGTTATTCTTGAGCGTTTTAACCGTCTGGTGAAGGTTATCGAGACCACGGCGCATGAGTACAACCAGGGCGAGCTTCACACTGTGGTGCCCGCACTTATTGAGGGTACGAGCAAGAAGAATGATGCTGTTCTTCTTGGTAAGAGCCCCAAGAACCAGACGGTCCATGCGCCGATCCCTGCAGGTTATAGCATCGATCAGCTCATCGGCAAGATCGTCGACGTCGATGTGGATGTCGCCAAGACGTGGTATCTGTCTGGCTCCGTTGTGGGCGAGCCTCGCTAATGATTTCTCCCGGTGCAAGTCTTTCTGCTGTAGCGATCGTCGGGCCGACGGCGGTTGGCAAGAGCGATGTTGCCGACCGCCTGGCCGCTCGTCTTTCGTCCGAAGTGCTGTCGTGTGATGCGATGCAAATCTATCGAGGCATGGACATTGGCACGGCAAAGATGGCGCCCGACGAGTGTACGGCGCCGCTGCGCCTCGTTGACATCGTAGAGCCGGGTGTGGCGTATTCTGCAGCGCTGTATCAGGCCGATGCTCGAGCTCATGTTGAGCGCTTGCTTGGGCTGGGACGTCTGCCGGTATTTTGTGGCGGTACGGGTCTGTATCTTAAGGCTGCTCTCGACGAGATGGACTTTCCCTCGGGAGAGCTTGAGGATGATCGCCGCGCAGGTTATCAAGAGCTTGCCGAGCGTATTGGTGAAGAGGCGCTGCATGCGCTGCTTGCCGAACGCGATCCTGAGTCTGCTGCGGTTATTCATCCCCATAACGTGCGCCGTGTGATTCGTGCACTCGAGATGCACGATGATGGCGTGTCTTATGCCCAGCAGAAGTCACAGTTCAGTGTTCCGCGCGAGCATTATCATGCTCTGTGGTTTGGTCTGACGCGTAATCGCGAGGTGCTCTACGAGCGCATTAACCTACGCGTTGATTTGATGTTTGAGCAGGGTCTTGTTGATGAGGTCCGCGGTCTTATGGATCAGGGGTTGGGAGATGCCCTGACGTCGATGCAGGCGATTGGCTACAAAGAGATTATCGATGCCTTTAACGGCGTGATTTCCATGGATGAGGCTCGCGAACTCATCAAGATGCGCTCGCGTCGCTATGCCAAGCGACAGCTTTCGTGGTTTAAGCGTGACGATCGTATCGCGTGGTTCGATATGGACGAGTTTACGATCGATGAGGTCGTTGAGGATATCCTTCACCGTATCGAGGCGGCCTAATGGCTCGGTTTCCCCTTGTTCCCACGGCGCCTGAGCCCGAACGTGCCATTCTTGTCGGCGTTGAGTGGCGCGATAACGCTTGGCCGCTCGATCGTTCGCTTGACGAGCTTGAGCGCCTGGCTCATACGGCTGGCGCCCAGTGCGTGGCGCGTTTGTCGCAGCGTCTGGTAAAGCCGTATCCAAAATCGTTTATTGGCTCCGGTAAGGTTGAGGAACTTTGCGGGCTCGTGCACCGTATGGATGCCGATGTCGTTATCTTCGACGACGATTTAACGCCCTCGCAGCAGTCTTATCTTGAGAAAGCCGTGGGCGAACCGGTTAAGATTATCGATCGCACCGCATTGATTCTTGATATCTTTGGCCTTCATGCTCAGACGCGTGAGGGTCGTCTGCAAGTGCAGTTGGCGCAACTGCAGTATCTTCTGCCACGCCTGCGTGGCATGTGGAGCCATCTTGCCAAGGAACAGACGCGCGGCGGTATCGGTTCACGCTTTGGCCAGGGCGAAAGCCAGCTCGAGGTCGATCGTCGCTTGATTCGCAACAAGATCGCCGCGCTTCGTCGCGAGCTTAAACAGGTAGAACAGCGTCGCGATGTTCAATCCAAGAGTCGTATCGAGTCGCCGGCGTTTCGCGTTGCGCTGGCTGGCTATACCAATGCCGGTAAGTCGACGTTACTCAATCGGCTGACGGGCTCTACGGTGCTTTCGCAGGACAAGCTGTTTGCCACGCTCGATCCAACGACGCGCTCGTATCGCTTACCTGGCGGTCGTGGCATGACCATTACCGATACGGTCGGCTTTATCCAAAAGCTGCCGCACGGTCTTGTCGACGCCTTTAAGTCCACATTATCCGAGGTGCTCGGCGCCGATTTGATCCTTAAGGTCGTGGATGCTTCCGATGAGGACTATGAGCGTCAGCTCGAGGCTGTCGATCGCGTGCTCGATGAGATCGGTGCCGGTGAGCGCCTGACGCTTACCGTGTTCAATAAAATCGACCTGCTCGATAGCGTTGATCGCCTGAGCTTTCGTCGTCGCTACCCCGAGGCGGTGCTGTTCTCGGCGGAGACAGGCGAGGGGCTTGATGGCTTGGTCGAGCGCATCGCTCGCGAGGCGTCGGCAACGGATGTATTGCTGTCTGCCGATATTCCGTATCGAGAGGGCGCCTTGATCACGCTCGTGCACGAACAGGGAACGCTTCTGCACGAGGAATACCTTGAGGACGGCGTTCGCATCGTTGCTAAGTTGCCGGCCCGAATCGCTCCGCGCCTTGAGCGCTATCGCACCGAGTAAATGAGTTCCAATACACCAAGTATTATGGGTTGGTGTAATAAATAAAAGGGGAGGGCATGACGCCCGAGCTGGGCTAGTGCCGGTAGGGGGTTGGCATAAGCCCAGTTTGGGACTGGTTTTTCACATCTTTGAGCCGTACGCGCTGCGAAATATCCTGCTAGGTACATGAATATAAACGGAATGATCGGATAGTAGTCCCCCGAAACAAACCAGGGCCCTGGAAATCCCAACCACGCCAGATAGGGGAATGAATAGGTCGATTTTGGGATGCCCCATGTCGCTGCAAAGAGAGCGAGACATATCGCAATGCCCCACGTGCTGGACACGTTCTGAAGCATCGGTCGTGAGACGGCCACCATCGCGGTGCACGCTGCCATACAATAAATGATGCCGAAGTTCACCGAATCGTCGACCGATACGAGCGTTGTCGCGATCCAGACGACCAAAGCTGCGACAGCGTATTTGGCGGCTCGTTTAGCATTGTTGCGTGAGAGCGTGCACATCCAACCCGCGATAAACAAGAATACCCAGCTGATGCTGGCGCGCCAGATATCTTGAAAGATGGTCTGGGTAAACCAGGGCATGTCCCAGCTGTACAGGTATGCGAGATCGTAGCAGGCGTGAAAGCCTGCCATCGATAGCATCGTAAACCCTCGGATGGTATCAAAGATGGTGATGCGTTTTTGCATTACGAGAACCGGCGCATTAAACCGACGACCTTACCCAGGATGACAGGATTTGTCGCATAGATAGGCTCCATGGTGTCGTTCTCGGGTTGTAGACGCACGCGGCCCTGCTCCTTGTAGAACGTCTTGACGGTCGCGGACCCATCGATCATGGCCACGACGATCTCGCCGTTCATGGCGCTCTTTTGCTCTCGAACGATAATGTAGTCGCCGTTATAGATTCCTACGTTGATCATCGAGTTCCCATGCACCTCAAGGATAAAAGAGCCCTGATCTGTGGCGATTTCGGTCGGGATGGTAAAAGTGTCCTCGATGTTCTGCTCGGCCAGGATGGGGATCCCGGCGGCCACGCGACCAACGAGCGGTAGCGATACGGTGCCGCGGGGCGCGGTGGGCTCGTCAGACTTGGAGATCGAGACGGAGGATCCATCCTCATCAAAGAGCTCTAGGGCGCGAGGCTTGGTGGCGTCGCGCTTAAGCAAGCCGCGAGCCTCCAAGGCAGAGAGATGTGCGTGAACGGTGCTAGGGGAGGAAAGGCCCACGGCAGAAGCCATCTCGCGCACGCTGGGCGGATAACCCTTCTCCTGCTGATATTCCTTGATGAAGTCGTAAATTTGCTGCTGGCGCTTGGTAATTTTGCGAGCCATCAGGGCATCCTCTCTACCCATGTCAAACAAATGTTCGAATTTTGCTTGACAGGAACAACTGTTCGAAGATAATAATAACCGAACATTCGTTCTCGCGCTAGACATTTTTGTCCGCGCGGCTTGATAAAACTGTTCTCAGCAAAACACGCGAGAGGAGAACATGATGAACGCAACGAATATGGTCCAGGGAAACCTCGCCCTTAAGCTCGAGACGCCTGCAGAACCCACTTTTACGGTTGTTCAGGGTGGCCGCTCCGGCATTCAGCCTTTGACCGTAAAGCCTGCTCGCAATCAGCAGACTGTAGTCGCGCCGGCCCGCGTTGCCCTCAAGGTTCCGACGATTGTCGCCGTCGCCGTTGCGCTTACGCTCTTCTTTGTCCTCGCTACGTCGGTCTTTAACGCTCGTCACGCTGCGTATGTCGAGTCCGTTTCCAACATTACCTACGAGACCATTCGCGTTCAGCCTGGCGATTCTCTTTGGTCGCTTGCCGAGGAATATCCAATCGAAGGCCTTTCCACGCATGAGACTTCTGACATGATCCGTAACGTCAATCATCTGGAGCATGGTTCGCTCGCCGCCGGTGCGCATCTTAAGGTTCCCGCTCGTTCGTAATCATTATCGCGCTGCGCATGGTACCCTTGTTATCGTTTAAGAGGAGGTACCATGCGCTGTCCCAAATGCGGCAAGGCACATACCCGCGTCGTTGATTCCCGTATGCAGGAGTCAAATAACACCATTAAGCGTCGTCGCGAATGTTGCTCGTGTAACTACCGCTTTACAACGTTTGAGCGATGTGAAGACCCAATCGAGGTCATTAAGTCAGACGGAACCAAGCAGCGGTTCGATCGCAATAAACTGCTCGTTGGCTTGATGCGCGCCACCATCAAGCGCGATATCGACACTAAGAAGCTCAATGAGATTATCGACGACATCGAGGTCGAGTTGCGCTCTCGCACGCTGACGGCCGTCACGTCCCATGAGTTGGGTGACATGGTGCTCAAGCGCTTGGCCAAGATCGACAAAGTGGCCTACATTCGCTTTGCCTCGGTCTACCGCGATTTCAAAGACGTCGATGAGTTTCTGCAAGAGCTCGACAAGCTAAGGTGATTCCATGTCCAACATTACCGTCAACATAAAGCGTCTCGACCCCACCGTCGAGCTTCCCAAATACGCCCATCCCACCGATGCCGGCTTGGATCTGCGCTCCAACGAGGACTGCGTCCTGAAGCCCTTTGAGCGCCGTTTGGTCTCCACGGGCCTGGCCATCGCTCTGCCCGACGGCTACGCCGGCTTCGTCCAGCCCCGCAGCGGCCTGGCCATCAAGCAAGGCCTGTCTATAGTCAACACGCCCGGTCTCATCGACGCCCACTACCGAGGCGAACTCAAAGTCATCCTCATCAACCTAGATCCCACCAACAACATCCAAATCAACAAAGGCGACCGCATCGCCCAACTAGTCATCCAAGAAGTCCCCACGGTCAACCTCGTAGAAGTAGAAGAACTAGACAAAACCGACCGAGCAGCCGGCGGTTTCGGTTCTAGCGGCGTTGCTTAGCCCTTTTGCTTTGCTGAACGTAGCATCGCAATGTCCGCTTCCCCTAGGAGGCCCCTATATATCATCCCGTGCTCAAACATTCTCGCTGCGCGGGGCGCTCGTATCCCTCCCGCCCGTCCCTCACACATATCATTCCATGCTCAAACATTCTCGCTTCGCAGGGGCGCATGGATCCCGCTTTCGCCTGAGCCCCATATATATCATCCCGTGCTCAAACATTCTCGCTTCGCTGCGAAACTGCGCGCGGGACGATATATATGGGGCTCAGGCGAAAGGGCTACATGCTTGAAAAAATATAAATCATAGTAGTTGGCCAATGCGACAAAGGAACGATCTCTTTGCCGTATCGGCCAACTATTGTGATTTATTTTGGTTTACCTTCGAAGATTCTAATGTGGAAATCGGGTTAGCCACTTGTACGTAAACGTAGCTGCCCAGCGGGGGCCGCCCTTATATCGTTCCACGCGCAGTTTCGCAGCGTAGCGAGAATGTTTGAGCATGGAATGATATAAGGGCGGCCCCCGCTGGGCAGCGGACATTAAGACTCTAGCGGATATGTGCGGGCTTGCCGCCCCAGTAGAAGCGGCAGAAGGCTCGTTTTCGTTTTTGGGGCTTGCCTACGAGCTCCATGGTGGCGATGGCGATGTCTTCGGCTGCGTGGGGGCGGCGTAGTACTTCGCCGTTGATGAGCAGAGCTTTGAGTGACTCGGGGTGGTCGTGTAGGTGACGGAGCGTCACGATGAGCTCACGTGCCGTGGTGACATGCATGCTGGCACCCATGCCGGTGAGCATGGTGGTGTTGGCTTTTTCTTGACCGTAGGACTTGCCCAGCAGGATCATCGGCAGGTGCGCGCACAGACACTCGGTGACTGTAAGTCCGCCCGATTTGAGAATTGCCAGATCGCAGCCGTGCATGAGGGCCGCCATGTCGTCCACGTAGTCCAGAACTGTGACGTTTTCGAGCTTCATGGCGTCGAAGAGCGTCTTGAGGCGAGTGGCGTATTCCTTATCCTTGCCCGGTAAAAAGACAAAGTGCATGTCCTCGAAGCCGCGTAGGAAGGGGAGGGTGTGATCCATTGCTGCGCGGAAACGTACGTAGGGCTGGGGTAAACTGGCGCCGGCCATCACCAGTACGACAGTTTTGTCGGTAGGCAAATCGAACTTTTTCAGTTCTTCCCCGCGATTGTAGTCGGTGTCGAATCCGGCTCGAATGGGGATTCCCGTAATGCGGATCTTTGCCTCGGGAACCTTTCGTGGGCGGAGCGTTTCGGCCATAAACTCGTTGGCAACGCAGAATAAGTCGGTGTCCTTGTGGGGCCAAAAGCCCTCGACCTCGTAATCGGTTGGTACGCAGATAACCGGATAATCGATACCCGTGATGACGCGGGCGCCCACAGCAACATTGGCTGCCGTAATGTGTGTTGCGACCACGGCTATGGGCCTGCGGGTGCGGATATATTCGTTGAAGGCTGGGAACATAATGCGAGACCATGCCGTGCCGCCGCCCCAGAGCAGATGCCCTGTAAACGTATAACGCCAGGTCAGGTCGTAAATCGGGCGCGTTGCTCCCGTAAATGATGCCGCGGTCTTATTGCCGTCGAATTTAATACGTCCAAAATCGAGGATATCGAGTACTTCAATCTCGATATCCTCAGGAATACCTTTGGTGCCACGGATAAGATCAAATGCCTGCGCGATGGCGTTAGCGGCGGCTTTGTGGCCCGATCCAACCGATGCGTGCACAATGGTTACGAGGGGCTTTTGTGCAGGTACAACAGCCTTTTGCTGCGGTTGGGGAGTGGCTTGCATAGGCAGGGGAGCGTCATTGCTCGTCTGCGTTTGATTCATCGATAACTCCCCTTCAGCTTTGTTACGCGATTTATCATTGTAGTGCATGAGTGTCATGTTCACGTAAATTTGGGTATGAGCGCAACGAACGTCAATGTTTCGACGAGAGGACTCTTCATGACTACCGATCAGCCGATCGATGTTGCGATTATCGGCGGAGGCCCTGCAGGCTATGCTGCCGCCATTTACGCAGCGCGCGCCAACCTGACGACGACCGTGATTGAGCAGGGCATGTCGGGTGGCCAGATCGCCACGTCCAACGAGATTGAGAATTACCCTGGCATTCCGCTGTTAAGTGGTGCTGAGCTGGGTGAACGTTTTCAGCAGCATGCAGAGGGCCTGGGAGCTCAGGTTGAATGGAGTATGGTGACGGGTATCGATTACGATGCCGATTCCGCGCTGTTTACCGTTCACCACGATATAGGCGACACGGCTGCAAGGAGTGTCATCGCGTGCATGGGAGCCACGCCGCGTCCGGCTGGCTTTGTTGGCGAGGATACGTATCGTGGTCGTGGCGTATCTTATTGCGCAACATGCGATGGTATGTTCTTCCGCGGCAAGCAGGTGTTTGTGATCGGTGGCGGCAATTCGGCATGCGAGGAAGCGCTGTTTCTTTCCGACATTGCCAGCAGTGTGACCATCGTACTGCGCCGCGATCAGTTCCGTGCGCCCGAGGGTGTCGTGCAGAAGGTGCTTGCTAAGGACAATATTTCAGTTAGGTACCAAACTAGTATTGTGGAGCTTTCCGGTGATGCAATGCCCACGACGATCACATTCAAGGACAATGCGACCGGTGAGACGCATACCGAGACCTTTGAACCGGGCTCGTTTGGTATCTTTGTCTTTACCGGCACGCAGCCCCATACCGAGCTTGTCGAGCATCTGGTCGATCTGGCGCCGGACGGCGGTATTGTTACCGATGATTCCATGACTACCCGTACACCGGGCTTATTTGCTGCCGGCGACATCCGTTCCAAGCGTTTACGTCAAGTTGTGACTGCCGTTTCTGACGGAGCTATAGCGGCAACCAGCTCATACGCGTTTCTCCGTGGATAAGTACGATAATATATCTTATGTAAGGTTGTTATCTTCTAACATAATGGGGTCGATGCAAGCCCGCATCGACCCCATCTTTGTGTATGCGGCTTCGTAATACGTGGTATCCAAAACTAGATAATCTAGAATACAATATAGAAAATGAACGGAGGACCCTCATGAACCATGCAAAACACGTCATTCCGATGTCCGACACGTCGGTCAGCATTAAGCCTGAGGATATTCAGCCAACGGTGCTGCCCGATGCATTTATTCAGTCCGATATCGTTCGTAAGCTCAATACGCTCAGCTTGCCGCGCTATGATCAGCTTCCCAATGTGACGCTCTATCGCGACCAGGTTATTGAGTATGTTTCGTTGTGGATGGAGCCGCTTTCCATTTGTGTTGAGCAGCCCGTTATTACGCCTTCGATGATCAATAACTATGTAAAGGTTGGCTTGCTTCCCGCCCCCATTAAAAAGCAATATGGTCGCGAACAGATTGCGCGCCTGATTGCCATTTGCATTTTTAAGCAGGTGCTGCCCATTGCCGCGGTCCAGGCACTTTTTAATATCCAGCGTTTGAGCTATGATGCCCCGACGGCATTCGATTATGTTGTTGATCAGCTCGAAGCATCGATCCGCGCGGCTTTTTCCGTCGAGCAGACACCGGTTCCCGATACGGCTCATCAGGTAACGCGGGAGTCACTGCTTGTGCGCAGTGCAGTTTCATCCTTCGTTTCGAAGGCGTACCTGATGAGCTATCTTAAGTTTAATGGGTTTAATAGCTAGCCAACGTATATAACGGGCGGGACAAAGGGTCATCTGTCACTTTGTCCCGCCCGTATTTTTGCTTAGTTGTACTTTATTTGCCCGAAGCCACGCCCATGCCGTAGCCGATAATGAGCCCATGCATTTCGGCATAGTATGAATCTAGCCCGTTACAGGGCATGATGATAGTCTTGGAGTTTGGCCAGCGCTCCACAATGCGGCTGGCAAGTGCCTGGGCGCCTGCCTCATTCTCGACATGGTCGATAACGACCTTGCCGCCCGTAAAACCCTCGGCTTCCATGGTGTCGATGATCTTGTTGACCATCTTCTTTTCGCCACGCGTGTGCCCGACGAGTTCGATTTTGCCGGCTTCACTCGCCGTGCCCAAAATGCGAATATTGAGCTTGTTGGCAATGACGCCGGCTGCCTTAGGGATACGTCCGGCTTTGGCGAGATTTTCGTAATTGCACAAGCTGAAGAGGATTTTGCTGTTCTGCTCAAGGCTATCGAAGTATGCGCAAGCGTCCTCGAATGAGACATCAGGATTTCTTGCAAGATAGCGGTCGAACAGCAAGAAAATGAGGTCCATTTTGCCGCCAGCTGCGCGTGAATTGACTAGATGAATCTGTCGGTCGGGCTCCTCGGCAAGAACCATATCGCGAGCCGTGGTTGCCGCGTTGTAGCTGCCCGACACGCCCTCAGAGATCGGCATGCAGATGGTCTTGTCTGCCAATTTGAAGAGCTCGGCCCACTCCCCTACGCTGGGACAAGCGCTCGAAGAGGCGTTCGTCTCCGCCTGAACAGCGCAGTTGAGCTCATGCACATCGAGCGAAAGGTCATCGACGAATTCACGCTCCCCCACTCGAATTTTGAGGGGCGCAAATGCAAAGGTGGTATGGGGTGCGGTCGGTTGCCAATCGCGGAGGTTGCAGCTTGAATCTGAGATAAGTGCCCAGCTCATAGAGGGTCCTTTCTAATTGTTCCCAAACAATTATAACCATCTTGCAGACCGATTGGGCCGCTATCTAGTATTCAAAACTAGATAGCGCCTGCACTAAAGGCAAAAGAATGGACCTCATGACTCAAAGCCACGAGGTCCATTCTTTTGCTTTATCTGAATACTTAGTAGCGAACGAAGATATAGTTGTTGTTCATGCCGGCGGCAACCGAGCTGATGATAACACCCGTGTTGTAGTCGGAAGCATGAATCATCTGACCACCACCGATGTAAATGCCGGTGTGGTACGAGTTGACCACAACGTCACCGGGTTGCGGATCGGACACACGCGTCCAGCCCATAAAGGTACCCGTGGTGCCGAGGCGGCAATAGCGACCCGTGAGGCAATAGCTAACAAAACCAGAGCAGTCGAAACTGTTCGGGCCAATTCCGCCCCAGGAATAAGCGCAACCAAGCTTGCTGTATGCACGCGAGACAACAGAACCGCCATCGACGGACTGGCTCGGAGCAGAAGGCGTCGGAGCCGGAGCGGGCGTGGAGGGCTGCGGCGTCGGAGCAGGTGCCGGCGTAGGAGCCGGAGTGTTGCCGCCCTGGTTGTTGTTATTGCTGGTCTGGCCACCGTTGTTGGTGTTCTCGGTCGTACCGGCAGTTTCGCTGCTCACCGTGGCCTTCTCGGCAGTGCTGGCGTTAATGCCCGCCTGCAGTGCAGCGTTCGCCTCAGCCTCGGCGGCAAGCTCGGCCTGCAGCTGAGAATCCAGGGAGTTTACGACGCTCTGAGCTTCAGCCTGCTGAGCGTTAAGCTCGTCGACCTTTTTCTGCGTGGAAGCGACGTTCTTCTCCTGCTCGGCCTGCTTATCGGTGAGCTGCTGCTTAAGCTCCTTGACCTCTTGAATGGTCTGAGCCTGCTTATCGGAAACTTTGCCGTAGTAGAACAGACGGTTGAGCATATCGCTCAGGTCGTCAACGCCCGTCAGAACCTGAAGCAGGCTCAGACCGCCGGTCTTGTACTCACCGGCGACATAGGTCGAGAGCTTGGCCTGACCATCGGCGATCTCCTGCTGCTTTTGCGTGATCTCTCCGGCAGTCTGATCGAGCGCCTGCGTTTGCGTGGCGAGCTCATCGTAAATCTGCTGGGTTTGGGTACCGATCTGCTCGAGTTTCGTACGAGCAGCGGCAAGGTCGGATGCGGTATCGGCGTAGGCAGGAGCCGCGAGGCCCAAGCCCAAAACACAAGCGAGGGTTGCCGTAGCAGCGCAGCGTGCCATGTTTTTGTGCGTGTTTGCTGTGCGCATGTAGCTTCCTTTCCAGTAACTAAGGGTAACGGCTAGTCTACCGTCACCAGGCTAAAGAGCTCAACATCGTCGTCAGTCGGCGTGAGCTTCTCGCGCGGGTTGAGAAACGCAAGCTCAAGGATACACCCGTAGCCCACAAGCTTTGCGCCCATATCTCGCACAAGTTTACCTGTTGCCTCGACGGTTCCGCCCGTCGCGACCAAGTCGTCCAGAATCAACACGGTATCTTTAGAGGTAATGGCATCGGCATGGATTTCGATAGAGTCGGTGCCGTATTCGAGCTCGTAGCTCTGGCTCACCGTCTTGCGGGGTAGCTTGCCCGGTTTACGTGCGGGAACAAAGCCGGCACCAAGGGCCACAGCCACCGGTACGCCAACCATAAAGCCGCGAGCCTCGGGACCCACGACCTTGGTGATTCCCATGCCGGCAAAGTGCTCGGAGAGGGCATCGGTCATGGCTTTGAGCGCCTCGGGGTTGCCAAAGAGCGGCGTGATGTCTTTGAAGATGACTCCGGGCTCGGGATAGTCGGGGATGTCGACGATTTGAGATTCGAAGTCGTACATTGCATGACCTTTCAATGGGTTGCCGGATAAGCGGCAGCTGTTATTTGCCCGCGGTGGCGGTGCCGGATTGCGAAGGGGCGATGACCTTTAGCGGCTTTACGAGAGAATCCTCGTGCGAAGCCGTCGCGGCAGTTTCTTCGTTTTTGGCCTTGGTGGACTCGGAGCGAGCGATTTCCTCATCGAGTGCATCGATGTCGGCGTCCTCGACCACGGCGTTGAGCGACTCAAAAACGCGGTTCTTGAGCAGCGCAGTGTGCACGCCCTCCGTCAGGTCGTGAAGCTTCTTAAAAGCACGCTCGAGCTTGGCGTCGCGCTCGTCATCAGAAGTATCCATGCCGAGCATGCTCACGAGCACCTGCTCAAACATCGAAGACTCGCGGTTTGCCGACGATACGTACTGACGTAGGTTGCGCGGCTCAATGTGGAAGCGCGACAGCTCCGAGCAGTAACGGATGATAGGAAAATCGCGACCATCGACGAGCTCACGATTCTGCGGACTCTTGATGATGCGAATGAGGTCGTTCTCGGCGAGCGAGCGGATAAACGAAATCTCGACGCCCAGCATATCGGGAATGGTCTCGATGGGATGCAGCTTTTGCTTAGTCTCCTTGGGCTCCGTCTTGAGCGGAACATCTGACAGCAAGCCCACCTCGTAAGCGAGCGTTGACAGGTCCGTGGCGTTTTCCAAGCGCTGCTTAATCACGTTGAGCGGCATGTAGCGGGTCTTCTGCAAGTGCAGGATGACCTCCAGGCGATCAACGTCCTCCTTGGAGTACTGACGGTATCCCTTAGGCGTACGATGAGGGGTAATGAGCCCCTCATCTTCTAGAAATCTAATTTTTGAGTTCGAAAGATCGGGGTATGCGCCTCGAAGTAGGTTGACGACTTGGCCGATACTCAGATAGTTGCGTTCGGCCATGCCCTACTCACCGGTTTCGATGCGCTCCGGCGTGCTCTCGTGGTAGATGAGCGTAAACGTACCGATCTGGACGGAAGAACCGTCGTGCAGCGGGGCTGCATTGACGATGGCACCGTCGACCCAGGTGCCATTGAGCGAACCCAGGTCCTCGATGCGAGCGCCGAGGCCCTCACGAATAATGCGCGCGTGGCTGCGCGAAACGGTCATGTCATTGAGGAAGATGCCGTTCGCAGGATCGCGGCCGATGGTGGTCACGTCGTCCTCGAGCTCAAAGGCGGCACCAGTCTGCGGACCCTTGACGATGGACAGAACGGGGGCGGTGATGCGCACGTTGGCCATGAGGTCGGGAACGGTGACATCGCTTGAAGGTACGCGGAATACGCAGGTAGCGTCAGCAGTCTTATCATTCTGAGGCATATTGTTAACCATGTTGTCCATGACAACCCCTAACTTATCGCGGACGAGCCGCAAATAATGAACCGTACGTAATCATACCCCAACGAATCAATCTTCGATTTCGGGGTTCAGAAAGTCGATGTCCTCGTCCTCGGGATGCTCGAGAGCCTGTTTAATGGCCGCTCCGCCCTTAATGGAGTAGATGACAGCGGTGAGCATGGAGAAGATCACGCCGCCATACACAAAGAAGATGCCGAGGGGCACCGAGCTTCCGTTGAGACCCGGGAAGGCCGCGAGGGTTGAAGGTAAAAGGTGCAGGCCGTCAACAATGGGGAACCCGAGCAGCATGAGTGAGAAGCCGGTCATGAGCAGTGCAGTGGCAATCTTTCCGGGAAAGACGACATCGATGGGGCGACGGTGATAATGACGAACGATAAGCGTGCCGATGCCCAGATAGATGTCGCGGCCAATAATGAGCACGCAGACCCAGATGGGCAGCTCTCCGCGGACCACCAGCCCAAGTACGCCGGTGAACAGCAGCGCACGGTCGCAGATGGGATCCATGACCTTGCCGAGCCACGAGACCGTCTTGGTCATGCGGGCGATCTGACCGTCCATCCAGTCGGTAGAGGCGGCAACGGCGTAGATAACGATGGCGATGACGCGGTTGTTATCCGTCACAAACAGGTACAGAAATACCAGGGTGAGGATCAGGCGCGTAAAGGTGATGAAATTGGAGATCGTAAAGATCTTATTCGACGGGTAATCGGAAGTGCCGATAAGCTCCTTTTTGATCTTCTTTTTGATGCCCACAGGACTCCCCCGCTGGTTAACGACAAAACTTTCGATACTATACCCGTTCCGGCGATGTCTATCCAGCGTAAGCATAGAGAGTCCAGACATGAGGAAGGCGCTTTTGGGCGGCGGTGGATTTCACATTCGTGTACATCAGCCTCCAAACATGCCGATAAAAGTCGGTTTTGGAGGGTGATGTACACGTTTTGATTCGGTGATTACATCGATCGGGAAAGTTGTTGCCTTAAGCAAATTAATCATGATGTGCGGGTCGAGAAGGGTTGGCGCCAAAAGAACCCAACGGCCGTTATGGCTTCGTTAGAAACGCGCCCCACCATGGATGGTGAACCCGAAAGGTAAGGCGCACGGGCACGGTGACTCGGCCCGCGCTCCCGGAAGAGAAAGGATAAACCCATGGGTTACATGCTCGAGACGCGTGGGCTCACCAAGCGCTTCGGCCGCGGCGACCAGGCGCAGGACGCCGTGGCCGATGTGAGCCTTCATATCCGCGAGGGCGAGGTGTACGGGCTGCTCGGTCCCAACGGCGCCGGCAAGTCGACAACGCTCAAGATGATCTGCGGGATGCTGCGGCCGACGGCCGGGGAGATCCTCTT